>NZ_JAUFQT010000001.1:580000-1780000 GCF_030409905.1 Echinicola jeungdonensis
CTGATTAGATATGGAGTATATACCCGTATAGGAATGCCTGGATTTAATGTTTGGGGGTATTATGGGCTTAATGAGTTTTTTGAAAATGGCCAGGGTCCATTTGAAACCCAAACAAAACAATTTAATTTTGGTATATCTGTGGCATTATTTTAAGCCAAAATAAAATTGCAAAACTTCTATCAGGGCGTAAAATAATCTACGCCCTTTTATTTTTTCCAAAATTTGGGCTTCGTTTTTCATTAAATGCCCTTATCCCTTCTGCAAATTCGTCGGAACTCCCAGCCTTATTCTGGTGCTCGGCCTCCATTTCCAAAACTTGATCCAGGTTCATTTCCAATGATTTATTCAAACCCTGCTTTATAAGCTTTAGGGCCATTTCAGGTGCACTTGAATAATGTTCGACATAGTGCTTTACCAGTTCATCCAACTCCGATGCCTCAACGCACCTGTCCACCAACCCCATTATCTCAGCTTCCTCTCCAAATACCTTCCTTCCAGTGGTTGTCAATTCAAAAGCCTTGGAATATCCAACTCTCCTCAGAAGGAAGAAACTGGTTCCAGCATCCGGAACCAGCCCTATTTGGATAAAATTAAAAGCCAAATAAGCTTCTTTACAAACAAGGACTAAATCCGTTGCCAATGCTAAAGCACAACCCGCCCCTACTGCTGGCCCATTTATTTTTGCAATAACAGGAAGCTTTATGGATCGGATTTTAATAATTAATGGGTTATAATATTTTTTTATAAATTCCTTAATAGGGATGTCTTCATAACTTTCTTTTAACACTTTCAGGTCTTGCCCACTGCAAAAAGCTTTCCCCTCACCGCTTAATACAACACATCTGCATTTGGAGTGATTTTCAACCCTATCAAACGCACTGAACAACTCCATTAACAATTCTTTATGGATCGCATTAAAAATCTCAGGCCTATTCAACCTAATTTCTAACCATTCACCATGGTCAATAAACTTGATATATTTAAAATCCATTTTCTATAACAAAAGGAAATAATAAAATGACACAAAACAAGTGATAAACCCCAAACAAAAACCGCCCAATACCTCCAATGGCCGGTGGGCATTTAAATATAGGCGGGAAGAGCCTACCAAACCACAGATTAAAATAATCCCTATCAATGGATACAACAATACCTCCGCCTGAAATTTCAAACTGAGAACAACAGTAATTGCAATTAGCCCGGAAAGACCGGTAATGTGTGCACTTATTTTCCAAAAAAAAGTAATGAAGGTCAGCAAAACGATGGACACAGTTATGGTCAACAAGGTAAATACTACCAATTCATCTATATGTATTCTTGCATAAAAATAATATGTCACCACTCCGTAGAATAAGCTGACCATGGAAAAGGGAAGAAACCTTTCTTGCTTGGTCCCCATCTGGAGGCTAGGGATGGTCCTCATATACCGCATCCCCAATACACTTAATAGGGGAATCAACAGTGTGGACACAATGACCAAAAGCAACATGGAAAACTTTATTTCCTCCGGTACTATGGTAGCCTCAGGAATCAAATATAGTAATATTACAAATACCAAAGATGGTACCAATAGCGGTTGGAAAATTATCGAAAGTAAAAGGGCTAATTTTCGATTCACTACAACTCCTTTCTTAATCTTGCAACTGGTATTTGAAGTTGTTCCCGGTATTTAGCTACTGTCCTTCTTGCAATATTATAGCCCTTTCCATTCAATAATTTAACCAGTTTGTCATCAGAAAGAGGTTTCCTTTTATCCTCCTTATCAACCATTTTCTGCAAAACACTTTTCACCTCACGGTTACTCACATCCTCGCCTCCTTCTGTGCTAATCCCCTCGGAAAAGAAATATTTCAGTGGAAAGACCCCAAATTCTGTTTGAACTGCCTTACTATTGGCCACCCGGGATACCGTGGAAATATCCATGTCAATTCTTTCTGCAATATCCTTAAGGATCATGGGTTTAAGCTTGGTTTCATCACCTTCCTCAAAAAATTCATACTGGAAATCAAGAATGGCATGCATGGTTTTCAAAAGAGTCTGTTGCCTTTGTTTGATGGCATCAATAAACCATTTAGCAGCATCCAGTTTTTGCTTAACAAAACTGACAGTCTCCTTTAATTTTTTATCCTTCTTATCACTTTTGTCATAAGCCTCAAACATTTCGGAATAAGACCGACTAACCCTTAACTCAGGCGCATTTTTAGCATTTAAGCTAATTTCAGGCTTACCATTGACATTATTCAAGATAAAATCAGGTAGGATATATTGGGTTCTTAACATACCATCCGAGCCTCCTCCAGGTTTGGGATTGAGCCTGATAATCATATGAATCACCTCCTTTAAGTCTTCTTCATCAATACCGCACTTTTTCAGAATTTTGTCGTAATGCTTTTTGGTAAATTCATCAAAGCAGTCATTTACTACCCTAAGGGCTTTTTGTATTCTCGCATCCTCCTGATGCTCTTTCCTTTCCAGTTGAATGATCAAACATTCCTGTAAATTTCTGGCTGCAATTCCTGCAGGATCAAAATTCTGGATTTTCCGAAGCACTTCCTCCACTTCATCCAGGTCGGTTTCAACATTCTGGCTAAAAGCCAGATCATTGATAATTGCCTCCAAATCCCTGCGGATATAGCCATCACTTTCAATGCTTCCAATTAGCTGTTTTCCGATTATCTTCTGATGGTCATCAAGCTTCAGGAAATTCAATTGGGAAATCAATTGCTCATGAAGTGAGGTAGCACTGGAAAGTGGGATTTCCCTTTCTTCATCATCAGGGGAATAATTCCCATCTCCCTGCATTTTATACCCGCTATAATCATCACTGAGATATTCTTCTATATTGAGGTCTTTCTCCTCCTTATTGTCATCCTCAAAATTTTCCGGGATTTCATCTTCATTTTGTTCTCCATTCTCTTCCTTTCCCTCTTCCAAGGCAGGATTAATCTCCAATTCTTCTTCCACCCTAGCCTCCAACTCCGCAGTTGGTACCTGCAACAGCTTAATAAACTGAATTTGCTGTGGAGACAGTTTTTGAGATAGAACCTGATTTAAATTTAATTTTTGCATAAAGTATAGGTCCTCAATATAATTATGTATGCAAGTTACTTAACAAACTTTACACCAACAGGACTAATAACGTCCCTTTCCATATTCAAATTTAGGAAATTAGATCAAAATTTTGATAAAAAGCTTATTATATCGTTTTTTGCATTCCATTTTAGAAATTGTCAACTTCTGGCCCGTTAAGAAATGGGCAAATAAGCAACAAATTTATGGCATTCAACAAAAGATCGAAAATCAGGTCAATACTAGAAAAAAAACCTATAGGGGACCAAGTTACTCTAATGGGTTGGGTCAGAACCAAAAGGAGCAATAAAAACATCACATTTATTGCCTTAAACGATGGCTCTATCATTCAAAACTACCAAATAGTTGCCGATCCGAATGTCATTGATGAAAAAACCCTAAGAAGAATTACCACTGGGGCCAGCATCAAAGTAACCGGAAAAGTAGTAGCTTCACAGGGAGCAGGCCAGGACTCAGAACTGGTAGCTGAATCCTTGGAAGTCTTAGGGGAAGCTGACCCTGAAAAATATCCTTTGCAGCCCAAAAAACATTCCCTGGAATTTCTTAGGGAAATCGCCCACTTAAGAATGCGAACCAATACCTTTGGTGCTGTTTTCAGGGTAAGGCATGCGCTATCATTTGCCATTCACCAATACTTTCACGAAAAAGGATTTTATTATATCCATACCCCAATCATTACCGCTTCAGATGCTGAGGGAGCTGGGGAAACATTTAAAGTAACAACCCTGGATCCCAAAAACCCACCGCTAACCCCAGAAGGAGAAATTGATTACAAGGAGGACTTCTTCGAAAGAGAAACCAATCTGACTGTTTCAGGTCAGCTGGAAGGGGAGTTGGCCGCCATGGCCTTATCTGAGGTGTACACCTTTGGTCCAACCTTCCGGGCAGAGAACTCTAATACCACAAGGCATTTGGCTGAGTTTTGGATGATTGAACCGGAAATGGCTTTTTATGATGCCGAGGACAACCAAGATCTTGCTGAGGATTTCCTAAAATACATCATCAAATACGCCTTGGAAAATTCTCCAAAAGACCTTGCCTTTTTGGATAAAAGGGCTTCGGATGAAAATGCAAAAAAACCCGCCAATGAAAGAAGCGAAATGGGACTTTTGGAGAGGTTGAAATTTATTATTGATAACGAATTTGAAAGGATCACCTATACTGAGGCTATTGAAATCCTGAAAAAGTCAAAACCCAACAAAAAGAAAAAGTTCAAATACCTTATCGAAGAATGGGGGGCAGACTTGCAATCAGAGCATGAGAGATTCCTGGTAGAAAAGCATTTTAAAAAGCCAGTGATCATCACCGATTATCCAAAGGACATCAAAGCTTTCTATATGAAGCAAAATGAGGATGACAAAACTGTAGCTGCCATGGATATTCTATTCCCAGGCATTGGGGAAATTGTTGGTGGTAGTCAAAGGGAGGATAATATGGAAAAACTCACCTGTAGGATGGGCCAGCTGGACATTAGTGAGGAGGAACTATTCTGGTACCTGGATACACGTCGTTTTGGAAGTGTTCCCCATTCAGGATTTGGGCTTGGTTTTGAAAGAATGGTTCAATTTGTAACTGGAATGGGCAACATCAGAGATGTCATCGCCTTCCCCAGAACCCCTGGAAGTGCTGAATTCTAAAAGTGAATTAAATAACAAAAAAAGCCAATTCAATTTAAGAATTGGCTTTTTTTGTTATAGATTTCTTCACCCATATCAATATGAAACCTCTCCAATAGAACCTTAGCTTAAAACCTGGGCGCATTCCTGTTCAACCCTTAATTTATAAATACTTAATCCTTCCTGGAATGGACATTTTTCAAAAATAAAATCAACCATCAATAAGGAAGGTTTTCATCTTTTCTAATGGATTCCCAATTGTAAATAGGTCTGCGGAATTTTTGCAATAATATCCGAGGCAATCGTTCCTCTCCTGTTTACCTTTCCTGCCAATTCCCCAGCTAAACCATGATGATAGACCCCGCAAAATGCAGCTTCTTTGGGCGAATAACCTTGCCCCAGGAAAGACGTAATCATGCCTGTGAGAACGTCCCCAGCACCTCCAGTGGCCAAATAAGCATTGCCAGAGGAATTAAAGTTTAGGGTACCGTCAGGACAGGCGATCAAACTATGAGCCCCTTTCAAAATTATAGTACATTGAAATTTTTCAACAAATTCAGCCACCTTATCAACCCTTTCCCTTTGATGGGCACAAGCACCAGCCAGTCTTTCAAACTCTTTTAAATGAGGGGTTAGGATAATATTGTGCCCTAACATGTTCAATAAGTGGGGATGTGAGGCCAGTAAATTGATTCCATCTGCATCAATCACCATCGGCCCTTTATATAATTTCAATAGTTCCTCCAACATAATAGCAGTTTTGGAATGTTGGCCCATGCCGGGCCCTACCCCTAAGGCATCATAACGGGTCAGATTATCAGGAGGGTATTCATCCAAATAATGATCCTGTTCGGAAACCTCCACCATGGCTTCGGGAAGTGAAGATTGAAGCACTTGGATACCACACCTGGGAACAAAACAAGAAACCAAACCACTGCCGGTTCTTAATGCTGCCTCAGAAGCCATACGGACTGCTCCCATTTTCCCATAGCTCCCGCCAATTAGCATTACCTTTCCGAAATTTCCTTTGTGACTAAACCGGTCAAAGGATTTATGCAATTCAGGAATATCCTTTTTTTCCAGATAATACATTTTTGGTTCAAAGGTTTCAAAGTAATCAGGACTTATCCCTATATCCTTTATCACCAATTCACCTGTGTAAGAAGCGTGCTCAGGGAAAAGCAGGGCCATCTTGGGAAATTGAAAACTAACGGTAAACATGGCTTTAAATGCCTCTCCCTCCAAAATTTCATCCGAGGGCAAACCGGTAGGCATATCAATGGCTATTCTTTTAGCCGGAAAGTTATTCAGCCTTTTTATCAGGTCTAAATACGCCCCTTCGAGTGGACGGTTGATACCAACACCCAATACTCCATCAATTATTACTTTTGCCTTCCAATTTTCCCAATTGACATTTTCAACTAATTGGACAGGTATGGCTTCTGGTAAAACTTCATGATTCAATTTAAAATCCTTGGACCCATTGGCCGGATCACCCATGATAAAAACTTTAACGGAATATCCCCTCTCCCAAAGCAATCGGGAAATGGCCATACCATCCCCCCCATTATTACCTGTTCCACAAAAAACTGCCAAATCATTTTCAGGACTAATCTGTTCTACAAACCAGTCACAAAATGCCAGAGCAGCTTGCTCCATTAACTTGTATGAAGTTATGCCTTTATCTTTAATAAATGCGGCATCCAGTTCTTTAACGGATTTTCCAGGTATGATTTGTTGCATGATTAAAGTTTATGTCTCCACCAATTTCATTTTGGGAACCTTAACCAAAATAAGAAAACCTAAGCCAACAATAAAGAAGGAAGCCAACATTAAAGAATTATTTCTCATACTACCTGTGAGTTGTTCTATCAAGCCATATGAAAATGTTCCCAAGACAATGGCCACTTTTTCGGTGACATCATAAAAACTAAAATAAGAAGCATGGTCTATGGTGTTTCCAGGGATCAATTTGGAAAAAGTGGATCTGGATTGGGATTGAATTCCTCCCATAACAAGGCCAACCACAAATGCCAAAATATAAAATTCGGTTTCGGTATAGACCATGTAGGCAGCCCCACAGACTCCTGTCCATATTATTACCATGGTTATTAAGGAGAATTGATTCCCCAATTTTTGGGACATAAATGCAAAAAAGTAACTTCCCAGGATGGCAACGATTTGAATAATCAAAATGGTAAGTATCAATTTATCACCAGCCAATTGAAGCTCCTTCTCCCCAAAGGTAGCTGCCATATACATCACGGTTTGGACTCCCATGCTGTAAAACAAAAAGGCTGACAAAAACCCTTTAATGTTGGGCATCTTTTTTACCTCATGGAAAACTTGGCGAATTTCCCTGTATCCGTTCCACAATAAGGAACTTGTGATTTCCCTTTTAAAGGGATTATCAGGCAAAAATTTAAAGGGGATTTGAGAAAAACCAATCCACCAAAGTCCGGTAATTAGAAAAGACCAACGGGCTGCCTGTCCTCCATCTTCCAAGAAAAACCATTCCGGAAATTGAACCATCAAAAGGTTAACAATTAAAAGCAATACACTTCCTAAATATCCCAAAGCAAAACCTTTGGCACTAAGCATATCATATTCTTTTGGTTTACTGATTTCAGGAAGGAAACCGTTATAGAAGACTATACTTCCCGCATATCCTATACTTGCCAACATGCTACAAATAATTCCCCACTCTAGGTTTGGCCCATTAAAGAAAAACAACCCCATACAGGAAAGCCCCCCCATATAGGCGAACAATTTCATAAAGAGCAATTTCTTTCCACCCGCATCAGCCATTCCCGATAATAATGGAGAGATTAAAGCTATAACCAAAAAGGAAAATGAAATGGACCAGGAATACAGCACCGTATTTTCCACATGAAAACCAAAAAAGGATACTATCTCCCCAGTTTCAGATGCTGCCCTGGTTACATTGTTATAATAAACAGGAAAAATAGTAGAGGTAATTACTAAACTATAAACGGAATTGGCCCAATCATACATGGACCAGGCCCATTTTACTTTTTTTGGAGAATGTTTAAGTTGGTTTTTCATTATTATTAAGACAAAAAAAAAAGCTACCCCGGAAAGGGATAGCTTTTTGTTAGATTAATTTATGATTATTCAGGCCCTTGTTTCCCAGTAGATGCATATAAAATCTTCCGGGCATCCGCCTGTCTTAGTTCCCACTGAATATCAGCTATAGGTCCCATTTTCACATCCCGGTCAGCTTTAAGGGAAATGGTAATCTGATCCCTTTCCACTTCCGACAAGTTATCTTTTTCCTGGTTTACCCACCTGATGATGTCATTGGTGGTAATCAATGCATCATTGGCTTGAATCCTTGGTTCAGTACCGTACAAGCTTGTATTTTTGGGTTTTCCTACATAGAGATAAGAAATCAGGGACTTCTTTTCCAATTTCTGTAATTGGGTTGCTTGAGGGAGACTTTGTTCTACCAAAATTTCCTGTTCTCTCAAAACGGTTGTTACCATGAAAAAGAAAAGAAGCATAAAGATAATATCAGGTAACGCTGAGGTTGGGATATTCTCTTCGGTTTTCGATTTTTTCTTAAACTTACCCATCATTACTCACCTCCTGTTTTATCTGGTTCAGCAATAGAAATGGCCATAGGTATATTTTCCTTACCTCTTTCCAATAATTCTTTTTCAGCTGCAGATCTACTGGACAATGCCCTGTATTCATCTGCGGATAATCCTACCCTTTCAGCATAAATTTCAAAATATGCCTTTTTCACCAAGTCCAAAACTTCCAGGTAAAGCTCATAGCTAGTACCTCGATTGGTTTTAATAGAAACCACCGCTTCATTGGGGTGGTCGGATGAATTAGGATCCCTTTGGGCAATTCCCTTTAGAGAAGGGGGAAGGCTATTGTAAAGTTCAATATTTTCCTGGTCTGGATTTCCGAAGTTCATCACAAACTCCTTGATTTCCTGCCCCAGTCCTTCAGTATTTTCTCTAAAATCATCCTCCACCAACAACTGGTCGTTGGAGTTGATCAATATTTTGAAAATATTTCTCTCGTTCTTTTTAACGTCGGGTGGTGGAACATTAGGATCTTGCTTAGGAGGCAGGATATTGGTTATCCCTTTATCTGAAGCAATAGTTGTGGTAACAAGAAAGAAGATAAGCAGCAAGAAGGCGATATCCGCCATGGAACCTGCATTTACCTCCTGACTCATTCGGTTTTTCTTTCTTGCCATTATAACTTACTTTAACAGTTTATTAAACTCCGTAATTACAATTCCGATCAAAGACAATCCGAATAATAAATACGTGGTAATCAACACGCCTCCAACCATTTTGGAGGTACCTGGGGTCAAGTTAAATGGTTTAACGGCATATTTTGGAAGTACTTCATCACTGGATATACTATAAGCAATCAAGAACAAAACCAAAACTCCTAATACGCCGACTCCGATTTTAACCAAACTTTGGGGGTTGTCTATAGACTTGATCAGGGGCATGATGATTGCAGCAATCAAGCCCAGACCTATCAATAGGTACCCAACTCCTAACATAATATCGAATGAATCCATATTGTTTTTCTTCTTTGGTTTAAAGATTAATTAATCAAAGCCACAAGGCCGGTCCAATTATTTGGACAGTTTGTGCTTTACAAGGATATCTACCAAGGTAATGGAAGCATCCTCCATATCGTTCACCAAAGAATCGATTTTAGCTACACAATAGTTGTAGAACAATTGAAGAATAATCGCAACGATCAAACCAGCAACCGTAGTCAAAAGGGCGATTTTGATACCACCAGCTACCAAAGAAGGAGAAATATCTCCCGCTGCTTCAATAGAGTCAAAGGCACCGATCATACCAATTACCGTACCCATGAAACCCAACATTGGAGCAAGGGAAATAAACAAGGAGATCCATACCAATCCTTTTTCCAATCGGCCCATTTCAACAGAACCGTAAGAAATGATGGATTTTTCAACCATCTCGATACCTTCAGAATATCTCATCAAACCTTGGGTAAAGATGGAAGCTACAGGTCCTTTAGTGCTCTTGGTGACGTCTTTAGCTGCCTCAATACCTCCTTGGTCAAGGGCATCTTCAACTTTTGCCAAAAGCTTTTTGGTATTGGTAGTAGAAAGGTTAAGGGTGATAATTCTTTCCAATGCCACTGCCAGACCCAAAATCAAACAAATCAACACTGGAGACATGAAAGTAGGGTCCCCCTCAATAAATTTGTCTTTAATTATTTGATGGAAAGGTTTTTCTTCCACAACAATTTCGTCGTCGGTCATTGCAGGAGCGGGTTCTTCAGCTTCCTCCTCCATCATCATTTCAGTAGTGTCCGCTGCAGAAGCTTCTTCTGTAGTGTCCTCTTGTGCTTTTGTAATAACCGGAGACATAAGGATTCCGGTAAGCATGAACAAAGCGATTAACTTTTTCATAATTTAGTTTTTAATAGACTTTAAATAAAGGTTAAACGGTATCAAATATTAATAATGAGCTTTTAAAGATATAATTTTTTCAAATCAAATGACAATGGATATTTGTATTATTTTTCAATATCGCTATTTCCCCTAATATTCCCTTTAATGTCACAAGGTAACCATCTTTCCGTAAATTGGAAAAATGCTTTTAATAAGAAAAGGAATGGAGGAGAGTCATTTGGATAATTGTGTCAGTGGAAAGGAAAGAACTTGGTAGCTCCGTTTCGGTTCCAAAAAACTACCGTTGGATTAAGAAAATGCAGAGAGGAAGGGATTCGAACCCTCGATACCCTTTAGGGGTATACACGCTTTCCAGGCGTGCTCCTTCGACCGCTCGGACACCTCTCTGTTTGATTGATTTTCGTGCTAACAATCGAGGCGACAAATAAAGATATAATATTTAGCCAATGCAAGTATTCAAGAGCTTATTTTCTATAAAAAAAGCTTTTTAAAAAGCTTTTTTTCCTTCATCCACCAAGTAGGGAATTGATTTTCAACCGCTTATTTCCACTGTTTTTTTCACCCTCTTTTTTTGCAAGTACAATCCCCTTAATTGCTTGTAAGGGACATTTCCCCCGCCAATGGAGTTATCAATTTTCTTCGTATTTCTTCTTCATCCGTTTCATTGGCGAGTAAAAACATCATTTTGGAAATGGCTGCTTCCGAAGTAATATCCCCTCCACTAAGAACCCCCACTCTTTTTAGTTCCTTACTTGTTTCATAACGCCCTTGAATGACCCTTCCCCCATTACACTGAGATACATTAAATATAATAATTCCTTTCTTCACTGCCTTCTCCACACTTTCAATAAACCAAGCCTCAGTGGGACTGTTTCCAGAACCGTAAGTCTCCATTACCACTCCCTTAAGGCCCTTGGTATTGAAACAACTGTCCAGTACCCCAGCGGTAATGCCTGGAAACAATTTTAAAATCATCACATGATTGTCCAATTTATTGAGATACTTTAACTGTATACCTTCCTCAAAAGGCTTGATGGCGGCATAATTATAATCGATAACAATCCCTGATTCTGCCAATGGTGGATAATTTTCAGATTCAAAAGCATCAAAGTGTACACTTTGCATTTTTTTTGCCCTATTTCCCCGAAGGAGCATATGGTTGAAAAATATGCATACTTCAGGAACAATGGGTTTCCCATTGGCTTTGGATATGGCTATTTCCAGAGAAGTCATCAAATTTTCCCTCGCATCCGACCGCATGGCACTAATGGGCAATTGTGCCCCAGTAAAAATAACCGGTTTACTAAGCCCTTTGAGCATAAAGCTGAGCATGCTGGCTGAATAAGCCATAGTATCAGTACCATGAAGCACCACAAAACCATCATAGGTATCGTAGTTTTCATAAATAATGTATGCCATATCTACCCAATGCTGCATATTGACATTGGATGAATCAATGGGTTCCGGAAAAGATATTACAGTAATGGCAATATTAAGATTGGTCAGGTTTGGCATTTTCTCCAGGATCTGGCCAAAATTAAATGGCACCAATGCACCGGAATCATCGTATGCCATACCAAGCGTGCCGCCAGTATAGATAATCAAAACAGAGGATTTTATCTCACTTTTGGCTGCGGTATTTAATCTTACGATCTTATAATTCATAAAGTAGACCGGTTAAAAATCTTATTGGCATTAAAATTAGTGATTTTTGCTACCTTTTCAAGTGGATTTTCGGTCAGGTCCCCTACCCTTTCTGCAATGAGAGGTATATACTCCGGTGAATTTCTCTTTCCCCGGTAAGGCACAGGAGCCAAATAAGGTCCATCTGTTTCCAAAACCAATTGACCAAGACCAATTTCCGGAAGCACCTTATCCAATCCTCCGTTTTTAAAAGTAGAAACACCACCAATACCCAATAAAAAATCCATCTCCATAATTTTTTTGGCCTGGTTTACTGTTCCAGTAAAACAATGGAAAATCCCCGTAAGGTTTTCCTCTTTCAATTCCTCAATAATTTGGATGGTTTCATCAATGGATTCCCTGCAATGGAGCACTATGGGTAACTTTTTTTCTTTTGCCCATTCCACCTGAATCCTCAAGGCTTCTTTTTGATATTCAAATAATGACTTGTCCCAATATAAGTCTGTTCCGATCTCCCCAATAGCTACAAAATCCCTTTTATTAAGCCATTCCTCAATTACATACAATTGTTTTTCAAAATTCTTATCCACCTCACAAGGGTGTAAGCCCATCATGGGAACACAAACATCCGGATATTTTAACTCCGCTTCTAACATGGGGTCAATGGAATCTACATCCACATTAGGCATATAGATTTTTTTCACACCTTTTTCCTCACATCTCCTTATGACATCATCCCTGTCATTATCGTATTTTTTAGAATAAATATGTGCGTGGGTATCAATATAGTGCATCAGTAATTCCTTTCTTTCCATTTAATCTTCGAAGGCCAAAAATAATATACTATTGTAGACCATGAAATTACCGCATAATAAACTTCAAAAAATAATAATGGAATAAAAGGCAGCCTGGTTTTAGTTTTTTGGGCATAATACTGCATCAGGTTCATTTGTAAAAAGATTTTGATTGCCCAAAGCAGCAGGCCAAAGGTAAAATTTTGAAAAACCAAATAAATTATGGCTGGAAAAAACAGCAATTGCATTACCAATGCCATTTTCCAAAACCAGGGAAGTCCCATGGCCCCCTGAGTCCAGCGTTTCCGCTGCCTGAGCAAATCCAACACATTATTTTCGGCTTTGGTCAATGCCAAGCTTAATAGGCTTACTTGATGGACCGGCCGGTATCCTTTTGCCCATATAGCCCTCCCCAGTTCAAAATCTTCTGTAACAGAAAAGGGAAGGGCCTCAAATCCCCCTACACTATTATAAGCTTCCTTACTGACAAGCATATTATTCCCAACACCTGTAAGGGATTGTCCCAAATCGGAGGCCACCTTGACCATGCTTAATGTCAGCCACCAATCCATTCCTTGCCACCTTTCCCAAAAGGATTTTGCCTTTACCCTGGAAATGCCGATTACCATTCCCTTCTCTGGGGTAAAGGCCCTTACCATTTCCCTTGCCCATTCGGGATTTACCTCGCAATCTGCATCGGTAAACAAAAATAATTCCCCTTCTGCCACTTGAATCAACTGGACTAAGGCATTGGCTTTTCCATTCATCAAATTTCCCTTTTGGGGACTGACATTTACATAAACCCTGTTATGTTCCTTGCCTGCCCAAGCCTTGATTATGGCTTCTGTTTGATCAGTACTTTCATCATTACCTATGATAAATTCAATCTTTTCAGGAGGATAACGGAGTTTTTCAAGAGCTTTTAAACATTGAGGTAAATATTGGGCTTCATTCCTAGCAGGGATCAAAACACTAATTCTTGGCCAACTTCCTTCCTCAATCGGCTTTGAGTAATCCTGGAAATGATATTTCAACAATATCCATAAAAGTAGGTCCTGAATAAGCAGCAAAAAAACAAGGAATATGGAAATCAAGCTGATCATAACTTTCCAGTCCGATAACCCTGACTTCCTAAATAATCTAAAAATTCCGGAAGGACTTTTCTGATAATATTTTTTGTTTTTAATTGATCATGAAAAACTATAATGGAACCGTTCCTGACATAGTTTAAAGTTTTTTGAAGGCATATTTCGGCAGGTTGGCTTGGATCATAATCACCAGAAAGAACATCCCACATTATTATATCAAAGAATTCCTTGGTTTGTTTACGTTGACTTTTTCTCATTCTTCCATAGGGGGGGCGAAACAAATAGGGCTTCATTCCCAATTCCTGTTCTATTATTTCCTGGCATTTCCCCACATTATCCCAATAATCCCTCAAGTTTACTTTTGTACCTTTGATATGATTAAAGGTATGGTTACCGATTTGATGGCCCTGATGGAACACTTCCCGCGCCAATTCGGGAAACTTGGCAACATTATCTCCTACCATAAAGAAGGTAGCTTTCATACCCCTTTTCCCCAATTCTTCCAGCACAAAATCCGTTACTCCAGGAACGGGGCCATCGTCAAAAGTGATATATACCTGTTTTTCTTCCCTGCTCTTATGCCAAATCAAATCAGGGTACATCCACCTAACAACTTTGGGAACATGGTGAATAACCATTTATTACTATTTAATTAAATCTTAAACTCATCAAGGTAATATCATCCCTCTTTGGAACTTCATCTGTAAAAGCATTCCATTTTTCAAAAAAATCATTATGAAATCCCATTGGGTCTTTGCATAAATTTCGCCCTATATATTCCAACAATCTCTTTTCCCCAAATTCTTCTTGTTGAGGATTCAATGCCTCAGTCAATCCATCAGTATAAAGGTGAAGGGTAAAGCCCTTTAATTCTTTTCTCTCCCCCTCTTCCAAAAATGGTAATTTTTCGAAAGCCCCTAAAATGGTGGTTCCAGCTTCCAACTGTTCGGTGGCCTTTTTATCCTCCCAACACAACACAGGAGGATTATGACCTGCATTGATATATTTCAATGTTCGGGTTTTATAATTGTAATAACCCAAAAAGAAAGTAATAAACCGCTCCCCATGCGTATTCTCAAAAATCGTGAAATTGAGCTGCTCTGCGATCATCTTCAAATCGGAGGAACTTCGGAGCAAAGTCCTTAGTGCGGCCTGGAAATTGGACATCAATAGGGCTGCTGGCATTCCCTTTCCAGAAACATCGGCGATACAAAAAAACACTTCATCTTCCGACTTTTGAATCAAATCATAATAATCTCCCCCCACCCTGCTATGTGGGAAATAGGTAACTTTAGCTTTGAGCTTATCTGTTTCAGGAAGCTGGAATGGAAATAACATCCTTTGAACACTGCTGGCTATTTCCACCTCCTTTTTTAAGCGTTCCTGCTCCAATTGCCTTCGGGCAAACCTTTTGTTTTCCAGCGCAACCACCAAAATATTGGTAAGTGCCTGGGTGAAATCAAGGTCCAAATCCCGCTCTCCATCCTTGGTTTTTAGCAAAAGGATTGCAAGCATTTTGTCCTTATGATATACCGGAACATAGATATCCAATTCAGAAAAGGAAAATTCTCTGGGCATCACCAAGTTTAATTTTCCAATGGCCCGGTTATCCTCCACATCTGAATTGGGAATAAACTTGGGTATATTTGCCTTTACCCCATGAACCACCCGCTCTTCAAACCCATCCTGATTGGCCACATACAAGACCAAGGCCTTGATGTTCAAATGCACCAAACAGGTAAATTTGAAAATATTGAGCAATACAGCTTCCGTCTTGTTTTCATTGATGGCCTGGGTGATTTCCAAGAGGGCTTTTAACTCAAGTTCTTTCCTTTGATATTTTAATGTCTCGGTGGTCAATTTATCGGCTTCAATCACTTTTTAAAGGGTATTATGGGCCATAAGCCCTTTTTTGGTGGCCAGAAAGTAATATTGCTTTCCATTTTTTGGAATATCCGGACTTCCGGTCAAATCCTCATCTGGCCCGGCCAGACATTTGATGTATTTTTTCTCAAATAGTAACTGCAATGTACTCAAAACCTTGGCTTCTTCCCAACACAAGGTTTCTTTTAACCCTTTGAAGGATTGGACAAAGTACAATTCATCCATCAAATCAAATTCTTCATCGGACATGGTCGGTATTATTTTTGACTTAAAATTACTGATTTGAAATATTATCCCTTCCCTTCCAGGAAAATTTTCCAGTTAAGGCTTTTCCTGCCACTACCACAGAATATATGGGATGTAATAGGCTGGCATAAATGTAACTGTACCAGGGAGTGGGAATAAGGAGTTCATTTAATACATGGCCCAAAGCCCAATATTCTGCCCCGACCTTTATCCCCCAAAAAAGTACAAAAGCACTAAACTGCTTTTCCACCAAAAGTCCTAAGCTAAACAAAAAGACCAAGGCAAACCCCACCATTCCAATGGCGGTACCAAAATTACTTTTCTTTTGATGCTTGTTCCATTTATTGGCCCACCTGGCCCTTTGCTCAACCAAGCCTTTCCAATCAGTGGCAGTAGATGTTACCACTAAATTTTCCCTGTAAGGAAGATAAGTTATAGCTTTTGGCCCATAATAATGGTTGATCTTATAAAGCAGAAAAGCATCATCCCCTGAAAGCACTGAATGGTTTCCAAAGTATCCTCCTGCTTGCTGAAAAGCTTCCTTCCTATAAGCTAAATTGGCCCCGCTGCACATAATAGGCCTTTTCCATTTGAAAAATGCCTGGGTAACCAATAAAATACTGGCCCATTCTATTTGCTGAAAATAATCCCACATGTTCCCCTGGGATTTGGAGATCACGGGCCCTGCCACCATTTGAACCTTTTCATCCCAAAATGGCTGAACCATCCTTTCTACCCAATCCGGGGGAAATTGGCAGTCCGCATCCGTGGTCAAAATGATATTTCCAGTCGATAACATTACCCCAAATTCAATCGCACCCTTTTTTCCCTGAGCTGGGCTTAATACCACATGGCAATTCCGAATCTCCTTTTTATTAATGACTTCTTCGGCAAGTAGCCTTCCACCATCTGAGCTGTGGTCGTCTATCAGGATTATTTCTAATTGGGAATAGGTGAGTTGCCCTAAACTTTCGATCAGGGATTCTAAATTTGGTTTTTCGTCCCTGAAAGGAACTAATAGAGTAACTGGAAAGGGGGATTTTTTAGAAGAAATGGGACCATGGACTGTTTTCCACTTATCGGCCAACACCACTAAAACAAGTCCGTACAGCAATGCTGCACCTAGGAAGAAAATCACCAAAAGATTCATGCCCATGGAAGGAAATCTGCTAAATTGCGACAATGGGCAAAATACCGAAAAAGGAATTGAAAGAGCAAATTATTTTGGGAATCGACCCCGGTACCAATGTCATGGGTTATGGGTTGATCCTTGTAGAAGGGAAGAAATATAAAATCCTGCAATTTGGGGTAATCCATCTAAAAAAATATGGGTCCCATGAACTGAAATTAAAAAAAATCTTTGAACGGATTACAGGAATAATTGATGAATTCCACCCCGACAATGTAGCACTGGAAGCTCCATTTTTTGGTCAAAATGTGCAGTCCATGCTAAAACTTGGAAGAGCCCAGGGGGTTGCCATGGCCGCAGCTTTGGCAAGGGACATCCCCATTACAGAATATTCTCCCAAAAAAGTCAAACAATCGGTAACCGGAAATGGGAATGCCTCCAAGGAACAAGTTGCTGAAATGCTTAAAACCCTGTTAAAAATTGAAAGTGTGCCCAAGCTTTTGGATGCCACAGATGCTTTGGCAGTAGCCCTTTGCCACCACTTCCATGCAGGAAGGCTCCAAACCCGTGGCAGAAGTGCTGGATGGAAAGCATTTATTGAAGAAAACCCCGGCCGGATTAAATAATCCTTTCCGGCCGGTGAGGTTTTTTTTTAAAAATGTTTCCAACCTTGAGCTTTTAGTTCAACGGCAGTTTGGCTTTTGGTCACCATCAATTTTCCTTCTTCAGATTTGGTCACATGGCCAATAAAATGGACATCTGGATGCTTTTCTAATTTATCGAAATCCTCCTGCTTAATGGTAAAAAGCAGCTCATAATCTTCTCCTCCATTCAATACACAGGTAATCGGATCCAGCCCAAATTCCACTGCAGAATCATATGTTTGTTTATCAATAGGCAATTTATCCTCATATATTCTTACTCCAACACCAGACTGCTTGCAAATATGAAAAAGTTCAGAGGCAAGTCCATCAGAAATATCAATCATACTGGTAGGAACTACATTTAAATCGCGAAGTTCATGGATGATATCCATTCTGGCATCTGGGCGAAGTTGCCTACCGGTAACATAGGCATATTTTTCCAACTGGGGTTGCATTTTGGGATCGGCCATAAACACCTCTTTTTCCCTTTCCAAAACCTGAAGGCCCATCAAAGCCCCTCCCAGGTCACCTGTTGCACAAATGATATCCTTATCTTTGGCCCCAGACCTTAACACTTCTTTTCCTTTTTCCACCTCTCCTAATACAGTAATAGAAATCACCAATCCTGCCCGGGAGGAAGTAGTGTCTCCACCAATGATGTCCACATTATAATGTTCGGCTGCAGCATTTACTCCTGCATACAAAGCATCTACAGCCTCAACAGAAAACCGGTTGCTTAATCCCACGCTGACTGTAATTTGCTTAGGAATCGCATTCATTGCAGCAATATCAGAAACATTGACAGCCACGGCTTTGAACCCCAAATGCTGTAATGGAGTGTAAGACATATCAAAATGAACTCCTTCCAGTAACAGGTCGGTAGAAATCACCTGGACAAAATCCCCCTTGTCCAGTATTGCAGCGTCATCACCGACGCCTTTTATGGTACTTGGATGTCGAAGCTTTATATTTTCATTTAAATGATCAATTAGACCAAACTCTCCCAATTCACTTATTTCCGTTCGCTTTTCCTTCATGATATATTGTAATTTATTTTGAAGGCCTAACGCCTTAACCTTTCCTTCTTTTCTGGTAAATCCACCAATTTTTATTTTTTGGAAGGTATTGCTCTCCTCCCAAATTTCCATTGGAGGGTAAATAACATTTATGTTTTTCCCTGTAAATGAATTTTATTGAGTCGATTGACAAATCTCCACTAACACCCCATTGGTGCTTCGGGGATGCAAAAATACAACTAATTTATGATCAGCCCCGGTTTTTGGTTGTTCATTTAACAATTCAAACCCCTCCTTTTTCAATCGCTCCATTTCTTTTTGAATATCCTCCACTTCAAATGCGATATGATGGATTCCTTCCGCCCTCTTTTCCACAAACTTGGAAATTGGGGAATCAGGTCCAGTTCCTTCCAATAATTCCACCTTGGTATCGCCAACCTGAAAAAAGGACGTTTTCACCCCTTCACTGTCTACCATTTCCTCTTTATAAGCCTTATTTCCCAACAGTTTGGCAAACAATTCATTGGATTGTTTCAAGTCTTTTACCGCAATTCCAAGATGTTCAATTTTTCTCATCCTTTAAATTTGTATATTTGTATTAGGAATTATTTCCAAGGTAAGCATGTTTTATGCTTACTTAAAATCAATTTGCATTAAAAAGCACAACAATATGATCATCGTTTCAGATAAAGCTAAAGCACGTATTAATGAATTAAGAGAGCAGGAAAGCCGAAGCGAAGAGGAAAACATCCGGGTTTCGGTAAAAGGTGGAGGATGCTCAGGTCTGATGTATGACCTGGGTTTTGATGCCAACATTGCTGAAAATGATCAGGTTTTTGAAGACAAAGGCATTAAAATCATTGTGGACAAAAAAAGCCTCCTATACCTGGCTGGTACTACCTTGGAATTTACAGATGGATTAAATGGAAAAGGTTTCCAATTTGTCAACCCCAATGCTTCCAGAACCTGCGGATGCGGTGAAAGTTTCTCGATTTAAAAATTTCTTAATTATTTTTTCGAGCACGGCAGACCTAAGCCGTGCTTTTTTTATGCCTTCCTCCCGATATACTCCAAACTGCTATCAAAATATCAAAAATTTTTTTATTGCATTTTCTTCAAAATCAAGACATTATTTTTTATTTTGATAAAACTATTGGAATAATCTAATAAAAGACCATTAGTCCTTTTCAATTTTTAACACCCAACTCTAATAACCCATGAAACAATGTTTAATAATGGCCATTGTTTTAATATTGTTTTCCAGTATTAGGACATTAGCTCAAAACAGATCAATCACCGGAACGGTTCTCTCCGCTGAGAATAATAGTGCCTTGCCCGGTGTGAATATCCGGATCAAAGGCACCACTAAGGGAACCTTTACCGATATTGATGGAAAATATCGCATTCAAGCCTCTGAGGATATGGTCCTGATATTTTCCTTTGTGGGTTTCCATCCCGTGGAAGTCCCTGTAGCCAACCAAAGCATTATTGATGTGGTTATGGAAACCGATGCCCGGATTTTAAGTGAAATTCTGGTGGTAGGTTATGGTAACATCAACAGGAGGGACCTAACAGGTTCTGTAGCACAAATTAGTGAACAGACCATTCAGGATATACCTGCCATTGGGATTGACCAAGCCATGCAAGGAAGGATGGCAGGAGTCCAGATTAATCAAAACTCTGGGATTCCGGGTGCAGCAATTTCAGTTAGGGTCAGGGGCTCTTCCTCCATTTCTGCCAGCAACCGGCCTTTATTTGTCATTGATGGAATCCCCATGCTTACGGGCAGTCCTTCCCAGTTTGATTATGGTGGTCAGTCCATAGACGCAATTACAGACCTTTCCCCTTCAGACATTGCCTCCATTGAGGTTTTAAAGGATGCCTCTGCATCTTCCATTTATGGATCACGGGCAGCCAATGGAGTGATTTTGATCACCACCAAAAGAGGGGCCGACCAGAAAACCCAATTTAACCTTAATGTATATGGCGGATTCCAGGAATTATGGCGTAAACCTGAATTCCTGAATAGAGACCAATATTTGTTGCTATTCAAAGATGCTTTTGCTGAAGATTTCTTTGGGGAGCCTGCTGAAGAAATTTCCGACAATGAAATTCTTAACTTTTATTATGGGGGGCTTCCCTATCCTGAAAATACCGATACAGACTGGGTGGACGAAGTTACCCGAAAAGGCCCCATTCAAAACTATGAATTAAGCGCCAGGGGTGGAAATGATAAAACCCAGTTTTACATTTCAGGAAATTATTTTGATCAAAAGGGGGTACTCATCAATAGTCGGTTCCAAAGGATTTCAAGCCGATTTAACCTAGACCACTATATTAATGACAAGTTTTCCATTTCCCTAAACTCCGGTATTACCCGATCCACACAAAACCGAGTTTCCTCTGACAACACCCTATACAGCCCATTTTCCAATGCATTGGCTGCTTCCCCCCTATGGCCGGTTTATGAATCAGATGGTTCATACACCAGACCACAATTCTTCTATACCAACCCTGTAGCTGAAGGGACCGAAAATGATGATGAAAATCAATCCATAAGGGTATTTGCAAACGTACTGGGTTCATATGAAATACTTGATGGACTAAGCATTAATGTCAGGGGCGGAGGGGACATGCTTTACTTCCATGAAAGGAGCTATATCCCCGACAGTTACCCAGGAAGTTTATCTACTCCCCAAGGAGGCTCAGGAACCTTTGCAACCTCTAATGTCAACAAATGGATGGTCGAAGGATTTCTGGATTACAAAAAGGTCCTCAACAACCTCCATATCCTTAATGTAGTTATAGGACATAACCGGGAAGAAAACCTCAGCTCTTCCTCCAGTGTCACCGGGATCCAGTTTCCGGGTGAGCGATTCCGCTATATTGGGGCTGCCGCCACCGTCAACCAGGGTTCAAATGGGGCTGGAGGCAGTGGCCTGGAATCCTATTTCGGTAGGACCAACTATTCTTATGAAGACAAATATTTATTCAGCGCTTCATTCCGGGCTGATGCATCTTCCCGTTTTGGGCCCAATAACCAATGGGGATTTTTCCCATCGGTTTCCGGAGGCTGGAAGATCAACGAGGAGGAGTTTATGGATGACCAAGAGTTCATTTCTGATCTAAAAATCAGGGCAAGTGTGGGTAAGGCAGGCAACCAGTCCATTGGAGGCTTTGCCTGGAAAAACCTGGTTGGAGCAGGTAATTACCTGGAAACATCCACCATTGTTCCGGTACAGTTGGGCAACCCGGATCTAAAATGGGAAAGCACCACGCAGACAGATGTGGGGATTGATGCCGGATTTCTGGATGGTAGAATCTATTTGATAGCCGATTATTATTACAAAAAAACAACTGACCTTTTGTTTGCCAGGCCCATTGCAACGCAAAATGGTTTTGGGGCTTATCAGTCCAATATTGGGAGCATAGAAAATAAAGGTTTTGAACTGACCATTTCTTCTATAAACATCAATAATTCAGCAATAGACCTTCAATGGAGATCCAATTTTAATATCACTTTCAACAAAAATAAGGTTCTAGAACTTTACAACAATGAGGATATATTCTATGGTTTCAATGGGAACTCCCTTGTATTAAGAGAGGGCGAACCTATTGGTTCTTATTATGGATTAATTGCAGATGGGGTGTTTATGACCCAGTCTGATGTTCCGGAATCCCGTCGGATACAAGGTATCCAAGCAGGGGACATGAATTACAGGGATATCAACGGGGATGGCGTTATTACAGATGATGACTTTACAATCATTGGCAATGCACAGCCCAAGTTTTATGGAGGATTAACCAATGAAGTGGAATTTAAAGGTTTTGACCTTCAACTTTTCCTGCAGTATTCTGTCGGAAATGATCAGTGGTTTGCCTCCGGGGCATTCCAGGAGGGAATGTTTGCTAACTTTTTTGATGATAATAACCGAACAACTGTCCTGGATCGTTGGCGATCGGAGGATGACCCAGGAAATGGGGAGATCCCTAGAGCAGCTTATGATGTTTCTGTCAACCGGAACAACCAACCCAATACCACCCGTTTTGTGGAAGATGGGTCCTATCTAAGAATTAAAAACCTGGTCATCGGCTATAAATTGCCCAAAGATCTTTTGGACCGGTTAAAAATGAGAAAGATCAGGATTTTCGCACAGGCGCAGAATTTATTCACCTTTACCGAATACACCGGTTTTGACCCTGAAATAAATTTTGCTGGTACTTCTAATGCAACACTGGCTACGGACTTTTACACTTTCCCCCAGCCCAGAACTTATACTTTCGGTATTAACGTAGGATTTTAATAGATATGGACAAGGCAATTAAGATCAACCAAATAATATATGCGGCTTGTTTCCTGTTTTTTGGGAGCACCGCCTGTGATACTTTGGACCAGGAACCGGTAAACACTATCGAAACCGAAGGAGCCATCACCTCTTTTAGTGATGCCCAGCTCGTCCTCAAAGGCATGTATGATGAGCTTCAAAGCGGTAATTATTATGGCCTAAGGTACCTGTATTATCAGGATGTATATGCAGACAACCTTTTACATTCTGGTACATTCACCACGGACCAGGAAATCAGTTCCCGTAGGATTAACCCATCCAACTTGCAAATTTCCAGTACTTGGGCAACTTTATACAAAATTATCGGGACTGCCAACTTCATGTTAGAAGTTTTACCTGACATTCAGAATTTAAGTTCAAGTCAGGCTGCTGCTATTGAGGGAGAAGCAAGGTTTGTAAGAGCATTAGTTTATTTTGACCTGCTAAAAATCTTTGGAGGCGTACCCATTGTTACAGATTTTGTTACCACCACCTCCGAAGTTTCACTTGCGGGGAGGGCTTCCGAAACCGAGGTTTATAATTTTATCATTGAGGATTTGGAATTTGCTGAAAACAATTTGGGTAATACGCCCAATGCGCCATTCCGAGCCAATAATTGGGCAGCCACTGCACTTTTGGCAAGGGTGCATTTGCAGGTTGGCAATTACGCTCTTGCCATTCAAAAAGCCACAGAGGTGATCAATGCGGGCTATATCTTGCTACCCAATTATGGGGATATTTCCAGAATCAAGGGCAATAATGAAATGATTTTCGAACTGAATTTCACCAACAATGTTGGGGATCAAAATGGTTTAGCCATTTCATCAGACCCTTCCACAAGTGGACAAAAATTTTATGTCCGCCCCGCCTTTTACAATGCTTTTGTTGCTTCTGCCAACCAAGGGGATGAAAGATTTTCCACCTCTGTTTTGGAGCAAGGCAATAATTTAAGAGTAATCAAATATTTTAGGGTAAGTACAAGTGACGACAATGTTCCTATTTTAAGGTTAGCAGAAATGTACTTGATCCGTGCCGAGGCAAATGCCCGTCGAATCGGATCTGGCTTTACCACTGGAGCCATTATTGATGATATTAATATCATCCGGCAAAGGGCCGATTTAGACCCATTATTATTAACAGATATTCCTACAATTGCCGGAGCATTGGAGGAAATATTGGAACAAAGAAGGTTTGAGTTTGCCTTTGAGGGGCACCGCTACTCAGACCTCAGAAGATACGGCCTGGCCGATGACTTGTTTCCTCCTGGTGAAAGTTTCCGGGAACTCTGGCCCATTCCATTGCAGGAGCTGGAACTCAACGAAAATCTTGTCCAAAACAATGGGTATTCCAGTGAATAAAACCCGTAAAAAGGCCTCATTTTAATTGAAAATGAGGCCTTTTTTTATCCAATTCCTTAAGGTATTTTTCCCTAAACATCAACTATCCTTTGACTTTCAGAGCCTTAGAGGCCTTTCATTTTATTCCCCACTTATTTTTTTCAAATTGCCAAGAAGATCAGATGAAAGAAAAATCATTTGCATTGAAACCCTGCTGCTTCCTGGTGTTAAATAAACCAACCGCATTTGGGAACAAGATTCGTAATGTTATCCCTCATTTATTACCTTTGCCGAAACAGTAACCAAATCTTTTTTCATGGAAAATACTATCAAGAAAGTTGCATTAAATGACACCCATGAGGAATTGGGGGCAAAAATGGTCCCATTTGCCGGATATAACATGCCTGTCCGTTACTCTTCCGACAGGGAAGAACACAATACTGTCCGAAAGGACTTGGGGATATTTGATGTATCCCATATGGGAGAATTTTTAGTCAAGGGTCCTCAAGCCCTTATTTTGATCCAAAAGATAACTTCCAATGATGCATCAAAGTTGGCAATCGGCCAAGCACAATATTCCTGTTTACCTAATGAAACCGGAGGCATCGTTGATGATTTGTTGGTCTATAAAATCCATGAAGAAAAATACCTGCTGGTTGTTAATGCTTCCAACATTGAAAAAGATTGGAATTGGATCCAACAGCATAACCAAGTAGGGGCTGAATTGGAGGATATTTCTGACCAAACTTCCCTCTTTGCCGTCCAAGGTCCCAAAGCCACTAAGGCCCTGCAAACTCTAACTCCAGTAAATCTGGATGAAATTAAATTTTACCATTTTGAAATAGGTGAATTTGCCGGAGTACCTGATGTCATCATTTCGGCAACTGGTTATACAGGTGCGGGTGGATTTGAGATTTATGTTCCCAATGATCATGCGCAAAAAGTATGGGATGCCATATTTGATGCAGGGAAAGATTTGGGGATTAAGCCCATCGGTTTGGGGGCAAGGGACACACTTCGCTTGGAAATGGGGTATTGCCTATATGGAAATGATATTGACGAAACAACCTCACCAATTGAAGCAGGATTGGGCTGGATCACCAAATTCAACAAAAAATTCATCAACCGGGACCAATTAGCCAAACAAAAAGAAGAAGGTGTTTCGCGAAAGCTGGTAGGTTTTGTTTTGCAGGAAAAAGGAATCCCCAGAGCACACTATCCCATTGTTAACCTACATGGAGAACAAATCGGTGAAGTTACTTCCGGAACCCTCTCCCCCAGCATGGGAATAGGCATAGGTTTAGGGTATGTGGATTCCAAATACGCAAAGCCTGGCACATCCATTGCAATAACTGTCCGGAAAAAAAACCTGGAAGCCAAAGTGAAAAAGTTACCTTTATTGGATATTTAAAACCAACTTTTAATAAGCATTACATTACAATTAACCCGGTTAGCCCAGGCGGATTATTAAATCCTAATGGTTGGTCGAATAACAATAAAATGAAAAAAATAGAAATTTGCTTAAGTCCTGAACTGATTCACCTTCATGATTTAAAAGGGAAAATTGTAGTCGTGGTGGATATTTTCAGGGCTACTTCAACCATGGTTACAGGCCTTGCCAATGCAGTTCAATCCATTACTCCCGTAGCTGGCCTTGAAACTTGTCGGGCCATGAAAAAGGAAGGGTACATCATTGCCGGAGAAAGAAATGGCCAGACCGCCGAAGGATTTGAGCTGGGCAACTCTCCCTTGAGTTACCTGAAAAAAGCTTATGAAGGGAAAAAAATAGCAGTGACAACCACCAATGGCACCTTAGCCATTGAATTATCCAAAAAAGATGCAGATGAAGTAATTCTTGGTGCCTTTTTGAATTTGCAAGCCACTGCTGATTATTTAGTTCAAAAAAATAAGGATGTGGTCATCCACTGTGCTGGCTGGAAGGGCATGTTTAACTTGGAAGATTCCTTGTACGCAGGTGCCCTGGTAAAAAGGCTTGCTGGGCATTTTACTTTTGATTGTGATGGAGCCATAGCCATGAAATCCCTTTTTGAGCAGCACCAAAACAACCTTCAAGGCTTTTTAAACCAGGCTTCTCATGCCAAGAGATTGCAAAATCACAATATCGAAGCGGATATTGACTTTTGCCTGACTATGGATAAATATGATTTGGTGGGAAAACTTCAGGGAGAAGCCTTGATCAAGGTAAATCCTCAAAAGGAAACTACTTAGATTTGATTAGGCAAATTACTTAAGTTAGGGACTTTTTATACCAAGTTTCAGATGGATCCTACATGGAATACCCCCTTGATAAGTATGGGGGTTTATGAACAATGATCACGGAACTTTTACCTCAATTTTTTTTAAGGTTAATTTGGAACACCTAGCGAGAGGTAATTTGCTAAAAACCAAAGAGGAGGTAATTCAAATGATAAATACCGAAATCGGAATTTATCATTTCCCTTTTTTAATTGCCTTAGTTCTTTCCTCCCGGCACTTTGGTCTTTATTAGCGGAGCTTAGGAACTGGGAAGTTCCCTGCTGGGAACTCCACACCAAAAAAGCTTAGCAGATTCAAAGCCCCTTTGCAATCCCACTGATCTGGTTTACCTTTGTGGTTCATGGAGAATATTCACCAATTTATTCAACAAAAATTGACCCAAGCGGAGGCTGCTAACCAATTAAGAAGCCTCAAACCAAATGATAAGCACAAGGTGGATTTTTTCTCCAATGATTACCTGGGTTTTTCCCAAAAAGGATTACTCCAAAAGCAAATCACCTCAACAAAAGTTTCTTCCGACTGGATGGGGGCAACGGGCTCCCGCTTAATCAGTGGAAATCATTTGGAAATTATCCAATTGGAAAAGCTGGTAGCCCAATCCATGGAAAGTCCTGCTGCCCTTTTATACAATACCGGATATTTGGGCAATTTGGGTTTACTTTCGGCCATTGGGGATAAGGATAGCCTGTTTATATATGATGCACAGGTTCATGCCAGCATCAAAGAAGGCATGAGGTTGAGTTTTGGACAAAAGGTGTCTTTTAAACATAATGACACTGAAGACCTGAAAAAAAAACTGCAACTACATTCGAATAATCCAAAAAAGATTTATGTGTTGACCGAGGGGCTTTTTTCCATGGATGGGGATTTTCCTGATTTAGCCAAAACCCTCAGCCTTTGTGAGCAATATAATGCGGGATTGATCATTGATGAAGCGCATTCATTGGGAACCCTTGGTGAAGACCAAAAGGGATTGGCCCACCAATTTCGGAATCACCCGCATTTATTGGCAAGGGTCATCACCTTTGGGAAAGCTGCGGGAAGTCATGGTGCCATGGTATTGGGAAGTGAAGAATTGATACAATTTCTGGTCAATTTTAGCAGGGCTTTTATTTATACCACTGCTCCTTCTTTTGAGCAAGTGATGACCCTCAATGCTTCTTGGAAGTTGCTGGAGCAAAAAACCAATTTTCAAAACCTGGAAAAGATAATCCAAAAGTACCTGGAGTTGGTGCCTTCTAAAGCCAATTCCTTTTCCAAAAATAAAAGCCCCATTCAAGCTTGGTTTTGTTCAGACATTGGCCTGCTCAAACAAAAAGCTGCCAGGTTAAATGAAGCTGGTTTCAATGTGTACCCTATTCTTTCCCCCACAGTTAAAAAAGGAACTGAACGGATACGGATTGTATTACATGCATTTAATACCCCGGAAGAAATTTCACAACTAATTGAAATTCTGAATCATTAAAATGAAGGATAAAATATTTGTCACAGGCATAGGAACTGGAATTGGCAAGACGGTCGTTTCTGCTTCCATTTGCAAGACTTTTGGTCATGCTTATTGGAAACCAGTGCAATGCGGGGATTTGGATGAGTCAGACTCTCATTTTGTGGCCAAGCATGTTCCTCATGCCCGGGTCCATTTGGAGGCCTATCGACTTGAAACCCCACAAAGTCCTCATTGGGCAGCGGAAATTGAGAATACTCAAATTGACCTGAACCACAATCACCTCCCTTCTGAAGCAGGCAAACTTTGTGTGGAGGGAGCAGGTGGATTGATGGTTCCCTTGAATGATCAGGAGACCTATTTAGATTTTCTCCTAAAAACTGACCTACATCCTGTCGTGGTGATCCGCCATTATTTGGGCAGCATCAATCACAGCATGCTGACCTTAAAAGTATTAGAAAATGCAGGATTCAAAGATTTCACTATTATTTGGAATGGATATCCGGTACCAAGTTCTGAAAGTGCTATTCTACAAAGGTTTTGTCCCTCACAGGTCTACCGATTGGAAGAATGGGAAAACCAAAATGAAGAAATACCAAAATTGATGGCAGAAAATCAATAAAATTCCATCCCAGGAAAAGTAATTCGGCAAGGTTTCTTTAAATCATAAAACCTTTCCCCGGGAATTGATATAATAATTCAGGAATTGATTAAAAAAAGCTTAGGGAAATTCAATGGAAAATAATTTCATCACCATAAAGAAAGGCATTGGCATCAATCCATTGGGATTATTTCCCTCGGAGGAAAACCAAAGATATGCTTCACCTTGCCACCAATTATCTATCAATGCCAAAGGAGATTGGGCAGGAAACATTGAACCCGAATTATGGAAAAGGGTGGATCAATACATTCAAGGGGAAGGCCACAAGGCGGAACGGTTTCCATCGGAAGCCAGATTGCTATCTTATTTGATCCAAAAAATGGACCTCAAGGCTCACCCCCATCAAATGATCAATGCAGCTACATCCAGGGGAAGCATTGATTACCTTGTCCAAACCCAACGGAAACACTCCAAATTACCTGTATGGACTTCACCTCATTCCACCTTGGGTTTTGCGAGTAGTTGGCCGGGATTACTTCATAGCTCCAAATCCCCATTGTTTTTTCAGTCTTCCACTTGCAGCAGTTTTGGACTTACACTTCAAAATGCTTTTGCCTGGCTTAATAGTGGAATGGCTGAAGATTTTATCGCAGCAGCGGTAGAATGTCCCACCGGGCCGTTAACTATCGACCAGATGAAATCCATTAGGATTTATGCCCCATTTGGAAATGAAATTGATTATCCAAGCCGTTCCATGGATTTTAATAAAGCTCAAAATACCATGGTTTTGGGGGAAGGGGCTTATGCTTTTCAGTTAAGTAAGGATAAGGGAGAAGGATTGGCCTTACTTAAAGGGGTTGGGTCTTCAATAGAAAAAATTCATCATTCAACAGAGTTATCCCCCAATGGAAATTGCATTGTTGGGGCTGCTCAAAAAGCAATGGATATGGCGGAGATCAGTCATGTCGATATGATCATTGGGCACTTCCCTGGAACCAAACTTGGGGACCTTGCAGAGAAAACTGCTTATGAAAGGGTTTTTGGGGATAAGGTGCCCTATACCATTTCCAATAAATGGAAAGTTGGCCATTCTTTGGGATCCAGCTTAGCTGCCAATTTGGATCAGGCCATTTCTATTCTTCAAGGTCAATACCTTCCTGAAATGCCTAATTATGTCCCAATTCCAAAAAATGTGCCTGACAAAATCGAGAATATTTTGATCACTGCCCTGGGATTTGGTGGACAGGCCATTAGTGCGGTAGTAGGCAATATGGAGGGGTGAATATTATATGGGGATTGCACTCCTTATTATTCTTAGGTCCTGATTGTAAATCAGGACCAGCTTAACGGCTATAAAACACCGTAATTTCGAAAGACTTAAATTCCGCACAACACGCTATTTCAACTTTTCATTACCCTTATGCCGGTCTTTATCCCGGATATTTTTCTTTTCAAAATTCCTTTCCAATGCCTGAGTCAAATCAATCCCGGTTTGATTAGCCAAACAGATCAAAACCCAAAGTACATCTGCCATTTCATCCCCAAGATCCTTGTTTTTATCACTTTCCTTAAAAGACTGTTCCCCATATTTCCTGGCAATGATCCTGGCTAACTCCCCCACTTCCTCCGTTAAAATGGCCATATTGGTCAGCTCATTAAAGTACCTTACACCAACGGTATTAATCCATTCATCCACTTTTTTCTGCGCTTCTTCTATTGTCATTTTATTTAAATTAGATTATAAATGCTTTAACCTAACAGGAACGATTTTACAAAGTCAACATTCTAACTTTTAAAACCTCCCAAATTTCTAAACCTTTTTAACGACTTTTCCTTCTTCAAGTACCAATTCCCGGTCAACTACCTGGGGAATGTCGGCTTCATAATGGCTAACATAAATCAAGGAAACATCAGGGTGACGACCAATATGGTCGATGGTCTGGCGGAAAAGCACCCTTTGCTCATCATCCATCCCCTGGGCTGCTTCATCCAATATCAGCAAAGCTGGTGATTTTATCATGGCCCGAGCCAACAAGCAAAATCTTTGGTTTTCCAATGAAACCTGGTTTAATCGCAGCTTTGCCACCTGTTCTATTCGGAATAATTTTAACCAGTCAAGGGCAAGTTGTTCCTGATCAGGGCTTGTTTTTTTGTATAGCCCAATGCTATCAAACAAACCAGACAAGACCACTTGCAGGCAATTTTGGTTTTTGGGAAAATACCGGACCAGTTCTGGTGAAACAAAACCTATGGGCCTTTTGATATCCCAAATAGTTTCTCCAGATCCGCGTTTCCGGTCAAATAATTTGATGTCATTGGCATAGGCTTGAGGATTTTCTCCATTGATCAAGCTCAACAAGGTAGACTTTCCAGCTCCATTATGGCCCCGCAATACCCAGCATTCTCCCTGCTTGATTTCCCAATTTACCTTATCGAGAATAACATTTCCATTATATTGAATATGGATTTGATTCATTTTGACTAATTCTTGATACATCTCAATCGGTTTTTTTTCAATGAAGGCATCCAATTTTTGATGGTCAAATTGGGATAAAGCGGCATGATGGACCAAGTCAGAGGGATGAAAAGCGGTTTTTTCCACAGCCTCCAAAATTTTACCATTTTCAATAATGGCCACATGGGTTATGGCATCCGGAATTTCTTCTGGGGAGGTTGTCATTATCACTTGAATGCCTGATGCCACAATAGCATCCAATACTTCATTGAAGTGCCTCCTGGTTTCCACATCCAAGCCAGTTAAAGGTTGGTCCATAAGAAATAATCTGGGGTTTTCCAGCAAAGCTCCGGCAATAGCCAACCTCCGGGATTCACCATTAGACAACTTGATCAGGGATTTGTCCCTCAGTTCATTTAGTTCAAGCAAATCCATTACTTTTGCTACATCCCAATAACCTGGCAGAGGAGCCTCCACTTGGCCCAAATGTTCCACTACAGTGGCTGCCTCTTCAGATTCGTAAGAATTGAACCTTTGCTGGTAATAAAAATTCTGGATGTTGGATTTATTTTTGAAGGTATATTTCTGGGAGACCACAGCAATCAAATCCCTAAAACTATTTATTTGCCCTTTAGCGGTCATTTCTTTTTGATAATCCTGTGCAAAAGGTCTGACTATCCTTCCCTCCACCAAATTGGTATGTCCTAATAGTGTATCCAAAAAGGCGGTTTTTTCTGATCCAGAGGCACTCAGGATGGCCCAATGTTCCCCTTGACGCATGGTATAATCCAGTCCCTGGAAAATGATCCGGTCCAAAAACTTTACTTTGGCTTTTTCTATTACAAAAACGGTCTCCTTATTTTTGTTCATGTCTTGTGATTAATAATACCCCCAACTAAAATACCCTACTAGGTTAAGCAATGGATCGATTGTGCTTTTGAGTAATTTTTCACATGATCCTTTTGGAATCATGAAAAATTCGGCCGTTGTATAATTAGAAGATGAATGAAAGAATTTGAATTCATCCTGGCAGTTGAAAAGTTGGTTTTTCGGATATTCTAAACTTTATTTTTAGTATCAATGGTTATGGTTACCGGTCCATCGTTGACCAAAGCAACTTTCATATCAGCTCCAAATTCTCCCGTTTGGATGTTTTTCCCCAATTGATTTTCCATTGCCTTAATAAATTCCTCATATAATGGGATCGCTACATCCGGTTTGGCAGCTTTGATGTATGAGGGGCGGTTTCCTTTTTTAGTACTGGCATGAAGGGTAAATTGACTGATCAGCAGCACTTCACCATCCACATCGATTAAGCTTTTGTTCATTACTCCTTTTTCATCCCCAAAAATCCGGAGATTGACAATTTTTTTGCTCAACCAATCAATATCTGTATCATCATCAGCTTCTTCTATTCCCAACAAGACCATCATTCCCTTGCCGATTTGCCCCTGAATGGTCCCATTAATTTTTACCGAAGATTCAGAAACACGCTGAATAACTGCTATCATTGTACTTATATTCCTTTTTTTAAAGTTTGAAGATAATTGATTCCAGGGAAGAACTATAGTTTTCTAGATATCATTTTGGCCATGGCCTTTACGGGGCTGGGTTTTTGGAGTTTTTCCTTGTTCCAATCTCCTCTAAACCATGAGCTCAACCCATTATTTGATGCCAATCAGTATCAAAAGGCATATTACTATTTCCGGGGTGACAGCAGCCATTATTCCGTCAATTTTCCTTTTAGCGTCCGGCTATTTGTTCCCTGGCTCGCCGCCCAACTTCCAGGGCAAAGTATGATGGGAAACTTCAAGATGGTCAACTTATACTTTGGGCTTTCCTGGATACCCATTTGGTTTGTGTTAGGGCAAAAATTGAATTTGGAAAGGTATAAAATATGGATTGGCTGGTTTTGGATCAGCTTCCACTGGGTTGGAGTGTTGAAGGCCAATCTTTCAGACCCCATAACAGTAGATGTCCCCCTCTATACCTTTCAATTGCTTTTATTATGGCTCCTTATAGAAAAAAGAAAAACAATATGGTTGTTACTTATCTTGGGTCCTATAGCCACACTTCAAAAAGAATCCATGTTAGCCATTTTACTGATTTTAACTTTATTTCCAGGCCTAAAATGGCTAATAGAGGAAAAAAAGGAGGCTTTTTTTGCCTTATTAGGAGCATTTATCCTCAGTTGGGTAAGCTTAAAAACAGCTACTTTAATTTTTCCTCAAGCCAATGAAGGTAAAAATGCTATTATTAATATTTTGAATTATACAGCAGGGTTGTTTGGTCATCCTGATTTGATTTTAAGGTGGATATGCTCCATAACCCTGGCATATGGCGGGTTTCTGTGGGCAGGAATTTGGAACAGTAAAAAATTGAAAGCAAAATATGGGGAAGTAATAATTCCCCTAGTTGTAGTTTATGTTTTTTTCAGTTTGTTTGCAGGTGGGGATTTTACCCGGATTGCTTTTTTGGGATCAACCTTTGTGATGCTATTTTTACTGGATGCCCTTCCCCTCAACTTCAAACAATGGGTTCTATTGTTTATAATCAGCCTACCTGCTATGCGGTTAACGGGTTTTCTCCCAGATGGCGGGGCTCAATTTGACCAATGGAAAACCTGGTATCCGGAATTTGCCCCCTGGAATTGGCTGGTGATTTATTTGGGCTATACGCTTTTGTTGGCTTGGGTAAGCTGGAAGTGGTTTCGGATAAAAAACGGAAATTATTCCACATCAACTTCTTCATCAAATGCCTAAATTATTTTCCTAAAAACCTACCTACAAAATGTATGTTTCAATTACATAGAAGCTACCTATTTACCGGAGCCAATCCCAGCGATTTGCCCAATCCAACAAAGCCTCATTACGCCATTTGAGTACTGTTTTGGCGCCCTGCCAGATTCCGTCAAACAATTCTGGATCTTGCGGGTCCGTGTACCAATTTGGGCCTAATTTATAATCAATGGGTGAAGGTTTACCTGGCCAAATATTGTTGACAACAAATTCCCCAGTCTGCTTAGGAAAACCTGGAATTTCAGATGTAACCGAATAGGACAAAGTTTCGGTTCGCTTTGGGGCATATTTAACCGCATAGTCCCCATCCCCTAGGTAAAAACCACCCCACTTTTGCTCACCGATTCCAGCTTGTACCGTCATTGTAAAACAGGCCGAATCTGCGGGAATGTTCAGTTTTGGCCCTTTAAAATAAAACTCTACTACTGAATACACCTTTACGGTATCTCCTAGGGTGGTATTTCGATGATAGACCTTTTTTGGACTGTGGTTAATCTTCTCATAACTTCCGCCCCAATTGTCTCTTTCCGGGTAATTGGGGTTACCATCCATCATATAGAGTAATGAGGGGGAATCCCCCATTTTAACTTCTCCTTTATAACGGTTATCATCATAATCTTTTCCCAGATATCCTGCGCCCTGAATGAAATTATCATAATAGTTTTCATTTTTCAACCTTTCGGGTGCTTCATTATTCGAAAAGAAGCCCCTATACGTAGCATTGGATTCAATGATCCAAAGGTCAGGAAAGTTTTGTGCGATGTAGGAATAACTGTTGACGCTCCATTTTTTATTGGGACCTCCAATCCAGTAAATTTTTATTTTGTCCTTAATTTCAGGTGCATCATGCAATGCTTGGGCTAAATCATCCAGGCCACCCCATACGAGCACCCATAGGGGCCGGTCACTATCTTTCTTTGCACATTGGATGATCCAGTCTGAGCCCTCTGTGGATTGCATGTACCCAACAAAGGGAGCACTACCCTGTCGTCCTTGTTTGGTTACGGAGCGTAGATATGCTGGTGCTGCAAGGCCTTTCTTATGTTTATTTAATTTGGGCAGGTCTTTTTCATAGAGGTCAATCATGCGCAAAATTTCCCCTTTTGATCCATCACCGTAAGAAGGAGAAGAAATGAGCCCTTCAACTTCAAACATGTCGCTGTACATCAGTAAATGTGCCATGGATTGATTATCGTCGGGATCTGTTCCTCCAATATCGGTACTAACCAGAATACGGGGCTTGACCGGCACAGGCTGTTGGGCGAACAAGGCTATCCAACATGTAGATAGTGAAATAATCAAAATCAGCTTTTTCATTGGTTTTCTTTTGGGGTAAAGTTTTTTCAACAACTATTGCTTTTCCACCTAATTCTAATTTTTCACCAACCAGGCCACCACCGGAACTTCCATGGTTGCCGCAAGGGTGTGGAGCATGCCTCCTTTAACTTCCTTTTTCATTTCTGTTATTTCCCCGCTAGTTGGATCGATCCACTTTAAGGTATATCGATTTTGATCATCCGTTAAATCAATTTTTAGCTCACCGTTTTGTAAAAAAAGGACATAACCAGTTCCTTTTTGGCCAAGCACATATAAGGAGGAATCCAGGTTTTTTGAAGTCAAAGGTTTCATAATGGCGGCATCTCTAAAAAATCTCTCCTCCTGGATTTCAGGAAGTTCGGCCAAGGATCCTCCACCTATAAAAACAGCCCAATCTTTAAAGGGTACCCCCCTTCTGGAATAAACAATGGCTTTTTCAGGGTACTTAGTACGAAATTCCTGCACTGCACGATAGATTTGATCAAAAGAAGGCTCCCCTGGATCAATTAAACGGGCATATTGCCTTCCTGCTAGATTTTGACCTCCCTCAGGAGCATACAAACTACCGTCTTTCCGGTATTGCCATTGAATAACATCAATGCCATCCACTAAAGTCGACAATTTGGGATCTTCCAGAATAGCATCCTGTACATCTTTCGTTCCAGGAAGCAAAACCATCACCTCTTGCTGGTTTTCCCTTTCCCACTCTCCAATCACATCCAACCAAAACTGAACAAAGTGCAAAGGCCCTGTATATTCCACTCCCAAATGGTGAATGATATTGGTGTTGCCCTTAAAATTGTCCAGACTTTTTTTGATATAAGCCCGGTGCAGGGTGTTTCTAACCTGGTGGGTCGTGTCATAAAATGATTCTGCCATATACACCCGCTTATCTCCGGCATAGGCTGGGGGTTCGGCAAATCCGGATTGATTAATATTATTCGCTGTCCTCCAGGGATAATCTGCCCAATGCGCCGCTTCTTCAAGAATATTGTGTTGAAGGTAATGTTCCTGGATATAAAGCAAACCATTTTGATCAGCCAGGTTGGCAAACTGATTCAATCGCAACCAGTACCAGGTGTTCCATTTGGTCAAGTCGTATTTACTTAGCCGGTCATAGGCTTCGCCCTGTCCACTTCGGCTAAAAGGCTGTTCATAAAATGGTGCCCAAACATCCGCATCAGCTCTGCGACTACGGGAATGGTCATCCCTCCTTCTTTCGTACCAAAGGGCAGGAAAGCTTTGCATAGCCACAACATCATGTTGGAGCATATCATATACCAATGTATCCAAATTATCCGTCAGCCCCCGGCCAATTCTTCCCGGAACAAACCGCACCAGGTTGGGAGATGCACTCTCTATATCATTTGGCCTTGTAGTCCCCCTCCAAAGAGAAGTTCTATCCCTCTTTCCGGTTAATACCTGATTTCCACTAAGCAGCCATCCATTTTTTATGCTTATGAAAGCTCCCTTTTGATTCTTTTTTGGTGACTTTTGAACTACTTTCGAAACAACTTGATTCACCATCTTTGCTTCCGAAAGCTCAGAATGAATAGGATATTTTTCTACCATCTGATCAATCCAGCCTTCCATGGTTAGGTCCGGATACTTTGACTGCTCACTCAGCTGGGCAGCTTGCTCGGGTGAAGGCTTATTGGTTCTGCTTGTTTCATACTGAAGGATTTTTTCTTCTTCAGGAGATGGCTGCCCTGTCCGGGCCCTCAATTGGGCATAGAAAAGGCTTTCTGGCTTAACAAATTCGGTTGCCAATTCATGATGACCTTTTCCGTAACCCTGGGCTTTATAAGCATAAGCCCAATTTTCTGCCCCTGGAGGAGAGGACAAAAATATCTTTGCCGCTTTTGATTGCCAGATCAGGGAGTTGGCGGCGCTCCACCCCCCGCCTTGTCCATCTACGTCGCGATAGGCCAAACTGATATTACCTCCATCAATAGATACCTTGTCAAACAGCACACCACTTGCCCAGCCACCAATAGTACCGCTAAAGTTATAAGGCATGTATGCATGGCATTGGACAAAGGCATTGGGGCCTGGGGTTGTAAAACCTACAGAATAAGCATGAAAAGCATATTCTGAATAACAACGCTGAAATAGCACCTGTTGCCCAAGAGTCTGGAACGCATATCGACGGTAACCACCAATCTGCCCCACAGGGGCCAACGATTTACAGTCCTCTACCGTAATACGGCTAGCTTTTTCCCAAATGGCCACTGCTGAACTTACAAAATGTTCAGCAACCATTCTCCGCACCCAGGAATCCCGTACATTTTCCATCGTCACGGCCATCCATCGATGGTTTTCATCTTTTTCATTCGACGGGTCAAAAGCCGATATACACCGGAGATTTTCCACCCCCACCTGGCTGATCTGACCCTCCCAACTGTATTTGGCCACACTCCCCCCGCCATATTTCGGGTCAAGGGAATTAGTTAACGGTACATCAAGAATAATAGATTGAGGCGACACTGCTACTACCTCCCTGAACCAATTTTGGTCAAAATCTCCTGATTCCCATTTTGTAAGTGGATAATCGACATGGATCCCTATTTTATCAGCTCCAATATCTTTAATCCATTTTTCTGTAGATGGTCGGTTCACGATAACGCTATCTCCCACCTTAAAGGAATGAGGGCTATCGAATGTCAGGGTTGTTGCATTTACCGGGAAATGGGATTTTACCAAAGGAATGGGATCCTCTTTTTTAAGATTGTTAACGCCCGCAATTCTAATAAGGGTTTGGCGATCCACTCCTGACCCTATCAATAAGGATCCGTCTTTTCCTGACCCGCTTCCGCGCAACACTACTCCCGAACTCCGGATGGTCAATCCACCAGAAATTTCAAAAGTACCCTTTTCCAAAAGCACTGTTCCCCGAAACCCATTATCATCCAGTGGTAAGGTAGCCACATAATCAATGGCTGCCTGAATTTCTGCGGTAGCATCTCCCCTTTTTGGTCGTACAATAACCTTTACGGGGACATCGGGTATTGGATTTTCGGAAAGCATATAACCACAAAAAGAATAATCAGGAATCTGGTCGCCATCGCCCTCCACCTTATAAGATAAAATTCCGCCCTCATTTATTTGGATTGGAGCATTCGAACTCGTTCCTGATTGTGCTAATAAGGTGACTGGTAATGCAAAAGCAAATAAGCCTAACAACAAATTCATACCATATTTTACATCCATTTTCAGCAATTTTTTGGCATTTTTTTTTTACAAAGCCCCCTAACAAACATTAATAAAATAATAATAAAATTGGCAATAAGGTAGGCGTCCAAAAACTTGGTCATCCTATTTTGCTTTCACATTTCCCTAAAGCTCGCGGTAAATAAAATTATCAAACTTCACTTTACCCTCCCCAAAAGCAAATAAGCCTGCCCTGAGGCTCAAAAACCTGCCAAAAATATTATGATTAAAACCCTGGGCATAAATGGTTCTTTCTACCCGTTGCCAGTCTTTTCCATCCGCACTAAAGTAAAGGATTACTTCATGGGCATCATTGAGAATTCTTATAAATCCATGTTTCCCCAATTGGTTGCTTTCACTGATTTTTCTGTGCTCTTGGTTGTAAACTGTAAATTGCTTAGTATCTACAGAAATGCGCATATTGGCCTGTTCATCGTAAAATAATGTCAGCCCCGCTGTAGCGCCCTCTTCTAGGGTATATTCCACTTGAATTTCATAATTCCGGTCTTTGGCATTGACTAACAATGGAGAGCTGTTTTCAAAAGAATTTCCATCTGCCATTAATTCCAGTTGGCCATTTTCCATCTCCACCCTTTCCGGGGAATAAAGGTTAAAGAACTGCCATTGAAGCCCAAGCTCCTTCCCTGAAAAATCATCGGAAAGTACATCTTCAGCAATTTCATTGGAACCTGCGGGTTTTCTGATCGGATCACCCGCTGACACTCCTGCCGGCACACGAAACCAGTCATCTTCCGTCCATTCTATAGGCAACATCAGAGTTTGACGGCCCAAGGTATGAAAGTCCTTTTCATAGCCATGATAGAGTATCCACCAGTTCCCTTCCACATCGTCCACAAGGGAACCATGTCCCTGGCTCCACCAACGTTCCTCCCGGCTATCAGTATGCACAATTGGATTATAGGGAGAATTTTCCCAAGGGCCTAGTGGAGATTTAGCTCTTCCGGATACGACCATATGTGAAGTAGCTGGGCCGGCGGTGCCTCCTTCGGCCACCGTTTGATAATAATAGCCATTTTTAACAGTGGACTTGGGAGATTCCAAACAAAAACACTCCGTGCTCCATGATTTTGGAAATTCCCAACCCTGATAACCTGGCTCCGGCTTCCCCACGTTGGACAAACCATCATCTGCTAAAGCTACGACATATCCTTTGGAAAGATACAGGTACCGATTTCCTTCCTCGTCTACTACATGACCAGGGTCAATGTATCCTTCTAGTTTCAAGTCCACTGGAGCTGACCAAGGACCTTCCGGTGATTTTGAAGTTACCACCCAATTGGTGCCACCTGCCGGAAAATAAATATAATATATCCCCTTGTGTTTAATTAAATCCGGTGCCCAAACAGAACCAATATTCTCTTTAAGGGCAAAGGCTACCCTTTCCCAGTGAATCAAATCGGTGGAGTGCCAAATCAACAAACCTGGATAATATTCAAAAGAGGAATGGGTCATGTAATAATCCTTTCCATCCCTAATGATGGTAGGGTCGGGATAATCTCCTCCTAATATTGGGTTTTGAAAGGTTTGCTCTTGCTTAACTTCCTCCACCATTTTTTCTGATTTTTCACCTTCCTCAGAAGTACATCCCATTAAAAAACTGATAAGCAGGATAAAAGAAAAGGTTGGGGGATAAACAATATTTAATCTGGTCATTATTTAGGTTATTTAAAGAAATTAGAATATTGAGCCATTTTATTAAAAAAGGCTTTTAGGAAGGCCCTATTTCAATTGAAATATAAGACATTCTAACCATCGCTGGTTCTCTATTTAAAAATTTCTGTTTTAATGCGGAAGTTATTTCCTAATTGAATCAACTTGGAAATTTGTTTTCCCTTTTCCTCACCAATTGGGTTCCTTATGAGTTTGAAAACCTACTTAAAGCCTACCCCTGCCGCTTAAATTAGTTCATATTCCAATAGGCTAAGGGCAATCCTCTTCCTTGTAATTTCTCAATGTATATCTCCTACTTTTCTTCAAAACAAGTAAGGTTAAATGTTGCCTTAAAAATCAAACCATTTTCCCAAACAAGATAAAAACAACCTGGGATTACACCATTTTGGTGTTAGTTGAGCTCCTATTTATATACTATTTCCAAAACATCAAATACATTTTCTCCCCTGGCCAGTTTTAAAACTGCTTTTTCTCCTACTTTTTTATCAATTAAAGCTTTGGCCAAAGGGGAAGTAAAAGCAATTTTCCCTTTGGAAATATTGGCCTCATCCACCCCAACGATCTGAAAGGTCTGGACTTTTTTGGTTGCCCCAACTTTGAGCTTTACGGTGGCTCCAAATCTAATTTCATCCTGGGGTTGATCTTGGAGGTTCACGACTTTAGCAGTTGCGATTCGAGCATCCAAAAGCTGTAACTTTGCTTTAATATGATTGGAAGCAATTCTTCGCTCTTTTTCATTCGCGCTGTCTAGGTTATTCCTTTCATCTAGCAGCATCTGCCTTTCGGCCAATAGTTCATCCATGCCAACTTGCGTCACATAGTTGGTTATCCCTTCAGGTAAATCCGCTCTGGGCGGTACCATTGGAACTTCTTCCTGATCATCTTCTTTGACAAATCCTCTGCTCATAGCTTTTACAATTTTTTCCTTTTTTCCCAAAGGGGAACATAAATGAGTGTTTCTTAAAAAGAAACTTATCATTCTTTCAACTTAAAAAAAAGTTAATACCACCCCATGAAATTCCAAAATGTCCAATTCTTTAACCTAACATCAGATTAGGCCGGGTTTGTTCCTGATTTTGAAAGAGGGGCAATTTTATAAGGATCCTTCCAAGAAATAATTACGTTTCCAAGTCCAAGGCATTACCCTTATTGGATACCTACCCGGACCAATTTATCTTTTAATTTTTCACGGCTTTGCTTACTTTTTTAAAAACTATTTCGTGAACTTCTACCAATTTAATTACAAAAAGTCTCTATCTACCTTTTCCATATTAATCACCCTCACAACCCACTTTAATAGGGAAATTATAATTGCCACTGAAAGGTCCTAATCAGTTATTCCTGGAACATTGGGAGGAAAAACAAAAAACTCAAAAAAATTTCTATGGATTTCACTCACATGTTTTGCATAACTCTTCAAGCTTTTGGTTAACCATCTTGCATAATCTTCATCTAATTTCAAGATTACTTTATTTACCTCCTCAACCTCTTGACCTAAGGCTTGATGGTTCATCTCATCGAGGGGAGAGTATTGCTGAGTTAGCTGTTCCCACTGTGATTTAATTATTTTTTCAACTTCCCGATAAAAAGGCTGAAGTTCCGGAATGGCTGTAAATGTCCTAAAATGAGCTAATTCTATGGCATCTGCCTTTTCCTCCTCGTCAAATGCGCCATCTGTACTGGCTGCTAATAAGGAAACCAGTACAGGAGCTTTCAGCAATAACTCCCTGTCTTGCTGGGATAGTTTTTCAAATTCCTTTTGCATATCCTTTTCTTTTAAAAATGGTCCTACAATCCTGGACGGATTTTTTAATCCAACTCAGAGCTCCAAAACCGGGTTTTTCAAACCGGAAATTGTTAAAATCTCTAAGCCTGCCCTAGAATCTAAAAATCAAGTGGTTAAAAAAAATAATTACATATCAATTCCTAAAGGAAAATTGCAAACCAATTATAAAAAAAGCCATTAAGTCGTCATTTTTTGAAGCTTACCGTCCAACACAAAAGAAACCCATTTTGCTAACCTCGAATTACAACTTGTGAAGTTGTAATCAATAAATCCATGAGCAAAAAGGTCATTTCCTGCGAATTTGCAATTATTGAAATTACAATTTTCATATTCAACTCTTGTTAATGAATATTCAGAGAAATCCTGGTTTACAAAATTTTGTTCATCTACGTATTTTATTGCCTTTTTCCTTGTTTGATATTGACAAAGAAGCCTCCATAAATAACCCATTTCAAACCCTTAAGGAACCTCGAAACCCTCTGGCGGCATAATAAGATTGCGCCCCGTTGTGGTATATGAAAACGTGATTATACCGACGGTCGCAAAAAAGAGCTCCACCTAACCTTCTTATTTCGATAGGGGTTTGGACCCAACTGGAAGATTTGGTATCGAAATCTCCCAGTTGCTGCAATTCCCGGTATTGTTCTTCTGTCAATAGCTCAATACCCATTTCAGCAGCCATATCGATAACGTTATTTTTTGGAGGGTAGTCTTTTCTGGATTCTAGTGCCTCTCGGTCAAAACAAAGGCTTCTCCGGCCTTTGGGACTTTCTGCTGAACAGTCAAAAAAAATAAATTCACCAGATTTGTTATCAAGCCCCACCACATCAGGTTCTCCTCCAGTTCTTTCCATTTCAAATAACGACCATATTTTTTCGGTATTTTTCTCCAACTTGAACTGCACTTCTGCCCATTCAATCCCCTGATGGCGGACCCTGTTTTTCTCAAAACGGGCCTTTAAGGTGCTTATCAATCCTTCAATTTGCTCGGCAGGCAATTCTTTTGGATTCCCCATGGCTTAAATCTGTTTTTTTTAAAGTATTCGTTTGGAAAGTTTTTCAACTATCAAAAAAAGTTAATAAAGATGAATAAAAAGCCAGGTAAAGATTACCGGTCATTCAAACCTTTTCCTTCAAATATTCTTCCAATACATTTTTCAACCCTTGAGGCCCTGGTTTTGGATTGTTTAGGTTGGGAAAAATGAAGCAGGTATCCCCTCTGCCGGCCTGGCGTCAGGGCTTCAAAAGCCTTTTTTAAGGTTGGGCTTTCATCCAATTTCATTTGGAATTCTTCTGGGACATTGTATTCTCTGGTCTTTTTTAAATCAACCTTCAGTCCCGCCCTTTCCACTTCAATGGCTTGCCTGATATAATCCTTTAGTGTGGATTCCATCTCCTGTATTTTCTGAACATGGGTAAATCTGATTTGTCGGGCCGATTGAACATTTTCAGTTTGTTGGATCAGAATTCCTTTTGGATCTTTTAACAAGGCACCTTTGTGAAAAAAAAACGCACAATATTCTTTAAAACCATGAATAAGGACAATGTTGTTTCCCTCATGAGTGTAACAAGGCTTTCCCCATTTCAACTCTTCTTTAAGTCCACAATCAAGGACTACAAATCTTAAAAATTCAAATTCCTCCTGCCATTTATCAGTTTTATTAAAGAAAAAGTCAACCTTTGGATTTAAATGTTTTTTTTCCATAAAAGTATACTTTATTAAAATCCCGCTTTCTGTTCACTCCTAAAATCATAACAAAACAACTGAATATTAAATGATTATCCATCTATTTCGAGCTTTCATTGCCAAGTTGCCTCAAAAATCCCCCTATGTCAACTCCATATAAATTTCTGAAAATTAAAAAGATTTAGATAAAGTAGCTACTCAAGGGAAATACAAAAACCAAATCATTGCTTCCTTCAAAAAAGGGGAGAAAGTTTATGATATGAAATTGAACTTCCCAGTTCCTGGTTTGGAAAAACGGTCTTGATCTGAGTACGATTTTTAAATTTGAGAAATTTAATAGCTAAGGTCTTTGTGCCAAAGAAATGTCTTCGGCATAGCATGAGGCCTTGTGCTTTCGGCCATTTGAAGGAAAAAGGGGATGATAGCCTGGCCCTGGAAACAAGAACCCTTATATCAGGAGATTCCCATGGTTTTCTCGCCACAAATCCAACCCTAAACCTGCGGAGTGACGTTTTATTAAACCGAACCGAGGTTCTTAATCATCCCCCTTTTCAATCTTTGAATTCGCCCACACTCCAGGTAAAAACTATTTTAAGGTAAAATATTCTAATAGTCTGTGGCTATCAATAACCCTTACTTTTCCTATCCTCCAAGTTATTGGGAATTTGAAGAATAAAGGTGGTTCCTTTATTTTCTTGGCTAATAAAATCTATCGTTCCATCAAGAAGATTAATATAATGTTTAACAATATTTAGCCCTAGTCCTGTGCCCGGAATGTCGTTTACGTTATTTGCCCTGAAAAACTTGCTGAAAATTTTTTCCTGTTGGTTTTGGGGTATCCCAATCCCTTGGTCTTTAACAATCAATGTTATTTGAGAATCTGTAACATTGGCTATAAGGTAAATGTCCCTATCTGAATATTTGATAGCATTAGACAGCAAATTGATCAATACATTCCGCAATATTATTTTATCTACAGTCAGGTCTGGGGAACCATTAAGGCAAATTTGGATGGTTTGCCCTACCTTTTTCATTCCATCGAGGCCCTCGGATATTTCCCTCAGAAAGGAATTCAGATCAATCCTCTCTATATTAGGTTCCACCTTTCTTTGCTCTAATTTATCGAGGGAAAGGAAGTCATTTAGGGTTTCAATTAGCGCTTTGACCGATGATTTTATTCGGTTCAGTTGTTTGTATCCATTACCCTTTTGGTTAGCCTCTATATATTTTTGGACAAGGAAAGCACTTGAAAGGATCGTACTCAATGGGGTTCGAAATTCATGGCTAGCCATGGAAACAATCGTTGACTTCATTTTATGAATCTCAATTTCCCTTTCCAGGGCATCGGAAAGTTCATTGGTACGTTCTTTGACCTTAAGTTCCAGCTTGTTTTTTACTTCTATATTTTCTATTGACACAGCAGTAAGATCTGCCAATGCTTGAAGGATCCTAACTTCCTGCTCTGTGGGATGGTGAGGGGTAGCCCAATAATTACCGATTGCACCAATGGGGTCCAAAGAACGAATGGGAACCATGGTCAAACTTATTACGAAAGTTGACTTATAAACATCTATGGGAACCCGGTCATCCATATAAATATCATCAATTACAACTGGTTTCTTGTTTTCCATAACCCAGCCACTGATACAACTGGACATGGGGAACCTTTCACCTTTCCACAATGGACTAATGGCATCCTCTTCTGCATAGTAACACTTGTCCTCCTCCCTAAGAACAAATGTTGCCCCATCTGCACCTGTTAACCTGCGTGCATAATAACGAACAACTTGCATGATTCCCTGAATATCGTGCGCCAGAGATAGCTTTTGGACAATATTCACCAATTGTTCAGTATCTATTATTCCAGGGTTTGGGCTTATTGTTTTCATTTGGCATCAACTTCGAATTGAACACAAAATCTGAGGCTCCTAGGAGTGGTTGTTTTAAATCATGAGTGATTGACCTCTGAAATCCGGGTTAATGAAAAGTTTTTTTCATTTGGGAGTTTCAGTCCTTCTGGCTTTAACCATTTCCAAATACTCCAAAAAGAAAATTTGGAAAAATTGGAACGATGGCAATAATTACTATCACTATGATTAATTTAGTAAAATTCTCTAAGCAATAAAATCAGTTCAGCATATAAAAGCCTATCCTTATGAGGATTTATTGAGCCCAGGTAATATTAGCATAGGAAGAATGGCATTTAAAATGCACCAAAAATCAAGTATTATTGAAGCAGGAAAAATATTAGAATTCCTCCATTGGAAGACGCGATTAATAAAAACCTACCTTTTGATAATTTGTTTTTTCCCTTTTTAGATTTTCTGTTACCCAGGCTTATTTTTAATCATATATGTGACGGGAGATTGATAGTCACACCATTGGGATCTTCCACAAAAAATCCGCCTTACTCCCCAACTTTCATTGGTAATCTCATAAGCAATATTACAACCCATTTCCTTAGCCCTACTATGCATTTGGCCTACATGGGAAATTCAACTGACAAAAAAATAGATCATCAGAATTTACTTCAGCCTTTCTCAGGATTTTGAAAATTCCAACGGGTACCTTCATCCCAGTCCTTTCTCGAATTTCCATATGGTGGGTAACCTTGGTTTTCTTTTAATATTTTGGCCAGATGCATTAAGTTATATGTCATGAATGTGGTGTTTCGGTTGGTAAAGTCATTCTCAAAAGCATTTGACCCCTTATCCAAATAACTAGGCCCAGGTCCAATTTCACCAAGCCAGGCACAATCTGCCTGTGGAGGGATAGAATACCCGATATGTTGCATGGCATACAATATCCCCATGGCACAGTGTTTTGCACCATCTTCATTTCCGGTAATAATGCAGCCCCCCACCTTGCCATAATATAAATATTGGCCTTTTTCATTTTTTTTACCACTCATACTATAAAGCCTTTCGATCAGCTTTTGGCAAACTGAGGATTTTTGGCCAAGCCAAATGGGAGTCCCGATTATTAAAATATCAGCATCAAAAATATCCTTGAATAATTCAGGCCATTCATCCTTTTCCCAGCCAAATTCTTTCATATCCGGATAAACCCCTGATGCCACTTCATAATCCACCAACCGGATCTGCTTAACCTCAACTCCCTCCTTTTTCATAATGTTTATTGAAACATCCATTAACCCCTTTGTGTGGCTTACCTCCGGAGTTCTCTTTAATGTACAATTAACATACATTGCTTTAAGTCCTGAAAAATCAATTTTATCCATAACTTCTTTCATTAAATTTTACAAATGGACCTCTTTCTTTTAGCTAACAATAAAATACTTGTGAAAAAAAATCTCTTCCTATATTTTGGTTTTATTGTTAATGTCTACTTTTAATAATTACACCCCAAGATTTAAAGAATACTGTTGAACTACTGAAAATTTTTCAGCATTACTTTCTAAAATTAACAACAGGCTTAGCCACTTAATGTAACAATTATACTTTAGCTTATTTCAAGCGAAAAGCAAGCAAAAGTGGTCCATTAATTCTAAAGTTACTTACGGTTTTTTCAAAACCTTTATAAGCTAAAAAAATTAGCCATGCAATGCTCGGAAAATTCTACTATTTCGATTCCGGGTTTCTTCCTAAAATCCAAACAACTCCTACACTAAACAAAAAAAATCACTGAATAACAAACAGTTACATTTTACATAATTAAATCAACGAGACTCTTAACTGAAAAAAATGGATCCTCTTGTGAACTCCAGGAACTGGACTACAATAATGCTAAAAATCACCAAACAATCTGTTGTAACATGCATTTGGAATCGCTAAATTAAGCAAAGGAAGGGCTGGATTATTTAAGTTTGGATGCAACTATCATGAAAACAACCGTAGGAATACTTTTTCTTTTTTTATCCTTTTTCGCCAATGCCCAGGATGCTACCGAGATCATCAAAAAGGTAGATCAAAAAATGAGGGGAAACTCTTCCTCATCCAACATGACCATGAAGATTATCCGGCCAGATTGGTCCAGGGAAATATCAATGAAAGGTTGGACCTTGGGCACTAATTATTCTTTGATATTGATCACAGCACCTGCACGAGACCAGGGTACTGCCTTCCTTAAACGGGATAAGGAAATATGGAACTGGCAACCCACCATTGACCGGGTGGTTAAGTTACCTCCCTCTATGATGAGTCAATCCTGGATGGGGTCAGATTTTACCAATGATGATTTGGTTAAGGAATCCTCCGTTGTACACGATTATCACCATTTTATCCGAGGGGATTCTACCATCAAGGGGTACGATTGCTGGAAACTTGAACTTATTCCTAAGGAAGATGCAGCGGTGGTCTGGGGTTCTATTGAGTTATTTGTCTCAAAAAAGGATTATATCGAACTTTTGATCCGGTATTATGACGAGGAGGGATATCTTATCAATACCATGATCCTTTCCGAAATCAAGGAAATGGATGGAAGGATTATCCCCACCAAAATGGAAATGATCCCTGCTGAAACCCCCAAACAACGAACGGTTATCATTTATAATAATATCGACTTTGATATCGATGTCGATGAAAGTTTTTTCTCCATTCAAAAAATGAAACGCATACGCTGATGCTGCTAAAACTTGCCTGGCGAAATATTTGGAGAAATAAGAGAAGGACAGTGATTACCGTCGTAAGCATTGCGTTTGCGGTCATTTTGTCCAGTGTGATGCGTTCCATGCAGTTGGGTTCCTACGAAAGGATGATCGATAACAGTGTTCGTTTTTTGACAGGCTATATTCAAGTTCACAAAAAGGGATACTGGGATGAACAGGTTATCGATAATGCTTTTGAACCACCTCCCCAACTGAAGGAAAAAATAGGAGCAATAGAAAATGTAGAGGCCGCAGTACCTCGTCTGGAATCCTTTGCATTGGCATCCTACCAAACCCAAACCAAGGGGGCGATGATTATTGGAATTGATCCGGAAAAAGAATCATCCCTTTCCGGAGTGGAGGAAAAGATAGTGGAAGGGGAAATTTTTGACATAAATGATCAGCAGGTATTGGTGGGTAATGGCTTGGCTGATTACCTGAAACTCGGCATTGGTGATACTATTGTTTTAATCAGCCAGGGGTATCATGGTGTCAATGCAGCAGGAAAATACCCGGTAAGTGGATTGGTGAAATTCGGACTACCCCAATTGACCAATCAGGTGGTTTTTATGCCCCTACCCGCTGCGCAGTATTTTTTTGGAGCCGATCAACTGTTAACAGCATTGGCTGTTGTGACTGATCACCCCAAGCATGTTGGATCAATTCAGTCAGCCATTCAGCAGGAAGTGGATACTACTGAATTGGAAGTTTTGAACTGGAAAATAATGATGCCCGAACTGATACAGGGAATTGAGATAGATAATATTTCCGGGATAATTATGTTGCTTTTGCTATATGTGGTGATTGGATTTGGCATGTTTGGAACATTTTTGATGATGACTACCGAAAGGATGTATGAATTTGGAGTCCTGCTTTCAGTTGGGATGAGAAGGTATAAGTTGCAGTTGGTGATTTTTGCCGAAATCATTATGCTCGCCATGATTGCCGTGCTTGTAGGTTTTGCCTTGAGCTTGCCAGTGATCAGCTATTTTTATAAACATCCAATCACCTTGCCTGAAGAGTATAAGGATGCATTTGAAAAATTCGGCATTGAACCGATTTATGTTTTTAGTTTGGAGCCTGTAGTATTTACCAGCCAGGCTTGGGTGGTGTTTTTTATGGCGCTGGTGCTAGGAAGTTATCCATTATATAAAATCTGGAAACTAGACCCGGTAACGGCAATGAAGGAGGGAAGATAAATGATTATGTTGACCAAAATAGCGTGGCGAAATGTATGGAGAAACAAAGGCCGTAGCCTGGTAGTCATTGGGTCCATTTTGGTTGGCATTTGGGCCCTTTTATTTATGGTGGGCTTTATGAACAGTTTTACCATTTCCTATATCAATGGGGCTATTCAGCATGAAATATCCCATATTCAAATCCACCATCCCGATTTTAAAAAGGATTTTCAAATTGGATATACTATTCCCAAGGGGCTTTCAATTGCTGAATCTATTCCAGTAGAACCAGGGGTTGAAGCAGTATCTCCCCGAAGCATTGCCACGGGCATGATCTCATCGCCCCGCAAAGCTAATGGGGTCCGTATATATGGTATCTATCCTGAATTGGAAAAAAGTGTTACCCATCATGATTCTCTTTTAGTTGAAGGAGCCTATTTTGGTTCCGGGAAGAGAAATCCTATAGTAATTGGAAAGGAATTGGCAGAGGAGCTCAAAGTTAATATTAATTCTAAAGTTGTACTTACTTTTCAAGATGAAGAGAACAACCTGGTTTCCGGGGCCTTTCGTGTGACAGGTTTGATAGAGACCACTTCCCCCACTATTAACAAAGCCACAGCTTATGTGAAAATGGAAGATCTTAACCGGATTGCAAGTATTGGGGATGGAATCCATGAAATTGCCTTATTGCTCTCCAACCCTGAAAATGAACCCTTGATATTGGATAAATTAAAAGCTGACCATCCCAACTTGCTTATCGAATCATGGCGAAACCTCGCACCGGAACTGGAACTGTTTCTCTCTATGACCGACAGTTTTCTTTGGGTACTTTTTGGGATCATAATGGTAGCCCTCATTTTTGGGATCATCAATACCATGTTAATGGCAGTGCTTGAACGATACAGGGAACTGGGAATGCTGATGGCTATTGGGATGAATAAAGGGAGGGTGTATGTAATGATTGTAATCGAAACGATTTTTCTTTCTTTGGTGGGTGGTCCATTGGGAACCTTGATTGGCCTGGTTACAATGAATTGGATAGGCATCCACGGAATTGACCTGAGTGCCTATTCAGAAGGGCTAAGAGAATACGGATACAGCAGCATTTTGTACCCCAGCATTGAAAATTCTACTTATTTATATGTCACTATCGGTGTGGTTCTGACTGCCTTAATAGGAGCCCTTTATCCTGCCTATAGGGCCATTCAGCTTGACCCCACTAAAGCCTTACATATGGTATAAACTTTTGAGATATGGAAACAATGACCGATAAAAAGATCGTAATACAGACTGAAAATGTGGCCAAAACTTACCGTGAATCAAAAATTCCTGTTCAGGCATTAAAAGATGTTGACCTTATTGTTGAAGAAGGTGAATTTACAACAATCGTTGGGCCGTCAGGTTCAGGAAAAACTACGCTTTTAAATATTATTGGTGGTTTAGATAGGCCCACCCAAGGAACCGTCATCATTGGCGGCACGGATATTTCGCGTTTGAAAGAATCCGAACTAATAGATTTTAGACTTCATCATATTGGCTTTGTTTTCCAACAGTACAACTTAATTCCGGTGCTTACTGCCAAAGAGAATGTGGAGTTTATTATGCTTCTTCAGAAACGGTCAACCCAAGAAATGAAAGAAAGAGCCATGCAGCTACTTCGGGAAGTGGGACTTGAGGAAAAGGCCAACGTACGTCCCTCAGAATTGTCAGGAGGGCAGCAACAAAGGATTGCCGTAATCCGCGCATTGGCCTCCAGGCCTAAGTTTATCCTTGCTGATGAACCCACCGCCAATCTTGACTCAGCATCCGCGGGAAACTTGTTGGATATGATGGCCCGGATGAATCGGGAAGAGGGCATGACCTTTATTTTCTCCACCCACGATCAGCGTGTAATCGACAAAGCAAGAAGGGTGGTAACTTTGGAAGATGGAAGGATCAAACATGATGAAGTACGTCCCTAGAACCTTTTTTATTATTATTTTTTTTTACCTGTCCAATTCCTATGCCCAGGAAAAAGAAAAAACACAACAGTTCTTTGTGAACGGATATCTCAAGGACATGATTTCCTTCAACGATTTAGGGGACAGTACACTAGTGGACAACTTAATCCATAACCGTCTGAATTTTAAATGGTACCCCAATGAAAATATAAGATTTTATGGTTCATTAAGAAGTAGGTTGTTCATTGGAGAGACTAACAAAAACCTTGAAAACTTTGAAGATTTTATTAGCTACGACACCTATTATTTTGATTTAAGCTGGACGGTTTTCAATGAAAATACCGTAGTGTTTAACACGATGATAGACCGACTTTATATGGAGTGGATAAAAAAAGACCTTACGTTTAAATTGGGCCGTCAAAGGATTAACTGGGGGATCAATACCATTTGGAACCCCAATGATATATTCAATGCTTATTCCTATTTTGATTTTGACTATGAGGAGCGGCCAGGTATAGACGCTGTCCGGGTAGAGTATTATAGAGGTACCAATTCAAGTATTGAAGTTGCAGTGGGACTTCCCGCTAAATCCAGCTCCGTGGGAAATGAAGAGGTCAACACTTTTACTTCAGCCATCTTGTACAAAACCAATAAATGGAGCTATGATTTCCAGTTTTTGGGAGGTTACAGCCGGGAAAATTGGGTCCTTGGAGCTGGTTGGGCAGGAAATTTGGGAGGGGCAAGTTTGAAAGGAGAAGTGACCTATTTTTATCCAAAAAATGAAAGCGAAACAGATCCCAAAGCATTTGTAGGGACCTTATCGGTAGACCATTCCATTGGGGATTTTTATTATAATGTATCCTATCTTTTCAATGAGGCAGGTTTCACAGATCTAGGTCCAAAAGGGTTGAATCGTCTCAATACCCGTTCACTAACTGCAAAAAATCTTTCCCCTTATAAACACTCCACCTTTACCCAGGCAAGTTACCAAATCCACCCTTTGGTAAATGGCGGTTTGGGTATAATGATTTTTCCAGGCAATAAAGCCCTTTTTCTGTCCCCTTTTGTAACCTGGAATATGTTCCAGAATTTTGATGTAGATTTTATCACCCAGGCTTTTTATGCGGAGGATAGAACAAGTGGTGATTTTCAATCTTTTTCCACTTCCTATTTTTTACGGGGAAAATGGAGCTTTTAATTTTTTTGGTTGAAAAAAATTTTGTAGGATTGGGAATCCATTAATAAATCTCTAGTCCTATTTATATCTATCTAATATTAGTATCATTATATAACTGGCATCCTTTCGACTGCAATACCGGTAGCGAATAATCCAGGGAGTCTTCAAGGGCATTTCCAGCTTTCGCAGGACAAAAAGGGCAAGGGTGAATATCCCCATCTGTATCGATATATAAATGTCTGTTTCCTGCACCAAAACATCCAACTCTTCTTTGATAATATCCATGATAAGTGATGATGGGGAAATCCCTAAACCTTTTATCAAAATTCATCTTTAAAAAAAATTCTTCTAATATTTTTTCTTGATCTGGGGGCAGTTGTACATTTTTTCCAGAATAATGGCCTAATGACTTCGGTTCAAGAACCTGAACAAATGAAACCCCTAATTTTTTTGCAAGTTCTGCATACCTCATAAGGTTTGATTCACTCACAAATGATTTTGTGACACAAATAGAAAGTGCCGTGACAAGGTTTGAATCAATGGAGTTTTTCACTGCCTCTTCAACCCATTGGTATGAATTTTTGTATCCACGAAACATATTATGTCGATCCGGATCAAAATGGTCCAGACTAATGACCACACCTGTGAGGCCCGCGAGTTTTAGTTTTTGGGCATTGGCATAGGTTAAATTAAACCCGGAAGTGAGAACCCAAAAGTCCGTTACATTATGGGAAGATTGTACCATTTCGACAATGTCATCAACTCGCAACATAGGTTCACCGCCGGTAATTTGAACTTGAGCTACTCCTTTCAACTGGAATTTTTTAATGATAGTTTGAATATCATTGAGCCTCAATTTTTCTTTTTTATTAATCACGTCCCATTCAAAACAGTGCTCACATTTTAAAGGACACTTTTTTGTAAACGCAATAAATATGTTTGAAAACCGGTTTGTTTTTTTCAGAATGGGTGAAATCCTATTAATTTCCCCTTCAAAAAACCGGTCAAAAGCAAGGGAATTACTCCCTGGGATATATAAATTCCAAAAATATCTCCCATTAATCTTTATGAATTTATTCACCCTGCCAGGACCGGAAATCTTTCTTCGGTTGCTATCCAGCGTTTTCAGAATTTTTAAGACCTTGAGAGGATTTTTAAAGTGCCTTAATACAATTCTTAAAATTCTGAGACGAATAATAAACTCAACAACTTCTTTTTTAAAGCCAAGAATAACTTTTTGGGCCTTAATCTTTACATCCTGATTACAAGGATCAGCCAATTTGGGTGGAACAATTGCTTTAGTTTTCATCTCCTTGATTTAAAGTCTGGATAAAGAAGATCTCCCTGTTTACAAAATTGTATAAGTATTGTTTTGAAAAAGATGGAAACGCCCCTTTTTTCTTAAAAGAATACAAGTGAATAATGTTCGGCTTATTCTTGTAATCCCTTATATATTCATAATAACCTTTACTGTGTAAAAATAAAGTTTGTTTCTTATTCTTATCAACAGGAATTGTGGGGTAGGTTACTATTACCCTATTTCCAACCTCTGGCTGGACTAAATATTTTTCATCAGAATAGGTAAGGAGATCCGATACGTCATCCCCATTTTCGTCAATAGCCAATTCTGGAGATAAATAGGACACATCTACAGGAGAATTTTCAGAATAATCCATGGCTATATAATCAACCTCCCAAAACATAAACCCGCATTCAAGTTTCAACTTTACTTCCTCCCCTTCTACTTTTGATAAATCAATATCCATTATCATATCCCGGGAGGCCAGTGGGCCAACAACATTAAAATAATCAACGAACTCCCATCCCTTTTCCGTTTCAATATATACAGAAAGGGGAATTCCCTGATTCAGCGACCATCTCAGATTTTTATTTGCGGGAACATTTTTTTGTTTTTCCGCAAACCTGGGATAATAAGTTCCAAATTGCTCATTAAACTTTCCAAAAATAAAATCAAGCCATAATGAATTTTTTGCATTCAAAATTAATTTCCCATTTTTTTCTGTTTTTGGCTTCTTAAAGGTGAGTGTAAGGTTACTCAGGTTTTTATTTATGGCATTTTCTTCATCGAATAGATAGAAAGAACTGTCCTTTTTTGAAATGGAATTAAAATAACTTGTATGGTTGGGAGATACTGCTTTTGTTGGTAAAAAAGTGGAATTAAGAGTAAATATTTGCCCATTTTTATCTGCAAGCACCTGAGTGTTTTCTGGATGTTCCACTAACATAAGTTCAGAAAGATTGGTATACTGCCTTTCTAACAATTCATTGGCAATTTTCAATTGATATTTGCCATTGTATGAATCCAAATCTGGCAACAGCATATAGTCATCTCTTTCCAGTGAAGAAAAAATCGCCCCTCCATACATTTCACCCATAAAATTATAGCCCTCCCCATCATATGTGTATATAAAAGGACAAGAACTCTTTGTTAATGCCACAAAAATTAGAATTATTATAAACACCCCCGCAATAACCCCTAATGTGGTAAACACATACGAGGATACAGTAGCTCCCACAGCTTTATCATATACTTCAATTTTCCTTATTGAAGAAAGAGGGACTTTGACTTTTGAATTTTCACCTTCTTCATAGTCTGAAACATAAATATGAACTTCATAGATAGGTTTTTCATTGGCAACCCTATATCTATTCACTTTATTTGGATTTGTTTTTTTGTAGGATTGGTGTTCTGGTGGCAATGATTCGATTTTGCCTTCCAATTCTTTTGTATCCTCATTTAACTTAATGTTTTTAAGATGCCATGAATTGTTATCTTGATGAATAATGAAATATTTGTGTTGTTTTTGTGCTTGTGAAATTACTTCTGGGCCGCTGGAAACCTGAGTTACCTTATAATAACTACAACCAATTATAATAAGATTTAAAAATATAGGAATTAGAATTAGTGAGATATATTGACGGTATTTACTAAAAAAATTTATGGGATTATTTGCTGAAATATTTTCCATGATACATTATTTGAGAGTTTAACAACAAAACTTCAACCCGCACCTAAATTGGTATCATTCCTTTCTCAATACATTTTTCACTAATTCATTCGCTACCTATTGAAACTATTTACCTGATTTGTTTAAGGCCAATGAACAAATAAAATAATGTTCCGAAAAAACACATAAATACAATAATAAACAACCCATTATTTAATTAGTATACCTATAAATTTTTAAAAATAAAAAAATAAAGCAACTTGTTTTTGTAAAAATATCTAGTGAAAAAATGGGAATTGGGGGGCCATCCTTCATAATTCTAGAAGTCCATACTATATGCATATCCCGGATTTGAAATCCTGGATTGGGAAAATTTGAATTTGAAATCCCGTTTATCCAAATGACTGAAATCCAACAAAGTAAAAATCCGGAGCAGAGGTCACTTTCTAAAATTACTTCTCGTTCTATTGACTAAGATTGTATTTTAGCCAGTCAATTATTGAAAAAGAATTCAAGGGTTTTCCTGCCTTCTACTCCATTTTTATCGACTTCTTACCGGAAAAATTTCCAATGGAAATCATTTCATTGTTACACCTAAATCCCCGTTAAATTATATTTTATTTTTCGCCTTCATGCACACATAGGATATTGCCTTCACTATCCTTAAACCATGCTGCTTTATCCGATCCAATTACGCAGATATGATCAACGGTTTTTAAATCCGGTAAATCATAATCTTCAAAAACCACACCTTTATCTTTTAGCTTTGCAATTACATTTTCGATGCCCTGCACTTCAAAGCTTAATGCGGTGTGCTCGGCTTTTGTTCCTTCAGGTTTTGGGATTAGGGCCAATTGTGCTCCCCCACTGCAGGAAAAAATAAAATTACCATCGGCAGCATAACCCTTCGGCTCTAAACTAAGCGCCTGTTCATAAAATTTCCTTGCTCTTTCTATATCCTTAACAGGAAGAACAGTTGTAACGGGGGCATTTGAAAGTACGTTCATGACTCCTCCTCTATTTTATTTCATAATTGAAAAAATAATTAATCAATAATCAATACAGATTTAAACAACCTATTACAAGTTAATTAATTCCTTCCTTTTTTATTAGAAAAACTGGTTGTTGTCCGGTAAAAATCACAAGTATTTTTTTCAAAATAAACATTCAAATCCAGAACGTATTTTATGGTTAAAAGGAAAATATTCCAGCTCTTAGAATGCCATTAAAATTCTACATTTTTCCCATTTGCCTCTGGAAACTTCAATTGGAAGGGGCATCACCGGTAAACACAAAAACTCCATGATTATTTCAACGATCTTTTAAAATCAAAAGCTTATAAAAAGCCTTTACCATAAATACAACACTACAAAACCCGAAACAAAGCTAAAGAGTATTAAAACTCCCTCCCAGCCAATTTTTGCAAAGCCCTTGGTTTCCCTGTCGAGCATGCCAAGAATTAAAATGGCATTCATGAAAATTGTCAACGCTAAAACAAAAATCAATTCTCCAGAAAATTCATGGTAAATGGACCCTTCTGTATAGGCAAAATCTGAAAATGAAACAAATAAAACATCATAGGCATTCCCCCCAATAATATTGCTGACAGCAAGCGTAACCGCCCTTTGGCGGACAGCCGCAACGCTTACCATCAACTCTGGAAGGGAAGTACTGATGGCAGTAAAAAACGTTCCTACAAAAGTTTCTGAAAACCCAGTTTTCTCAGCTAAACTAACGCCAGTCTGGGCAACCATAAATCCTGCAAATGCAACCGTTATGGCCAGGACAGAAAATATAACCCACAACTTCCGGGTTTTTGCTTTTGAGACAAAATCATGATTGGATTCATCCTCCTCGGTATCACTTGTAATCCTTGGCCTCCACATTGGAAATTTCTGAGCACTTCTCACCATCCTAAGCCCTGCTAAATAAATAAATATCAATAAAAATGAAGCAGGGTGAATGCCAATGATGTGGTACTCTGGCATGGCTGAAACTATCAGGATAAAAGCCAGCAATAAAATAAGCAAAACCCCAAACATCAAATTGGCAATAGAAGCGGAGGCATGTTCTAAATTAGCTTTTTTATAGGCAATATCAGCAATACCAATAAAAGCTGTTTGGGCCACAATCCCTCCCAACCCATTGCTCACAGCCAATTCTGGAAAACCCTTGATGGCTACACTAATGGAAGTCACACTGCCCGGAAGGGAGGTCATGGCCCCAAGCATTACACCACCCATAAAAGCTTCTCCAATTCCGGTTATGTCAGCCAACTTATCGGCAACCTTTGTAAGTTTGGTGCCGGCAATGGCAATCACGATACTCATCAAGATAAAAGTGATAACACTTAATTCCAATGAATCGGTTATGGCCTTTAGTATTGACATTTAACAGCTTTATGACTTCCTATTGAGACTTAAACTGGTAAATCAAAAGGGGAATTCCAAGTTGAATTAATTCATTAAAGTAATTATCTTGGAAACAACAATAGAATTTTCATTTGACAAAACGTTTTTTAATAATTAAAAACTTCACAATCATTCTTTACCTTATATAATTATCAAACTATAAGCATCATGCATTCAAATAAACATTCAAGTTTACTTTTCGACCGGCTCATATTGTTTTATATCCTTTAAGCTACCTTCAAAAATTTCAATTTCCCTTTTGAGTTTTTTATCCAGCTTTTCATCCACGATTTGGGTATCTGAAAAGTTATCGTAGAAACTCGGAAGTGAGAAGGTAGCCACAATATTGGCACTGTGCCTGGGCAGCTGAATTTTCGCATGATCCAATACTGTTTCTCCTCCTCTGCTACCGGGCGATGTGGCCATTACCAAAATGGGTTTTTTATTAAAAAATCCCACATCAATACGGCTTATCCAGTCAAACAGATTTTTCAGAACTGCAGAATAACCACCATTGTGTTCCGCCAGCGAAAGGACAAACCCATCTGCTTCTTGGAAAATTTTTAAAATTTGATGTGCATTCTCGGGTTGGCCTCCTATTTTTCCCTCAAGGTCCTCGCTGTAAAGGGGTAATTCGAAATCGTTGAGGTCCAGTACTTCAAGCTTTACCTCTGCAACCAAACCGGCCGCATATTGAGCCAATTGCTTGTTAATGGAAGTAGAACTATTGCTTCCTCCAAATGCGATGATCTTTTTCATTTTGAAACTTATTATTTAAACGTTTAAGATTAAAATATTTGATTAATACTAATTGAAATTCTGGTTCCTTGGGGGCGGGACTTTACCATGGTTTCTTTATAACCTTGCACCCTAATGAAAGTTTTGTTGGACTGCCAATGCAAGGCAGCCCCTAAGCCCAATACCCTTTCCCGGGAATCTAGCCATTCCCCATTCAATTTATGGTCATGTATTTGGCTTAGGTAATAACCCGAAGGGCCTATCCGAAACTCTTTGACAATTTCATATGAAACGGAATAATTAAAATGAATAGCTTGACCTGCTTGGGCAGAAAAGGAGGAATCAAGATTTTTTGAATTCCATAGATACAATGCCCGGCCGCTGATTTCCCACTTAGGTAAAACTTCCCAGGTAAATGCGTAATAAGGGTTAAACTGATAAGCATTCGCACTGGTATTGACCTTTTCATTGGCATCAAAACTGCCTGTGGGAAGCATAAACCCCAAGCTAATTCGACTCCAAAAGGGTCTTCCGAGAAAGAATCCATCTTTCCATTGTAAGATAAATGGACTAATGATAAGGTCCCCTAACCCGGTAGCGGTAAAAAATGTCCCAGGCTCTGTGGTAAGTTTTATATGGGCTATTGGTACCAGGAGTTCTGCCCCCAATATCCCCCTAAAACTTTCTTTTTAGATAGCCAGGCTATATGGGTTAGTGAAGAAAAACTGTTCACTTTACCCGGGAAATTGACCTGATTACCTTTATGGTCAATAAATTGGGGAGCCTTATAGGTTGATAGGATTTCCTGTACCAAAATCCCAGGGCCTGCCACTCCATCCATAAAGCTCGAGGCTCCCAGGTTGACAGGAGGAAGTGTTACCTGTGCATTTATTGAAAACAAGCCAGAAGACAAAAAAGGAAGGCTAATAAAAGCTTATCATATCCCTTTGCCATAACCATTTAACTTTTTAATTCTTTTGTTATAACAAAGGTGGGGCGATCACACCCGCAAAAAAATGAACTAGATTAAGATTTCAGCAATATTGTAATTTTCTTTTCATCTTACTTAAAAACTCAGGTGTAATTCCAAGATAGGCTGCTACCTGCTTTTGGGAAATGCGGTTTTCCAGACCAGGGTACCGTTTACAAAATTGCATGTAGCGGTCTTCAGCTGTTCCGGAAATATTTTTCATCAACCTTCGATGCAAGGCCCCATAAGCATTTTGGTGAAGGATACGAAAAAATCGCTCAAACTTTGGGACTTCTTTATACAACCTTTCCAAATTTGTTGCGGAGAGTTGTAATACTTCAGTTTCTTCTAATGCATCCACCCACTCGACTGCAGGAGTTTGTGTCAGAAAACTATTCAGGTCCGATACCCAGTATTCTTCTATGGCAAAATGGGAAATACGAAGGCTCCCATCCAAGTCAATTTTATATGTCCGCAAACAACCCTTAACTACAAAGTAGGTGTACCGGGCCACCTCCCCTTCTTTAAGTACAATGGATTTCCGTTTAAACGTTTTGGGTTCTAACAAAGAAAGAAAGACTTCCTCTTCTGAAGGGTTAAGTGAAATGTGTTTAGCAATATTTTGAAGTATAAGTTCTTGGTTCATTTTATTATCTCAGATGAGTTAGTTGGCCGGAGGCTAAGTATTTCACTAATGATGTTGGCAGATTGATGCATAATCCCCTGGCAACGGATACAAAAAAAGAACTGACATTTAAACTCTACAATTCCTATGGAAAAAAAATACATAAAAAGTTACCAGCAGTTATTTTTTATCATCCGTTTCTTTTCAACTTCCTATTATAAAGTCTTCAGCAGGATAACCGGAATATCTCCAGTTGATTATCGGGCAAAATATAGTAAATTCTAAAATTAGATTAAATCCATTTATTCTCTCATGGAAGATAAATTTTTCTTTCGCGCAAAATACAAAAGAAGCATTCCTAAGATGAATATTGGAAACCCGATAACCACGGTTACATTTCCATAAACCCATACTAACCAAGCAGTAAAGAAAAGAGCTATCCACTATGTAGTTAAAAAGATTCCCGCTATTTTTTCGTTTTTCCATAAGTAGAAGTAACCAATAAAAAACCAAATGAAGAGTACAAAAGCCATTACAATCCCAAAGTTGGACTCTCTCATATTGGGATCGTAGGGAGGAAATGCCTCATCAATGAAAATCATGGTATACAAAATAGCAGCCAGAGTAATAAGGGTGCGAAGTAGATTACGAAATGATTTCATTGTAATAAGTACTTAAGTGAACCTTTTCAATTTTCCTTTTATTTAATTTACAACAGCATTTTTTTTTACATATTGTCGCTGTAGAGCAGGTTGAATTTGTGTCCGTCAGGGTCAGCAAATACACCAACGAAGTACCCATTTTCATCGTAAAATGCCTTTCTATCGATATTTGAGTCAAATAAAATAGTTCCCCCTGCTTTTTTCACCTCATTAATCCAACTGTCAAATTCATCCTTACTTTCAGTAGATAGAGAAAACATAACTTCATTCCCTTGATTCAAGTCAGCTATTTCTCCTTCAAGACTATCCTTTAATCTTTCTTTTTTAAAAAAGTGAATTATAAATTCATCATCACCAACCAGGAAGCTAACCAAATCTTCAGTAGGATTACCATTTAACTTAAACCCTATTGACAGGTAAAAATCCTGTGTCCTATCAATACTTTCTACTCCCAAGTTTGCCCAAATTCTTTTTGGTTTCATACTTTTTTCTTTTGGTTTTAAATTTCAACTATGTATGAAGTAATTGATTTAATTTTAGCCCCCCTTGCTCCATTAAACTGATAAAAATCTGAAAATGCATATTTTTTTCCGTTCTGCATTTTCATTATTCCATTTGTTGCTCCTTCTTTTCCGTGCGATAAGATTTGATCAAGCATTAATTCAGTCGTTTTTTCCATTTTTATTTTTTCCAATTCAAACAAAAAATCCTTTTTTCCAGTAATTTTTTTGATACCTACAATAGTCCAAACAATTTCTTCAGTTACGCTTTCTACCAGGAATTCCACATCTCTTTTGGCAAATGCAATATTGAATTCTTTTAAGAATACCATTTTCGGTGAGTTTCCACAATTAGGACTTGAGGTAATTTTTGTCATTTTACCGGTTATTTAACTTTAGTTTTTTAGCTTACCACCACCCCTAATTTTTTGTCTCAAAGCTCCGGTTTTCACTAAGGACTTGAAATCCCGAGACCTCTCAAATAATATTGGCAGTTGTTTCATTTTTCTAAAAGTTATCTATCAGTGTTAACCAACACAACTTATATTAACAATAAAATTAAAATAATATATGGAGGGTAAATTTTCCGCTTTGCCTCCTTCATAGTTACCCTAATCTATTTCTAGGATTTCATTAAGAAACTTAAAATACAAAAATCAATGCAATAATTGCCGGCAAAGCTTGAATAAGAAATATTTTATCGAGGTAGTTAGAGCTCCATAAGTGCCTGCAACTATTACACAACCAATAATAACAAATATTTTCTACCCAATTAATATCTGAAATCAAAAAATATCCTAGTTGGCTTTATCAAAAATTGAAGAAAAGTTTAAAAGTTCATCTTACCTGCGGTTCCCCGGCAAACATCCCAACCCAATAAAAATATTTTAGTACGACTAAAGCAGTCAATATTTATGTGGCAACTTCTACCATCATCAATTACCTAAAAAGTTTGTATTCTATCTGTTTAAAGTTATGACTATCATTTTTTTTGATGGCTTGTTGTGCAACCGGGTATTATATCCCTGGTTCAGCTTCAGGTAATCCCTTAGGAAGTAATATTATATCACTTCTTAATTTTTCATGGTGTTTAGTTTTCAAATGGGGATTAAAAATTTCCATTGAATATTTATCCCTTATTTCATTGCCAGCTTTTATTAATTCAATTTGAACTAACGGATAATATTCTTGAGATGATGCCAGGTCACCTATTAACAACCCGTCAAGGGCTTACTGGAGCACCCACTTAAACTTTTAAGGTCACTTATTTATAGGTGGGTGTCCAGTTAATGCAGCCATTATTCTGTATTACAAATTTAAATTAGGCAAAACAAAAGATTTAGTGTTGGGGTTTAGCCTGATCCATAACCCTGGATTTGCATTCAACTGCTCTATTGCTTCCTCTTTATTTGAACTTAGGCTTGTATTAAGCACATTGGCATAGGTTTGAATTTTAGCAGGAGCGGAATCGGCATCCACAACAGACTGAACCACCTTTTTGGCCTGTAATATCGCAGCCGGACCCAAAGTGAGAATATACTCTGCAGATCGACATTCCTTTTCATCACTTTCATTCACAACGCTTCCACCAGCTTTAAACTTGCTAATGTGGTGCTCCAAAATACTGCTGGATATTGGGATTAATCCTGCAACATGGTGAGGCTGTGCACCAGAAAAAGGCTTAATATAGGCAAGGTGTGATGCCTGATTTTCTTCTGGACCATGACCAATAAAAAAGATATCCAAACCGCCTAATCCTTCCAATTTATTCAAATACCCAATAAGCGCTGACTCTAAATCCTTTGTATCCGTTCGCATTGGAGTAAAGCTTTTTATTTTTTTGAAAAAATCATCGCCCAAAATGCGCTCAAAATCCCTAACAAAGCTAAAACCATTATCCATACCCATAGGAGCCAGTGCATCTTGAGTAAACACATTTAGCCTGGCGAGCAGCTTATCCTGTTCCCCCGTCTTGGCCAATTCTCCCAGCAAACGATGTAACTCCTGAGCGCCTCTCCCACCAAGAAGGGCAATATTAATATCACCTTCTTTTGACGCAGCGGTACTGTAAAGTTCATTTAACATGGCCTTGCCAACCTCAGCCTCACTATCAAGGACAGTAGGTGTTACGCCATAATCAGTAAAACTAAATTCTTGATCGCTTTTTTTTGACAACCATACATTGTTGTTGTCTTCAAATCTTGTGAATTGTGAGTTGTCTACCTTCATTATTATTACCTATTTAATCGTGTGCAATTGTTCACATACCCCTTGGATGCGCAGTGGGGTGTGATTGATTTTCAAAGTGCGAAAATACGGTGAATTAAAAGGAATAGCTGCAATAAGAATCATTTTCTTTCCCGTCAAAGAGGGAGCTGGGATAATTTAGTTTCTACATTTTTCCTGTGTAAACAGTATACAGAAAAGTCTACCAGATTTATATCGAAATAAACGCTCAGTAATAAAATTGCTTTTTACAATTTCTTGTTTTTTCACAACAGTAAGATATAAGCGTAGTCCGGGATTTTTAAAGTACTTCAATTTTAGTTTGGGAAGTGATTTAATTTTTGCTTTAATTTTCAACTTTAGCTTTTTCGCCCAAATTACGATTATAGAACACTGTCTATTAGGCGGTTATTATTTTTGATTTCTAATTTCTTTTGGGTATTTGTCCCCAACCAAGATCAGTTTAATGTTATGTTCTAAGTACCCCTTTAAACCATCTAAAACAGTCGTAAACCCGCCTGTATTGTCTATTATAGCTTGAATTAGGTCATTTCCAGCCAAGTTCAAACCATAATTTTTGATTACAACATAAGTTGTTTCTTCTGTCACTGCTGTAAATTTATAATCTACTGTGGTTGCAGGATTTCCCCATTCGGTTGAAATAAGTTTATTAGGGATGATTTCCTTTACAAACACCTTGGTTGAAGCCCCATACATTACCCATTCCCAGGTTATCGTCTTGCCAACCTCTAATTGTCCACTTGATTTCGTAAACCAAAAGTTGGTCGTAATTTTTGGTCAATGAATGCTTGAAAAACGGTTGAGACAGGCTTTCTGATTAGCATTTGCGTTTCTACTGTCGAAATATTTATCTCTGACATTTTATTATCTCTGACATTTTATTTTCGTTTGAATTTTTATCTTCAGTTTTCAATCGAGCGCCATCCGCTATTATTACCTCCAACTAACAAGCATATGGCATGTAACGGCTTGCGAAGCTCCTTCCATTTCGCCCAAGAGGATCCTGGTTAAGGGCCGAAAGCCTTGAATATTACATTCGACCACCTTAAGATTTATGCAATGTTATTTTAAGTGATTTTTATTCTAATTGATTAAGTCTTTCAATAGCAAATTTTCTGATTTCTGGATTCTTGTCTGTTTTGGCTATTTCACTAAGACTTGGTTCAAAGGTCATTTTGCTAATCGCTACTTTCCTAACCTCAGGATCCTTGTCTGTTTTGGCTATTTCTGTTAGGTATGGCCCAAAGGTTATTTTACGAACAGCACCTTTTCTAGCCCCAGAGCTTAGATCTGTTGTGACAATAACATAGAGAAATGAATCAGAATTTGATTTTCTCATTTGATTGGGTCTTGTTTATTTTCCCATTTCGTAGTTCTCCACAATTAATAATATCAACCAAGAATAGACTGTCACTCTCAATCTTATAAATTACCTATAGCCTCTCCAACCATTAAAAGATGCACCATCTCGACATTTAAGTCCAAAAAGTTACTCTGTTTCTGCTTAGCCTTGTCGTTGTAAAAATCGTTCAAGAATCAGGTCATAAGAGGCTATTGTGTCCTCTCCATAAATCACATAGTCGGGCATTTGTGGACTTGCAATAATTTCTATCGTCCAAAATGGCAGAACACAAATTATTATATGTTTGATTGTTTTTTTGTTATTGCATTGCTCCCAAATGGCTTTTGGCTGTTTTCAAAGCATTTCCTCTCAAACCACCATGAAGTTGGAAGGGCTACAAACCTTGATAATTAGCATTTTATCTGCCATTTCAAATAAAAAATGTAGGTACTGCTCTTTTTTTAATCTAATTAAGTCATGTTGTTTATTATACTCATTTGATGAAAAGATAATAAGGACATAAATGTATCCGAATCTAACTTATATAAACAATACCGAATTTTTGTATAAGGATTCAATCGTTGTTTTATGTTTTGTTCAACTTTGTCTGCAAAGGGGAGGTATTTTTCTATTGCTTCACTTAATTCTCCTTCTGTAAAATCACTCTTCAATGACAGAATTTCCTCGACAAAACCGTCAACTTTTTCTTCAATAAAGTTATAAGAAGGGAAAAACTTTAATGCCACAAACAAAAATCTGAATACATCAAGAGCTTTTGATTTTTCAATTTTCCCGCCTCTTTTTAGCCTATTACGAATTTTTATTTCTTCTTGAATTATTTCTTTTTGAATATTTAAAAACTCATCATCTGCTATTTCAAATAAAGCTGACAATCGGTTTATTCTTCGTTTTAAATTCTGAGGAATGTTTTTTTTATATTTGATTTTATGGTCAAGAATGCCCCACGCATCCTGAATTATTGTTCGTATTTGAAGCTCAAATGTTAGATTTCCGAATCTTTTATAGTTAGCAACATCAGTCAGCCTGCTTTTCAATACTAATTGAAGATGAAGGCTTTTATAACCAAATTTATCTTCTGTCTTTTCCAACTGACCTGATTTATCTGAAATATCAACCTCGTGAAAAAATTTTTTTAAATCACGTCTAATTCGATTGACATCCGCTGAATAAAGACAGATAGCTCGAATTCCTATTAAGTCACTAATCTGTGTTTTAATCTCATAATCCGTATCCTCTTCACCTAATAACGGTAGATACTTTCGTTTAAATTTATTGATGCATTCCTCTTCATTTTTAATTCGCCCATTAACCGATTCAACATTCTGAATTGTATTAATTAGAGAACAAAAAAAACTAACCGCTTCCTCATGAAAAGGCAATTGCTCATTATACCAGTTATGAAATTCTTCTATTTTATTTTCAAATATATTCATGTATTCTGTTTATGAATCAATTTGTCGATGATTAGCACTGGTTCATTTCTAGTTGTGCCCAACGGTTCGACTTTGAGTACTTGCAAACACTTATAGTTCCCATGATATAATCTGCTCATTTTAGATTTAAAACCAAAGCATATAAATCATGGAGTGGAGGCTCCTACTAAGATATTCATTGGAATCGATGTTCACAAGCAGCAATGGAGCGTAAACATCTTTTCAGAACATGCTCACCATTGCACCTTCAGCAAGCCTTCTCAGCCGCATGTACTGAAGAAATACCTGGACCGTTATTTTCCTGAACACGAAATTCCCTGCGGTTAGGAGGCCAGCAAATTCAGTTTTTGGTTTTACAGAAAGCTACAATTCTACAGCTAAGCCTGCAACGCTATCAATTCGGCAGACCCTCCTTCCACCAACAAAGAAAGTAGTGAGAAGACCAATCCGGTGGACAGCAGAAAGATAACCAAAGGGTTTCGGGGGCATGAAATCCATGTTCCCAATATGAAAAAAAGGGGACCGTCACCACTTCCAGTACAGAAAGAAATTCTGGGCAGACCTAGTCAAAGTTGACCACCGTATTAAGTACAAATTGCTCCAGAACCAGATCAGTACCGCTCTCAAATAAGACAATACCTTCTGGACCAAGGCCTTTCTGTTCTTGTCATAAGAAGTGGAGATGCCTTCTTCCAGATGCCGTCAATACCTTGACCAGTTACTGTAAAAGTACGATTATAACCTGACACATTTTTATAAAGTATCCATAGAGGTTCGAAAGTCCCAACGAAAGCTCAAGTACAAAATCAGGGAGAAACTGCTTCGGGGCATACCTGGTACCGGCTCCTTGATCACCGTCCAGCTGCTCACTGAAATCGGCGACATCAAAAAGCTCAGGAATTTCAGGCAGTTCAACAGTTATATTGGCCTTAAACCGGTGGTACATTCCAGGGGTGATTATGACCGGAAAGGATATATGACCTATCGCTGGCGCCGGGAATTGAAAAGCTCCCTGATCGAATGCACCTGGACAACAATCCAGCGGAGTCCAATAATGCTGAAATGATACCAGGAACTCTTTGAGCAACACCGGTAAATGGGCCATTGTCATCCTAGCTCTAAACTGTTGTCCCGTTTCTTCAGGGTCCTGAAGGCAGGAGAGGGTTGTCGGAATCAATGGCTATTCAAAGAGGCCATTGTTAGCTGCTTGGACTTTCTTTTTTCCTTCAGCAACATTTCTTGTTTTGTTGAATTGGCGGACATTTTACACTTCCGTAGCTGCAATATACGCAACAGTCACCTTGTTTCGGTTTCAATACGGTTTTACAATTTTCACACTCATAAAAGTATTGACAAGCATCAATCGGCATAGTTTCCTCTTTTTTGTGTCCGCAGTTAGGGCAAGTGATTGTTGATTGCAAAATAACTTCCATTTACTTTTTCTTTTTATCGGTCACCAAATATCCTGTTGTATTTATTGCCTTTTCGATTTCGGCAATGTTCGTTTTAGTATTGTCAAATTTTACGATTGCATTCCCATTCCCGTAGGAGGCAGTCGATTTGATTATTCCAGATAATTTATTCACCTCAAGGTTCACGTGTTCTTCACAACTTGCACAACTCATTCCGCTAATAGAAAACTCAACAGTCCGAACATTTGATTGGGGAACAATCATGACTTGTTTTTCTGTCTTGGGGTAAAAAACGTGACCATAATAAGGAAAGGCAAGCATTAGTACTGCGAAAACCGTTACCATTCCCAAGAATGTTTTACGCTGAATAAATTTTGGTTTCTCCTCAGTTTCGCATTTGCAGTCGATTTCCTTTTTTGGCTTAAGTTTTTGATACCAGGCCAATCCAAGTGCCAAAACAGTCAGTCCAATAAAATATGGTCTGAAGGGTTCAAGCCAAGAAAAAGTAGATGCCAATCCGCTTGTACCTGCAAGAAGAGCTAAAACTGGTGTTATGCAACAAAGAGAAGCTGCAATAGCAGTTAAAAGTCCCGCTCCGATTAATTTATTCCGTTTTTTCATACAATCGCCAAAATTTTATTTTCATCAAGTATTTCGAAAAACGGTTGGAGCAGGTTTTCATACTTTTTTGTCAGCGAGTAAAAAATGGTTTGTGCTTGTCTTTCCGTTTCAATAAGTTTTCGGTCTTTAAGTTTTCTAAGATGTTGTGAAACGGCCGAAATAGTCATTCCGAGAATGTCGCTCAGGTCGCAAACACAAAGTTGTTTCTCTTCATAAAGAAGGAACAGGATTTTCAGCCTTACATTATTTCCCGCCAATTCAAGTCCGTTCGATAAGTAGTCAAACGATCCATTCAATTCCGAAATTCGGTCTTTGCAACGGTTTATTTGCTTAATGTCAGCCTGTTGTCTTATGCAAGAAATGTTTTCCATATACACAAGGTATTCAATTTGTTTATTTAAGCAAAAGCTAAAATAAACTTTTTTAAAAGAACCCGATTTGCCTGTCGGGTCGTTTTGCGGCCTTACCGCTAACGGTAAAGCATATGGCCTTTGGCGGTTTTCAAAGCCCCTTCCACTTGATCCTGATTAAGGGCGGAAAGCCCTGACTTTGGGAATACGCCCGCCAAAAGCAATTTACAATGTTGCCTGAAGTTTTTTCTCTTTTTAATAAGTCTTCAATTCCTTTTCAATTATTTCAATTGATGAAAAAATTCATTGCGAAAGGACAAATTCAAACAAACTTCTAAACCTATTGCTTTTAATCACAATTAGGATCAGTAAATTTTATTCTTCTATAAATTTAACGTAATGATCATATCGTTTAAAAATTTGTCCGACATAAGTCACGGGCTCAATTCCTCTGACATAACCATAATGAACCCCCTCTTTATTATAATTTTTGGGATAAGAGAGCGCCATAACCATTTTTTCTACATGACCATCCCATAGGTTTGGATTGAGGTTTTCCTGCTTTGCTAAAAAACGGGCATCTTTTACATGCGAATAACCACAATTATAAGAAGCCATGGTAAATTTTATTCTTTGTGTGGAGTCATTAATCCCATCTAGACGATTATAAATTTTCTTCAAGTACAAGGTCCCGCCTTTTACGCTTTGCTCTGGACTGTTTGGATTTTTTATTCCTAAGCTTTCTGCTGTTCGAGGCATGATCTGCATCAACCCTTTTGCCCCCGCCCAAGACTTTGCATTGTTTTTAAATCGGGACTCCTGATATATTAATGAGGCCACCAATCGCCAATCCCATCCTAAATTTTCAGCATACTTTTTTATAATGTCATCGTACTTACTTATTTGGTTTCCATTCAGACTCATAAACTCACTTTTTATCCGTCTTTTGAAATCCCTTTTATTTTTAAAATACCGGTTATAGATAACGTAGTAGGGAACCTTCTTTTTTTCTTTTGCGATCCATTCATTTACCGATGCCAACAATTCGGGAGAATTTTTCCTTACTGCCCAACCAATACGCTGAGACAAACTTAGCGGGACAGTGATATCCAGGATAGGGTAATTTACAGCACTTACTTTTGCTAAATTTTTATCGGCTACCGTATATTTAATTTCACCATCAGCCACTTTTTTCATAATCTCCTCAGTACTTAAGGTTCCTGAAAGTGTATCAATATAAATCTTACCACCCAATTCCATGGATAAGTTATTTATCCTATCCATGTAGGAAGAGTTTTCCCGAACAGATACAGTATCTCCAATCAGGTCAATGGCATCGTGGATCAAATGTCTTTGTGTGTTTGCCCAACTTATATTTCTCCAATTATCAGGCTTTTTTTGAACCAAAACTTGTGAGGTGAGATACAGATAGTTTGTAAAATCTACTTTTTCTTTCCTTTCTGTAGTAATGGTCATTCCATGAGCAATCATGTCGGCTTTCCCATTATTAATATACTGAAAAACACTATCCAAATTTTCCACAACCACCAACTCCAAATTCAAATCAAGGTCTTTTGCCAATCGTTGCAATAACTCATACTCAAAGCCCATCGGCTTGCCTCTATATAAAAAATAGCTGGTACTGCTGTAGTTAACCAATACTTTTAGTGTCCCTTCCTTTTGTATTTCGGGCAAATCTCTTGAGATCGAACTTCCAGGTTTTAATTTATTTTTTTCATCAGAACTTGAACCACACCCAGTGAGAAAAGTGATTGCTAAAATAATTGTCAGGAGTCTTTTCATGTCTACTTTCATTTTAAATGCTAATGTAATTGTCCATGTCACTTTGGGGAATTTTTAGCTTCAAGGTTCAATAAATGCAATTCACTTTGGATAAATAAAAAAGGGTAACCGAAGAGCCCCTCTAACCATAGCGACAAACCAATGTTACTTTTAGTATTTATTAACAATATTATTTGACATATTGTTAAATAGGAATTCGTACTCTTGTCTAATCCTACTTATTCTTAATGGTCCCCAATAATATCTTTGTATCAAAACCGATGCTTAGGTTGTCATTTTTATTTGGTTTCCATTTAATTTATCAAAATAATAAATTGCTTGCTCAAAGCCTAACCATATCATTCCAACAAGTTAAAAGTCTATTAAGTCCAATATCCGCATAGAAATAAAAGGGAAGGAATGATCTTTTGGGATTATATTAAAAACACCCCGGTAGTAATTGATTCCTATTATGACATTGAAAGTTATAATAAGCTCCTTCGTTTCAAGGGATTATTTTGTAAAAATTGCCTGTTTTATTAAGTGTAAGCTTTACTTCCAATTATACAACAAGGGTAAAAAAATAAAAATTTTACACTCTTTTTAACTATAATGAAAAAACTGCTATCGTCCTGTCAAATAGCAGATAACGACCCTGGCTAAGAAACGTGCAGATTTTAGAACACATCGCTACCAACCGAGAACCAAATTTTATTTAGTCTACTAAATTTTATTTTACCTTGTCAGCCCGCATTTTTCTTAGCCGATGTTGTATGCATGTGCGTTTTTATTTCTTTTTAATTTCCTGTAAAAATAGTTTTCCTTTCGACAAAGCAAATTGGATTACCAAAAGGGTCTTTTGCGTAAAAACTTCTTTCTCCCCAAGGTCTTGTCTTTATTGAGTCTTCAACTTCAGTAAAGTCCATTTTTTTAGCTTTTTCATAAAGATTATCCAATTGATCGACCGCAAAGTATATATGGTCAGGATTTGGTGTTGTTTCTAAATTATCACCGTCTGCTTTAGAGTCAAAGCACGCTAATATAGTCCCGCCACAATCAAAGTAGTGTCGTCCTGGGGAAACTCTTTGTCCTTTTAGTTCAAATAAATTTTCGTAAAATTTTTGAGCTTTTTCAATGTCCGTCACTGGTAAAATAACTCTGTATATTTTGGGATTAACTGTCATATTTCTATTTGTTAATTTCTACGCAGTTTTGGCGGGCAACAAACCTTAAAATTTGGCACTTCCCCTGCCATTACTTTTACAAAATGTTGTGTGCTGTTTTTTATAATTACTTTGCCCAATATTGGCCTTCTTCGGTAAATCTCCATTTAAAGTAAGAATCCAATACTTTCATTGAGTTTTTATCTGGAACAGGTGAAGCATGGGGTTTTTCATTTAGATACATAAGCTGCTGATTTTCCATTGTAAATTCTGGCCAATCAGGTAAATCTTCTGCGTTTGGATGACCATACTTGGTAAAATTAGTCCAGTAACTACTCATGGTTTCAGAAAGTTCAATATCAGACTTTGTGGTCTGAGGGTTTTCCTTGTTCAGTGTCATAAAAACATAGGGGATTTCACTTCCGTGCGGTGATCCATATCCATGCATAGGAGAATCCTCCGGGTAGTCTGGGTGCTGGTCAAAATAATAGAGGAAAACCTTTGAATTGCCTGTTTGAGCTTGTAGACGTGCCCAAGTCCAGGAATGCCATCCAAATGCAGCTGCACTTGTAAGATCACGTGCGGATTTTGGGACTTTATTTTCTCCTACAGGAAAGACCGATAGCAGGGTGTCTGCAAATTGACCGTAACGTTGCTGAACTCTGGCAATATGTTCCTCGGGAGTTTTTGAATTGAGGAAAAATGCACACTCGTCGGAATTATAACCTACAAGTACATCTACATCATTATATTTCCCTTCCTGATACAACTGGTATTGGTCGCCCGGTATTACATATCCATCTACGTTCGGCCATGCACCGCCCATACCTGGATTTATCGGCAACTCTTCCACTTTAAGCTTGCGGAGCTCTGCTATGGAGGACACATTGGCTTCTTGTACAAAGCCTTTACCGCTCTTTTCTGCCTGTTGTAGTGTTTTCATATTTTCACCAGGGTAGGTGGTTTCTCTGGTCGGACCAAAGGAACCTCCACTTTGAGAAATGGCTCCACGGAACAAACCTTTGGCCAATGGCGATGCACACAACATGCTGACCGAAATTCCTCCTGCTGATTCTCCGAAAATGGTGACTTTCTCTGGATCACCTCCAAAACCTGCAATGTTATCTTGTACCCATTGCAAACCTGCAATCTGGTCAAGCAATCCATAATTACCAGAAACTTTTAGTGGGTTTTCGGCACTCAATTCAGGGTGCGCTAAGAAACCTAGTTTTCCTACTCTATAGGCAATGCTCACTACGATAACGCCTTTTTGAGCCAAATGCGCTCCGGTACATACAGGTTCAGCAGTGGACCCATAGCTAAAACCGCCACCATAAATCCAAACTAACACGGGCAGTTTTTGATTGGGCGATTGTGCAGGTGTCCATACATTCAGGTAGAGACAATCCTCGCTTTTCCCTGCAGGTGGTTCACCAGGTTGATATGGGGAGGGACCAAATTCTTTGGTCTCTTTTATGCCGTCCCATGGCTCAACTGGTGCTGGGGCTTTCCAGCGCAGTGATCCTACTGGGGGTGCTGCAAAGGGAATACCTTTGAACACAGTAAGTCCGTTCTCTTTCAATCCCTGAATGGAACCGCCTGTAACCTCTACTATATCTAAGGTTTGTTCGGCACACGATACAATAAAGGTTAAACATAGTATGGACACAAAAAATCTTATAGTGTTCATTTTGTTTTTATTTGATAGTTAGTTTTATCGGTATGAATTTGTATGACAGCACAGCCTATTTAAAGCACTTTCCAAACTTGAATGGATAGGTATCCGTCCTTGCCTTCAGGTTTACAAACATAGACAGCATTATTCAGCCATGCATATTTTATTTCAAATTTTGGAGCGGCTCTAAAACAAGACACTTCCAGTTTTGGGTTTCGCCTAAGGGCGTATGTATCCATCCAGTATTTCCTACATGGATCAATACCCATCATCTGTTTTGATGGTGTAAATAGAATCCAATTCAGTACGATTAAGGGCTATATTGCTATATTGATAATCGGCCCCTCCTTTTAAAACAACACCTTTCATCTTAGGGCCACTAAAGGCACCACCTGTAATGGGAATGATGATCCTATCCCCATAAGGAGTAACTCCTACGAACATAGGTTCATCTATGGTTACTTGCAATTCCCCAACAAATTCTAATGCTGGTGGAGTAAATTCTAATTTGGTCTATTTTCCAGTTTCGGTATTAAACCCTTTTGCCTTAATTGACCATCCTGGATATTTTGACAAATCATTATTCAGAAAAATATCAGAATTATCTTTGTTCTTAAATTGCCAATCCAGCCAGTCAAGCGTCATTTGGGCAAAAGACCCACCATATTTCTCAGAAAAAGTTGCCCCATGACCGGCCGTGGTATGATTAGCAAAAACAACAGGTACATGGTGGATTCGATCATAATCTAAAATGGCATTTTCGTAGGCAATATCAGACTTTCCTCCTATCATATAGATGATAGGGGCATGTAACATTTTCAATGATTCTGAACTCGCACCAGCCATGGCCATGTTACCCATGCCGGCATTCAAAATCAAATAGGTCTTTATCCGTGAATCATAAGCAATTCGAAGGGTTTGTGCCCCGCCACATGAGTGTCCGCCTGCTGCTATTTTGTCCAGGTTTACATTATTGTAATAGTCATTGCCTTTTGTTCTAGCTTGTTTCACTATCCAGTCCAGGGCTTTCAGGAGTTCATCATCAGGAGTGGGCTCATGTACCCGCTCTTCCACGGTCATTTGTAAGGCTCCAATAGCTACAATAATGTAGCCATGAGAGGCAAGTTCTGATAACAAGCGCTCTTGATGGATAGACGAATTCATACATCCGCCATTCGCCCATACGAGTATGGGTAATTTTTCTTGCTGCTTAGCTGCCTTCTGTATATTCTCAGGTCTATATACAACAAAATTAGGAAGAGACTTTTCTTTAACTGCAATGGATGGGTAATTGCCACTACCTCCACCGTCGACCACTTTAGTTTTAGTTACCTGTGCGTAACTGAACTTTAGTGTAAAAACTAACAGTAAAATAGTTAAATAGGGCTTCTTGTTAATTAGCTAAATCACTGACTCTTAATAAACAGGGTTGCGAAAAAATAACTCAAAAACCCCGAAAATCGTCCAAAAGGGCTTTTTCCGGGGTTTTCTTTTTCGTATTTTTTGTTTGCAGACAAAAATACTATGAAAGATACCATACAGCTCCCTATTTTCAAAGACTTTGACGGATACTCTCCAAAGTATCACTTTTTCAAGAATTCCTTGCTTGGCCAGATCCATGACAGCCTGCCATGGGAAAAGCTTTCGAGCCTTGTTCCTGAAAAGCTGCAGGGGCCTGGTGCCCCAAGGTGGTTCGGTGCCAAGGGCATGTTTGCCCTGATGTTTTTGAAAGCCTACCTGAATACCTCAGACCGCCAATTGATAGAGCGTTTCAATACCGACTGGAGCCTTCAGTATTTCTGCGGGAAAGTATTGGCAGCAGACCAACAGATCCGGGACCTTACCATTATGACACGGATCAGGGCCTACATCGAGGAACATTGCCACTGGGAACAGATCCAAGAGGTACTAATGGATCACTGGAAACAGGATGTGGACAACAGCCACGTCTTATTAATGGATGCCACCTGTTATGAAAGTTATGTCCGTTTCCCCACCGACCCCAAACTACTCTGGGAATGCTGCCAGTGGGTGTTTGAAAAGCAACTGTTCAAAAAATGTAAACAATTGGGCATAAAAAGGCCCCGGTCAAAATACAGGGAGCAGAAGGCCAAACAGCTTGGCTACTTCCGTAAAAGACGCAAATCCTTTAAGGAAACCCTCAAAAGGAAAAAATCCCTGGTCTTCCTGTTGGAAAAAGGACTTGGCCAGTTACAAGAGATCCTAGACTTTTATCAAGGGGCGGGGCTTAAACCAAATGACTTTGCCTGTCTGAAGACCATCAAAAAAGTCTTGGTCCAGCAGCAGTTTTTGTTGGAAAATCCTCCCTCCGAACTTAAGGACCGCATCGTTTCCCTCCATAAACCTTATCTCCGGCCGATCGTCCGGGGAAAGGAAAACAAACCTGTGGAGTTCGGTATGAAAGCCCATATCCTTCAGACAGGCGGGCTATCATTTATCGATAAACTGGACTTCAACAACTTCAATGAATGTACCCGGTTGAAAATATCCACGGTAAAACATACCCGGATTTTCGGACAGACTTCCCAGCTGGGTGCCGACCGGATTTATGCCACCAATGCCAACAGAAAGTATTGTACCTCCAAAGACATATTCACCGGCTTCCCCAAAAAAGGCCCCAAACCGCACAACAAAGCCGAAAAGATTCTGAGTGCTGAAGTCTCCAAACAAAGGGCAACGGCAATGGAAGGGGCTTTCGGCAACCATAAAAACCACTATGGACTGGTTAAAATACGAGTAAAGGGAGATAAAAGGGAAAAGCTGGCCGTGCTGTTCGGCATTATGGCAGCCAACGCCGTAGCAGTTGCCAAACGAAGAAACCAACAGGAATCCCCGCCCATCAACAAAGCTGCTTGACAAAAACTACCGCCGGAAAGAAGGATTACAGGACAGGTGTGTCCAATTGTCAAAACCACCCCAAAAATCAACCCCTTCAATTCAGTAATTGTACTTTTCCTTACACAAATTGTACTCTGAATTTTACTTCAAAGTACCCTAAAAACAAATTAACCTTTTAGTTAAGTCACTAAAAGGTTAATTATGTCTATTTCCCAAAGAGGCCTAAATAATCCTTTCTCATTTATTTTCAATTAAAAGCGTTAATTTTTCTTTTAATAGCACACAACACGATTTGGCTATGCGTAGTGCGGGATTAAAGTGCACTTCACTGTCAGCCTACAGATATGTTTGTTAATATTCATTTACTATCAATTTAGCTCTAAAACCTGCATTACGTATAGCTTTTGTTGTGGTTAGTTATTATTTCTTTCTTTTTTTGATAGATGTCATTCAATTTCCTGGTGTATGATTCCATTTCCGTTGAAACTGTTTTTACAAGTCCAATATATTCTAAAAGCTCTTTCTTATTAAGTTTTTCTTTTGTATCTACTAAATTAACCAACCCTGAAAGACTTGATACAGGTCGTCTAAGAACATGTGAAATATCAAAAGCTATTTGCTCCAAAGTTTTCTCATATTCGATTTGATTATCGATGTTACGAATACTAGCATAAAACGTTTTACTGCCATCTGTCCTCCTTTCTACATTTCCTTTCATCGCAAACCATGCACAGTTATTTCCTTTTTTTATACGAAATTGAATGTTTGAAAAAGATAGATTATCAAAACTTTCATTCAAATGATTTATAAATCTATTTTTGTCGTCAGGGTAAATTGATGAGAAAAGGATTTCGATTGATTCTGAGGACTTATTCGTATTGACGGATGGACACATTTCTTTCATTGTTTTATTTAAAAACTTGAATCTCAGGTTATTCTGGTTTGATTTATCTAATTGAAAGATACCAACAGGCAATCTATCTGTTAAATTTTGAAGTCTTAAAGCATCATCTATGATTTTATTTTCTTGGTTCAAAAGCTTTCGTTTATTGTTTAGATATGCCATTATTTTCTTTGATAAAATATCTAATAATTGTTTCTCGCCTAAAGAGAGATTTCTTGGTTTATTATCAATTACACATATTGTCCCCAGTGGATTTCCAGCAGGAGTAGTCAAGGGTTTTCCAGCGTAGAAGCGTATGTGAGGATCTGAATTAACAAATGGATTGTTAATGAAGCGCGAATCCTTACTTGCGTCATTGACAATCATTGTTTCTTTGGGATTTTTTATGCTATGGTGACAGAATGATTCTCTGCGTTTTACTCTTCCTGGAATGCTCTCCGTTGAAACGACATCAATATTTGCCTTAACAAAAGTGAATTCATCATGGACAAAAGTGATCTGTGCAATCGGAACATTAAGAGCCAAAGAAGCAATTTTTGCTAGATCATTCAATTCTTCGTCTTGTTTATGATTTAAGACTCCGTAAGAATCTAATTCATTTAGTCTCTCAATTCTATTAGTCATAATCTTCTTAATTTAAAATTTTAATTAACCACAACGGTCCTGGCTATGGCACGTGCGGGAATTTGAAACCACTTTCTTATCCTCCATATCAAATGTTATTTAGTTGCAAAGTCATTATTTTCAAATAGTCAGCCCGCATTTGCTAAAGCCGATGTTACCAGCTTTTGTTCATTTCAGTTCTAGCATTTTGAAATCTAATTTGACTTTTGTTTTTTGGGTTGATAAGCCAGTAAAATTGATTGTTAAATCTAATTAACAAGCCAGTTAATCCATCAAATCTGGGGTCAGCATAGAACTCACCAAGCTGAAAAGACTCTACTTTCGTATCAATATTTATACAGGAGCCTCCAAGAAACTGAATCCAATAGTCAACAGGATTTTTTAATGTGTCAATCGTCAAGTCTATTCCTACGAAGAATGGAAACCCTTTATCAATTATGACTTCCTGATAACATTTTATTTTCGATAAAACATCAGATACTGGTTTGGTAGGATGAATTTTTGGGTTTTCAACACTGTAGGTACAGAGTACATAATCCTTAATTCCTTTTGTTTTAGTGACTTCTATATTGAACTGATTTTCATAATTGAATGCATCACCCTCTTTAATGGTATTTTGGAGAATCCATTTCTCAATTAAATTGAATGCTACTTCTAAATCAAATTCTAGATTATTTTCTATCTGCTCGAGATGCAAATAATACGGTTTTTCAATTGTTTTTAACTGTTCTGATAAATCGTATAATTTTCTATCGTTTTGTTTGTCGAAATCAGAGATATTAAATCTTTTGACATCAAAATAAGCTGAACCATTAGATTGTAAGTTAATCTTAAAGTCTGGTTTCTTCTCTTCGATAGTAGGTTCTTATTCATAGTTAATCGATTCTCTTTCTAAAAATTCAGCGAATCTCAGTTCCGAAATTCTTGATAAGAAGTTCGTCTTATCCTTTTCCTTTTTAAACCCACAAATAAATTTCTCTTTATTTGTTTTAGATAGTTGCTCCAATTCTGAAATAAAATCGGGATGAAACTCAATATATTTTTCTAATAAGGATTGCTTCATCTATTTAATTTTGATTCTGACTAACGTTTTTTCAAGTTTCTGTAAATCATTAATTGCTACAATTCATCATTCTCCTTCTAGCCATATTCAGCTTCACTTCCCGTTAGCTCTGAAAGTAAATGTTTTTAATATATGGGGGATTGCTGGTAACGGCCCTGGCTATGGCAAGTGCGGGATTTTGAAACCGAATCTTTGTCCGCCAGACCGAATGTTGTTTAGTTGAAATATCTTCATTTTTAAACAGTCAACCCGCATTTGCTATAGCCGATGTTGGCAGCTGGCTTTTTTTATAGTTTTTCATTAATACCTACCGATGATTTCTTTACTATTTGTCCGTCTCCGTTGTATTCAATATGAACAATGAAGTCATTAATCACATCTTCAATGATTTTAAAATAGATGTCAATTTCAATGAAAGACAATTCTGAATCTTTTGTTTTATCAGAAGAGAACCAAACTCCTTCGAGATTCTGGACTTCCCAATTCTCCGCATCTTCATCAGGTAAACTTTCATCAATCTTTATCCATGAATATTTGGGCATGAAGTGATAACTATGAATCAGTCGATGAGCAATCATTTTAATTGAAATGTTCTTTGTGGTCGGGTTATTGAGTTCATACAGTTTTTCAATTTCGTATCCATTAAAAATTGAAATTGGTTCATCAGATTGTTTACTGAAAGTTTTAATAGGATAGTTTTTACCAATTAGTTCATCAGATAGCTTTCTCGCTTCTATCAATTTCCTAAGAATTATTGATGAGTAAATAGCGAACTTTTGGAGTTTAATAAATGCGATAGTCAGTATTTCACTTTCTTCTTGTTCTGAGTCATCATTCTCTTCAAATTCTAGGTCATAGTTCAGATCCGTTTCTTTAAAGAAATCTCGAATCTCTTCAAGATCTTTTTTAAGCTCAATTTTCCATACAGAACTGTCGTAAATCATGGTAGGTTATTTTAGCTTGCTGCCAACGTAAAGTGTTTTAAACGCAATCTAGGCAAAAAATAAACTATTTTCTTAAGACTATCAAGATTGCGTTTAAAACATAGTTGGACGGAGCCGGTGAACTGCTATGGGCATTTGTCTTTCATGGATCTTTTCTTGGCGGGAGTTTTCAGGAGGTTCTTTGGTTTCGCTGTTTAAAGCTTCTAGTTTGATTGATGGTTTTGCTGGAAAAAGGCATATTTTTCCCTGGGAAACCTTTTCCCTCCAATCTGTTCTTCATGATGTCAATGAACGTCCCGTTTATAAAGTTTCAGGGGCCTTTTTCTTTTGGTGAAGCAATCCCGAACACCATTTTTCCCCGTTTACAGCAGGGGCAAAGGAAGAAGTCCGGGCCCAGTACCTCTTCAAGTATCTCGTAAGTGGTCAGTCCCTGGTAGAAGGAGATGTACCCTGTCTTTTTCAGCAAGCTGAAGCAGGTTTCCATTTTGGTCCTGCTGTTTGCCGAGGCCATGATCCCGTAGTACCTGATCTTGTAAAATCCAGAAGGGAGGATGTGCTGCATAAACCTCCTTACAAACTCGTGGCAGCTGAGGCTCATGGTCCTGTTCCTGTTGTCCCTGTAGTCCTTCCACCTGAAACTGACCGCTTTCCCATCAGTCCATTGGATCCTGCTGTTGCTGATGGCCACGCGGTGGGTATACCTTCCCAGATAGCTGACCACCTGGTTTGCCCCCCTGAAGGTCTTTTTGATGTAGACATGCCAAAACTTTGCATAGGCTTCCCGCCTGAGAAGCCTTGGGTCGGCAAACAGTTTTGCCTGCTTTTCCGGTATCCTGAGAAGGTTTCCTTCCAACGCCCTGATAAGTTTTTCCATAAATACGCCCCTGTAAATAGCTGACAGTGCCTTCACCGGAACAAAGAACTTTTTATGGGCGACGATCCACTCCTGCCCATCGCTGTCCAGTCCCCCGGCAGGAACAAGCATGTGGATATGTGGATGGTAGGACAGGGACTGTCCCCATGTATGCAGCACCGCCATACAGCCGCTTTCAACCCCCAGAAAAGCGGGGTTCAGGGCAGCCTTTTTCACTGCGGCCGAAGAGGCTTCAAACAGGAGCTTGTAACCATACCGCTGGTTGGTATAAAAAAGCGGCCTGAGAAAGTCCGGGACGGTGAACACTACGTGAAAGTACCTCACCGGCAGCAACCTGCTCCTGAGCTTTTCTACCCATACCTGCTGTTTGATATACTGGCACTTGGGACAATGGCGGTTCCGGCAGCTGTTATAGCTCGTTTTGGTATGGCCACAGCTGTCACATGCCAGGGTATGGGAACCCATTTCAGATGTCCTGCAGGAAATGATGTCCAGATAGGCCTTGTACTGGGCGGTACACGGGCTGTTTCCTGAAAGAAAGGATTCTTTCTGCCCCAGAAGGATATCGGAAAGTTCTACCCCGCTGTTCCTCTTGTTAAGGATATCCATCACAGCTCGTCCAGGGGACTTTTGATCTGTGCCGGATTCAAGTTGGTCACATGCAGGTAAACCGTAGTGGTCCTGAGGGATTTGTGGCCCAACAGCTCCTGGATTAACCTGACATTGGTTCCCTGCTCAAGAAGGTGCGTGGCAAAGGAGTGGCGAAGGGTATGGAAAGAAGCATGCTTTGTTACCCCTGCGCATTCCATGGCTTTTTTTAAAACGCACTGTGCACTCTTTTCACTGTGGGGTTTGCCAGGTGTCCGGCCTTCGAAAAGATAGGTTTTGGGCCGGTAGTACCTGTAGTATTCCCGGAGCCTTTCCAACAGCCCTTTTGGCAGCAGGGTATACCTGTCCTTATATCCCTTTCCTCCCCTTACTTTCAGCTGCATCCTGTCACTGTCGATATCACAGGGCTTCAGGCTGATCACCTCGTTCAGCCTCAGACCGGAGGCGTAGGTGAGGGCCAGCAGGCAATAATGCTTTCTGTTCCTTATGGAGTTCAGTATAAGGGATATCTCCTCTTTCGAAAAAACAGAAGGGAGGAGTTGGGGCCGTCTGGGCCGCTTGATTCTTACCGGATCCCAGCTCCTGCCCAGGACATCTTTGAAAAGTATTTTGAACGCACTGATGGTCTGATTCACCCCTGAAGGGGACATTTTGTTGACTTCGACCTTATGGAAAAGGTATTCCTTTAACTTACCAATACTGATCTGTTCGGGGATCTTTCCAAAATGTTTGGAAACTGCCGATACAAGGCTGATGTAGGTACTGATGGTCCTGGGGGAATAGTTCCTGACCAACATTTCCTCATACATCCGTTGACGAAGACTTTTTTTTCCATGATGTTATTTATTTAATGGTAAAACATGGAGTGAATTTAGGGTAAATCACTGAAAATAAATTGGTTAACTGTTCAAAATCAAATAGCTACCGACGTAGGAGGTTTTGTTCAACGGTCTCGTGTATGAGCAGTAGCGGATTTTAACCCACTAAACTGTCAGATAGCACCGACCTTTGATTTATAGTTTTACGTTTCAAAATAGCACTAAACCCGCTATTGCTTATACACAATGTTGTGCGTTCGTGCTTTATTTTTCTTTTCGTTTTAGTCTTCATTTTCAATGTCCACCTGTGCGGTGGGGCATTTTTTAAAATTTCTCTTTTCTAGGGCATGGACTTGGAAGCTCTTTTGCAGGTTATGGTCGAGCGTTTGCATTGTGCGACCTGCAAATGTGCTTGCAAGTGTGCGTTGGCTAAACTCTTATTTTCTTTTCTCCTTTTTGTTCTGCTCGTTGCTCACTGGTTTTTTCAATCTCTTGTTTTAATATTCTCATGTGAGCGGCTATCTGCCTTTTAATGCTTGGTGAGTTCATTCCTTCTTTTCGATCACCCGAAGAATTAGTGTAATATTTCTTTGAGGCATTGTTTGCATAAGATAAGAAGTTCCTCTTCCCAAGATGAAAGTAACGACTGAAAATTTGCTGTTTAAAAATGGTATCTGATTTTGAGTTTTCACTGTAAGCCATTGAAACCGATTTCACTATTCTGGCTTTCATCTTTCTAAAATAGCGTGAAAGGCTTCCAGGTCTTATGTATATGCTCTTGCCATTGAATTCAAATCCCAAGTATTGTAGGTTTTTGAAATTAGAATCGCTGTTCGGTAAAAGATCAAAGGTTTGAGTCGCCTCAACAAACTCACGCTTATAAGACCTCATATGGCCGCTTGGAGATGGTTTGAAGTCAACCACTTCTGTTTTACGGTTTTGGATGGTCAATTTATATTCCCGATTGATCAGATCCATTAAGTAATCTTTTAGCTGATTGACTTGGTCGGGTTTGCAAATTACAAGAAGGTCATCACAGTATCTGCGATATACAAAACCTTCCTTTTGACCTTTTTCAAATATTTCACGATCAAATTCAGCGAGATAAATGTTTGAAAGCAAAGCGCTCATTGCTGAGCCCTGAGGTATCCCATTTTTGCTAAGGGATCTATCCTTATTGCGGTTAATGGTTACTAGCTTCCTTTTGCGTAATAGCTCCATCTTATTGAGAAAAGATGAGCCGTTGATGTCATTAGGTATAAGGTCAAGCAATGACTGATATCCCTTAGGTACTCTCTGTTTACCTTTATATTTCTTACGCTGCTCTTTTTCGAGTTTATTTAGGTTGATATTAAAGTGCTTTAGAAAGCTAGCATAGTTAACATAGCTGTATTTTGTAAGGGATCGGAATACCTTGTACTGGTCAAGTGGTAAATCATCTTCTTCAATAACCTTGCACCACATTTTTTTCAAAATAGAGTGGTCGATGTGATCGAAATAGCCTTTAATGTCGAGTGCAATTACAGAGCATTCGCCATTTTCTGAGTAAGCTGATTTAACTTGGTCAAACGCCTCTTTTGCAAACTGAATGTTGCATTTACCATCCAAGTCACTTCTGTATGCTAAAACAACTTCTTGAAATCCCTTTTTATGAATATATTCTTGATAAACCTTGTTAAGAGCAAAAGAGTAAAATCCATAGACGTAGGTGTCGAAATGAGAAGCAAAAGAGATGGGGCGGATTTTGGTCTCTAAATCATATTTTCCTCCACCCGTAAGGGCTTTATCTTCTTGCCATTTGTATCGAGGAGTTTTCTGAAGAATCTTAACCAAGGGAGTGAAGTCATGATTTTTCATGCGCTTCATTGAAGGATCAGAAAGTAAATCGTAAAGACGTTTTTTGTCTTTCGGGAAGTTGAAGTAAGGGTCGAATTGTGGGTAGGTTTTAAGATTGAAGTCGTCTTCAACCTTTTTAACGTAGGCATTCCACAATTCTTCGGTAAAAATTGTTTTCATAAGCATTTTCAATGGGAGCCTGGGCCATGGACATACCGGCAAGCCGATACCGTGTATTTTGACACGTCCCCCAATCCACAGAGGAATTTCACCTCACTGGGGCCCTATCTCCATCCCTTGGCGGATCATATTTCTATGCCGCACTCCAGATCGCAACTCAGCGTTTCCGCCTCCAACAACCTGACCCGAATTCACATTCGCGGTATTAAATCCTCACTAACGCAAGGGTTAGGGGGAAGATTGAACAAACGTAAGTGTATGAAGACAGGGACTTTAATTATCAACTTTATTACGATACTTCTATATATAATTATAGGGGTATCAGCAGACAACTTGACAGCAGAACTGTCAGCCTTGGCATCCTTATTGAGGATAGTCAAGGAAAGTGTTAACTTAAACCTTACACCAACAAACCTTTTCTAATTGCTCAGAAATACTTTGAAGCATTATTCACTAGTCAACTAATATGCCAACCTGAAAATCAGGACAATATGGCAGACTCAGGCTCCAACGCCTCCCGCAACACCTGCTGCAAAAGCAACTCATTCTGCTGCTGACTTTCTTTGATGCTGGCCTCCAACTCATCACAATAGGCCATTAACTCATCCAACTTAACTACTATGCGTTGTTGTTCAGAAAGTGGGGGTAATGATAATAATAGAGCATTGAGTTTGGTCGCATTAACATTTGGTTGACCAGCACCCCAAGCTGCTTCATAAAGTTGTTCCCAGTAAAAAGGACTTTCCAAAAAATATTTTAGAAAAGAGGCATTTAATGATTTTGAAGGGATTATCCTGATTAGATATGACGCAAATAAAGTTGTGTTAGGTGGCTCCTCATTCACAAGGAATGACTTTCCGATTGTCCCTCCTGTACGTGCAATGACTATATCGTTAATGCCTAATTTGTAGCTTAAAATGTCTTTCTCTTTATAATTGCAACCTGGAACACTTTCCCAATTAACGCTATTGTCTTGAATATCTGTTATCCTCAGTAGCCTTACTTCCTGTAGGATAGGATTAGCAGAAGCATTGAATCCATAATGAATGTTATTTGAAATTACACCCAGCCTACACCACCTCCAATTCTCAGGAATTTCAAAAGGTATTTCCTCTTCGGTAATGGGTGGCAGATGTTTTTGCTTCTTGATTTTCTTTTCCTTTATCAAGCGTTCTTTCTCGGCTTTGATTTTTTCAAGCAGCACCGAAGCAGTCTCGTCATTGATGTCTTGTGGTACCAACCTGCCCTGCATGGCTTCCCGTAAAAAGGCATGTCGAAGTTTTTTGACCATTTCAAGTTGGTGTTCTATTTCTTCTCCTAGATCGTTACTTTTTTCTTCAAGTACTGAGTGTTGTTGAACAAAATCTATTTGAGCCTCAATTGGAGGAATAGGTATTTCAACTTTGGCAATTTCCTTCATTGGTAAGGTCACATTGGCCATGCCTTTCATTCTGCTAACCAATTCCTTCTCTCTGTTCAGATCTAAAAAGCGGAATAGATAGTCAGCTCTTAAAACATTTTCATCTTTTGGGATAACGGCACAGAGAATATTTCCAACAGCAAATTTTCCTGATTGAAAATGGATTCGCTTTAAGCTTTTGTGACCATGACCTGTTGAAGACACTAGTGGAATGATAACCGCATTGCCTTCAAAATGAAACTCGTTGTGGGAAAGTCTTTCTTCGGCAGTAACTACTAAAGGAAATTCGCCTGGAGTTGCTTTTTGAATTCCAATCTTGCCTTTCTCAATATGGCATAAATCTCCTAATGTTTTCGTCTTCCAAATCATTGAACAGCTTCTCTAATATGATTTAGTAGTTTGTGGCTTCTATCAAAAGAAGAGTCTAGCATAGTCATAAGTTCAGCACTTGAATGTTCAACTTCCTCTTCTTTCTTATTTGGGTTGTTTATGTCTAAGTCATAATTTCTACCAATAATTGTTTGAATATCTACCTTCCAAGCAAGTTCATTTTCAACCCGATTATTCCACCAGTCCTTAATAGGTGCAAATTCTGAAAGCATGAGTGGTTGCGTTTTACTGTAGCTTTTTTGTCCTTCTGGTAAACGGTGTTCATAATACCAGACTTCTTTGGTGGGTTCACCCTTCGTAAAGAAAAGTAAGTTGGTTGCCACCGTTGCATAAGGTTTGAAAACAGAATTTGGTAAACGGATAATGGTGTGCAGGTTGCAATCTTCTAGTAACTTTTTTCTCACTCTTTCTTTTACACCATCTCCAGTTAATGAACCGTCAGGTAAAACAATACCCGCCCGTCCGCCATTTTTCAGCAAATGCACCATCAGCACCAAAAAGAGGTCGGCACTTTCCTTGGTTCGGTAATTCTGCGGAAAGTTGTTTTCGTTGTTGTTGGCTACAATGCCCCCAAAAGGTGGGTTAGCTAATATCAAGTTTACCCTGTTCTTTTCGGTGTAGTTGCTCAGCGGTTGGTCTAAACTGTCACGAAACTGGATGTTGGGTACTTCCATGTCGTGCAAAATCAAATTGGTGGTTGCCAGCAAATACGGAAGCGGTTTGTATTCCCAACCCACAATGTTTGTGGCAATGCTTTCGCGTTCTTCTACGCTGTTGGCTTGTTTTTTCAAATGCTCTATGGCAGCCGTTAAATAACCACCTGTTCCGCAACTCGGGTCTAGAATCTTTTCGCCCAATTGCGGATTCATCATTTCGCAGATAAACTCAGTAATCGATCTGGGTGTATAGAACTCACCACTTTTGCCTGCACTTTGGAGTTCCTTCAAAATGGTTTCGTAGAGTTCGCCAAAAGCATGGCGGTCTTTGGCAATGTTGAAGTCAATTTCGTTGAGCTTGTTCAACACCTTGCGGATGTTGATGCCGCTTTTCATGTAGTTGTTATTGCCGTCAAACACCTCACGCACCAGTAAGGCACGTTTGTTTGCCAGGTCATCACTCATGCCCACTTTTAGGTTTTTGAGCGTTGGGAAGAGTTTTTGATCTACAAAAGCTTGCAGCTCGTCACCCGTCATACCTTCATCATCACCAGCCCATTCTTCCCAATGGAATTCGGCAGGGATAGGGCTTTCGTAATCGTCTTTGATAATTTCTAATTCCTTGTCCTTGTCGGAAAAGATTTTCAAAAAGAGCATCCATCCCAACTGCTCAATGCGTTGTGCATCACCGTTCAGTCCAGTGTCTTGCCACATGATTTTGCGGATGCTGTCTATGATTCCTTTGAGGTTTGCCATTATGTTGTTTTTAATATTACTGCTCCAATTATATAAGCGGTTGAATATTTTTCTTGAAGTGCTAACTCCATAGCACGGAATGTAGAACCCTTAGAATAAATATCATCCACTAATAATATAGAATCAATTCCTTCAGGCATATCATCTGAGCTTTCACTAAGATATATGTTGTCCAGAAGTTCATCATCAGTCATTTCATTTGTTATTGTAATGGCTTTAAATGTCTCTGCTTTTTGAAAGAATTCTGAAAGGTCAATCTTATCTGAGAACCTTTCTCTCATTTCGTTTCTAAGATGTCTATTGAATGGCTCTGTGTGACTTGGAGCCACAGCAAAAGCATCAAACTCTAAAGCACTTACGTTATCTGCTAATTCTTTGAGAATGTTTTTTCCTTCTACTCTGTTCCATAGAGACAATAAATCGTCTGCCATTTCTGGTTGATGGATTTTTGCAATTCTGTACCTGTGTGGGATTGCATACTTGGTCGTTTGGCCACCCTTGAATTCAGATAAAAAAACTTTTAATTCCATCTAAGCCGTTTTATAAAGTTCTTGTTCTAATTCCTTTACTGCTTCCAAGTATTTGGCTTTACTGCCAAACTGCTTGATGATTTCTAAGGGAGAACCATAATCCGTCAATGGTTTTACTTTCAGAATCTCCATACTTTCAATGTTGGTTACACCTTCATCTGCGTACTTATCCAAAAGTGTTTCCAGTACTTTTCGGGCTTGGTCTCCGTATTTGGTGAAGTAGTCTCGTTTCTTCACATTATTTGCACGTTCTTTTCGCGTCAATGGTGGTTGTTCAAATGCCACATGGCAAATGAGGTCGAACAAATCCACTTCACGATTAACGGCATCTCTTAAAGCTTCCACCAACACACCTTGGTCTTCCAATTCTTTGATGATCAATTCTTTCTTGTCTGTACTGTTCCAACGGTTTAGAAAATCATCCAATGAAGCGTATTGGCCTTTGATTAAGTCTTTGGTGTGGTCTTTTAGACTGGTTGTAATCGGTTTGCCGTTGTTGTCAAAGTACATTTCACGGCTTATCAATACAGAAACATCCACACCATTTACATAGACCTTTTCTCGTGGTTCATGAACTTTATCTGTGGGAGTTTGCGGTTCAGGGTATCTGATTTCAGTTTCTATTTCAATTTCTTCACCTGATTCTTCATCAATGATGGGCGTGTCAATGTTTTCTTCTTCATCCACAATACCGCTTAAGTCAGTGTCTTCTGAAACTGGTTTTACCCGAATCGGGTCTCCGTCAAAGTCTTTGTCGGCAAAGAGGTCGGTCACATTCCTAAAGTCGAGAATGGTGAAATACATTTTCCCAAACTCTTCATTGATTCTGGTTCCTCTCCCCACAATCTGCTTGAATTTGGTCATCGACTTTATTTCAGCATCCAATACAATCACTTTGCAGGTCTGAGCATCCACACCTGTGGTCATCAGTTCAGAAGTGGTGGCAATCACAGGATAAGTTTCTTCCGGATTGATGAAGTTGTCCAATTCACGTTTTCCTTCATCATTATCTCCTGTAATCTGCATGATGTATTTGTGGTTTTTAGCAACCAGGTCAGCATTGAGATTGGATACAGCCGAACGCATACGTTCTGCATGGTCAATGTCGGTGCAGAAAACAATGGTTTTGGCAAAACGGTCGTAACCCTTCAAAAACTCGGTTAGTTTTCGGGCAACTGTTTGAGTGCGCTCTTCAATAACCAAGTTTCTGTCAAAGTCTTTTCGGTTGTAGATGCGGTCTTCAACTTCATTTCCTTTTTTGTCGGTTTTCCCTTGTTCCGGTCGCCAGCCTTCGGTATCCACATTCAGGTTTACCCGCACTACTCGATAAGGAGCCAAGAAACCATCATCAATTCCCTGCTTCAAGGAATAGGTGTAAATGGGATCTCCGAAATATTCAATGTTCGAGACTTCTTTGGTTTCTTTGGGTGTAGCGGTCAAGCCGATGTGCGTTGCTTTGTTGAAGTAGCGGAGTATTTCTCGCCAAGCACTGTCTTTCTTTGCACTTCCTCTGTGGCACTCGTCAATGACAATGAGGTCGAAAAATTCATGGGAAAACTGTTTGTAGGCATTGGCTTCTTCGTCCGCACCAGACAAGCCTTGGTACAATGCCAAATACACTTCATAGCTTTTATCAATCATGCGGTGTTTAACCACCGTCATTTTGTCTTTGAAGTGTTTGAAGTCGCCTCTACGTGTTTGGTCAATCAAGGCGTTTCGGTCGGCCAAAAAGAGGATACGTTTTTTAGTCCCGCTTTTCCAAAGACGGTGAATAATTTGGAAAGCAGTGTAGGTTTTTCCCGTTCCAGTTGCCATCACAAGCAGGATTCTGTCTTGCCCTTTGGCAATAGCTTCAACAGTTCGGTTTACCGCAATTTGTTGGTAGTATCTTGGGCTTCTTCCACTCCCGTCAAAGTAGTAGTCTTGTGCAACTACCTTCTCAGCTTCAGGTGTCTCAATGCCCTTGTATTTCTTGTATTTCTGCCAAAGCTCTTCGGGAGAAGGGAAGTTATCATTGTCAAATTCCGTTTCAATGTTGCCGTCCATTGCGGTTCGGTCATGAAAAACAAATCCATCTCCATTGCTGCTGAAAACACAAGGAATGTCTAAAATTTGAGCATAGTCCAATGCCTGTTGCATTCCTGCTCTTACAGAATGCTTGTTGTCTTTCGCTTCAACAATAGCAATTGGAATGTTTGGTTTGTAATAGAGAATATAGTCAGCTCGTTTTCTTGTTCCTCTGGCAGTAAGTTTTCCTCTTACATAGATTTTTCCATCTGTGAAAGACACTTCTTCGAGTAGCTGAGTATTCTTGTCCCATCCTGCTTTTTCAATCGCAGGTGTGATGAACTTGGTGCATATATCTCTCTCTGATAATGTTTTCTTATTCATGCTCAGATTTGATTAGTTCTTTGGGATCAACGTCAAGAATCTTGGCGATTTCAAAAAGTATTTCAAGTCTCGGTTGTTGTCTGTTCTGCACATAAGAGTTCACCATGTTGTAACTCTTTCCCAGCTTCTCCGCTAACCAAGTTTGTTTAATTCCTTTTTCTTCAAGCACTTCTTTGATTCGATTCATTGCTCTCAAATTATTGGCTTCTAAATTACAATTATATCTCAAAATATAAGATATAAAACGAGAATTATTCTTGGTATCGGTGGGTGGGTGATTTGGCTCTTTTGTAAAGCTTGGGTTGTGGGCTGGCTTGAGCGGCTTTGCAAATGTGCCAAATGCGGGTTGGCAGAGAAATTTTAAAAAATGCGAAGCGGGGGAAATAGAAATCTTGTCATTCACTGTCGAATGATAAAAGCACGGTTCAGTCGGTTTGTCTGTCCAGTTGCTCCATATGTTTCTTATTTCAGTTTCACTTCTTATCAATGTTCAGCCTGTCCTTTTTTGCATGACGCACAACGTAAAGTGTTTTAAACGCAATCTAGGCAAAAAATAAACTATTTTCTTAAGACTATCAAGATTGCGTTTAAAACATAGTTGGACGGAGCCGGTGAACTGCTATGGGCATTTGTCTTTCATGGATCTTTTCTTGGCGGGAGTTTTCAGGAGGTTCTTTGGTTTCGCTGTTTAAAGCTTCTAGTTTGATTGATGGTTTTGCTGGAAAAAGGCATATTTTTCCCTGGGAAACCTTTTCCCTCCAATCTGTTCTTCATGATGTCAATGAACGTCCCGTTTATAAAGTTTCAGGGGCCTTTTTCTTTTGGTGAAGCAATCCCGAACACCATTTTTCCCCGTTTACAGCAGGGGCAAAGGAAGAAGTCCGGGCCCAGTACCTCTTCAAGTATCTCGTAAGTGGTCAGTCCCTGGTAGAAGGAGATGTACCCTGTCTTTTTCAGCAAGCTGAAGCAGGTTTCCATTTTGGTCCTGCTGTTTGCCGAGGCCATGATCCCGTAGTACCTGATCTTGTAAAATCCAGAAGGGAGGATGTGCTGCATAAACCTCCTTACAAACTCGTGGCAGCTGAGGCTCATGGTCCTGTTCCTGTTGTCCCTGTAGTCCTTCCACCTGAAACTGACCGCTTTCCCATCAGTCCATTGGATCCTGCTGTTGCTGATGGCCACGCGGTGGGTATACCTTCCCAGATAGCTGACCACCTGGTTTGCCCCCCTGAAGGTCTTTTTGATGTAGACATGCCAAAACTTTGCATAGGCTTCCCGCCTGAGAAGCCTTGGGTCGGCAAACAGTTTTGCCTGCTTTTCCGGTATCCTGAGAAGGTTTCCTTCCAACGCCCTGATAAGTTTTTCCATAAATACGCCCCTGTAAATAGCTGACAGTGCCTTCACCGGAACAAAGAACTTTTTATGTGCGACGATCCACTCCTGCCCATCGCTGTCCAGTCCCCCGGCAGGAACAAGCATGTGGATATGTGGATGGTAGGACAGGGACTGTCCCCATGTATGCAGCACCGCCATACAGCCGCTTTCAACCCCCAGAAAAGCGGGGTTCAGGGCAGCCTTTTTCACTGCGGCCGAAGAGGCTTCAAACAGGAGCTTGTAACCATACCGCTGGTTGGTATAAAAAAGCGGCCTGAGAAAGTCCGGGACGGTGAACACTACGTGAAAGTACCTCACCGGCAGCAACCTGCTCCTGAGCTTTTCTACCCATACCTGCTGTTTGATATACTGGCACTTGGGACAATGGCGGTTCCGGCAGCTGTTATAGCTCGTTTTGGTATGGCCACAGCTGTCACATGCCAGGGTATGGGAACCCATTTCAGATGTCCTGCAGGAAATGATGTCCAGATAGGCCTTGTACTGGGCGGTACACGGGCTGTTTCCTGAAAGAAAGGATTCTTTCTGCCCCAGAAGGATATCGGAAAGTTCTACCCCGCTGTTCCTCTTGTTAAGGATATCCATCACAGCTCGTCCAGGGGACTTTTGATCTGTGCCGGATTCAAGTTGGTCACATGCAGGTAAACCGTAGTGGTCCTGAGGGATTTGTGGCCCAACAGCTCCTGGATTAACCTGACATTGGTTCCCTGCTCAAGAAGGTGCGTGGCAAAGGAGTGGCGAAGGGTATGGAAAGAAGCATGCTTTGTTACCCCTGCGCATTCCATGGCTTTTTTTAAAACGCACTGTGCACTCTTTTCACTGTAGGGTTTGCCAGGTGTCCGGCCTTCGAAAAGATAGGTTTTGGGCCGGTAGTACCTGTAGTATTCCCGGAGCCTTTCCAACAGCCCTTTTGGCAGCAGGGTATACCTGTCCTTATATCCCTTTCCTCCCCTTACTTTCAGCTGCATCCTGTCACTGTCGATATCACAGGGCTTCAGGCTGATCACCTCGTTCAGCCTCAGACCGGAGGCGTAGGTGAGGGCCAGCAGGCAATAATGCTTTCTGTTCCTTATGGAGTTCAGTATAAGGGATATCTCCTCTTTCGAAAAAACAGAAGGGAGGAGTTGGGGCCGTCTGGGCCGCTTGATTCTTACCGGATCCCAGCTCCTGCCCAGGACATCTTTGAAAAGTATTTTGAACGCACTGATGGTCTGATTCACCCCTGAAGGGGACATTTTGTTGACTTCGACCTTATGGAAAAGGTATTCCTTTAACTTACCAATACTGATCTGTTCGGGGATCTTTCCAAAATGTTTGGAAACTGCCGATACAAGGCTGATGTAGGTACTGATGGTCCTGGGGGAATAGTTCCTGACCAACATTTCCTCATACATCCGTTGACGAAGACTTTTTTTTCCATGATGTTATTTATTTAATGGTAAAACATGGAGTGAATTTAGGGTAAATCACTGAAAATAAATTGGTTAACTGTTCAAAATCAAATAGCTACCGACGTAGGAGGTTTTGTTCAACTTGTATATATGTAAACTAAAGGTATACAAATCCAACAACCCTTCGTTGGGTTTGTATACCTTTTGGTAATTTTATTTTATAGGTCATCGAATGGTGATTTAACCCTCCTTATACTGTTATCGGATACATGTGTATAAATTTCTGTAGTCCTGCTACTATTATGACCTAATATTTCTTGAATATAACGGAGGTCCGTGCCATTTTCCAAAAGATGGGTAGCAAATGAATGTCTTAACCAATGAAGGGTCACTGGTTTTGTTATCCCCGTTTTCCTTAAGGCTGATTTCATTATTTTCTGCAAACTTCCTTCACTATATTTTGTATTTGATTTCCCCCCTTCAAACAAATAAATGTTTGGACGCTCAGATTTGTAATATTGCCTCAACAACCCCACAATCTTTTCCGACAATGGTACTACCCTGTCCTTCTTCCCCTTGGACTGTCTGACAATCAGTAGCCCTCTTTTGGAATCCACATCGGAAATTTTAAGATTCAACAATTCACTTCTCCTAAGGCCACAGGCATATACCAAAGACAACATCGTCCTATGTTTTACATTCTTGTGTACCTCCAAAATCCTTTTCACCTCTTCTTTGCTCAATACATTTGGCAATAATTTCTCCTTCCTGGGCCTGTGAATGATTTCTGGATCCAATTTCCTGTTTTCCCGAATGCTAAAAAATAATTTCACCGCATTGATTACCTGGCTTTGAAAGGATATCGAATATTGCCTGGCGATGATGTATTCTTTATGGAATTTTTCCAGATCTTCATTTTTTATCTCCTCCAAAGACTTGTTTTCCAAAAACCTGAAAAACAGGATCAGCCCTCCTATGTAGGTATTAATCGTGCTTTCACTGTACCGCTTATTCCGCATCCAATCCTCAAATTCCAAAATTTCTTTTTTCAGTTTTTCTGAAATTGGAGGCAGTTGGGCAGGCATCTCGGTTTTGTCTAGCTTCCGAAACCTGGAATAATCCAACCAGACTTTTCCCTTAAAATAAGAAAGCAGCCGTTCAATAATATCGTCAGAATAAGGTACCCACCAGACTTTTTCCTGAATATCCCATTGACATTCCGGGAAAGATTTCACTGTCTCTTTTAGCTCAAAATCATACGGGAACTCCAGCTTGACGACGGGAACCTTCCCAAAAAATCCGTTCTTTAAAACAATGCTTTTCATAATCCTAAAAATACCTTTCCAAAATAGGTGTTTTATACCAGCAAGGCAATTATTCTTTAAAGATATTTTGATTGATTTCGTCCAAAAAAGCCCCTGGGGCAATAATTATCCCTATTGATTTGAAGTGCATTTTTGTATGCATTTTGCCCTTTGACTAAAAACCGGGCCCTGGTTAATCCCCTCTTTTAAAAGCCATTGCTAATTCCGGACACCATCTGTCCAACACCATTTTTACGGTTTTCAAAATCCAGTTTTAGGAAAAAAGGTTTGGGTAAAATCACAGACTATAAAAAATGCTGTTTCAAAATTGCAAATTTTGCAAAAAGTCATAAATTCAGTATAAAATAACAAACAAAAAAAGAATTACCAGCAAGGAGTTACATCAACACCTTAAGTTTTATGGTAGCAACTAAAATATTGGTAAAGGGCAATAGATTACCTTGACCCTTTTATATTTCCCAAACGCTATTAAGAAGCATCCTTACGGGCACCTTCAATACCATTATGGCAAGGAAGCCAAAGATTCTTACCAAGTCGAAAGATAAAAATTAAACCAAGAGGTTTAAAGTAGGGCGCGCACTATTTAAAACAACTGGATATCAGCCCTTTACATATATTCACTTTTCCCTATTAAACACCAAACTATGGATCCTATTTCAATTGGCATAACTGTTGGCACAGCGGTGGTGTCACATTTAACAAAGGCCATCATGAAGAAGGCTGCAGACCCCGAAAAAGTGGCCAACGGGGTTAATTGGGTTTTCTCCGCCGTTTCCAACTTCTTAAAAATCCGTAAAAAAGAACAGGGGGTGAATACCCCTGCTCCTTTACCCCCTGAACCGGAAGCAGAACATGGGGAACTACCTGCAGAAATTGATGATCTGGAGGTGGAAGCCAAATCAACCGCAGTTAATGCCATTGCCAAAAAACTGGAACAGGAGGAGGCAATTCCCCTAGAAAAGGGAGTACCCTTGTTGGACCTAAAAGATTTTGAGATGGACCAATTGGCCTCGGAAACAGAAAGCCTTTTGAAGCAAATCAGTACCTACCTGAACAACCTTCACTTTGAAGAGGAAAAAGCCGCACAATTTGGCGGAGTTACCTTTGCCCCTCCAATTGTGATGAATACAATCCGAATTCAACAGCAGGAGGTTGCCAAACGGGTGGTTCGTTTGAATCAGTGCATGCAAAAAGCCTACGGGGTAGCTGCACCTGATTTGGAAGTGCTTATTGCAGCAAGCCAGAACTGACTTTAAAATGTCTTCTATCTCCTCTATCACCAGCAAACACAAGAGCCATAGCTCCGCCACAATTAACCTGTCGCAGCAAATGGCAAAATACCAGCAACTGCGTCTGGAGGAAAAAAAATTACGGGAACGGGTGGATTATTTAGAAAAACAGGTCGCCCTAAAAGGCCCCTTGGCTGTAGAAGTTGATCTTGCCATGTTACTGAAAGAAGAAAGCAACAAATTGGCCTCACTACGTCAATCCCTTGATGCTAAAGAGAAGGAACTGGTAAAACTACAAGACCTACCTGAAGAGAATCGTTCAACCATACAAACAGAACGTCTGGAGCAATTGATCAGTGATTTAAGGGCAAAAGAAGAACAAGCTTTGATCCTTCAGGACAATATTAATTTTTTGGAAGAAAAACAGGCTCAATTCGGAATTGATGTCCAATTAAACTTATCCAATGAGCTAAAACTGGCCCGGGAAAGTTTAGAAAAGGTACAAAATCAACTGAAAGCCCTAAAAACGGAACTTGTGAACCAATGGCATTTTGACCCTGGCCAAATGGAGGATTTTGATTCCCTTGCCCAGGAAAAGATATTGGAATTGGCGGCAAAGCTGGTAGACCGTCGAGAGAAAGAGCTGGAAATGCAACGAAAAACAGTGGGAGACCAATATAATGCCATGATAACCGATACCTTGGAAGAGCTCAGAAAAGCCGTGTTTTCGGGTGCTGGAAACGAGGTAATCCGCAAATCTCCAACGGAATGGGAAATTAAAATAAGGGGTAGTTTTGGAGGCGTATCAGTATCTTTCAATTTCAATCACAATAATCAACCTTCCTCCCTGATATGTACCCATCGCCATCATGATGGCCATACACTTGCTAAGAGATCAACCGACTTATCCCGCCAAAACTTGATCAGATTATTTATGGATATTTTTTGGAAGAAAAAGAAATGGTGGCATTTCTGGCACACCACTCCAACCCTGCCAGATAGCTGGAAATGAAACAGGAATTCTCATCAGAACTTTTTTAGCCTTTCAACCCTTAAAAATGTCACTCTCTCAGCGCTCCAAACTAACCGGGCCAGTTGATGGGGATTCCAAACCCTAAACCACTTACAGGGTTTGATGGCCCATCTCTGAATGCTTTCAAAAACTACTCAAAAAATCTGCATCTCTTTAGAAGAGATAAACTTCACTTTTTCCCTTTCATCATTAAGGGCCTGGTGAACCATGGCTTTGGCTACTTTGTGATCGTAGATGGGCTTATATTTTCTGAAAAGTCCCAAAGCAGTAATGGCTCCCGCTAACACCTTTCCCACATCTTCCCAAAGCGGGATTCCTTACGGTGTCCCAAAAGGATTGAAGGCCGGAAAATGCCCAGGTATTGAAATGGGATGACTTTCAGGTCTTCCTCCACTTCACCTTTTACCCGGTTGTAAAAGAATTTGGATAATTGATCTGCCCCCAGAGCACTGACATACAAAAACTTGCTTGCTCCCCAGCTATAGGCCCAGCGGGCAAAGTTGATCACATAATCATGATCGATTTTATAAAATTTATCCCTGGACTTGGCTTTTCTGATGGTGGTCCCCAAAGCACAAAAAGCATGGATTACCGCTTCTTTATTTTCAAGGGCCCGGACGATGGCCTGGTTTTCCCCGCCAATATCCTTTTCCCTCAATTTGTCCAAAAGGCTTACCTGGTTGATCTGATCAAAATCCACCACCACCTGCACCAGCTTGGGATGCTTGATGGCCAGTTCCCTTCGGGAAACAGATATCACCGCATCATAGGCTTTTTCCTGGAACAGTTGATGCAAAAGCTGCATCCCTATAAGTCCAGATCCCCCGGAAACTAATGCGATGGTCATCATGGTTCTAATTTTTGTTGGTCAAAAGGCTTAAAAACTCCTTTTCCAAGGTACTGTTTTTATCTTTTGCATACCACAGGTGAATGGACTTTTTGAACTCCTCCGAAGTCATGCTCTCAGGATTGGCTTTATAGTCCAACATTTTTTGTTGCACTACCTGCGGCCTTGGTCCCCAGGTAAATTGCTCCTCTAAGGTATCCTCTTCCAAAGCCACCAATTTGGGAATGGACCTTCCCCCATTGGTCAGGTATTGGTCCATGACCCCGGGATTTTCATCCCTGAGTAAGTATCTTATTTTGATATTTTCGTTGTGGCTGGCAAGCTTTTCAATATAGGGGATGTTTTGGGCAGCATCCCCACACCAGGCTTCGGTCAGGACCAACCAAACCTGTGGGCTGTCCACTTCTTGAATGGCTTCCTTGATTTCTTCGCCCACCTTGGCTGTCTTATCCCAGCGTTTCATCCTTTGGACATTAATGCGGGTATAGTCCAGCATAGTTTCGGAATGATTGTCCCCAGTGGTTTTATCCTCTTCCAAAAGTTGGTCAATCAAACCTCTGTAATCGGCATAATTCATTGCTTGGTCAATCAGCTCAGGACTGATCGAAGAAGTAATGGTACTCATAAAATGGATTTTGGTTTTTCAGGAACTAACAAAAAGGAACTACTCCTTAGTTCTCTCCCAATCCAAAAAATCTTGAATATCCTCCTGAATGCTTTTATAAACGGCCAACATTACCGTCACATCATCTATATAGCCCAAGCCCATGATAAAATCAGGAATAATATCCAATGGGATTACAAAATACAAAAGTCCCAAAACCAATAGCACCAATGATTTTCGGGAAAACGCCCGATAATCATTGTGATAATAAGCTTTGATCATGCGAACTAACACATAAATTTGCTCTTTTGCGTTTTGGAAATATGGGCTATGCGAAACTTGGTCCAGCTTCTCGGAAACCTGATGAAGCAACCTGTTTAATTTGGCTTTGTTTTCCGCAATGGCTGTAGCCTTTTGATGATAGAGAATTTTGGCCTTGTCCAAATAGGCCTCAGTATTTTCTTTCCAGTTTGACATATACTTCTTTTTAAAAATAAACCCTGATTTCAGACTTTACTTTGTTTAATGCAAAAGCAATGCTATCGTTTTTTTGTTCCAAGGTGATCTCGAAAATCCTTTTGGCTAGGTCAATGCCCCGGGAATCCTGGTCTATATCCTGGGAAGCCCTATTGATAACGGTTACTATATCCTCCACGGCTTTTTTCACGGCTTCCCAGGTTTCATCGGAAAAATAAACCTGCTGGGAAAGGTTATGGTTAAACTCTTCCCGCACCTCTGAAAGCAGCAGACTGTGGAGTTCCGGTGCCGAATAAGCGTGATTACTTACCCTTCTGACCAGGTTGTTTGGAGTCAGACGTTCCAATAACAGGCATAGCCTTTCACCTGCCTGCAACCTCACAGGGAGCACTTTTTCCATGTTTTTCGTTTTCAGCTCCACCAACTTCATATCCCTGTCCTTTTTTAAAAATGAGACAGTCACCACATACATGCCATATATGACCAGCCCTGCAGGCAAAATAATTTTTAACAAATCGGTAAGGTATTCCATTGCTTAAAATTTATTATACCCGAATATCTAAAATATTTCAAAGAGAAGTCGATAAAATGTCATTATTTTTGAACTTGAAAGCAATTTAATGACTTCTTAGGATATGCAAATTCCAATTTCCATCACCGACAAAGCCCATCAAGAGATACAAAACATCATGAGTACCAAGAACATTCCCTCCGAATACTCTCTCCGGGTTGGTGTAAAAGGCGGAGGCTGTGGGGGTATGGCTTATGCTTTGGGTTTCGACACAGCCAAAGATGGGGATCAGGAATTTGAGTACAGAGGCATTCCCATCCTGATCGAAAAAAGACATGTGATGTTCCTAATGGGCATGCAAGTTGATTTTTATGATGGCAACGATGCCCGGGGATTTACCTTTGTTAATCCTGATTTGCCCAAAAGACATGATGTGGAAGAGGGTTGATTGGGTACTGGCTACAAGGTATTAAGTACAAAGATTAAATGATCTAAACTTATCGGGCAATAGTATTTTTTTGAAATATTTGGAATAAAAAGTAGTCGGTATTTTAGACCATATTGCATTTTTTTTCTTCTTTAGATTCTGAAAAAGATACTAAGTTAGATTATACAAAAGTGCCTCGGGAGAAAAATATTAACCAAGGTATTAAGAATTGAAATGGCATTTCACGCTATTTTAGACGAGTTTCAGTAAAATGACAATTGTTATGGATAATCAGGTAGAAATCCAATATTGCACCCAATGCCGATGGATGCTAAGGGCCGCCTGGATGGGTCAAGAATTACTGACCACCTTTGAAAAAGAAATCAATGGACTTACCCTGAAACCCGGAACAGGTGGAATTTTTGAAGTAAAGGCCAACGGCAAATTAATCTGGTCAAGAAAAGAGGAAGGCCGATTTCCGGAAATCACCGAATTAAAACAATTGGTCAGGGATGTCATTGCCCCTGAAAAGGACCTGGGCCACTCAGACAGAAAGAAAAAGAGCTGATGGGTTTAAAACTTTAGCACTTAAACTGGGACCTGAAACTGAAGTTGGGAGATTTCGGAAAGTTTAGGCCCAAGTGATCAGGAAACTTGGACCAATTTTACTTTCACATCCCTATTCCAAATAGAAAATACTTTCATTTTGACTAGTTTTGAATACCTATTAGGCAAGGAGGTATTTTGTTCCCCAACTGATCTCACCTGACTTTTTTGAATTTTCTATCATAAAATTTCACCAGCTGATTCCGGGTAATCGGCTTGCCGTGCCCCAGGTAAAAGTGCTCGCAATTTTCAGACAGCAACTTTTCAAAACTCCCTTTTAAGTCCTTTAGATTGTCATGGAAGGGGGGATATTTTACCCTTGAATACCACATAACTCCCCCAATCAAAATCCCAGAAGCCACCATGTCCATGATGATAGCATTTCCATTTTCCAATACAACGGATAAGGATCCAGGGGTATGACCAGGAGTATGGATAACTTTCCCTGCAATCCCCCATTGATTCAAATCATATTCCTCCTGATTTTTCAACAAAATATCCGGCTGCAGGGAATAGGTCTTCATATCTTTTATCAACCACCTGAAGGCATTCCAGGTCCAAAGGTTGGGTTTCAAAGTGGCTTGATTGGCTTGACCGGAAAGGTAAAAAGCTTCATCCAACTGATGTGCCAATACTGGGACCTTCAGCATCTTCTTGAGCTTCCCTGCACTTCCAAAATGATCCACATGACAATGGGTGACGATAATTAATTGAATATCACCTTTATCAATTCCCCTTTCTTTTAACTGATCCAGTATCTTATGGGCACTATTGGGCAAGCCGGTATCAACCAGGATATGGCCCTTTTTGCCTTTGATAAGAAAGCAATTGATCATATCTGCAGGCAAAATGGAAATGGGGAGAATATTTTCGTCCATAGTTTTTTATTTTTTTTTAAAACTATGGGCACCAAAAGCCTAAAAAAATCACATATGTTATTTAATGTCCGCCCTGATCCTGCTAAGAGACTGGGGTTTTACCCCAATATAGGAGGCCAAATACTTTACAGGAATTTCCCCAACCAATTTGGGATCGGATTCCAATAATTTTTCATACCGTTCTGAAGCAGACCATTTTTGCATTCCCAAAAGTCTTTGCCCCATTTTGAGAATATATTTTTCATAGACCCCTTTACAGAATTCAGGCCAGTGCAGCACTTCCTTGAATAAATTATTATATCCCTCCCTGGATATCTTTAATAACTCACAGGAGGTAACACATTGGATGTTTTCATGAGAAGGAATCTCTTTCAGAAAACTTTCAAATGACGCCATTAAATCCCCTTCCCCTGCAAGGCTAGTTGTCACCTCCTCCCCTGTTTCATTGACATGATAGGTGCGGACATACCCTTTTACAATAAAATACAAATGACGGGAGGTCTCCCCACTCTTCATTAAATGCTCATTTTTGCCTTTGGAAATAAAATTAAAAGAAGACTTGATCAATTCTTTTTCTGGGGGGGAAAGCTTTATTGAATTTTCAATTTTTTGCTCAAGCAAATAATGAGGATCTTTCATAAACTAAAAAAAGCAGCTAATTACAATCACCCAATATTAGTATATTTCCATGGGCAAACATAACATGTGAGTTTGAAATGATTTGTGACTAACCTTATTAGCTATTTAGAAATAATTAAATGAATCCCACAGGGATGCACTTTCGGGCAATTATTGCATCCATATCAGAGCAAATCCCTAGGAGCAATAGCTGCTTAACCTCTAAAATCAAAATTCAGTATACTGAAAGAAGGCTTTTAACCAGTTTTTAATAAAAAAAAGCGATTTTTTTTATTTCCTTATGAGCATTCAGCTTTCAACAATTGGACAGCCTCCGGTTCAGCAAATACATCAACCATAATAATTATAACTATTTGGATTATCAGGTTTTTCAACTTGATGTATTATGACAATTAATTGGGTATTGATCAGTTTTTCATCCCACATCCATCATTGTTCTTTTTTAAGGTAAGAGAGAAATTTAGGAATGAAATTAATTATAACCACTTTAATCGGCCTTCATGGCCTGATCCATATAATGGGATTTGTATCGGCTTTTCACCTGGTAAAAATCCCTAATTCCCCCATGCAGATCAGCAGGCCTTGGGGAGTATTATGGATGTTGGCTTCCTTGTTGTTTTTCATAATGGCAGCAGGTTATGTTTTGCAATGGGAAAATTGGAGCCTTTACGCTTCTTTAGCGATTATAGTCTCCCAAACCCTCATTTTCAAGTTTTGGAGGGATGCCAAATGGGGAACGCTGATCAATGTCCTTTTAGCCGTCTTATTGATTTATAACTTATATTTTTTCTAAGTCTTTAAAATACGTTTTATATGGGAGGACCTGTGGTGACAAAATCAAATAAATGGTATGGCATATCAATACTCTTGGGAATATTGGTTGTTGCTTCCAGTTTATTGGGCATTATTGATCCTAAAATTTACTCGCAGGAAACGGAAAACTGGAAATTGCAGGCAATTGGCCAGGATATAGGCAATCTCTTTGCCGTAATTGTTTTTATTTTTAGCACCCATTTTTCAAGAAAAGGCTCCCGTTTTGCATTTTTTGTCTGGACTGGATCCCATTTATATTTTATATATGCTTTCCTCCTTTATGCATTTTTTGTCCATTTCAATTACCTGTTTCTGGTTTATGTTTTGATCCTGAGCCTTTCCTTCTTTTCCCTTTTGGCAGGATGGATAAAAATTGACTATAGCCCATCAATGCATCAAACTCCCCAAAAATGGTCAAAAATAACAGGGGTTTTTCTTATTGGAGTAGCCTGCCTTTTTGGGATATTGTGGTTGTCTGAGATCATTCCGGCAATCATTTCAGGTAAAACTCCGGAAAGTGCCCTGCTTGCTGGCTTGTTGGTCAATCCTGTTCAGGTTATCGACCTGGCATTTGTTCTGCCCGGAATGTTAATTACCGGTGTACAGCTATGGAACCAGAAGACCTTAGGTTTTCTTTTTTCAATTCCCTGGTTAAGTTTTGCAGCCCTGATGGGCTTGAGCCTTATGACCGTAATGGTAATTGAACTTGGTAATGATAATATGAATGCTTTGCCTTCCTTAATTTTGATGGGCATTATTGTTATTTTCAGTCTGATTTTGGCAGTAAGCATGAAAAAACATGGCCCTGAAGATAACTGGGAAAATCAACTAGGAACTCAATATTATACTTCAAGAATTGGAGATCGCCAAAAATGAAGTCAGGGTTAGAAAAGGAGAATATTTGCCCTTTGTAGATCTGAAAGCCGGTGCAGAAACCGAAAAGGTCGGCAGATATACCAGCCAGTGAGCCAATGATGCTAACACCGAAATCAAACCGGGAAGAGAATTTCCCGAACCTTTACCGGATTTCCTTGTGGGGGCTTTTGCCAATTGGGAAATGGATAACTGGCATAAACTGCGTAATGCTAAAAAGTCCGCCTTTGCTGAATACTTGGCCACCATAGAAGGGAAAAATTTTATGGTGACCAACCTGGTGGCAGAGATCGCCAATTCCTATTATGAATTGCTGGCGCGGGACAATCAGCTCACCATCGTAAAAAGAAATATTGATATCCAGAGCAATGCATTGGAAGTCGTTAGACTTCAAAAAGATGCTGCAAAGGTTACCGAATTGGCTGTCAAAAAATTTGAAGCAGAGGTATTCCATACCAAAAGCCTTCAATATGATATCCTGCAAAAAATCACAGAAACAAAAACAAGTTAAACTTTCTGGTAGGCAGGTACCCACAACCCATCTCAAGAAGCACAGATGATTTCAGTGAAATGGTTGAAACCAAACAACAGCAAATGAGTGCTAAAGTCAACATTTACCAAGCCCTGGGGGGTGGATGGAAATGATTTAAACAGGGGAAATTGATAGGCTTTTACTTAAGATAATTACCAGCATCAGCCAAACTAAAAACCATTTTGCAGGGTTGCGAAATGGTTTTTTTATTCATTATCAAAAGAACCAAATTAAGTTAGAAAGATTGAAAAGTTATAATAGCCATATTAAAGATATGGGTAAATCTTAATGGAGTGAATAAACTTTTTCAAGTTTTTGCCTGTCCCATTTGGCCAGGTTAGCCCCTGCTTTATATGTGCTATGAAGAAAATCCGTTACCATTTGGGAGGGATTATTTGATTCCTGCAATTCCTTATAGGGAAGGATAAACTCTCCCAAATCCTGATGGTAAAAAGCGCTGTCCGGTTTGATAGTGGCATTTTTTAAGCCCTCAGGTTCAGGGTACATATAATTGTAAAAAGCTGCCTGAGGGAAAAAGCCATTTCCCGGCCAAAATCCGCAACTACTTACCTCCTGGGAATAAGCCTCCTGGGTCACCCTGTCAGGCAAATGCGGAATTCCCCCTGGATGCAAGGGGGCTTCTCTTCCAGAGAACCTAGTTACCGCCAGGTCAAAGCCGCCCCAGAAAAAATGGACGGGACTGCATTTCCCAATAAATTCAGACCTAAACTGGATAAATATTTCGTGCGCATTGAGCAATACTTGATGCAAATCAGTGGCATATTGAGGATTATAGGTGGAATGTCCCTCATCGAGATGGAAAGGCACTGGATTTTCCAATTCATTGGGTAAGGGGTTAATTTCACATTCAATATCCAAATCCTTTAAAATGGAAAAGGTCTTTTTAAAACAAGACGCTACAGAAAGGTTTTTCAGGTCGATTCGCTGTTCCTCATTTTTGCTGGTGATGATTTGCAAATAATGGTTGAGAAAATCAAAATTGATCTGAAAATGCTTTTCCGGGTATGGAATGTCACCTGTGGTCAGCCCAAATGGCGTAACAAAAAAGGTAATGTGCCATGAATGATTGATCCATGGAAGCCGTACCAATTTAATCTTTCCTACAATTTGGGTCCACATATGGATGGTTTCGTAAGTTTCCTTCGCTTTTTCAAACGATAGTTCGGGCCAGGATTCACTTTTCATAACGCTAAAATTTTAATCAACAAAATAAAACAAAAGCCACTCCAAACACTTTTTAAAACCTCAAAATCAGATACTTATTTAATTTAACAAATTCTACATAAATTTTGCAGCCAATTGGAATATATACTGACTCCAATCCCTAAACTTTAGTTTTCGTGACGGCAGGATAATGTTCTGAGTATGATTTTTGGATTAAGGGAATCCAATTAAAAAATATTCCATTTTGCCCATGGAGTTCCTGGCCTTTTTTGATTTTTGAGTTTGCAGGAATATCCGCGGATATTCCTAATCAAGGAATAATTGAGGCGACTGGAAAAATGCTGGGGAATAGAAAAAACCTGAACCAGAAGAATTGGCCCATTAGGATTAATTCTCCCTATATTTATAAGAAATGGATTCATCTACCAGGTTCCTTTTTCACCCTCTTATTGAAGCCCATTTGATTAGTTTTTAAACTCATCAACCCTAATTATCAGGGATTTTCATTTTTGGCCCTTACAATCTTCACTGGGAATAATTTATATATAACTCCAATAAAAACTAATCAAAAATTAAACCTTTTATATATTTACACCACCTACAAAACGAATTTTAAAACTTATTTTTTGCTATTTGAATCATTATAATTTCCCACCATTTCATTTTTTAATTAAATTAGTAAAAGCCCTTAAAAAACTTCCATTATTGATAATTGGTTCTCCGAGGTAATTAATTTTTAATAAGCTCATTCTATGGATTCCCTTAATCACTTTCAGTTGCTTTTTTTTGACCAAATCAAGAGGAAGATACCCAAACAAACGTCTTTGGTGGATGATATTTCCACCCACCTAAATATTAGCATTGATAGTGCTTACAGAAGATTAAGGGGAGAAAAGGAAATGTCTTTTTCTGAAATCATTAATCTTGCTAAAACATATGATGTGTCACTTGATTCCATTGTAAGTAATTATTTTAATGAGGTAAGTTTTACTTATCACAGTTTTTCAGATCCTGGATACACACTTAAAAAATACCTGGAGTCAATATTGGGTCATTTAGAGTTTTTGAAAACCTCAAATGAAAGAAAGCAGATGATTTACCTATCAAAAGACTTTCCCATTTTTCACTATTTTCGCTATCCCAAAATTTGCACCTTTAAAATGTATTTTTGGCAGCGATTCATTCTTAATGACCCCAACTATACCAATACTGATTATAATTTTGAGGTAATTCCAAAGGAATTACTCCACCTCTCTAATAAAATCTATGGACTTTATGATGAAATCCCAAGTATCGAAATATGGAACAGGGAAACGGTAAACAGTACTTTAAATCAAATTGAATTTTTTCATGAGAGTGGGTTATTTACAAACCATCAGGATGTCATCTTATTACTTGAGGAATTAATCCTGTTGCTTGAAAGCATTGAAAAAATGGCGGAAAGAGGTTCGAAAAAGCAAGAAGATGATAAGGTTGAAAATGATTCATTTTCCAATTATGAACTTCATTATAATGAAGTGACCATAGGGGATAATACTATTTTTTTCAAATTGGGAGATGATCGGAAGATTTCATTTATTACCGCCAATGTTTTAAACATACTTAAAACCACAAATGAAAGATTTTGTGCAGACGTGGAAGCAATGTTGAGTAATTTATTGATGAAATCAACCAAAATAAGCGTCTCTTCCCAGAAAATCAGAACTAAATTTTTTAAAATTCAATATGATAAAATCAACAATCTAATTTCCATTCTCCGCTGATTCCAGTAAAAATGGATTATTGAATCATTTAAAAACAACTACTGAATCCGAGGCAAAAATCAATTTTCCAAAGTTATTCTATTATTGTTCCTTGCCAATTCCCCTTCTATTTTTAAGGTTATAGTAAAAAATGCTTTTTCTCTACCAATAAAGGCCTCTCCTAGCAATCTAGACTAAATTTAACCCATTTCACTATCACTTTTCAAAGCCAGATCCACCGACAATCTGGTAATTTTACTTATACATTAATTACTTAAAGCCCCCAACAAAAGTTTGGGGAAATTGCCCTTAAACCTGGAATTCCGGTTCCTGGAATTGGGAAAATCAAGAATTGTAATGAATCTATTTCTCAATCAAAGGAAATCTCCTTTAAAGCAGGATATAGAAGACAAATAATTTAAAATACTGTAAACCAGAACATAATGAAAACATTGAAGGTAATTATCATCAGTTCATTTGTGATGTTAAGTTCAGTAATGATGGCATTTTCACAAACTGAGAAAGGGAAGTTTTTCTTGGGTGGTGAAACCAATTTAAATTTCACATCAATGAACTCTGAATTAAAATTTGGTGAATTTACGGAAGACACCGGAAAAACTTCAACCTTAGAGGTATCTCCTAAGTTTGGAAAATTCATTGTTGATGACTTGGTATTGGGATTAGAAATTCCGATCGCTCATTATGCTTATACCCCCCCATCAGGGAATAAATCCAAATTAACAACCTTTGCTATCGCACCTTTCGGAAGGTATTATTTTGGTCCTCCAAACCCTGTAAAACCCTACCTACAAGGAATGGCTGGTTATGGGATCATTGAAACCAATGGAGGCGGCGATTCAGGTTCTATACTTCTTTATGAAATTGCTGGTGGAATTGGAATTTTCTTAAACGAAAAAGTGGCATTAGATATTCAATTAGGTTATGGCTCTACCAATTATGATTATGACGGGGATTATAAAGAGGTATTAAACGGATTAGATCTTGGCTTAGGTTTTACCATCATAATGTAAAAAAACCCATTTAGGGGTTTTATAAAAAATGTTTTATTTTTTTGATGAAAAATTAAATACTAAATTTTGTATGGCCCGGGCGCAAACCCTGGGCCATTTTAATTTTGATTGGCTTATCGGTGGACCCTAAACCGTAACTTCTATGCTTTTAAACAAATAATCCATCACCACTTTTTTGCTTTCTGAATCACAGATGACATAATTTGAAAACAAATTATTTTTGTATCTAAAAATAACCACATACACTTTATCCCCCATGCTCACCTTTTCATTAAAACGAACCTGATACCCAATCCTTCTGGTTTTCTCCTCCTCCAAAATCAAATCCCTTATTTCCTCGACATCTAAATCGGTGATCCTTTTTCTCTTTTTAATTTTAACATCCATAAAATTTTGGGACAATTTTCCTGTTGTGTAAACTTCTTGACCATAATGGGAATGGATGATTCCAACTGTATTAAAATCATTGAATTTATCGTTATCTACTACAGTATCTGTTTTTGAAAAGGAATAGCTATAATAGTTTAAATCCAAAGAATCGATACTTAAAGGTTTAGATTTCACCTCTTCCAACTCTTGGATAAACTCCTTATTTAGGGCTTTTTGTAATTTGTCAGGTAATCTGGAATAATCAATTATTTCATGACCCCGATAACCGGGCTCAATATAAAGTTCCGAATACTCGACTAATTGACCAGTTGAATCAATATGGCCGCCTGAACTTCCACTAGTACTACTAAAAACTGCTTTTCGCCCAGAAAAATAATTCCTGTAAACCTGATAAGCTTTTTCATCATTAATGGTTTCCACCAATTCATATTTCAAAAGCTGGAAATCATCAGCATTGGTAACATTTTCTGTAGTCCAGTTGTGGAATAAGTTTTCAAAATTGGTTTCGAAGTCTTCAACAGGTTTCCCAAATTCATAAATGGGCACCTCTTTTTCTGGAACATTCATTTGGGCAAATGCTGAGTTAAAAAGCAGGAAACTGATAAAAACTAGAAAAAAGGTTTTCATAAAATGTTGTTTAAGTTTTAAAAGGTTTATTGTAGTTAAATATTATTAGTTCTAAAAAATTCATTTTACCAAAGTCTGGAGATTTTGTTTTTTGGGGCCTGGTCGGAAAATCACTTTGCTTAGAAGCCAAGTCTGAAGGCTTGGACTATCCAATAAAAACAATGCCTACAATTCTTCAAAAGCAGGCTTGATATTGCCCCAAAATTCATCCAGTGCAATAATTCTGGGTTTTAGAAAGGAAATAATTTGCGGCCAATCGTCCTTGTTCATTACACTGGGACCTTTTAACTTTTTTTCAACCATGGAAGTGATTTTCCCAAACTCATCCTGGTCATGAAGTTTCCACTCCCAATCTTCCCCCAGAATAGCATGAAGCATTTTCTTAAATTCCCTTAATTGCTCAAAGACCAATTCCTGCAATTCGGTATCAGGATGGTTTATCTCAATGCCGATGGAAACAAAATTTCGCTCAGCACGCATCCTGAAAAAAATATGCTTGACCCCTGTTTTATAATTTTGCCAGTTGACACGCCCTCCTTCGGCACTTGGGACAGGCTTCATATATTGCCCAAATGTGGTCCAAAACTGCTTTTTGGTCCTTGTAATTTCTTCTCTTTTGTACACTTATTGGTAATCTTCTGGATAGGAAACCTTTACTACCGAATAATCCACCACTCCTCCCAATGCTGGATTGTGTTTTTTGATGATAATTTCCACCCGTTGGAGTTTGGGATAAGCTTTAATAATGTCATCAATCATCAAATGTCCAAGATGCTCCAAAAGTTTGACGGGCTCCTGCATATGTCCCTTGGCGATCTGATAAAGGCGGGAATAATCCACTGTCTCATGGAGGTCATCCTCGAGCATGGCTTTCTTAAAATTGGTCTCCACATGGATATCCACGGTAAAGCGGTTGCCCAACTTCTTTTCCTCCGAAAACACCCCATGAAAGGCGTGAAATTCAATTCCTTCAAGTGAAACTTTTCCCATTAATCGAATTGGTCAAAAAATGATCCAGATTTTTTTTGTTTGGGTTCATCAGGAGCTTGGGATGAGGTATCGTCCTCATTATGGCTGGTTTCCTCACGGTTTTGGATATTACCTGGCTCCTCTTTAGTTTCAGGTCCAGTTTTTTCAGGAGTTTCCTCAGCCTCAGCAACAGAACTACCTGGAATGGAAACAGGAGGGGTGGTTTCGGTAACCTCGCTTTCACTTTCCCTTTCTTTGGGCCTGGCTTCTATATGGCTACCTACATTATCCTCGTCATCAAAGCTCACCTTCCGGCTCATGGTTTTCACCAATTTAGCATGTGCCTCCATATCCACCCTTTTGAGATCATCCTGGGAATGCTTAATGGTTTCCTGGGTATTGTTGGCCAGGTTTTTCAAATTGCGGAGGATTACCTCACGCTGGGCCAACAAATCCTCATAATCCTCCACCAAAACACTAGCATCTTCCTTCATATCCTCCATTATTCTTTTGGCCTTGGTTTCGGCGGATTCTATTATGGCCCTGGATTTATTCTTTGCTTCGGAAAGCATGGCATCAGAATTCATCTGGGCTTCCTTAAGGATCAATTCAGCTGTTTTATTAGCCTGTTCAATCATATTGGCCCCGGTATCTTCCGCTGCTTTTAAGGTTTTGAATAGAGAACCTTCCACCTCCCTGAGCTTGGCGGATTCTTTTTGAACCTGTTCCAATTTGATTTCCAACCCTTTTTTCTCATCCATTATCTTCTCCCACTCCTGGGAAAGGGAAGCCAAAAAAGAGGCAACTTCTTCCTTGTCAAACCCCCTGAAATTTTTCTCAAATGTTTTTTGGCGGATTTCTAACGGTGTAATTTTCATTTCGCTTATAATTCTATATCCCAAATGGAAACGGTCCTATCATCACTGACGGCTATAATTTTGTGATTATACCGACTCCACAACACTTTGTTTACCGAAGTACCATGTCCGGCATGCCTGGCCTTATCTATCACCTTCAAAAGCTTAAATGAGCTCCCATCCCACAATTTGATAGACTTGTCCATACTACAAGTTACAAAATATTTGCCATCTTCTCGAAAGGACAAATAATTGATCGCATACAAATGGGCAACAATGCTTTCCTCCTCCTGATAGGAATCCACCGACCATACCTTAAGATGAGCATCCCGGCCGCCACTGACCAAAATTTTCCCGTCTGGTGCATACCGCAAGGCAAATACCGAATTGGTATGATTGTGCATCTTTTTGAGAGGAGCAAAGGTTTCCAGATCCAGGATCACAACGGAATTATCACTCATCCCAATTGCCATATGTTTCTTCTCAGGAAACAGTGACATGACCCGGATACTTTTTTCACCCAATTTAATATGCTTCAACAAGGATTTTTCCTCAATATCGAGAATGGTCAGTACGCCGTCACCGGTTCCTACAAAAAGTTTCCCTTGATAAGCTTTTATATCAAAAATGGCCTGATTGGTAATTTTTAGCGACCAAATTTCCTCTTTGGTATTCAGATCAACCACATGGACCCCTTCAAAATTATGGCCGATAAACAGCAGGTTTCTTTCCGGATCAACCGCAAGGGCATAAACGGAATGGGACAACTTGGCAATCAATTTCCCATCCTTGGGAGCATCCAAATCCCATTCCACCACCATCCCATCGCCGGAACCAGTATAAAATTTTCTAGGATCCACTCCTTCCACCAAGGCATAAATACAATCATTATGTCCAGTGAGGGTATGGAGTTTATTAACTTGAATTTTTGACATATATTGCGTAATTAACTTCTTTATCCCCACTTGATTTATATGCAAGCAAAAATAGAAAAAATTAGCCCTTTATCAGCTTTAGCCCTGAAGAATATTGATGATCATGCAGATATGCCCATTGATTTTCTGAGCTTCCGGGAAAGGCTTTCCTTTGCCAATATCGGCCATCCGGAAAAAAAGAAGGAATGGAAAGGGGCCAGGCTTGCCATAAAATCAGCCTTAGACGCCATAAAGCTGCCCTATCCAGGCTTTTATAAGGATGAACACGGCAAATCTCACCCAATGGACGGTTATGGAAATGTTTCCCTAAGCCATACCAATGGACTGGCAGCAGCTATTTTTCACAAGGAAATGCCCGTGGGTATAGACCTGGATTATATCAAAGAAAAGGTGGTCCGCTTGGGCCCCAAATTCCTGGATCCACAGGAAATTGATTTTCTTGACAATGATCCCATTCTTTACACCATGGCATGGTCTGCAAAGGAATCTATTTTTAAATGCCAGGGAAGAAAAGGAATTAGCCTACGGCAAAACATCCTTCTTTTCCCCTTTTCCCATTTGGACAACGTGATAAAGGGAAAAATTTATGATACCGACTTTGCAGACCATTATTATACAGTAAAGGTGGAAAGGGACAATGACTTAATATTAACTTATACTATTTGGTAAATTAAAATAATTGTTATTTGTTCACTTGGAAAGTGTCATCCTATCCGGAGCAATTATAGATTAGTAGCACAATTCCGGATAACTGTATAAAAAACAAACCCAAAATCAATCATGAAAACTTTCATTTTTACCTTTTTACTTTTTCTGGGATTATGGAGCAGTTCCTTTGCCCAAAAGGTAAGCCCTTTTGAATTAAATAATCTAAATAGTAACGGGGTCTTTTCACTGGAAGATTACAACAAAGCAAAAGCTGTGGTTTTGATTTTTACAACCAATGGTTGCCCATTTGCCAAGTTGTATGATGAAAGGATTATTCAGCTTCAACAAAAATTTGGACCACAAGGCTTCCAATTTGCAATGATCAACCCTCATATAAACATGGAGGAAGAAGAAAGCACTAAAGCCATAAAGGCAAAAATTGACAATAAAAATATTACTTTCCCTTACTTGGTTGATGATCAACAAAAAATCTCCCGACAATTGGGGATTAGCAAAATTCCCCAGGCAGTAGTCATCCAACCCAGCCCAACGGGTTTTTCTATCGTTTATTCAGGAGCCATTGACAACAATCCCCAATTGCCAGAACAAGCTTCCCAAAAACATTTGGCCAATGCCCTTAGGGAAATTTCGGAGGGAAACTCCCCATCTCTTTCCAACACCAGACCGGTGGGATGTAACATAGAATGGAAGGAATAGTGGCTTAAATCCTGGAAAAATTTTTAAATTTTTGAGGTATTTCACCTGTTAATCTTCCCTTTGTCCTTCCCCTTGTAAATGAGCATTTGATAAAAGTCATGTTAATGGGGATTTTAAACCGAACTCATTTTTTAATTAAATAATAATTGGAGTAGTATTTAGGTTTGTTCTTGCAGATTCAATTTGTCCAGAAAAGCTAAAAAACATTGCCACTTATTTGGCTAATTTTCCAAAATATCCAACAATTGACGAACCTCTTCCACCTTTTCCGGTTCACCTATTTTATCAAAAGAAACCATCAAATTTCTCATTGTCCTTTTCATGATCTCTTCATGCCCACATGGCTGAAAAAATTCTTCACGAGGTTCAATCTTAAGATGTTCCAGGTAATTATTGATATCCTGGCGGGAAAAGATCAATCCCTTATTGAAAGCATTGATATAAAAGGTAGCCTCATCGGTCTTATAAGTCAATACAAAAAGGTTGGGTAAGTTGACTCCATAAATAGGCAGACCCAGTTTTCTTGCAACCAGGTAGTAAATAGCACAAAGGCTTATGGGGTTCCCTTTTTTTGTAGCAATCACATTGCTTAGCATACTATTGCCAGGGCTATGAAAATTTTTGGTATTTGCTGAGAATTTTAACTGGCTGAACAAAACATTATTGATCAGCCTAATTTGATCATAGGGTCTCAAGTCACTTTTAAAGGTAGTCCAGACATCAAAATAAATTTGTTGCATATCTGCATTTATGGTTTCAAATTCCAAGTCCGGATATTGGTAGGTATTGATGATCCAAAGCCCCTTCAACAAATCCCTATCTTCAGATTGTTTCCATTCCTCCAGACGTTCTTTTAATAAAGAAAACTGCAGCTCATGCACCAGCTCCTCAATTTCTTTTTGAAGTTCAGGGTTAAAACTGTCCTCCCACTTTTTCTCCAAAAAAGGAATCACATCATTACCTAAAGAAATGATTTTATCCTTCACATGATCTTTCACCTCTTTATCCGAATCGTCTAATAAGGAAACCAGGGCATTCAACTCCTTTTCCGTAAGCTTTTCCATAATCTAATACCTCGATAAACTTCAAAAACAGTAAGTTTTCAAAGTTGATTGACCTGTATTTTGGTTTACGCCAAAATTACAATCAAGTTTGAATAACTCCTACATTGAAGCGCTCCTTAATTGGGGCAAAATTGGCCGCCTCTATGCCCATGGAAATTATTTTCCGGGTCTCCAATGGATCAATCACCCCATCCACCCAAAGTCTGGAAGCTGCATGATAGGGACTTAACTCTTCTTCGTATTTTTCGGTAATTTCCTTCAATAATTTTTCTTCATCCTCCGGGGTAATCTCCTTTCCTGCCTTTTTCAAGGAGGCCACCTTGATTTGGAGAAGGGTTTTTGCTGCGGAAGACCCACTCATCACAGCCATTTGAGCAGTAGGCCAACTAAAAATCAAACGGGGGTCATAGGCCTTTCCACACATGGCATAGTTTCCTGCACCATAGGAATTCCCAATGATAATGGTGAATTTTGGCACTACCGAATTTGCCATAGCGTTAACCATCTTTGCTCCATCCTTTATAATGCCCCCATGCTCGGCTCTTTTTCCCACCATAAAACCGCTGACATCCTGTAAAAAAAGCAATGGGATTTTCCTTTGATTGCAATTCATGATAAATCGAGCGGCTTTGTCAGCAGAATCGGAGTAAATCACCCCACCCATCTGCATCTCACCCTTTTTGGTCTTGACCATTTTCCTTTGATTGGCAACAATCCCTACTGACCAACCCTCAATCCGTGCGGTACCACACAATAAAGTTTTACCGTAGTCCGATTTATATTCATTAAACGCTGACCCATCCACCAATCTTTGGATGATTTCCCGCATATCGTAAGGTTTGCCCCGGTCAATAGGAAAAAGCCCAAAAATCTCCTTTTCATCTTTTTGGGGCAAAACAGTTTTTTTTCTGCTAAACCCAGCCTTTTCTTGCTCCCCAAGACTGTCAAAAATCTTTTTCACGGCATCTAAACAGGCTCCGTCAGATTCAAATTTATTGTCCGTGACCCCAGAAATTTCACAATGAGTAGACGCTCCTCCCAAAGTTTCATTATCCACCTCCTCCCCAATGGCCGCTTTTACCAGATAAGACCCTGCCAAGAAAATGGATCCGGTTTGTTCCACAATTAAAGCTTCATCAGACATAATAGGCAAATAAGCCCCTCCTGCCACACAACTTCCCATAATGGCTGCCACCTGGACAATGCCCATGGCGGACATTTTAGCATTGTTTCTAAATTGTCGCCCAAAATGCTCCTTATCCGGAAAAATTTCATCCTGTTTGGGCAAAAACACTCCTGCACTATCCACCAGGTATATAATGGGCAAATGGTTGTCCATGGCCACTTCCTGGGCCCTTAAATTCTTTTTCGCTGTCATGGGGAACCAGGCTCCTGCTTTTACGGTAGCATCATTGGCAACTACCACACACATCCTCCCCTGCACATAACCTATTCCAGTCACCACTCCGGCAGAAGGACAGCCCCCTTCTTCTTCATACATCCCATCGGCGGCCAATGCCCCAATTTCCAAAAACCGCGACCCCTTATCCAATAAATAGTCAATCCTTTCCCGGGCAGTTAATTTGCCTTTTTCATGCTCCCTGGCAATCCTTTTTTCTCCTCCCCCTTTTTGGACCTTTTCCAGTTTATGGTTCAATTCATCAACCATCTGCTTGAGCAAATCCTCATTTCTATTGAATTCAATATCCATAGGGCTTAAAATTAAATTGGGGATTTATCCCCTTTATTGGCCTTACCAACAAGGTGGCACCCCTCCTGAAAAGTTGTTTTATCCAATATAAAAAAATAAAGGTAAAAAAGCCTTCAGTCCCGGGTATTGAGTTTTTCTACGGTGTTCCGGAACTCCCTTTCCGGGTTATAACAGAAACAAAAAAAAAGCCCGAGAGGATCGGGCCAAACACTAAACACTCAATAATTGATACTATTTATAATACTAAAATGACTCAATCTCCTCCTTATATGACTTAATAGCACGGTAAATGGCAGATGCTACATAAGCCTGTCCATTTTCACTTTTCAAGTACCTTTCTTCTGTTCGATTGGACAAAAAGCCGGTTTCTATCAAAACAGAAGGCATACTGGTTGTCCACAACACATATAAAGGAGCCTGTTTAACTCCGCGGCTATGCCTATGAAGCCTGGTTTTAAAATCATTTTCCACTTTTTGGGCCAATGAAATACTATTGGAAAAATAGGCCTTTTGCATTAAGTTGAACATCATATAAGATTCTGGGGAATTGGGATCAAAGCCTTCATAATTTTCCTGATAACCATCCTCCAATAGAATTACGGAATTTTCCCTTTTCACCACATTAAAGTTGCCTTCAAAATTTTTCGACCCCATTACAAAGGTTTCGGTACCATGTGGGGAAGAAGAGCTGGAGGCATTGCAGTGAATGGAGACAAACAAGTCGGCTTTGTTCCGGTTGGCAATATTTGCTCTTTCCTTTAATTCAATAAACACATCACTTGTACGGGTGTAAATCACCTCAACACCTGGGATATTTTTTTCGATATAATCCCCCACTTTTAGTGCAAGAGACAATACCACGTCTTTTTCTCTACTGTGACTTCCACTGGTTCCGGGATCTTTCCCCCCATGACCAGCATCAATCACAATCCTTCTTAAACGAAATTCCCTCAATCCCTCACCTGTAGGAACAAAGGAAGAAAGCAAAACCCCACAGGTCAGGAAGCAAATTATTAGAATATTTTTGACAGTGGTTCGTTTCATAAACATTATTAACGTTAACTTTACGCAAAATTTAGAAATTTTTGAAGTAAATAGAAGTAATCGGTGCAGAATATTACGGTCGTTTATCTTTCCCTCATTTTATCATTAATCTCCATTTCGGGGCTAAGGGCGCAGGACACCATTCCAAGGCCCGCTGAAAAGGAAATTATCGCTCCTGACCTGACACCTGACATTGATAGTGCCCTTGTCTTTCCCGACAGTTTGTTGGTCTTGGATTCTCTTCCAAAAACCGATACAACAAAAGCTGTGCCCAAGGGAGATATCCAAAACCCAATTAATTATTATGCGGAAGACAGCATTGTCTCCAATTTCAAAGAACAAAAAGTATATCTTTACAGGGGGGCTTGGTTTGAATATGGGAATATTAGACTGGAAGCAGATTACATAGAAATCAACTGGGACAAAAGTGAATTATATGCCTCAGGCCTTGAAGATTCCACAGGAACGGTAACGGGCAGCCCTCTATTCCAGGAAGGAGGAACTTCTTACGAAATCCGCAAGCAAATGCGGTATAATTTTGAAAGCCGAAAAGCCATTATTACCGATGTGGTGACCGAACAACAAGAAGGATTATTGAGAGGCCAGACAGTAAAAAAAGATGAAGAAGGCAATGTGTACCTTCACAAAGGTTATTACACTACCTGTAATCTGGAACAACCCCATTGGCATATTTCCTCCAACAAAATCAAATCGGTCAAAGGAAACCAAACCATTTCCGGCCCTTTTAATTTATATTTCAATGGTATCCCCACACCTATTGGGCTGCCTTTTGGATTTATACCCGATCAACCAGAAGAAAAGGCTTCCGGAATCATTATTCCATCCTATGGGGAAGAAAGAAGAAGGGGCTTTTTCTTGCGGGATTTCGGTTATTATTTTGCCTTCAATGACTATATACATTCCAGGCTTACCGGGGAAATATTTTCCAAAGGAGGCTATGGCGTAAAGCTGTCCACGGTTTACAAAAAAAGGTATCGTTTTAATGGGGGGTTTAACATTGATTTCCAACAGTTCCGTAGCCCTGAAACTGAAGAAACTCCCTTGGATTACACGACACTTTGGGTCAATTGGAGCCATAGCCCTGAATCGAGGGGAAATTCCAGGTTTTCTGCTTCCGTAAATGCAGGGACCACCAACTATAACAATTTGGTGGTCAACCCAACCAATTACATGAGAAATACCAACTCGGAATTCACTTCCAATATCTCCTACAGCAAAACCTTTACCGGGACTCCTTTCAGCATGTCCGCCAACCTAAGGCATTCCCAAAACGTCCAAACCGATGAGGTAAGGTTGGTTTTACCGGACATCTCTGTCAATATGAACCGCCGAACCCCATTCCGGAATGTGGGTTTTGAGCCTTTGAAGACCCTTAACTTTGCCTGGAATTTTAATGCTCAAAACACCATTAACAACCGGGTAGAACAGGAATTGGGAGTGGAAAATGAGTTTTTACAGGAGGATCAATTTGCAGACACCCGCAATCCAGAAGTCACTACATTTAACCTTCAAAACCTTCCAAAACTATTGAAAGAGGCAGAAAATGGGTTCAGACATTCCTTACCGGTTTCCTCCAATTTCACCTTATTCAAATATTTTACAGGAACAGCTGGGTTCCAATATACCGAACTATGGTATTTTGATAAAATCAATTACTACTACAACCCAACCGAAGAGCGCGTTGACAGGATATTGGAAGATGGTTTTACCAGGGCAGGTTACTACAATTCTTCCTTTAACATGTCCACCAATATTTACGGTTTTTATTCATTCAAGGAAGGATCTAAAGTGGAGGCTATCAGGCACCATCTCCAGCCAACATTCGGTTTTTCCTACACTCCGGATTTCTCCGACCCAAAATATGGTTACTACCAAAATGTACAGGTGGATAATGAGGGCAACCAACAGCTCTACTCCCGTTTTCAGGGCCAGTTGTTCGGAGGTCCACCAAGAGGAGAGTCTCGTTCTTTGAATATCAACATCCGGAACACTTTGGAGGCTAAAGTAAAAACTAAAAGCGATACGGCAGAAACCACCACCAAAAAGGTTCCTATTTTGCAATCCCTTAATATCTCCACCAACTATAACTTTGCTGCGGATTCATTCAACCTGGCTCCAATAAATATGAACACCAGGACCTCATTTTTTGACAACCGCTTTTCTGTGGCCATGTCTGCTACCTTGGACCCTTATGCTACCAGAACAACCATTAACCCTGAAACGGGAAGTGAAACTATAAATAGGATCAATGAATTTGCCTGGAACCAGGGACAAGGGCTGGGAACCCTAAGAAGAGCCAATTTAAACTTAAATGGAAGCATCCGGCCGGGATCTACTGAAAAAACGCCCGCTGACACCCGGGAAGAATTGACCAATGAATACCTCGAACAGGGAGGAGAAATGAATGAATTTGCGGAAAGTGAAATCGACCGGATGGCCAACGACCCCAGCCAATACATTGACTGGGACATTCCCTGGAATTTGAATTTTGGCTACAATCTTAGCTATAGCAAATCCACCCGTGGAAACACCAATATCACCCAGGCAGTCAATGTTTCAGGAGACCTAAGTCTTTCGGAAAAATGGAAAATCAATTTTAATACTGGATTTGATATTTCCACCGCCAAAATCACCCAATCCATGATTGGAATTGCCAGGGATCTCCATTGCTGGCAGATGAATGCAAGCTGGATTCCATTTGGCAGGTTTACCAGTTACAATATTGACATCAGGGTCAAAGCAAGCATCCTGCAGGACTTGAAGATTTCCAGAAGAAGATCCTTCTTTGATTCTTTCTAAGAGTATATCATACAATTCTTAAATTTTTTACCTAACCTGGTAATCGGGATCTAAAAATTTGATAAATGGTACAAAGTACAAGGTACGATTTACCCGAATAAAGCTGAAAGACTGTAAAAGCTTCAACAATAATAGCCCGGGGTGCCAACCCAGGGAGATTTGATTCGTGATATCCCGCCAAACCCGTTTGTGGTGGAACTAAACTGAAAATTTAGATAAGATAAAAAAACCAGACTGTCGCCTGGTTTTTTTATGGTTCCTATTAATTGTTGGTTAAATGCTTGACCTGCTGAGTGGCATGGTCATACACCTTGGACCGCCCAGGCCCCGGGATAACTCTGAGGATGGAATTTCCAACACCTCCACACCGGCATCTCTTAAAGACCTGTTAGTGTATTTGTTCCTACTATAAGAAACCACTCTTCTAGGCCCTATGGCAAAGACATTGGCACCATCAAACCATTGTTCCCTTAGGGCATATTCCTTATTTCCATTCCCCAATTGAATGATCTCCAAATAAGGAATTTCCTTTTCAAGTACCGTTAATAAAGATTCTTTCAGGACGGTTCTTTTTATATGGACCTGATCATTATCAGAACTCTTCAGGGTATATAGGGAGGTTTTCAATACTGCTTCCAAAGCATCTGGGTAGGTCAACACCAGGTTTTCATCCAATATGGTAAAAACTGTATCTAAGTGCATAAAATTCCTTTGCTTGGGCAGGTGAACTTCGTAAACCCTTTCCACTGTTCCTTCTGCCAAAAGAGACTTAGCCACATGGTAAATGGCCTTTTCATCAGTCCTCTCAGAATTACCAATAGCCACAGCTTTATCAGAAATAATGATCACATCCCCTCCTTCTATACAAGCTGGGCTGTTATGGCCATCAATGGGATATATTTTATGATTGTTATCCATAAACTCCGGATGGTTCTCAAAAATGGCCCGAACAATATTTGCCTCCCTCTGCCGGCCTTCCATTTTCATGCTTGAAAAAATCATCCCCCCAGGGGTCAAAGCTGCTGTATCCCTTTGGAAATACAAGTTGGGGCTGGGAGGAATGATATAGGCAAAATCCATTAAATCCACTACCGGAAGTTTAGGGATCTTACGCTTCAATTCATGAACTTTGATCCCGGCCATCAATGCAGTTGAACACTCTGAGGTGGATAAACGAGCCACCATACTTTCCGCCAAATGAGATAATCTGGATACCGAAAGGGCTTCCTCCATTAATTTAAAAAGCACCTTTTCATCCGATATGGTTTCCATTAAAAGCTCATGGAGGCCATAAATCCGGGCTCCAGTGGCTTGTTTTATGACTTGAGTAAAATAATCATGCTCCCTTTGCATAGCCTCCAAATAAGGAACATCCTCAAATAATAATAATTCTTTATTGTAAGGAGTCAGCCGGTCTATTTCTCTTCCCGGCCGATGCATTAGCACTGCTTTGAGTGCACCAAACTCTGAGTTGAGTCTTAAATCCATCATATCACGTATATAGACCTATTTTCAAATTTTCAACAATTTAACAAAATAATTACCAATAAAGAAACAAAAATGATAAAACGTTAAAATTTAAATAATAAATCCGATAATTAACAATAAAAACAGTAGATAAATCATTAAAACACCCTAAAAACCTTCCAGGAATAAACCACCCCTTCTAATTTGGGTACAATTTTTTTTCAAAAATAGAGAAATTCACAAAACATGGTAATTACCTAAACCAAAAACCAATAATATATCTCAAAAACCGAAAAATAAGGATAAAAAAAAGCCAGGATTAACCCGGCTTTTTAATTTATTCACTGATCCATTTTTCCACATCCTCTTTGCTAGGATTGGAAGTCTCCAATTTCAATTTTTTCCTTCTTCCACAAACGTCGTTAAATAATTTATTGGCATTTTGTTCTTTCAATTGGTCAATGGTATGAATATTCAAATCCCTTAACGCAGGGATCAATCCCGGGTCCACCCCAACTGCCATAAAATCTTCATCAGTAGCAATCTTTTGCTTTTTCTCTGGTCTCATCTGCGGGAAGAACAACACCTCCTGAATGGTTGAATTATTCGTCAACAACATGGTCAAACGGTCAATTCCAATTCCAAGACCTGCTGTCGGCGGCATACCATACTCCAAGGAGCGAAGGAAATCCTCATCCATGGCCATGGCTTCATCATCCCCACGGGCAGCCAGTTTCAATTGTTCTTCAAAACGCTCCCTTTGGTCAATCGGATCGTTCAACTCAGTATAGGCATTGGCGATTTCTTTTCCATTGACAAATAACTCAAAACGCTCCACCAACCCTTCATCGGATCGGTGTTTTTTGGCCAGTGGGGTCATTTCAATTGGGTAATCTGTAATAAAGGTTGGTTGAACCAGGTGATCTTCCACTTTTTCACCAAATATCTCATCGATCAATTTTCCACGCCCCATGGTATCATCCACTTCTATACCAAACTCATGACAAACTTCCCTGAGCTCGGCTTCATCCATTTTACTCACATCAATTCCCGCATATTCTTTGATGGAATCAAAAAGGGTCAATCTTCGATAAGGGCCTGAGAAATCAATTTTAGTATCCCCAACGGTTACTTCAGCAGTACCATGAACTGATATGGTCACTGTTTCCAGCAGGTCTTCCACCATTTTCATCATCCAGATATAATCCTTATAGGCAATGTAAATTTCCATTGCAGTAAATTCTGGATTGTGGGTCCTGTCCATTCCCTCATTTCGGAACATTTTTCCAAATTCATAAACCCCATCAAACCCACCGACAATCAACCTTTTCAGGTACAATTCATTGGCAATACGAAGGTATAGTGGCATATCCAGCGTATTGTGATGGGTGTTAAAAGGTTTGGCAGCAGCTCCACCATGAACAGCTTGAAGAATGGGCGTTTCCACTTCCAACCATCCCCGCTCATCAAAATACTTCCTCATATTGGTAATGATCCTGGAACGGGTAAAAAACACATCTTTCACCTCAGGATTTACCGTAAGATCCACATAACGTTGGCGGTAACGGAGCTCTGGGTCAGTAAAACCATCATAAACATTTCCTGCCTCATCCCTTTTCACAACAGGTAAAGGTTTTACGGATTTTGATAAAACCGTAAGCTCTTTCACATGAAGTGAGATTTCTCCTGTCTGGGTAGTAAAGATGAACCCCTTTACGCCAATATAATCTCCTATACCTAATAGTTTTTTAAATACTTTATTATAAAGTGTTTTATCCTCTCCCTCACATATATCATCCCTTCTTACATATATCTGCAATCTTCCAGTGGAATCCTGAATTTCGGCAAATGAAGCTGAACCCATGATTCTTCGACTCATCAATCTACCGGCCAGGGAAATATTTTTATAATCATTTTTTCTATTCTCGTAATTCTCATGGATATCTTTTGCCGTTACATTGATGGGAAATTCAATGGCCGGATAAGGGTTAACCCCTAATTCCATCAAAGCTTCACGGTCCTTTCTCCGCTCTATCTCTTGTTCACTCAATAATTGCATAGGTGTTGGATATATTTAATTTTCTTTTTTTATGGCAGCACGTCTTGCCATCTCCTTTTTGATCAATTCAATTTCAAAACTGCTATGTCCAGACATACTGGAATTTTCTTTGGCCCTTCTGGACAGGTAAGGCATAACCGCCTCCACAGGGCCATAGGGGACGTATTTGGCGACATTATAACCGGCTTTGGCAAGGTTATAAGATAAATGATCCCCCATTCCATAAAGTTGGGCAAAGTAAAACCGCTCATCGTCCGGTTTAACCCCATGAAGCCCCATAAGCTCCGTAAGGATGATATTACTCATATCATTGTGAGAACCATTAACCAGGTACACCCTTTGTTTATTATTGACACAAAACTGCAAGCCCTTATTAAAGCAATCGTCTGTATCCTTTTTGGTAGGATGTATTGGATTGGGATAGCCCATATCTTCAGCCCGGTCTGCCTCTTTTTCCATATAAGCCCCCCTTACAATTTTAACCCCCAGATAATACCCTTTGGCCACTGCATCATGGTGGGCAGCTTTTAAGTTTTTCAACATATCTCTGCGGTACATCTGATAGGTATTGTAAACAATGGCTTTGTCCTTATTGTATTTGGCCATGGCATCATAGGTCATATCATCGATTACATCCTGAAACCAGGACTCCTCCCCATCGACCAGAATCCGGACATTATTTTCATAAGCAGCCTTACATAAGGAGTCAAATCTGCTTTTCAGCCTCACAAAGGCATCCCTCTCTTTGGAATTTAGCTCTTTACCGGCTTGAACCTTTGTCATGACCTTATAGTCCCCAAGGCCTGTGGCTTTAAAGACAGTAAAAGGGATTTCCTTGGCCCCGGCAGACCGCAATATGGTCCGGCGGATTTCATCCCTGGTAAAATCATAACTCCTTTCGGTTCCTTCACCTTCTACGGAATAATCCAGGATGGTTCCTATCCCGAAATCAGCCAATTCCTTGATAGAGCGGGCACTGTCTTTAATGCTTTCCCCTCCGCAAAAATGGCCAAACACCGTTTTTTTCATGAGTCCCTTTACCGGCAACTTTAATTTTATGGCTAACCTGGCCATTGCTACTCCCAAAATTACAGCCCACTTCTGATTCATGGCAGTAAATATGAGGTACATCTTTTTTAACTCCGCATCACTTCTAGATGCAAAGGCAACTTCTACATTCTCAAAAGAAATATTGGGTTTTGTATTCATATTATCGATTCAACGTGCAAATATACCAAAAAAAACACCTACTGACTTTATTTTGTCATCTGAATTCTATTAAGACTATATTTTCCTAAAGAAATATTAAGTCCACCTTATTTCAACCATATCTTGAATTAAAATACGTACAGTTTTCGTGCTTGACAAAAACTGATCTAAAATTTATTTATGATCAATACCATGTTTTTAAGTACAACCTTTAAAAAAACGGTTAAGGAAATAACATTCACCTCTTTCCTCCTCTATAATTGTTTAACTTAAATCAGTAAATTTTGTTACCCCTATCTGCTTACATAAATAAATTGATCCACCTTGCAAAAAATAATTGTTTTTTTATTGGTTTTTAAAGGAACAACTTTTAATTTTGAAGCCATGTTTAAACAAGCAGCAACATACTTTATTTACTTCTTCTTTTACTTTCGTCCAATCGGTCGAATCGGAGCTGCTTATTGTCTGAATAAAAAATAAAATTTCATACATCAATCAGGGAGCCCGATTCGAAAGAATCGGGCTTTTTTGTTAGAATCAAGTTAAAACAAAATGAAAGATCACTTACAAACATCAGAATGGGGCCTTGGACTGGAAGGACATATTATCATCGCAGGACCCTGTAGCGCTGAAACCCCAGAGCAAGTGGAAAAAGTTTGCCTGGACATGAAAAAAGAAAATATCATCCCTTCCATGTTCCGTGCTGGAATCTGGAAACCAAGAACCAGACCAGGAAGCTTCGAAGGAATCGGTGAAGATGGCCTAAAATGGATGGAGATTGTAAGGAACCACCTGAACATCCCTATTACCACTGAAGTTGGAAACACTGCCCACGTGGAATTGGCTTTGAAACACAATGTTGATGTCCTTTGGATTGGTGCCCGTACTACGGTAAACCCTTTCGCTGTACAGGAAATTGCCGAAGCCCTAAGAGGTACTGACATCCCTGTCATGGTCAAAAACCCAATGAACCCAGACCTTCAACTTTGGTTAGGCGCATTGGAAAGATTATATGCAGTAGGTATCCATAAACTGGCTGCCATCCACAGAGGATTCAGCGATGCTTACGACAAAAGATTCAGAAACAAGCCTAACTGGTCCATGCCCATCCACTTGAAAAGAGAATGGAAAGGAATGGAAGTCATCAATGACCCCAGTCATATCGTAGGAAAAAGAGAGGGTATTTTGGAAGTTGCCCAAAGAGCAATCAACTTCGGGTTGGACGGATTGATGATCGAAACCCACCATGACCCTGACAATGCATGGAGTGATGCCAAGCAACAGGTTACACCTGCACAATTGAAAGAAATCCTCTCCAAGATTGATTTCAAGAAAACCTTGGACAAAGAAAAACCAAGTGAAAAGCTGCATGATTTAAGATCTGCTGTGGACCATATGGATGACCAATTGTTGGATTTGCTTGCTGAGAGATTTGCTGTCATTGACCAAATTGGAGCCCATAAAAGAGAACACAAACTGACCGTTTTCCAGGCAGACCGTTGGAAGCAAGTAATGGATTCCAGAACTGAAAAAGGTGTTAAAAAAGGATTGAGCGAAAAATTCATGAAAGAATTGCTTTTCTCTATCCATGAAGAATCAGTTAAAAGACAAGAAAAGCAATTAAGAGCAGGAGATCCTGTCGATAAAAAAGCATAACTGATTATATTTGTTCAAAAACAAAAAAGCCATTGGAATCAATAATTTTCTCGACCCAGATTGCCACTGATCTAGATCGGTATTTGAAGACCAAAAACTTCTCAAAGCTTGGTCTTATTGCAGACCAAAATACCTTCAATGCCTGCTATCCTTTAATCCAGGAAATCCTCCCCAAACACGAGCATTTCCAGTTTCAGGCAGGGGAGGGCAATAAAAACCTGCAAACCTGTATATCCATTTGGGAATGGATGACCGATTGTGCATTTGACAGAAAATCACTGATTATTAATCTTGGAGGCGGAGTGACTGGAGATATGGGCGGATTTTGCGCAAGCACCTACAAAAGGGGCATCAGGTTCGTAAATATACCAACCACTCTGCTTTCCCAAGTTGATGCCAGTGTAGGGGGCAAGTTGGGGGTGGATTTTAATGGTTTCAAAAACCATATTGGGGTATTTAATGAACCTGAGGCGGTAATCATTTCTGATGCCTTTTTGAAAACCCTACCCCTTCCTGAGTTAAGGTCAGGTTATGCCGAGGTCATTAAACATGGCCTTATCATGAATGAAAATTATTTTCACAGCCTTAAATCCCACAACTGGGAGACACAGAAGTGGAAAGACATCATCGAAAAATCCGTTTCCATTAAAAAGGAAGTGGTGGAGAAAGACCCCAAAGAAGAAGGTTTGCGTAAAATCCTGAACTTTGGTCATACCGTGGGCCATGCTGTGGAATCCTTTTATTTGGGCAGCAAGTATCATCTACTTCATGGTGAGGCTATTGCCATAGGCATGATTGCCGAAGCATACCTTTCCAGACAACATATCGGCTTTTCCCAAGAGGGCCTTGACACCATCATCGAAACTCTTCTGTCCATTTTTGGCAAAGTCAATATTCCTTCAGAAGATCTGGAAGCCATTGCCCAATTATGCTTTCAGGACAAAAAGAATGAAGGCAAAACCATCAACTGTTCCCTGTTGAAAAAAATCGGGTCATGTGATTATAATATTGCCGTCAGCCAAGAAGACATTATTAATTCCTTAAATTTTTACAATACCATCCATAAATGAAACCCATTACGCTTCCGGTCAAATCCTCCTTTGGCGAAGTGACCATCCCCTTGCCATCATCCAAAAGTGAAAGCAACAGGGTATTGATCATTGATGCCCTGACTCCCGGGAAAAATCATATTACCAACCTGGCTGAAGCCCGGGATACACAAACCATGATCCGCCTTTTAAAAGAGGATCCGGAAACTTTCGATGTTTTGGACGCAGGAACCACCATGCGTTTCCTGACGGCATTTGCAGCCTTAACCGGCCGAAAAAAGACATTGACAGGAACTCCAAGGATGTGTGAAAGACCCATCGGGATTTTAGTGGATGCTTTAAGGGAAATCGGAGCCGATATTTCCTACAAAGGCCAGGAAGGTTTCCCTCCTATGGAGACCAAAGGTTTCAATAAGCAGCTTGCAAATCATATCAAAATCAGGGGAGATGTCAGCAGCCAATACATTTCTGCACTTTTGATGAATGCCCCATTGCTGCCCCAAGGTCTGACTTTAGAGTTGACTGGAAAAATCGGCTCCAGGACTTATATTGAAATGACTCTGGAACTGATGAGGCAATTTGGTATAGAATACAGCTTTGAAGGGAACATAATTAAAGTACCTCACCAAACCTATAAGAACACTTCTTTTGCCGTGGAAAGTGACTGGTCAGGTGCCAGCTATTGGTTCAGCCTGGTGGCCTGTGCAGATAAAGGCGAGTTTTTCCTTGAAGGATTAAAGCCCAACAGTTTGCAGGGAGATTCCAAGATAGTAGACATCATGGATAAGCTTGGCGTGCAGAGTGAATTTAAAGATGGGGGTATTTTGCTGACAAAAAAACCAGTTTCAGGATTACCTAAATTTGACTTCACCCATTGCCCGGACCTGGCTCAGACTGTCGCAGTTACTTGTGCCCTGACAGGACAAAAAAGTGAATTCACAGGACTGGAAAGCCTAAGGATCAAAGAAACTGACCGGATTTATGCACTTCAGCAGGAATTGGCCAAATTCAATGCTCAACTGGTGGAAGGAGAAAATGAAATTTTCACCCTGATTCCTTCAAATGAAATTCCTGAGGAAGTGAATATTCACACCTATGATGACCACCGTATGGCCATGGCTTTTATGCCGCTGGCTACCAAAACCAAGGTCACCTTTGATGACCAGGAAGTGGTCAATAAATCTTACCCCAGCTTTTGGAAACATTGTGCTTTGGTAGGTTTATCCTAAAAATTCCAAGAAAGACATTTAAAGGGAGGCCTAATTAAGTCTCCCTTTTTTTATGTCTATCAGAAAGTAAATTGGGGTAATTAGGGTATTTGTTGTTACCCCGGTACTTTTCAAAGTAAATCAGCAATTGTGTTTTTTCTTTATATTATTATTTTCCCTTTTGCACAATAGGTTGGATTGGCACTCAAAAGGATTACGCAACATCATTCATTCAAAGGGAAATGATGTCTATTTTCATAATAGTACTATTTTTGTGGTGCCGGTCGATTGAACGGAAAGTCAACCAAGAATTATTCGATTTTGAAAGATACACAGGAGAAAATCGCCATACAGGGCATCAAAGGATCTTACCATTATCAAGTGGCCAAAAATGTATTTGGTCCGGATACCGGGATTATTGAGTGCCTTTCTTTTACAGAACTGGTCAAAAAAATCATCCAAAAAGAAGCAGACATTGGGATTTTAGCTTTGGAGAATTCCATTGCAGGCGCTATTCTGCCTAATTATGATTTGATCGACCGGAACAACCTTCAGATTACCGGAGAATTTTATTTGCCCATTTCCCATCAATTGATGGCCCTCCCAGGGCAAACCATCCAAGACATCAAAGAAGTTCGCTCCCACCCCATGGCTTTGCTTCAGTGTAAAGCATTTTTTGAAAAGTACCCCCATATTCAACTAATTGAGGACATGGACACCGCATCAGTAGCCAGGGACATTAGAGAAAAAAAATTAAAAGGAGTGGGTGCAATCGCCGGTGTTGCTGCAGCAGATTTTTTTGAATTGGAAATTTTGGCTTCCGATATTCAAACCATTAAAAATAATATCACCCGCTTTTGCATCGTCCAAAATGAAAATGAGGCCAATACGCAAAAAGGTTTCGATAAGGTTTCCCTAAAGCTGGTTTTGGAAAACCAAAAAGGAATCCTGGCCAAAGTACTTCAGGTGATGAGTGAGCATAACTTGGATTTGACTAAAATCCAATCCCTGCCAGTGATTGACAAACCCTGGCATTATGCCTTTTTTATTGACCTTTTGTTTGAATCCAAGGAGGATTACACGCAAACCCTATCTGTTCTTGAGAAAATGGATATTTCCATCAAAATTCTCGGTGAATACAAAAACGCAAAAATCTAAAACATGATCAGTCCGGCCCAGCGTCTAAACAACGTCAAAGAATATTATTTTTCTCAAAAATTAAGGGAGGTAGCCCAATTGAAAGCTGATGGAGCGCCCATCATCAATATGGGGATTGGAAGCCCTGATCTCCCACCACACGAAAGTGTTATAGAGGCACTGAACCAAACCAGCATAAAAGCAGATGTCCATGGTTATCAAAGTTACCAGGGACTACCCGCTTTAAGGGAGGGCATTGCTTCTTTTTATAAAAAGTATTACCAGGTCCAGCTCCAACCTCAGGATGAAATACTCCCTATGATGGGCTCCAAAGAAGCCATAATGCATATTTCCATGGCTTACCTAAACCCCGGAGACAAGGTACTAATCCCAAATCCTGGATATCCCACTTATTCTTCAGTGACTGAACTAGTGGGTGCAGAAGCTATTTATTATGATTTAAAAGGGGAAAACAACTGGTTACCTGATTTTCAGCAATTGGAAGAATTTGCAAAAAAAGGAATCAAGATAATGTGGATCAACTACCCCCATATGCCTACAGGTGCCAATGCTCCTGAAACCACCCTCTCCCAATTGGTTGAGTTTGGCAAAAAGCATGGGATCTTACTTGTCAATGACAACCCCTACAGCTTTATCCTAACAGCCAAACCTCTCAGCATTCTTTCCATACCTGGAGCCAGGGAGGTAGCCATGGAACTTAACTCCCTTAGCAAAACCTATAATATGCCTGGATGGAGAGTGGGAATGCTTTGCGGGAAGTCAACCTACCTGAAGGAGGTTTTAAAGGTAAAAAGCAATATGGATTCTGGGATGTTTTTGGGCATACAAAAAGGAGCAATAGCAGCTTTAAACCTTGACAAAACCTGGTTTGAACAAATGGATGATATATATAGATCCAGAAGAGAGCTGGTATGGCAAATTATTGACAAAATCGGGGCATCCTACGACAAAAGCAGTTCGGGAATGTTTGTATGGGCCAAATTACCAGAGGGCCAGGACAGCAAAGCATTTGTTGATCAGCTATTGCAAAAAAACCATCTTTTTATTGCACCAGGAGACATTTTTGGCAGCAATGGAATTGGATATATCCGTTTTTCCCTTTGTGTTCCAGAAGATAAAATCAAAGAGGCATTAAAAAGGATTTAATAACAAAATGGCTAATCTCAATCAACCCATTAGAAAATCCATATGAAAAAGGTACATATCATCGGTTTGGGGCTATTAGGGGGATCTTTTGCCCTGGCCTTAAAAAAAGCTTTCCCAGGCATCCGCATTACCGGAACAGACCATAATCAGCAACACCAAGAGGAAGCTGTTCAAATTGGTTTAATTGAGGAAATAAAAGATGTTGCAGCCCCTGATACAGACCTAATCCTAATAGCCACCCCTGTTCATACCATTCCGGATTTGCTCAGGTCAGTTTTGGGCAAGATAGATAAAAACACTCTGGTCATGGATTTTGGAAGCACTAAAGCACAAATCTGCCAATCCATAGCAGACCACCCCAATCGGGAAAACTATCTTGCTGCTCACCCCATTGCAGGGACAGAATTTTCCGGACCAAAAGCTGCTATCGATCACTTATTTTCCGGGAAGATCCTTATACTTTGTGAATTGGAAAAAACCAACCTGGAATTAAAGGGGAAAGCATATGAGATTTTTGAAGCCCTTGGGGTAAAACTCCGTTTTATGGGACCAATGGAACATGACAACCAGTTGGCTTATGTTTCCCATTTATCACATATCAGTTCATTTATGTTAGGAAAAACGGTTTTGGATAAAATGGAAGATGATAAAAATATATTGAATATGGCAGGAAGCGGTTTTTCTTCCACGGTTAGATTAGCCAAAAGTTCACCAGCTATGTGGACTCCCATCATTAAGGAAAATAAAAGCAATATCCTGGAAGCCCTTAACCAATATATCAATAACCTGATGGAATTCAGAGACGAAATTGTTCAGGATGATTACAAAAAGCTTTTCAAGAAAATGGAGGAAATTAATAGAATCGGAAATTTGTTAAACTTGGAAAAATAATTCATCCTCCTGCTTATCGGCCCCCTTTGGCAGGTTATAATTTTTTAAAATATTCTGAGGAATAAAGTAAACGGCTTCCATACCAGGAAAACAGCTCCCCATCCACCAACTTGATTTGGGAAAAGGGAAATTTTTTCTTGAATTGTGCCTTATCCTTTTCATTAAAAGGATAAGGTTCTGTACTTAATAAAATATATTCAGGCTCTAGTGCCCTGATTTCTTCTTCGGTAATCTCTGGGTATCTTTCTTGTGAAACTATATTGATAAACCCGGCCCTTACCATCATGGTATCAATAAAAGTATACCTACCTACTGCGATCATAGGATTTTTCCAAATCAAGTAAATGGAAGTTCCTTTTTTTAAAAAGCCCCCCTCCATGTCTCTCAACATCAATTGGTTCAATGATTTAGCTTTTTCTTTTGTGTCTGTAATTTCTCCGATGGCCCATATCAACACCAATACGTCTCCTAAATCCTCCACATCGCTTACCCAAACTGGAAAATCCTTTTCCAACCTCTCAATCCCTTCTTTATAATTTTCCTCCTTATTACCAATGATTAAATCGGGCTGAAGGCTTTTTATTTTATCAAAATGAAAATTTTTGGTTCCCCCCACAATTACTTTTTCTTTTTTTAAGCCTTTGGGATGGTTGCAAAACTTGGTAACCCCTACCAGTTTATCCCCTAAACCCAAATCTACTAACAACTCAGTCAAAGACGGGACCAGTGAAACTATTCTTTCAGGTTTTCTCCCAATCCAAACTTTCCTGTTCATCTGATCCAAGTATTTCATAGCACTTTAGTCTAGGTAATTCTATTAATTAATAATTCACCTGCAATCAGCAAAAAACTATAAAAACAAAGGCTTTTTATTTGATTGGAATTATTTAAACTAAATCAGACTGATAGCTAACCCGATTTTTCGCGCCCTCAAAAAAAATTTTCTTTAAACCAATTCAAATCAACACTAGTAAAGAGCATTTTTTTTGATGTACACTACAATTTCCAAAAAAACAACCTTAAACTTAACCCACAATCCTTTATTGCTTTTTTTACACGAGTGGTAATTATACCTTTATTTAGGTTCAATTTGCCTTTTTATTTCCTTTTTTCCAAAACATTAAAACCTTCGAAATCTTTCTTTTATTCATACCTTAATAAAAGTCCCCAAAAAAGGTTTCAACAGGGAGCCTAAAGGGAAACTAAAAAACCGGAAACTCTCTAATTTGCTGATAAGCCTCTTTTTTAGGATCAAAAAACAAACAAATATGCTGGATACCATTACTAATGGCAATGTATTCTGCACCGATGGATTTATTATAAACGCAAACCTGTTCCACTGTCTTTTGGGTTAATTTCACCTCTGGGGCTTTGCATTCAATTAATAAAAAAGGATCTCCCCGGCGGTTCAACACCAAAATATCAAATCTTTTATTTACCCGGTTATATTTGAGACCTCGTTCCAGTGAAAACAAACTTTTTGGATAATTTTTCCAAGTTACCAAATAATGAATTAGGTGCTGGCGGACCCATTCTTCTGGAGTTAGGACAAGAAATTTTTTCCTTAAGGGATCAAATACATTTAATCTTCCCTTTTCTTCTTCCAATTTAAAATTCCCGGCAGGAAGGTTTAAGGGGTTTTTTAAGAAGGAATATTTTTCATCTACCATAAGGCAAATATGACAGCTTTTGGATAGATAGTGAAGCCCTGACTCAAAAATATCATTCCCACATTGTTAAGGCCTCACTACTCAATGCAATCCCCTTTCTTATTTGGTAGTCAAATAAGGTTTTATCCGGTCTAGCCAATCCTCTGAAAAAATCTTGATGTTCAGCAATTCATCCACTGTTTCGTATTCCCCATGTTGCTTTTTATAGGCCAAAATGACTTTGGCATAACCGTAATCAATATAAGGATGGTTAGCCAATTCTTTTATAGTAGTTTCATTTAGATTGATTTTTTTGGTAACCTTTGAGTTGAATTCAAAATACTCCAATACCCTAAGAGCCACTTCTTCTTTCAAGCCATATACATCCATCAATTGTTCTTTTTGATAAAAGCCGCCAAGACTCTCCCTGAATTTTACAATCCGGGAGGCTAGGGTTTGGCCAATTCCGGGCACAATCTGCAAAACTACAGAATCAGCTTCCGCAAAGTCCATTTTTTTTAGCTGAGGTTCCTTTTTCCTTTTAAAAGAATCCTTAGGAAGGTCAACTGAATCGACAGAATTAGAGACCCGCATAACCGGTGCTTTATTCGCCTTATTTTCTGAAAATTCCTTTTCCCATTCCTTCAATTTACTCCTCGCTTCCTGTAAATAGGCTTCGTATTGTCGCTCATGCTTTTGTTGCAACAAAAAATCATAAACGGAGGGAACCCAATACAATAGGAACAGGGCTGGCAAAACCAAAAGAAAACCTTTGGACTCCCTTCGCGAAAATCCCAGATAATTTTTAAAAAAATAAAAAAGGCGTTTCATTGTAATAGATAAAAAAAGAGTAAATTATAAAATTCAATTTCCTCCTGTTATCCTAGTAACAGGTTGGTAATAAATTTAATAAATTGGAATTATTTTCCCATATAAATCATTAATGATGTAATTATACCAGTCATATACATTAATATTATTTAGACACATTTTAAATTACAGAGTGCTTATGAAAATAATTCATTTCGTGCACTTTCTGTAATAAATTTGTAGTGTAAAAATACCAATAATGCAGCACAAGTTTAGAGCCATCAGTTTGTCCTACAAGAATACTCCTGTGGAAATCAGGGAAATCATCGCTTTGGATGAAACGGCTATCCAGTCTCTTCTGATAAAGCTGAAGGAATTTTTTAATGTTAGGGACACCCTGATTTTATCTACTTGCAACCGAACTGAAGTTTATTACTCTCATGAGCTGGATTTAAGTGTGGAGATCATTAAACTTATTGGTTCGGAGAAAGGGCTGCATGATGTGGTATCCTACATGGAATACTTTAAGATTTTTCATGAAGATAAGGAAGCCATCCAGCATTTGTTTAAAGTTTCCATGGGATTAGAAGCTCAGGTAGTAGGCGATATGCAGATCTCCAACCAGGTCAAAAGGGCATATCAGACTACCGCTGACATGGATATGGCTGGACCATTCCTCCATAGGTTGATGCATACCATTTTCTTTACTAATAAGAGAGTGGTACAGGAAACTGCATTCCGGGATGGAGCGGCATCCGTTTCTTATGCTGCCGTAGAACTAATTGAGGAACTCACCTCTAACACCATAGAACCAAGGATTCTTCTTATTGGATTGGGAGAAATTGGTGAAGATGTTGCCAAAAACATGGTTTACCTACCCCAGGCCAAAGTCACTCTTACCAACCGGACTTTTGCCAAAGCAGAAGCCATGGGTACGGAATTGGGTTATGAAGTTATTCCATTTGAAAAAGTCTATGAAGCCATGGAAGAGGCAGATGTCATAGTTTCCTCCATAACTACTTCCGAGCCCTTTATTACAAAAGGCCTTACCAAGAAATTCGACATTCAGAGTTACAAGCTTTTTGTGGACCTTTCTGTTCCAAGAAGTATAGAAACTACCGTGGAAGATGTCCCAGGGGCACTGTTATATAATGTGGACAATATCCGCAGTAAGGCTACAGAAACCCTGGAAAAGAGAATGGAGGCTGTCCCTCAAGTGGAAGCCATCATCTCTGAAAGTATCGAGGAATTTTATGATTGGAAAAAAGAAATGATGGTTTCCCCAACCATCAATAAATTGAAAAATTCCTTAGAGCAAATCCGCAAAGAAGAGCTCGAACGATATCTGAAAAATGCAAGCGAAAAAGAATATGCCATCATCGATAAGATCACGAAAAGCATGATGCAAAAAATCATCAAGGTTCCAGTGGTCCAGTTGAGAGCTGCGTGCAAAAGAGACCAGGCGGAAGAAATGATTGATATTATTTCTGACCTTTTTGACCTGGAAAAAGAAAACACCAAATCAAAGGGGAAATAGGCTCCCCCTATTTTCCTCTAACCTCCACTTTTTTAAAGGCTATTCCAATTATTTCTATTTTAATCAATTCTGCTTTTGATTAATGGCCCCATTCGATTTTCTTTGATTCAAATTCAGTAAAATGCCAGTATATCCAAAAAATAAGCTCAAGTTCCTTGCCCTGGGACTTCTTTTCATGTGCGCAAGCTATAATAGCCAAGCCCAGGTATATGAGGTTTATGATGACCAATTACAACTCATCCAAAAAATCAACAACGATCATATTTTCCTTTTGAGCAATGTAATCCGGGTAAGCGATAAAGATGGGCAGATCAAACTGCTCAATTATCGGTATGAACCTTTTTTGAACATTGATGGAGAAAAAATCTTCCAATACCTATCTCCCTGGATCATTATCCAAAAAAACGGAAAATTTGGGGCTTACCATGAATATGGAGAAAAAATCCTAGACCCCGAATATGATGAAATAGAGCCCTATTTCAATCAGATTTTAGCAAGAAAAGGGAATGAATATTTTCATTACGACAGGGGAAACAGAGAGGTAAAGCACCTTGGAAACTTCCAAAAGGCCTGGATAGCCTCTAATGGGCAAGTGATCGGAAAAATCCCTTCAGGTTACTTATTGCCACTATCTCCCCGACCTGATCATGTTTTCGAGAAAATAAGCAGCCCCAGTCCCAATACCCTTCTAACCCAAGAAGCCTCTGGTTACGGTTTAGTCAACAGGCAAGGGGAATATATTCTTGAACCGATTATCGATACCATCGCCCACCTGGAGGGGGATCAGTTTTATGCCTTTAATCAAAAGCAGCATATGCTGCTAAAGGCTCAAGAGGCTGATGTGGATATTAGTTACAGTAGTTATCACAAAATCACTGCTGATGGGAATGTTATCCTGGAATATATCCACGGCAAACTAAGGCGAATTATGAAGAACGGGGGAATATTACTGGACATACAAGGCATGGAAAGTGTAACCGAAGCAGGACAAAACCATTACAATGTCCTTTTTAAAAATAAAAAGCTCGGGCTTCTGGATGAGAAGGGGATCTGGAGAGTAGTTCCCACCGAAAACATCACCCAGCTTTTTCCCGGGCGGCAAGGCTTATATGGAGCCCTTATTGATCGAAAGTATGGCTTTGTGGACCAAAGTGGAAAACTAAGAATTTCCAACCGTTTTGAAATGGTAGGGCAGTTTTCTGAAGGCTTTGCCAGTATTCAATCCGGAGGAAAATGGGGATTTATAAATCAGAATGATGAAATCACCATAGAACCGCAATTTGACCAGGTGGGTGATTTCCACCGGGGCTTAGCCTTGGTAAAGAAAAATGGAAAAGACAACCTGATTGATACACAAGGAAATTTGATGCTTTCAAAATATTATGACCAAATTTCCCTTATTGCGGACCATTATTACATTACAGAAAGTAAGGGACAGTATGGTTTAATAAATCCCTTGGGAAAAGAAATAGCAACCCCAAAATTTGACGATATCAGAAGGGAAGCTTATGACCGGATAATTGTAAAAAGAAATGGAAAATACGGATTAATGAATGAAAAAGGCAATTATATTTTACCAATTTACTATCAGGACATTCTGCTGGACCAAGGCACCCAGAAAATTTTAGCAGAAGACATCTATATCCCACCGGTATTGGTAGAGGATGGAAAAAAGAAACGAAAAAAACAAAAGGGGGCATAAAAGCTCCCTTTTGTTTGCCTGGATGAATTCTAAGGTAAAGTTGATATTACCCAAGAGCATTTCATTTTATGGTTATTAATTTCAGGATCTTTGCTGCGCACCTATAAATAGGTGAAAAGAGAAAAGACTAATAATTTGGTACCGCCTTTTGGTCCACCGACAAAATTCAACGAAAATATCAACACCCTGAAATTTTTAAAGAATTGAAGGCCAAGGTTTACAAAATGGCGGTAATTAACCGTTTTGCTCTAGCCTAACCCTCACTATCATTAATTCAATATTCACAATTCACTTAGAGGTACACTCTCTCCAGGTATGGTTATAAAATCATAGAAAACTTCTAATTCTTATCCCCATTGGATTTTTTATTCCCTCTTTTGCCTTCCTCAGGTTTTGAAATAGAATCTCTCATTTCTGTATCTGATTTTATATTTTCCATTCGGTAATAATCCATCACACCAAGGTTACCAGAACGGAATGCTTCCGAAATAGCTTTTGGAACCTCTGCTTCTGCTTCTATGACTTTGGCTCTCATTTCAACATTTCTTGCCTTCATTTCTTGCTCCAAAGCAACCGCCATGGCCCTTCTTTCTTCAGCTTTTGCCTCAGCAACTTTCAAGTCAGCAGATGCCTGGTCTATTTGCAGTTTGGCGCCAATATTGGTCCCCACATCAATATCTGCAATATCAATAGATAGGATTTCAAATGCGGTTCCTGCATCAAGTCCCCTTTCCAAAACGAGTTTGGAAATCTTATCGGGATTTTCCAGTACACTTTTATGGGTATTTGCAGAACCAATGGAGGTCACGATACCTTCCCCTACCCTGGCAAGGATGGTATCCTCTCCGGCACCACCTACCAACTGGGCGATATTAGCCCTTACGGTCACCCGGGCTTTTGCAATCAACTGAATCCCATCTGCAGCAACAGCAGCAACATTGGGAGTATTGATCACTTTCGGATTAACAGAAATCTGAACCGCCTCAAAAACGTCTCTCCCCGCCAGGTCAATGGCCGTTGCTTGTTTAAAGGAAAGATTAATATTGGCTTTATCAGCTGATATCAAGGCCCTGATTACATTGGGCACATTTCCTCCTGCCAGAAAATGGGTCTCCAGATCATTGGTTTTCAGATCCAGACCAGCTTTGGTAGCGGTAATCAAGGAATTGACAATGATGCTGGGTGGAACTTTCCGGATCCTCATTCCAATTAGTTCCCCAATCCCCACTTTCACATTGGCAAAAATGGCCGTGATCCACAAGTTGACCGGGACAAAATAAAGAAAGATAAAAAGCAGGATTAAGCCCCAAAGGCCACAACCAAAATAAACACGGTGTTAGATATTTCTCCCATAACTTATTGTTTTATGATAATTTTATTGCTTTCCAACTTGTGAATAACTACTTCGGTACCTGCAGAAATAAATCCGGAATTGGATTTCACTTCATAAATTTTGTCATCAAATTCCGCCTTCCCAAAGGGTTTTACATCCGATATCGTCCTTCCTTTTTGGCCAACTTCCAGTCCTGCCAGCCTTTCATCAAATGCCCTTCCCACACTGGTTTCCTTTAGTGAAAAACGATTCCAAACTCCTGATCGAAACCCATAAAGAACAACCAGGACATTCCCCAACACAGTTAAAGCCACAACGATAAAAGCCGTTTCAGTTTCAAAATTTTGAAAACACACATAAATCCCCATTCCTGTGAAAAGGACCCCTAATATGCCAACCAAAGTGGTTCCGGGAACAAAAATTACTTCAACCAGGACCAGAAGGAGCCCCAGCACCAATAAACTCAAAATAATCGCCCAGGTCATAAAAGTTAGTAGTTGAACTGTTTAAATTATGCCATTTTTTCGGGAAAATAAAATAAATAATGAATAATAGGTCAATCCCTTCCCTCATAAAAAAACCGCTTTGCTGCTGGGTATTTTCACAAGCAAAGCGGTTATAAAATTCTTTAATAATGCTTAATTAATAGGCTTTGGCAAATAAGACCCTCCCTTTGGATGGTTTTCCTGTCAAAACACAAGCACCTTCTTCTTTGACCTGATCAAGAGGTATGCAGCGAATGGTAGCTTTGGTCAAATCCTTGATTTTTTCTTCGGTCTCAGCGGTTCCATCCCAATGGGCAGAAATAAACCCTCCTTTTTCCTCAAGGACTTTCTTAAACTCATCCCAATCATTGACCTTTCTGGTATTATCTGCTCTGTAATCTTTGGCTTTTTTATAAATATTGGCCTGAATTTCATCCAACAGAGCAGGAATTGCTTTGGATACATCCACCTCATCCAACTTCATCATTTCCTTGGTCAGTGTATCCCTTCTCGCAACTTCAATGGTATTATTGGCCAAATCCCTTGGTCCAAGGGCAATTCTGACAGGAACCCCCTTCAATTCATACTCAGCAAATTTCCAGCCCGGCTTATGAGTATCCCGATGATCAAATTTGACGGAAATCCCCAAGGGATTCAATTGATCCATAATCTCATGAGCTTTCTCCTCAATGGCCTGCAATTCCTCTTCACTGCGGAAAATAGGAACTATCACCACCTGAATCGGGGCCAATTTAGGAGGAAGCACCAAGCCATTATTATCTGAATGGGCCATGACCAAAGCTCCCATCAAACGGGTACTAACCCCCCAGGAAGTTCCCCAAACATAATCCAAACCTCCATCTTTAGAGGCAAATTTTACATCAAAAGCCTTTGCAAAATTTTGGCCCAAAAAGTGGGAAGTTCCAGCTTGTAAGGCCTTACCATCCTGCATCAAGGCTTCGATACAATAAGTTTCCAAAGCTCCTGCAAATCGTTCTGTTTCCGTCTTCAGGCCTTTTACCACGGGCATTGCCATATAATCTTCGGCAAATTGTGCATATATATTCATCATTTGCACTGTTTCTTCCTCAGCCTCCTCCCGGGTGGCATGGGCCGTATGGCCTTCTTGCCACAAAAACTCAGCAGTTCTCAAAAACAAGCGGGTTCTCATTTCCCACCTTACCACGTTGGCCCATTGGTTGACCTTCAGGGGCAGGTCCCGGTAAGATTGGATCCAGTTTCTGTATGTACTCCAAATCACTGCCTCTGAAGTCGGCCTTACAATCAGCTCCTCCTCCAGTTTGGCCTCTGGGTCCACGATTACCCCTTTATTGTCTTCGGAGTTTTTCAACCGGTAATGGGTTACTACCGCACATTCTTTGGCAAAACCCTCCACATGACTGGCTTCCTTGGAAAGGAAGGATTTTGGGATAAACAGGGGAAAATAAGCATTGCTGTGCCCAGTATCTTTAAACATCTGATCCAGTTGACCTTGCATTTTTTCCCAAATGGAATACCCATAGGGTTTGATAACCATGCAACCTCTTACGCCAGAGTTTTCTGCCAAGTCTGCTCGCTTCACCAATTCATTATACCACTGGGAATAATCGTCTTCCCGTTTTGGTAATCCTTTGCTCATATCAATTATTTGTTGTTATGAAAAAACTCTTTAACTTTCGTTCCTGATAATTGAAGGCAAATATAAATTAAAAAATGATAACCCTCCCCTGATCGCCACGTATATAGTGGTAGATGTTATAAACTGCATGATTATGATGAAATTAATCCCATATCGTTATTTTTCTTTTCTTCTTGCTTTAGGATTCACTGCTTGTAGTAGCAGCTATACCGCAATGCAGGGAGAATCCGATGATTTATACTTTATGGCCTCGGATAATGCCGCTGCCACAGCTCATGCTGTACCCAATAATACCCCCGGGCATTTTGAGGATTATGAAATCGCTGAGGGCAGTGCTCAGGAGAATTTTTCTGCTAAAAATGTAAATCCTGAATACATTGCCAAATATCAGATACAAAGCGATCGTGCAGATGATGAAATCGTCTATTTCGATGATGCTCCGGTTGCTTCCACAGAAGGAAAGGTTGGTGAAAGCGGAGACATCAATGTATATAATAACTTTTATGGTTACAACAACCCAAGGGGCTCTGCCTTTAATTCCAACCCATGGATGTATAATTCCTTTGGCATGATGGGAGGATTCTATCCAAGATTTGGATATGGCGGATTTTATGATCCCTTCTGGAGTTCTCCATTTGCCTTCCGACCAGGACTAAGCATCTCATTAGGATTTGGCTTTGGTAATTCTTGGGGATACAGACCTTATTACGGTGGATTTTATGATCCCTTCTACGATCCATTCTGGGATCCCTTCTGGAGTCCTGCTTTAGCTTATAGTCCCTATTCTAGATTTTATGGTTATGGCGGTTATTATAACAGGCCAATCATAATAAATAATATTTACGAAGGGGAAAGCAGAAACTTAGTTAGGGCTGCAAGGACCAGGAGAGGAAGTACCCTATCGGGTGATTATAGAGAAAGCAGAACTGCTATTGCTCCAAGTTCAACAAGGACAGTGGCCAGAAGAAGTGCCATTAGCAGGACAACATCCAGGTCCAGGGTAGATGGTTCCGATTTTAGTCGTTCAGAAAACGACTATTATAACAGCAGAGTTTCTGCAGAACCAACTAGGAGAAGCATCAATTCCGCAGCTATGACCACGAGAACCTCTACTACTACTAGAAGTAATAGGGACACTTATACACCTCCCAGAAGATCAAGCAGACCTAGTGTAACTCAACCTAGCGAAAGGTCCTCCTCAAGATCTTATTATGAAGCGCCAAGGTCAGGAAGGAGCACTTCCCCATCTTATAATAGAAGTACTTCTCCTTCAAGACAAAGAAATATTTCAACACCCTCTAGAACAAGAAGTTCTAGTTACACTCCCTCAAGGAGTAGCAGCTCTTCCAGAAGCAGCTCCTTCAGTTCTGGTAGCAGTTCGTCCAGGAGCTCAGGAGGCTCTACCAGTGGAAGTTCTGGAAGATCTAGAAGAGGGGGAAATTAATTATCCCCCTTTTTTTACCATTTTTTCAGTTCACACCGTTAAATAAGCAGATAACATCTTGGTATAGGCATAGTAATTGTCATTTTGGCTTATGACAAAATGGGATTTTATTAGCTAAAAAAATTATGAAAACATCTATTAAAATACTTTCTGGATTAACTTTTCTTGGACTATTATTGGCCACTGCAAAAGTAAAGTCTCAAGGTATTGATGACGCATTAAGGTTTAGTGAACATCAAGCTTCTGGTTCTGCAAGGGTAATGGGAATAGGCGGCAGCCAAACTGCCATCGGCGGAGATGTTTCCAACATCCATGGGAATCCTGCCGGGCTTGGTTTTTTCAGAAAATCTGAATTTAGCTTTACAGCTTCCTATGGAAACTTACAATCCAGGTCTACTTTTCTTAACCAAATACAAGAGGATAATACAGGAAATTTTGCCCTGCCCAATTTAAGTATTGTCCTAAGCAATATGAAAGATCCCTTGAATAGGGATAAATGGAGGGGGCATACTTTTGGTATTTCCATTAACAGGTCCCATTCTCTTAACCGTAATTTCGGTTACACATCATCCCGTTCTGGTAATTCATCCTTACTTGACTATTATGTTAATGATTACACCAATTTTGGTGAACCTCCATTAGGAGACCCTGCGGGGCTACCATTGGATGTTGAAATCATTGAAATAAATTCTGATAACACATTTGAAAAATCCGATTACGCCATTGGCAATCCTTTTCAAAGTGAGCTAATCGAAAATGAAGGTAGCAGAAGCCAGGTAACCTTTTCCTTTGGAGGTAATTATGACAACAAACTATTTGTCGGTGCAGCCGTTGGGATTACTTCAATAAATTTCCGTTCCTTCAAAACCTACAAGGAATCATTTATTGATGAAAGTGATATCAAAGCATTGGATTATGAGCTTAGAGAAAACCTTTACCAAAATGGTACTGGAATCAACTTAAACCTGGGCATGATCTACAAACCAATAGATGAACTTAATTTGGGGGTTTCATTCAGATCACCCACCTGGTCCAGGTTTGAAGATGAATTTGATGCCGATTTATACGCACAGTTTTATGATATTGAGGGAGACCCGGAGTTTGAAAACTATGAAACCAGCGATATTTATATATCCACCATTAACTTGCGAAGCCCCATGAAAATAAGCGGTGGAGCCACCTTTTTCTTCCAGAAAAATGGCTTTATCACAGCCGATGTAGATTACCTGGATTATTCCACCATGCATTTTTCTTCTCCAGATTTTTCTCTCGACAATGCCAACCAGGAAGTCAACCAGTTTGCGGAAAAGGTAATCAATTACCGGATTGGTGGAGAATACCGGTTTGATATCTTTAGAATTCGGGCTGGGACAGGTTTTTATGGAGACCCCTTGGATGAGCCAGACAGGGACCGATCCAGAATTCAATACACTGGTGGGATAGGAGTAAGACTGCCCAAAATGTATATAGATTTTGGCTTGGTACACAGCCAATTTGACAGTTACTATTTCTCATATCCTACTGCTGATCCCAATTTTGTTGACAACAAACAGACAACAGGTTTTTTAACCTTTGGGTTTAACTTCTAAAAAAAGTCAATAACTCAGAAATTAATAGCTCAGCGGAAATATCGTCTCCGCTGAGCTTTATTTTTGCCTTTTCATAATAATCAATTCTTTCTGAAAGCATATCCTGTAATTTCAGGGTAATTTCCCCAGTTTCTAGGCCTTGGAATAGGGGGCGTTTGGCTACTTCACCTTTGGTCAACCGCTCTAATATTTGTTCCAAGGAAACATCCAAGAATACTGAAATCCCCTTTTGATTGATGATTTCCATATTTTCATTGTAACAAGGGGCGCCCCCTCCGGTGGATAAGACAAAAGCTTCATCCCGGTCCAGGGCATCAGAAAGGACATTGGATTCCAGCCTTCGAAAATATCCTTCTCCCTTATCCATAAAAATTTTGGGGATGGATTCCCCCTCCCTTTTCACAATTAGGTCGTCCAAATCATAAATCTTAAACCCTAATTTATTGGCAATTTCTTTTCCAAGGGTGGATTTGCCACTGCCAGGCATTCCAACCAAAACAATTTTAACTTGGTTTTTCATGGAGTGAATAAGCTTTTTATCCGGGTAGTTTCAGGAATATCTGAATAGTGATATTTTTTAAGAATAATTCCATCTTGGATCAACATAAGTCCTGGATTGGAGCGAATCATGGTTTTAATCACTGTTGCATCTCCAAAATAATAAGGAACATCCCATCCCCTATTTTCCATTAAATTTTCAATTTCCTCATCAGATGAAGCGGTAATAATCACCGTTTTCCCTACCTCCAGATCAATCAGTGAATCAAACCCTTCCAAAACTTCAGGGTCCATATTATGAAAATTACTGATCAGAATAATAATTTTGTTTCCCTTTAAAATAGTCTCTGTAAAATCTCCCTGTTCATTCCATATAGCAAAATCGGAAATTTTGGGAAGTACTTCCGGATTTTTAAGTTTCATATCCACAAATTCATACCCATCTTCCTTAGGGTATTGGTCCAGAACCACTTCAGCCCCATCTTTTTTCATGATATATTGGTATTCCAATTCCCCGGAAGGTTGCATGGCCTGGGTAATATTTACCCCTTCCTTATAGGGCCGGAAATCAAGGAACGGCAAATTCCAAATTGCCCACAAAGAAAGCCCCAGCGCCCCAAAAAAGGCTAGAACTACAGAGATTTGGGCCCAAAATGCCTTTTGTTCAGGAAGACTTTTTCGAAATAGGACTAGCGTCCCTATCAATACTAAAAGGAAAATATCCTTATAAAAGGACTGCCAAGGGGTCAATTTTATCGCATCTCCAAAACAACCACAGTCGGTCACTTTATTGAAATAAGCAGAATAGAAAGTAAGAAAAGTAAAAAACAAGATCATGGCCGACAATAAACCCAAGGTCCAATTTCTTTTCACCCCCAAAATCAGCATCACTCCTAATACAACTTCCAAGGTAATCATAACCACAGATAGGGGAAGGGAAACTGGCATTAAATATCCAAAAATCCCTGCTATATCCTGGGAAAAAACATGGAAATATTCTTCCATTTTAATAGATGTCCCTATAGGGTCATTGACCTTGATCAGACCAGAAAAAATAAAAAGCCCCCCAACAATAAACCGGATAAGGCCCAATACAAATTTCTTAAGCATGTTGCTCTTCCTTTAACCGAATCAAACAAAAAACTGAATAATTGATCATATCTTGATAATTGGCCTCAACGCCCTCGGAGGCTAAAGTTTTACCTTGGTTATCTTCAATTTGTTTGACCCGGTATAATTTCATCAAAATAATATCGGTCATAGAGGCTACCCTCATATCCCTCCAAGCCTCACCATAATCATGGTTTTTATTTTCCAACAGTCCCCTTGTAGCTTCCACCCATTTATCATACATAGGTTCGAGTTCAGTATAATCCAATTCCAACCTATCATCTTCCTTCATTTCCAATTGGATCAAAGCAATTAAACAATAATTGATAATACCAATAAATTCCTCCTGAATAGTATCCCCTATTTTTTGTGATCCTTTTTCCTGGATAGACCTGATGCGCTGAGCTTTAATAAAAATCTGGTCTGTAATGGAAGGAATTCTAAGTATTCTCCAAGCCGTCCCATAATCAATGGTTTTCTTCTTAAAAAGTTCTTTACAAAGGCTAATAACTTGATTATATTCGCTAACTGTTTGCGTTCTCACAGCAATGATTATTTAATGAAAGATAGGTCTCAATTCACTTCAGAAATCGAAGATAAATTATTTCCCCCAAAAATAACACTTCAGATCAAAGGAAAGCTTTACTTCTTGGACGAACCTTGGGTTATGGGAATCCTCAACATCACTCCAGACTCTTTCTTTAGTGAAAGCAGGTTTTCTAAAGAATCCGGGAAAGTTTTGTCTCAAGCAGAAAAAATGATTGGAGAAGGGGCAAAAATTCTGGATTTGGGGGGATATAGCAGCAGGCCTGGTGCTTCGGAAGTTTCCATTGAGGAAGAACTTGCCCGGGTCATCCCGGCTGTCAAGGTCATAAAAACAGAATTCCCTGATATTTTGGTTTCCATTGATACCTTTAGACACGAAGTAGCCCGCCTTGCATATTATGAAGGGGCCGACATCATTAATGATATTTCAAGTGGAGAATTGGACAAAAGCATGATTCCTACGGTCGGAAAATTAAAAATTCCCTATATCAGTATGCATATGAAAGGGAATCCCGAAACCATGCAGGCCAAAACGGAGTATAATAACTTAGAAAAGGATATTTTATCATTTTTTAACGAAAAACTGAACCAATGTAAAAATGCTGGCATTAATGATGTAGTAATTGACCCTGGGTTTGGTTTTTCCAAAACAATAGGGCAAAATTATAGGATTCTTAAAAATTTATCTTATTTTAAGACTATAAAGGCCCCTGTCTTGGTTGGTGTTTCTAGAAAATCCATGATTTACAAAAGCTTGGATATCCAGCCTCAAGAAGCACTCAATGGGACAACCGCTTTGCATATGGTGGCATTGATCAACGGGGCAGATATCCTTAGGGTGCATGATGTAAAAGAAGCAATTGAAACAATTAAACTATATAAACAAATTTACCGTTGAATTTACTTTTCAAAATTGGCTTTTTGGACGTTTCCATTGTCAATATTATAGACATTACACTGGTAAGTATTCTGATCTACCAGGTCTATAAATTGATGAGAGGAAGTGTTGCCATTAAAATTTTCTTGGGATTTTTATCGCTTTATTTGGTCTATCTGGTGGTCAATGCCGCTAAGATGGAATTGCTCTCCATTATTTTGGGGCAGTTTATGGGAGTTGGTGTCATTGCTGCCATTATTCTTTTTGCTCCTGAAATCAGAAAATTCCTGCTTATAATTGGAAAGACTTCTATCCTATCCAATGAAAATGTACTTCAAGAATTATTGTTTTGGAGAAAAAAGGAAACTATGGCTTTCAATATCACTCCTATTATGGAGGCTTCCAAATCCCTTGCAGGGACCAGCACCGGGGCTTTGATGGTGATTTCCCGTAGTTCCGAATTAAAGTTTTATGCAGAAAGCGGGGATTTGATCGACGCTGTGGTTTCCAAAAGATTGTTGATTTCTATTTTCAATAAATACAGCCCCCTCCATGATGGGGCCGTTATTATTTATAATGGAAAAGTTAAAGCTGCCCGTTGTATCCTTCCAGTTACTGAAAGGGAGGTTCCTGCCCAATTTGGCCTTAGACACCGAGCTGCTATTGGGATGTCAGAAGCCACCGACACCTTGGTATTAATAGTTTCAGAAGAAACAGGCCAGGTCTCTATGGCCAAAAATGGCAAAATTCTTCATAATCTATCTTTCCAGGAAGTGAGGGAAATGCTCAATGATTATTTGACCGGAGAGGATATTGACGAAAAATTTGAAACCATAAGCGCTTTTAAAAGCAGAAAGTTAAAGCAAAGAACCGCTGAAGCATAAATTGGGTTCCACCAGATCCCTTTTTGGCAATTCCTGAAATAGGTGACCAGTTTATTGATCTTCTTCTGTTCACTACAAAGGTTTCCAAAAGAATTATCAAATAATAACGGTAAAGTAAAAACTGAGCCTCCTCTCCTATTCAATTACCTTCAACTCCTTACCAACTTCGACAAAGGCCTTAATAGCCCTGTCTAAATGTTCTTTTTGGTGATTGGCGGAAAGCTGCACCCTAATTCGGGCTTGCCCCTTAGGCACAACAGGATAATAAAAACCGATCACATATATGCCCTTTTCCAAAAGTTTTTCCGCCATTTGTTGGGAACGTTCCGCATCATATAGCATTATTGGGACTATTGGATGCTGACCCGGCTTTATTTCAAACCCTGCCTCAAGCATTTTTTTCCTAAAATACCGGGTATTATCTTCAAGCTTATCCCTGAGGGCAGTAGTTTCCGACAAAAGGTCAAAAACGGCAATAGATCCCCCGGCAATTGCAGGGGCAAGGGTATTGGAAAACAAATAAGGCCTTGATCTTTGCCTCAACAATTCAATAATCTCTTTCCTCCCTGAAGTAAATCCACCGGAAGCTCCACCTAATGCTTTACCCAAAGTTCCCGTAATAATATCAACTTCTCCCATAACACCTTTTAATTCGGGCACTCCCCTTCCTGTTTTTCCTAAAAAACCGGTTGCATGGCATTCATCAGACATGACCATGGCCCTATACCGCTTTGCCAACCCAACTATCTGGTCCAATTGTGCAATAGTTCCATCCATGGAAAATGCCCCATCAGTAACGATGATTTTTTGCCTTGCCCCCTTTAAATCGGCCTCCTTAAGCTGCTTTTCCAAATCATCCATATCATTGTGTTGATACCGGAACCGCATTGCCTTACATAGCCTTACCCCATCAATAATCGAGGCATGATTTAGTGCATCAGAAATGATAGCATCCTCAGAACCAAACAGGGGTTCGAAAACACCACCATTGGCATCAAAAGCTGCAGCATACAAGATGGTATCCTCTGTTCCCAAAAATTCGGAAATCTTTTTTTCTAATTCCTTATGCAAATCCTGCGTTCCGCAGATAAAGCGAACGGAAGACATGCCATAACCATGGGAATCAATAGCTTTTTTGGCCGCTTCTATTACTCTAGGATGGCTGGACAACCCCAAATAATTGTTGGCACAAAAATTTAAAACTTTTTCCCCTCCCTTAATGGTGATTTCTGCACCCTGGGGAGAAGTGATCACTCTTTCTGATTTAAAAAGTCCTGAATCCCGAATGGACTCGAGTTCAGCTTCTAAATGTTGCTTAAAACTTTCATTCATAAATGTCCGATCAACAATTAAATCACTGATTTAAAAATACTTATACATAAATGTAATTGAAATAAATCACAATTAGGACAAATGAAATTGTTATTTTTATATAGCATTTAAACAATTACAGCAAATTTCCTTCTGAGGCATTATTTAAAATTTGGACCAATTATATGGAACGCATTTTAATCACCGGGGCAGCTGGGCAAATAGGCGCTGAATTAACCAAATTCTTAATTGATATTCATGGACAAAATAATGTTTTGGCCACGGATATTATTGAACCCAACCGCTATCCTTTAGAGGATGCCAGATACCGGAAATTGGATGTTCTGGATTCCAATGCCCTTGGAAATATCGTTCAGAAAGAAAGACCTACCCAGATCTTTCACTTGGCAGCCCTGCTTTCAGCAAAAAGTGAAAAACAGCCTTTAACAGCCTGGAGATTGAATATGGACGGATTATTGGCCATTTTGGAAGTGGCAAGAGAGTTAAAAGTTCCAAAGGTATATTGGCCATCTTCTATAGCTGTTTTTGGCCCGGACACCCCATCCCAGAACACCCCTCAAAATACTGTTATGAACCCCATAACTGCCTATGGCATTTCTAAACTGGCAGGTGAACGCTGGTGTGAATATTATTATAGAAAATACCAACTTGACATTAGGAGTTTAAGGTATCCTGGCCTGATTGGTTACAAATCAATGCCTGGAGGAGGCACTACCGATTATGCAGTAGAAATATTCCGAAAAGCCATTGAAAGTGAACCTTATGAGTGCTTTTTAAAGGCTGACACTTATCTTCCCATGATGTATATGGGGGATGCAATCAATGCAACTCTTCAGTTAATGCAAGCCCCTTCTACTAGAATAAAAGTTCGGAGCAGTTATAACCTCAGAGGGATAAGTTGTTCCCCAAAAGATTTATTTGAAGGCATCAAAAAGTTTTACCCTGCCTTTCAAATCAGCTATAAACCTGATTACAGGCAAGAAATTGCCGACCATTGGCCGGATAGCATTGATGATAGGGAAGCCCGGAAAGATTGGGGCTGGCAACCTCAATTTGACCTGGAATTAATGATAAAGGAAATTTTAATTAACTTGCCAAAATACTTGCTTCACCCAAAATAGGTTCCTATGAAACTATGTACTTCTCTCTTTGCTATTTGTATAGGTTTACTGTGTTTGGCTTGCGACCCCTCTGCCAGTGAATCCGAAAATTCAGGTACGGAATCCAATTCACTGGAAGATAACAACGTCATTCTGGAAACAGGCGCATCAAAATGGTACACTTATGAAGGAACGGTTCCCTGTGCGGATTGTGAGGGGATCAAAATGGAATTGAGGTTAGAAAATAAGCCTAACAAAAAGGAAAGGGCGTACGAGCTTTTGGAAACTTACCTAAAAACTGATGAAGGAAACAGGTCTTTTGAATACCAGGGAATTTATGAGGTTACCTATGGCCTGGAGGAGGAACCTGATGCCATGGTAATTACTTTGTGGGACCAAAACAATTCCATAGTAAAAAGTTTTGTCCAGGAACAAAGTGGGAACCTCACCATGCTAAATCAGCAAAATAAAAGGATTAAATCCCCTTTAAATTATTCCCTGGAAAAAAAATAAAGCCTGATAATTCAGGTTTTATTTTTCAAGTATTTCATCAGGCTGAAATCCCACCAAATATCTTCCATCAGGAAATACCATCACTGGCCTTTTGATCATACTGCTATTTTTTATTATCAATGGTATTGCAGAATCTTCCTGTTTCAAACTCTCCTTTTCTTCATCGGATAATTTCCTAAAGGTCATTCCCTTTTTATTGACCAGCTTGTCCAAAGGTATTTCCTCCAAAAATTCATTCAACAACTCTTTTGTTGGGGGCGTTTTTTTATAATCAATAAAAGAATAGTCCACCTTGTTTTCCTCCAAAAACTTAAATGTCCTCTTCATGGTATCACAGTTTTTGATACCATATACCTTTACATTTTCCATATACTTCTCAGGAATTTAATATTCTCCCCCATTTCCAATTGGTAAAAAGGGGCAGTGTTCTATTGAGTTTTATTTAAAAAAGCCAGTCACTGGAAACTGGCTTTTTTAATTAATAAATATCCAATACTTCCTTTAAGGAATCTTCGTTGGCCTGTACAATATGTTGTACATGCTCATCCTTAATGGCTGTGGACAAGAAAAAGCTTTCAAATTGGGATGGTGCCAAATAAACACCGCGAGACAGCATAGCTTGAAAATATTTTCCAAAAAGCTGGGTATCGCAAGATTTTGCCGTTTCAAAATCCACCACTTCCTTATCGGTAAAAAACAGGCTAAACATACTTCCCAGATGAGTCATTGAATAATTCAAGCCCAATCTTTGTAGGGTATCCTTAAAACCACCTACAATTTTTCCACCTGTTTTATCCAATTCTTGGTAAATAGAAGGATTGTCATGCAAATGTTTTAACATGGCATAACCAGCAGCCATTGCAATTGGATTTCCAGACAAAGTGCCTGCTTGATAAACTGGTCCAGTTGGCGAAACAAATTCCATTATTTCCTTTTTTCCACCGTAAGCTCCAACTGGCATACCTCCACCGATGATTTTGCCCATGGTAGTCAGGTCTGGAGTCACATCAAAAACTTCCTGAGCCCCACCAGGTGCCAAACGAAAACCTGTCATCACCTCATCAAAGATCAATATGATCCCTTCCCTGTCACACAATTTCCTCAAACCTTCCAGGAAGCCTTTCTTCGGCAATATTAGCCCCATATTACCTGGAACAGGCTCTAAAATGATGGCAGCAACTTCCCCCTTATTGGCTTCCACAAGTTCCTCAACTGCTTTCAAATCATTATGAGGGGCCAAAAGGGTATCCCTGGCTGTCCCTTGGGTCACACCCGGGGAATTGGGCATTCCCATGGTTATGGCTCCAGAGCCTGCTGCTATCAAAAAAGAATCCCCGTGGCCATGATAATTACCTTCAAACTTGATGAATTTATCTTTACCAGTATAACCCCTTGCAAGTCTGACCGCAGACATAGTGGCTTCCGTTCCAGAATTAACCATTCTCACTTTTTCTACGGAAGGGACCATTTGAGTGATCAGGTCGGCAATTTCAATTTCCTTTGCCGTAGGAGCTCCAAATGAAGTCCCGAGTTCCGTAGCTTTAAGGATGGCTTCTTTGATGGCCGGGTGATTATGCCCCAAAATCAAAGGCCCCCAACTGTTTATCAATTCAATAAACGCATTCCCATCCTCATCATATAAGTACGGGCCATCTGCTTTTTTGATAAATAATGGATCCCCACCTACTGCCTTAAAAGCCCTCACAGGAGAGTTAACCCCTCCAGGGATAAATTGCTGTGCCTTCTCAAAAAGAGATTTACTAATATCAATTTTCATCAAAAACTGCTTTATTTTATTTCTTCTAACTTCCCTTGATTCATTTTTAATATTGGAATATGCTGATTGTACTGGGAATAACTAAAATTCAAACCAAAACTAAGGGTCCCCTGCTGATCTCCCAATTGGTTAAGGTTATTTCTAAAATCAAAACCCAAACGATTGTTTAAAGAATGAGCGACCCAATCCATCAGCTCGTAACCTAAATAGGCATTGATATTGGGGTAAGTCTGGAATTTTTCAAAAAACTTCTCCCTAAAATCGGAGACGGATTCCTTATCCATTTTGATGGTGTTGTTACCTATATAATGAAAATCATTTCCCCCTAGCATTTCAAAATTCACAAAATTAAAATATAACCAGGAATCCATGACCATAATAGGAATATCAGTTGTCAGGGACTCCAACAAAGAAAAAGTGGGGGAAGCGATATAAGGATCATCTGAGAAAATCACCACCATATCTGCATTATAAACTGTATCTTCCCTTATTCCAACATCCTCTAAAAAATCACGAATGTTATTGGAATTGACTTTCCTATTATAAGTTATTTCATACCCTCTATTTTTAGCTTCTTTTACGAATTGACCGGCCATCAACTCATCCCTTGTGGATCCAGAATAGGCCAAGGCCACTTTATTTCCAATATTTTTGTTCCGGCAAAATTCCAATACCCGTTGAACAATGCCTCCGGTGGATGGCCTGAACAAATAGGAATAATCCATCCCATCAAATTGATCCTTGATATTGGAAAGCGGGTTGATATAGGGAATTTGATTGCTTTCTGCAAAGTTAGCAACAACGGAAGTTTCTTCAGGGTAAATTGGCCCTATGATAATATCTGCAACCTGGAAAAAAGGATCGTCCAGTATTTTTCTCACCACCCCTTCATTCCTTTCAGAATCAAATGTTCGGACCGTCAGTTGCTCCCCTCTTTTTTTGGCTTCCTCAATGGCCATGGAAATGCCCTGGTACAATTCAAAAACAAAATTATTCCCTTCAATATTCCTAACTCCAGTGCCCCCTTGATAATTAAAAGGGAGAATAATAGCCACCTCCAGTATATTATTTTTGATATTTTGACTGGTTGGTATTTGGAGCTCCTCCTGCTTCATTTCCTGAAGTTCTCTAAATACTCTTTTTTCACTGTTAGACATCACCGTCTGTTGCTCCAGTTTTTCCAGTAACACTTTACTGTACCCCTTATTATCCTTAAATGTATTCCAGTGGGCCACCAAAAAACTTACAGAAACATTCCCTTTAAGATAATCATAACTGGCCTTTTGTCCTTCCTCTTTCAAGGCGGCATCCCGAATTTTGTTCAACACCGTAAGGGCATCAAAATATTCCTTCTGATTAAAATAATTTAAAGCCAAAAGGTATCTTGCATCATCCTCCTTTTCCCAATTATATTCATTTACAAGTTGGCTCAGGGTTGCCTGGGAAAGGGCATACTGACGGTTTTGAAAAGCGGCCCTAGCAAAATGATACCGGGCATACAATGCCAGTTCCCCATATTCCCGATAGTCCAAATAGGGCCTTAAAAGGCCCATGGCTGCTTCGGAATTTCCATTTTCGATCATTTGTTTGGCTCTCCTGTATTCAGGTGTCGCTTCTTGTGCCATAAGGGACGCACTGACAAAAAAAGCCATCAAAAATCCTATTAATTGCTTCATCTGTTTTCTATAATTTATGTATTCTCCCCTGGTTACCTGGGTTTATAATTGGGATGGTAAGTTGGATTATTTAGTAAAGGCTGTCCTGCAAAAAAAGGGAGCTTTCCCCGGATCCGAATCATTTCTGGGGAATTATTTTTGTCCATCTCATTTTTATATTTCCAGGACAAAATCAAATTTTATACCTAAATCCGACCAGTTTACGAATTTAATGGATTTCAGACCAAAACAGATAAAAAAAGCCTGATTTTAAATCAGGCTTTTTTTATTCCCATTCAATGGTTGCCGGTGGCTTAGAACTGATATCATAAACCACCCTGTTAACTCCTTTTACTTTATTGATAATTTCATTGGAGATGTTTCCTAAAAACTCATATGGCAAATGTACCCAGTCAGCAGTCATGCCGTCCACAGATGTTACTGCTCTCAAGGCCACAACCCTTTCATAAGTCCTTTCATCTCCCATTACTCCTACAGACTGGATAGGAAGTAAAACAGCACCTGCCTGCCATACATCATCATAAAGACCGTTATCCTTTAGACCCTTGATAAAAATATGATCCACCTCCTGCAAAGTGGCTACCTTTTCCGGGGTAATATCACCCAAAATCCTGATGGCCAATCCTGGCCCGGGGAATGGATGTCTTCCAATAATATTTTCAGGGATTTCAAGTGCTCTACCAACCTCTCTCACCCCGTCTTTAAACAAGGTATTTAGGGGTTCTACCACTTTCAATTTCATGAAATCAGGTAGCCCACCCACATTATGGTGGGATTTGATAGTTGCAGAGGGCCCATTTACGGACACAGACTCGATCACATCAGGATAAATTGTACCCTGCCCCAACCATTTTACACCTTCTATTTTATGAGCTTCATCATCAAAGACCTCTATAAAGGTTTTGCCAATGGCTTTTCGTTTTTCTTCCGGGTCAGATAATCCTAAAAGAGCATCATAAAAACGCTGCTTAGAATCCACCCCAATTACATTCAAGCCCATGTGTTTGTAGGAATCCAGCACTTCCTCATATTCGTTTTTACGGAGCAAACCGTTATCTACAAAAACACAGGTCAAATTATCTCCAATGGCACGATCAATCAAAGTGGCTGCTACTGAAGAATCAACACCACCGGAAAGCCCCATTACAACTTTATCATCTCCTATCTTCTCTTTTAGGTCCGATACAGTTGCATCGATAAAAATATCTGAGGTCCAATCTTGGGGGCAACCACAGATATGCACCACAAAATTCCTCAGGAGGTTTTTCCCTTCTGTGGAGTGAGTCACCTCAGGGTGGAATTGAATTCCAAAGGTTTCCTCCCCTTCCACCTTAAAGGCCGCTACTTCAACTGATGGAGTACTGGCAATCACCTTAAAATTTCCGGGTAATGTTTTAATCGTATCCCCATGAGACATCCATACCTGGGAACCATGGGTCATTTCTTTCAATAAATCTTCATGAAGATCCAAATGGGTCAGATTGGCCCGACCATATTCTCTGATTTCAGATGGAGTTACATCTCCACCATATTTCTGAGCCAAAAGTTGGGAACCATAACAAACCCCCAACACGGGCAATTTTCCACGAAACTGATCCAGATCAAGATCAGGAGCACCTTCATCCCTCACCGAACAGGGGCTACCTGATAGAATGATTCCTTTGATATCAGAAGTGATCTCAGGAATTTTATTATAAGGGTGAATTTCACAATAAACGTCGAGTTCTCTTACTCTTCTGGCGATGAGCTGTGTATATTGAGAACCAAAATCTAGGATTAAAATCTGTTCTGCCATGCGCAAAGTTAACCAAGCTTCCATAAATCAAAAAATAGTTCCCAAAAATTTCGGAATAATATTTGGATGGGAAGTTCCATTTTTCAAGACTTCAAAATGTAAACAGCTAATTTTCTGACAAATACCATTAATCCCTCCTAACCAACCTCAAACGATCAAAGCAAATAAAAGCCCACAATGGAGCATTTCATTATGGGCTTTTTTATTATAAAAACTTCGTTTTACTCTACGTATTTAAAATTATAATTGGGATTTAGATCTTCCAGGAAACCGGTAATCAAATCAATCACATTGTCAATATCCTTCTTACTGGCAGTCTCAACGGTGGTATGCATATACTTGAGAGGAAGAGAAATCAAAGCTGAAGGCACACCTTCATTTGAATAGGCAAAAGCATCGGTATCAGTTCCTGTCCCCCTAGAAGCAGCCGCACGTTGAAAAGAAATTTCTCGTTTATTGGCGGACTCAATGATCAAATCCAATAATTTCTTATGTACGGAGGCTCCATAAGTAAGTACAGGTCCATCACCTGCAACCTGTTCCCCACTTGTAATTTTGTTGTACATAGGGGCAGTGGTGTCATGGCACACATCAGTAATAATTGCAACATTGGGTTTAATGTTGGCCGCAATCATTTCTGCTCCCCGGAGACCTATTTCTTCCTGAACTGCATTGACGATATATAGCCCAAATGGAAATTCTTTTCCGGATTCCTGGATTTTCTTAGCCACTTGGGCAATCATATAACCGCCTACCCGGTTATCCAATGCCCTACCAGCATAAAATTTACCATTTAAGTCCAGTAAATCATCCTGAAAGGTCACCACACACCCCACATGAATACCCATTTTTTCAACATCTTCCTTGCTGCGGGCACCTACATCGATAAAAATATTTTCAAGGCTTGGCTTATCTTCTTTATCCCCCTTTCTCACATGGATAGCAGGCCAACCAAATACTCCAGGGATTATTTTAGCATCAGTATGAATATTGACCCTCATGGAAGGTGCAATGATATGATCTGAACCTCCATTTCTGCGGACGTAAATATATCCTTCCGGTGTAATATAGTTTACAAACCAACTGATTTCATCGGCATGTGCTTCTATCACAACCTTAAATTCAGCCTCCGGATTGATCACCCCAACAGCTGTCCCATAATTATCAGTAAAATGCTGATCCACATAGGGTTTTAAATAATCCAACCAAATTTGTTGGCCAGAAGCTTCAAAGCCTGTGGGAGAAGCATTGTTTAGGTATTTGTAGAGAAATTTTTCTTCGTTTGTCATATTTTATTTTTTATCCTAATGTTTAATCGTCCACAGTACACTTTACTGTAAACCGAAACTTAATTTAGTTCACTGAGTTTCGCAATTCCTGAATTTTCTAACCAGACCATTCACCTTGATAGTTAGTTCCAAGACCATCTCCCAAACTCTTAGATTTTCAAACTTGAACCCCATTAATAATAAATTTTATTAAAAAGTAAAAACTCCCTGGCCCTTTACCATACAGCAGTGGACCGTGGACCATTTAACTCACCTACAACGGTATATTCCCATGTTTTTTTCGGGGCAGTTTATCTACTTTATTGGAGAGCATCTTAAATCCACGTATTAGCTTTTCCCTGGTTTCAGAGGGCAAAATCACTTCATCAATAAATCCCCGATGAGCTGCCCTGTAGGGGTTGGCAAACCGTTCAGTATAATCATCCACTTTTTCCTGAAGTTTTGCTTCAGGGTCTTCTGCTTGGGCAATTTCTTTTCTAAAAATGATTTCTGAAGCACCCTTGGCACCCATTACGGCAATTTCTGCTGTTGGCCAGGCAAAGTTCAAATCTGCCCCAATATGTTTTGAGTTCATCACATCATAAGCACCTCCATAAGCTTTCCGGGTGATAACGGTAATCCTTGGGACAGTGGCTTCGGAAAAGGCATACAAAAGTTTTGCACCATTTGTAATTATCCCATTCCACTCCTGGTCTGTCCCGGGTAAAAATCCCGGAACGTCCACCAATACCAACAAGGGAATATTGAAACAGTCACAAAATCGAACAAACCGAGCAGCCTTAACTGAAGCATGATTATCCAATACCCCTGCAAGGGATTGAGGTTGATTGCCAACAACTCCAACACTTTTTCCGGCAATCCTTGCAAAGCCCACCACAATATTATCGGCAAAATTTTCATGGACCTCTAAAAAGGAGCCTTCATCGACTATCCCCTGGACAACTTCCCTCATATCATAGGGATGGTTGGGGTTTTCGGGGATTATATCATTCAAGATTTCCCTTGATTCATCTTCCTTTAAAGTATAAGGCAAATGGGGAGGATTATCTTCGCAATTTTGGGGAATATAACTTAAAATCTCCTTGATTCTCTTGATGCATTCCACTTCATTTTCACAGGAAAAATGGGTCACTCCGCTTTTGGTTCCATGAGCACTGGCGCCTCCTAATTCCTCTGCAGTTACTTTTTCCTGGGTTACTGTTCGTACTACGGAAGGCCCGGTAACAAACATATAGGAGGTATCTTCCACCATTAAAATAAAATCTGTAATGGCTGGAGAATAAACGGCCCCACCAGCACAGGGCCCCATGATCCCAGATAATTGGGGCACGACACCGGAAGCCAGGGTATTCCTGTAAAAAATATCTGCATAGCCGGCCAGGGATTTTACACCTTCCTGAATTCTTGCGCCTCCCGAATCATTAAGGCCAATTACAGGGGCCCCATTCTTCATGGCCATATCCATGATTTTACAGATCTTTTCCGCATGGGTTTCAGATAAGGAACCTCCAAAAACAGTAAAATCCTGGGAAAAAACATAGGTTAGCCGACCATTAATTTCTCCATACCCAGTAACCACTCCATCACCCAAATAATACTCCTTGTCCAATCCAAAATCTTTGGAACGGTGCATTACAAAGCGGTCTATTTCCTGAAAAGTCCCCTCATCGAGCAGAAGATGTATTCTTTCCCTTGCAGTAAGTTTTCCCTTTTTATGTTGGGCTTCAATCCTGACTTCCCCTCCACCCTTTATAGCTTCCTCATTTTTCTTTTCCAGTAGATCGAATTTTTCCTTATTCCCCGGAAAGGTGTAAACTCCTTTGGTTGAACTTTTCATAAACAAATCCCTTTTTTAATATAACAATTTCTTAAAAGTCATTTAATCCCAACATCTCAATAAACCATTACTTTTCCCAAAATCTTTCAGTTGAAATAGAGTTTTTTTGCGGCTTCACCCCTCTAACCAAATATAACCAGCCAATGATTAGCGAAGAAATTTTTTATAGAAATAAGCTATTTGGTACAAAAAAGGGAATTAAGCCAATGGACAAAAAAATCACTTCACAGAATCCTAATCTTGAAGCGGTTGCATTTTAAATAAACTTCATATATTCGCACAACTAAAATTTGGGCTTAATGACAAAAGAAAAGGCAGCCATAATTGATATGGGAACCAATACTTTCCATTTATTATTGGTGGAACTTAATCAGAATGGGTTCCAAACCCTCTACAAGGAAAAAGTTCCGGTAAAAATCGGGCAAGGGGGCATAAGTAACGACCTCATTCACCCGGAAGCCCAAAACAGGGCTTTAAACGCCCTGGGCCATTTCCGTAAACTGATTGATAAAGAAAACATCAAACAAGTTTATGCTTTTGCAACTAGTGCGGTAAGAAGTGCCAAAAATGGAAAAGAATTCACCCAATTTATCAAAGACCAATTGGACATTGAGGTCCATGTCATCAATGGAGATCAAGAAGCAGAACTCATTTATGAAGGAGTGCAGTTTAGTGGATCTTTGGAGGATGAAAACAGCTTAATCATGGATATAGGCGGTGGGTCTGTAGAGTTCATCATAGGTAATCAACATCAGGCGTTATGGAAAAGGAGTTTTGAAATTGGCGGACAACGATTGCTGGATCTTTTTCATTACCATGATCCCATTTTGCCAGAAGAAATAGGTAGGTTAATGGGTTACCTGGACGATCGATTAACCCCTTTGAAGGAAGCCATTGCACTTTATCAACCCAAGAGATTTGTGGGTGCTTCAGGCACTTTTGACACCCTTACAGACATGTATTATGCATCAGTTCATTTGTCCAAGGAAAAGGGCGAAAGGGTATTTCATCTTCCAAGAATCATTTTTGAGGCTTTTGCACAAAAATTAGTAACTCTAAACAAAGCTCAAAGGCTGGAAATCCCAGGCATGATTCCCATGAGAGTGGACATGATTGTGGTGGCCACTTGTTTAATAGAATATATTCTGAAATTTGTGGATGCAGATGAACTAATTTGTTCCCACTTTGCACTGAAAGAAGGGGTTATTTCCAAATTAATCAAAGGGGCGCAGTTAGAGGTTCCGGTTTATATCAATAATTCCCATTAGACCCTAAATAAAATTACTACCCCCTTTAGTTGATGGCGGCTTAAAAATGAAATACAAAAAATGAATTTTACTTTCGAGCAACTATTTGATTTCACCAAAAATATTTTTGTCAAAATAGGGTGTCCAGAAAGAGACGCTGAAACGGCAGCAGAAGTGTTACTTTCTGCTGATTTGAGAGGAGTGGACTCACACGGGGTGGCACGCCTTTCTGGCTATGTCAGACTTTGGGAGGCAGGTAGGATCAACCCTAATCCCAATGTAAAAATCATCCATGAGACCCCAAGCACCGCGGTAGTAGATGGTGATGGTGGTTTAGGCCTTGTTGTAGCCCCTGTGGCAATGAAAGTTGCCATGGATAAAGCCAGGAATGTAGGAACAGGCTGGGTTTCTGTAAAACACTCCAACCATTATGGTATTGCAGGTTATCATGCCATGCAAGCCTTACAAGAAAACATGATTGGACTTAGCATGACCAATGCAAGTCCATTGGTAAGCCCCACCTTTTCAAAGGAAAGGTTATTGGGGACCAACCCTATTTCCATTGCCATTCCAGCCAAAGAACAGCCTCCCTTTGTGGCTGACATGGCAACCACAACTGCAGCAAACGGTAAGCTGGAGATTCTTCAAAGAAAGGGGGAAAATGCTCCGGAAGGTTGGATTCAGGGAAAAGACGGCAATCCCACCACCAATCCCTATGGGGTTAAAGAAGGCGGATCATTATTGCCATTAGGTGGAGACCGGGAACATGGTTCCCACAAAGGTTACGCATTGGGCTCCATTGTTGACATCTTTTCTGCAGTACTATCGGGGGCAAATTATGGCCCCTGGGTTCCTCCCTTTGTGGCTTTCTTGGAACCGGACCCTAATCCTGTAGGAGAAGGATTAGGACACTTTTTTGGAGCAATGAGAGTGGACGCCTTCAGGCCTGCTGATGAATTTAAATCCCATATGGACAAATGGATAGAGCGGTTTAGGTCTTCGGCTACAACTCCTGGTCATGAAAAGGTTTTGATTCCAGGAGACCCTGAAAGGGAATTGGAGCAGGAAAGAAGAAAATCAGGAATCCCCCTATTAAATCCAGTTGAAAAGGATTTGAAGGCTCTTGGAAAAAAATTTAAAGTCCCATTTGCAGAGTAGGCTACAAAATTTCTTCTTAAGGATATTAAAAAGTCTTTTAGTAAATAAAACTAAAAGACTTTTTTCTTTTTCCCTTGAATACCAATATTTTATAAAAACACAAACCTTTTCATACTACCAATATCAAAGTTTCCCAATTTAAATATACCCATTCCAAATTGTATCAACTTTTGGAAAGTCTGAAATATATTTTTTAAATTATGTCCATGTCAAAATTCCATCATTACCAAAGTATTTTAGAGTGGACCGGAAACACCGGCATGGGCACCAGAGGGTATCTAGCCTATAAAAGAGATTTCGATATTATTATCGAAGGGAAATCCACCATACATGGCAGTGCCGACCATCATTTCAGAGGAACCAAACACAGGCATAATCCGGAAGAACTATTTTTATCAAGCATATCTTCTTGCCATATGCTCTGGTATCTTCATCTTTGTGCAGAAGCAGGGATTAGTGTAGTCAATTATGAGGACCATTCTGAAGGCATAATGCTGGAGGAAAGAAACGGTTCGGGCCATTTTAGTGAAGTCACGCTTTACCCTGTGGTCACCGTTGAAGACGAATCCATGAAAAACAAAGCCATGGAATTACATGAAGAGGCCAGAAAACATTGTTTTATAGCTAATAGCTGCAATTTTAAAATCAGGCATAAACCTGTGGTAAGGATTCAAAAAAAGGTTACTCAAGATGGAATTTATCCACCCCATAATTAACCCAATACTGACAGGTTAATCCAAAGGGGCCACCGGCTGGAAATAATAAAATAATGTTATTGGGGGTGGAATATAGTTTTCTTGCACCCTTTCAAATTTCAGTTCACTCTCGAAAACAAAAAATTGCATCATAAAAAAAGCACCGGCCAAAAAACCGGTGCTTGTCTCACTGAACGAATAGCAACTATTCTTCCACAATTTCATTTCCTTCAGCATCATACTTTTTGGTGATGCCTTCCTCTTCAGTACCAAATTTTACTTTGTAAATAACTTTTCCTTCATCATCAGTAATTTGATAAGCTTTTGAAATGGTCAATTCTTTGGTTTCCTCACTCTCACCGATGGTGTCTTTTACCGCTTGAGGCAAATCTTCAGGAGAGATTTCCACTTTGTCTTGTACCGTTTGAACAAAAGCGGGAGATTCATTTACTGGCAATGCCTGAACTCCTGCAGCTGTAAATACTCCAAATGCGAAAATTAAAACTAGTTTTTTCATGGTTGTTTTATTTATTGTTTTATAGTTCAATTAAATTTCCTTTTTCATCAAAGGAGACTTTCAATACTTCTCCTTCCTGGGTCTTAAAAGTAAGGTCATAGAGTTTTTCCTCTTCACCTGCCTCTACTAGATAGGCTTTTTCTAGTACCAAGCTGGACAACAAAGTATCCTTTTCCACCTTTTTGGTAACCATCTCAGGTAACATCTCGACTTTCACTTCAGTTTTTTCTCCTTCCATCACCGGTTCCATTTGGCTAACCTCCGTCATTTCCTGGTTAGGTTCTTCCATTTTATGAGACAAAGAATCTTGATGCTCTTCGTGGGAATCTTTATTTTCATTTTGCCCCCCACAAGAAACCAGCACAAAAGCTGGGATAGACATTAAATACAGTAATTTTTTCATAGCATTGTTGGCTTAGTTTTAATATAAGGTGCTTGTCGGACGAACTCGCAATGAAGTCCTATAGGTATTTTTGTTACTTTCTTCACCAATATGATAGCCTGTGGCTCCAATCAGCATCAAAATCACAAAACCTATTAATGACAGCATTAGAATTACTTTTTTTTCTACTGTCACTCACTTATTTTTGTTTATTTATATATGATCATATGCCATGCCATTCGAAAAATGCCCTTAAAAGGGCAAATAAGGGCTTCTTCAAAAAAATCAGATGTAGCTAAAATCCCCAAATTGTAGAAACAATAACTAGCAACAACAACATTTAGAACAAGACAACTTCACATTTCACCAAACATCAGCTAACTAAATACCATTCTTGCAATAAAAATATTTCCTGCCTTGATTTTTCCCTTTTGCTCAAATGAGAATGGATAAAACTGAAAAAGGTTAAAATTCCAACATAAAAAAAACGTGATCGACCATCAAAGCTATAAATATGCTTAGTTATTTATGGAAATGAGCTATCTATTCCATAACTTTAAGTAAAAGGAAACTGAAATGAACAGGTATTTTCTAAATATTGCTGCATTTTTTATTTTATTAATAACACCACTTCTGGCATGGGCCCAGATCCCAACTGGAACTCCAAGAACTGATGACCCATTTGTCATTAATACCACTGCAGATATAATTATATACTTGGTATTGCCATTATTAGTGATTGTATTATTTATATTCTGGTGGTTCTTTTACAAAAAGCCAAAAGAAAAAGAAAAAGAAAACAAAGGCTCCTGATCTTTGCCTTAACAAAAAATACATCCCCATTAAAAACTACTTTCTTACTCTTAGTTTTTCCAAAATGGTATTTAACTGTTTCTGATTTTGTATATATGGGTTTAAATCGAACACTTCCACTTGTCTAAAGTCTATAGGGTGGCTTTCACTTTGGAGCGAAATATATCCCTGTTTTAATGGGCGCCCATCTTTTTTTACATTTTCATCGTAATCATGCACATTACCTCCTCCAATTTGAGGTTTGTAGTAAGTCAAAACGGTGTCCCCCTCCACTATATGATGAATTACAGAATTCCCAAGAACCAAAAAATCTGCTGATACCCATTGTTCACCATGAAATGTTTTGGAATGGGAAGAAACGCAATGTGGGGTAAATAGCTCCCCATCCATCACCACATGGGTTCCTGGAGTACAAAGGTTACTGGTGGTTCTTTCTTCCACTCCATTTCCACCGAGCAATTGTCCCTCAATGGAAATGGGAAAATCCTGACCTTTCCCCATGGTTTCCGGAGCTTGCGAATGTAGCATGGCACCACTATTTCTAATGGCCCAATCTTCACCCCCTGGAGCTTGTTCACCAACAAACCTGTATTCTATATGAAGTAAATAATTAGAAAAGGGTTTGTCATAAAAAATATGGCCATATTTTTTATCAAAATCCTCATACCCCTCATAGCGAACTTTTAAGAGCCCATTCTCTACTTTAAAGGTATTGGCATAATTATCCCCCAATTCATGTTTAGAAATTTTGACCTTCCAATCATTCAAATCCTTCCCATTAAAAAGTGAAATCCATTGATCAGAAGAAACCTCCATCTCATCTTCAACTTTCTTTTCATTAGAATTACAAGACAATAGAGCTAATAATATAAAGATGGGTAAAAATAAATACCTTAGCATATTTTTTCTTTGCTTTATAATTTAATGAATTTCGGGTATATCCTGCTTTGATATAATTGACCTTTTGAAATTAATTTTCTATTAAAGGTAAAAATCATAATAAAAATTTCTTTTCTATTTTGAATTGAGCCCCTGCTAACTGAAAGGAAAGAAACCAGCCCGTTTCCTTAAAATCATTAAATGAAAATTTGGGCTGGATTTACTAGGATGAAATTTATTATTAATGGAGGTATTTTCCTCTATTTTTTATTTTTTCCTAAAGGGTATTGTCTGTTTTTTGGAATGTTATTAATAATAATTCCAACAATAAATAAAATCAAAACCCCAGAAAAAACGGGGCTAAGCAAATAATAATAGCCCAAAGTTTTTACTTTCTCGGTCCCAATGACGGCTATAAGTGCTGTAGCCCCTCCAGGAGGGTGCAGCGACTTGGTCAGCTGCATCCCAATAATAGCCATGCCAACTGCCAAACCACAACTCAACCAAATCACCTCATATTCACCTACAAATTTGTACACAGTTACTCCAATAAAAGCGGAGGTCAGATGCCCCAATATAAGGTTTCTTGGTTGGGCCAGGGGACTTTTCGGAGAACCATACACCAAAACTGCTGAAGCTCCGAAAGAACCAATTAAAAAAAGCTGTCCGGAGGGAGAAAAATCATGAAAATAGGATTGCAACAGACCAATGCAGGCTATCCCGATAAAACCTCCAAAAAAGGTCCAAAACATTTCCATTAACTCGGAGGGCCTTAACTTCTCTTCCACCCTCCACAACTTGTTGTAAGTTCTTTTAAAGCCTGCTAGTTTACCTATATCCATTTACCACTAATAATTGAATTAAATTGGAATATGAAAAATAAGAACCCAAAATTAGCTGGCCATAAATTATCCACAAAGCAATCGGAGATAACCAAAAATTATAATAAATTAATCAGGTCTGAAACCTCCAAAGAAAACAGCATAAAAATCAACCCACTTCTCTGCAAGGATCATAAACCAGAACAAATAGGGGTGTTTCATTCAACTATAAAAAACTAATAATCCGCCATCAGATTCAACAAACAGTTAAATCTAAAGCTAGCTATATTTCTATGAAAAAATTTCCTAATTGTATATTTTTCAACTTTCGGTTACCTTTTTCATTTCAATGGGTGAAAAAAAATGATTGAGGGGACCCTTTCCTTTACCTGTTCTAATCTCCTTACCAGATTCCAAAGCATTCCGCACATATTCCCTTCCCTCCCTTACTGCTTCTTCCAAATTTTTCCCCTGAGCAAGAAAAGAGGCAATGGCAGAGGACAGGGTACATCCAGTTCCATGGGAATTGGACGTTGAAATCTTTTCTCCTTTAAAAATGGTTATCTTTCCGCCCCGTTGGCATAAGACATCAAAAACCTGATTCCCTTCCAAATGTCCCCCTTTTACTAAAACCGCTTTACTACCATAATGAAGTATTCTTTTCCCAACTTCTTCCATATCCTTTTTGTTTCTGACAGGAAAGCCCTCCAAGGTTTCTGCTTCGTCTAGATTGGGAGTAACAAGATCACAAAGAGGAAAAAGTTTTTCCTTGAGCAATTCCACGGTTTCCAGAGTAATCAAAGGATCTCCGCTTGTGGACACCATCACCGGATCGAAAACAATTGGAGTTTCATTTAAGGCTTGAAGTTTTTCAGAAACAATTTCCACAATTTCGGGTCGGTGCAACATGCCAATTTTTATAGCTCGGGGAGGCAAGTCCTCCAAAACAGCATCCAATTGGGAGGCCACATGGTTTCCCTGAACTCCTAAAATGTTCCTTACTCCGCAGGTATTCTGGGATGTGACAGCAGTAATGACAGACATACCATAACAGCCCAAAGCAGAAAAAGTTTTTAAATCGGCTTGGATACCAGCCCCACCTCCACTGTCAGACCCTGCAATAGTTAAAAGCTTTATGTATTGATATTGAGTGTTCATTTCCATTCCACAAACAGCAAAAATGTTTATTGGTCAAAATACCCAGTAAGGAATTTATTTCCTTACTGAATAATAATTCAAATGGGTAAACCATTCTTAACCTTATTTTTTTCCCATACCTTCAGAAACCCCATCAAAAATAATGATAAAATTCTGCTATATAGCTCCTTTATTCAAAAATGGAGGATTAGCCCCCTTGGCCCTTTCTTTTGGAATTAATAACATTCTAAATAATTCCAAAAAAACCAAGATTAAAATTGGCATCCAATTGCCCCGGTGAAGAAGCTTTAGACTAAATCATTCCAAAATTTACTGAGACAGTTCCATTTTGGTTCTTTTAATAATTTCTGCTAAAATTTGATAAGAAAGTATTCTTGCATCGTGATCATAAATATGCGAGGTGACCATGATCTCATCTACCTGAGCCAATTCCTGAAAAGCCTTTAAGTCATGCTCCACCGTCGAAGGGGCCCCAATAAAGGAACAAGCCATCATATGACGAACTGCTGTTTCCTCCTCGTTACTCCATAAGCCCTCCATATTTTCCACAGGGGGAAGCAAAGGGAATGACAATCTTCTGATACCATTTAAGGCCAACCTGTATAATGAAGTTGCAAGTTGGTGAGCTTCTTTATCTTCTTGAGCAGCTATCACATTGACACAGGAAATCACATAGGGCTTAGAAAGTTGGTCTGAGGGTTCAAAATTCTCTTTATAATATGCTATTGCTTTCAAAAACTGTTTTGGTGCAAAATGGCTGGCAAAAGCATAAGGCAATCCTTTTTTTGCAGCAAGGGCAGCACTACTCATACTAGAGCCCAACAAATAAATCGGAATATCCAAACCTTCTCCAGGAATGGCATGAACCCGGCCATCAATATTTTCCGGGGATAAGTACATCTGCAGGTCCTCAAGGTCTTGAGGAAATTCCTCAAGGGTTTCCAACCTGTTTCTCCTAAGGGCCCTTACTGTTTCCTGATCGGTACCAGGTGCTCTTCCTAGACCTAGATCCACCCTGCCAGGAAATAACGAAGCCAAGGTACCAAACTGTTCAGCTACCATCAATGGACTATGGTTGGGCAACATAATCCCACCTGACCCAATTCGAATGGATTTGGTTCCTCCCCCAATATGGGCCAATAAAACGGCCGTTGCTGAACTTCCTACACTGGGCATATTGTGGTGTTCAGCCATCCAAAACCTTTTATATCCCATATCCTCCACATGCTTGGCTAAATCCATACTTCTTTGAAAGGCATCAGCTGCATCCCGGCCTTCGTTGATTATGGCCAAATCCAATACGGAAAAATTCACTTTACCCAGCTTCAAATCTTTTTTCATTGGAATCGGATTTTACTAATCAACTACCATCAATACATTTTCATTCCTTCTCGATTGATTTTTTATTCAGTTTTCAATTTTGGAAAAGAAAATTAATAGCCAAAGAGGAAATGATTGAAGTCTTAATTTATCAATTTCATGGGGCTTTAATGATTAAAAATTGTTATTTCTAAAAAAAATCAAGCCATCCTATTTTCCCTTACAATCAGAGAAGTAAAAAACCAGGCAACAGATACATTTTAACTAAAAAACCGGACAAGTTAAAACGTCCGGTTTTTTAGATTTATAACCATTGTCCCTCAAGAGAGATTTATTTTTATACAACAATTTTACCCAAATAAATCGGAACTCAAATAGCGATCTCCACGATCACAAGTAATACAAACAATCACTCCTGATTCCAGGGTTTCAGCCAATTTTACAGCTGCATGAAGGGCTCCCCCACTACTCATACCTGCCAGAATTCCTTCTTCTTTAGCCATTCTTCGGGTCATCTGGGTGGCTTCTTCTTGGCTGACATCAATGACCTTATCCACCCTGGAAGGATCAAAGATCTTGGGCAAGAACTCAGGGGACCAACGCCTAATCCCAGGAATATTGGAGCCATCGGTGGGCTGGGTTCCTACGATTTGAATAGCAGGATTTTTTTCTTTCAAATATTTAGAAACTCCCATTATGGTTCCCGTAGTCCCCATTGCAGATACGAAATGTGTGATCTTCCCCTCAGTATCCCTGAAAATCTCGGGGCCTGTCCCTTCATAATGGGATCTGTAATTATCAGGGTTGGCAAATTGGTTTAGGATAAAATACTCTTCTTTTTCAGCCATTTCCTCTGCAAGGGTCCTGGAGTATTCGATGGTTTTTTCAGCCGGGGTCAGAATCACCCTTGCCCCATAAGCTTCCATGGATAACACCCTTTCCCTGGTGGAATTATCAGGCATAATCAAGGTCATATTTACCTCCAAAAGTTGCGCAATCATCGCCAAGGCAATGCCTGTATTCCCACTTGTTGCTTCCACCACATTGGCTCCTTTTTGGATTTCACCACGTTCCAGCGCACTTTTTATCATAAAATAGGCGGGTCTGTCCTTTACGCTCCCGCCTGGGTTTTGCCCCTCAAGTTTACAATAAATTTTTACTTTTGGATTGGTTGGTATGTTTTCTAACTCCACCAAAGGAGTGTTTCCAATTAGTTCAAACAACTTCATTAAGCGTCATTTTTAAAGACATACATGTCAGTAGTTTCCGCATTAGCATTGTACATCTTTGTCTGGTAATATATTTTACTTTTTGCTGGAATGCTTTTGGTTAGCCAAACATTACCTCCAATAATGCTGTCAGACCCGATTACGGTCTTCCCTCCCAAAATGGTGGCTCCGGCATAAATCACCACCCGGTCTCCAATTGTAGGATGCCTTTGTGTATCTGCTGCCTCCTTATTGACACTTAGAGCCCCCAAGGTTACCCCCTGATAGATTTTCACATGGTCCCCTATCACTGTGGTCTGTCCAATCACCACCCCGGTACCATGGTCAATGCAAAAATGCCGACCGATATTGGCACCAGGGTGAATATCAATACCGGTCTTGCTATGCGCAAATTCAGTAATCATCCTGGGGATCAACTGGATTTTTTTCTCCAACAGCAAATGAGCAATCCTGTAAGCTGCTACAGCATAAAAGCCTGGATAACTTCTAATCACTTCATTGGTTGAACGGGCAGCAGGGTCCCCTTCAAACATTGCCTGCACATCACCATGAATAAGATCAAAAACCAATTCCAAATCATCGAAAAAAGATTTGGCCAAATCTTTAGAATGCCCCTCATGTAACCTGGGGTTTTTACTTAAAATATCCTCTAATTGATTTTCTAAGGATTGAAGTTTATTTGCTACTTCTGACTTGTCCTTAATTACTTTTACTGCATATTCAGGAAAAAGTACCCAAAGCAAATCCTCAAAAAAAGATTGAATCAGTTTTGGAGACGGGCAATTTTTACATTGTTGATGTGAATAATATATTTTATCAATAAACTTTTCTCTTGATTCCATTTTTTCCAACTCCTTTAGAATACAAAACCCGCCCTTATGACATATGGTTCGTTATAAGGTGATTTTTGATTATCATATAATACATTATACAATATCGAAAAGTTCAATCCACCACGGTTTCCAAAAGGCATGAAGTATCCACCTCCTAAAAATAAACCTGGGACCCATTCCCTATAAAAAACAAACTCCCCGGGAGGATCCTCCCGGACTAGTTCTACATTTAGGGTTTCTAATTCCGCATGGGCAAATAAGTTATCCAGTAAATTATACCTGTTAAATACCTTACCCCCATAAATACTGGATTTGGCATTCGGTATATCCTTATAATTTAAATACCTATAGGTTGCACCGAGCCCCACCGAATACCGCTCTGTCATCATGAGTCCCACCAAGGGAGAGGCTTCAATATAAGTGATTGACCCAAATTGCAATCCAAAATTACCTCCAAAATAGAGGCGCTCATTTAAAGGTGTCTTCACACCTTCCTCTGGGAAATACGCTCTTTGTGAAAATCCCTGATAGGAAATCAGTCCCAAAGTAAAAAAAAGAAGAAAAATTTTTGTAATGATATTTTTATTCTTCCACCACCACATATAGATCTTCGGTTTTCTTTTTCATCATATACCTTTCCCTGGCAAACTTTTCCAACAATTCATAATTGCTCATGAGTTCCTCCCTTTCTTCCTGAATTTTCTTTTTCCTTTCCAGGTAAAATTCCTTTTGGTCCTCCAGGTGGCTTAATTTAGCCCTCAATGTAAATTGGCTTATGATATCATTTGTATCAATTAAGACCATCCATAGGATGAACAAAACAGTAAAAACGAAATAGAAATTTTTGGTATATTTTAGATACTTCCCCATTATACCGAAGCTTTGTTTTAAACAAATATAGGGAAATGGTATGAGTAACTACCACCCCACAGCTGAAAAATAAATCGCCACTAACAGAAGATTAATCAGGCAAAAACAAAATAAGCACCCACCGGGGTGGATGCTTTAACTTTTTATTGTTTTTCCTGAATTATGAAATTTTTCCAGGGAAATAAGCAGAGCTTTCCAAAAGCTCCTCGATTCTTAGCAATTGGTTGTATTTGGCCATTCTGTCTGATCTGGAAGCAGAACCTGTTTTGATCTGGCCAGTATTGCATGCCACTGCTAGGTCAGCAATGGTAGAATCTTCGGTTTCACCAGATCTGTGAGACATTACAGCAGTAAATCCAGCTTTATGAGCCAATTCAATGGCATCCAATGTTTCAGTCAAAGTGCCGATTTGGTTAACTTTGATCAAGATGGAGTTAGCTGATTTTTCTTCAATACCTCTTTTCAGGAATTTCACATTGGTCACGAAAAGGTCATCACCAACCAATTGAACTTTATCTCCAATTTTAGCGGTCAATAAAGCCCAACCTTCCCAATCTTCTTCTCCACAACCATCTTCGATAGAGTCGATAGGATATTTCTGAGTCAATTCAGCCAAATATTCTACTTGTTCTTCACGGGTTCTGGCTTTGCCAGATTCACCTTCGAACTTCTTATAGTTATAAGTATCATTTTCGAAGAATTCGGAAGAAGCGCAGTCAAGTGCAATGGTAATATCTTTTCCAGCTTCATAACCAGCTTTGGATACTGCATCAAGGATGCATTCCAAAGCTTCCTCAGTACCACCAGAGAAATTAGGAGCAAAACCTCCTTCATCACCTACTGCAGTGCTAAGGCCTTTGTCATGCAAGATTTTTTTCAAATGGTGGAAAGTCTCGGCACCCATTCTCATTGCTTCTGAGAAAGTAGCTGCACCTACTGGTCGGATCATAAATTCCTGGAAAGCAATAGGAGCATCGGAGTGAGAACCACCATTAATAATATTCATCATAGGAACAGGAAGGGTTTTAGCATTTACCCCACCTACATATCTAAACAACGGAAGTCCCAATTCATCAGCAGCTGCTTTAGCAACGGCCAAAGAAACACCCAAAATAGCATTGGCACCCAATTTGGATTTGGTCTCAGTACCGTCCAAATTAATCATCATTTCATCAATGCCTCTTTGATCAAATACAGACTGGCCTATCAATTCAGGTTGGATAATTTCGTTTACATTTTCAACTGCTTTCAAAACGCCTTTTCCAAGATAAGTAGCTTTGTCACCGTCTCTCAGCTCAACCGCCTCATTTACTCCGGTAGAAGCACCACTAGGAACTGCAGCCCTTCCAAATGCACCTGTATCGGTAAGTACATCAACTTCAACAGTTGGATTTCCTCTTGAATCTAAAATTTGTCTCGCGTGAATTGATTGTATCAATGTCATATTATAAAAGGTTTATAGGTTTCAATTTTTATTGATTAAAGAAATAAAGTCATCAAACAAGTAGCGGGAATCATGCGGTCCCGGCGCAGACTCTGGGTGATATTGTACCGAAAATGCAGGGCGGTCCTTTAACTTGATACCCGCTACGGTATTATCATTTAGGTGAATATGAGTAATTTCTACCTCCGGATGATTTTCGCTGTCTTCTTTCACGATATTAAATCCATGGTTTTGAGAGGTGATTTCACTTTTTCCAGTCAGCAGGTTTTTGATGGGATGGTTGATTCCCCGGTGGCCATGGTGCATTTTATAGGTTTTGATACCTACTGCTTCAGCAAGAAGTTGATGCCCAAGACAAATTCCAAATACTGGTTTGTTTAGTGCCAATATATCTTTTACCGTATTCACAGCATAATCCATCACTGCTGGATCTCCAGGGCCATTTGAAAGGAAATATGCATTTGGTTTCCAAGCCTCCATTTCATCCAAGGAAGTTTTGGCAGGAAATATTTTACAGTAAGCTCCCCTTTCCACCAAGCTCCTTAAAATGTTCTTTTTTATTCCATAATCAAGACAAGCCACTTTAATAGAAGAATTTTCATCTCCCACAAAATAAGGTTCCTTAGTACTCACTTGAGAGGATAGTTCCAAACCATCCATATCAGGAACTTTATCCAGTTCTTGTTGCAAGTCCTCAATATTATGAAACTCTGAACTGATGATAGCATTCATGGCTCCTTTGGACCGGATGTGTCTCACCAATTTACGGGTATCCACATCGGCAATCCCGGTGATTCCATGGCTTTCCAAATATTCCTGCAATGATTGGCTGGCATCAAGCCTGCTGTAAATTTCAGAAAAACTATTTACAACTATTCCAGCAATTGTAGGATTATCAGATTCTACTTCGTCTCCGATCACCCCATAGTTACCAATATGGGATGTAGTGTTCACAATTATCTGTCCGGTATAACTAGGGTCAGTATAGATCTCTTGATAGCCGGTCATACCAGTATTAAAACAGATCTCACCACCATTTGTACCATGTTTACCGATTAGGGTCCCGTGAAATACGGTCCCATCTTGGAGTAGGAGTATTGCTTTTTGTTTGTCCATTTATTGAAATTAATTGGGCAAATTTAAGGATTTTCTCAGTAAGAGTTAGAATATTTTTAAGAGATAATAAAAAAGGGATTGAACAATTGTCCAATCCCCATTATTTTAACTGAAAATAACACATCTATTATTCAGATTTTTTATCATCTTCAGCACCGGCATTGTCCTCAGTGGACTTATCCTCTGATGCTTTGTTTTCAACATCTTCAGTTTTTGCTTCAGCAGAAGCAGAGGAAGCACCTTCGCTGGCAGATTTGCCAGAACCACGACGGCTTCTTCTTGTTTTCTTCTTAGCAGGAGCAGCTTCTTTCAACATCAGTTCATTGAAATCAACCAATTCGATAATACACATTTCAGCATTATCACCCAACCGGAAACCGGTTTTGATAATTCTGGTGTACCCACCTGCTCTATTACCTACACGATCAACAACCTCCCCAAAAAGGGATTTAATTGCTTCTTTATCTTGAAGGTAGGAAAAAACAATTCTTCTATTATGAGTAGTATCTTCTTTGGCTCTGGTTACCAAAGGCTCTACATATTTTCTTAATTCTTTGGCCTTGGCAAGCGTTGTAGAAATACGCTTGTGAAGAACCAGCGAAGCAGCCATATTAGAAAGCATGGCTTTCCTGTGAGGAGCTTTTCTGCCAAGGTGATTAAATTTCTTACCGTGTCTCATCTTTTATTATTCTTCATCAAGTTTATACTTAGATATGTCCATGCCAAACTGAAGACCTTTTTCCTGGATCAACTGCTCCAATTCGGCCAAGGATTTTTTACCAAAGTTTCTGAATTTCATCATATCAGAAATTTCCAACCTGGCCAGATCCCCAAGGGTTTTCACATCAGCTGCCTTCAAACAATTGAAAGCCCTAACGGAAAGATCCAAATCACTCAATGGAGTCTTCAGGAGCTTACGCATATGCAAAAACTCCTCATCAATTGGTTCAGGAGAATCCCCACCAGGAGTGTCAATGACCATTGTCTGATCAGAGAACAACATAAAGTGCTGAATAAGGATTTTAGCAGATTCCTGCAAAGCTTTTTCAGGGTGAATTGAACCATCTGTAGTCACTTCAAGGATTAATTTCTCAAAGTCGGTCTTTTGCTCTACCCTGGTATTTTCAACGCTGTATTTTACATTTTTAATAGGAGTAAAAATAGCATCGATTGGAATAAGCCCAAACACCTGTTCTTTTGGTTTCGATTCTTCGGCTGGCAGATATCCCCTGCCTTTTTCTACCGTAAGTTCAATCTCAAAACTCTTGGAATCATCCAAATGGCAAATCACCAAATCCGGATTCAAAACCTCAAAAGAAGAGGTGAACTTAGCGATATCTCCAGCTGTAAAAACGTCCTGGTTCTTAACTTCTACGGTAATTTTACCATCTATGGATTCATGCTTTTTCTTAAGCCGAATTTGTTTGAGGTTAAGAATAATATCAGTAACGTCTTCCACAACTCCCTCGATGGTAGAAAACTCATGCACAACCCCTGGTAATTTTACAGAGGTGATGGCATAGCCCTCAAGGGAAGAAAGTAAAATTCTTCTCAGCGCATTACCAATAGTCACCCCGTAACCTTTTTCCAGTGGTTTGAAAGTAAATAAGCCTTGGAAGTCATCGGCTTTTTCCATCACCACCTTTTCGGGCATTTGAAATGCTAATATGGACATATCAATAGTTCTTTTAAGTCAGAAAGTTTAGTTATTACTTAGAGTAAAGTTCAACGATAAGTTGTTCTTTAATATTCTCAGGAATATCTTCCCTAACAGGAATACTAACAAACTTACCTGAATACGAATTATTATCCCACTCTAACCAGGAATAACGATTCGCTCCTCTACCCGCGAGACTTTCGGTGATGGCCTGAAGGGATTTGGACCTTTCCCTTACAGAAACAATGTCACCTGGTTTCAAGGTAAAAGAAGGGATGTTTACCACCTGACCATTTACCAAGATATGTTGGTGTGATACAAGTTGACGAGCACCTCTTCTTGTAGGAGCTATTCCAAGCCTAAATACTGTATTATCCAGCCTAGATTCTAGCAATTGCAATAGGTTTTCACCGGTAATGCCTTGTTTACGGGAAGCAATGTTAAACATTTTGGCAAATTGTCTTTCCAATACGCCATATATATATTTTGCCTTTTGTTTCTCCGCTAACTGGATCGCATATTCAGACTGCTTTTTTCTTCTTCCTCTTCCGTGCTGTCCTGGAGGATAGTTCTTCTTTTGAAGGGCTTTGCTTTGTCCTTCAATAGGTTCACCAAATTTTCTAGAAATTTTTGCTTTTGGACCTCTATATCTAGCCATTCTTATTTCTCGGTTAAATTAAACTCTTCTACGTTTTGGAGGACGACATCCATTATGAGGAAGTGGCGTCACATCAATAATCGTAGTAACATCTAGACCTACATTTTGTAGTGTTCTGATTGCAGATTCCCTACCTGATCCGGGACCCTTCACAAATACTTCCACTTTTCTTAATCCAAGGTCATAAGCAACTTGTCCACAGTTCTGAGCGGCCATCTGGGCAGCATAAGGAGTGTTCTTTTTGGAACCTCTAAAGCCCATTTTACCGGCAGAAGCCCATGAAATCACTTGTCCTGCATTATTGGTTATGGAAATAATAATATTGTTAAAAGAAGCTTTGATGTGAGCCTGGCCCACTGCTTCCACCTTAACAACTCTTTTTTTATTTTTAGCTTTATCGTTTCTTCTTTGAGCCATAATCTATATCAAGATTTATTTAGTCGCCTTTTTCTTATTAGCAACAGTCTTTCTCCTACCTTTTCTTGTTCTTGCGTTGTTTTTAGTCTTTTGACCTCTAACTGGAAGACCTTTTCTGTGTCTAAGCCCTCTGTAGCAACCAATATCCATCAATCTCTTGATGCTCAACTGAACCTCAGATTTCAAAACACCTTCAGTTTTGAATTCTTCTGAAATAATATTCCGGATAGCAGTAGATTCTTCATCTGTCCACTCGCCGGATTTCTTATCAAACGATATTCCCGCTTTGGCCAAAATGGCCCTGGCGGAGCTTCTTCCTATACCAAAAATATAGGTCAAGCCGATTTCACCCCTTTTATTGTCAGGGATATCAACTCCTGCGATTCTTGCCATAATTTTTAACCTTGTCTTTGTTTAAACTTAGGATTTTTCTTGTTGATGACGTAAAGCTTTCCTTTTCTTCTAATTACTTTACAGTCCACACTTCTTTTTTTAATAGATGCCTTTACCTTCATGACATTTTATTTATACCGATAAACAATTCTTCCTTTGGACAAATCATATGGAGACATTTCCAGCTTCACCCTATCACCTGGAAGGATTTTTATATAATTCATCCTCATCTTTCCAGAAATATGGGCGATCAACTGATGGCCGTTCTCCAATTCCACTTTAAACATCGCGTTGGATAACGCTTCTATTATTGTACCATCTTGTTCTATAGATGCCTGTTTAGCCATATTTAGAATTTAAAGTTTTCTTCTATGTACTGATGTGTTGTTAGAATTTCAGTCCGGTCTTCAAATATCGCAATGGTATGTTCAAAGTGTGCAGATGGTTTTCGATCCGCTGTACGGATGGTCCAACCGTCCCTTTCCTGAACTACATTCCGGGTACCCAAATTTACCATTGGCTCAATGGCAATGACCATACCGTCTTTCAACAGTGGCCCACTGCCTCTTTTACCATAATTAGGAATTTCAGGTGCCTCATGAAGGCTTTTTCCAACACCATGGCCAACCAATTCCCGAACTACGGTATAGCCTTTGGCTTCTACGTATTTTTGGATGGTATGACCTACATCTCCTACCCGGTTGCCAGAAGTGGCTTTTTCTATGCCCAGATAAAGAGAAGCTTTGGTGTCTTTGAGTAATGACAATACTTTTGGAGAAACTTCACCGACAGGGTAAGTATAAGCTGAATCGCTATGAAAACCTTGGTGAAAGACTCCACAATCTATTGAGATTATATCGCCATCTTTCAATACATAATCACTCGGAAAACCATGCACAACTACTTCGTTGACAGATATACAGAGTGATGCGGGAAAACCACCGTACCCTTTAAATGAGGGGATACCTCCATGGTCCCTGATAAATTCTTCTGCTATTTTATCTAAGTATGAGGTCTTTACCCCAACTTTGACTTCTTTGGCTATTTCGCCATGAGCCTTTCCTAAAATTTGAGCACTTTCTTTAATCAACTGGACTTCTTCCGAAGTCTTATAATGTATCATATTTTATGCTACAGCGTAATTTGAAGGATTGTCTTTTACATTTCCACTTTTCATCATTCCTTCATAGTGCCTCATTAATAGATAGCTTTCAATTTGTCTCAATGTATCCATGATCACGCCTACCATAATTAATAAACTGGTACCGCCATAGAACTGGGCAAATTGATTTCCTACTCCAGCAATCATAGCAAAGGCTGGCATGATAGCTACCAAAGCCAATAGAATAGATCCTGGAAGTGTGATTCTAGAAATAATATTATCAATAAAATCAGCAGTAGGAGCACCTGGTTTTACACCGGGTACAAATCCACCATTCCTTTTCATATCCTCAGCTATTTGCTCTGGATTTACTGTAATAGCAGTATAGAAAAAGGTAAACAGGATTATCATAACACCAAACACCAAATTATACTGCCAGGAAGTAGGGTTACTGAAGGTACTACCAATATAGCTGGCGATATCACTTTCTGCTGACCAAATTTGAGCAATCAAAGCAGGCAAAAACATCAATGATTGAGCAAAGATGATAGGCATAACTCCAGAGGCATTTACCTTTATCGGAATATATTGTCTTTGTCCTCCGTATACTTTACCCCCAACAACCTGTTTTGCATATTGAACGGGAATCCTTCGTGTTGCTTCTGTAAGGGCTACTACCCCTACCACAACAAAGAACAAAACAAAAAACTCAATAATCAGCAATAATGCTCCGGAAGTACCTTTACTTACAATTTCACCTAAAATAGCTCCGGGAAGGCTGGAAATAATACCGATCATAATCAACATGGAAATACCATTCCCAATACCTTTTTCGGTGATTTTTTCTCCAAGCCACATGCAGAACATGGTACCAGCAGATAACAATACCAAGGAACTGAACATAAATAAAGCTTTGCTCACCATGATAGCTTCATTAGGAATAGTGGCTGTAATATAACCGATACCCTGCGCTATGGTGATCAAAATGGTCAGTACCCTGGTGATTTGATTTATCCTTTTTCTACCAGATTCTCCTTCTTTTTGAAGTTTCTGGAAATAAGGCACTCCAACAGTTAATAATTGCAACACAATGGATGCAGAAATATACGGCATAATACCCAACCCAAAGATGGATGCATTACTAAATGCTCCACCAAGGAAGGTATCAATTAGGCCAAATATCCCTTCTGAAGAACCAGACAATTGATTAGGATCCACTCCGGGCAATACAATAAAAGAACCAAGTCTGAATACAATCAAAAATCCAACTGTATTCAGAATTCGGGTTCTTAAATCTTCAATAGAAAAGATATTCTTAACTGTTGAAATAAACTTTTTCATTGGTTATATCTTGTTAACAGTGCCACCCACTTTCTCAATTGCTTCTACTGCGGATGCAGAGAAATAATGGGCACTTACGTTTAATTTGGCCGTAAGTTCGCCTCTTCCTAGGACTTTTACAACATCTTTTTTGGAAACCAATCCATTTTCTACCAGGGTTTCTACAGAAATTTCCTCAACCTTAAGTTTATCAGCGAGTTCCTGTAGAGCATCCAAATTGATAGGTTTAGTTTCAATGCGGTTTAAGCTTTTAAAACCAAATTTAGGAACTCTTCTTTGAAGAGGCATCTGCCCACCTTCAAATCCAAGTTTATAAGAATATCCTGATCTGGATTTGGCTCCTTTATGACCTCGGGTAGAAGTTCCACCTCTACCGGATCCTGGACCTCGGCCAATTCTTTTTCGGTTCTTTACAGAACCTTCAGCAGGTTTTAAAGTATGTAGTTTCATAATTAGGCTTCCTCCACTTTTACAAGGTGACTAACTTTTCTTATCATTCCGGCAATTTGTGGAGTATCATCTACTTCCACAAATTTATTGATCTTACCAAGTCCTAAAGCCTGAATAGTAGCTTTCTGGTCTTTTGGCCGACTAATAGTGCTTTTGATCTGTGTTATTTTTACCTTTGCCATTTTCTTACCCGTTAAATACTTTAGACAATTTAACACCACGTTGCTGGGATACGGCGATGCCATCTCTCAATTGAGAAAGGGCTTCAATGGTAGCTTTAACCACATTGTGCGGATTGGAAGATCCTTTAGACTTAGCCAAAACATCTTTTACCCCTGCACTTTCAAGTACAGCACGCATCGCACCACCAGCGATCACACCGGTACCAGGAGCACCTGGTTTGATCAGCACCAAGCCACCACCATATTTTCCAGTAGATTCGTGAGGAATGGTACCTTTCAAAATCGGCACTTTCACCAAACTTTTCTTGGCATCTTCTATACCTTTAGTGATAGCATCAGTCACCTCATTTGCCTTACCAAGACCAAAGCCTACTATACCGTTACCGTCACCTACTACAACAATTGCAGAAAAAGAGAATCTTCTACCACCTTTTACCACTTTGGCTACTCGGTTGATCGCTACTACTTTTTCTTTAAGCTCTGTATCTGTTGCCCTAATGGGTTTTCTTTTTACTTGGGACATAATCATTAAAATTTAAGGCCACCTTCCCTTGCACCTTCAGCAAGAGCTTTAACATTACCATGAAACAAGTAGCCACTTCTATCAAAAACTACTTCTGCAAATCCATTTGCAACCGCTCTCTCCGCTAATTTCTTACCTACTTCTTTAGAAACAGTCACATTGGCATTTTTTGTTGCACCTAATTCCTTAGAAGAAGCATGCGCAAGGGTATGACCTTTGAGGTCATCGATTAGCTGCGCATAAATTCCTGTGTTGCTCTTGTACACTGACAAACGGGGTCTTTTATCAGTACCGGAAATCTTTTTCCTGATACTCCTTCTGATCCTAAGTCTTCTTGAATTCTTATTAAAAGCCATCTCTCAATTATTTTTTAGCGGCAGTTTTACCAGCCTTACGTCTAACTTGTTCACCTACAAAGCGAATACCCTTTCCTTTGTATGGTTCTACCTTACGTAGAGACTTGATTTTGGCAGCAACTTGCCCGATTAATTCCTTATCAATGCCTTCCAAAGTTACCACAGGGTTCTTACCTTTTGGGGTTTCAGCCTTAACAGCAATATCTTGAGGAAGTGCAAAATAAATATTGTGTGAGTAACCAAGAGAAAGCTCCAATACTTGTCCCTGATTGGTTGCCTTATAACCTACCCCTACTAGTTCCAACTCCTTCTTGTATCCCTCACTCACACCAACTACCATATTATTGATCAATGCCCGGTACAAACCATGTAATGATTTGTGACGCTTAGATTCAGTTGGTCTGGCAAGAACAACTTGATTGTCCTCCAATTTAACTGTAATGTCGGGATTCACATCCTGAGATAGTGTACCTTTGGGACCTTTAACAGTGACTACATTATCTGTGGCCACGTCTACAGTAACACCCGCTGGTATATTTATTGGTTTTTTACCTATTCTAGACATAACGGTTAATTAATATACATAACAAAGTACTTCTCCGCCTACACCTTCTGTACGCGCTTCCTTATCAGTCATCACACCTCTAGAGGTGGAGATAATTGCAATACCGAGGCCATTGATTACCCTTGGAAGGGTTTCATGCTTCGTGTATTTTCTCAAACCTGGCTTACTTACCCTTGAAAGTTTTACAATTGCATTTTGCTTGTTGACAGGATTATATTTCAAAGCAATTTTAATGGTACCCTGAGGTCCATTATCTTCAAATTTGTAGTTTTGAATATATCCCTTGTCATGAAGTACCTTTGTAATCTCCTTCTTGATATTGGAAGCAGGTATCTCAACGATACGGTGAGATGCCTTTATGGCATTTCTCAACCTGGTTAAATAATCAGCTATTGGATCAGTCATATTAATATAAGCCTAACTGTACGCTATTTTAAGCGTGCAAAGTTACACATTGATTCTTAGAATAAAAACTTTTATCTGATTTTTACCAGCTCGCCTTAGTTACACCAGGAATTTTACCTGCAGCAGCCATCTCTCTAAAGGTAACCCTGTTGATACCGAACTTCCTCATATAACCTTTAGGACGACCGGTAAGCTTACATCTATTGTGCAACCTAACTGGAGAAGCATTTTTTGGTAATTTATCCAAAGCTTCATAATCTCCGGCTGCTTTTAGTTCAGCTCTTTTTTTGGCGTACTTGGCTACAAGACGTTCTCTTTTCCTTTCACGAGCTTTAATCGACTCTCTTGCCATAATTTATTCTTCTTTATTAAAGTTTACAAAAGGCATCCCGAAAGCTTTCAATAAAGAATAGCTTTCTTCGTCAGTATTGGCTGTGGTCACAAAAGTGATATCCATACCCGTAATTCTGTTTACCTTATCAATACTGATTTCAGGGAAGATAATTTGCTCAGAAATACCCAATGTATAGTTACCTCTACCATCAAATCCTTTATCACTGATTCCTTTAAAATCCCTTACACGAGGAAGGGCCACAGTCATCAAACGATCAAGAAATTCGTACATTTTGTTACCTCTTAGGGTAACTTTTGCACCGATGGGCATCCCTTCTCTCAACTTGAAGTTGGAGATGGAATTTTTTGCCTTAGTGGACACAGCTCGCTGACCTGTTATCAAGCTAAGCTCTTCAACACCTTGGTCAACTAACTTTTTATCAGCCACCCCTGCACCGATACCTTTATTGATCACAATTTTAACCAACTTAGGCACCTGCATTACTGAAGCATATTCGAACTTGGTCTTCAGTTCAGGAGCAATGTCATTTAAATATTTATCTTTTACTCTAGGATTAGCCATTGATCACCTCCCCGGTTTTCTTAGAATATCTAACTAATTTACCATTTTCACCTTTTTTTCTTCCAGTACGGGTAGCCTCCCCTGATTTAGGGTCAACCAACATCAGGTTACTAATGTGAATGGCAGCTTCTTTCTTTTCGATTCCACCTTGAGGATTGGTCGCTGTGGGCTTCACATGTTTTGTCACCATGTTAAGACCTTCCACAATTGCCCTTCTTTTTTCCAGGTTTAGCGAAAGTACTTTACCAGTTTTACCTTTATCATCTCCGGCCAATACCTTTACGGTATCTCCACCTTTGATGTGCAATTTTGGTTGCTTGTTATTTTTTCTTTCCATGATTACAATACTTCAGGTGCCAAAGATACAATCCTCATAAATGCCTTCTCTCTCAATTCTCTGGCTACCGGGCCAAAGATACGAGTACCTCTTGGCTCGTCATTATTATTCAAAAGAACTGCAGCGTTGTCTTCAAAACGGATATAAGATCCGTCTTTTCTTCTGACTTCTTTTTTCGTTCTAACAATTACCGCTTTTGAAACGGTACCTTTTTTCATATTGCTGGAAGAAAGAGCTGTTTTTACAGTTACAACAACCTTATCACCGATGGAAGCATATCGCTTCTTGGTTCCTCCCAGTACCCGGATCACAAGCACTTCTCTTGCACCTGAGTTATCCGCTACACTTAATCTGGACTCTTGCTGTATCATGATTATTTAGCTCTTTCTAATATTTCAACTAATCTCCAACGCTTATTTTTACTCAGCGGACGAGTTTCACTAATTTTAACGAGGTCTCCTTGTCCACACTCGTTTTTCTCGTCATGAACCACAAATTTAGTCGTCTTAGCAACAAATTTACCGTAGATTTCATGTTTTACCCTTCTTTCTACAGCTACAGTGATGGACTTATCCATCTTGTTGCTGACTACTTTACCTATTCTTTCTTTACGTAGATTTCTCTCAGTAGCCATCTTCTTCTTATTTAGCTGATTGTTTTGCTGTCAAAAAAGTTTTTAATCTAGCGATCAACTTTTTTGTTTCCCTTATTCTGTTAGGATTCTCGATTGGAGAAACTGCATGAGCAAAACGCAATTTGGTTAATTTTTCTTGCTCAGCGGCAATACGCTCATTGATCTCACTCACGGAGAGTGCGTTAATTTCAGAGTTTTTCATAGTTATCTTATCCCGCGTAATCCCTACGCACTATAAATTTTGTACTAACTGGTAACTTCTGTTGAGCTAATCGAAGTGCTTCCTGGGCAAGTTCTTTGCTAACTCCTGTAGCTTCGAAAAGGATGGTTCCTGGTTTAATTACTGCAACCCAATATTCAGGGGCTCCTTTACCTTTACCCATACGTACCTCTGCAGGCTTCTTGGTAACGGGTTTGTCAGGGAAAATCCTGATCCATACTTGACCTTCTCTTTTCATTGCCCTCGTCATCGCGATACGTGCCGCTTCGATTTGACGGGAAGTTATCCATCCTGCTTCAAGAGACTTGATACCAAAGTTCCCGAAAGCGAGCGTATGCCCCCTTTGCGCGATTCCTTTGATACGCCCCTTTTGCATTTTTCTATATTTAGTTCTTCTTGGCTGTAACATGATTTCTCACTTAGGTGGTGAAAATTAGTTATTTCTCTTTCTTCTCTTAGGTCCGCCTTCTCTTCTTCTTCTTCCGGCTCCTCCGGATTTTTCATTGGCTATTCCGGCATTTGGAGAAAGGTCTCTCTTTCCGTAAACTTCACCTTTGAAAATCCAAACTTTAATACCGATGATTCCGTAGATAGTAGCGGCTTCAGAAATGGCATAGTCGATGTCAGCTCTCAATGTATGCAAAGGAATTCTACCTTCTTTGTACATTTCAGATCTTGCCATCTCAGCTCCACCAAGACGTCCAGAAAGTTTAATTTTAATTCCCTCCGCACCTACTCTCATGGTAGCCGCGATGGATTGTTTCATTGCTCTCCTAAAGGAGATTCTGGCCTGAAGTTGTTGAGCTATAGATTCTCCTACCAATTTGGCATCCAGTTCAGGCCTTTTGATCTCAAAAATATTGATCTGAACATCCTTGTTGGTAAGCTTTTTCAGCTCTTCTTTCAATTTATCGACTTCGGCACCACCTTTACCGATAACTACTCCTGGACGGGCAGTATGAATAGTAAGGGTGATTCTTTTAAGGGTCCTTTCGATGATAACTTTGGCTATGCCCCCCTTAGGGATCCTGGCATAAACGTATTTTCTTATCTTCTGATCCTCATAAAGCTTGTCGGCAAAATCCCTGCCGCCATACCAATTAGAATCCCAGCCCTTTATGATACCAAGTCTAAGACCAATAGGGTTAACTTTTTGTCCCATATTCTAATCTTAATTAGCGTTTTCTTTTGTTTCTACTTCATCAGCGGTAACTTCTGAGTTGAACGCATCAACAATCAAAGTTACATGATTTGATCTTTTACGAATTCTGTGGGCCCTACCCTGGGGAGCAGGTCTAAGTCTTTTTAGCATACGACCACTATCCACTTGAATGGTCTTCACATAAAGATCCGCTTCTTCAAGTTTCAGGTCCGGATTCTTGGCCTGCCAGTTGGCTACAGCAGAAAGCAGCAGTTTTTCCAACCTGATCGAAGCATGATTAGGCGTAAACTTCAATACACTCAATGCACTTCCCACTCGCTGCCCTCTAACCAGGTCGGCTACCAGGCGCATCTTACGAGGCGATGTAGGAACGTTATTTAATCTTGCTATTGCTTCCATGATTATCTTCTTCCTTTATCTTTTTTGGCGATGTGACCTCTAAAGTTCCTGGTAGGGGCAAATTCTCCTAATTTGTGACCTACCATATTGTCTGTAATAAACACAGGAATGAACTTATTACCGTTATGCACTGCAAAGGTATGGCCTACAAAATCCGGAGAGATCATGGATCTCCTTGACCAAGTCTTGATTACAGACTTCTTGCCGGATTCGTTCATTGCATCTACTTTCTTGGCAAGGTAATGGGCTATATAAGGACCTTTTTTTAATGAACGTGCCATAATTATTTAGATCTTTTACTTACAATAAACTTATTTGAATACTTTTTGGGCGATCTGGTTTTCTTACCTTTAGCAAGTACACCAGTTCTGGATCTTGGATGTCCTCCGGAAGCGCGGCCTTCACCACCACCCATTGGGTGATCAACAGGGTTCATGGCAACACCTCTTACTCGTGGACGTCTTCCTAACCATCGGTTTCTACCGGCTTTACCCAAAACTACGTTCATATGGTCCGCATTGGATACAGTCCCAATGGTAGCCAAACATACTCCCAACACATGCCTCATTTCACCTGAAGGCAATTTGATGGTTACATATTTACCTTCTCGGGCAACCAATTGTGCATAACCTCCTGCACTTCTTACCATAGCTGCACCCTTACCAGGCTTCAATTCCACATTGTGGATAATGGTACCTAAAGGAATGTTCATCATAGGAAGAGCATTTCCAACCTCAGGAGGCACATTCTCGCCAGCAATAACCTGCTGTCCTACTTGCAAACCTTCTGGAGCGATAATATAAGATTTCGCACCATCTGCATAGTACAACAATGCCAAACGTGCTGTTCTGTTAGGATCATATTCGATCGCTTTTACAGTCGCAGGCACATTTTGTTTATTTCGCTTAAAGTCAACTACCCTAAGCCTTCTCTTATGACCACCTCCCAAATAACGGGCGGTCATCTTACCTGAATTATTTCTACCGCCTGATTTCTTCAACGGAGCCAATAGGGACTTCTCTGGGCTTGACTTGGTAATCTCGTCAAACGCAGGTGCCATCCTATTTCTGGTACCGGGAGTTACAGGCTTTAATTTTTTAACTGCCATGATTCTGATTCAATTAAATTTCTCCGTAAAAGTCAATTACTTCTCCATCCGCCACTTTTACAATTGCTTTTTTGTAAGCATTAGTGTAACCGGATACTACTTTGGTTTTGGTGTATCTTGTTTTATGCTTCCCAGCATACCTCATGGTTCTTACACCTACCACTTTTACACCAAACATTTTCTCTACGGCTGCTTTGATCTCTGGCTTCTTTGCAGTCTTCTCAACAACAAATCCATACACTCCCTGCTCATTCAACGCAGAAATCTTTTCCGTAATCAAAGGCTTCTTTAGTATATCCATTGTCTTACTTCGATAAAAGGTTTTCTAACTTACTTACGGAACCTTCACAAAGCACCAAAGTATCTGCGTGCAACAATTCGTAAGTATTTACATCATTTACTGTGATCACGCGTGCCTTGGGCAGGTTGCGGCTAGACAGATAAACATTCTTGTTGGTTTCTGGCAATACCAAAAGTGTTTTCTTGTCAGAAAGAGAAAGACCGCTCAACAAAGAAACATATTGCTTAGTTTTGATGCTGTCAAAACTAACATCTTCCAAGACCGTAACATTGTTTTCCTTCGCCTTATAAGTAAGGGCAGACTTTCTGGCCAATTGTTTTACTTTTTTGTTCAGTTTGAAAGAGTAGTCTCTTGGTCTTGGACCAAACACCCTACCTCCTCCTCTGAACAAAGGAGATTTTATAGAACCTGCTCTGGCTCCACCTGTACCTTTTTGTTTCTTTATCTTCTTGGTTGATCCAGCTATTTCAGCCCTTTCTTTTGACTTATGTGTTCCCTGTCTTTGGTTGGCCAAAAACTGCTTCACATCCAGGTAGATGGCATGATCATTAGGCTCGATCGCAAATACCGCATCAGAAAGCGATACTTTCCTACCTGTTTCTTCACCGTTATGTTTTAATACTGCTAATTCCATGTGCTTACTTCTCTAAAATAACGAAAGAATTTTTTGGACCTGGGACAGAGCCACTCACTAGGATCAAGTTCTTTTCAGGATAGACTTTCAACACCCTCAGGTTCAATACTTTTACTCGGCTTCCACCAGTTCTTCCGGCCATTCTTAAGCCTTTAAAAACCCTGGATGGCCAAGAACATGCACCAATAGCACCTGGATGTCGCTGACGGTTATGCTGACCATGGGTGGAACCACCTACACCGCCAAAACCGTGACGTTTAACCACACCTTGGAAGCCTTTACCTTTAGAGGTTCCAATAGCATCAACGAAGTCTCCTTCTTCGAAAACTTCCCCGGCTTTCACGTCGTTTCCTAAGTCTACCTGTCCTTCAAATTCAACTCTGAAGTCTCTGAATTCTACAACTTTCTGTTTAGGGGTTGTTCCGGCCTTTTTAAAGTGGCCCAACAACGGCTTTGGCGTATTTTTCTCCTTACGCTCACCATAACCCAACTGAACAGCGCTGTACCCGTCTGTTTCTACATTTTTTACTTGCGTCACTACGCAAGGACCAGCTTCTATTAGCGTGCATGCGACATTTTGTCCATCGGCACTGAAAATGCTAGTCATTCCTACTTTTTTACCTATTATTCCAGACATCTTCTGTTATATAATATAATTATGCACAAGCATTTACACACTTGTGCCTTTTTAAGGACTGCAAAGTTAGTAATTTATAAACAGCTAACAAATTACAACTTATATATTTTCAAACATTTACGAGAAATATAATTTCATTTCAAGGCATTTCTCTTTATTTGAAAGCTGTTTATATCATAAAAGCATACCCCTGATAAAAGAAAAACCCATCCGCCGTGACGGATAGGTTTTCAGATTATATATGGTATTAGGATCAAACTTTGATCTCTACATCGACACCGCTAGGAAGTTCAATCTTCATCAAAGCATCTACAGTTTTGGAACTGTTAGAGTAGATGTCAACCAATCTTTTATAGGTACACAACTGGTATTGGTCCCTGGCTTTTTTGTTGACGTGTGGGGATTTTAGGACGGTAAATTTCTCTTTTTTGGTAGGAAGAGGAATAGGTCCAACTACTACAGCTCCTGTAGATTTTACAGCTTTAACGATTTTCTCTGATGACTTGTCCACCAGACTATGATCGTAAGACTTAAGTTTTATTCTAATTTTCTGATTCATGTTCAATTAATTTTAGGCTTTGGCTCCTTTTACTTCTGCAATTACGCTCTCTGCGATATTGTTAGGAACTGGCTCATAGTGAGAGAATGTCAAAGAAGCAGTCGCTCTACCAGAAGATATTGTTCTCAAGTCAGTGATATATCCGAACAATTCAGACAATGGTACAGCAGCTTTGATTACAGAAGATGTCCCTTTGGTATCCATCCCTTTCATCAAACCTCTTCTCCTGTTCAAGTCACCAGTAATAGGGCCGGTATAATCATCTGGAGTTACTACGTCTACAGACATTATAGGCTCCAGCAACTGAGGTTTGGCCTTTTTAGCTGCTTCTTTGAAACCTAATCTTGCAGCAAGTTCAAATGAAAGTGCATCAGAATCGACATCGTGGAAGGAACCATGGAAAAGCCTTACTTTCATAGCATCTATCGGGTAGCCTGCCAATGGACCATTTTTCATGGCTTCTTGGAACCCTTTCTGAATAGCTGGAATAAATTCCTTAGGAATCACACCACCTACGATATCATTCTTGAATTCCAATCCTGGTTTAATCTCGCCAGTTTCTTGATCTTTCTCTTTTGGTCCAAGTTCGAATACGATATCCGCAAACTTACCTTTACCACCTGTTTGTTTCTTATAAACTTCTTTGTGTTCAACTGTTCCAAACAAGGCTTCTTTATAGGCCACCTGAGGAGCACCTTGGGTGATTTCAACCTTAAACTCTTTCTTCAAACGATCAATGATAATATCCAGGTGAAGTTCGCCCATACCTCTAAGGATAGTTTGTCCTGTTTCGTGGTCAGTATTAACCTGAAGGGTAGGATCCTCTTCAACCAATTTGGTGATTGCCATAGTCAATTTATCCACGTCGGCCTTAGTCTTAGGCTCGATCGCGTATCCAATTACTGGCTCAGGGAAGATCATAGATTCCAATACTACCTTACGGTCTTCAGAACAAAGAGTATCACCAGTTTTGATATCCTTAAAGCCAACTACGGCACCGATATCACCGGCTTCAAGTCGGTCAATTTGATTTTGTTTATTGGCGTGCATCTGGAAAATACGAGAAATACGCTCTTTATTTCCAGACCGGCTATTGAACACATAGGAACCTGATTCCAGCACTCCAGAGTAAGCTCTTACAAAGCATAGACGACCTACGAATGGGTCAGTAGCAATCTTAAAAGCAAGACCTGCAAATGGCTCGTCACGATCAGGAGCAATAGCAATCTTTTTCTCCTCGTCATTCAGATCATTTGCGATCATGTCATGCTTGTCCAATGGAGAAGGAAGCAATTCCATCACCAGGTCCAGCATGGTTTGAACACCTTTATTTTTGAATGAAGAACCACATACCATGGGTACAATTTTCATATCAATGGTAGCAGCTCTCAAAGCAGTAAGAATTTCATCTTCGGTAATAGAGCTAGGATCATCAAAGAACTTCTCCATCAAAGACTCATCATATTCAGCTACCGCTTCAAGCAAATGCTCTCTCCATTCAGCAGTTTCTTCTTTAAGATCATCTGGAATTGGAACTTCTTCAAAGGTCATTCCCTTATCTTCTTCATTCCAGATGATGCCACGGTTGTTGATCAAGTCAATCACACCACGGAATCGGTCTTCAGACCCAATAGGAATTTGCAAAGGAACAGCGTAGCTACCTAGCATGTCCTTCACTTGTTTACATACGTCAAGGAAGTTGGCACCCGCACGGTCCATTTTGTTAACGAAACCGATACGAGGCACTTTATAGTTATCAGCTAGTCTCCAGTTAGTTTCAGACTGCGGCTCCACTCCGTCCACAGCACTAAATAAGAAGACAAGACCATCCAAAACACGCAGGGAACGGTTAACCTCAACGGTAAAGTCCACGTGACCTGGAGTGTCAATGATGTTTATTTGGTAATTATTATCTCTGTAAGGCCAAAATACGGTCGTAGCGGCTGAAGTAATGGTAATACCTCTCTCCTGCTCTTGAGACATCCAGTCCATGGTAGCAGCCCCATCGTGTACCTCTCCGATTTTATGGGAAACCCCTGAATAGTATAGAATCCGCTCAGTGGTTGTTGTCTTACCAGCATCGATGTGAGCAGCAATACCGATATTTCTTGTATATTTTAAATCTCTTCTTGCCATCCTAATTAAAATCTAAAATGTGAGAATGCTTTATTGGCTTCTGCCATTCTATGGGTATCATCTTTTTTCTTCACCGCGGCACCTTCACCTTTTGAAGCAGAAATAATCTCACCTGCAAGCCTATCCATCATAGTTTTCTCACCTCTTCTTCTGGCAAAAGTGATCATCCACTTGATTCCGAGTGAAGTCTTTCTTTCAGGCCTTACTTCCATGGGCACCTGGAATGTAGCTCCCCCAACTCTACGACTCTTCACCTCTACAGCTGGAGTTATATTGTTAAGCGCTTTTTTCCAAACCTCAAGACCATTCTCACCTAATTTCTCTTCTACTTTTTCAACTGCATCGTAGAAAATTTTGTAAGCAATACTCTTCTTCCCATCTACCATCAAGCAGTTCACAAACTTGGTCACCAAAGTATCATTGAACTTTGGATCAGGAAGAATATATCTCTTTTTTGGTTTCGCTTTTCTCATTACTAAATTGTCTTATGCTTTAAATTATTTTTTAGCGTCTTTTGGACGCTTGGCACCGTACTTAGAGCGACCTTGCTTACGGTCTTTTACTCCCGCGGTATCCAGTGCACCCCGGATAATGTGATAACGAACACCAGGAAGGTCTTTTACACGACCACCTCTGATCAGTACAATAGAGTGCTCCTGAAGGTTGTGGCCTTCTCCTGGAATGTAGGCATTAACCTCTTTTCCATTGGTCAATCTAACCCTTGCCACTTTCCTCATGGCTGAATTAGGTTTCTTTGGTGTGGTAGTGTACACCCTGGTACATACTCCCCTTCTTTGAGGGCAAGCATCCAAAGCCCTGGATTTGGACTTAGACTCTAGGGTGGTCCTACCTTTTCTAACTAACTGTTGTATAGTAGGCATTAACTGATAAAATTTAGAATACTTCTTTTAACATATGAAATTTGGATTGCAAAGGTAATCAAATAGGTAAAACAAACAAAGCTAAAGGGTTATATTTTCATTAGGCCTCTCCCAGTGTGCCTCCGAAATTCATAGGGAATTCAGGGGGCTCATTTCCTGACTCAATTTTCCCAAATGCCTTTTCATATTTTTCTACATTATCCTTCAAGGCATTCAACAAACGCTTGGCATGGTCAGGGGTCATAATGATCCGCGATTTTACCCGGGCTTTAGGAACTCCTGGCATCAACCGGATAAAATCAATGACAAACTCTGAATTGGAATGAGCAATCATGGCCAGATTACTATAAATCCCTTCGGCAACTTCATCAGACAGTTCTACATTTATCTGCTGATCTTCTTTTTGCTTTTTGTCTTTTTCGTCATCCATTTTTTTGAGGAGATTAAAAAAGGCCTGCATTTACTACAGGCCTTTTACGGATTTGATTATAGTCTTATTATTTCACCGCTTCTTTAGATTTGCGGCTGGCTTTTTCTTTATCTGAAGTAGTCAATTTCTCATACTCTTCTTGAGAACCTACAATAATATGATTAAATCGACGCTGACCAGTACCAGCTGGGATCAAATGACCCACAATCACATTTTCCTTCAGACCCAATAGCTCATCTCGTTTACCTCGGATGGCTGCCTCACTGAGCACTTTGGTAGTCTCCTGGAAAGAAGCTGCAGAAATAAAGCTTTCAGTACCCAAAGAAGAGGCCGTAATACCCTGAAGGGTAGGTTTGGAAACGGCTGTTTCAGCATCCCTCACTTGTACAAGTTTCATATCTTTACGCTTCAGGCTGGAGTTTTCATCTCTTAACCTTCTAACGGTAATGATCATACCTGCTTTCAAGGTGGAGGAATCTCCCGGATCCATTACGACCTTTTTATCCAAGATATTATCATTTTCCGCACGGAAAGCCCACTTGTCAACTACCTGTCCTTGAAGGAAGCCTGTATCCCCGGCATCAAGGATTTCAACTTTTTGCATCATCTGGCTAACGATCACCTCGATGTGCTTATCGTTGATTTTCACCCCTTGAAGTCGGTAAACTTCCTGAATTTCATTTACCAAGTATTCCTGAACTGCTGTTGGCCCCTTGATGGATAGTATATCATTTGGCGTAATAGCACCATCAGACAATGCCTCACCTGCACGGATAAAGTCATTTTCCTGAACAAGAATGTGCTTGGAAAGAGATACCATGTAACGTTTCTTCACTCCATCTTTGGATTCAATGAAAATTTCACGATTACCTCTCTTGATTCCACCATATGTAACTACCCCATCAATTTCAGATACTACTGCTGGGTTAGATGGGTTCCTGGCTTCAAACAATTCAGTTACCCTTGGAAGCCCCCCAGTAATATCCCGGGTTTTTCCTACCGAACGAGGGATTTTAACTAAAATCTGACCGGATTTCACTTTATCCCCCTCTTCAACTGCAAGGTGGGCACCTACTGGAATATTATATGATTTGGTTTCCCCTCCATAATTCACTACTACAGCAGGGTTTTTGGTTTTATCTTTGGTATCGATAATTACCTTTTCTTTATATCCAGTCTGATCATCGGCTACCTCTTTATAAGTAACCCCTTCGATAATGGATTCAAAGGAAACCTCTCCATCAAACTCAGACAAAATAACCGCATTGTAAGGGTCCCAAGTACACAGGGAATCACCTTTATTGATTTTTTGTCCATCTTTTACGTTTAGGATGGCACCATAAGGAACATGGTTAGCTACCAAAGTTTTGCCGGATTTGGAATCATTGATTTTGATTTCTCCGGATCTACCCATAACGACAGCTACATCATCTCCTTCTTTATTAGTGGTCTGAATCCATCTTAATTCTTCATCGAATTCAACTACACCATCAAACTTAGCATTGATACTTGCTTCAACGGAGATATTAGATGCTGTACCCCCTACGTGGAAAGTCCTCAAGGTAAGCTGGGTACCAGGTTCACCAATGGACTGGGCAGCAATAACACCTACAGATTCACCACTTTGAACAATGCTTCCTGTAGTCAGGTTACGTCCATAACATTTGGTACATACACCTCTTCTTGATTCACAAGTTAATACTGACCTGATTTCTACTTCCTCAAGAGAAGATTCATCTACCTTCTTGGCCAGTTCATCAGTGATTTCTTCACCGGAATTGATGATAACTTCTTCCGTTACCGGGTCAATTACGTCATGAACGGAAACCCTACCGACAATTCTTTCAGAAAGTGGTTCTACAATTTCATCATTGTCCTTCAATGCTTGAACAACCAAACCTCTCAAAGTACCACAATCTTCTTCGGTCACGATTACATCTTGGGCTACATCCACCAACCTTCTGGTCAAATACCCGGCATCAGCCGTCTTAAGGGCAGTATCTGCAAGACCTTTCCTGGCACCGTGGGTGGAGATAAAGTATTCCAATACATCCAACCCTTCTTTAAAGTTGGATAGAATTGGGTTTTCGATAATTTCTCCAACAGAACCCTGAAGGTTTTTCTGCGGCTTGGCCATCAGACCTCTCATACCACCCAACTGACGGATCTGCTCTCTAGAACCCCTGGCCCCAGAGTGCATCATCATATAGATGGCATTAAAACCTTGTTTATCCTCCTCCATCTGCTTCATAAGGATATTTGTCAGATTGGAGTTGGTTCTAGTCCAGATATCAATTACCTGGTTATATCTTTCATTATCAGTGATCAGCCCCATCAGGTAGTTGTTCCATACCTGATCTACTTCTTCTTTCGCTTTAGTGATTAATGGGTCCTTTTGTTCTGGAATAATAACATCGTTAAGCCCCATAGAAAGTCCACCTTGGTAAGCCATTTGGAACCCAAGATGCTTGATATCATCCAAGAACTTGGCACTTTTTGCTATACCACAGATTTTAACAACCTCAGCAATAATTTGCTGTAATCTTTTCTTGGTCAATAATTCATTGACATATCCCACTTCTTCAGGGACAAACTGGTTGAAGATGAGTCTTCCGGCTACGGTTTCTACGATCTTGTCTACCAGAGAGCCGTCTTCTTCCCGGACTTTAACCTTACACTTGATATGGGCATGTTGGGAAATTCTGCCTTCATTCAAGGCAATCACAACATCTTCCTCACCATAGAATGTCATTCCTTCTCCAGGTACAACTTCTTCTGTAGTTGATTTTTTGCCTTTGGTAACATAGTAAAGTCCCAATACCATATCCTGGGATGGTACGGTAATAGGAGCACCATTGGCAGGGTTAAGGATATTGTGGGAGGAAAGCATCAAAGTGGAAGCTTCCAAGATAGCTTCATGGCCCAATGGCACGTGAACGGCCATTTGGTCACCATCAAAATCAGCGTTAAAGGCTGTACACACTAATGGGTGAAGCTGGATAGCTTTTCCTTCTATCAGTTTTGGTTGGAATGCTTGGATACCCAACCTGTGAAGGGTTGGAGCCCGGTTAAGAAGTACAGGGTGTCCTTTCAATACATTTTCAAGGATATCCCATACTACAGGGTCTTTACGGTCCACAATCTTCTTGGCAGACTTCACGGTTTTAACAATACCTCTTTCAATCAGTTTCCTGATAATAAAAGGTTTGAAAAGCTCAGCGGCCATATTTTTTGGCAAACCACACTCATGAAGCTTCAATTCAGGACCTACCACAATTACAGAACGGCCTGAATAATCCACACGCTTACCAAGTAGGTTTTGACGGAAACGCCCTTGCTTACCTTTCAACATATCAGAAAGTGACTTTAAGGCTCTATTACCATCGGACCTAACAGCATTTACCTTCCTGGAGTTGTCAAACAAGGAATCCACAGCTTCCTGGAGCATCCTCTTTTCATTTCGAAGAATTACTTCAGGAGCTTTAATATCAATCAATCTTTTAAGACGGTTATTTCTGATGATAACCCTTCTATAAAGATCATTAAGGTCAGATGTTGCAAATCGCCCCCCATCCAAAGGAACCAAAGGTCTCAGTTCTGGCGGAATTACAGGAACCATTCTGATGACCATCCATTCCGGACGGTTTTCAATCCTTGTTCTTGCATCTCTGAATGCCTCAACGACTTTCAGTCGCTTTAAAGCTTCAGCTTTACGTTGCTGAGATGTATCGGTTGCAGCTTGGTGACGAAGGCTGTAAGAAAGCTCGTCAAGTTCCAATCTTGCCAACAACATTTCTATAGCCTCAGCACCCATTTTAGCGATGAACTTATTAGGGTCATCGTCATCGAGCATTTGGTTTTCTTTTGGAAGTTTGTCCATGATGTCCAAATACTCATCCTCTGTCAAAAAGTCCAGGTATTGCAGACCATCTTCCGCTTTGATACCAGGATTGATAACAGCGTATCTTTCGTAGTATACAATTTGATCCAGTTTCTTGGTAGGAAGGCCTAACAAGTAACCAATTTTGTTTGGCAGGGATTTGAAATACCAGATATGCGCTACAGGAACAACAAGCTCAATATGGCCCATTCTTTCCCTACGCACTTTCTTTTCAGTCACCTCTACCCCACATCTGTCACAAATGATACCTTTATATCTTATGCGCTTATATTTACCACAATGACATTCCCAGTCTTTGACAGGGCCGAAAATACGCTCACAGAACAATCCGCCCATTTCAGGCTTGTAGGTTCTGTAATTGATAGTTTCCGGCTGCGTCACCTCACCATGAGAGCTATCCAGGATGGATTCCGGAGAAGCCAAACTAATAGTGACTCTGGAAAAGTCGTTGTTTAGTTTTTTATTTTTTCTGAACGCCATAATTTGTATTGTGAGTATGTGAAGGGCCTTTCGGCCCAATATATTCTTTTTTAGTCAAGTGTGATTTCAAGTGCCAAACCTCTTAATTCATGAACCAATACATTGAATGATTCAGGAATATTTGGTTTAGGCAGGTTTTCACCTTTGACAATGGCCTCGTACGCTTTGGCCCTGCCTATCACATCATCTGACTTCACAGTAAGTATTTCTTGAAGCACGTGGGAAGCACCGAATGCTTCCAATGCCCAAACCTCCATCTCTCCAAATCGCTGACCACCAAACTGGGCTTTACCACCCAATGGTTGTTGCGTAATCAAAGAGTATGGACCAATGGATCTGGCGTGCATTTTGTCATCAACCAAGTGACCCAGTTTCAACATATAGGCAATACCTACGGTTACCGGTTGGTCAAACTTCTTACCAGTAAGGCCATCAAACAAGTGGGTCCTTCCGAAGGATGGCAATCCCGCTTCATCCAATTCAGCGGCCACTTCCTCAGTACTAGCTCCATCGAAAATCGGGGTAGCATACTTCTTACCAAGTTTATGTCCTGCCCAAGCTAATACAGTTTCAAAGATCTGTCCAATGTTCATCCTGGATGGTACACCCAGTGGGTTCAATACTATATCCATTGGGGTTCCGTCTTCCAAGAACGGCATGTCCTCATCACGAACAATTTTGGCTACAATACCTTTGTTTCCGTGACGGCCGGCCATTTTATCACCCACTTTCAGTTTACGCTTCTTAGCAACATAAACCTTGGCAAGTTGAACTATACCTGCAGGGAGTTCATCACCCACCTCCATGGTGAATTTATCTCTCTTAAATCTACCTGAAATTTCATTTCTGGTATTAGTATAGTTTTTTACCAACTGTTGGATCAAACTGTTGGTATGTTCATCATCAGTCCAATCATCCAGAATGATATCTGAAATCAAATTGGCTTCCTCAGGAACATTATAGTTGCTTTCATCCCTGTATGGATTTTTGGCAGGAAATAGGTTGTTTTCAATATTTTGAGCATTGAACTTCACACCTTTGCTGATAATCTCATCACCAAATTTGTGTTTCACACCTTGAGAAGTTTTTCCTTCAAGTAGAGAAAGCAACTTTCTGATCATCTTGGCTCTTACACCAAGCAATTCTTTGGTGTAGCTTTGCTTCAGCTTTTCAACTTCGGCTTTAGCCTTCGTTCTTAATTCCTTATCCTTTTTAGGTCTGGAGAACAGTTTGGTTTCGATTACCACACCATTTAATGAAGGAGAGGCTTTCATGGATGCATCCTTAACATCACCGGCTTTATCTCCAAAGATCGCTCTCAAAAGCTTTTCTTCAGGGGTCGGATCAGTTTCTCCTTTTGGCGTGATTTTACCAATAATGATATCTCCTTCTTTCAATTCAGCACCTATACGGATAATACCATTCTCATCCAGGTTTTTAACTGCTTCTTCGGAGACATTTGGGATTTCTGAAGTAAGCTCTTCTTCACCTCGTTTAGTATCCCTTACCTCCAGCTGGAATTCCTCGATATGGATAGAAGTAAAGATATCTTCTCTTACAACTCTTTCAGAAATTACGATCGCATCCTCAAAGTTATACCCTTGCCAAGGCATATAAGCAACTTTAAGGTTCTTACCCAAGGCAAGTTCACCTTGATTGGTTGAATAACCTTCCACCAATACCTGGCCTTTGGTCACTCTTTGACCTTTTAGAACAAGTGGCGTCAGGTTAATCGTAGTGTCCTGGTTAGTTCTTCTGAACTTAATCAGGTCATAAGTCTTATATTCATCATTGAAGTTAACCAATAACTCATCGTCTGTCAAATCGTATTTGATGACAATTTTCTTGGCGTCCACAAAGTCAATTACACCATCAGCCTCAGCAATTATCAGAGACCTTGAGTCCACTGCTGCTTTGGCTTCCAAACCTGTACCTACAATTGGAGATTCGGCTTTCAACAATGGAACAGCTTGACGCTGCATGTTGGATCCCATCAAGGCACGGTTGGCATCATCATGCTCCAAGAATGGAATCAATGAAGCTGCTACTGATACAATTTGGTTAGGTGCAACGTCCATGTAGCTGATTTCGGTAGGATCCAATACAGGAAAGTCACCTTCATATCTAGCTTTCACACGATCGTTTACAAATGCACCATCTCCTTTCAATGGGGCATTTGCCTGTGCAATGTTATTGTTGTCTTCTTCTTCAGCAGTAAGGAATACAATGTCGTCATGTTTCATTCCTACTTTGCCTTCTTTCACTTTTCTGTAAGGGGTTTCCAGGAATCCCATGGAATTTACCTTAGCGTGAACACAAAGTGAAGAAATCAATCCAATGTTCGGACCTTCCGGAGTCTCAATAGTACAAAGACGACCATAGTGAGTATAGTGAACGTCCCGAACTTCGAAACCAGCTCTTTCTCTGGAAAGACCACCAGGCCCCAAAGCAGACAACCTACGCTTATGGGTAAGTTCGGCCAATGGGTTGGTTTGGTCCATGAACTGGGATAGCTGGTTGGTTCCAAAGAAGGAATTGATTACAGAGGACAAAGTCCTTGCATTAATCAGGTCAACAGGTTTGAAATCCTCATTGTCCCTTACATTCATTCTTTCCCGGATGGTTCTGGCCATACGTGCAAGACCAACACCAAACTGGCTATATAATTGTTCCCCAACGGTTCTTACCCTCCTATTGCTCAAGTGGTCAATATCATCCACTACAGCTTTGGAGTTGATCAACCCGATCAGGTATTTAACAATGTTAATAATATCCTCAGTGGTAAGTACGATTTTATCCCTATCAATATCAAGACCTAGCTTTTTATTGATTCTGTATCGACCGACTTCACCAAGATCATATCTTTTATCTGAAAAGAACAGGCCGTGAATTACCTCCCTGGCAGTGGCTTCGTCAGGGGCTTCAGTATTCCTAAGCTGACGGTAAATAACCTCAACAGCTTCTTTTTCTGAGTTAGAATTATCTTTTTGTAGGGTATTGTAAATGATAGAATAATCGGAGATATTCACATCTTCTCTATGGAGAATAATGCTCTTGGCACCTGAATCCATGATCAAGTCAATATCCTCCTCAGAAAGGATGGAGTCTCTTTCCAGTAATACCTCATTACGGTCAATGGAAACCACCTCTCCAGTATCCTCATCCACAAAATCTTCCACCCAAGTTCTCAAAACACGGGCAGCTAATTTTCTACCTACTACCTTTTTAAGTTTATCCTTTTTGGATTCAACCTCTTCAGAAAGTCCAAACAGGTCCAATATTTCTTTATCAGACCCATACCCTATTGCCCTGAGCAGAGTTGTAACAGGGAATTTCTTTTTCCTGTCAATGTAAGCATACATGACATTATTAATATCGGTAGCAAACTCTATCCAAGAACCCTTGAAAGGAATAATTCTGGCAGAGTACAATTTGGTACCATTGGTATGCTTACTTTGGGCAAAAAACACACCCGGAGACCTGTGCAGCTGGGAAACAATAACCCTTTCAGCTCCATTGATCACAAAGGAACCTTTTTCGGTCATATAAGGTAGATTTCCCAAAAACACTTCCTGCTCAATCGTCTCGAAATCCTCATTGTCCTCATCCGAGCATAGCAAGCGAAGTTTAGCTTTCAGGGGTACAGAATAAGTTAGTCCCCTGTCAATACATTCGCCAACACTGTATTTTGGAGGATCCACTGCATAGTCAATAAATTCAAGGGTGAAATTTTCCCTGGAGTCACTGATAGGGAAATTTTCTGAAAACACCTTGAAAAGCCCATCCTGTCTCCTCTTTTCAGCGGGGGTATCCAATTGGAAAAAGTCTTTGAAAGATTGCAATTGAATATCAAGGAAATCCGGATAGTCTTTGACTATCTTAATAGATGAGAAACTTTTCCTTTCGGTTTGATTCTGGATAGCCAAGGCAGTATAAATTTATAGTGATAATTAATAACCAAATACGGCAATTGCCGATTAGAATAGTGCAATTTTATAGCTGCGCACAAACAGGAAAAGACCTGACTTAAAAGTCAGGTCTAAGCAATAACCTATACCTAATAGATTAGGTTATCCAAATTATTTAAGTTCTACTTCAGCACCAGCTTCCTCAAGTTGCTTCTTAAGTGCTTCAGCTTCGTCTTTTGCGATTCCTTCTTTGATAGCCTTAGGAGCTCCGTCAACTACTTCTTTAGCATCCTTAAGACCAAGACCAGTCAATTCTTTAACAAGCTTAACTACGGCCAATTTTTGTCCGCCAGCAGCTTTCAAGATCACATCAAAAGAAGTTTTTTCTTCTTCTGCGGCACCTTCGCCGCCACCACCAGCTACCATCACTGGAGCAGCTGCAGCAGCAGGTTCAATACCATACTCGTCCTTCAATATTTCGGCTAATTCACTAACCTCTTTAACAGTCAAGTTAACTAACTGCTCAGCGAATGCTTTAAGATCTGCCATTGTATTATTTATTTAAATTGAATTATTTTTTTTAACTAAATTGATTAATTGATTATTATCCTTCTCTTTCGGATAATGTTTTGACTAATCCTGCCAAAGTGTCTTGACCACCCTGAAGAGCGGAAATAACATTTTTGGCTGGAGATTGAAGTAAGCCGATAACCTCTCCAATAAGTTCTTCACGAGATTTAAGTTTCGCAAGAGTTTCTAAGTGCTCAGCACCTATATATAGATCACTTTGATCAATACAAGCCGCTTTTAAAGCTGGTCTTTGCTCCTTGAACCCTGATTTTTTCTTAAAGTCTTTAAGAACTTTTGCAGGAAGGTTAGCCGTTTCGGGAGCAAAAATAACTCCTGAAAAGCCCTTCAAAGTGGTTTCATAAAGTTCAGAAAAATCAGCTTCTAAGTTATCCAAAGCCTTTTCGATGAAAGTATTTTTATAAACTCTATATTCAATCCCTTGCTCAAAACAAATTCTCCTGAAAGCATTTACCTGAGCTACAGTGAAACCTGATGCATCTGTAATATAGAAATGCGGAGTTTCTTTAAACTTCTCGGTAAGACTTTCGATTATTTCTTTTTTTTCCTCTCTAGTCATAATTATATACCTTGAATACTCCCCTTATCGATTGCAATACCAGGAGACATTGTGCTAGACAAATGAATACTTTTGAAGTATGTCCCTTTGGAAGATGATGGTTTTAACTTAGAAATGGTCTGAATTAGTTCCTTTACATTGTCTTCAATTTTAGAAGGGTCAAAGGAAACTTTACCTACACTAGCGTGTACGATACCAAATTTATCTACTTTAAAATCAATCTTACCGGTTTTCACTTCTTTTACCGCTTTCCCTACTTCTAGGGTAACGGTGCCGGATTTTGGATTAGGCATCAAACCTCTAGGGCCTAATACTCTACCTAATCTACCAACCTTTGCCATTACATTAGGCATGGTGATGATGACATCAACATCTGTCCATCCACCTTCTATCTTAGCAATATAGTCATCTAAGCCAACATAATCCGCTCCAGCTTCCTTGGCTTCTTCTTCTTTATCAGGAGTACACAGTACCAATACTTTTACTTCTTTACCTGTGCCATGCGGCAAGGCAACGACACCTCTTACCATTTGATCTGCTTTACGAGGGTCTACACCCAATCGAACATCCAGATCAACGGAAGCATCAAACTTAGAAGTTGTGATTTCCTTAACAATAGAAGAAGCATCAGCTAGGGAGTACTGCTGGCTTGGGTCGTACTTAGAAAGAGCTTCTTTTTGCTTTTTTGTTAACTTAGCCATTATATTTTTTTTATTCCTCCCAAGGAGCTTTTCCTGAAACTGTGATTCCCATACTTCTTGCAGTACCTGCAACCATTTTCATTGCTGATTCTACTTTAAAAGCATTTAAGTCAGGCATTTTCACCTCAGCAATTTCTTTCACTTGATCCCAGGTTACTGAGCCAACTTTCTTTCTGTTAGGTTCTGGAGAACCTCCCTTTAATTTTGCCGCCTCTACCAACAAATTAGCTGCAGGAGGAGTTTTTACTACAAAATCAAATGACTTGTCCGAATAAATCGTTACAAGAACAGGCAGAACCTGACCCATTTTGTCCTGAGTCCTAGCATTATATTGCTTACAGAACTCCATGATGTTCAAACCCTTGGCACCAAGGGCCGGACCAACTGGAGGAGATGGATTCGCCTGGCCACCTTTAACCTGTAATTTCAGATAACCAGTAATTTCCTTCGCCATTTCCTAGTCTTGTTTTTCTACTTGCATAAAGTTTAATTCGACAGGTGTATTTCGACCAAAGATCTTAACCATAACATTAAGTTTCTTCTTGTCTTCAAACACCTCTTCTATTGTTCCCGAGAAACCACTGAAGGGACCGTCCATTACTTTAACGCTCTCTCCGACTATAAATGGCGTATCCAATTTCTCAGCAAACTCATCAATCCCTTCAACTCGTCCTAATATACGGTTGACTTCAGATTGTCGTAATGGTTCAGGGGTTTTGGAAGCTCCCCCTGAGCTTGCACCTAAGAAACCGATTACACCCGGGATACTTGTAATTACGTGATTGGCTTCGCCATGGGACAAATCCGCATTGACCAAAACATAACCAGGGAAAAAGTTTCTTTCCCTAACACGCTTTTTGCCATTGCGCATTTCATATACTTTTTCAGAGGGGATTAAAACCTCGGGAATATATTCCTCTAGTTTTTGCCGTGCAATCTCATTATCAAGATAAGACTTGGCCTTTTTTTCTTGCCCAGCAACCACTCTGAGTACATACCACTTGTGCTCTGCCATCAGTAATCTTAGATTCTATTAAAACAAATCATAAAACCATGACATGACATTCTCAAAGCTCAAATCAATCACGCCAATCACTATGGCAAAGATCAATGAGGCCACAAGAACCAGTACTGCACTGCTTTGCAGTGAAGAATATTTAGGCCATGTCACCTTATTCTTCATTTCGTCAATTGACTCGACAACGAAATTCTTTACATTCATGGTTTTGATTTTTCTTTTGCACGGGCAGAGAGATTCGAACTCCCATCAACGGTTTTGGAGACCGCTATTCTGCCATTGAACTATGCCCGTGTATTTATACCTTCAAAAGGAACGCAAAAATACCTATTTTTCTATAAAGAAACAAATGCGATTCTGAAAATTTCAGAATCGCATTCGAATTTTATATTTCTTGATTAGATTAATCAAGAATTTCAGTTACCTGACCTGCCCCTACAGTTCTACCACCTTCTCTGATGGCGAAACGAAGGCCTTTTTCAAGGGCTACAGGGTTGATCAAGGAAACTTCCATAGTTACGTTATCACCTGGCATTACCATTTCAACGTTTTCAGGGAGTTTGATTTCTCCAGTTACGTCAGTTGTTCTCAAGTAGAACTGAGGACGATATCTGTTGAAGAAAGGAGTGTGACGTCCACCTTCTTCTTTAGACAGGATATAAACCTCAGCTTTGAAAAGAGCGTGAGGAGTTACAGAACCTGGCTTACAGATAATCATACCTCTTTTGATTTGAGTCTTTTCAATACCTCTCAACAAAAGACCTACGTTATCTCCAGCTTCACCTCTGTCCAAGATTTTACGGAACATTTCCACACCGGTAACAGTTGATTTCAGGTTTTCAGCACCCATACCGATGATATCTACAGGATCACCAGAGTTGATAACACCTCTTTCAACCCTACCAGTAGCTACAGTACCACGACCAGTAATAGAGAATACGTCCTCAACAGGCATCAAGAAATCTTTGTCAACAAGACGCTCAGGAAGTGGGATGTAGTTATCTACAGCTTCCATCAATTCCATCACTTTTTCTTCCCACTTCTCTTCGCCGTTAAGGGCGCCAAGAGCAGAACCGGAAATTACAGGAATATTATCTCCGTCAAAGTCATAGAAAGAAAGCAATTCTCTTACTTCCATTTCTACCAGCTCAAGTAGTTCAGGATCATCTACCAAATCCACTTTGTTCAAGAAAACTACCAATGCAGGCACACCTACCTGACGAGCAAGAAGGATGTGTTCTCTTGTTTGAGGCATTGGACCGTCAGTGGCAGCAACTACTAGAATAGCACCGTCCATCTGAGCAGCACCAGTTACCATGTTTTTCACGTAATCCGCGTGACCAGGACAGTCAACGTGAGCATAGTGTCTGCTATCTGTTTGATATTCTACGTGAGAAGTGTTGATAGTGATACCTCTTTCTTTCTCTTCTGGGGCGTTATCGATAGAAGAGAAATCTCTTAATTCAGCAAAACCCTTTCTGGCCAGTACAGTTGTAATAGCAGCAGTCAAGGTAGTCTTACCGTGATCGACGTGACCAATAGTACCGATATTTACGTGCGGTTTGGAACGGTCAAAGGTTGCTTTTGCCATGCGTGAAAATCCTCTGTTTAGTTAATGATATGAATTAGTTAAATTATGCTAATGTCTCTGAGCCAACGACGGGATTTGAACCCGTGACCTCTTCCTTACCAAGGAAGCACTCTACCCCTGAGCTACGTCGGCTGATAACATTTTCACTATGCCTTAAATAGCATAGAGCGGGAGACGAGGCTCGAACCCGCGACCTGCAGCTTGGAAGGCTGCCGCTCTACCAACTGAGCTACTCCCGCTTATACTCTATTACTATATATTTGCTACGCTAAAAGGAACGTTTTAGCTTAAACCAAAACATTCTCAAAGTAGATACTCTTATTGATTTTAATTCAAATTTGAGCAATCTTACATACTAAAATCTTACCGAAGTATGTCTAATGACATCCCCTCCTTTGAAAACCACCCTCTGAGAAAAGATGATCTTGAGGATTTCATTTCACAAATTTAGTGAAATCTGTGAAATATTAAAGCGTGGGGGAAACAGGATTCGAACCTGTGAAGACATAAGTCAACGGATTTACAGTCCGTCCCAGTTGGCCGCTTTGGTATTCCCCCAGTTTACTTCAGTTTTTCAAGATTTCTTAAAAGAACCTTTTGTTCTTTTTTTCGTTGTTTTTGTTTGTCTTAACGGATGGCAAAATTATACCCTTTTCTGAAACATTCAAAATCCTGAACAAAAATTTCTAAACTTTTTTACACCTTTTTTAGTAAGGTTTTCGTACTCAGAGGATTAATTTTTCACTTGAAAAGGGGACAAATAGTAGGATTGCTCCCTTTGGATATCCGGATCGGTTTCCTGCTCCCTGATTTTCTCTATCTCCTCCAACACGCCCTCCACCTCAATAAACCCAAACAAAGCCTGAAATGCAGCCAACCTAACATAACTTACTACATGTTGCTTAGCTATGGTTACCAGGTTGCTGATAGCCTTGTCCCTCCCCTCTTCCGGCATCCTCACAAAATAATCTCCATAGTAGCCCAGCAAATAATATAAAATCCTCCCAGAAATTTTATTAAACTTTTCGTGAAGCCAAGGGCCCTTCCCAGGAATGGCCTCTTCGGTATAATAGTCAATTAGAGGAATTACTATCCTGAAGTTATCCAACCCGCTAAACCTTTCTGCTACCTCCTTTCTTTTAGGAGCAGATTTATCCTCCATATATGCCTGAAGAGCTGCACCTGCAACATAATAGGAAGAATCCTGTGCCCACCTCAATAAATTTTCATGATACAAACGGCTTCCCTGTCTTGAAAGCGCCTCAATCGCCGAAGCCCGCACATGGTTAACAGGATCATTTTCTGCCAATTGAAGGATTTCATCTTCCAATCCAATCTCCCAGTTACTTTCCTGCGATAGCTGTAGCAGCGCCAATTCCCTGAGTGACCAAAAGTCATCTTCTAATGCTTTATTATACAGCTCCCAAGGAACTTTTCCCTGGTTTATCAAACTATCCAGCGCTTCATACCGGGACACCCCAAAATCAGAAAGATAATACTGTTTTATCCACTTTTCTTCTCCATAGTTAGTCCTTTTTTCAGTCAACAGGATTTTTTCCTCATCGAACAAAACCAGGTCAACAGGTTCCCCATTTTCAAGTGCAAATTGTTGCTGCCCCTTATCCAACCAAAAAGTCTTTTCTTTTCGAACGCTATCCACATACCAGCTTACCTTAAAAGGAAGCTGGTATAAAGGAGTGGTTTCAAGGTTTTGCGATTGTCTGACCGTCAATAGTATATTTTCAGGAACACTCTGATCAAATTCAATTTCTAATATAGGGTGGCCCGAGGCCAAAAACCACTGGTTAAAAAACCAATTCAGATCTTTTCCTGTAACCTCTTCCATGGCCAATCTCAGATCGTGAATTTCCACGCTGCTCATTTTATTCTTTTCTAAATAGTGATGAAGCCCCCCAAAAAAGCTTCATCGCCCAAATATTTTCTGAGCATATGCAATACTCTGCCCCCCTTGGCATAAGAGTGATTATCAAACATGTCCTCCCCGTCCTTATAATCATACCGAATCAGGTCCACTTGTTTTTCCTTTGCTTCCTCAAAATAACTTTCCATTTCTCCAATATGATGCAGGTCGGCCGCAGCCCTTCCCTCTTTATATTCATACCATAGATATTCGCTGTAGTTGGCAAATGCTTCATTAAGCGGCAAATGGGCCCAAGATTCTGTCGTCACATAATTACCAAACCATTGATGAAACAATTCATGGGCTATGATTCCATCCCATTCACTATCAATTGCAGCTCTTTTGTCAAGGTTAAGTCCTTCCATAAAAATCGAAACGGTAGTGTTTTCCATAGCTCCTGCCACAAAATCCCTAACTACCACCTGGTCATATTTGGGCCAGGGGAATGGGACTCCTAACTTTTCAGAAAAAAACGTCATCATTTCTGGTGTATGCGCAAATACCCTTGAAGCACCTTCCTTATAAGCTTCCTCCACATAATAATGCAATGGAACCCCTCTCCACTGATCATCCAGTTTCGTAAATTCCCCTAGAGCAAAAGCTACCAAATATGGGGCGTGGGGAAGGTTCATTTCCCAATGATCTGTCCTTGTACCATCTGAATTTTTTTCTTGTTTGACCAACGTCCCATTACTAATGGTAGAAAAGCGGTCTTGAACAGTTATCTTTAAATCATGAGTTGCCCTTTCATTAGGGGCATCAATGGTAGGAAACCACTTGGAATTGTGCACAGTCTCTCCCTGAGTCCACACTTGAACAGGTTTTCCACCTTTTTCGAGAGGATTAATAAAATACAGCCCTTTAGTGTCTGCAAATAATTTATTTTCACCTTCGGCCACTGCCTCCGGATTTGCGGTATATTTAATGAAAAGTTCCAAAGTATCTTGCTCCTGATAAGTTTGGGGAAGGTAGACACTAATTTTTTGTCCATTATACCTACTGGCTAATGCTTTCTTTTCCCCTGCTTCCACCAAAGCCAATTGGTGGATTTCAAAATCTTGGGCATCCAGTTCCAATATATCCTGGGGATAAAAATAAGGTTTTAGCTTTAGCTGGGCTTTTCCATGGACCAATTGTTTTGAATGATCCAGTTTCAATTCCAAGGAAGTGTGTAATAAATCAAATTTTCTTTCATGGCTCCCTTTATATTTGGCTATGGCAGCCTCTTTTTTTTCCATTAAGGTTGGCCCTATTGGAATGGGGACAGGAACTGCTATTTGAGATTGTTTTTTAACAAGCTCTGGGTTTGGTTCCAGCAACTTTTTTTGCGTGGTACAGGCAAGCACTAAAATAATGGGCAATAAGGATAAGCTAGGGAAATTGATTTTCATAAAAGTCTCTTCCAAATAAATTTTCTATATTAATGCTAAAATTACTCAAATGTATTCAGTTTCCATACAGCGAAAAGCCTTTAGGGTCGAGAAAGATAAAGATTTTTTTAAGGTTGAAGGCCAACCCATTAACTGGGACCTCCAGTCGATCGGTAATAGCAAATACCATCTCATATACAAGCACAAATCCTATAATGTCGAACTCCTTAAGGTAGATGAAACTGCAAAAAAATTCACCATTAAACTCAATGGCAAGGTAACCGAACTTCATGTAAAAGATAGATTTGACCTATTGTTGGAACGCCTTGGAATGAACAATAAAACAGGCCCTCAAGTAAAAAACATAATTGCCCCCATGCCAGGTTTAATTTTTGAAATCAGGGTCAAAGAAGGTGACAAGGTTAAGAAAGGTGATCCTTTACTTATCCTGGAAGCCATGAAAATGGAAAACATCATCAAATCCCCAGGGGACGGGGAGGTAAAAAAGATTATGGTAAAGAATGGAGACAGTGTAGAAAAAAACAAGGTATTGATTCAATTTTAGATTTTGAAATTTATTTTTCTGAATACAAGAATTTATATTTGTCGAGTTTATCATATCAAGAAAAATAACAATAGAGGCACGCTGGAAACCGATCATCAAATTATGAAGTATAAAAGAATTCTGCTAAAACTTAGTGGGGAAGCATTAATGGGGCCAAATGGCTATGGTATTGACTCCGAAAAGCTCAAGCAATACACCCAGGAAATCAAGAAAGTAAAGGACTTGGGCGTAGAAATTGCCATAGTTATTGGGGGAGGAAATATTTTTAGGGGAGTTCAAGGAGAAAAAGTGGGAATCGATCGGGTCCAGGGAGATTACATGGGCATGCTCGCCACCTTGATCAATGCAATGGCCCTTCAAAGCTCTTTGGAACAAAATGGAATGTACACCCGGCTGATGTCTGGGATCAAAATAGAAAGTGTATGTGAACCATTTATTAGAAGAAGGGCAATCAGACACTTGGAAAAAGGCAGAATTGTCATTTTTGGGGCAGGGATCGGAAATCCTTATTTTACCACAGATTCCACCGCTAGCCTTAGGGCTATTGAAACCGAGGCTGAAGTCGTTCTTAAAGGAACCCGTGTTGACGGAGTTTATACCGCTGACCCAGAAAAAGACCAATCGGCAGAAAGATACACCAATATTTCCTTCCAGGAAGTATATGAAAAGAACCTTAACGTAATGGACATGACTGCCTTTACCCTTTGCCAGGAAAACAACCTTCCTATTATTGTGTTCGATATGAACAAAATAGGAAACTTACAAAACCTTATCTTAGGAGAGGATGTCGGAACATTAATAACTTCAAATTAAGCAATATTACAGACAAAAATGGAAGAGATACAGCTAGAACTCGATGAAGCCAAAGAACTCATGCAAAAATCCGTGGACCACACGGCCAGTGAGTTATTAAAGATCAGGGCAGGCAAAGCCATGCCAAATATATTGGATGGAATCATGGTAAACTATTACGGTGCTCCTACCCCTATACAACAGGTCGCTTCTATAAACACCCCTGATGCGAGAACCTTGGCCATCAAACCCTGGGAAAAAAACTTGATCGGTGAAATCGAAAAAGCCATCATCAATTCTGATTTGGGTCTTGCTCCACAAAACAATGGCGAGATTGTGATATTGACCATTCCCCCATTAACCGAAGAAAGAAGAAAAAGCCTGGTCAAACAAGCAAAAATGGAATGTGAAAATGGCAAAATCAGTATAAGGAATGTCAGAAAAGACACCAATGATTCCTTGAAAAAACTACAAAAAGAAGGTGTTTCTGAAGACGAAATCAAAAGGGCTGAGGAGGTTGTTCAAAAATTGACCGATAAATATTCCAGTAAAATAGATGACCTATACAGCAAAAAAGAAGTTGATATCATGACTGTTTAAGTTATTGCTAAATCCGGGTCTGCTGATCCGGATTTTTTTTTACCCAACTCAGTCGGGTCCAGACCTAATAATGCTTAAAGCCATACTAAAGTCCATTAAAACCGGAGATGACAAGCCCCTTTCATTTTAACAAAACTTAAGTTTTCTTCTTCTTTACTGACAAGAATGGATAAAGGAGGGTAAGTTAAATAGGAGAAACCCCTATTAAAAAGGAAATTCCTATTCGGATAAAAAATCATTCCCCATCGTACTTAAAGATTCTTTCGAGGGTTTCATGTTTATTAAGAGAAAAATATTAGGCATAAAAAAAGCTTCCTAAGAAGCTACAGAAACAAAGAACGGACAGCCATGAGCTGTCAATTCTTTTCCATTTATTTAAACCTTACTAGGCGTAATATAATTTCATTTTTTTCAAATTCAAAATATCCAACCTGTTTTTTCCTTAAGGGTTTAATTTAAAAAAATCTAATTGGATGAAATTTTAAGATATTGGTAGGTTATTTCACTTAAAAAAATCGGAGTAAACTTCACCCTCATTAATAAGCATAAAACTTTTTTCCCTTGATATAATCTTCCACTAGTGAGGGGAGCAGGTATTTAACTGAATAACCATTTTGGATAGAATTCCGGATAAATGTCGCAGATATATCGATTAACGGGGCATCTACATAGCAGACATTTTCATGTTCTATTTTTTTTGATTCCCCTGGCCTTGGGTAAACATATAGGCCATAATTCTCCAGAATTTGATCGCAATTTTTCCACTTATGGAAATGGGTCAGATTATCCCCCCCTATAATCAACTTGAATTCATGTTGGGGATATTTGTCAGTTAAGTAGGTTAATGTATCTACGGTATAACTGGGCTTAGGCATATGAAACTCAATATCCATAGCCCTGAATTGAAAATGATCCTCAATAGCCAATTCCACCATTTTCAACCGGTCGAACTCATGAAGGAGGGATTTCCTTTTTTTAAAGGGATTTTGGGGAGAAACGATAAACCAAACCTCATCCAAATCTGTCCTGTCCTGCATGATATTTGCAATGACCAGGTGCCCCATGTGGATAGGATTAAATGAACCAAAAAAAGACCTACTTTCAATTTTCTTTATTTTGTAATAAAGTCATTGACCAATTTGCCAGCCTGCTCAAATGATTTTTCCATATTGTCATTGACCAGGGTAACATCAAATTTATTTTCAAAAGACATTTCAAATTTTGCCTTGTAAAGCCTGCGGGAGAGGCTTTGCTCGGATTCAGTCCCCCTATCCTTCAATCGCTCAGAAAGGGTATTAATGGAGGGGACTTTCACAAAAACTGCCAGCGCTTTATCTCCAAAATAATTTTTCAGGTTTAAGCCTCCTTTCACATCAACATCAAATATCACATGCTTTCCACTGTCCCAAATTCTTTGGATTTCGGATTTAAGGGTACCATAAAAGTTACCCTCATAAACTTCTTCCCATTCTACAAAGGCATCTTCATCGATCTTTCTTTTGAAATCCTCAGGGGTCAAAAAATAATAATCTTTTCCATTTTCCTCCTCTCGACCTCTTTTATCTCTGGTACAAGCAGAAATAGAAAATCCAAGGTCAGAGCGGGTGTTTAAAAGATGTTTGACGATAGTGGTTTTACCGGAACCGGACGGCGCCGAAAAGATAAAAGCTTTTCCTTCGGGCATAGTGATTTTTTTGCTTATTTGATATCTTCTATTTTCTGACGGATACTGGCAGCCAGTTCATTCGGGACAGATTGCTTGGTACATTTATTTTTTAGTACTTCCCTTATGGCCTGTTCCAAATGATAGTGTTCAAAACAGGGTTGGCACTTGGAAAGCTTTTCCTTCAAAATTTCTTTTGAGCTTTCCCTATCCTCTCCGTCCAAAATACTTTCCAACAGTTGGAAACATTTGCTAACATCTCCACACTTGAGCTTTCTTTCTCCGGATGAATCAGTATTTTTATCCATAATTTTTTTGTTCACTTTCCAAGATAATTTTACTCTTCCTCAGTATCATACCCCATATTCTTAGCATAGGAACGCAGCTTATCTTTTAATAAGTTCCGTGCCCGGTGCAATCTTGAACGAACCGTCCCGATGGGGATATCCAGGATCTTTGCCATTTCTTCATAAGTGAAGCCTTCCAGATCACAAAGAATGATTACCGTTCTAAAATCCACAGCCAAACTATTCAGGGCATTGGAGATCTCATCTCCCAACATATCTTTGACTGCATCCACCCTCAAATCCGAGGTGATATTGTAGTCAACATTTTCTGAGTTGTAATAAGTTTCAACTTCTTGATAATCAACTTTAGAAGGCTGCTTGCTCTTCTTTCGGTATTCATTGATGAAACTGTTTTTAAGGATCCTGAAAAGCCAGGCTTTGGCATTGGTTCCCTGCTCGAAGGAGTTGATAAAACGATAGGCTTTTAGATAAGTATCCTGAACCAAGTCCTTGGCATCATCCTCATCAAAAGTCAGCCTGAAGGCAAAATTGTACATTGAGTCTATATGAGGCATAAACTCATTATCAAATATGCTGTTTTTCTCTGGATCGGTATATTTTTTCTTTTGTACCTCAGACATAAGTTTCAAAAATAATCATTGACTTAATTTATCACTAATTTTTTGAAAGAAAGTCACCTGATTTCATTTATTTTGAAACACCAAAGCCACTTCTTTCCTTTAGTTTAACAGGACGATAATAACGTAACCCATTTATTAATGTTCGCATTTCGGCTCATTTCCTACCTGCCTTTTTGGTGCTTATACCTTCTTTCGGACCTCCTTTATTTCTTTGCCTATTACTTGGTTGGATATCGTAAAGGAGTGATTGAAAGAAACTTAATCCAAGCCTTTCCGGAGAAAACTCCCAAGGAAAGAAAAAAAATAAAAAACAATTTTATAGGAATTTTACCGACTCCTTTGCCGAGACCATAAAGCTCCTCACCCTAAAGGAGGAAAAAATCAAAAAAGGTTCGTCATCAAAAATGGAGAAGAAACAATTAAAAAATTGAATAATGGGGAAATCGTATTGGGTTTATCTGCACATTTTTTCAACTGGGAGGCCTTACCTCTGGCTTTTAAAGTGGCGGTAGATCCCCGGGTGGAGACGGTTTACCTCAAGGTGAACAATCCCTTTTTTGAAAAACTAATGCGAATAATTCGAAAACGCTTTGGTGGCTACCTGGTCGAAAGGGCAAATTTCCAAAGACATTTCCTTAAACACAGAAAAACTCCAAGACTCATTGGGTTAGCAGCGGACCAAAGACCCAGCCGTCAGGAAACGCGATACTGGACCCCTTTTATGAACAAGAAGACTTCCTTTTTTGAAGGTCCGGAAAAGCTGGCAAAAAGATTTGGCCTTTCACTGTTCTTTTCCAAGGTCCACAAGCCCAAAAGAGGTTATTATGAATATACACTTTACCCCCTAGGCCAACCCCCATTCTCAGAAAAAGACCATTCAATTACTGACCGGTTCATTCAGTTGGTCGAACAAAATATCAAAGAGGAGCCCCCGCTTTACCTCTGGTCCCACAACAGGTGGAAAAATAGTCCCTGATTATTAATATCTTCGGGTTTTTCAATTTAACTTTGAGGGTTCAACCCGGATTTCGCCTTAGGGTTTCTAATAGAGGGTTGAAAGTGAAAAAAACCAAGTTTTTTGGAGACCGAAACATCTGCAACTGCGGAAAGGGAAGTCAAAACACCAACGAAGTGGTTGAATTAAAATCAGTTTCGAGCCACAATAGAAACTCTTATGCCTTATTACGGGTTCAATGGAGGTTAATGTAGTTAGGAGGTTATAATGGATTATCTTAAAGGTTTAAACCCACCTCAAAGGGAAGCAGTAGAGCATACAGAAGGTCCGCTAATGATCATCGCGGGTGCTGGATCAGGAAAAACCAGGGTTTTGACCTATCGAATTGCCCATCTGATCCATGCAAAAAAAGTAGACCCCTTTCAAATATTATCACTGACTTTCACCAATAAGGCAGCCAATGAAATGAGGGGCAGGATAGAGCAGTTGATTGGCCTGGAAGCAAGAAATACCTGGATGGGAACCTTCCATTCTGTTTTTGCAAAAATCTTAAGGGTGGAATCAGAAAAGCTGGGCTATCCCTCCAATTTCACCATTTACGATACCGATGACAGCAAATCCCTGATCAAAACAATTGTCAAGGAAATGAGGCTGGATGACAAAATCTATAAGCCCAACACGGTGTTATCTAGAATATCCGGTGCAAAAAACAGGTTGATTTCATGGGAAAATTACATCAATGATCCTTATATCAAAGCCGATGATGAAGCTGCCCTTAAACCCAAAATGGGGGAAATATACCGGGCATACCAAAAAAGACTTTTTAAGTCTTCGGCCATGGACTTTGATGATTTGCTTTTCAATACCAATGTCCTATTCCGGGATCATGTGGATGTTTTGAACAAATATCAACAAAAGTTCAGGTATGTTTTGGTGGATGAGTTTCAGGACACCAATCTTTCCCAATACCTGATTACCAAAAAACTGGCAGCTGTCCACCAAAACATTTGCGTGGTGGGGGATGATGCCCAGAGTATATACGCCTTCCGTGGAGCCGACATTCAAAACATCCTCAATTTTGAAAAAGATTATCCGGACCTGTTTGTAGTAAAACTGGAACAAAACTACCGCTCCACCAAAACCATTGTAGAGGCAGCTAATTCAATTATCGAAAAAAATAAAGCCCAGCTTAAAAAAATCGTTTGGACACATAATGACCACGGAGACTTGGTTGAATTAATTAAGTCTACTTCCGATAATGAAGAAGGGAGAATGGTAGCCTCAGCCATTTTTGAAGAAAGAAATAACAAAAAGCTTAACAACAGTGATTTTGCAGTCCTTTATAGGACCAATTCCCAATCCAGGGCCATAGAGGAAGCCTTACGGAAGATGAACATCACTTATAAAATCGTGGGAGGCCTTTCCTTCTACCAAAGAAAGGAAATAAAGGATTTGATGTCCTACATGCGATTTGTAGTCAACCAGGATGATGAGGAAGCTTTCAAACGTATTATCAATTACCCAAAAAGAGGGGTAGGAGCGAGCAGTGTAGAAAAGATCCTGGTAGCCGCCTACGAGCACGATATCCCGCTTTGGGAAGTTCTCAATAATGCCTCCAGCTTCCTTTCCGGAAGGGCAGCAAACTCGATAAGTGATTTTACCACCATGATCAAAAGTTTCCAGATGGAAACCGAGAGGAAGGATGGTTACGAAGCTGCCTCCACCATTGCCAAACAATCCGGTTTGCTTCGAGAACTTTATGAGGACAAAACCATTGAAGGGCTCAACCGGTATGAAAATGTCCAGGAACTGCTCAATGCCATCAAAGAATTTGTGGACAACACGGAAAATGAAGACAAAAGCCTTGGCGCATTTCTTCAGGAAATCGCCCTCCTCACGGACAATGACAGGGATAAGGATGACACAGATGCCGTAACCTTAATGACCATCCACTCTTCAAAAGGTTTGGAATTCAAACAAGTATTTGTTGTGGGAATGGAAGAAGATCTTTTCCCTTCCCAAATGATGATGCAAAGCAGGGAAGACCTGGAAGAGGAACGGCGTCTTTTCTATGTGGCAACCACCCGGGCCATGGAAAAATTATACTTAAGCTATGCCCTTACCCGTTACCGTTTTGGACGTTTACTTAATTGTGAACCCAGCCGCTTTTTGGAAGAAGTGGACCCAAGTTGCATAAGGGTAAATAAAAGAAAAGGATCCCAGTTGGCGAGTACCTTCCGGGACCAAACCAATGGTAGAGAAGGTAAAACCGGATTTATCGGCTTAAAGAGACCTGCGACTCGGGCAAAAACTGCTAAAATCCATACCCCAAGCCCTGACTTCAAACCTTCCAACACCAATAACCTGGCAGAAGGTATGCAGGTTGAACACCCTAAATTCGGATATGGAAAAGTGCTGAAAGTGGAAATAGAAGGGAGCAATAAAAAAGCCACCATAGGATTTAAGGATTTTGGAGATAAGACTTTATTACTTAGCTTTGCAAAGCTTCGTATTGTTGAATAAAAACCCATTGAAGGAATCAAAAAAAATCGCTCCTTGTTGAGCCAAACCCAAGTATCTGGATTCCAACAATCTTGCTCCCTAAGAGTGACATATTTTTTGTAACTTATAACCAAAAAGGAGCAAAGTATGATAGATAACGATAAGCATAAACAATCATTGATCTTGAAAGAATACGGCAAAAACATTCAGAAACTAGTGACCTACATCACTACCGTTCCTGATAAGACCAAACGTACAGAATACGCATTTACCCTTGTGGAGCTGATGAAGCAGCTTAACCCTCATCTAAAGGCTGAAAACGACCAAAAACTTTGGGACGACCTGTACATCATGTCAGATTTTCAGCTGGATGTAAATGCTCCCTTTCCTATGCCTGAAAAAGAATTGCTAGGTAAAAAACCCCAACCTGTAGGTTACCCGGAAGGAGAGGTTAAATTCAAACATTACGGCAGGAATATCGAAAAGCTGATCGAAAGGGCTATTGAAATCGAAAATGACGAGGAACAGGAAGCTGCTATTATCTACATTGGTCAATTGATGAGAAGTTTCCACTCCACATGGAACAGGGAAAATTTTGACGATGGAATCATCATAGATGACATTAAAACCCTAAGCAAGGGGAAACTGCACATTGACCTGGAAAAGGTAAAAGAAAATGCACTTTTTGAAACCAATATGCGCAGGGATTTTAAAAATGGTTCCCAGGATAGTGACCAAAACAATTCCGGCAGAAGAAGCAAAAGAAGAAATAACGGGGGCAACTACAAAAAACGCAGAAACTAAATGTCTTCATTCCGAGTAACTGGGGGATTAAAACTAAAAGGCGAAATCACCCCTCAAGGGGCCAAAAATGAGGCCCTTCAAATTCTTTGCGCCGTACTTTTAACAAGTGAAACTGTAACAATCCACAAAATCCCCAATATCAGGGATGTCAATAAGCTCATCGAGCTGCTTGCTGATATGGGGGTACAAACTGACAAGATAGGTCCGGAAAGCTTTTCTTTTAATGCCTCCAAAGTAGACCTATCCTATTTGGATTCCGAAAAATTCTTAAAAAAGGCCTCGACACTCAGGGGGTCGGTCATGTTGCTTGGCCCATTGCTGGCCAGGTTTGGTCAGGGAAAAATTTCCAAACCAGGAGGGGATAAAATCGGACGAAGAAGGTTGGACACCCACTTTGTAGGTTTCCAAAAACTAGGTGCTAAATTCCACTATGACCATCAACAGGAAATATATAATATCGATGGGCATCAACTCAAGGGAACCTATATGCTCCTTGAGGAAGCTTCTGTAACCGGTACTGCCAATATTATTATGGCTGCCTCCATGGCCCAGGGAAAAACTACCATTTACAATGCCGCCTGCGAACCCTATATCCAGCAATTGTGTGAAATGCTGAACAGGATGGGCGCTAAAATCAACGGCGTAGGCTCCAATTTACTCCACATTGAAGGGGTTAAAGAACTCAAAGGCACAGAGCACACCCTGCTTCCCGACATGATTGAAATCGGATCCTTCATTGGTCTGGCTGCTATGACCCAATCCGAAATCACCATTAAAAATGCCAAGGTTGACCGCTTAGGCTTGATTCCGGAAACCTTCAAAAGGCTAGGAATAAAACTGGAGATTAGAGGTGATGATATATTTATCCCTTCCCAAAAGCATTATGAAATTGAAACTTTCATCGATGGATCCATCCTCACCGTAGCGGATGCCATTTGGCCTGGCTTTACTCCTGACCTTTTAAGTATTGTTTTGGTAACTGCCATTCAGGCAAAAGGTACTGTCCTGGTCCACCAAAAGATGTTCGAAAGCCGCTTGTTCTTTGTAGATAAATTGATCGACATGGGAGCTCAAATCATCCTTTGTGACCCTCACCGTGCAACAGTGATTGGTCTGGACAGAAAATACCCCCTGAAAGGTATCAGGATGACATCCCCAGATATCAGAGCTGGAGTTTCCCTGCTTATCGCGGCTTTATCTGCAAAAGGTTCTTCAATAATTGATAATGTGGAGCAAATTGACCGAGGTTATCAATATATTGACCAAAGGCTAAATGCCCTGGGCGCTGATATTGTCCGCCTAGATTAATTAAAAAAAATTCCCCTTACTAAAATCCCTTGAATGAATAACTTTCAAGGGATTTTTTTTATACCCCTCCCCTTTTATCCAACTTTCCTTGAATAAACTTGAATTACCCTAACAAAACCCGGAAAATACGAAAAAATTGATTACATTAATAAGCAGAACTAACTTTTACCAAAGTTAATTACGGATTTTACTTAAGAAACTCTGGAAAGTTCCCAACTTATTATGAAATAAAGCTTTTGCACATCTATCAATATTTTCCATTTTCTAAACAAAAACCATTAAACCATGAAAAAATTAATATTTAATCAATCCATTTTACTCAATCTGTCAACCCTAGCTTTAATTTTTAGGTTAGCTTTAGGGGTTATCTTTTTTGCCCATGGAGCCCAAAAAGTCTTAGGCTGGTATGGAGGATTTGGACTGGAAGGAACCGTGGGCTGGATGAATGGCGAATTAGGCATCCCTGTATTTTTGGCTTATATCTCATGTTTTGTCGAATTTCTTGGTGGAATATTTCTGATCTTAGGTTTTTTAACTAGAGTTTGGGCAGGAGCCTTGGCTATCAATATGCTTGTGGCCATTTTAATTGTGCATTCAGGTTTCTTCAACCCTGATGGAATAGAATTTCCTTTTGCTGTCATGGTATTGGCTATAGGCTCTTTCTTGGCTGGCCCGGGAAAATTGAGCATCGATGCCAATTTGGGGAAAAATTAATTTTTATACCTGTAGATTCGCTTTTCTGCCGGTTGGACAAATTTGATGGAGGCAATCCATAAAAACCCCGGAAAACCAATTGACAAAAAATGATATTGAATAAAAAAGCCGGTGAGGAATTACTACTCCCGGCCTTTTTTGATCACAACAAAAAAATCATCTACTTGCTAATTCCTGATTTTCATGGTCCATTTGTTCCAGCAATTCCCTAAGCGCAACTACCCTATCAGAGGGATAAATTTTTTGAGCTTTTGCCAATTGGTTTAGGGAGGTTTTCAGGGCATTTTCATTAAAATGTAAGATGGCATCATTATAATATTGCAACCCTGCCAATTCAGTTAAAGATATTGCTTTAAATATCGTTTTGGCCTCCCCTGGCTGTTGGGCCAAACTTCCTAAGCTTGGGTTTCTATCATTATTTGACTGAGAATTAGAAGGGAGAAATGCCCTCAAATATTCTTTTACTCTTCCAGGATCATGGATAAACCCAGATCGGGGTTCGGTACTTTCAAAAATAAAATTCTCCCCATTTTCATTTACCAACACAAAAACATGGAAGTCGGTCTCAATAATTTTATAATCAAAGGCATACCTTTCAAGCATCAAGGCATAAATCGCAGAACCACTTACACAGTCGTAAAGTCCTTGATTTAACAAATCATTAAAAACGCTGTGTTTTTTATATTCCTTGAGCAAAACTTTATGGGTTTGGTAAAAAACCTCCCCCAAAAACCATTTGGTATGGTCCTTATTCTTGGCCCTCTTGTCCAACTTTTCCACCAACTTATTATACCCTTTCAAGGAAGTGTTTTTTTTAGCATGAACCGCTTGCAATAACAAAAAAGGATTCTCTGATGATTGATTAAAAATGGCCTTTTCAGATTCATTTTCATAAGGAGAATAATTGACCAATCCGCCCCCACTTTGGCTTCTTCCCGGAGAAACTATCAACACCAACAAGGACAATATGAACAAAAACCTTTTCAACACTTTAATATTAACTTGGTGTTACATAAGATAACAATTAATTAATATCAAATCAAAAACAGTTCAGCCCCCAATAAATAAAATTCGTTCAACCCTTTGTATTACAATTATTTACATATTACTTAAACATTAATTTTATAATATTACAATTAATTACCACCTATTTATAAGTTAACCCTCTTCACCCCCTATCCCCAAAACTATTTGTTAATCAACACTTTAAAAATCAAATCCCCTTTCATTACTGACAGAATAAGATTAAATTAAATCAGATTTATATTGATTTTTTATTAACCAAAACTTTCTCAAGTGCTATGAAAAATTCATGGATCTTCATTTTAATATTTTGGTGTTGGACAGCTTGTTCTGGCCCCAAAGAAAAACAAGAGCAGCTCACCCTCCCCATGGAGGTAGCCAAAGCCTATGGCTATGAAAATTTTAAAAACATCAAATCCATACATTATACCTGGAATGTCCAAATAGATAGTGCCCGGCAAATTGCAAGGACTTGGACTTGGAATATCCCGGAAAGAGTTGTTCATTATACGGGTCAGGACACCAGTATGCAATATTCCCTGACTGAGGTAAATGAAGGACTCGAAAAAATGGATCACAGTTTTATCAATGACAAATATTGGCTTATGTTTCCTTTTCAATTGGCCTGGGATAGGGGATATGAATATGAAGTAGAAAAAAAGTCCAATGCACCAATATCAGGTCAGCCTTGTACCCGGTTAACCATTATATACCCCCAGGACAAAGGATATACCCCTGGAGATGCATATGATTTGTTTATTGATGATAATAACATGATTATGGAATGGGTTTACCGAAAAGGAAATGGATCAAAAGGTAGGGCTTATACTTGGGAAGGCGTAAAACAATATGGAGGCATTAAATTAGCAACAGAACACAAAAATGAAGCAGGAGAAATGAAAATCTGGTTTTCAGATATTCAGGTCAAATAAACTTTAACGCCCAAAAACAACTTTTTATTTGATAATAAATGGTTCAGGACCATTAGCCTAAAGGAGGCTATTATTGTGATTTGGAATCATAATATTTTTTACAGGAAAATTAATTTCATTTTAAAATCGAATACATTTATTTACTTATTAATTCAAACCACAAACTAATCAGCCAACTCATTACAATTACCGGGATTTTATTTCGAAATTGAATTCAATAAATTTTCAATTGCCCACTCTCAAAATTCCAAGGGTATGCCGGGAACTTTTAAAAATATGGGTTTATTTTTTTTTATGGCATTGGTCATTTTTTTGGCATGTTTATTCATTGATATTGACTACAAGGACAATAAAAAGGGCATTCAAAGGTTTAAATGGATTGGTATCAGCCATATTAGTGAAGACAACCCTTTTGAAATTATCATCAATAAAAGGATTTCATTGGACTTGGACGGCATTGACGGTCCTTATATAATTGATGATCAACTTTATAAAGTAAACCTTCAAAATGGCTTGGTTGCTCAAATCATTGCCGACAGAGATTCAATTTTAGTGGAGGTGGACAACTCTGACAATGACTTCTTTGTAGTCGGGCTAAAAGACCATTATCCAAAAGAAGCCTGCAGGTACGAATCCCCAAGAAAGTTGGTGGCCATCTCGGATATTGAGGGAAATTTTGATGCATTTTATGGCTTTTTGGTTAACAATAAGATTATGGACACCTCCTACAACTGGACTTTAGGAGAAGGCCATTTGATCTTATTGGGAGACTTTGTCAATAGGGGCAAAAATGTCACACAAACTCTTTGGCTAATTTATTTACTGGAAGAAAAAGCCCGGAAAGAAAATGGGAAGGTGCATTTTATATTAGGCAATCAAGAGGCCATTAAATTGCAAGGTACGCCTATTAATTTATCGGATAGATATTTGAGGGTTGCTCAGGAAATCAGCCAAGTCAGGGATTGGGACAAAGCAAGCAAGTATGTTTTTTCAAAAGCATCTGAACTTGGAAACTGGTTAAGGAGTAAAAATGCAATAGAAATAATTGGTGACTACCTGTTTGTCCACGGCGGTATTAGCCCCGAATTGGCCTCCTTACAATTACCTTTGGAAGAAATCAACCAATATACCCAAGAAAACCTTGATCTTCCCAAAAAATCACTGGAGGCCTTAAAAAACCCAACTGTCAAATTAGTCCTCGGACCTAAAGGCCCACTGAATTACAGGGGATTCATAATGGGTTATAAAAATTACAAAAAAGCCTCCCAAAAGGAAATAGATCATATCTTAAACTTATTAAAGGTAAAAAAAATAGTAATCGGGCATATTTTTGTGGACGACATCTCAAAAGATTATAGAAATAAAATTATTAGAATTAATGTTCCGCATGGTATGGGAAAAAATTCCCCTCAAACAAAAGGTTTATTGATTGAAGATGGCATGGAGTATAAAATAAATGGAAAGGGAGAAAAAGAAAGAATATAAAAAAACCTGGCATTTAGAGTAATTACCAGGTTTTTTCCAGAAGACCATTAATAACCTTCCTTATACATAGTTGTTCAACATCACCGGCATCACCAACATGAGAATATCTTCATTGTCTCCAGTATCATTAGGAACAATAAGTCCCGCTCGGTTCGGAGCACTGAATTTCAGGGTCACTTCTTTGGCAGAAATATTATTAAGCATTTCAACCAGGAACTTAGCATTGAATCCAATTTCAATATCTTCACCCTCATGTTCACAAGACAACCTTTCATTGGCCTCATTGGAGAAGTCAAGATCCTCTGCTGAAATCTGAAGTTCACTTCCTGTTAATTTCAACCTAACCTGATGAGTGGTTTTATTGGCATAGATAGCAATCCTTTTCAGCGAGCTCAAAAACTCTACCCTGTCAATGGTCATATCATTATTATTATCCACAGGGATTACATTTTCATAATCCGGGAACCGCTCATCGATCAAGCGGCAAATCATCTGGATATTTCCAAATTTGAAATAAGCATTGGAGTTATTGAATTCCAAAGTTACAGGAACATTTTCAGCCGGAAGGGTGCTTTTCAACAAGTTCAATGCTTTTCTTGGAATTATAATATTGCTTGCATCCTGAGAGGCAATGTCCACTCTTCTATATCGGATCAACCTATGACCATCTGTTGCCACAAAAGTAGTGTTTGTATCGCTCAAATTGACATAAACACCGGTCATTGCAGGACGTAGCTCGTCATTAGAGGTGGCAAAAATCGTATTGTTGATGGCACTGCTCAACACCTCTGTTGACATTTCCACTGCCGTTGCCTCCGACACTGTGGGGATTTTCGGGAAATCTGTAGCATTCTCCCCGGCCAATTTATAGCGACCATTATCCGAACTAATTTCCACACTATAAGTATCGTGATCGATACTGAAAGTCACCGGTTGTTCTGGAAGATTTTTCAAAGTATCAATCAAAATCCTGGCAGGGACTGCAATATTTCCATCTTCCTTGGCTTCCACATCAATTTCCGTCATCATGGAGGTCTGAAGGTCGGATGCCGTAATGGTCAATTTTCCCTCTTTAATTTCAAAAAGAAAGTTTTCTAATATAGGCACAACCGGATTGGTGGTCACCACCCCATTGATTCCTGAAAGCTGCTTCAATAAAGCAGAAGAAGAAACAATAAATTTCATGTGAATATGATTTAGATTTTATAGATCAAAAGCCGTGGATGTTAAACTGCCGGTTTGGGAGAACTAAACAACCAACCTACCTTGTCCACGGTTTGACTGACCAAAGCTTATGATTCCAATTAGATTTCAACAGGGTAAATTTATAAATAAAATTATAAAAGAGGCCATGCCTTTTAAATTTCTCTGGAAAAAATCCCAGAATGTTTTTTCGGTTAAATTCAATCCCTCATTTTCTTCGAATATTTCAGCCTCCTACCATAAACCTTGAAGACCCCAACCGCCCAAACAAGGGCAATAGGGACAAAAATATTAATTAGTTGCCAGGTTGATTTTTGACGTTCTATTTTTTGTTGATCCAAAGGCCGAATTTTCAGCTCTTTTCCTCTGGTCACCATAATCCCTTCCGGGTCAACCAAATACTTTACCGCATTTTGTAAAAAGTTCTTATTGGCGTAAGTGGATTTTGAAAAAAGGTCCTTTCCAAGTGGAAGAGGCTCCCCAGTGGACCTATCCCTTTCACTTTGTATCCAATCCCCATCTCCAATTACCAAAACAGCTCCCTTCCCTTGGGAATTTTCAAAGGCCTGAGTTCCTTCAAACTCTTTAGGCTTAAACCTATTTTTAAAAAGGGAGGTGAAATCCCCTTCTAACAAATATACCAAGGGGAGATTATTTTGGTTAAACAAATCAATATCAGGGCCTTCAGCCATATCTTGAAAGGCTACTTGTACCGGTGATGACAATACCCTGCTATAACTGCCCGAAAATACCAGGGGAGTTTTCTTTACCCCATCTGCTTTTACGGTATCAAGGGAACTTACAAATTCAAATTTTATTTGGTCAAGTCCTTTGGTTATTACATGGTCCCCCATATGATTGGCCACTACATAAAAAGGCCAGGGCATGGGCTTCACCTGAGGTTGATTGCCAAAATCTCCAGCCACAACGGGGTAATACCCAAAATTCATATCCTGGACAAAATCATTATTGATCCGGATTCCATACCGGAAAAGCAATCGGTCCAAACCAGAATCAAAAGGTAAGGCCACTGTCCCTTCTTCCCCTGCTTCATTAATATCCACAGCTAGTTGATCCAGTGAAAACAATAGTTTTCCACCGCGCATAAGGTATTGATCCAGCAAAAACACCTCTCTTTGGCTGAAAGTGGCTTTTGGTCCCGCAATAATTATGACATCAAAGCTCATTAAATCCTCCACTTTTTTTGCTTGTTGCAAGGGGACTTTATAAACATCATAGTTACCGGACAATGCCTCTACAATTCCGTAGCCCTCATCCCCTTGTAGTTCTCCATGATTGGTAATCATGGCAACTGCCTTTTTCTTTTTTTGGGTAAGTTTTTGGATGAGATTGATCAGCTCATATTCCAGATTTTCTATGGATAAATTCAGAATGGCGGTGGGCCCCATTCCTTTTTCCCCCTTTAACAAAAGAGCCCCAACTTCTTTTTCTCCATCACTAATTAAAACCCCGGGAAAAATAAGGCGGGAAGATTGGCCTCCATTTTCACTGGCCATCAGGTTAGTTGGATTAATTCCCCAATCCGCCAAATAATAAATGAATTCCTTTTGCACCTTTTCTTCTTCAATGGCCAAAGGATCATAAAAACTGATATGAATGGGATAATTGCTGTAGGCATTAAAGGTATTAAGGGTTTCCTTTATATTTTTCTGAAACCTTCGCATTCCACCCGGAAGCTCCCCGGTCAGAAGGATATCAGCATATAAAGGTCCTTCCAACTGACTTAATACATCCTTTGTGGAAGAATGGATGGAATACCGGTTTTCCTCAGTAAGATCAATTCGAAAAGGAAAGAACTGCTGCAATCCATATAAAAAAAGTCCAATTAATAAAGTTATACCAAGTACAGCCCAAGGCTTATGATTTTTTTGATTCATTTCCTCCTGATCATTAATATGGTCAACATCAAAAGAAAAATTATCCAGCCCACAAAATAAAAAAGGTCCGCTGAATCAATAACCCCTCGCCCCAAATTTTGGAAATGATAACTCATGCTAAATGCCTCCAGATAAACGGACAGGCTCCTCATTCCAGACAAAGAGGCCAGTGAGGATAATCCAAAATAAAGGAAGAAGCACAAAAACACTCCGACAACAAATGCTGTAATTTGATTGGAGGAAAGGGATGAGCCCAGTAAACCAATGGCCCCAAATACCGCTCCAATTAATATTAATCCTATAAAAGACCCGAAAAAACCTGCGCTGTCCAGATTTCCCTGTGGGGAACCCAAATAATAAACACTAAAATAATACACCATTGTAGGTATTAAAGCCAATATCAACACCGAAATGGCTGCTGCATATTTAGCCAACACAATAGAAGAGGGTTTTAAGGGAGAGGTCATCAACAATTCCCAGGTTCCGGACATTTTTTCTTCAGCAATCATCCTCATAGTGATGGCAGGAACCAAAAAGACAAAAACATATGGGGTATATACAAACATTGCCTCCAAATCTGCAAAACCATATTCCAGCACACTGGTTTCTGGAAAAACCCAAACTATCAATCCAAGCGCTAACAAAAAAACTGTTAGGATGAGGTATCCAATCAGATGGTTAAAAAAAGAATTGATTTCCTTAAAAACCAGTGCCCTCATATCTTAGCCCCAGTTAGATCATGAAATACCGCCTCCAAATTTTGCTCTTGTTGTTTTAAACTATTCAAAGATAGATTTTTTTCCTGGATGAGTTGGAGCAAGGATTTTCTCAATTGCTGGGGTTGGTCAGTTGAAATTTGACAACTATTATTTTCCAACCATTGGATATCCTTTACCCCTTTCAGGTCTACAAACCAAGCCTTTTCTAAAGGTTCTTCCGTTTCCAAAAATAAAGCCACCCTGCCTTGAGTGGATTTTAAATTTTGAAGAAGGTCCTGAGCCACAATTTTTCCTTGGTGAATAATCACCACTTTATCACAAAGCAATTCCACCTCCTGCATTACATGTGTGCTAAGGATCAAGGTTTTTTCTTTACTTATTTCCTTAATGAGTTTTCTAATTTCCACCAATTGATTAGGGTCCAATCCAGTGGTAGGTTCATCTAAAATGATAACCAACGGGTCATGAACCAAAGTTTTGGCCAGCCCTACTCTTTGCCTGTACCCCTTGGAAAGCTGCCCTATCTTTTTATGCTGTTCCGGGCCAAGACCACATCGGTCCACAACCTGATCGATTCTTTTGGTTGCATATTCTCCTTTCAACTGGTAAAGCCCCGCAACAAATTTCAAAAATTCCCGAACATACATATCCAGGTATAAGGGATTGTTTTCTGGCAAATATCCCAAGATTTTACTAACCAATTTGGGCTGCTCCAATACCGACATGCCCTGCACCCAAACATCCCCCTCATCTGGGAGCAAATAGCCTGCCGCAATTTTCATGGTAGTTGACTTGCCAGCACCATTTGGTCCTAAAAAGCCTAGGATCTGGCCTGCTTGGGCAGAAAATGAAATCTGGTCCAATGCCTTTTGCTTTTCAAAAATCTTGGTAAGGGCTTTTACTTCCAGGGACATTTTTACTTATTTCTTTTTGGTCGAAGGGGTCTGCATTCCACATCGGCAACAAAATAGTTGGGAGGAGTCTCCAAATTCTGAACTATGGTAGTAGCCACATCCTCGGGCAACATCATATTTTCATTTGCTTCCATCCCTTCAATGTCATCGAAAAACTGGGTTTGGACTGACCCCGGGTAGATGGTGCTTACCTTGATGCCATAATCCCTCAGCTCCAAATAGAGAGAATGGGAAATTCCCTTAACAGCATGTTTGGTTCCACAATAGCCAGCAAAGTTAACCACTCCATTTATTCCTGCAAGAGAGCAAACATTGATAATATGCCCCTCTCCCTTCTTTTTCATATTGGGAATTACTTTTTGGCTGGCATAAAATATTCCATGAACGTTGGTATCAAACATGCCTTTCCAATCGGAAGAATCCATCTCTTCAAAAGGTCCTGCTACTCCATACCCGGCATTGTTTACCAATATCCGAATATCCTCCCCCACCAATTCTTTGGTATTTTGATAAGCCTCCTGGACTGAAGATTCACTTGCAATATTACAGGAAACAAAATAAAAAGCCGGGTGATCCAGGTCTGGCCGGTTTCGCCCCCAGCCTACCACATTTACCCCTTTATCCAAAAGTTGAAGGACTACTTCATATCCAATACCCCGGCTTACTCCGGTCACAATAGCTGTTTTTCCTTTTAATTCCATGGGTACAATTTGGTTTAAATTACAGAAATTCCCAATACCAATTTTGACGGAGCAAATCATTAATAGGAAATTATTTCAGTCTTTTCATCCTTTATTTGACTTAAACCTTTTTGAAGTCAATTACTTACCGCCCCTCTTTAATTGAGCAGGGGTCCTTTAAATCTTACCAAAAAACCAAATTGCACTTAAAACTTCTGATAAGCTGCCTACTTTGTTTTTGAGGATAAGTCTAGGTATAATTTATTTTTTGTAAATTTTAAAACATCAAAAGATATAGCAATGAAGAAAATTCTGTCCCCCCTTTTTTTCTGTTTTTGTTATTCCACCTTTGCCCAATCATTTTTAAAACCAAAAATTGACAGAGAGGCCAAAGAACTGGAAACCCAGGTTATTGAATGGAGAAGGGACATTCACGAAAATCCCGAATTGGGAAACCAGGAAACCAGGACAGCTCAATTGATTGCTGATCACCTCAGAATTTTGGGAATGGATGTAAAGGAAAATGTAGCAGTTACAGGCGTGGTTGGTTTGCTCAAAGGAGGGAAACCTGGTCCCGTTGTAGCGCTGCGGGCAGATATGGATGCACTTCCTGTTAAAGAAAGAAACGAACTTCCTTTTAAATCCACCAAAACCACCATTTATAATGGCCAGGAAGTAGGAGTCATGCATGCTTGTGGCCATGACACCCATGTTGCCATCCTTATGGGTGTTGCTGAAATTTTAGCTGGGATGAAAGATGAATTAGCAGGGTCGGTAAAATTTATTTTTCAGCCGGCTGAGGAAGGTATTTTTGAGGAGGGTATTGAAAGCTGGGGAGCAGAACAGATGGTGGAACAAGGAGTAATGGAGGGAGTAGATGCCATATTTGGTTTACATATCAATTCCCAAACCGAAGTCGGTAAAATCAAATACCGACCGGGTCCAGCCATGGCTGCTGTGGACAATCTAAAAATCATTGTTAATGGACGCCAGGCCCATGGGGCCTATCCCTGGTCTTCTGTAGATCCTATCGTAACTTCATCTCAGATCATCAATTCTCTTCAAACTATTGTAAGCAGGAATGTCAATATCACCCAAAATCCAGCCATAGTAACCATTGGAAGCATCCATGGGGGCGTTAGGCAAAATATTATTCCCGAAAAAGTGGAAATGTTAGGAACAATTAGAACTTATGGGGAAAAGCAACAGGAATTGGTGCACAAAAGAGTAAAGGCAATTGCCGAAAAAATAGGAGAAAGTGCTGGAGCCAGGGTAGAGGTTCTAATAGAAAAAATTTATCCTGCTACTATCAATCATCCGGAATTGACTGAAAAAATGTTAAACACCCTTAAGTATACCGTGGGGGAGGAAAGCCTGATTCACCATGACCCGGTAACTGGGGCAGAAGACTTCAGCTTTTTTCAAAGAGAAGTGCCGGGGCTTTATGTTTTTTTGGGAGGGATGCCCAAAGGACAGGATCCTGATCAAGCCCCTGCCCACCATACTCCAGATTTTTTTATTGATGAAAGCAGCCTTGAGATTGGAGTCAGGGCATTGAGCCACCTTACCGTTGATTATTTGGGAATGGAATAAATTAAAAAATCCACCCTTTGTTTCATGTTATAACATTCCAAGGGTGGATTCATTAAAATGATATTACTTTATTTTTCAAAAACCAGGGCATCAGGAGAAGCCCCAAGCTCCTTCAAATTCCCCATAACAGCTTTCATAAATCCATTGGGGCCACAAACGTAGAAATGTTGATCGTTAAAGTGATGGATTTTGGATTTAAGGTAGCCCTTATCGATTAGGCCTTTATCATAGGCTGTGTCTTTTTGATCGGAAATAATATTATCAAACTTGCTTCCCAAAATAGCCTTGAGTTCTTCATATAAAATGATATCATCATTGGTTTTATTAGCAAAAATCAACTGGCTAGTACCTAACCGGTTCTTTTTCCTCAAAAACCTTAAAATAGCAATAAAAGGAGTAATACCAGCTCCCCCTGCAATAAAAACACCCTCTCCTTTGAAAGAAATGGTTCCCCAGGGGTCACCGATTTCCAGTTCATCTCCAACTTTAGCTTCTCCCAATCTTTTGGTCACTCCCTCATGACCGTTATACGATTTGATAATAAACTCTAAATAATTATCTGAAGGTAAGCATGTAAAAGTAAATGGTCTTTTTTCTGCCTCCCAACCTGCTTTGAGCAAACTCACCTCCGTGGCCTGTCCAGGTTCAAAAGTAAAACCACGGGGCTTTTCCAACCTATACCGGTTGACATCATGGGTCACCGGTGCTTTGTCTATGATTTTAAGTCTGTAATTTGCCATGTCTTAACTTACAAAAAAGTGGGGGATTTTGGAAACATTCCCCCCAATGATCCCTTTTTACCAAAGGATAAATTTTGGCAATAATTATTACAGTTCTTTCAGCATGGCTTCTATTATCTTGGTCATTTTTGGCTCTGCGATACTGGCCGCTGCTATTACCTCCTGAATGGAAATTTTCGTTACCTTTCCAGGGGAGCAAAGGTCTGTAATAGCAGATATGGCAAATACCGGCAATTCCATATGTCTGGCCACAATTACTTCGGGTACGGTACTCATCCCAACGGCATCTGCACCAATAGTCCTAAGGTACCGGTATTCAGCTTTTGTTTCCAAGTTTGGTCCTTGGACACCTGCATAAACCCCTTCTCTAAGTTTTACATTTTTTTCCAGAGAAATTTCTTTTGCCTTTTGTATTAATTTTTGATCATATGGCTCACTCATATCTGGAAATCTTACTCCAAAACCATCCAGATTTTGCCCACGTAAAGGATTTTCGGGAAAAAGATCAATATGGTCCTTTATTACCATAATATCCCCCACCTTAAAATCAGGGTCCAACCCTCCAGCTGCATTGGATACAATAAGTTTTTCTATTCCCAATTCTTTCAGCACCCGGATGGGAAAAGTTACTTCCTTCATGTCATAGCCCTCATAGTAATGGAACCTCCCCTTCATGGCGACGACAGTTTTCCCACACATTTCCCCAAATATTAATTGCCCGCTATGGGTTTCTACCGTGGAAAGGGGAAAAAATGGGATATCGCCATAATTGATCTGGCAATTAATTTTAATATGATCTATCAATTGCCCCAATCCTGTTCCTAATACTATCCCAATTTCAGGCTTTCCAGAATAATTGTCTTTAATATGGTGAACGGCCTCTTGAATTTTTTTTGCATAAGGAACTACAGGTTCATTTCTCATTTGTAAACTATTTAAATAGATGGTTCAAGTTTATTTTAATATCCAAAATAATTATACTTGCCCCGGCCAGGCTGAAATTTGCCCTGCCAGAAACTTTCTCAGACGTGATATTGTATATTAAGCGTCAATTATGCAAGAATAAGGACTTTCATTCATGATTAAAATTATCGTTGGGACCAACAGAAAAAATGCAGTTTCAAAAAAAATTGCTACACAATACAAGGAAATCCTAGAGGAAATGGGTACTAAGGCTGAACTAATAGACTTAAGGGATCTGCCAAATGACTTTGTTTTTTCGGCCTTGTATGAACACAATGGAAAAAATGAAGTTTATAACCAACTCCATGACCAAATTGAGGAGGGTGACAAATTTGTTTTTGTGGTCCCAGAATATAATGGCTCTTTTCCCGGGATCCTTAAATCTTTCATTGATGGGATGACATATCCCAATACTTTTAGGAATAAAAAATGTGCCCTGGTGGGCCTTTCCTCTGGAATTGGCGGAGGTGGCATCGCCTTGAGCCACCTTACCGACATATTCCACTACCTGGGTATGCATGTCCTGGCAAATAAGCCAAAACTTGCTAAAATTGAGGAAAACATGTCCAATAACCTGCTCACCAACAGGTTTTATTTGGACTTGCTGAAAAACCAGGCAGAAATGTTGATTAACTTTTAGTTAATCAACATTGTCATGCAAAAACCGGTTATTGCCCAAAATCTCATTTTCATCATTTAGGTTGAACTTAGAGATGTTTTGTTCAGAGCTATGCTGTACATCCTGAAGCTTCACCTTTTTTCTTAAATAAGCTGGGGTGTCCAGTTTTTCCTTAAATTCCTCAGGAGTCTGGTTGACAGCTCTCATATTTTTGAGTCTTTCAAATCGCTCATGAGCCCGTTGCATTGCCTTTTGCTTGATCTGCTCATAATAGTCATTATTATAAGCCCTTCCTTCTGTTTGGTTTTCTTCCTGTGGCCTTTGTGCTTGTGGGGCCTCCGGTTGATCTTCATAAAGCGGAGTTACCTTTTTCTGTGGAGCAGGCTCTGCAGGGATAAATTCATAATCACCTTCGTTCTGGGATTGGTTTTCTACCTCCACTTGGGTATTTGACCTTGATTCTTCCTGGGTGGATGGAGACTCTTGTGCAGGCTTTGATTCCCCTGAAGAGGAAGTAGGTTTAGGTTGTTGGATGGTAAAGGTAAAAGTCTCCCCTGCTGAAGCCAGATTATCCTCTTCTACTTTGGAAGTTTTACCTGATTCCAAATCAATTACCTTTTTAGCATTCTCCTCTTTCTTCTTTTCCTCTTCTTTCCTTTTCAGCTTTTCAGCCTCTGTCAATGACTCAGCCTGGAAACCCGTTGCAATTACAGTTACTCTGATGGACTTTTTCAGGTCTGGGTCTATACCCTGGCCAAAAATCACTTCAGCATCATCACCAGCACGTTCCTGAATATATTCAGTGATTTCACTCAATTCATCCATAGAAAGTTCTTCTTCCTCACCAGACATGATGGAAAGTAAGATCTTCTCGGCCCCTTTGATATCTACATTGTTGAGCAATGGAGAGGCAATGGCTTTTTCTGCCGCTTTGATAGCTCTTCCTTCCATTTCCTCTGTGGCAGAGCCCATCACTGCTGCACCAGCATCTTTCATCACGGTTTTCACATCTTCAAAGTCCACATTGACATCCTGGTGTACAGTGATGATTTCTGCAATGGATTTAGCTGCAGTACTCAAAATATTATCCGCCTTACCAAAAGCAGACCTAATGGGAAGATTACCGTAAATCTCTCTTAATTTATCATTAAGGATTACCAAGACGGTATCACAGTTGGCCCTTAACTCTTCAATTCCTTTTTGGGCAGAGGCCATTTTCTTCCTTCCCTCAAAAATAAAGGGTGCCGTTACAATGCCTACCGTCAGGATATCCATATCCTTGGCGATTTTGGCAATTACAGGAGCTGCACCGGTACCAGTACCACCGCCCATTCCTGCAGTGATGAATACCATTTTGGTATTATCAGAAAGCAATTCCCGGATTTCTTCTTTGCTTTCTACCGCTGCATTACGTCCCTTTTCGGGATTTGCACCGGCTCCCAGCCCTTCAGTAAGATTGGTGCCTACCTGAAGTTTTAATGGCACAGGACTGCTTTTCAAGGCTTGGGAATCGGTGTTTACCACCACAAATTCAACATCCTTGATGCCTTGGTTATACATATGGTTCACAGCATTGGAACCACCTCCTCCCACACCTATCACTTTTATGATAGATTTATGATTTTTAGGAAGGTCAAATTTGTAATCTTTCATGATATCTGACATATTTTCCTCAATTTTTTGGTGAACTATTACTCTTTATTTCTAAATCTTATCTTTAAATTTTTTCAACTTATTTACGATGCTCAATAATTGCCATCGTCACCAATATCATCGGTTATAAAATCTTTCAATCTTTTTCTGATGCTTCCAAAAATATCCTTTCCTGGCATTTCCATTTTACCTCGTTCAGAGCGTGCATTCCCGGGTGCTGCCTGACGTTGACGGTAGTAATCCTCCCGCTCATCCAATGCTTTGAACCCGGCCAATACCAATCCAACAGTGGTGGCATACATAGGGCTTTTGACTTCTTCTATTTTGGATTTTCCAAGGTGCTCATTCGGATACCCAATTCGGGTATCCAATCCGGTCATGTATTCAAACAATTGGCCTACCCCTTGAAGCTGTGATCCTCCCCCTGTCAAGACGATACCTCCTGCCAATTTCTTGTATAGCCCACTGGCTACTATTTCAGATTGAACCATTTCAATGATTTCTTCCATTCTGGCTTCAACAATACTTGCCAGATTTTTTACAGAAATCTCCTTTGGAGGACGGTTCCTCAAACCTGGAATAGATACGATTTCATTTGGGTTGGCTTCTTCAGCTATGGCACGACCAAATTTAGTTTTCAGCAGCTCCGCTTGATTCTGCATGACCATGCATCCCTCTTTGATATCAGAGGTAATGATATTTCCACCAAACGGAATGACGGCCGTATGACGGATAATATTATCGTAGAATATAGCTATATCAGTTGTCCCCCCACCTATATCAACCAGACAAACACCGGCCTCCTTATCCAAATCGCTTAGGACCGATAGCGAGCTGGCCAGGGGTTCCAAAATCAAATCCTGGGAATGCAGGTCTGCCCTTTTAACACAGCGGTTAATATTATTAATAGCTGTGGTTTGGGCGGTAATGATATGAAAATCTGCCTCTAACCTGGCACCGGACATCCCTACGGGATCTTTGATCCCATCCTCATAATCTACGGTATAGTCCTGGGGCATTACATGAATAATGGTATTGCCTGGAGGAACAACAATATTTTCCATATCATTGGAAAGCCTTCTCACATCTTCAATGGTGATTTCATCATCTTTGGTGTTTCTGATGATGACACCGTGGTGAACAGAACTGCGTATATGTTGCCCGGCAATTCCAACAATCACCTCCCTGATATTGACTTCAGCCATATCAGCTGCTTCATTCACCGTTTTTTGAATAGCATTCACGGTTTTGTCAATATTGGTAACAATACCACGGATAACTCCGTCAGAAACAGCCTTGCCCATTCCCAAGACCTCCAACTTGCCGAACTCATTTTTGCGGCCAATGATGGCGCAAATTTTGGTGGTTCCAATGTCCAGTCCTACAATCAGTTTGTCATTTTCCATAGCTATATCAATTATTCACAAATAATTTGGTCCTTAAATTCTACATTTACCCGCTCATAGGTATTCCAACCTTTTTGGGGTATAATCTTTTCGTAATAGAGGTTTATCTTATTAAACTTCTCTTTAATATTGGTGGGCTTTCCAAACTCAATCACTTGTTTGCCCACCTGTTGGTACAATTTTAATTCTCCATCCCTGTCCATTTCAATGGTAGCTATCTGAGCTTTCCAAAAGGGCTGTTGGTCGATGAATTGGATAAACTCCAATAAGTTTCCATATTCTTCCGAAAGATCCCTGGCAGCCAAAAGTTGATCTGCCTTTGGGCCATTAATGATCAAAACCCTTGAGGTATAATGGGGTGAAGTAGGCAAGATCAACCCCTCGGAAGAAACATAACCATCCGCTGCAATGGGCCTGGAAATCCTGGCCACAGGCCTGAATTGGTCAATATCCACACGAACCTTCCCTTTTAGGTCTTTATAAACCTCTGCATTTTTTACAAATGGATGGCTTTCAACCTTCATCTCCAATTTTCTAAGCTGGACATCATCCAATTTTTTTCCTGTTGTCAATTCGGGAAATGCCTTTTCCAACATGTTCTTGATTTCATGGTCTTCCACGAAATACACATCACTGATCCCGTTGACATTTACTTCAAGAGAATGAAACCTCCTTTCAGCATCCTTTTTTTCCACAAAGCCAATAAAGGCTACTAATACCAGCAATAAGAGTGTAAACACCAAGGATTGCTTTATTTTCCATCTTTTGATCACCATATCTCCATCATTTTATTGATTGGATCTACCAAACGATCAATATCCCCGGCACCCATGGTCACCAGGACTTCTGGTTTCTTTTGGGCCAGGTAAACCAATAAACCATGCTTGCTTTGCAGGGATTTTTCTTTTGCAGTAATATGGGGCATCAACATTTCGGATGTAACCCCCTCAATGGGAAGCTCCCTGGCTGGGTAAATGTCCAGCAAAACCACTTCATCCGCCAATGAAAGCGCATTTGAAAAGCCCTCTGCAAAATCCCTGGTCCTACTGAAAAGGTGGGGCTGGAAAACTGCTGTCAGTTTCTTCTCAGGGTACATGGCTTTTACTGACGCCAGAAAAGCCCTTATTTCTTCAGGATGATGGGCATAATCATCGATATACACTCCTTTTTCATCCTGCCTTTTTATTTCAAATCTCCTTTTAACCCCTTTGAAGGTTTTCAATCCTTCCCGGATATCTTCCTCACTGATCCCAAAATGCAAGGCCACCGCCACTGCGGAAAGTGCATTTTCCACATTATGAAAGCCTGGCATGTTCAGCTTTAGATTTTTGATGGTTTGGCCGGGGCTTACATAATCAAAGGAAAAAGAAGCCACTCCTGCTTTAACTTTACGGGCTTTAATATCTCCCTTTTTCAGACCATATTGACGCAAAGTCAATCCGCCAAAATTGTTCCTTTTTAGCTTTTCAAGGGCATTATTTTGAATAAACAAATATCCACCTGCCGGGATCAAATTGATGAATTTTCCAAAATTATCAGTAAGCTCCTGAGCATCACCATAAATATCAAGATGGTCAGCATCTACGCTCGTGATTATTCCCACATTAGGAAATAACTGAAGAAATGACCTGTCAAATTCATCGGCCTCCACCACCACTACAGGTTGTTCCTCATTTTCCTCATCATGGAGAATAAGATTGCTTTCATAATTCTGGGTCAGGCCTCCCAAAAATGCAGCTATATTCCTCCCCGAATTTTTCAAAATATGGGCAATCATGGAGGATGTAGTGGTTTTTCCGTGAGTCCCTGCTACTGCAACCGTGTACATGGACTTGGTAATCATCCCTAAAACTTCAGATCTTTTTTTCAGTTTAAATCCCTTTTCCTGAAAATATTTCAATTGAATATTGGTCCTGGGAATGGCTGGTGTCCAAATTATCAAGGTTTCTTGCCAGTGATTTATCACCTCCTCAGGAATAGTTTCCAAACTATCCTCATAAGTAATCCTCATCCCCTCCTCTTCTAACCGGTGGGTTAGCGGGGACGGGGTTTTATCATAACCGAAAACAGGGACACCTACATGGTTAAACCAGCGGGCTATGGCGCTCATGCCGATTCCTCCGATTCCTAAGAAATAAACGCTATGTAGTTTTCCCCACTTCATTTAATTATGCTTTCCAAAACACTGATAATTTCCTGAGCAGCCTTGGGCTTGCCCAGTTTTTGAATATTTGCACCTAATTTTTTTCTCAACTCAAGGTTATCCATCAGCTCATCCACTTGGGTGGCCAGCCTTTCTTCAGCCTCATCATCCTTTAGAATAAATGCGGCTTTTTGCTTGACGCAAGCCATAGCATTTTTAGTCTGATGATCTTCAGCCACATTGGGTGAAGGGATGAAAATCACTGGTTTCCCCACCAGGCTCAACTCCGAAACGGCCAAAGCACCTGCTCTGGACACAATGACATCAGCCGTTGCATAAGCCAAGTCCATTTCCTTAATAAATTCCAGACCGCGAATATGGGATAATTCTGCCTTTTCTAAATGGTCTTGCATTTCCATATAATAAATTCTTCCCGTCTGCCATAATACCTGATATCCCTTTTCTTCAAAATGCCTTATGGAAGCCACCATGGCATTATTTATGGTCCGGGCTCCTAAACTACCTCCCAAAACCAACATTACTGGTTTATCACTTACCAGGCCAAAATGTTCTAGTGCCTTTTCCTTTTTTCCTTCCAGGGAAAGGATATCTTTCCTTACCGGATTACCGGTAAAATGGATTTTAGAAAGCGGAAAGAACTTTTCCATTTCCGGGTATGCCACACAAATCGCATTGGCATTTTTTGCAAGAATCTTATTTGTTAATCCTGCATAGGAATTTTGTTCCTGGAGCAAAGAAGGTATCCCTTTTCTCTGGGCCACATATAATAGCGGACCACTGGCATATCCTCCAACACCCACCACTGCATCTGGTTTAAAGCTTTGCACCAACCTTTTGGATTTATTCAGGCTTGCCAACAGCTTAAAAGGGAAACTAAGGTTCTTTAAGGTCAAACTCCTTTGCAATCCTGCAACAGGCAATCCCTCAATGGCAAATCCAGCCTCAGGCACTTTCTCCATCTCCATTTTCCCTTCAGCACCCACAAACAAAATTTCACTTTCGGGAAATTTCTCCTTCCAGGCATGAGCAATAGCGATGGCCGGATAAATATGTCCTCCGGTACCTCCCCCGCTGATCATGATGCGATATGTAGATTGCTTTTCGATACTTTATTATTTAAGCGATTTCCATAACATTTTTTCTAGGCTGATTGCCATCCATCTGAAATGAATCTTCCTGGTCACCACGGCTCACACTCAGGATAATACCCAGTGAAATCCCGGTAAACAATAGGGAGGTTCCCCCCATACTTAAAAGCGGTAATGGCAATCCGGTAATTGGCCCCAACCCGACGGCAACCGCCATATTAACCAGGGCTTGGATCACTAATGCAAAACTCAAACCTGCTGACAACAATCCTCCAAATGGCCTATTCGATATTGCCACCACATGCATTCCCCGGTAAAGCAAAGCCAAATAGAGAAACAGCACTACCCCTCCACCTATCATCCCATATTCTTCGATGATAATTGCAAAGATAAAATCTGAATATGGGTGGGGAAGAAAATTCCGCTGCTCGCTATTACCAGGTCCTTTTCCAGCCACTCCTCCCGTAGCAATGGCGATATAAGACTGTTGGGCCTGATAGGGGATATCCTCATCGGACATAAAATTTTCAATTCTACTGAAAAAGGTTCCACCTCTTTGACCAACAAAGATGGCCGTGGTCAGTGCCAAAGCCCCGATCAGGCAAACCATCAGAAGAAATTTCATAGGCACCCTGCCAATAAACATCAACAACAAGCAGGTTGCTAATAATAATACCGCTGTGGACATATTAGCAAGGGCAATAAGCAAGCAAATCATCCCTATCCAGATCATAATCGGGATAAACGTATTCTGAAAATCCCCGATATTTTTTTGGCGCTTGGCCAACATCCCAGCTACTGCGGCAATCAAAGCCAGCTTGGCCAGGTCCGAGGGCTGAAATGCCTGATTGATAATTGGAATGGTCAACCATCGGCTCGCCGCATTCAGGTTAGCCCCAAAGAAATAAGTGATGCCCAACAGAGGTACTGACACCCAAAGGGCCATCAAACTTAACTTTCCATAATATTTATAAGGCACTTTATGGGCCATCCACATCACCACCAAACTCAGCAAAATAAGCAAGGTATGTTTGATGAGGTAAACCTCTGTATTACCTCCCATCTTCCTGTAGGCCAAAGTCCCGGTAGCAGAATATACCACCAGGATACTGATGATCGACAATACAATCACAATCCCCCAGATGACGGAGTCCCCTTTAAGATTTTTATCGATCCAAGCTTTTGCCGCTACCATTTTTCTTTGCTTTTCAGATTTTTTACCGCTGCCTTAAATTGATCTCCCCTGTCCACATAGTTCTTAAACAAGTCAAAACTCGCACAAGCTGGAGACAACAAGACCACTTCACCATCTTGGGTCAGCTCCTGACCCCATTTGACAGCTTCGGTCATATCCTTAGTTTCCCGGATTTCCGGAACCACCTTTTCAAAGGCTTTTATTAGTTTATCATTTTCCTTGCCCAGACAAATCAATGCAATCACATGGTCGATAACTTCAGGCTTCAACGCTTCGTAATCATTGCCTTTATCAACCCCTCCTGCTATCCATACCATCGGTTGCTGAAAAGCCGCCAAGGCATAGGAAGATGCATCCACATTGGTGCCTTTACTGTCATTGATATAAAGAACACCATCTATTTCATCGACAATTTCCATCCGGTGTGGGGCATTCTTAAAATCTTTTAACCCTGCTTTAATGCCTGCCTCATCAGCACCGGCAATCAATGCCGCATTAACTGCGCACATTACATTGATCATATTATGTGTTCCCCTTAGGACTATTTCTTCCTCGGGAATGGTTACTATCTTATCTCCAAAATTGACCTTTACTTCTGATCCATTGTAAAAGCTGCCATTTTTCACAATTTTCTCCAGGGAGACCTCATGGATTTGGGGTTTTACCAGCAACTCACTTAAACCTTTCCAAATGTTATGGTCCTCCTGGTAATAGATAAAAGCATCCCCCTCAAGCATATTGTTTAACAAATTCAACTTGGAATGGATGTATTTATCCAAAACATACCCATAGCGGTCCAGATGGTCCGCGGTAATATTGGTCACCACGGCCACCCTTGGCCTAAAGGTTTTGAGTCCATCTATCTGAAAACTACTAACTTCCAACACCCACCATTCATGATCTTTCTCCGCCAATTGTCTTGCCCAGCTTTTGCCCACATTGCCACCCAAGCCTACATCCATCCCTGCAGTTTTCATCAAATGGTAGGTCAAAAGGGTTGTTGTGGTCTTTCCATTGGTTCCAGTAATTGCGATAACCTTTCCCTTTGAATAGCGATAAGCAAATTCCAATTCATCAATTACTGAAATACCTTTTTCCAGGGCTGCCTCCACCACCTCATTGGAATAAGGAATGCCTGGGCTTTTAATGATCTCGTCAAAGGCCAATATCTTTTCCTTGCTGTGGCCACCATCCTCATAATCAGCTCCAATTTCCTTCAGTTTTTGTTTCTTTTCGGAAGAAATGACTCCTGAGTCAGAAACAAATACTGGATATTCATGGACCCTGGCTAGGATAGCTGCCCCCATTCCACTTTCTCCTGCTCCAAGTATGGCTAACTTTTTCATGACTATCTTAATTTTAGGGTAGCTAAGGTGATAATGGCCAACAAAATGCCCACAATCCAAAAACGGGTGACAATTTTTGCCTCCGCAATTCCCCCTTTTTGGTAATGGTGGTGCAAGGGTGACATTCGGAATATCCTTCTCCCTTCTCCAAACTTTTTCCGGGTATATTTAAAGTAGCTGACCTGTAATATCACTGACAGGTTTTCCACTACAAAAATCCCACAAAGTACCGGTATCAATAATTCTTTTCTTAAAGTCAAACAAAGCACTGCAATCACCCCTCCTAACATCAAACTCCCTGTATCCCCCATAAAAACCTGGGCAGGAAATGAATTGTACCATAAAAACCCTACACAGGCACCCAAAAAAGCAGAACAAAATATCACCAGCTCTCCTGAATTGGGAATAAACATCACATTGAGGTATTGGGAGAAAATGGCATTACCGCTGATATAGGCAAAAATGGCAATGGTAAGGCCTATGATCGCCGAAGTCCCCGCTGCCAAGCCATCTATTCCATCGGTGATATTGGCTCCGTTTGAAACCGCGGTGATAATAAAGATCACCAATAATATGTACAATACTGGAGTGGCTTTTTCCCCTAGAAATCCCAGAAAGTTCTCATAATTCAATTCATTGTTTTTCATAAAGGGAATGGTAGTTTTTGCTGCCTTCACATCTTTGAATGCGGGCGTTTCCACAACCCCTTCTTCAATGCTGACCGGTGTCTGAAACTCTCTGACCACTACCTCCTCATGAAAATAAAGCGTACCTCCTACAATAATTCCAATAGTTATCTGTCCAATAATTTTAAATTTCCCTGCAAGCCCTTCCTTGTTCTTTCGGAAGACTTTGATAAAATCATCTAAAAAGCCAATTCCACCTAACCAAATAGTTGTAATCAGGAGCAATATGATATAGATATTGTATACATCAGCAAACAATAAGGAGGGGACCAGAATAGCGGCAATCATGATCAAGCCTCCCATGGTTGGAGTCCCGCCTTTTTCACTTTGACCTTCCAGGCCAAGATCCCTGACAGTTTCACCAATTTGCTTTCTCCTGATCCAATTGATCATAGTTTTTCCAAAGGTGATGGTAATGATCAAAGACACCAAAGCGGCCATCCCTGCCCTGAAGGAAATATATCGAAAAACCCCGGCTCCGGGAAAATCAAAAGCTCTGTCGATATAATCAAAAAGGTGATATAACATGATTTACTTTGCGTGAATAAGATGCATTAATTCCTTTACTGTTTTAAAATCATCAAATGGAAGACGTTCCCCTTTAATTTCTTGATATGTTTCATGGCCTTTGCCAGCCACCAGAATTATATCACCTTTAGATGCCAATACACAAGCTGTTTTTATGGCTTCCTTTCTGTCGGCAATCGCTACTGTTTTTTTAAAGTCTACTGGATTAACTCCGGCCTCCATATCCCTGATAATCTCCATTGGATCTTCATCGCGGGGATTATCAGAAGTAAAAACCAATTTATCGGAGTATTGGGCAGCAATCTTGGCCATTTTTGGCCTCTTGGTTTTGTCTCTATTGCCTCCACAACCTACTACGGTGATCACTTTTTCACCTCCAGTCCTGACGCCTTGAATGGTTTTGAGAACATTTTCCAATGCATCCGGCGTATGGGCATAATCCACTATAGCTGTCACCCCTTCCAATTCCATTTGATCAAAGCGACCATGAGCCCCTTTAATCTTGGAAAGCTGGGTCAAAACTTCATCTTCTTCTTCTCCCAAGAGAACGGCAGTTCCTAGGACAGCAATAATATTGTAAGCATTAAATTCCCCTATCAAACGGAACCAAACCTGTTTACCATTTACATCCAGCTCCAAGCCTTGAAGAGTATTGCTAAGCACCTTTGCCTTAAAATCGGTTGGATATTTCAACCCAAAAGTTTTTCGGTCTGCCTTGGTATTTTGGGTCATGACCATTCCCCTTTTATCATCCGCATTGATCAAGGCAAAGGCCTCCCTTGGCAATTCATCAAAAAGTTTTTTCTTGGCCTTGATGTATTCATCAAATGTTCCATGGTAGTCCAGGTGGTCATGGGTAATATTGGTAAACACGGCCCCTGCCAAATCCAAGCCGGCCATTCTTTCCTGAACAATGGCATGAGAACTGGCCTCCATAAAACAATGGGTACAACCTGCTTTCACCATTTCATCCATCAGCCGGTTGATGGAAACTGCATCAGGGGTAGTCAGGGTTGAGGGCAGGGTTTGTTCATTAATTTTATTTTCAACAGTGCTCAGCATTCCCGACACATAACCCAGTTCCATAAACAGTCGGTGTAAAAGGGTCACACAAGTTGTTTTGCCATTGGTTCCTGTGATGGCAACCACTTTTAACTTTTGGGAAGGGTTGTTGTAATAATTGGAGGCAATAACCCCAAGTGCATGGGATGAATTTTTTACCCGAACATAGGAAATTCCTGATTTGATTTCTTCGGGCAAGTCTTCACAGATAATTGAATTGGCTCCTTTTCCCAAAGCCTGTTCAATAAAATCATGCCCATCCACCTTGGTACCGCGAACGGCAACAAAAGCAGCCCCCTTTTTTACTTTTCTGCTGTCAAAGACGACATCACTCACCTCCAACTCCATATCTCCCAGAGTGGAGGTTAAGGACACCTTATACAATATATCTTTTAATAGCTTCATTAACTCAATTCGATTTTGATTGTCCTTCCCTTATTCACACTTGCACCTGCGGGAATAGATTGCCGCTTTACTCTTCCACTACCAGTATAAACTACCCTTAGACCTTTATTTTCCAATACATACAAAGCATCTTTCAAAGTCATTCCTGAAACATCTGGCACAAGGGGAGCATCTACTTTATTAGCTTTCCAACTGATGGCCTTATTGACCACAGAAGATTTTACCCAACGCTCTGCACCATTGTAATGGTTGGAGACCCCAAACCGGTTGCATATCATTTGCAGTTCATTTGCCATGCCTGCCTGGATATAAGGAAATTCATTCCCCATATAGCGCAGGTCCTTTTGATTCTTTTTCTTTTCCCTGGTATTTAACTCCAAATCCTGGGCATATATTTTATCGGCTATTTCTTTAAATACAGGAGCTGAGACATCCCCTCCATAAGCATTAAATCCTTTAGGGCTATCTATCGCGATTATCATGCTGTACTTGGGATTATCTGCAGGAAAATATCCGGCAAATGAAGCATAATATCTCCTGGTATAACGACCATTTTCCAACTTTTGAGCCGTACCGGTTTTACCGGCAATTTTATAATCCTGGTCCTTGATGTTTCTGGCTGTTCCCCTTATGACAACCCCTTCCAATAAGGACTGCAATTGTTTGATAGTGGCTTGGGAGGCAATCTCATCCTCCAATACTTTAGTTTCGAATTCCTCTTCCACCCTATTGCCTTTTCGGATTTTATGAACCAACATTGGCCTGACCATTTTGCCTTCATTGGCCACTGCATTATATAGGGCCAATGTTTGTAATGGAGTCAATTTCAGTTCATACCCTATGGACATCCATGGCAAAGTGGTGCCGTACCAATTTTTATCCTTGGGATCTTTAAAATAAGGCACCCCTTCTCCTTTTAACTGGAATCCAAGAGGTTTATCCAAGCCTGCCCTTTCCACATATTTCAGGAATTTTGATGGTGCCACTCCAAAATTTTCTTCCACCAATTTGGAAACAGCCACATTTGAAGATTTTTCAAAGGCCTGCCTGATGGTCAATTTCCCATAGCCCCCATACTTTGCATCCCGCATGGTCTGGTTATAAAACTTATAGGTACCGTCCCCGGTGTCAATGGTATCATTCAAATTAATCTTCCCTTCTTCCAAAAGAGCCAACATGGACATTAATTTAAAGGTGGATCCAGGCTCGGTCAATCCCTGCTCACCAACGGCATAGTTATAATACTCACCGTATCCCCCTCTATTGTTTTTTTCCAAATTGGCCATAGCTTTAATATGTCCAGTTTCCACTTCCATGACCACCACACAGCCATAATTGGCATCCTTGTTCATTAACTGCCGCAAAAGGGCGGATTCCGCAACATCTTGGATATTTACGTCCAAGGTGGTCACTATATCATAACCATCTTCAGGCCGGATATCCTCAGCATCGTGGACCGGCTTCCAGGTGCCTCCGGCAATTTTTTGAAACAGGGCTTCTCCATTGGTCCCTTCAAGGAAATTATTGAAACTGTATTCCAGGCCTGCCCCATATTTATCTTCATTCAAAAAGCCGATGGTCCTTCCAGCCAAATTTTTAAAAGGATTATACCTTTTTTCCACCTTTTCAAACAATACTCCCCCCCCCATTCTTCCATGGCGGAAAATAGGCCATTCTGCCATAACCTGTTTTGCCTGATAGCCTATTTGCCTCCTGTTAAGGATAATATATTTCCTTCCATCCAACCTGGCATCTGTAATTATCCTTTTGTAAGAATTGGCGGACTTGTCTTTGTAAAAGGCAGAAAGTTTCCTGGCAAGGGAATCAATGCCCTCTTTGAACAATTGGTCATCTGCAATGGAAGGATCCATGGCTACCCGGTAAAAAGGCAAACTGGTGGCCAACAAACTCCCATTGCCACTATAAATATTTCCCCTTGTAGCCTTTACCCTTCGGTATTGGAGGTTAATATTTTCAGCCATTTCCCGCCATTTATCCCCATCCACAAACTGAACATGAGCTATCCTATAAAAAATAGCTCCTGCAAAAAGCACTACTGCCAAAAAGGCCAGCCTTACTCTCAGTAATATGGATTTTTTTATGTTCACTTCTCTTGTATGATTTTTATTGGCGGTTCTTCAATTTCATAAATTCCCAATACCTTAATTTTTTTGGCCACTTCGGATTGTTTGCTACTAAACATGTACTCAGCCTCCAGGGTGGTCACATCTGCCCTGAGATCTTCCACTTCCTGTTGTAATTTTTCAATCTCCCGAATGGTGTTTTCAGCCCTGTGATTGCTCCATATATAAACCAGGGCTAAAAAGGCTGCATAAAGAAAGGGGGGAACCAACTTTACCGGAATCCCCTCTCCCAACCATTCGCTGAAATTCAATTTTTTATCAATAAAGGAGAACAGATTGCTACCACTCCCCTTTCTCCTGTTATTTGAGCCTTTTTTTATCCTTTTTTTGAATGTATTCCCTTCCATCCTTTACAATTTTTTAGCAATCCGCAATCTTGCACTCCTTGCCCGGTTATTTTGAGCAACCTCTTCTGCATCTGCTTTGATCGCCTTCCGGGTAACGGGTTCCAAGGGCCTGATTAGGTTTCCATAAAAATCTTTCTCCACCTCACCCTGAAACTTTCCCTTATTCATAAAGTTCTTTACCATTCTGTCTTCCAAGGAATGGTAACTCATCACTACCAATCTGCCTCCAGGTTTTAACACCTCGACCGATTGTTCCAACATTTCCTCTAATGCCTTCATCTCATCATTGACTTCTATTCTCAATGCCTGAAATACCTGGGCAAAATATTTAAACTCCCTGCCCCTGGGGGCAAATTTTTGCAAGAGCTTTTTAAAATCCTCAATGGTACTAATGGGGCTATTTGCCCTTTCCGCCACCACCGCCTGGGCAAGGGTCTTTGCATTCTTAACCTCCCCATACATCCCAAAAACTTTATGCAACTCCCCCTCTCCGTATGTATTCAGCACTTCCTTGGCGGTTAATTGGGTATTTTTGCTCATCCGCATATCCAGCTCTCCCTCAAATCTCGTAGAAAAACCCCTGCTAGGTTCGTCAATCTGATGAGATGAAATTCCCAAATCAGCCAAAATACCATCCACTTCCTTTACCCCATACAGCCTTAAATAACGCTTAAGGTCTCTAAAATTGGCCTGAACAAAGGTAAACTGTGGGTGATCCAGTTCATTTTCTCCCGCATCAGCATCCTGATCAAAGCCGTATAAATGCCCCTTCTCCCCCAAAAGCTTTACTATTTCCTTGGAATGCCCTCCACCTCCGAAGGTCAAATCAAGGTAAATCCCCTCAGGATGGATAGCCAATCCTTCTATGCACTGGGAAAGCATTACGGGTATATGGTAGCTAGGTGTCGTCATCTATTGGTTGGGGGTAAGAAATTTTTTGGCTTGCAATGAAAATTCTTCTTCGTCTTGGATCAAGAATTCATCATATCGCTCAGGGCTCCAAATCTCGATATTTTTCCCCACTCCAACCACAACCACCTCCCTGTCAATCCCTGCAAACTTCAACAAGCCTTTAGGGATCAAAAACCTTCCAGCTGAATCCAATTCCACTTCCGTAATGTTTCTATAAAAATTCCGCTTGAAGTTTCTCTCCTTTGGATCAAAACCACTCAAGCTGGAAACCTGATTATCCAATTTTTTGAACTCTACCATGGGATATAATTCCAGGCAAGGATCAAACCCCTTTCTCATAACCAACTCACCACCACCCACTTCTGGTAATGCAGCCTTTAATTTGGCTGGCAAAACCAGACGCCCTTTGGTGTCGAGTTTGCATTCATATTCGCTAGAGAAAGTTGCCATTCTTTATTTGATAGAGTCTTTTTCAAATACAAAAGTAATAAAAGCATTCACACTATCCACCACCTTCCCCCACTTTTTACCACTTCTTTATAAATGTATTTAAATCTCCGAATTTTCCCAATTATTTAAAGAAAAATATGACATTTATTACCTGAAGGTCACAGGATTAACTCAACCCTTCAAAAAACTATCCTCAGAGGATAAACCGACAAAAATGCGCAAAATAAGTAGCTACAAACACAATAAAAGTATTTTAACCACTATGATTTTCCTATATAAAAAAATGGGATTTCTCCCCACTTTTACCCTATATCAGTAGTGGGGCAATTTCCCATAAAATTCCACAAACTAGTCAAAAACGGGAAAAAACACTGTAAATAAAGCTTTTATGCGGGGTATGGATTTACTGAAATTTGCGGAATAATTTCATTAATTAGCCTTGTGGGGTAAAGTGGTAAAAAAGGAATTCCCCAAAACAAAAAAACGGGATAATAATTGAAAAATATTATTTCTTTCTTTCTATGGTATACCGCACCAGGCTCTCCAAAGAATGCTTGTAAGGCGAGTCAGGAAATTCTTTTAAAATACCCAATGCCTCTTGATAATAACCATTCATTTTTTCCTGGGCGTAATCCAGCCCCCCTGAGCCTTTTACAAAATCGATGACTTGTTTAACGGCTTTTTTATTTTCATTCTTATTTCTGATCAGGTAAATAATCTTTTTCCTGTCAGCCCAACCAGCATTATTGAGTGCATAAATGAGAGGAAGGGTCATTTTTTTCTCCTTGATATCAATACCTAGTGGTTTCCCCACTTCTTCCTCTCCATAATCAAAAAGATCATCTTTAATCTGAAAAGCCATTCCCACTTTCTCCCCAAAACACCTCATTTTACCTATCAGCTCTTCATCCCCACCAGCAGTAGCTGCCCCAACTGCACAACAAGACGCAATAAGACTGGCCGTTTTCTGCCGAATGATAGTGTAATAAACATCTTCCGTGATATCAAGATTCCGGGCTTTTGCAATCTGTAACAATTCCCCTTCACTCATTTCCCTCACAGCATTGGAAACGATTTGTAACAATTCGAAATCCCCATTGTCCACACTGAGCAATAAGCCCCTTGACAACAAGTAATCCCCTACTAATACAGCAATTTTATTTTTCCAAAGGGCATTAACTGAAAAAAATCCCCGGCGGTAATTGGCATCATCCACCACATCATCATGAACCAAGGTAGCTGTATGCAATAATTCGATCAAGGCAGCGCCCCGGTAGGAAGATTCTGAAATCCCTCCGGAAACCCCAGCAGTCAAAAAAACAAACATAGGCCTCATCTGCTTGCCTTTTCTCTTGACAATATAGTTGGTAATATGGTCCAGGAGTTTGACCTTACTCTTCATAAAAGAACGAAACTTCTTTTCGAAGTCTGTCATCTCCGTTGCAATGGGCGCTTGTATTTGTTTTAAATCTGCCTTCATCGGTTTTTGGTGATGCAATAATACGATGATAAATGCCATTGACAAAATGCTATCATAGATTAATGCAACTTCATTAACCATTGCCTGCTTTTTTTGTTTGCGCGGTTTGGGTTTGATTAAAAAAGATAGGAAAAATGGATGCTGCCAACAAATTGGCCTTTACTAATAAGGGTTTCTTTGGTTCGGTAATAAACCTTATATGACACCCCAAAATGGGGATAAGAAAGGACCAACCTTAGATAATACTCTTGGCTTCCGGGAGAAGGAGTCATCATATCCAGGTTAATTTCCTTTGTAGTATCCGCCCCTTGGACCGAAGCATTCCAAAAGACCTTTTGGAAGATTGCTCCGAGTTGAACATAAGTTTCATGACTTCCTGTGCTACCAGTTCTTGCACCGGAAATTTCACTTGCCCGAATGGTGGGCGCCAATTTCCCCAACCGTAAGGAAGGTGAAAAGGTTAGGCTTTTTTCAAAATTCCCCCAAGAAAATTGTGAGGCCAACCAAAAATCAAAATTCCCTCCCCTTGCAATACCGTAAGCCCCCGAAAAATCAAGATTAGAAAGTCCTCCACTCTCAACCTGGGAATTCCACCCTCGTGGCTGGGGAAATCCCAAAAGGCTATGGTACCAAGTCTGAACCTCCTCTGCTTTGGCGCCAGGGCCCACTCTTCCCAATAACAAATTACCCTCCAACCAACCTGAAGCAAACAACCATTGATAACCGATTTTCCCATAAAACACTCCTGCAAAAGGCCGGTCATAATATTTCTTGGATTTTGCCGTGTAAAATTCAGGAGTATATATTTGTTGGGTCAGCCTGGTTTTTAACCGGCCGTTTGAGGATACTTGAAAAATATATCCTAAATGCATCCCATGGGTGTAATAACGATCAAAATGCATAAAGGCAAACGCATCATTGTCCACCTGTAGAAACACCTGGTGATGATTTTCCACAGGCATATTTCCTTGCCCTTTAGCCCAATAAAAAGAACAAAACAAGAAAAAACTTAAAAAGATGGTCCTTTTGGGTTGATTCAATTTTCCGGAAAATTGGATTCTACAAACTCCCTAAAATATTAAATATCAACTGATTTATAAACTTTTAACCCCATTTTAAAATAATTCCCTCTTGATCATACCATAATCCAAAGCTTACTATCAAAGCTTTAATTTTTGATTATCTTTGAAAAATCACTAAATAAATTCTCCTTGACTGACGACTACATCAAACATAAATACGCCCCAATACTTCCCAAAAAGGAAGAGTGGCAGGTTGTAAAGCTGTCAAAGAACAGGAAAGAATTTGCTCAAAAAATTGCTGACGAAAGTGTTGACAGGATCATCAAAATCACCAATAACAATGTAGAGCTCCTTCGGGAAGAACTTGAAACCACCCTTTACAGGGAAAAATTACGGACCCAACAAAATGCCTGGGCAGTGGATCCTGATGATGAAGAGGATTTTTGGGCAGGTATTAAATCTGCTTTGGTCCAGGTATCTTCTGAATCAAGTCTTACTGAAGAGAAAAAAAAAGAGGCTTATCACAAAATACTCCATTCTATCACATTAAGATATGTTGAGGAGATAGCTGGTAACTTCAGCCATGGGCATTATCAGGCCACCCGGAGTATGATCACATATGGGTTTTCTCGACTCCTTAATGCAGCGAGGGTAAAAGGCCTTGCGTCAATTTTCAGCCAACAATACACCCTTCAGGACAAAATCCAAATTATTGGAGAAACAGATCAATTGAGGAACCTGGCCTCCAAAGGCACCATCGTAATGGTCCCTACCCATTTCAGTAATTTGGACAGTGTTTTGATTGGCTGGGCCATCAGCACATTAGGTCTTCCCCCATTTATGTACGGAGCCGGCCTTAACCTTTTTAACATCCAGATTTTCGCCTATTTTATGAATGCATTGGGTGCTTATAAGGTGGACCGGAGAAAGAAGAATCTTCTTTATCTGGAAACCTTAAAGACTTATAGCAGTGAGGCCATCCAATATGGGTGCCACAGTCTATTTTTTCCGGGGGGAACCAGATCCCGAAGTGGGAAAATAGAATCCAAACTGAAACTTGGCCTCCTTAGCACAGCCATAGAAGCCCAAAGGGCCAATTATCAAAAAGGCCTGAACAATATCAAAGGGAAAGTTTTTATTGTTCCCGTCACCATTAACTACCACTTCGTCCTGGAAGCGCCCAGCCTTATACGGGAACACCTGAGCCAAACTGGACAGGAACGCTATTACAAGGAATCTGATGAATTTTCTACCTCCTATAAGATTTCAAAGTTCCTGATTAAATTCTTTACGCAAGGGTCAGATATTTCTGTATCCATTGGAAAAGCCATGGATATTATGGGAAACTATGTAGATGAAAGAGGGAATAGTAGAGACAAACAACATAGAATCATTGACTGCAGGGATTATTTTGTCAGTAATGGAGCTGTAACGGTTGACCCCCAACGTGAAGAAGTTTATACCAGAAAATTGGGGGAAAAGATTGTAGAGGAGTTTCACAATATCAATAGGATCTTCAGTAGTCATCTGGTGGCTTTTACAGCTTTTGAAATGATCAAAAAGAAAAACAATAAAATGGATCTTTTTAATCTTCTCCGGCTTCCGGATGAAGACCTCACCCTAAATTATGAACATTTTAAAAGGGAGTGCAAAAGGGTGTTGGACAGGATTTTTGAAATTCGTAAAGAAGGTAGGGTCCATGTGGCGCCCCACCTCAAAACTGACTTGGAAGAAATCATCCGCCATGGTCTGGCCAATGTTGGAATGTACCATGCCAAAAGGCCCTTAATAAAAAACAAAAAAGGTGAAATCACCACCGAAGACATGAATCTTTTGTATTACTACCACAACAGATTAGACGGATATGAGCTCGAAAAACTTTTCTAGAAGCAGTGGGAAACCTGTAGGAGTAATTGGTATAGGGAGCTTTGGGACGGCTATTGCCAATATATTGGCAAGGAAAAACAAAGTGATAGTCTATGCCCGTAAGCCGGAGGTAGTGGAAGAAATTAATTTACACCACCAAGCCCATGGCAAACCTTTAAATCCATGCATCCGGGCCACCACCGACCCAAAGATCCTTTGTGAATCCTGCGAAGTAATGTTTCCAGTGGTATCATCTACGGGTTTCAGGGAGGTGATGCAAAAATTTGCTCCCTACCTTTTGCCATACCACATTTTAATTCATGGTACCAAAGGCTTATCCCTCAATCTTCCTGAAGGCCAATCCCTCAAGGATGTCAAAAAAATCAAAAGAGAAAATATTTGGACCATGAGTGAGGTGATCCTCAATGAAACTGTTGTAGTAAGAGTGGGTTGCCTTGCAGGCCCCAACCTGGCGAAGGAACTTTCCAAAGGCCAACCAGCAGCAACGGTTGTAGCCAGCCCTTATAATGAAGTAATTTTGGAAGGCCAACGTTTACTTCGCTCAGACAATTTCCAGGTTTACGGCAATCAAGATATTATTGGCGTTGAGCTGAGTGGTGTGCTCAAAAACATCATTGCCATTGCCTCAGGTGCTTTGGCCGGCTTGGGATTGGGGGAAAATGCAAAAGGGTTATTGATCTCCAGAGGCATGGTTGAACTGATCCATCTTGGAAATGCACTGGGCGGGCAAGCCCAATCTTTTATTGGCCTGGCAGGGATTGGAGACCTTGTGGCCACCTGTAGTTCCACCTTTTCCAGAAACTATACCGTGGGTTACCGTTTGGCAAAGGGTGAAAACCTGGATGAAATCAATGATAGTATGGAAGAAGTGGCCGAAGGAATCAATACCGTCAAATTGATGAAAACTTTTTTAGAGGGATCAGGCATGCGTGCACCAATAACTGAAAATTTATATAAGGTGCTCTATGAAGGGTTTAAGGTGGAAGATGCACTCCATTATTTGATGAAATACCCCTTTAACGTGGATATTGATTTTCTATTGAATAAACCTAATTAACTCATTTGGAATTTAAAAAACGCCACTCCGCAGGCGTGAGGGGAGAAGCCGGGGGAATCCTCAAAAAAGGAGATTGCCTGCCCTCCCGGAGCTGGGCCATGCCCATTTTCACCCTAGCCCCAGCACACAAGGTCACGTACTGGATGAGTCCCTTTAGGCCATAAACATTAGCAGAGTTATATCTCTAATTTTAAATTCGAGCTCTGGCTTTTAGTATCATGCCCTCAAAAAGAGGATTGCTATGTTTTAAGATTTAGGGCATTTGGGGCAATTAGTATGAGAGGTAGGTGGTATTTGTATTCAACTGGAACCACATCCAAGTTCAAAATCTTAGGGATTCTAGAAACAAAATACAAAAGAAAGGGTAAAATACTGCTTTCCCGCATACCAAGGTATTAGCCTTTAGAACGACAATTTGATTAGCAATATAGAATCAAATTTAAACTAAAGGCTTTACTTCTGCTTCCATTATCCATAACATATACCCCAAATATGCCACCAATAGGATTGCTGCTTCCCAGCGATCCAACTTTTTCATTTTCCCTGTAAACATGGCCAAAAACAAAAACAGTGTTCCTGCTGTGAGAAAAATCAAATCTTTATTGAAATCGGCCTGATATGAAAGAGGATTGATCAGGGCACTGACACTTAGGATCAGCAAAAAATTAAAAATATTGGACCCAATGATATTCCCAACCGCAATGTCATTGTTTTTCCTAATGACAGCCACTACCGAAGTGGCCAACTCTGGCAAAGAAGTTCCCGCTGCTACAATGGTCAATCCGATTATTTTTTCACTAACACCTAACCCTTCAGCCATATGGATGGCCTGTGAAACAACCAGCCTTCCCCCAATTACCAGCCCAGCAAGGCCTACAAGAATTAAGAAAATGGCTTTCCTGAAAGATAAGAATTGAATTTCCCCGTTTTCTGGAGGCAACTCTAATTTCATTTGCCGGAATATGTAAACCAAGAATCCCATAAATAAAGCCAACAAAATCAGCCCGTCCCATTGATTAAGTATTTTGGTCCCCATTGAAAAATATTCATTAGCCATTAGGAATACGAGAATTATGGCCAAAAAGGAAATTGGAATTTCTTTCCAAACGGTATTCGAATGAACAACCAACGGGCTGAGCAATCCTGTTATACCCAATATCACAAAAAGGTTAAAATTGTTACTTCCAATAACATTTCCAAATACAATATCTGGGTGGCCTTGGGATGCTGCATAAACATTTACCACCATTTCAGGTGCAGAAGTTCCAAAAGCAACAATGGTCAATCCAATGGCCAGGTCAGAAATTTGGTACCGTTTGGCGAGATTGGATGCTCCACTCACCAGCCAATCAGCACCCTTTATCAAAAGAGCCAAGCCCAAAATTAATAGCACAATTTGCCAAAACATCATTTAAATTTCCTTGATTTAAGACTGATTTTTTAAACGGAAAATGGGTGAAAAATGGTGATAATAATGAGAAATTTATTTTTACTCCACCATATTTGCATAGGTTAAGGAATTGGTGAATTTTAAATATGTGTACCTGGAACCTTACACTTTAGTTATAATTCGGTTTATCCTTAAAATTATTAGTTTTAGGTAATTCCCCTAGTTCCGGCAGGAAAGGATTTGATAAAATGCCTCACCCCGATTTGGATCAATTGATTTTCCACCGAATAACGAAAAGTGAACCCCTAATCCTATTTTATCTAACTAATATTTAGGTCTTTAACGCCCGGCAACCATGGTCAATTTTCCAGCTTTCCTAACCTTTCCATCAAAGGAGGGTGGGAATAGTTGACAAAAACGTGCAAGGGATGTGGATTGATTTGGGTTAGTGTTTTGACCGAAAGCGTTTTTAATGCACTGGCCAATGGCTTGCCATCATATGTTTCCTTGGCAAATCGCTCCGCTTCAAATTCGTTTTTCCGGCTAAGCAAATTCATAAATATTCCCAACACGGTACTTATTGGGGAAAACAGTAAGGCAAAACCTATCAAGTTTAAATGGACTGCCCACCTATCACCTCCCATAGCTTGGCTGATTTCTGGGTTATTGACGAATAAAGAAAGCAACAAAAGCATCACCCCTAATTGCAGGATACTTATCACCAAGCTTTGGATGATGTGCTTTTTCTTGAAGTGCCCTATTTCATGGGCCAGGACTGCTACCAATTCCTCTGGTTTGTGTTGCTCCACCAGGGTATCAAAAAGAACCACCTTTTTCTTTTTGCCAAAACCGGAAAAAAAGGCATTTGCCTTAGTGGACCGTTTGCTTCCATCCATTACAAAAACATTTTCCAACGAAAACCCCACGGAGGAAGCATATTCCATGATTTTACTTTTCAGCTCCCCTTCTTCCAGAGGAGTTAATTTATTGAACAAAGGCAAGATCCATGAAGTGTAAAACATATTGATCAAAACCATGAAAACAGCAGCTACCCCCCAAAAGTAAAGCCAGAAACCTTCCCCCAATTCCTGTATCAACCAAAGTAAAAGGGCAAGCAAGCCCCCACCTATTAATATCCCAACCAAATAACCTTTTACTTTATCTCCAAAAAAAGTTTTCCGGGTGGTTTTATTAAACCCAAACTCTTCTTCAATTTTAAAAGTATGGTAATAATCAAATGGGATGGAAAGCAAATCAGAACCAATAAAAAGCAAGCCAAAAAACAACAGGGATTGTAAGATCATTGGATCTACCCATTGGCTAACCCATTGATCCAGCAAACCAAAACCACCCCAGATTAACATCCCCAAGGTGATGACCAAGGAAAACGAGCCACTTATTAGGCCAAAATAATAATTGGTTTTTTGATAAGATTTGGCCTCCTGAAGTTTTTCTTGATCCAAAAAATTTTGAAGGGTAGCAGGTACTTGGGGTACCTTTTGACGAACATTTAACCAGGAAGTGAATTTATCAAACAAAAATCCAAGGGTAATCAACCCGATCATCAAGTATTTTAAACTTTCTGCGCTCATTCGGCAAATCTACTAAAATTTGGGACAGGGAAGAATAGTGTCCCTCAACCTTGGTGCCCCAGGGTTCTTCCTATCTGGAAGACTGAAAGAAATGCTAATTTCATGAGCCCCACCGGACTGAATACCTAATTGGGAAACCGTATAATCAAAACTATAACCAATATCCATTCCGGTTGGCAAACTCAAGCCCAGCAAAACCACCAACGCATCCCGATTAGATTCCTGGTTAATTGGTTTATAAGGAAGCCCTCTATACCAAAAACCCACAATCAAGGGTTCCGCATAAAGGTAAGCCCCTACATCCAGTTGCTCAAATGGGCCTTGCCGTTTATAGTTAAGGGTTGGGGTGATATACCTTTGTTTGTAAGTATGGGTAAAATCCCTTTTCATAGCACCATGGCCCAGGGGAATCCGGTAACCTGCATGACCGGAAAACTTGACCGGCAATTTGCTTTCCCCATCAAAAAAAGACTGGTTGGGTTGATTAACATGGTGGGCTGAAGCCCCCAGCCAAAAATTTTCAGTAAAAAAAAGCCCTCCAAATGATAAGGAGAGCATATCAATCGGATCCCCCAACCCATTCAGGTTCCCATCTCCTGGCATAGGCGGTGCGAATGGATCATTGGGATCTATTTGATTGGCAAAAACCAAATTTTCATAAAAGCCAATATCTCTGCGGATATAGCTGGCTTGAAATCCAGGCCTGAAATACATGGACTCGGCCAATTTAAGTTCATAAGCATAAATCCCCGAAATGGTTAAGGACTTTAAATTTGCTGCCCCTTCAGTATCATTCATCACCATCACCCCTACACCACTATTATACCTTTCCAAAAAGGTATCATAATAAACAGAGAATGTTTTAAATTGGGCATCCAGTCCAGGCCATTGGGTTCGGTAATTGGCACCGATTCTACCTTGCAAATCTGAACCGGCAAAAGCGGGATTTAAATATAAAGGAGCTGCATAATATTGAGTATATTGTGGATCTTGGGCATAAGCATCACCTGTATAAATAATATACATCAAAATACAAAAAACAATATATATAAAAGACCTAAACAATTTTTTGTTCGTTTATTTGAGTAACATGTGTTTATTAAACGACATGATAAGACAGGTGTTTTATCCTGGTAAAAGTAAATTATGAAAAGGAATCGTCCCAACATAACAAAAAACATTTTTACTGTCCTAATATTGGTATTTTCATACCTTTTACACCCAATATACAGCTATTCACAGGGATATAATGAAAACGAATGGGTTTTTGGGTACTGTGGCACCAGCCAGGATAATAATTATATTTCATTTGGAAAAGGTGAAAATCCTACCGTCCTCAGTTTACCAGGTTCTCAACCTTTGGGTACCGGCAATGTAGCCTTAGCTATTGACCCCATCACTGGTGAAACACTATTTTACACCGATGGGGCTTTGGTTTATAATTATTTAAATGAACCTATGCAAGGTGTGGTAGGCGAATTGGGAGGAATGGAAGATGAAAGGCAAACAGTTGCCATCGCTGAATTGGATTTTGAACCTCAAGGGGGGAATAGATTATTTTACACCTTTTACATTACCCCTGGAGGACAATTGGAATATGCCATCATGGACATGAACGACCAAGGAGGAGCCCCCTCCAACCAACCTCCAGCAGGATCAGTTTCTCCTGGGGGCACCATAGGCCCATCCGAAGGCCCTATTATTGTAATAAAAGCACCAGGCCAGCCAAGTTTCCTCATCAGTTTTGAAAATGGGCAAGTGATATCCAGGGAAATCCTTGATCAAGAAGGGCAATTCGGAGCCCCCCGGTCCACTCCCTTGGATTTCACTCCTAAGGCAATTTATTACGAGGAAGTCACCAATACTTTATTATTCATACCTGAGGAACCTGGAATAAACATCACTCTTGTCAACATCAACCCAACACGGGGTTCATTTGGATCCCACTTCGAAATCCAGCAATCAGCAGGTCCTGAAACAATTGAAGGAGTGGTTGTTTCCCCAAATACAGATTATTTTTATTATAGCCAGGGAGACCAGATACTAAGAGTTCCTGCCAGTGGAGATTTTGATGGAACGCCAGAAGCTATCCCGTTAAATAATCCCGTAGAAAATGTTTATGACCTCAAATTTGGACCGGATGGTAAACTATATTATATCTATCAAGAGGAAAACAGTGATGCTTTTTTAGTTGGAACAGTCAATAACCCAGAAGAGGAGGACCTGCTTAATGTAGAGGTGGATGAAGACCCTTTCCAGGGAACTGATTTTTGTGGATCTATATTTCCCCATTTTGCTCCAGATATGGATGGCATTAGTGGAACGGTGGATTTTTCCTGGTCCCCAAATCCCCCTTGCATGAATAATCCCCTGCAGTTGACTTCAAATATAATTCCACCAAATATTCCAGTAGAAACCTATGAGTGGACGATTAATCCGGCCCCAACAGATCAAGATGGTGAGGAACTTGAGTTAGATTTAAATGAGGAACATCTTCTTTTACCCGCAGCGGCCACCAATGAACAAAACATTAACGTTTCACTGGTGGTAGAATTTGGAGATGGTAGTAAGGATTCAGTAGCCTACCCCATTACCTTGCAGGAAAACAACCTTCAGGCCAACTTTATGCCCTCAGATACAACTACCTGTAACCAATGTGTTGACCTGAATGAAATGCTGGATGTCTCCAGTGGTGAGGAAGGCCAGGGTGGGGGAACTGGAGGTGGAGGGACCGGTGGAGGCCAAGGAGGCGGCCAAACCAACTATGAGTATTTCTGGTCCAATAAAAAGGATGAAGGATGGATACCTGAAGGAGCCAATGAAGTTTGTGAGCCGGGCTTATATTGGGCATTGGTTAGGGAACCAGGATCCTCTTGTTATGTTTATGCACAAACCAGGGTCAAAATGTGGGACCCGGAGACCGATCAAAAGATAGATGACCAGACCAATTCGGTTTGGTACTTTGGCCAAAACGGTGGGCTAAATTTCAACCCCGACCCTGACGACCCGGATGGAATTGTCCCCCGCCCAGTGGAAGACCCTGGTTTTGGATGGAATCTACCTGCAGGGACTACCACCATCTCTGACCAAACCGGACAGGTTTTGTTTTATACTGATGGCCAAACCGTTTGGGATCTTAATGGAAATGTCATGGAAGGGGGACAGGATATAGGAGGTGACAATTCCTCTTCCCAAAGTGTGGTGGCCGTACCCATCCCACAGGAAGAATCTCTATATTACCTGTTCACCACTGAATCGGCAAGTGGAGGAAGCAACCAGGTAAAATTTAGTCTGGTAGATATCAAGGGGGAAAACCCCAGTGGGGTAGGAAGTGTGGTAAGTGGGGACAACTTCTTATTCAGCCCCGGCACGGAACAAGCGGCTGCCCTGACAGCAGGAGACACCACCTGGATGATGTTTCATGAAATGGGCAACAACTCTTTTAGAGCTTATCCTATTACCAATGAGGGAATTGGGCAACCCGTAATCAGTTCAGCAGGAAGCGACCATAATTTTGGCACTGGAGTTGGAACCATGAAATTCAATTCCGATGGAAGCAAATTGGCTGTTACCATCAATGATGGAGGAGAAAATAAAGTTGAAATTTTTGATTTTGATCAGGACACTGGTCTTTTGACCCCTTATGCTTCTATTGATTTGATGTCCAATGATGAGGTGTATGGTCTGGAGTTTTCCAATGACGGGCAAAGAATTTTTGTCTCTTACCGCAATGGAGGAGGCATTCAGGAATTCCCTGTAGAAGGGGGAACTACCACCGATAACACTGACCCTGACAACCCCATTACACAATCCTGTCCAAGCTGCTTTGAAAATGCCTCCACTCAGGCTGCAATAGAACAATGTATTTCTGACAATATCACGACCTTAGCCCAAAGCAGTGGCCAAAATTTGGGAGCCCTCCAAATTGGCCCGGATGGGCAGATATATGCCTCAATTGTTGGAGCAAGTCAGGTTGGACAGATCCAGGCCGGCACTGACTGCAACAGCAGCACCTACCGTCCTGACGGACCACAAACAGGTGGCACCAATGGACTGGGCTTACCCTCCTTTGTTCAAAACTCTGGAAGCAGTATCCCTGAGCCGGGACTGGAAGGGCCAGATAGATTATGTTTGGCAGATGGAGAAGCACTGGGCACATTTGAAGGAGGTGGAGAACCCGATATTGACAGTTATTTTTGGACCATTACGGATACTGATGGGAATGAGATCCACACTTTTGGAGGTGTCGGTGAAGATTTCCAAACCATGGAATACCCCTTTGATTCGGCTGGGGTTTATACTGTTACTTTGGATGTGGAAAGGTGCCGGGTAGGATTTAATTATCACCATGAAACAAAAGAAGTAGAAATTCCTCCCCCTCCTGTCCTTACCTTGATTGATGATGTTACTACTTGTAGTGGCAACCCTGTAACCTTAACAGCTATAGATGGCTATGATGAAAGTGAGGATCTGTATAATTTTGATTGGAGAAATGCTGCTGGTGAAGTATTGGGAGACAGCTCATCCAATACTATTGTAGTGGATGAGGCAAGCATTTATACAGTAACCGTTTCTTATAAAACCCCTGTCGGAGAAGACCCGGCGACTTACGAAACATGTGCTGTTTCAAGTTCTGTATTTGTGGGACCCGCTTTTGATTTTGACCTGAACCAAACTGCCGAATCATCATGTTACAATGAAAATGTTGTCAATTTTGCACCAAACACCCCAGTGGAAGGGGATTGGGCCTACCAGGTTCAAGGGGACAGCACCTCATTTGTTTCACTTGGAAGAGGCTTTGAGTTAAACTTGAATGTTTCCAATTTACCCGGTCCGGGAATTTATGATATTATATTCACCACTGAAGATCCCATTCTTGAAGGTTGTATAGTTGAAAAAAGGGCAGAATTGGAGGTAAGCCCTCTGCCTGAATTTTCCATTGATGCAATTACCCCGGCAACAAGTTGTAACAGTTTGGATGGAAGTTTTGAAATCAATATGGAATCCGATGCGGATTCTGTTATCGTAGTGGAAACCGGAATGAATTTTATTAACGTCACCCAAGGAGAAACATTGACTCCCGGCAACCTTGATCCTGGAATTTACACCGTCAAGGCAAGGCTAGGAGGCTGCGTCAATTTTAAAACTGTAAGCATTCAAAACAACAATCCTCCTAGTAGCTTTGACCCAACGGTAACCCCTAACTCAGAAGTTTGCGGCCCGGATGGAACCCTTAATGGTTCCCTTGATATAGAATTGGCAGATCCTTCTCAGGGAGGAGAATATGTGATTACCCGTGAATTGGATGGTGTTCAATTTATGGGATCTTTTACCGGAAATACATCCGTGTCCCTAAGCAGTGGAGAATATGCAGTAGAGTTATCTGATGCCAGTGGTTGCGCTTTTCCATATGACAGTCTTTTTACAATTGAAGGAAAAAACAGGGTGGATTTTTCCATCCCAACCCAAACTATCGCCTGCGAGGCTTTTATTTTCAGGCCTCAATCCGAGGAGGACTTAACATTTACTATCACGGATCCAAATGGGACTACCTTAAGTCCAGATTCAGAAGGAAATTTCACCTTAGGGTTGGAAGGGACCTACCAGGTAAAGGGAGCACCAGCAGATCCTAACAATGAAGATTGTCCAAGAATAAGAGATTTGAACCTGGTTTTAAATGATCAGGTAATATATGAAGTATCAGGCCCGCAATATCAATGTAACTCTCCAAGAGGGGTTTACCGAGCCGTACTTGATCCTGGGTTTGATCCTGATGATTATATTTTTATGTGGAGGAACAGTGAGGGCACAATAGTCAATAGGGGTCAGACAATATCCTCCGCTCAACAAGAAGAATTATCACTGGAGGTTCAACCAAAAATTGGGGCTGCCTGCCCGGGACCTCCAATTACTTTTGAAACCGTCCCATTTGTTCACCAAGCCCAGGTATCCCTGAATGCAGAGTCCGGCATTTGTTTTGACAACACCCCTGCTGTCATTACTGCTGATATTGATGTTGAACTATCTGATGAAATCAGGATAGAATGGCACCGGGTAACTAATGGAAATTCAGAAAGGATCCCCCAATTTGACGATTTGACTGAAATTTCAGTAGATGAATCTGGGACATACCGGGCTTTTGTAATCAATGAAACCGCAGACCTGCAATGTATCATAGGAACAGATGAAATTGAAGTTTTCAGATCGGATTCAGAACCACCTGTTTTAGAGGAGAGTTATACCATTTGTGCCATTGAAGGGGTGTCTACAACCTTGGATTCATTGGGAAATTGGTCTGAATATGAGTGGTGGCTTGATGGAGAATTGGTCAGCACTGACTCCACCTTCACTCCTATCGAACCGGGCAATTATGAACTTATTCTTTCAGATCAGGCCAGCTGTGAATATGCACTTTCATTTGAAGTAATTGAGGATTGTAGGCTCCTGATCACCATTCCTACAGGTCTTGTCCCTGGAGACGAGGAAAGAAACTTTGTTGTTTACGTCAATGATTTTGTGGATGAGATCAGTGTTTTGATTTATAACCGATGGGGCGAGTTAATTTATCATTGTATAGAGGAAAATGTTCCAGAAAATTCCCCATTTTGCGAATGGAATGGATTTGTCAATGGCAAAAAGGTCCCCATAGGCACCTACCCTGTCATTGTCAAATATAAAAGCCAGGACCAAAACCTAGAACAAACCATCAAAAAAGCTATTGTAGTAGTAGAATAAACGCATGATCACATTAATTTCCCCAGCCAAATCACTGGATTTAAGCAGCACTGACATTTCATTATCGACTCAACCTGATTTTCCCAAGGAAATCCAATCCTTGGTTTCCATCATGAAGAAAAAGTCCACTTCTGACATCCAAAATTTGATGAAAGTCAGTGAAAACATTGGAGAACTTAACCATGAGAGGTATAGAAATTTTGAAAAAGAGTTTACCCGGGAAAATTCAAAGCAGGCGCTTTTGACTTTTAATGGGGATGTTTACAGAAATATGGATATTGAACATTATTCCTTAAAGGATTTTGAATTTGCCCAAGAACATCTTAGGATCCTTTCCGGTTTATACGGACTCCTTAAACCCATGGACTTGATCCAACCCTATCGTTTGGAGATGGGAATTTCCCTGGAAAATAAAAAAGGGAAAAACCTTTATGAATTCTGGGGCGATAAAATTGCAAAAGCAATTGATAAAGCCAGCAATGGTGATCCTGTGATTGACCTGGCATCCAAAGAATATGGAAAAGCAGTCAATCTTAAAGCATTAAAAAGCCCCATCGTTCATGTTAACTTTAAGGAATTCCGGAATGGGAAATATAAAATTGTAGGTACTTTGGCCAAACAAGCCAGGGGAATGATGGCCAATTATATTATCAAAAATAAAATCAATGACCCTGATAAAATCAAACTCTTTAATGAAGACGGTTATGAATTTTCGGAGCCCGAAAGCAAAGGAAATAAGTGGATTTTCGTACGTTAATAAAACATAGCCTTAATAATATTTTTCAATTAATGTCGTATTAATAGCATCAAAAGAAACACATGCATAAACTGCCCTCATTGATCATTTCATGGATGGGGGTTTTTTATTATGAAAAAACACATTCCTTTTATTATTAGCCTACTGGCTATGGTGCTGATCAGTTCTTGTTCTCCCAAGCTGACAAAATCTTTTATAGAAGAAAAAGGAATGGCCAGCTATTATGCATCCCATTTCCATGGAAAAAAAACAGCTAGCGGAGAAATATACAAAAAAGAAAAATTAACAGCAGCCCACCGACATTTACCATTTGGAACCAAAGTAAAAGTCACTAACCTCAATAATGGAAAAAGCGTGAATGTCATTATCAATGACCGTGGACCGTTTGTAAAGGGAAGAATAATTGATGTTTCGGGAAGAGCTGCCCAAAACTTAGGCATGATCCAAGAAGGGATAGTTCCTGTTATAATTTATTACAGCAAAAAATAATTTTTATTCTATTGCCCCCTGACCTATCAATTCGCACATCTTTTGAGGCAAATCCGCTAATGAGATAGGTTTGGAAAGTAGTCTGCTAAAAGGCGAATCTGGAATTTCGGATGACTTAAAGCCTCCTGCGGTTATCGCAATAATGGGAATTTCTGGATGTTTTTTTCCATTTCGGATTTCTCTGGCCATTGATATTCCATCAATCTCGGGCATCATGATATCTGTAATAATAATATCAAAGTCCTGTTTTCCATTGAAAACCTCCAATCCTTCTTTTCCATTTTCTGCCACAATCACATTTTGGGATTTTTCTTCCAAAAAAAACGTCAGCACCAAACGGTTAACCGGATCATCCTCTACTATTAATATATTCATATTTCGACCAAAATATTTACATACCAAAGTATGAAACAAAGATTAATTTTTCTAAAAAACTGGATAAAAAGTAAACTCAAAACCAAAAAAAATAATTTTTTTGTAATTATTATCAGAAACCAATGGTTAACACTAACTACATTTTTAGAATTACAAAATACAATTTTTATATATTATCATCAACAACAACACTCTCAAATAAAAAACAGCAAAGTCAACAGCATTAGAAATGTCCAATTTCTTAGTATTACTAAAAACTATAAAAAAATAAGGTTACCCTAGGGCAACCTTATTCTATTATAAGATATTTTAGCCTTTTATCAAGGTTCGAGTGCTTTTACACCAGGCAAAACTTTACCCTCCATGTGTTCAAGCAAGGCCCCACCACCGGTGGATACAAAAGATACTTGGTCGCCCAATCCAAATTTATTAACTGCTGCAGCAGAATCCCCACCACCTATTAAGGAGAAGGAGCCATTTTTGGTAGCTTCCACCACCGCTTCAGCAATTGCTTTGGTTCCCTTGTCAAAACTTTCCATTTCAAATACTCCCATTGGACCATTCCATAGGATGGTTTTTGAATTTTTGACCACCTCAGCAAAATTCTTACGCGTCTCCAATCCAATATCCAATCCCATCCAACCATCAGGGATTTCTCCACTTCTTGCAGTTCCTTGTTCGGCATCATTGGCAAATGCCTTGGAAGTAATAGTATCCACAGGCAATAGCAAGTTAACTCCTTTATCTTTAGCTTTCTGCAAAAGTTCCAGAGCCAGATCCATCTTATCCGCTTCCAAAAGAGAGTCACCGATTTGGCCTCCAAGGGCTTTGGCAAAGGTATAGGACATACCACCACCAATGATCAGATTATCCACTTTTTCCATCAGCTTTTCAATGATCAGGATCTTATCAGAAATTTTGGCCCCACCCATGATGGCCGTAAAAGGCCTTTCCGGTTTTTCAATGACCTTTTTGGCATTTTCCAATTCAGAAGCCATTAAGTAGCCACTAACTTTATCATTAAAATATTCCGCTACAATGGCGGTAGAAGCATGGGCTCTATGGGCAGTTCCAAATGCATCATTAACATAAATATCACCTAAGGAAGACAGTTTTTTTGCAAATTCGGGGTCCCCTTTTGTTTCCTCACTATAAAATCTGAGATTTTCCAGCAACAACACTTCACCACTTTTCAAGCCAGCAGCCAACTGCTGAGCTTCCTGGCCTATACAGTCAGGAGCAAATTTCACAGGAGTTCCTAATGCTTTTTCCAAATCCAAAAGGATGTGTTTTAGCGAAAATTTATCTTCAGGTCCTCCTTTTGGCCTGCCAAGGTGGGACATTAGAATAACGGCTCCTCCATCATTCAATATTTTTTTAATGGTAGGAAGAGCAGCTTGAATTCTGGTATCATCAGTAACTTTGAACTGATCGTCCAATGGAACATTAAAATCTACTCTAACCAGGGCTCTTTTGCCCTCAAAGCTTAAATTGTCAACAGATTTGATTCGACTGTTCATGGTTAATAGGTTTTATAAAATAAGATAGTTTTAACTCAATTAAAATTCCGGCAGAAGCATCATTTTGCAGAGGCCCTTCTCAGCCGGTCATTAATGGCCTTCCCTAAGCCTTTTTCGGGTAGTTCCTCCGAAAGTATTACAGAAACATCCCTACGGTCCAAATACCTCATAGCCGCAAAAAGATTTTTGGCTGCTTCACGAAAATCCCCTTTTTCACTCAAAACATATTGATCTTCAGGGCTTATCTGGTCAAATGACTTATTAAAAGAAAGGATCCCAAACTTTTCTCCTTTGGCCAAATAATGGGGCACCAATTGGTCCAAATCACCAAGTTCAAATGGGATTCTAGGGGCATAATGACTTTTCAGCATCCCAGGTGACTTAGGATTACTACTGGACTGTGGAAGAATCAGGACATTGCCCACCACTTTTTTGATGGCACCAACTTCCACTCCTCCCAGACGGTAAATTATCAGCTGGCCTTGCTCCACGCCAACTATGGTGCTTTCAAGGCCTATTTCACAGCTTCCGCCGTCCAAAATATAGGGGATTTTACTTTCCAACTGATCCTGGACATGCGAAGCTTGTGTCGGGCTAATATAACCAAAAGGATTGGCACTTGGAGCAGCCACGGGAAAATCCAGTGACAATAACAATTCCTTTGTCAGGGGATGGCTGGGAATACGGACAGCCACTTGCTCCAAACCACTGGTCACCAAATCAGGAATAACTTTTTTCTTGGGTAATAGGAGCGTCAATGGTCCTGGCCAAAATTGCTGGGCTAGCTCTTCTAACTCAGGGATCATTTCCTCGGTATATTGGCTGATTTGCTCAATGCTTCCGGAATGCACAATCAATGGATCAAAGCTAGGTCGGTTTTTGGTACTAAAAATTTTAGCCACTGCTTCCGGGTCAAAGGCATTACCTGCCAGCCCATATACCGTTTCGGTAGGAATTCCCACGAGTTCACCCGCTTCCAACAGTTGTTTTGCTCTGGTTATATCTTTTCCGATTTCAGTCATGATGGTTATTTAGCGCAAAATTCATCGATCCATTCCCTGGCTTCTTCATAGCCCAAATCCAAGGCTTTTTGTAAATGAATGCAGCCCTCTTCTTTTTTTCCTTCTGCACTCATGATAGTCACTCCCAGCAAATAGTAAGCAGCTCCATTATCATGTTCTTGTTGGACTGCCTTTTCCAAAGACAATATTGCACCCATGGGATCATTATTACCGATTTGGGCTTTTGCCTTGTTAAAATACAATAATCCTTCGGTTGAACCAGCCTGCAATGCGGTGTTAAAATCAAAAATGGCATCTTCATACCTTTCCATACCCAACAAAGCTAGACCCCTATTATAATAAATATCAGTCTGGCTATCATCCAAAGCTGCCGCTTGATTAAATTGAACCACTGCTTCATTAAATTCTTGTTTCTCCAAAAGGGCATTCCCCTTATTCAAATAAGGCTTATATGAGGTAGAATCTAATTCCATGGAAGCTTCAAAAGCATTTATAGCTTCATCCCATTTTTTCATTTCAAATAGGGCAACACCTTTTGCATTGTAAGCTTGGGTATGTTCGGGATCCGCCTCTATGACCTTATCAAAATAACTTATTGCATTAGAATAATCCCCTGACTCTAACTGCTCAATACCAGTCTTATAGAGTTCCTCTGGAGAAGGGGAACATGCACCTATCCAAACTAGTATTATGGGGATGATCAGTAGTTTTTTCACTTTGATTAATTTTTCTGACAAAGATAAGAATTCTAATCAATTCGGCATTCTAATGCCCAAATCTTTGCCAATTATTCAAAAAAATTAAACCAATATTAGATAAAACGAGTTACTTTTTATATTTATTTGGATCCATTCAGGACTAATGGGGGGGGGAATCATATAAAAAGTACGTAGCCTCCTTTACAAATACAGAACCATTGTATTTGTTTGAGGAGATCCCTTATCTCTTTTATTTGAAACCATTAAATTTTTGTACCCAATCTTAGCACCTTAAAAAATCATTAAAAGGCGATGGAGTAAGTTTGAATCAAAAATTGCCCATAAACACCAAAAGAAAGTTATTTCCTCAACTCCTTCTTATTCATTGAAACACCCTATCAGCCTTTACTCCTTTTTTTTCTACTGTTTAAGAAAAGGGGAACCTACCAGGAAAACCCCATCCTCACCTCTTTTTTCACAAGGCATATTCTGATTTACTGGTTTTTTCCAGCATGCGCAGAATAGATTTATTATTCCCCACCACATCCGGAACAGCATCAAAAGCCACCCAGGCTAAATCTTTGCTTTCTTCACTTACGGTCAGGGATTCATCCATAGCAGCTTCTACCAGAAAACGAACATCATAATGAAAATGCTGTTTTTCCTTTTTATTGGCAGGGATGAGATGTTTGTCAATATCAAAAATCAAACTATCCACCAATTTAAGAGAAATCAAACCACTTTCCTCTTTGGCTTCTGTCATGGCCACTTCCATCAAGTTTTCATTCCCATCAGCATGACCTCCCAACTGCAACCACCGGTTAAGTTTTTTATGATGCGTCAAGAGGGCATGGGTCCTGGTTTTGTTGACAATCCAGGCGGAAGCAGTAAAATGGCCTTCCTTTCTTTCCCTTAGGAATGCCTTAGGATCCCCTGTAAGCACAATAAACTCAGGGACGAAATCTTTTTCTTCCTCAAATGGAGTCCTGTATTTTTCTAATAAATCTTTCAAGGTACTTCTGTTCATAGGTAACGCTTATTGATCAAATAATACTTCTATAAAATTTTCAAACGGCATTGCATCCTCATACATTCTATCTGCATATACGGTGGCAAGAATTTTTAGGATTTTGGGTTCCTGATTGACAGTGACTTTCTCAATGGTCACATTGCCATACAGCTGTTTGATTGTTTGCCCAATTCTGGACCTGGTCATTTTGGGCTTGAAGTATTGTTTTTCTATTATGCTTACCCCACCTTGCTGGTCCCGGATAATTCTATCCAGACTGACCCTTTCATACCCTAAATCTACTATACGTTGGCCAAATGCAAAGAAAAGACAGGAAAAAGTTTCCGGACTAAATGTAAAATCATATTCTATTGCCAGTCCATTGGCATAGGGAGACCTGTATATGTATAGCTCGGGAGTGGTATTTTCCCCTGTTTTTTTGAGGTGGTAATTTTGATAAATCTTAGAAAATAACTTTTGACCTTCCTCGCTGTAATACCATTTTAACATTTCCTTCCGCTCCTGTTCGGTAAGACGGAAATTTTCCCGGTGCTCCAGGCCTTTTTGTTTTTTAGGAAAAAGCCTGCCTAAGATATCATCAGCAAAGGTCATTTGGTCTCCAATTTAATTCTTCCATCGGCTTGAGTAGTAATCTGCCCCTCCTCTTCCAACTCCCGAAGCAATTCCAGGGAAATAACATCATCCTGTGGTGCTTTTACCTTTTCCAATAATTCCTCCCTTGTCATCACTTCCCCTTCCTCTAAAGATTGAAGCATCCTTTTTCGAATTTTTTCTTGAATGGCCGGAAGGTTTTTCTTTTTTTGAAGGCAAACATCACAAATTCCACAGCCCTTATCATGCTCTTCCCCAAAGTATTGCTGAATTTGGACGGTCCTGCACAGGATATTATTTTTTACATATTGCGCCATGGACTTAGCCTTTTCCACACTGTTTTCTCTTCTTTCCTTTATCCTTGAAAGGTTTAATGGAAGCTTTCCTGCATCATATCGAGGGGTAAGGAAGGTCACCTGGGGCTTGTCTTTTCTTTTATTATAAGCCACTATCCCCAATTGATCCATCCTTTCAAAAAGAGGAATAATTTCAGCAACTGAAACCTGCATTACCTTGGCCAGCTTTTCTTCATAGATTTTAAGGAAATCCGAAAACAGCTCCCCACCGTAAGTCCTTAATAATATTTTGATCAGTGGATCCAATTTTGCATGGGCAATCTGGTACTCATAAAGCTGGGTTTGATCAACCAAAAACTTTAGAGTACTTGCAGCATAAAAACCTTCACTCAACTCCACCAGCCCTTCCTCCTGCATTACCTTGATGGCATGATAGGTCATAAGCAGATCCAAATTATAGGTCTGGGTAAATGACCCGATATCAAAATCATAACTGACCATCAGGCTGCTGCCCACTGCAATCCGGTAATAATTGGCAAGGCTTTGGTACACCCTTTTAATGTAATCCACAGGAGGGTAAGCTTGCTCAGCCCTTTCCTGTAGGATTTTGAGATCATTTTCAGTGTATAGCAAAACTGCATAAGCTTTCCATTCGTCCCTACCGGCCCGGCCCGCCTCCTGATAATAATTTTCCAGGTTTTCAGGAATGTTTACATGGATCACGGATCGTACATCCGGCTTATCGATCCCCATCCCAAAAGCATTTGTAGCCACCATCACCCGGGTCCGGTTTAGTTTCCAGTCCTGCTGCCTGGATTCTCGCATTTCTTTATCCAAGCCCGCATGATAAAAAGTGGCCGGAATTCCCATTTGTCCCAGCGCTATGGCAATCTCCTTGCAGGCCTTCCTACTTCTCACATAAACAATGGAGGATCCTTCGATTTTTTGAAGGATCTCTACCACTTTTTCCAATTTGTTCTCGGCTTCTCTTACAGCATAAGAAAGGTTTTTCCGGGCAAAAGACTTGATAAAAACTTTGGGGGCATCCAGTTTTAGCTTTTCAATAATATCCTGTTTCACCGAAGGCGTCGCCGATGCGGTAAGGGCTATAACAGGCACCTCCGGATGAAATTTTCTGATTTCAGCAATTTCCAGGTAGGGGGGCCTGAAGTCATAACCCCATTGGGAAATACAATGGGCTTCATCCACTGCAACCATATTGACTTTCATCCGCTTAAAACGCTCCAAAAACAGGTCAGTTTTAAGTCTTTCCGGGGAAACATATAAAAATTTATAATTGCCATAAATGCAATTGTCCAGGATAGTGTCAATTTCCCTTTTGCGCATTCCTGAATAAATAGCAGCTGACAACACTCCCTTTTTCCGGAGGTTTTCTACCTGGTCTTTCATTAGGGCAATCAGGGGGCTTACTACCACACATATCCCATCCATGACCAATGCGGGTACCTGGAAACAAATAGACTTCCCTCCTCCTGTTGGCAATAAGGCCACGGTATCTTTTCCTGATAAAACCGAAAGGACAATATCCTCCTGCATTGGCCTGAAATCATCATAACCATAGACTTTTTGAAGAACAGATAAGGCCTTTGTTTTCACTTTACCAATTGATTGATTTCTTGTTCAAGAACGCCTCAATTCCCCTTTTGCAATCTTCGGTTTCCCTTGCCTTGGCATTTTGGACAGCTGCATATTTAAGGGCATCTTCCAGTTCCATTTCCTGGACCTGGCTCAGCATTGCTTTTATCATTTTCATGGAGGTTCCGGAATTTTGCAAAATTAACTGTTCCCCCAAATTTTTCACTTCATTTTCCAATTCTTCTTTCGGAACAACTTTATTGACCAAGCCATACAAGTAGGCTTGATCTGCGGAAATCAGTTTTCCACCTAAAAGGAGTTCACGGGCTCTTCCCTCCCCAATTTTCCGCTGCAAAAAAACCATCACCAAAGCGGGAATAAAACCTATTTTCACTTCGGTATAACCCATTTTCACCTCAGTTGCCGCATAGGCAAAATCACAAACAGTGGCCAAACCACATCCTCCGGCTAAAGCATGCCCCTGTATTTGGGCAATTACCACCTTGGGAAATTGATAAATACGTTGAAAAAGAGATTTTAGTTGAAGACTGTCCCCCAGATTTTCCTCATAAGTAAAATCCTGCAGCTGTTTAATATAGTCCAGGTCAGCTCCTGCGCAAAAAGCTTTCCCTTCCGCTTTTATTACCACTACTTTTACTTCCCCGGATTTTTCTGCCTCATCCAGTGCATGGCCTAATTCCCTGACCATTTCTGCATTTAGGGCATTCCGCTTTTCTGGACGATTGAGGGTGATATATCCCATCCGGTTACTGATTTCGAAAGTCACCTGTTTTTCCATTTTGGTAGGATTTGGGTAATATCTGAAGATACGGGCATTGATTGATTTTCAAAAATTCTTTTCCTCCTAGTTAAAAACAATCTTAATAGCGGATTGGTTAAATGGAACCGTGTCCACTTGCGCCAAAGGTTTCCACTTTCCTCCAATAAACCTGGCCATTTGAAGTTTCTCTTCTGAAGGAAAAGAAAACCCTTTTCCACCCAAATACAACTCCCCCATTTCTGGTAAAATAATTTTCTCCCCGTTTCTTATGGATATCCCCTGGAGTATTAGTTTTTCACCTCCCTCATAACTTTCCAAATGGGGAGCAATGCGGTAATCGTAATCATCTTTATCCACCCCGGACAAATAGGTATATAATCTCCCTTGGTCCATATAAGCCACTGCTTTCCCTTCTGAAAGGGAAAAAACAATCAGTTCTTTTTGACCATGGGTAGTCCACCAGGAAAACCAACGAATGCCCACTATAAAAAGCCCTATAATAACCAGAAAGCTTGCCCACACTTTTTTCCTTGTATTTGCCAGCATATACACAGAGGTAATCATTCCCCAAACCAACACCATCATCAAACCCGAAATGAAGAGCCCATCTACCTGGGATAGAGGCCAATCCTGAAAACTAAAAATCAAATAGTTAAATACCTGGATCAATTTTTCCAAAGCAACCCCAAACCATTGAGCCATAAAATCCCACCAGGAAACAACCATAAATACCAACCCGAGGGACATGATCAAAAATGCCCCTGGAATCGCCACCCAATTGGAAAAAATAAAATAGGTCGGAAAAACATGAAAATAGTGGATGGAAATAGGAAAGGTGGCCAATTGGGCCGCTATGCTGACCGACGTAATTTCCCAGAGGTAATAGACCAATTTGTTTTTGGGCAGCCAAATGGAAACAATAAGGGGCTGCAATAACAAAATGCCCAGCAAAGCCGCATAAGACAATTGAAAACCCACTTCATAAATGATAAATGGATTAAAAACCATTAAAATAAAAGCTGATAAAGCCAAAGCATTAAAAATGGAAGGAGACCTGGATTTCATTTGGGCCAGCCCCATCAGGGTAAACATGGTGGCTGAGCGCATTACTGAGGGAGACATTCCGGTCAATAAGGCATAACACCAAATGAAGATGATCACCAGGGAAAGGTAAATCACTCTTTTTTTGACTTCCAGGCGGTGAGGTTTGAGAAGGAGAAAAAAGAAGCCATAAATCATTCCAACATGTAAACCCGAAACTGCCAGAATATGCATGGCTCCTGCCGTGATGTAGGCCTCACTTACAGCATTGTCCAAATAGCTTTTTTGCCCCAACAACAATGCCTTGGCTACTTGGTTAGCATAAGGGCTGGTGACATAAGTATCCAGTTTTTGGATCAACAGTTCTCTTATTTTAAGCGTCCATTGGGTAATAGGCTGATGGTGGACCCTACCTAAGTGAATCACCCTTTTGCCCACAAAATGGGAATGATAAATTTGTTTGCGGGCCATAAATTGGCGGTAATCAAATTCACCTGGATTTTTGGGCGGAGGAATCTTCTGAGGGTTTCCATGGATCCAAATAACTTCCCCTGGCTGTAATCCCTCAGGTAACTGGTGGTAAATGAGCACCTCACCATTTACCCTCCTAAATTCCCCATCAATATTTGCTTTCAAAAGCTTAACCTTATTCCCTATACTGCGAGGTTTCTCTTCATCCAATTCCTGGACTACAGCCATGTAACCTTTTATATTTCCCTGGTGAACCAGGTTTTGGGGATCATTACGAGCATCTTTTGCCCAGGAAAACAAAATTCCTAAAAGAATTAAAAGCAAATAAGCAAAAAGGGGTAGAACCAATTTAAAGTCATATCCTCCCTTTACCTGATTGATCATCAAAAAAGCTCCATAGCCAAGAAAAACCACTATTACCAAAACTAGCCAGAAATGAAAAAGAATACCATTGGCTAAGGGGTATACTAAAATTCCAAGGGCAAAAAATAGCACATATCTCAAAAAAGGGAATTCGCTGAATTTCATGGCTTAAAAAGTTTACTTTAAGTTAAAGGATTTTGAAAAAAAGGCAAAAAATAAGGGCAGCCCCATTTGGTTGCCCTTTTATATAATTAACAAAGAAGATTTAGCCTTAAAACCTGTATCCAATACTTGCTCCTGCATTTATCTCAACAGCAGTAAAGCGGTTTTCGACTTCCTCACTAAAGCCTCTGGCAATATTAACATAGGGGGCAATGGTAAATTTATTGTTTCTGACCCATTTATACCCAACTCCTATACCGATCATCGTAGAATTCATATCGATATCAGGCTCATTATCTTCCTTAAATTCCCCGTAACGGTATTTAAAAAATGGGTAAACATAAATGCTGGAATAAGAATTGGAAATATCAGCCTCATTCAAAAAATAAAAATTATAGGCCACCTGGAAACTGTTGGTCCGATAATCTTTCCCTCCACTCCCTTGGGCATTATAACCAAATCGGTCATTGATCATATATTCCACTCCAATGGATTGGTCAATTCCCAAAAAATATTCATACCCCAGCTCAACCGATCCTTGGACGATGGTATTCAGGATATTTAACTTTACTTCATTTTTTTTATAATCTTCCTCAGATGATTGGGCAAAAGAATTAAAAACAAAGCCGATGGATAACAATAGAATAGCAGTAAATTTTTTCATATGTATTGCAATAAAAGATGTAATTAAACAAAACTGATTTTTACTTATTTTCCAAAAAAAAAAACACTATTAATTTTTCACAAATGCTTTTCCATTTTCACATGACTGATACGGCATTCTGTAAATGTCTCACCTACTTTTTTAAAACCAAATTTCTCATAAAATGTTTTCGCATGTAATTGAGCATGCATATAAACCTTTGGGTCTTCCTGTACTTCCTTGGCAAAGGATTTTAGATCTTCCAGAACAGCTTCAACCAAAGCAATGCCAATTCCCTTACCTCTCATAGAAATAAGGACGGCAAACCTTTCTAATTTGAACCCTTCACTTGTTCTCCTCCATCTTGCAGTCCCAACCGGATGATTTCCCAATTTTGCTAAAAAATGGTGGGATTCCGATTCAAATTCATCATATTCTTCTTCAGGGTCAACATTTTGCTCAAAGACAAAAACCTCCTTCCGGATTTTAAAGGCAGCCTCTAGCTCATCCTCTGTTTTGATCTTTGTTATGGTGAGCTTCATGCCTGCTCTTTTCATTTTCTTTATCATCAGCATCATAAGCTTCGATAATGGATTTCACCAACTTATGACGGATAACATCCTTTCCGCCTAAATGAACCACACCTATACCTTTGACATTCTTGAGCACCTTCAGCGCTTCCCGAAGTCCGGATTTCTGTTTCGTAGGAAGGTCTACCTGTGTTTGGTCACCGGTCACGATCACCTTGGAATTGGGGCCCATCCTGGTCAAAAACATTTTTATTTGCTCTCTGGTCGTATTTTGAGCTTCATCTAAAAGTACAAATGCATCATGCAAAGTCCGGCCCCGCATATAGGCCAATGGTGCAATTTCAATCACCCTTGTTTCCTGATAAAATTTCAGTTTTTCTGCAGGGACCATATCTCCAAGGGCATCATAAATGGGTCTTAAGTAAGGGTCCAATTTTTCCTGGAGGTCACCTGGTAGGAAGCCCAGGTTTTCCCCGGCCTCCACAGCTGGACGGGTAATAATGATCCTTTTGACTTCCCTGTTTTTAAGCGCCCTGACAGCCAGTGCAACAGCAATATAAGTCTTACCGGTTCCTGCTGGTCCCAAAGCAAAAACCAGGTCATTATCGTATGAAGAATTAACCAATTTTCTTTGATTGGTGGATTTGGGCTTGATGACCAGTCCTTTGTTGCCGAAAACAATGATATCATTCTTGATATCCTCTTCCACCGGCACCCCTTCCAGGTCAATATATTCCTTCACATTTTCGGGAGTTACCTGTCCAAAGCGGTTAAAATGTTGCAAAAGCATATTCAGGACATCATTGATCCGGATGATTTCTGGGGCTCGGCCCTGAATTCGGATTTCATTTCCTCGGGACACAATCTTACTCTTGGGGAAAGCAGCGGCGATTTGTCGAATGTTCTCGTTTTCAGCCCCTAGAAACTCCAATAATGGAATATTCTCTAAAGTAATTACTTTTTCTACCAATCCTTTTCTTTGTATTTAGCTTTGTCAGATTATTCTTACAAGAATAAAATTTCTATTTTTGTTTATACTTACAAAAGTACAAAATTTTAATTGACTTCGTTCTATGGCCTTAGTAACATTCATATCTGATTTTGGAGATAGGGATTATTATGTACCAGCAGTAAAAGCGAGGATGCTATCCATTAACCCGCAACTGAATATCATTGACATCACTCATAATGTGGAGCCCTATGATATTGCCCATGCTGCTTTTGTACTAAGGTCGGTATATAAAGAATTTCCCAAAGGAACAGTCCATCTGGTAGCCATCAACAGTACCAGCAACCTGACCGATGGATTTATCGGGATCAAATTAGAGGAACATATTTTTGTCGGCCCCAATAATGGCGTTTTAAGTATGCTGGCAGACTATGATCCAGGTATTGTGGTGCAGTTTGCTGACATCCACCTGAAAAACAGCACTTTTCCGGCTAAAGAAATCTTAGGCCCCATAGCTGCCAAGGTGGCCAGTGGAGCTGCCATCCATGATTTTGGAGGGCCATTGCAAAAAATCAAAAAGATGTTGCCCCGGCAAATTAAAGCCACCAAAAAACAAATTGTCGGCCATGTATTGCGGGTGGACAACTATGGCAACCTGATCACCAATATCCCCAAGGAAGTTTTTGACAAACTCAATCCCGGGAAATTCAAAATTGAATTTAGCAGGGAAAGCCTTAACAAACTTCAAAAATCCTATGACAAGGTTGAGCCAGGAGACTGTTTTGCCTTTTTCAATAGCCTGGACTACCTGGAAATCGGCATCAACCATGGCCATGGCGCAGAACTCTTAGGCCTTCGCTATGACAGCCCGGTGACCATTAATTTTGAGACAGAGTAATTTATTTCAATCAATTACTATTCCTTACGAAGCGTAGTTGAGCCCTACAATGCCAAAAAGCTTTTGCCCCCTAAGTTTTATTACTCCCTAACCAGATAAAAAACTCAATTAAAGTAGCTTACCCTTTTTCTAACTATAGCGCAAACCAAAGGACTCGCCGGGCGAGTCCAATAAAAAATAACCCCGGTTAGAGGCTTTAGCCAACAGCCGGGGAATGAAACTAAAAAAACCTTCCAGCATTAGCCGCCAACAACCTCAATAGCGACATCTATTTTCCGCTAATGCACAATGATGCTTAGCAATGGCTTTCAATTGAAGAAAAAGTCAAGCATCCTTTTCTGGCGTGGAGTTGTTGGTTTTTGGAACCCTTTGAAACGATTTGGTTGACCATATCCAAGGCAAGAGTAAAGGCCGCTTGTTGCACGCTAACCGGCACCTCCAGTTCGACAGTTCTTCAGTTCGACGATTCAACGCTTAAACAGAAAACCGATTATTTCCAGTTAAAAAACTTTTCAAAAAGAAGGATATCTACAACAAACAATAACTCATTGTTAAAGAGAATCTTAAATATCAAAAGGGTAAAACCATACAATAAAGCTTGAAAAAAATTTAAAATTAGTCACCTCCAGGTATTGCATAGCAAAAAATCTTTATCCATATTTGCATCCCGTTCAGGAAGGAACGGAGGTCAAAACAAGGCAAAATCGCTTTTATTTTGGCAAATTATGACAAACTACCATGTCATCAAGCCCAGGTGGCGGAATTGGTAGACGCGTTGGTCTCAAACACCAATGAGGTAACACTCGTGCCGGTTCGACTCCGGCCCTGGGTACAAAGGCTCTCCATAAGGAGAGCCTTTTTTTGTTTTTAGCATTTTTTCTGGAGAACCGTTTCCAATTGAAAGTCAATAAGGGAATTGGAAGAAAAAAGGTGAAAGCTTAAACCCACGAGATTACAGTTTTGGGATTGAACATCAGACCCTATCCCCCCTTTTACTAAATCCAATAAAATGACCATACTGGAAAATCAAATTATTTTGAAGTTTTTTATATCCAAACCAACCCGGTTTTTCCATATAAAAAGCTAAGCCTCCATCCTAACCCTTAGGTTTCCGGCCAACTTAAATTCAATAAACCTCAAAACCTTATTTCCAAATCTGCAGACAGGTCACTTTTTTATTAGGGTTAAAAAAACTGTCCAAAACAATTTAATCCCATTCCCATTTTTCAAATGGAAATAGAATTTAGTTTCGGAAAGGCTGAAACGGACTATTGATTGTGAAGTCTTGACGAATTTTGAAATAGAATTGAAAAAAAAATAACTCCCTGAACCAAATTAAAAGATTTATGGAGAAATTTCTGTAAAAGCTACTTTGATTTTACCATATTGGTTGCTGTTTATTTTCAACTAAAATTCTATTAATTCCAACAAATGAATCCAATTGGCCAATCCACCCATCTTACATTAAAGCTATTTTTAGGATTAATGGCCCTTATTTCCCTGATTAGCTTTTGGATATATGGTCCTTACTTTTCTCCGGACACTACCAATTACTTCCTATATGCCCAGGATATGCAAGGCCAAAAAAACTTGTATGGTTCAGCCTATTCCCCGGTTTACCCTTTCCTGATCTGTCTTTCCTCTTATTTTGGCATTGGGCAAATCAACTGGGCAGCCGGATTGGCTTTGATCATCTATGGGGTCAATATTCTGTTTACAATTAAAACCGCTCATTTATTGCAGAACAAGCCTTCCAGCCCGAGTCAGCAATATTTGGTATTTATAGCCCTAATATTTTTGCATGCCTGGTGGTCATTTAGGATGTGCACCTGGGCCCATGCTGACAGCCTTTTTTATGCCTGTCTGATGGCCTGGTTTTATCATGGGATAAAATGGATAAAAAGTCACCTAAAAGCTCCATTGGTTGTTTTTTCCCTACTCAGTGCTGCCCTAATCTGGACCAAATTAAATGGCATTATCCTCATCCCATTTTTGGGGATTTTATGGGTCAGGAATTATAAAAACGGATGGGCCTGGCCATTTATCAGTTCCCTAATTGCCTATTTAGCCTATCAGTATTCCTATCCCGGTAATGTCTTTTCAAGTCCTTTTGTCCAGGAAAATTTGTTTTCCATTTGGAGTGCTAAATTGGCATTCACACAAATAAGTGAGGTTTTCAAGATAAGTCTGGGCTTCCTCTTTTCAGATTTTTTGACCACTAAAATCCCTGACTTTATTGCCTTTCCTGGGGGGATACTCTTATTTGGAGGTTTGATTTGGGCTATATTCAATGCCTTCCCAAGGAAGGGTATCCCATTTTTCCTATTGTTTTTCAGCAGTCTTTACCTGTTAGGTCTGTTGGCATTCCAGCATTTGATAGGTTTTGAAGAAATCAACTATAGAACGCTTTTCCCCTTTATCTGGCCGGTATTTTGGGCATTTATGATTTGGCTTGGAAAGCGGGAAAAACACCTAATTAATGGGGCAATAATAATTGGCTTTTTCCTTTTTTCCCATACAATGGCAGGTCATGTTCTGTATTTTAACAAAACCCATCATAATTCCCTTTTTGAAGCCAAATCCATCCAGGAAAGTGAGCTTATTGCCGAAATCAAAAAAGTCCAAGCTCAGTTTTCTGCACCACCCCATTTGTATTCCGACCATCCCGAAATGCTTTCTTTTCTTTTGGAAAATGCTCCCGTTTCACATCCCTTTCCAAAGACTTATTTCGAAGCTGGAAAAACCCGCCCACTTTCTTCATCCAAGCAGAAAAAAGCCGGACAGCTTTTTAAAGAACAGATGAATAATGGAAAAGCCCTCTTAGTCCTTTTTAAACCCAATCAAAAAATCAGTGAGGAAATACATATGGATAACTTCACCGTAAGGATTTATCCAAAGGGTAATTTAATTTTTAAAAAGAAGTAAAGATCTGGTTTCAATGAAAGAAGGGAGGGATAAGACTTCAGCCCTCTTTGCAAATGAGGGCCATTTCGAAGTAAAGCCCTTCAAGGGTTTTGAACCCCTGAAGAGCTCTGCTTTCCAGGTGCCGGGGCAGAGAGAATCCCGTCTGCCGATGTTGGGATTGCTTCAGGCTCGTTCCTCGCCATCGCAACGGTGGATGTAATCAAAGCCAGGAACCTACTGTGGACAGTCGGCCGTTAACCGTGGTCCAATCTTTCAATCCCCAATCACCGCAAAAGATACATCTTTCCATACCCTTTTTTGAAGGCCTTATCCCCAGCAGTCGGGCGATGCTCCACAAATTGACCGTCTTTCCGGATCAAAACCCTATAGATATAAACTCCATTTGCCAGTTGGTCTCCAAATTCATCTCTGCCATTCCAGGCAAATTCTGTGATATTATGACCTATATGGATGGCCCCCAATTCATCCTGTAAAATTTCCCGGACCACTTTACCGGTAACTGTCATTATTTGAATTTTAATTTGATCGGGGGGGGCCGCTCCCGTCACTGTGAAAACAAACCTTACACTCGTACTAAAGGGGTTGGGATAGGGGTAAAAATGGGTGATTTGGGATTCATTGATTACCTCAAAATTGACTTCATAGGGCTTTTCTCCTGCTTTATTGCCTGCTGCATCCTCACCATTGACCCGCAATGTGTAAATTCCATCCTGCAGTGGACCTGGCAAATACTCCAATTTATAGTCCCTGGTTTCAGTACCTTCAAACCATTTTAATGCAGGGTTACTGAAATAAATCCTTTCAAATTCACATTCCTCACAATCCCTTTTCAGGTAAACTTCCATACCTGTGGTATCCTTTTTGGCCAAAGCTTCGTTTTCATCCTTTAGCTCAGCGGAGATCAACACATTTGGAGAAACAATATCTCCATCCATGATATATACCCCATCAAAACTTACGTCCAAAATAGGATTGGCATTATCCTTATCCACCAGGTAATAATTGGGCAAATCCATCAAATTATTTTTGTAGGATTGTTCCAAATATTCCCTGGGGTTGACATAGACTTGCAAGGCATTGTCTCCACCTTCCCCTAAAGAATTAAAATCAATTTTAAAGGAATGGGATTCTCCCGCCTTTACCGGAGGAATTTTAAATTCAAATGTTTTTTCGGTCCGTTGACCTATATTTTGAAAACTGTACTCCACTTTTAGGGAATCTTGAAAATCATACTGGGAAATATTGACAAACTCAAATTCGGATGTTGCCATTTCCCCTTCCTGAAGGTGGAACTGGGATTTTTTGGTTTTTAACACAAGTACCCCTTCAGGAACCCCTGTATAATTTACTTGCCAATTCCTGAGTTGCGCTGGAATTTCTGCTTCCTGGTCATCTAAAGAAAACTTCAACCTTAAATAGGGATATAGGTCAGCATTGATATCCCCCAACTGCACCTCATCATTTTGCACCCCTTCAAATAACACTTGTTCATTCCCATCCTTGGTAACCCCTATTACATCAAAGGTGGATAAGCCGGGGTCAAAACCTTCTGTTTCCTGCACTTGGTTGAAGAAGGTGCTCCATTGAGAAGCTGGACCAACTCTTTGAGAAAGTACATTCCCCTGGGCAAAAAAGCCTTTCAATTTGGTATCTAAACTCAAGATTTGTTCATCTGAACTTTCTGGGGCATTTTCATCTGCTACGAGCTCCAAAGCCTCCCCTGGCTTCATTCCTTTTCGGCCCAATAGAATATAGGGATCTCCTGTTTTGAGGTTTCTTAAGGTAGCCTCATTGGCCCCAATTTCCCTCATTTTGAAAAATGCCTCATCCGGCCAATCCTCAAAAGTCACATTACCCACAGAAAAAATGACAACATAATCTCCCTCCTTAAGTCCCTCTACATAATCCAATAGCATGGTTTGCCCTTCTCTGGTAATTCTCACATTCCTAATATTTTGAATGATCTGGGGAGTCCGGCCACAGCTTTTCTCATCCAATACATCAAAATTGGTAAGTGGAATCACCAAATAGGGAGATAAACTTCTTTGGTCAAAGGCCATCAAGCCCAAAGAACCATTTGGGCAAAAACGGTTAAAGGAATTTAAGATATAAGACACCCCATCCAATTGGATTTGGGTGTTTTCAACCGATAAACCAGGGGTATTGGCCCCAAAAGTAAACACATCAAGCTTTAGCTCAGTGTCCTGATATTTCCATTTATTTTCCGGATTAACGGCTTCCAAATTATCCAACTGGTTTTTATCCAATTGCGAAAGTTGCCTTTGGATCCAGCCTTCAGGGCCATTGTTAATATAAGTAAAGCTGCTTTCGGTCCATTCGGCGCTTTCTCCATTTTGGGTTCCAAAAATTTACTTCTCCAATAAAAAGTAACCGTATCCTTACTCCCAATCAGGGAAGACAGATCGGCATCCCATCGAGCCAAATTGTTAGTAGTTACCCTGTTTTCTTTCCGGGTAGCACTACTGAAATCAGCCCTCGTATCCAACTGGAAAATCAAAGTCCGGTCTTCGACGGCTTTTCCGGGAACCTGGCTGATGATTTCCACTTCAGTTTGATGATGGATCGCAAAATCCAGTGGCCTTAGGTTCAATGTCCCACTGGATTGGATAAACTTGCTTACTGTAACGGTGTTGTTCATGTAAGACATTTCCTCCAAGCTTTTATCCCCATTGATTTCCAGGGTAAAAAAGTTTTCTCCTGCATTGGCCACCCCCGTATTGGGAACGGTAAAATGAAGGGTGTCACGGTAATAAATGGGCGGGACTTTTATGGGGTCATAGGGAATCATAGTCCCGTCAGGGAGTTGCCGGGTTACCTTTAAATCCACGGTATCCAATTCAACCCTCCCCAAGTTTCGGACCACTATGGATAAATCCAATGAATCTGATTGCGCATTGACTTGTTCTCCATTAAATCCTTTCAGGAAAATTTCCTCTTGTTTGAGGCTGTAGTCTGCATGATTTGCCGGGAATAACCTTATTGCCGGATCACCCAAAAGGATAAATTGGTTGGCATGGGACTGATTAATTACTGAAGTCCCGTAGCGCTCATAAAACCGTTTTTCGGTTTCTAATTTAATCCTACCAAGCGGTTGGTAAATCAGTGAAGAATCTGCAAAAGCTTTGGTGTAAAAGGACTCTGAATATCTCCTTAGATAAACATCCACCCCCACATTGGCATGGGCCATAAAGTTGGACGCCCCCCGGTCCGGGGTGAGTATCCAGTCTTCACCAAAAGTATAGGCATTACCAAATGAATTCCCTGCATCGCAGCCATTGAGTAAAAGCATTGGGTATTTGCCCTTGTTATCATACCCCAGCTCATTTACACTGACAAATCCAATATCGATATCCGTAGTTGAAGGAGCAGCATGACCAAAAAAAGTCACCAAACTGGCACCACGATTAATATCTTCAGAAATATTGATTACTTCCACTGAGGAATTAGACCTTTTGCGGTGGGTGGTAACATGACCTCCTAAATACAAGTCCTCTGCAATGCCTTCAAATCCCTTAACATAACTAAAGTACCTCTCCAGCTCAAAGGCAGACAGCCCCCCACTGAGATGCACAATCTCCTTTTGCCAGGGCTGAGAAACTCCAATAGCCTCCTTTTCCTTAACCTTTGCCAAATAATCATTGACTTGCTCAGGGGTTTGGGCCGGCACCCTGCCTATGGCTATGTCCTGTCCCAGTGGGGCAGTCGGTTTTAATCCCACAGAAAAACGGTTATCATTATAAGGGTAGCCATAAGTTGGCACCAAATCCTGTTTTGGGAAAATATCCGGGTTATTCCTGTAAAAATAAGTCACCCCACCTAGCCTTCTGGTATTGTACATTCCATATGCACGGCCCATTAACAAAAGAAAATCGGGTTGAAACTTGGCATGATAGATCTTCAAAAAAGTTTTAATGGCCAAGGGAGACTTTTCCCCATAATTAAATTGGTTATACAATTCGTCCGCCGTCACTATCAATGTATCGTATCCCCCACCAGGTTGTGAATGCCGGTAACCGGCATAAGCGGCAACCGGGTCCGTATTCAGGCTGGTAGCTTGCCTTAAGCTTTCGTGAGTCAATATGATAAAATCTGCAGGTTGATTGAGGATATCCCTGAATTTTACTTTTTCCAGGATATGTGGTTCAATAATGCTTTCTGCCTTTTGAATCCTTAACTTGGAGCCGGACTGTAAAATTCCGGCGGGAAAAGTCATTTCGTTCCCCGATTGGCTTGGACTTAACTTGACAACATTCTGAAAGTCAGCAATATCGTATCCCACATAATTCTCCGTTGTATTTTCAAAAGTCAAATTGCTTTCACCAGGAGCAGGGAGTAAATATTCCTGTTCAAAATCCCCTGAGACTTTGGTTTTCGTATATTCCAAAACCACATAACTGCAGGAGATATTGTCACTGCTTCCTTCCTGCCCAATTGGGGCTATTCTTATCGTCAAACGCCCATCCCCACTAAAATCTGAAGCCAGAAGAATTAAATTAACCTGGTTAAATTCGAAATCATTAAAACTAAAATCACCTAAATTCCGGAGGTTTTCAGAATTGGGGCCAACACTAATGCGGGCCACATGCGGGGCATTTGACCTGCCCACCAAGCCTATATTTAAGGAAATATTCTCGGAGGCCACCACATTACCCAAATCACTAAAATTGACATCACTGATGTTTCCCCTGGTTATGACTCTGCCAGTCCAACCCTGGCCCCTGTCATAGGCCCCTGACCAGATTCCCGGGGGATAAACTTTTCCCAAAGAATATTGGTCTGAAAATACTTTTAGCTCTGAGGTTTTATATTGTTGAAGGGATGGAACCGAACCGGAATAAGGGTTTCGGACAAACATCCTCTTTCCCCGGATCCCGGGGGTAATAGTCAGAAAAAATGCAGTTGCATCACTATGGGTATTAAAATAGGGATTAGCCATATGTTCCGGCTCCTGGTACAAAGGCTCATCGGGTTGTCCGTCATTTCTTTTCCCGACAAACTCCACATAATCCTGGCTGTCAAAACTTCCATCTTCCTGGCCCTCCACATGAACGGCTACCTCATGGCCGCGGTGGTAAACCCGTATATCCCTGGGATCCACCGCATCCATATCAACTCCGGATGCAGACAAGGTGGTATAACTTAGCCGGTAAACACCATCGGTTTCGGTTGAAATTTTATAATAGGCCTGGCCAGGGTTTATCCATTCATGTTGGGAAAAACCAATCATGGTAAACCACAAAAAACAGCAAAATAAAAGACAGCTTTTTCTCATAGAAAATAAGACTATTAATCTTCCCACCCATCAAACAACCTAAAACCTTCACCTAATGGGTTAAAGCTTACCTTTAAACTAAAAACATGGGTATAGGGTGTTTCAGATACACTTCCAATATCAGTCAAGGCATAATCAATATAAGCTTTTTCGCTAAGCAATACACCCAATCCGAAAGTGGGTTGGTAACCTAAAGGGGTACTACCATCAAAATCTTTGATATACTGGAAATTCTTGATCCCTCCCCTTAAAAAAGCCATATCCTTATAACTGGCCTCCACCCCAATTCGAGGATCCAAACTGGCCAATTCTGTTTTTAGTAAAGCATTCCTTTTACCATCAAAAGTCATATCCAGGTCCATGACCGCTTGGAACACAAAATATTCACCGGCATCAAAATGTCTTGAAACACTAAAAATTGCCCTGGGCAAAGTAAGTTCTAAGGAATTGACTGGCACTTCATTATTGGTTTTTGCATAAACCTCCCTAACCATTTCAGCATTATGAAACCAGGCATTAAATGTCGTGGTGATATCTCTAAGCATTAATCCAAATTGCCAATCCTCCTGAAGATAAATTCCTCCCAAGTCAAAGCCGAGGCCCCAGGATTTGGCAAATTTCCCAACATTCCTGTGGATCACTTTGGTATTGAATCCTAATTTAAATTCATCGCTGAAATCCCGGGCAAAAGAGAGCAGAAAAGCGTAATCAGCAGCATTAAAAAACTGGATATTATCATAATTTAGGGCCCCATTGGCATCATACAAAAAGCGGGTGTCCGGGATATCATCTACTCCAAAACGGATAAGGGAAAGGGCGATTTGATTATCTTCCTGGATATTGGTGGTGAACCCGGCATAATCAAACTTGGCAATGCCGGCAAAATATTCTGCATGCATCAGGGAAAATTCGTATTCATGTTGCACTCCCAAAATCCCTGCTGGATTCCAATAGGCGGCTGTGACATCATGAACTGCAGCAACTTGGGCTCCACCCATGCCAAGTGCCCGGGCTCCTACGCCAATATTCATAAATTCATTGGAGTATTTTGGTGTAATTGTTTGTGCAGGAATCTGCCAGGCAACCATCCAAAAAATTAAGCCCAAAAAACATTTATTGACCGCTGCATTTTTGTTTATTTCCACCTATGCAAAGTAAAAAATAAATCAATAGAAAGTTACCTGAATTCCTAAATTTAATTCAAATTGTGTTCCGATAATGTTCAATTTTGAACAACAGCTGTCCATTCGAATACATTATTTCCAATAACTTGGATTCACATTACAAAGGGGGTGAAAGTTTATTTTCTTTCTTATTTGACCTTTTAACTCTTAAAACCAGCCCTGAATAGCTTTAAAAGGGTGTTTTTCAAAATAAAAAATCCAATTAAAATTGGATAACAAGCTTGAAACCTCCATGAGTTAATTTTTGGTATTATTTTTCGATATTGATTAAATGTGAAACAAATATCATTAAAGAAGGTATGTGCTGTTCAGATGATGAAAAAAAGCGTCTCAGCCCTTGTATCATCTTAATTAATATTAAATAGATGAAAACGACCAACACATCCAGACAAATGCGAAAAGGAATCTTAGAATTCTGCACGCTTCACATCATTTCCAGAGGGGAAGTTTTTGCATCGGATATGAGTAAAGAATTAATGGAGGCAAATTTAATTTCAGTAGAAGGTATCTTATACCCTTTACTAAACAAGCTATGTTTTGCTTCCCTCATTTCTTACAAGTGGGCCGATTCTGCATCCGGCCCTCCCAAAAAATATTATTCCCTGACCAAGTCAGGAAGAAATTTACTTTACCAATTGGAAACCACATGGAAGGAGCTGGTAACATCCACCAATAAGATTACCTCCAAAAGTTAAAACCATGAAAAAGAACATTAGTATAAATATTAGCGGCATTCTGTTTCATATAGAAGAAGATGGCTATTACCAGTTAAAAAATTACCTGGAATCAATTAATAAGCATTTCTCTCATTATGAAGACAATCAGGAAATCATCAGGGATATTGAAAACAGGATTGCAGAAATCTTTTTGAGTAATTTAAAAAATAACAAACAGGTAATCACTGCAGAGAATGTAAAAAACCTGATTGAAAAAATGGGTACCATTGCAGATTTTAAAGCTGCTGAGGAAAGAGAAGAACAAAGCACCCACCAGGAACATGAGGAAAACGAGTTTTATAAATATATTACCCCTCCACACCAGGAAGCAGGAAAGGGGTACAAAAAGTTATGCCGCCTGGAAAACAGTAAAATCCTTGGAGGGGTTTGCGCCGGAATTGCTCATTATTTGGCGATAGACCCACTTTGGACAAGGTTGATTGCCCTCCTTTTGCTTTTTAGTGGTTGGTTTTCTTTTTCTGATTTTGACTTGTTCACCTGGGGTTGGAATATTTCATTTTCCTTTGGCTGGTGGGCTGTAATCGCCTATATCTTGTTATGGATCATTTTGCCGGTGTCCTACGAGGTTCCCGAAGAAAAAAACATTAAAAAGTTGTATCGAAACCCAGATGACCGGGTAATTGGGGGCGTCAGCAGTGGACTGGCAGCTTATTTTAATATTGATGTAATTTGGACCCGTTTGGGATTTGTGGGCATGACTTTTTTGGGAGGATCCGGCTTTGTCCTTTATATCATTTTATGGATCATCACCCCTATGGCCAAGTCCATTACAGAAAGGATCCAAATGAAAGGCGGAGAAATCACCTTAAGCAATATTGAAAGCACCATTATCAAACACCGCCAACCGACTACAGAAAAAAAAGAATCTAAAACACGAAAAATCCTGATAGCCCCTTTTCGTTTTCTAGGGAAAGTCATCAATGCAATAGGAAAAGCATTAGGCCCATTTGGAAGATTTGTGCTTGAGGTTTTCAGGGTATTATTTGGAGTAATTGTTTTCCTGGCAGGTTTATTCATCACTTTGTTGCCCTTTGCATTTTTAGGTGCCTATTTTGAGTTTTTCACCAATGACAACTTTAGATATATGGTGGATGCTGTTCCCGGGGAAATGCTTTCTGAAATCCTGCCTGTTTGGCTGGCCTTGGCCCTTAGCGTAGCAGTACTAATTCCAGGCATCGTCCTCACCCTTTTGGGAATCAGTGTACTGGTAAAAAGAAGCCTGATCGAAACCCGGTTTGGAATGGCTGCCTTTGCCTTATGGTTGATAAGCCTTATGGTCTGTGCATTTCAAATTCCTAAAACTGTCTCCCAATTCAGTCAAAGAGGAACCTATGTCAAAGAAACCCGCCTTAAAATCCCGGAAAATATCCTGATCCTTGAAACCAGGGAGCAGGACCAATTTAACAGCGAACTAGGACAAGTCAATTTAACCTTACAAGGAACACCTTCAGACCAATTTACCCTTAAGCAAAATTTCACTTCGCTTGGGGAAAGTGAGGAAGCAGCCATCAATCATGCCAGAAATATTCAATATGAGTATGTCTTAAGGGATTCCGTTTTGACATTTGACAAGTATTTTGAATTTCCAGCCATGGCCAAATTCAGGGGGCAAAGGATTTCCCAAACCCTTCAAATCCCTTATAACCGGCCATTTGTAATGGATAAGTCATTAATATCCATTATTCATCAAACCCTTTATTCCAATGGCTATAAACTTAAGGATGTGCATTACCAAAATTACTGGGTATTCAATGAGAATGGATTGCTATGCCTTACATGCTCCAGTGACCACAAAAAAAGCAAAGCAGATAGTCTTTCCAGGGAAATGGCTGCTGACCGTTATTTTATGATGGCGCCATAAAAATGGCTTGGAGGAAATTATTTTATTAATCGGTAAAATTTACTATATTTTTAGTAGGGAATTTGGTTTTTAAAGCATTTCCAAATGAGCTTTCGGTCCCCATTTTGGGAGATAACGCTTTCTTTTCAACTTTAACAATAAACCCTATTTATGTGAATGTCAGGATCAAATTTTTAGGTGGCGCCCAAACCGTGACGGGTTCCAGGTATTTACTTGAAATCGATGACAAAAAAATCCTGGTTGACTGTGGACTTTTTCAGGGTTTGAGGGAGTTACGTAGAAGAAACTGGGACAATTTCCCCATCCCTGCATCTCAAATCGACTGGATTATACTGACCCATGCCCATATAGACCATTCCGGATATCTTCCTAAGTTGGTGAAAGAGGGTTTTAGTGGGAAAATTATTGCAACGGCACCTACCATCGAACTGGTAAAAATTCTTTTAGTGGATGCCGGAAAACTTCAGGAAGAGGAAGCTGATTTTGCCCAAAAGAAAGGTTATTCAAAACATGAAAAGCCTTTACCTCTCTACACGGTTGACGATGCTGAAAAAGTTTTTCCACTTCTTGAGGCAATTTCTTTTGATCAGGAATACCCAATAACACCAAATGTAATAGTAACGGCTTATAATGCAGGCCATATCTTGGGAGCTGCCCTCTTAAAATTTAAAATCAAGGGAGATCGGCAGGAAAAGAAATTGGTTTTTTCGGGGGATTTGGGCCGTTATCATGATCCAATTCTAAACCCACCCCTTGAACTTCCCTCAGCAGATATACTCTTTATTGAATCCACCTATGGAAACCGGCTCCACGAAACGCATTCCCCGGAAGAAATATTGGAATCCATCATCAAGGAATGTTATCAAAAAGGAGGCGTTGCCCTTATTCCAGCTTTTGCTGTCGGAAGGACACAATTACTTTTATATTATTTATTCCAGTTGCAAGAAAGGGAAAGAATACCCAATATCCCTATTTATGTGGACAGTCCCATGGCCATTGATGTTACCCGGCTCTACCAAGCTTTCCCATCTTATCACAGGTTAGGGCCCGCCCTGCAAGAAGATGGAGATAACCCTTTTTCCCACAAAACACTACACTATTACCAAAGTCAGGATGCATCCATTTCCTTGAATGAAGTAAATGGGGATGCCATTATTATTTCCGCTAGTGGGATGGCCACAGGAGGCAGGGTTTTGCATCATTTGTATAATCGACTGCCCAACGAACGGGATTCCATAATTTTTGTGGGATTCCAGGCCATGGGAACAAGAGGTAGAAAATTACTGGATGGAGACAAAACATGCCGCATGTATGGCCTGGATATTCCCGTCAAGGCTAGCATTCATTACATTAATGGACTAAGTGCCCATGCGGACCAAAATGAATTGATGAAATGGACCATGGGTTTCACTCACAAACCCAAATTGACTTTTCTTATCCATGGGGAAAAAAACGCCTCACTGGAACTGGCTAAATTACTAAAAGAAAAACGGGGCTGGAACACCGTTGTCCCCGATTATCTGGAGTCTTTTGAATTGTTTCAAAATATTTGATCCAGGGTTTTACCGATGCTTATTTGAACTTTCTGGTTACCATCCATAATACTGACACCTGTTTTAGGGGAAAGTGAATTTTTGTTTTAAAAAACGCTGTTAAAAGGTTCATAAAAGCCACTATATCAACCCACTACACATTCCCTAGAGTAGATTTTTTTTAATCGTATGCAACCCTTTTTGTGTAAATTGTATCTACCTATTTGAAAGCCAAATTCCATGTTGCTCAAAAGCATTTTTACTTCAGAACAAGACCTAATTAAAGCATGCCTTAAGGATAACCCTCAAGCCCAAAGGGCACTTTATGAGCAATATGCTCCAGGATTTCTGGCGATTTGCAAGCGCTATATGAAGGATGGAGATCAGGCAGAAGACGTGATGATTGAAGGGTTTATGAAAATATTTGAAAAACTAAATCAGTTTGAAGGAAAAGGGAGTTTTGAAGGCTGGATGAAAAAAATCATGGTCAGACAAGCTCTATTGGACCTGAGGAAGAAAAGGAAAATTGATATTGAAATCAATCCCGAACTTTTCCTTAATGGAAAATTGCCTATTTATGAAACTTCAGAATTGGAAGCCGAAGAGCTGCTAAAAATGATCCAAGAGCTACCTGAAGGTTTCCGAACGGTCTTCAACCTTTATGCCATAGAAGGATATTCTCATAAAGAAATCGGTGATTTATTGGAAATATCCGAAAACACCTCAAAATCCCAGCTCTGCAGGGCAAGAGCTTGTTTGCAAAAAAAACTGGCTCAAATACATGTTATAGAAAGGAGGATCCATGAATAATTCCCGACACCCAATCGATAAAGTGTTTCATCAAAAGCTCAGTCAACACCAAATTAAACCAGACCCTATGGCCTGGGAAAGGTTGGCTATTCAATTAAACCGCCCTAATAAGTCCAACAGGTTTTTATGGTTAAAAGTAGCAGCTATTTTGGTCATCATTATGGTCTTGGGAATTTTGGCTTTGAACCTTCAAAATTCAGAAGTACAGAGGCAATTAGCACATCACCCTGAAAAAAAAGTCAACCCCATTACTCCAAAGAATATCCCCTTTATTTCCCCCAAATCCATCCAACCCGGAGAGGTGGAAAAGGATTTTGGGGACAATAAGACAAGCATTAATTCAATCGACAGGGCTAATTACCCCAACAAACCCTCAAGCACCGAGGAAAACCTTTCAAAAATCAATAACGGGATTCCAAATTTGAAGAAACCTTCAATGCTCGAAAAACCTACCATAGATCCAATTGCACCACTCACCAAAAAGCCATTCCCCTGGAAACTTGCCCACCCTAAGGTGGAAAATATCAGTGCCATTTCTGAAGATCAATTAAGAAAAATAAATCAAAATGAAGTAACCTATTCCGTAACCATCATTTCAAATGGAATCAGCGATAACTCTCCTTCAGATAATATTCTGGTCCAAATCGAGGGAAAATTCAATTCCCTCAATAATCTATTAAACAAGGTAGACCAAGGATATGCTCAATTGCAGGATGCAAAAAACAATTTATTCACCTCTTTGATTAACCAAGATCAAAAACAGAAATCCCAATAACCCCATCAAAATGAAAAAGACCCTAATGATCATATTATTCATGGCCCTGGCACAAAGCTTATGGGCTTTTGATCAAACCCCTTCTCACAGTACTCAAGACAGCATTATCATTGAATATGGGCAAAGGGGAAAAATAGTGATCCTTGTGGACAATAAAGAGGATTTTGAAAAACTTAAAAAACTGGATATCAACCAGATCATTAATGAATTGGATTTAGAAATCGACCCAAGTACCGGGGAACTAAAAATGGTGAAATCCAAAGAGTTATTTGATTCCGAAAATAAAGAAATCCTACGTGTGGAGGAAAGCGGTGGGGAAATAATTGTCTCTATGGGTAAGTTGAAAATTATTGTGGATGAATCAGGACCGGACACTAAAGTAAAAGTTGAAAAAAAGAAAGATAAGGATCCCTCCTTCCGTCAATATTTCCACGTCGATCTGGGCATCAATAATTACCTGGAGGAGGGAGATATTCCCACCTCCGACCAACCCTATTCAGTCAAAGGCTGGGGAAGTTGGCAGGTAGGCCTGAACTGGATGGCCAGCCAAAGGCTTTCCAAGGGTTTTTATTGGGATTTTGGCCTGGGAGTGCATTGGTATAATTTCAAATTTGAAAACAAAGATTACCAGGCAATAATAGGGGCAGACAATATTGAATTTATCCAGAGAAATGATGTGGAGGGGATTAAAAGCAAAATATCTGCAAGTTATATCACTGCAATGACTTTGCTTAAATTAAATTTTGCCAAGATAAATGATGAGGAAAACAGAGGGCTAAGTATTGCTATAGGGCCCTATTTAGGTTATCGAGTGGGTGGAAGAAGTAAATATGTTTTTCATAAGGTGGATGGCAATGGTAGGGAAAAAGTTAAAATCACCTCAGGCCTATACCTGGAAAATTTGAGGTATGGCCTGAGAAGTGAAATTGGCTTGGGCCAGTTGACCTTTTTTTCCAGTTATGACTTTAACTCCTTGTTCCAGGATGGGAAAGGGCCATCAAATGGTAGTATCCAACCCATCATCTTTGGGGTCGTATTTTGAGAAAATTAAAAATTAAAGACAAGTAAAATGAAAACCATACTTCAATTGGCCTTTGGGACCTTCTTGTTCCTAATTGCAACTCCCTCATCCGGTCAATCCACATTTGGGAAGTCTTTTTCCAATATTGAAAAATTGGAAATTTCGGTCCATCAGATAGAAATTAATTATCATGGAAACCCTGAACAACAAGAAATTCAGGTGAAATCCGATTTAGATGAGAATCAAGAAAATAATTTAATATTTGTCACCATTGGCAATACTCTTAAAATCTCCTACCAGGGGAAAAGGGCCATTGACAGTAAAAAAAGTGTAAAAATCACCGGCCCTGAAAACATCCAACTCCAAATCCACAATGCTAGTTCATGTCAACCAGGTAAATTCCCCAATTATTCAATTGAGCACTAATTCCGGAAACATCCTTGCCCAACATATTATTGGAAACCTGGAATTGGAAGGGCATTCTGGAAAAATTGAAGCGAACAATGTTGAGGGACAGGTGGCAATTGAGCTTACCAGCGGAATCATTGACCTTGAAAAAATCCAAGGAAGAACGGAACTGTCAGCGACCAGCGGAAAAATAACTGCCCAATATATCCAGGGAGAAATTGATGTAATGATCACTTCAGGCAGTGTTCACCTTAGGGAAATCAGTCAATTGGGACATCTTAAACTTAACTCTGGAATGGTCAAAGCTGAGAATGTAGGTTTGGGGCCTAATACTGAATTTATGGGAAATTCAGGGGCATTTAAGATTCAAACATTTTCGGATTTCGGAGGGTATAATTTTGATTTAAAAGCCGGAAGTGGAATGGTCAAAGTAGGAAATCGGTCTTCCTCGGATCAATTATGGATAGACCATGGTGCTGAACACATCATTTATGGAAAAATCGGTTCCGGCATTATTTCAATTAAAAATTGACAAACCACTTAGGGAATAAGCCACAAAGTTGTTTATGATATTTGGACACCTTTATGATCATCAAACTGGGGAACTATGGAATCTAATTTAGGGTATACAGATCGTTTAAAAGAAAGGGTTTCAAAATGCGAAACGCAATCGGAATTTGCCCCTTATTCTTGCCTTCTGCATCAAATTTCCCTAAAAATATGAAGCTGCATTCATAGCAGGGAACCTTAATCCCCAGGCCTATTCCATCCCCAACTCTTTCATCAATTCAATCCCTCACATTAAATTCCATCACCTTATCCTTATCATCACCTTTGAGCTGCAATAACTTAACAAGCCTGTCAGGGCTTGGTTTCCCAAGGGAAATAAAGACCAAAATAATAGCGTAAGAAATCGTAAACCCAGGATTTTGAAAAATCAAAAGTCCACCTGCACAAAATAACCCTGCCCAAAACAGGAACCAATAGCGCTGTACTGTCAATTTGTTGTACCCTTTCAACTTATTTTCCAGGGCAACCTCAGTTTTTTTAAGCTTTTTGATCCCTTTTTGAAAACGCACCCATTGGATCAGGATTACGGCCGAAATTAATCCCAACAAAAAAGAATTTATGGATTCAGGTACTGCAGGAATATCTAAATCCATATTATCACTGTTGGTGTACAAATAGGCAAAAGCAAATGCAGGAAGCGGAATGGCAATTAGAATTAATACATTCCGTTCCATTATTCTAAATTTTTTCTTCAGGCTAGGCATAGGACTTTGGGGTCGAGGATAAAGATATTAAAGGATGAATATTATCCGATATTAATTTTGATATCACCACTTTTTGGGTGGGAAACACAGCAAAGGATATAGCCATCTTTTTTCTCATTTTCACTTAGGCCAGCATCTTCATCCATCTGCACTTCTCCACTGGTCAGTTTTCCACGGCAAGCAGTACATAACCCACTTTGACAACTGTAAGGCATATCCAGGCCTTCATCCAAACCAGCTTCCAAAATGGTCTTCCCAGGAGAAACTTCAAATTGGAAAGTATCTCCATCCAGTTCCACTTCAACTTCCCGGGTCAGCTCAGGTTGATCTCCCTCTGCTTCATGGGGTTCAGTTTTTTCGGCTTCTTCAGAGGAAGAAGTATAGAAGCTTTCCCTGTGGATGGCTTCATGGGGCACGTCAAATTTTTGCAAAGCCTCTATTGTAGCATGCATCAAGCCTTCCGGCCCGCAAAGAAAATATTTAACCTCTTCAGCCTCCGGATGGACTTTTTCTTTCAATACCATTTCGATCATCTCCTCATCCAGCCTGCCACGATACCCCGACCATTGATCAGAAGGCCTGGAAAGAGTGTGGACCACTTCAAAAGTATCTTCATATTTCGCTTCCAGCTCCTCCAATTGATCATTAAAGATGATCTGGTCTTCAGAGCGGTTGCAATAAACCAGCGTTACTTTGGATTTGGGTTCATTGACCAAAATGGATTTGGTAATTCCTAAAACCGGGGTAATTCCACTTCCTCCGGCCACCATGACAAAATGGTTTTTATTTTTGCTATGAAAATCAATGGTGAAGTGCCCCATGGGTTTCATAACCTCGATGGTTTTACCGGGACGGATTTTATCATTCAAAAAATTAGAGACTACTCCACCTTCAATCCGTTTGATGGTAATCCCCGGATGGGGATCAACATATGGGGAAGTGCAAAGGCTATAGGACCGCCTTTCTTCTTTTCCCTCCACCTCCAGGATTAAAGTCAAAAATTGGCCGGGTTTATATTCCAAATATGGTTCAGGTTGCTCAAAATAAATGGTAACTGCTTCTGAAGTTTCCTTTACCACTTCCCGAACTTTTAATGACAAATATTGGCTTCCCTTCTTTTTCTCTTCTTTATTTTTCTTAAACAGGCTAAACACCATCCCTAATTTTTATTTTCACAATTGCTTTTTGCTACTCCAAAATTAAGGTAGAATCTTGAAAATCCCCTCAATTCCAAAGTTTAAATCACTTAAAGAACGATAACACTCAGAAGTAGTTCCCAAATTCTTCAATGATTTTCGAAGGTTAAAACTTTTCAAACACCCCAAACTCTCATGGAAAAGCATATCCAAATTAATCCCCCTTACCCTGAGAGAGATTATTAAAGTAGAAAAATAAGACCATCATCAACTATGCTCCTGGGAAGCCTTCCGCATTTTACGAACCCTTATTCACTTGGGTAAGCAAAAGAAGAGGCCATGGGCAAACTTTCTATTGAAGGGAAGTTGACAGAGCCTTGGATTTCTCCTTAAAGGGGGAGGATGCCCTTAAAGTTTTTGAGGCCAAAAGTTTCCCAAATCCCTAAAAGTAAGGAAAATTATCAAAAGCAATTTATTAGAGTTTATTGTAAATAATAACGCAAATCAAGGAGCCCTGGAAGGTTTCAATAATAATTGTCCCGGGGAATGGAACAATGAACTATTCCAACATTAGCTACCAACCATTCCAATAGTGAAAACATTTTTCCCCTAATGCGCATGGATTTCCAGTTGAGCCTTTCAGAAATTACTTTAAAAGCCTCTCTTATAAATCACCCCCAAAACACCATTAATTCTTTCCAAAATTTTTCAGGTTACGTTGTAGCGTTTTGCCTTGCCGTATCGTTTTGGGGGTAAACACACAATTAAAAATCAAAATTAAACCAACATTATTATGTTAACTCAACTAATAAATATTGCCGATTACCGAAAATGGAAAATAAACTGGGCTTTACTTCTTTTAGCCATGTCACCCATCATTATGAGTAGTTGTCTGGATGATGACGACGTAGAGGAGTTACCTCCTGCAGCTTATGTTTCTTATTACCACGGGGCTCCCAATTTCGAAGCGATCACCATTTATGCCGATGGGAACCAGTACAATACCAATTTATTTGAATTCTCAGATTACTTCATTTATTCCAGGTTTTACACTGGAGACAGAGACCTTTCATTTAGGTTAAGAAATACAGCCAATTCCTTATTGGATACCACTGTAAACTTTATAGAAAACCAAGCATATTCTTTCTTTTTAACCGAAGAAAATGACCAATTACAAACTGTCATTGCTGAGGACAATTGGGATTCTCCTGAAAATACCAATGCCCTTGTACGCTTGGTCCACCTTTCTCCGGACGCACCTGCGGTAAGTTTAAAGATCAATGATGAGGAAACTGATCTTTTTGAAAATCAATCATTCCAGGATGTTACTGATTTCGAAGAAATCACTGCCGCTCCAACAAACCTCACCCTAAAAAATGCAGACAATGGAGAGGTTTTGTTGACCGCAGAAAATATTAACCTTCGCAATGAAAGGGTTTACACCATTGTGGTAAGAGGTTATGCATCCCCTGAAGAGGGAGCACCAGCCAGCCATGAACTTAGTTTACAACTAATCAGAAATTATCCTGACTTTTAATGGATGATTTTTTAATATTCAATAGTGGTAAAAAGCCTGGGATTTTTTCCAGGCTTTTTTTATTTCCATCCAGAATAAACAGGAGGTCCAAATATGAAATTTTGGACCAATTACATTCTTTCTTATCCAGTAACCTAAATTAAACCTATGAATAGGGGAATTTTACGGTTTTTAAAATTAATTTTGTGCCTTCAAACAAAAACACAACATCATGAATCTAAATACGCTGACTGCTGTATCTTCTGTTGATGGAAGATATGGGAGTAAAACGGCTCCTTTACGAAAGTATTTTTCTGAATATGCCCTGATCAAATACCGGGTAAGGGTGGAAGTGGAATATTTCATTGCGCTTTGTGAAATTCCTTTACCTCAGCTTAAAGAAGTTTCTGAAGAATATTTCCCCAAAATCAGAGCCATCGTAGATAATTTTTCTGAGCAGGATGCGGAAGCCATCAAAGAAATTGAAAAGACCACCAATCATGATGTAAAGGCGGTGGAGTATTTCTTGAAAGAAAAATTTGACCAGCTTGGTCTGGATGCTTCCAAAGAGTTTATCCACTTTGGATTGACTTCCCAAGATGTCAACAATACTGCTAATCCTTTGATGCTGAAGGAAGGGTTGATTGAAGTGGTTTTACCTACATTAGAAGATGTAATTGCAAAACTTAAGGGACAGGTCAAGGAATGGAAAGATATTTCCATGTTAGCAAAAACCCATGGCCAACCTGCTTCCCCTACCCGGTTGGGCAAGGAGTTCCAGGTATTTGTCACCCGTTTGGAACAACAACTGGAATTATTGGAACAAGTGCCCCATTCCGCCAAATTTGGAGGAGCTATTGGTAATATGAATGCTCACAAAGTTGCGTATCCTGAGCAGGATTGGACTGCATTTGCCAACAAATTTGTCTCCCAATATTTGGGATTGGAAAGAAGTTTTCCAACTACGCAAATTGAACATTACGACAACATGGCGGCCATTTTTGATGGTTTAAAGCGGATTAACACCATATTGCTCGACTTGTCCAAAGATGTTTGGCAGTATGTAAGCATGAATTACTTCAAGCAAAAAATCAAAGCTGGAGAAGTGGGATCCTCAGCTATGCCCCATAAGGTCAATCCAATTGATTTTGAAAATGCAGAAGGCAACCTTGGCATTGCTAATGCCCTTTTTGAGCACCTAGCTGCCAAATTGCCCATAAGTAGGCTTCAAAGAGACCTTACCGATAGCACCGTCCTAAGGGTAATTGGAGTTCCCCTAGCTCATATGTTAATTTCTTTTGAGTCACTGAAAAAAGGTTTGGGCAAACTTGAATTGAACAAAGCCGCCATTGATGCGGATCTTGAAGAAAACTGGGCTGTAGTAGCAGAAGCCATTCAGACCATTTTGAGAAGAGAAGGTTATCCAAAACCTTATGAGGCTTTGAAAGACCTTACTCGGACCAATAGCAAGATCACAGAGAATTCCATCAAAGATTTTATTGAAACTTTAAAGGTGGAAAATGGGGTAAAAGAAGAATTAAAAGCCATTACTCCATTTAACTATACCGGTATTTAATTTCCTTCAAATCTTTATTAATCCACGAAAATTCCCCAGCATTAGGCCGGGGGGTATATTCGTGGATTTTTTATATCCCCCTTTTGGGCAAAAAAATCTCTGCCAACATACACCTGGCACTCCCCCCACCCAGTTTTTCTATGGTTGGCAATTCTGTTGCTATTATTTCTGTGTATTTTTCAATCACCTGACGCTGACCTGCTTTTAGGCTATCCAATGCAGATTGGGACATTACCGTAAAATGTTGCCCATTTTCATTTTTTAATTCCAACATATTCCCGGCAAAAGCAAAATGCTGATGGACAGAAATAGGAATTATTTTTCTTCCACTTTCTTCCAACTTTTTTTGCACCTCTCTCCTTTCAACTTTTTTTCCCAGGCAATCCAGACAAATAACCGCCAATTTGGTCCCTAAGTGCATCATGACATTGGTGTGGTAAATGGGGATAGCGTTTCCATCCTTTTGATAAGTTGCGGTAAAACAGGTTTCTTCAAAGCCCATAAGCCTGCAAAAATAAGCCAAAGGGACCGGATGGGTCCTTTGGGAAAGACAGGCATATACATGTTTTCGGCCCCGGTCCATCACTAAACTTCCAGTACTTTCCAAAAACTGTTTGTCCTCTTCAAAAAAGGTAAGATCAACAATCTCTTCCACCTTAAACCCCTGATCGTACAAAGTTGAAACCAAATATTTTCTCCTTTCTTTTCTTCTTATTGGAGAACAAATGGGATATAAGATCAATCTCCCATCTGCATGGGTACTGAACCAATTATTAGGAAAAACGGCATCAGGTTTAACCGGCTTGGGAGTATCTTCGACCACTATTACCTGGATTCCTTTGGCCCTTAGGAGCTGAACAAATTGGTTAAATTCATTCAAAGCCAATTTCTGTATGAGAGAGGAAGGGCGGTCATCCCTAATTTGATACAAATTATCCCTTGCCGTCTCTACATTGTAACCAAATGCAGCTGGCCTGACCATAAACACTGATGAGGTGGTCTGAAGGGATTCCATAACCCTGGAAATTAGTTTGCCCCAATTTAGGAAAATACAAGGGTGAAGTGAAAAAATGGGAAGTATTTTGTAATAGGGTATTTGGTATTTGAGTATTATGGATTGAGAAAACTAAATCAGTCAACCTTCAATAATTTATGGGTTGAACTGAGGAATTCCTTATTAAATATTCCACCTCTAGGTTGATGCCCATCAACCATTTTTTTACCAAAACGGTCAACCCTTTAGAGGAAAGCCAATTTTTCTTGTCTCATTACTCTTTTTTATAATATCGATAAAGCACTGGTTCGACTCCATACCGTTTTTCACTTAAGGTAAAATAGCTTAGGCCATCTCCGGAAAATGAAATGGCCTCTCCCTGGGGCTCCGGGGAATAGGGCAATTGAACAGGAATTCTTGAAAGTGCTTCAGGAATACTTTCTCCCGGCTTTCTTTCCCAATAGTACACCGCCCAGTAATTCTTGATTAAAATTTTGCTTCCATCAACAGAAATATCTCCTCCTACAGACATGGTAACAGGGAGTTTCATTACTTTTTCAAGAACTATTTCGGAGTCACTCAGTTTAGAAGCTGGTGCTTTATAAAGTGTATTGCTTGAATCCCTTTTTGACAAAATAAAAACATCCCCTCCCAATGGGTCTACCAACAAGGTCTCTGCATCCCGGGGACCATCGGGATATTTTAAATTGATGACTTGGGGTTTAATTTCATGCTTATTTTTGCCTTTCGGTTCCTCAAATCTTAATAATTGAATTGATGGGTATTGAGCTTTATTATCCCCAATTTCCCCCACATATACATAGGATTTTCCCTTTTTGGGTCCCGGTCCGATAGCCATATCTTCCCAATCCCTGTTTTTCACTCCCTTTAAGTAAATAGGGTTTAATTTTTTTCCAGTGGTATCCATCCTATAAATCACCGGATCTCCACCACTGTCATTATGGGTGTATAAAACACCGGGATCCAATTGGGATTTTGACAGACCACTAGCCTCATTGATGGCCTTGTCCTGGACCAGACCTTTTTGGACTGGCCCGGTGTATAATGAATCCTGCACCTGGGGATTGACCCTTATATGATAACGGTCAAAAATTTCCTCTGACACCTGAAATGGAATAAGGGAAATTAAAAAGGATAATTTTACCAGAAAGTTGACAATGAAATTCATATTTCAATACTAGGCAAAAAGGAAACCAAATATTGGTAAAGGAACGTTAATAAATCTAAAAATTTTCACATAGAAAAAGGCGGCCTTTTACAAGACCACCTTTAGGCTGTTAGCAGTTTTTAATATGATTAATCAGCTTTTTCCTTTTTTTTGACCGAAATGGTTAGTTCATCTCCTTTACCGGAATAATCCGCTTTGATTACATCCCCTTCTGAGAGTTCTCCACGGAGGATTTCTTCTGCAATGGCATCTTCAAGGTATTTTTGGATGGCCCTGTTCAAAGGCCTTGCTCCATATTGCTGATCATAACCTTTGTCAGAAAGGAAATCCTTGGCTTTGTCGGTCAACTCGATCTTGAACCCAAGATCGGTAATCCTACTGAACAGTTTTTCAAGGCTAATATCAATGATTTTGTGGATATGCTCTTTGTTAAGGGCATTAAAGACCACTACATCATCCAACCTGTTCAGGAATTCAGGGCTGAAAGCTTTTTTTAGGGCATTTTGAATGGTGGACTTCATAACTTCGTCCATATTCTCTTCTTTAGCTTTGGAAGCAAAGCCAATTCCTGCTCCGAAATCTTTCAAGTCACGAACCCCAATGTTGGAGGTCATGATGATGACTGTATTTCTAAAGTCAACCCTTCTACCCAATCCGTCCGTTAGGATACCATCATCCAGTACTTGTAACAACAAGTTAAATACATCCGGGTGTGCTTTTTCGATCTCATCCAACAAGACCACAGAATAAGGTTTCCTTCTTACTTTTTCAGTCAACTGTCCACCTTCTTCATAACCCACATAACCTGGAGGTGCCCCCACCAATCGGGAAACACTAAATTTCTCCATGTACTCGGACATATCAATTCTCACCAGGGCATCATCTTTATCAAACAGGTAGCTGGCCAAAGTTTTGGCCAATTCTGTTTTTCCGACCCCGGTAGGACCTAGGAAAATGAAAGAACCAATTGGTTTGCGAGGATCCTTCAACCCAACCCTAGTACGTTGGATGGCTTTGGTTAATTTTTTGATTGCATCTTCCTGACCAATCACCTGTCCACTCAACTCTTTGCCCATGTTCAGCAGTTTAACACCTTCATTTTGGGCAATTCGTTTAGCAGGGATGCCGGTCATCATGGCAATCACCTCTGCAACATTATCCTCTTCTACGGTATAACGCTTGGTTTTACTATCCTCTTCCCATTTGGCTTTGGCATTATCCAGCTGTTCAAGGAGCTTTTTCTCCCGATCTCTTAGCTGTGCTGCCTCTTCATATTTTTGGCTTTTGACCACCCTGTTTTTCTCCAGCTTGATATTTTCAACCTCCTCTTCCAGCTTAAGGATTTCATCAGGCACGTGAATATTGTTAATATGCACACGGGCACCTGCCTCATCCAGGATATCTATTGCTTTATCCGGAAGGAATCGGTCAGAAATATATCTATCAGACAATTTCACACAAGCATCAATAGCCTCAGGGGTATAATTAACGTTGTGGTGGTCTTCATATTTATCTTTAATATTATTCAATATCTGAATGGTTTCCTCTGGAGTAGTAGCATCTACCATTACCATTTGGAAACGACGTGCAAGCGCACCATCTTTTTCGATGTACTGTCTGTATTCATCCAAGGTTGTTGCACCAATGCATTGGATTTCCCCCCTGGATAAGGCAGGTTTAAACATGTTGGATGCATCCAAGGAACCACTAGCTCCTCCTGCCCCAACAATGGTGTGCAACTCATCTATGAACAAGATCACATTGGGAGATTTCTCCAACTCATTCATGACAGCTTTCATCCTTTCCTCAAATTGTCCCCTGTATTTGGTACCTGCTACCAAGGAGGCCAGATCTAAAGTTACCACGCGCTTATTGAAAAGCACACGGGAAACTTTTTTCTGCACAATCCTAAGGGCCAAACCTTCAGCAATGGCGGTTTTACCAACACCAGGTTCACCAATAAGTATCGGGTTGTTTTTCTTTCTCCTGGAAAGGATCTGAGCTACCCTTTCAATTTCTTTTTCTCTACCAATGATCGGGTCAAGTTTATCATCCTCGGCCATTCTAGTCAGGTCACGGCCAAAATTATCGAGCACCGGAGTCCTTGATTTTTCAGAGGACCCTTTTCCCCCTCCTCCTGAACCACCAGAGGATCCAAAAAGCTTGGAGCTTTCCTCATCTGTATCATCCGCCTCAGCACCGGACCGAGGATTCTGATCAGTTTGGAATTCCAACATTTCTTTTACAGTATCATAGTTGGTATCAAATTTATGAAGGATTTGGGTAGCTATGTTATCTTCATCCCTAAGAATGGACAGCAAAAGGTGTTCGGTGCCAATCAATTGACTCTTGAAAATCTTGGCCTCCAAATAAGTGATTTTAAGCACTTTTTCTGACTGTCTGGTCAGTGGAATATTGGCCAGATTTTTCACATTATGGTTGGCAGTCCCCTTTACAGCACGCTCTACTGAATTACGCAGCTCATCCAAAGGCACCCCTAATTTTTTGAGAATGGAAACAGCGACACCCTCTCCTTCACGGATCATGCCCAGTAAGAGGTGTTCTGTCCCGATGTAGTCATGCCCCAGGCGCAATGCCTCCTCACGACTTAGAGAGATCACCTCTTTGACTCTATTTGAAAATTTTGCTTCCATTTGGTTCCTTTCTGATTTATGTGAAATCTATATCTAATGTTACCGAATTTGTTTTAAAAACACAATCCTTTTGGAGATTGTTCATTCGATTTTCCGAGAATTTTGGAGGATTCTCAATGAATGGGGTCCTTCACAGAACAACAAATCGATTACACTTAAATTAGGTACAAAGTCTGAGCCAAAAAGCTGCATGTATGGGTTTGGTTGATAAATAGCCCTTTCCGAGTAGGTTTCCTTGGTTTTTATCACTCCCCTCAAGTCAGTTTCCTGCCCATATTCCCTGTACTGGCTTGTTTCTGTCACCTCTATATTCATACGTAGTAATGCCAGACAAAGTGTCAGCAATTCCAAATTAAAATCATACAAATTGTCAATCTTTTTCTTGTAGACATCTTCTAAATACGGAAAAAAATGTTCAAAAAAAGGCGCTTTTCCATATGCACTTTGAATGCCGCGGAGATGGACATTCGTCCATTTTTGATCATAATCAATTTTAATTTGGGAATATTTTTTCTTTTTATTGCCTCCATAAACCGGGATGCTCAAAGTCTCCACTTTGTTGGCCAGCCTGATTTGAGCCCGGTTACGATAGGTTTGTTTTTGATAATTATCTGACCGCTCAACCAGAATCCTATCATAGTCCTGGATAGCAGTAAAAAATTCAATGGGAGGCAAATAAAATAAATCAACAACGATACTTTTTTCCATGGCCAAAAGTACATAAAACTAGTTAATCCCCCGGAACCTTGCCCCAATTTCCATTTTGACTTTTAAAAACAAGGTCATTTTGGGTTATTGTATTTCGGGCCACTCTTATCTGTCCTTTGTCTTCACCCCATCTTCCAACAAAAATCAGTTCGAATTTATCTATAAAGGTAAGGTTAAAAACATCAAATTGGCCTTCAGGATTCATGACAAGGGATGGGCATAGAATATGATCACATAGCCAAGTGTTTGAAATATTCAGATGGAAATAAAAAAACCATTAGTAAAGAATTTATCAAATTATTTCAGCAGAATCTCCCAAACCTTCCCGCACAATTTCAAATTCATCCCCAGTACAATCAATCACGGTAGAAGCTATATTATGACCATATCCCCCATCGATCACAATATCTACCAAGTCCCTGTACTTTTCATAAATCAGTTCCGGATCCGTGCTGTATTCTAACACATCATCTTCATCCCTGATAGAAGTAGTTACGATAGGCTGCCCAAGCTCTTTGACCAAAGTCCGGGGAATGGAGTGGTCAGGAACTCTTATCCCCACGGTTTTCTTTTTACTGTTCAGTAATTTGGGCACTTTGTTATTGGCATTCAGCAGGAAGGTATAAGGCCCCGGAAGGGCTTTTTTCATTGCCTTAAAAACCGGGTTACTTAAGACTTTTGTGTATTCGGAAATATTGCTTAAATCATAGCAAATAAAGGAAAAATTCTGCTTGTCCGGCCTTACACCTTTAATTTGACAAACCCGTTCTATGGCCTTTTGATTACTGATATCGCAGCCCATACCATAAATGGTGTCGGTGGGATAAATGATTACCCCTCCCCGCCTAAGCACGTCGACCACTTTCCTAATATGGCGTGGGTTGGGGTTTTCTTCATAAATCCTGATCAGTTCTGCTGACATAATTGGTGACTTTATTGAATATTAAAAGTATTACAATTTCTATTTGTTTAAGTAATTTACAAAGATTTGGCAGGCTTTTTTCTGAAGTGATTTTCAAGAAGTGGATTTGCACGGCTAATCTTATTAGGATTTATTTAACTATATCCAATAGTGAAATGGACCAATTTCTCTATTTCACCAAAATACCAGACACAAGCCCCTATCCAAGTTGAAATTCTTTGTACATCGAACCTTTTCTTCTAACCTGCCTGACCACTCCATTTTAATTTTTATTCCCTATTTTTGCCAAAATCTTGGAACAAGCCAAATTCCCTTTATGACTCCTAAGAAAAAGCATAAAATATATACCATCCTCATGGTGACCCTTTCTATCCTGGTGACCACCATGGTTTTTTATTTTTACCAGGTATTCTTTAGTCCCAATGCCCTGACTGAAGAAGTGGAACCTCAAACTTTGAAAATCCCAACCGGGGCTACTTTCAAACAGGTTTCAGACAGCCTATATCTCAATGACCAAATCCATGATGTGGTGTCTTTTAGCTTTGTTGCCAAGGTGATGAAGTACCAGGAAAACATCAAACCCGGCCTTTATACCATCCAACCTAAAATGTCCAACAGGGAGCTGGTCACCTTATTAAGGTCTGGAAGGCAAACACCAATCAACTTAACCTTTAATAATATAAGAACTAAGGAGGACTTGGCAGAAAAAATCACCCAAAATCTGGAAATGAGTCAAAACCAGTTTATGGAGTTACTCCAGGACAGCAGCTATATCCGGAAATTTGATTTTGACGAAGCCACTGTCATGAGCATGTTTATCCCCAACACTTATGAGGTATATTGGGATACTTCCCCAGAAAAACTCTTTGACCGGATGTACCAGGAATATAACCGGTTTTGGACCAATGAACGGCAGGCAAAAGCTAAGAGCCTGGGCATGAGCAGAAATGAAGTCGCCACCCTGGCTTCTATTGTACAAGCCGAAACTGTTCAAAAGGATGAAAGACCAAAAGTGGCTGGAGTTTATATTAACAGATTGGAGAGGAACATGCTTTTACAGGCAGATCCTACCCTGGTATTTGCCTTAGGGGATTTTAGTATCAAGAGGGTGCTTAATGAACACAAAAAAATCGACAGCCCCTACAACACCTATAAATATGCTGGACTTCCCCCTGGGCCAATCAATTTGCCCGATATTTCTTCTCTGGATGCAGTATTGAATTATGAAGAACATAATTACCTTTACTTTTGTGCCAAAGAAGATTTTTCCGGGTATCATGTATTTTCCACCAACCTCAGGGACCATTTAAATCAGGCCAGAAAATACCAAAAAGCCTTAAATGAAGCCAAAGTATTTGAATAACCATGTTTGAAGCCAGCACACAGATCCGCGTCCGTTATGCAGAAACCGACCAAATGGGTTATGTCTATTATGGCAATTATGCCATGTATTTTGAAGTAGCCCGGGTGGAAGCACTAAGAAGCATTGGATTTTCATACAAACAAATGGAAGAAAACGGCATCATGATGCCTGTCCTGGAAAGCCATTGCCAGTACCTCAAACCGGGCAAATATGACGAATTGCTGACCATCAAAACAATAATCCCTAAAATGCCTGGGGCAAAAATCCAGTTCTTTTATGAGGTTTACAATGAAGCCGGAGCGCTGATCAATAAAGCAGATACCAATTTGACTTTTTTAAAAAAAGACAGCCATCGACCATGTAGACCTCCACAGGATTTGTTAGATTTATTAAAACCATATTTTTAGTCTGACTCCATCAATGGTCAAAAAACATTTACCTGGAATACTGGACCTTGTTGACAAACAGGCTCAGAAACTTCGTCATATACATTTTGGGAACAGGGACCAAAACATTTATGATGTAGGCAAGATTTTTATCCATCAATTAAAAAAGGACGAAATTGATGACAGGGCCTATGCGGTGGCTTTCAACTTTACGGTGGCCATGTTCCCTTTACTCCTGTTTTTGCTGAACACCTTGCCTTTTATCGAATTCCTCTTTCCAGAGGTAACCACGGACAATATTCTGCTTTTTATCAAAGAGGTGATGCCTCCATCCTTGTATTCTGGAACGGAAGCCACCATCCTGGACATAATCAGCAGACCAAGGCAGGGATTGCTTTCCTTTGGTTTTTTATTGGCCCTTTATCTGGCTACCAACGGAACGGTTAGCCTAATCAATGCTTTCAATGCCTGTTACCGCACCAAAGATACCCGCGGATTTCTGGAAACAAGAGCATTTGCCGTCCTTATCAATTTTGTTTTAATCCTGGACATTTGTGCTGCCGTTTTGGTAATGATTTTGGGTAGCAAGGCCCTGCTTTTACTAACAGAATATGGGGTTGTCTCCAATAACTTCCTTTATTTCCTGGTAGCCCTGCTTCGTTTTTTTGCACTTTTATTCTTATTTATGATGGCCACTTCCTTTATTTTCAGGTTTGCACCTGCAGTACATGATAAATGGCGGTTTTTCTCCACAGGCTCAGTTACAGCAGGTTTGTTGATCACCATTGCCTTTTACTTGTTTTCTTATTATTTAAACAATTTTGCCTCCTACAACAAATTATATGGATCCATAGGAACTATGATAGCGCTGATGTTTTGGCTTTTGATCACCAGCTTTATTATTTTGATATGCTTTGAAATCAATGTCAGCCTGGACAAAGCTGCGGAAAGGAAAAATGTCAGCAAATTTATCAATCGGTAAACCAGCAACTTATATTAAAGGTGAAATTTTTAACCCTGTTATTGTTGTATAAATAAAATGAACACTTACCTTTGCAAACCGTAAGACAATCACAAATGTCTTCAACATATACGCATAAGACCTAGAGGAGTGGCAGAGTGGTCGATTGCGGCGGTCTTGAAAACCGTTGTACCGCGAGGTACCGGGGGTTCGAATCCCTCCTCCTCTGCAACCTAATTACGCAAAGCCTTGTAGATCAGCGATCTGCAAGGCTTTCTTTTTTTTGCCTAGCGCCAAATAAGTGACAAAGAGTTATTTTTTATTATTTATTTAACCTTTTTTCTTCTAGAACTTTAATTTTCACCAAAGGATCTAACCTTGCACTGATTTCACCCCAATTTATTTTTTTTTGCAGTAACAAACAGTCAACTCGTCAAACACCTTCCATCAATATCGTAAACACTGTAACTTCATCATAAGCAATAACCTCTATAACCAAATATAATATTATTATTTGAGGATGTTCAAAACTTTAATACAAATAAAAAAGGGTTAAATATATTTTTCAGAATATAATTTCATTTTAACCAAAACATAACTATATTACTTACATGAAAAATAAAGTGATCGAATTATTCAAAAACAATCCTAATTATAGGAATGTAGGACTACCTCTTAATGACAGTAACCTAACCAAATACGAAAATGAACTAAACGAACTAATAGATTTGGGATACATTGAAATAGTGAACCTCACAAGGTCAAAAGCCTATAAATTAACTAAGCTTGGAAGAAATGCCTATAATCTAAAGAGACCATTAAAACCCTTTAGTTGAATTATATTAAGTATTAAAAAAGTAAAATAATGAACGAATACAGAATCTTATTAGATATACTTTTTATTTTAGGTGGCCTTTATTTAGCATTTTTTAAAAGTTACTTTACAGAAAAAGGAAAAAGTGTTGCCACAAAGGAAGACATAGAAGAAATAACTCAAAAAGTTGAAATAGTAAAAACAGAAGTGCTTTATTTAAACAACCAAAGAAGTCAATGGAATGATGAAAACAAAAAGGCATTATTAGATTTTTATGACTCCTTTAATCGGATACTATTTATTTTTCAAAAGGATGTAACCAAAACAATTCTTAGCCATCCCTTTGAAACCCCAAATTACAGGCTACAAATTGAAGATTTAAATTTTGATTTCCATTCGAAATATAGTAAGCTATATATAAGAAGAAGTTAAATTATTAAAGCCAATCAGCAAAGAAGTAGATGAAGTTAACGACCTATGTTATAAATTCTGCGTAGAGCTTAAAGCAATTGAAGTTGTATTGAATAATTTGGAGGGGAAAGCCATATTAAGTAATACTTTTATAGATTTTGAAAATACTAAAGACTAATTACTTGAGGAATTAAGCACTTGTTCAAGAAAAATTAGTGTCTTACCAAAAGAAAAGTACAAAGAAAAATTTAATCTTGACTTATATAACGGTTAAGCTAGTTTTACCCCCCAAAGGAATTAACACTCATAAAAGCGTGATCAACCCATACCGGTGGATGGTAGATTAATGTAAACATTGATCACATAGAAGATAACAATTCAAATACTTTCCCTACAAAACCTCATATACCTCTACCCTTTTTAGTGAAAATGCTTTCGGTTTCCACTTGCGCACCCAGCGAATTACCTAGCTACCATTGCGGTCAGTTTTTAAGTTTGCCCCAAACCAAAAAAGGCCGCTCAAAAAGCGACCTTTTTCCAATTCAAACTGTTCCAATATTTACTCTTGCTGTTCTGTAATTTCTTCTACCAGTGAGTTGATATATACTTCAACATTGTCATATGCTGTGCTAAGGTCCCTTCCGTCATGATCCTTGGCCTCTGGGTCCAAACTATTTTCCAATTCCCACTCATCAGGCATGCCATCCCCGTCAGTGTCTGTTCTCGGATCCCCTGATTGCAATTCAGGCCATCCTCCTACATCACTTTGACTATCAATGATGCCAAGGTCACTTCCATTGGATCCTGGACCATAATAGGTTCCATTTTTGACATCATCCACTACCCTTGCATCCACAGCATCTCTATTTAAACTAGCTCCTGCCAAGGCCAAAACCTTATCATAGGCAGTTTCCGCATCATGTGTGGTCACCAAATCTCCACCTCCAAGTGGATTATCCAATTTCATTCCTTCTTCATCCTGAAAGGAACCTCCTTTTGCTTCAACCCCTAACCAGTTATCATCGGCAACGGCCGGCCGGCCTTCCAAAATATTTCCTTCAATATAAAACTTTCCATATCCATAAACCGGAGCAGAGCTGGTCGCCTGTTTATAGGCCAGTAAAAATATATTGGTGGTTCTTGAAGCAGGACCTGGCTTGTAATAATTATTAACCATATTGAAGGTGCCTCGCTCCCCTCCATAGCTAGGCAATCCGCCCCAATTATAAATCACATTATTTCTGAAATCCACATCTCCCCGCATTTCCTCTTCTTCCTCAATGCTACCATAAACGCCTGGGTGGTCAAACCTCGGATTTCTGCTGTCATGATGTGCTAAAAGGTTGTGGTGAAAAGAGGCATTTTTACCTCCCCATATTCCTCCATATCCATGGCTTCCCTTTTCATGAACAGAATTTTTCAAACTTTCAGTGAGAATAGACCACTGCAAAGTGAAGTTGTTATTTCCATAAAAAGAGCCGCACTCATCAGTGGACCAACTCAATGAACAGTGGTCAACTATTATATTCTTTTGATACCTTCCTTCCAAAGCATCTGCTTCCTGGGCCCCGGTATCCCCCATTCTAAATCGCAGATACCTGATTATCACATTTTCCGTACCTATTACAACCGAATAATTTTTGATGGTAATTCCATCCCCTGGCGCCGTTTGGCCTGCAATGGTTATATCTTTATTTCGGATGGTAATGCCTCTTTCCAATTCTATGTTTCCTGAAACTTCAAAAACAACTATCCTTGGTCCTACTCCTTCCACTGCATTTCTAAAACTTCCTACCCCAGAGTCATTCAGGTTGGTAACCTTTATGACTCGACCTCCTCGACCACCTGTAACTTCCTGACCAAAACCTTCGGCTCCGGGAAATGCATAGGCATCTTCCTCTTTCGCATTTGAGTTGTTATTGCCATCTCCAGGATTTTCTTCTTCAGAATTACATCCAAAACTCAGCATAATTCCTAGGGCCAAGTACAATAATGGGTTTATTAATTTTCTCATGTTCGTTATTAATTGATTTTATTAAGCCTAAATTATCTTCAGGACTAGCACTTACCCTTTAGAATCTCCCTTTTCCCTCAATCAAATCATTGCATTTTGAAGCTTTATCTACAGATAATCACCTTAAAAAAAGGTGATACTATATTTTTCTTACTAATCCTACAGAAGGAACCCTAATTAAACTTGAAAAAAATCAAAGGTCATTGACTTTTCAAGAATAAATAGGGGGAATTGAGATATAAAAAAATCCGAGAGCCAAATAATGATGTCTTGTTTATACAAATTTTTTAAAGGGATTTGGCTTTTACCCTTTTTCCTCTCAAATGAGATAGCATATTTCTAAAATTCATATTTATGATTGGGATTTATTATTGACTATTAATTCCATAAACTGCAAAGGATTGCGCAATCGATTGCATTTTACAAATTAATCCTTGAATGAACAAATCCATTTTTTGCACAACCAGAATTTATCTTCTTTTCTGGACGGTAATTAAACTAACTTTGGGTTTCCTGGAGCACTTTGGAGCATCATATACAGTGGTACAACAAAACCATGAAAAAGAGCAAAGATCGCTGCAGTTTGACCATTGGGCAGTAGATAAGCCCTTCGTTTCTACAGTTCCACCATCTGAAAAAATCCCAGAAACAAATTAACATACTCCGACCAGGTTTTTTACTTCAAATAATAACCTGATTTCGATTTTAAAAGTAGAATATTAAAATCGCTAAGGTCTTTGAAAACCCTTTAGCGCTAGGGATAGGGAGGGAAAAAGGGTGCGCAATCTCATTTTTACGGGATTGCCATGGCATCCTCCCCACCACTAATTTAGTATGACGTTTTATTAAATCGAACTGAGGTTAATAGGTTATGATTATACGCTTTTGTGCCAGTAAGAAAATATACTGGCGAATATCATTTGAATTTGGGCCAATAATCAAATAACTGACTATCCGCTTACTTGCATGTGGTTAATGAAGTGTGAAATATTAAGTATGACCATTTGGGCGACCTTTGAAGCATCTGGTTTTTGTTCAGTTGAGACGGGCGTTTAAAAAATGAAGTAGCTCGCGGATCCATTCATTTTTAGCCCGCAGCAATTGGGCAAACGAAACCTTAATCGAAGATGAAACTGGCCCAATTTGAAAGATACTTCACAGGGCTTGCCCTGAAAATTTTCGGGGTTGGACACTTTGCCCTTGATGAAAAAGTGTTGAATCCTAAAAACTAAGGAAGAACAATAAATTATTACGAAACGTGTAAAGTTCCGGATACTCAAATAAAATTAGTGCTTATCGCTGTAAACTTGCCTGACGGCAATCTGGTTCGCGGACCTCTTCTGGTTTTGGAAATTACTGGCACGATTGCGGACCTACATAAAAAATAAAATCGGGTTTATTCCTTTTTCTTCTTTTTGACTTTATGCTTGACAACTTTAGCCTCCCTGTAAAATATTATTTCTTCCGAAATATTGGATACCTGGTCTCCTACCCGTTCGAGCCTTTTAATGATGGAAAGCAAGATCAAGCCCTGCTTTATTTTTTCAGGAGCATCTTTAACATAGGTTAAAACCGTTTTATCCGATTTTCGATAAATTTTATTCAATACCTTATCGCGCTTAATTAGTTCTTTGGCGAGGGTGGTATCATTTTCTATAAAGGCCTTTTGACAATCTTCAAACATATTAATCGCTTCCTCATACATGAATTGGACCTGCGTCTTTTCTAAAAGCAATGGGTCTAAAGGCACTTCATGCTTTTTTACTAAATAAGCAATTCCTTTGGCTGTATCTCCTATCCGCTCCAGATTAGCATTAATTTTCAGGATAGCAAGAACCGTCCGCAAGTCAACTGCTACGGGGGTAAACAGCGCAAAAAAGTTTTCACACATCCTATCGATTTTAATATCGTAGTTATTGACTTTCCTCTCCAGTTTAATTACTTCCTTTGCAGTTTCTTTATTAGAGTTCATCATGGCTTCCTGCCCCTTATGCAATTGCTCCCCTACCAGGTCCCACATTTCCATGAGTTTCTCTTTCAGTTGCTTTATTTCAATATCTATGTGTGACATACTAAATATGCTTAAAACAGTGGCTTAAATAAAATATTAAAATTTTTGATAATGTCAAGAAGGTATTAGTACCAGTACCTACCTGAACACCAACCATCAGGCTTTCTTATTGACAATAGCCCAGGCTTAAAAACTATACAATTAACCAAAACGACCGGTAATGTAGTTTTGCGTTCTTTTATCATGGGGGCTGGTGAATAAGGTTTTGGTTTTAGAGTATTCAACCAACTCTCCTGAAAGAAAAAAAGCGGTATAATCACTCACCCTGCCCGCCTGTTGCATATTGTGGGTAACGATAACAATCGTATACTGCTCTTTAAGTTCATAAATCAGTTCTTCGATCTTGGCAGAAGAAATCGGATCCAGCGCTGAGGCTGGCTCATCCATAAGGAGTACGGTGGGCTCAATGGCTAAAGCCCGGGCAATGCAAAGCCTCTGCTGTTGCCCGCCGGATAAAGCCAGCGCTGATTTATGGAGCTTGTCTTTTACTTCATCCCAAAGAGCGGCCTGCTTCAGGGAACTCTCCACTGCTTCTTCAAGCACCTTCTTTTTATTGATTCCCTGGATTCTAAGCCCGTAAACAACATTTTCAAAGATAGACTTGGGAAAAGGATTCGGTTTTTGAAAAACCATACCTACCTTTTTCCTGAGCTCATCCACCTGCACTTTTTTGCGATAGATGTCCTTATTGTCCAGCAAAATCTTTCCTTCCAGCCTAAAGCCTTCAATGTAATCATTCATTCGGTTAAAGAGGCGGAGGAAGGTTGATTTACCACATCCAGAAGGACCAATAAAAGCCGTTACTCCTTTTTCTTCCACTGCCAGGTTTATCCCTTTAATAGCATGGAAATCACCATAATAAGCATTCACTTCTTTGGCCTCAAATTTATATTGTTTACTCATAAAGAACTTACCACTTAACTTTTTTCTGCTGACGGTAACGAAGATATACGGCGACACCATTCAGCATAAATGTAATCAATAATAAAACGATAATTGCTGCAGCAACATTAATTAAGAATTCTTCCTGAGGCCGGGTGACCCAGTTAAATATTTGGATAGGGAGTACAGTAAATTCGTCCATCGGGGTTTCTGGCACAAAGGGAACATAGGCTAATGCTCCGATAACAATAAGGGGAGCTGCCTCTCCCACTGCTCTTGAAAGAGATAAGATGATACCTGTCATTATTCCCCCGGAAGCGGCAGGCAATACTTGCATCCAAATGGTTTGCCATTTGGATGCACCAAGTGCAGAGGAAGCATCCCGCAAGCTTTGTGGGATTGCTTTTAATGCTTCCCTGGTCGTAACAATAATAATGGGAAGAACCAGCAGGGAAAGCGTAAGTGCTCCGGAAAGCAGGCTCCCACCCAAATGCATCTGGCGGACAAATATCTCAAGTCCTAATAACCCGTAAATAATAGAGGGTACCCCAGCCAGGTTGCTGATGTTTATTTCCAGGAAGTTGGCCATTTTACTCTTTTTCCCATATTCTTCCAGATAAACGCCTGCCGACACACCTAATGGAATGGCAATAATTGCGGTAAGGACTAATATCCAAAGTGTTCCCGCCCAGGCAGTAAGAATTCCTGCCCGGCTTGCTTTCCTGGAAGGCAGACTGGTAAGGAAATCCCAATCGATACGACCAAGCCCCTCCAGCAGTATATCAATGAGAAAGATAGCCAAAACAACCAATCCTAAAAAGGTACAGAATAGGCCAAAAACCTGGAAGATTTTATCCTTTAAGCGATTTAATTCAGAATTAGTCATACTTTTCCTGATATTTTCTTCTGATCCAGAAGCTGATGTTATTCAGCAAAAAGGTGAAAACAAACAAAGTAATACCTGCTGCAAAGATGGTTTTATATTCCAGTGAACCATGCGGAACATCACCCAAACTTACCTGTACTATGTAGGTAGTGATGGTTTCAATAGGAACTAAGGGGTTTAGGGTAAGACGGGGCTGCTGACCAGCGGCAATGGCCACAATCATGGTTTCACCCACGGCCCTGGATATCGCCAAGATAACGGAAACCACAATTCCCGAAGAAGCAGCAGGCACCATCACTTTAAAAGCGGTCTGAAAAGGGGTCGACCCCATGCCATAAGCCGCATCACGCAATGAACGTGGAACAGCACTGATGGCATCTTCACTTAGTGAAGATATCATCGGAATAATCATTATCCCCATCACAATACCAGCAGACAGGGCATTGAAACCAGCCAGGGCAGGAATGAAATTCTGCAGAAATGGTGTTACTACCGTTAGTGCAAAAAATCCGTAAACCACGGTAGGAATCGTGGCAAGCAGTTCCAGCACAGGCTTTACAATTTGCCTCATTCGCCCCGGCGCATATTCATTCAAATAAATAGCCGCCGTAAGCCCCAGTGGCAAAGCCACCGCTATGGCAATAAGAGTGGTTAAGAAAGTGCCCGCAACCAATGGCATTATCCCAAACTTCTTGTCCGCAAAAAGAGGGGTCCACTCGGTTTCGGTAAGGAAACGAAAAATGGAAACCTCCTGAAAGAAGCCGAAGGATTCGGATACCAGCACCCAGATGATGCCTACCGTTATCAGCACCGTAAGGATTGCCGCCAAGGCGAGCATGCTTTCAATAACTTTTTCCTTTATCCTCAAGATGTTCTGTTTAGCAAGTAAAAAGAAATTTCAGCTGCTTACTGCTGACTGTTTTCCTGAACGAACTGCTCAAATTTCTTTTTCTGTTCCTGGTAATTTTCTTCCGGAAGCTGGATGTACCCTACTTCTTCACTTAAAGTGGCGGCATTATCGAGATAGAAATTGACAAATTCTACTACTTCCGGCCGCTTTGTTGCATTGGAATTTACATAGATGAACAAAGGACGGGAAAGCGGAGCATAGGTTCCCTCCTTTACTGTTTCTCGCGAAGGCAGGATGGCACCCTGTCCATTGCTCTCATTCTGGTCATCTACAGCCACTGCTTTTAGCTTATCCTGATTTTCCTCATAATAAGCATAGCCAAAGAAACCAAGTGCATAAGGGTCAGTGGAGACTCCCTGCACCAGTACATTATCATCTTCGCTGGCGGTATAGTCTCCCCTGCTTGAATGGCTTTCTCCTACTATCGCTTCTGTAAAGTAGTCGTAGGTACCCGACTCCACCCCCGGACCATACAGGTGAATTTCTTCATTTGGCCATTCCGGCCGAACCTGGTTCCAATGGGTTATGGTACCCTGAGCTGCAGGTTCCCATATTTTCTTGAGTTCGGCAAGGGTAATTTCTTCCACCCAGTCATTCTCCGAATGTACCACTACTGTCAGGCCATCATAGGCTACAGGTAGTTCAACAAAGCTGATGTTATTTTCTTTTGCAACTGCACTTTCGGCCTCGTTGATGGCCCGGGAAGCATCCACTATATCAATCTCCCCTCTGGAGAACTTCTTCATTCCTCCCCCTGTGCCAGATACTCCAACCGTTACTCTAACGTCTGGCGCCTCTCTGCGGAATTCTTCCGCAACAGCCTCAGTTACCGGATACACTGTTGAAGAGCCGTCAACTTGAACACTACCGGAAAGCTCTCCATTTGCTCCTGACTTACTATTTTGGCTACCACAGCTACCTAACGTCAATGCGCTTCCAAAGATGAAAGCAGCATAAAGGGTCGAAATTTTTAATCGGTTTGAATACATAGTATCGAAAGTAATATTTTTGAAGAAACCATTCAACTACCAGCCTGAAATCTTCTATTCCATTCGGCTGGCAGTATGCATATAAAACGTGTTCATTTAAAAGATTCAGTTCATCCTTCTCTTTTCTGCTGCAGTAATTCCCGGTAGGTGCTTGTCCTTGCCTACTGATTTAACAATAGAAAAGGTATTTTAACCAGGTTCAAACCCTCTCAGATGACCTTAATCAACTGAAACGAAAGTAGCATAATAGATACTCAATATCTGCCCTCCTTAAGAAGGGCCCAGGGAAATCGCCTTTAGATATGAGGTTTCTTACTCAAAGGGCACCTGCATTCTGAGAGCGTTTTGTCATCCCGACAAGGGAGGGGTCCTGACAGGATCAATATCGATATTGAAAACTAAAACCATCTTAGCGATACGAATTCGAAAAGATGCTTCCTATCGTCAGCATGACAAAAGTACCTTATATATTGCTTTCAAGTTAAAAGCGATTCCCCCAAAGAAGAGCCTGCTAACCATCTTCTGGGAGTGTTTAATATTACAGCATCATTAACAGGAAAGTGTTCCTCTTAACACGGATACAAATTGAATGAAAAACAGCTTTTTATTTAAGAATACAATGTTATATAATTGTTAATTTTCTACAAGGATTCTTCTTTTACTTTAATAAAATTAAAAGATCCCCATCCAAAGGAAGGGAATTTGTGAGAACACCTGTTAGGGGATGAGACCTTGCCAAACCTCCTTCATTACTGATCTCAACTCACAGCCCCTAGGAAAAATGATCTCCCTTATGCCAAGGGAAGGCGTAATGCAAAACAATCTACTGGAAAAGCGTACAAGACCTGCCTTTTCTCTCAAGATGGCCAATAAGCCTGTTGGGGGAATAAAAACTTGTTAAGGTTGGTTTTTGTTGGCTTGGCTAAAGCCATTAAAAAAAGTGCCAAAATAATCCCCTGGGACTGTGAATAATCCGAGGTGGAAATTGAGGAAACGGGACTACCCAAAGAATCATTGGAGTTTCCCCAATGGTGGCATTTACCATCACCGGAATAATTGGCAAAAAGGAAAAAGAACAGGATAAAGCCAATCCCATTTATTATATAATCTCTTTTATGCATAAGAATCTTATAATTATATATTTTATCAAATTAAAAATATTTTAAAATTATTTATACAAATTAATACAATTTTATTTTCTAAAATACTAACTAAAAGCATGTCGATTTTTTTTTCACTTTAGCCCTACTTTGCCCGCTTTTCATTTACTTTTTTTATCCTCTCCATTTTAAAGTTCCTCCCAACAACCAATTTCTGGAAAACCTCAGAATATGGTTTTAAAACATAGGATATATGTAACTTCCTCCCTATCTTGTACAACCCTTAATAGCCTAAAAACCATCACCTTTGTCCTATCAGCTTTTAAAAGCTGGCAAAACAGAAGTGCCCCACAAAAAAAGGTGAAATGAAAAAATAACTCTTACTAATGAGCTCTTTACCTTTCCGGTATCCGATTGTCAGGCACAGGAAAAAAATCCTTTCGAAAGATCAGTTTGCAAGGCTTACTCACCTGAGGGAAAAGGGTTTACACAGGAAGCCAAAACAGGTATGCCAGTAGTTGTATTATTATCTATTCCTGTACTGGACTACGTTGGAATTCAATCAGAGCTACACATTTCTCAAAAAGGATTTAAAGCAACAAGAAGTTTAGAAGGAAATGTTTACAATTTGGTTTCCCCTGGGGCAGTTTATTTAATTTCATCACCCCTATGAGCTGAACTTCAGGAATCTTACATTTTTCCTGCAAAACGCTCTTTAGCCAAACTTAATCTTAACAAATCAAGCAGCACAAAGCTCGGAATGGACCGGTAGTAACCGGTAGATTTGTTTCCAGAAAGCAGTCCTTACATCAATATCTTTAGATTTTAAATCAGAATTATGAAAATAGCTTACATATCTACCTACCTTCCCCGAAAATGCGGAATTGCCACTTTTAACGATAATCTGGAGAAGGCACTTCGGGTAAACTTCCCGGACCAATCCTCCTACGAAAAAAGCTTTGGAATAGCTGTTCATGATGGCGAAGAAATTCCTACAGGTTTTTATCCGGACCATGTAAAAGCGATCTTCCGGGAGAACTACCAGCAGGATTACATACAGGCAGCCAATTTTATTAACACCAGTGAAGCCCAGGTGGTGGTCATGGAACATGAATTTGGAATTTTTGGAGGAGAAAGCGGCATTTACATTCTCCCCCTCTTAAACCGTCTGGAGAAACCACTTTTCACCATTTTACATACTGTTTTAAAAGAACCTTCTCACACCCAAAAGCTGATCATTCAGGAAATTGCAGCATGTTCTGCAGGCTTGGTGGTCATGAGTCTCCGCGGGATGCAATTCCTCAAGTCTGTTTATGGTATACCCTCAACCAAGATCCATTATATAGAGCATGGTGTACCTGATCTGGAAGCTCCGGAAAACAATCCATTAACAAAGACTCCCCCCTTCCTGAATCACAGGGTACTCCTTACTTTTGGGCTTTTGAGTCCAAATAAAGGACTGGAAACCGTTATTGAGGCTTTGCCTAAAATAGTCGCTCAATATCCGGATGTAATGTATGTAGTGCTGGGCAAAACTCACCCTGGAATTTTAAAAAATACGGGAGAGGAATACCGCGATCAGCTGAAGCGTTTGGCTGTTCGTTTAGGAGTAGAAAATCATCTCACCTTCGTAAATAAATTTGTGACAGACGAGGAACTTATTAATTATCTGACAGCTGCTCATATATATGTTACGCCTTACCTGAATGAGGCCCAAATTACCAGTGGCACCCTTTCCTACGCTGTGGGAGCTGGTGCAGCTATTGTTTCCACCCCCTACTGGCATGCACTGGAACTGCTCGATGAACAAAGAGGATGCCTGTTCAGGTTTAAAGACGCTGAAGGGCTGGCCGATACCATTAATAACCTACTTGACCAACCCCAAAAGCGCAATTCCATTAAGAAGAATGCATATGATTATGGTCTTCATTTACGCTGGCCCAAAATTGGTGCTCAATATATTCGGATCTTGCAGGATGCAATCGATAAAGAGGCATTTACTGTAAAGAAAATACGCCAGATAGTAGATCCAGATAGGATACCTGCCTTTAGTCTGATTCATGCGCGCAGGTTAACGGATGGTACGGGCATTGTACAACATGCTAAATATGGGATTCCAAACCTGAAAGAAGGCTATTGCCTGGATGATAATGCCCGTGCCCTCATTATGGCCCTTATGGCATACCAGCGGAACAAAAGCCAGGAAGCATTGGAGCTGATTCCCATTTACCTTAGCTTTATTCACTATATGCAGCGGAAAAACGGAAACTTCGGCAATTTCCTGAGCTTTAGAAGGGAATACCTGGATGAAATCGGTTCTGAAGATGCTTTTGGCCGTACCATATGGTCGCTGGGTTTCCTGGTAAACTGTGCTCCCAACAATTCCTACCGGGAGTTTGCCGGCGAGCTCTTCTACAATTCCGTTCCTCATTTTAAGGACCTGCACCATCTAAGAGGAATGGCCAATACAATTATTGGTATTTCATACTTTTTAAAATCACACCCGGATAATGAGGAGATGCTTCGGGAATTAAATGAGCTGACTTCTCCCCTATTGAATGCCTATTATCAGAATTGCAGGAAAGACTGGAATTGGTTCGAAGAAAAGCTTACATACGATAATGCCATTTTACCGCTGGCGTTGTTTCACTCCTGTGAAATAACCGGAAATAATAAAGTCCGTGAAATAGCCTTCGAATCACTAAAGTTCCTGGATAAGCTTAGCTTCAGAGATGGATTTCTTAGCCCTGTTGGAAACCGCGGTTGGTACTATCGAGATCAGGAAATCCAGGTTTTTGACCAGCAGGCTATTGAAACGATGGCCATGGTGTTGATGTACCTTAAGGCATACGAAAACAGCCATCATCCGTCCTATATTGAAAGAATGTTTAAGAGCTATCAGTGGTTCCTGGGCGAAAACATTCTACGGGTTCCCCTATACGACCATGAAACGAAGGGTTGCTGCGATGGCTTACAGGAAACTGCCCTTAACCGAAATCAGGGAGCAGAAAGTACCCTCGCTTACCTGATCTCAAATCTTACCGTCTTAAAGGCCTTGGAAATGGAACATGAATATGACCATGCGGTAACCGTGGAACCAAACAACCCGAAGAAGGTTTTGTAAGCTAACCAATATTTCAGACTTAGAAGACGGGCTTTAAACAGGGCCCTGCTCTTCTCATGCTTCCTTTTTTCTGGTTAAAAAGCAGACATTCTACTATATGAAAATAGCCATATTAGCCCCTATCGCCTGGCGCACTCCACCCCGTCACTACGGTCCTTGGGAACAGGTGGCCTCCAATGTAACCGAAGGCCTGCTTCAGGAAGGTGCGGATGTAACCCTCTTTGCTACCGCAGATTCTGTTACTACCGGAAAGTTGGATGCGGTAATTGAACGTGCCTATGAAGAAGTCAGGACACAGGATGCGAAAGTGGTAGAATGCCTTCATATCAGCAATCTTATGGAAAAAGCAGCGGGCTTCGACATCATCCACAACCATTTTGATTTTTTGCCCCTAAGCTATTCCAGGCTCATTTCCACCCCTATGCTTAGTACCATTCACGGCTTTTCCTCTCCCCGCATCCTTCCAGTTTATCAGAAATTCAATTCGACAACCCATTACGCCTCCATCAGCAACGCCGATCGCTCTCCACTGTTAAAATACGCCGGCACTGTGTACAATGGTATTCGGACTAATGATTTTTCTTTTACTAAACAACCCGAAGAGTATCTACTGTTTTTTGGGAGAATCCATCCCCACAAAGGAACAGCTGAAGCCATCCAAATAGCCCTGCAAAGTAAAAAACAACTGCTCATTGCTGGAGTTATACAAGATCAGACCTATTATAACGAACAGGTAAAGCCATTTTTAAATGATCAGATTATATTTTTGGGTGCTGCCGGGCCAAAGAGACGGAACGAGCTCCTTGGCAAGGCAAGTGCACTCCTACATCCCATCAGTTTTGATGAACCCTTCGGTTTAAGTGTGGCAGAAGCAATGCTATGCGGCACTCCTGTCATTGCCTTTAACAGAGGTTCTATGCCAGAGCTCATCCAACAGGAAAAAACCGGCTTTTTGGTGAATAATGTCCAAGAAGCAGTGGAGACTGTGCAACAAATTAAGCAAATCGAACGCTCCTATTGTCGGCAATGGAGTATATCAAAATTTTCCCAGGAAAAAATGGCCGCAGATTACCTTCGACTTTATGAACAGATTTTAAAGTGAACTGGGCGTGTTTCGTAACTTATCCAGCAGGGAATTAAGGTCTACACTTGCAAAGGAAGAACAGTAGTCTGACAAGCCGTAGGGAATGACCAGCTGTCCATTGTGAACAATAGAACCGCAAGAATAAAGTACATTGGGCACATATCCTTCCCGCTCATTTTGTTTTGGAATTAGCAAAGGCTCTTCCAAATGTCCAATTTCGATGGTCGGATCATCCAGCTTCAACAAACTGGCACCTATGCAATACTGCCGCATAGGCCCCACTCCATGGGTAATCAGGAGCCAACCACACTCTGTTTCAATAGGCGACCCACAGTTCCCTACCTGAGTAAGCTCCCAAGGGTATTTTAGCTGTAGTATCTGGACGGGGTTTTCCCATAAGTTAAGTTGGTCAGAATACATGATGAAATTGTTGCAACCATCATTACGGGAAGCCATCACAAACCTGCCCCCTATCTTACGTGGAAAGAGTGCAAAATTCTTATTTCGAGCTCCTGCACCATACATCGGCATGATCTTGAAATTATAAAAATCATGTGTTTTCAGCATCTTAGGTACAATAATTTCCCCATCGTATGCGGTATAGGTAGCGAAATAAACAATCTCTCCATTCTCTTCCGTAAAACGAACAAAACGGGCATCTTCAATCCCTTTTCGTTCAAACTCCGAAATCGGAAAAATCACCCTGTCAGAAATATCCGTATCGAGCGAGAAGGTAATCTGGTAATAGGAATCAGCCAGCCATAACACTTTTTCATACTCAAGCTTTACCCGCTTTTCCTGCTCCCCTTTTATCTTTTCAAGGATTACCTGTTTGAGGAAATTGTAATCAAAATGCTCGCCCAGCTGGCCAGCTACCTCCTTCAGGATGCGGGGATCGATGCGTCCGCTAAAGGTATTATCAAAAAATGCGGCTTTTTCATACGCAGCACTATGGATGATCTCAGCTTCATCTACATGATTCCCCACCGGAACTACGCTTATGTCACCATTTTTATCCAGCAGAGCCCTGCGGAAAGCGATAGAAGAGATATGCCCTTCACCTACAGCCCTGAAGCTCATGATGACCCTTTTCTGTCCTTCCTCCAGGCCAGTCTGATCAAGGTCCTCCACCATAGAAGGGTTAAAAAATGCGGCTGATTCAATAGAATACTCATGGGTGAAAAAAGAACCGATTAGCAATTTACGGTAATTTTCCAACTCATCATAAGGGATCCCCAGCTCTTCAAAAAGGTTTTTTAACCTTCCACAATGCCTGTAGAAAATTTTGGTAATGTTCCGATGCCTCTTGGAATACTCCTGAAGAGTCGGAGAGATGGTCCCGAAAACCTTCTCGTCACTCATTTCCATTACCCTCAAAATCACCCCCTTTGCCCTATCTTTCCCCGAAAAGAAAAAGCGGGCTATCACCCGCTTTACATCCGGATATACTTTTACATCTTTTCGTTTAATAATGAGTCTCATAGGTATAGATAAACAAGCTTTTGTATTCGCTTAAGTTACCTAATGTTAATGAGATTGTTAGATGATTGTAGTTTAATAATTTGAATATTGCATATGGTAGAAAAACTGTGCTTATAATAATCCGAAAGGAGCTTAAAGCTCGAGTGATAATGGCTTTCTCCTTAAAAGTTATTCATATATGAAAAGTTTTATAGAGATCACGGCCTTTTTTCATCCTGTAGTGCATAAATAGCAGAACGGCCGCCACAGGTATTACACAGGCCCCCACAATTAAACTCCAAAACATCTGGATATGGTTGAAAATATACATATCAATTACTGCTTCCACGCCAACGCAAAGTAAGGCCGCAGCCAGGAAGGAATAGGCGATTAAGTTTATTCCTCTTTGCGTGGTAATTCGGAAAACTGATAACAACCCAATAAAAATGATATTTGAATAAAATAAAAGGGGAATTCCCAACCAAAGTGCCCAGTTATTACCCCTGGTAAAGAAATCAAGCCCCAAAATAAATAAAGAGGCTGCAATTAAAGCGCAGAGAAGCTGAATTTCTCTCCTTTTGATCAGGAAAGCAAAGGAGGTCACATAGGAGAAAATAACCAGACAAACAGCTACAGGATACTCTGACCAGGAAATTTCATTATTGATGATGAAATTGATGAGGAAGGTAGTTACAATTAACAGGATAAGAATAATGGAGACCAATTCCCAGACTGCCTTCTTCTGAGGCCTGCTCATCCTACGTTTTTCATTGTAGATAGCTTTGTTCCATCCAGGCTTTTTATTGGCTATCTTTGCACCTTCCTCTGCAGGAACTCCCTGATTGAATGGGGTTTTACACAAAGGACATACCTCCAAATCCGGATCCAGTTCTACCCCACATTTTTTGCAAATGGTCATATTTTGATCAGTAATTTTCAATTTTAACAGGAATCCCCTGGCTGATCAAGAATCTGAAAAAATTTTTTTCCAGATTTTTGGTCTTTGTAATATTTCCGAAACTCAACACAAGCTTATTTTCAAAGCCCACCACCCCGCAATTCACCTTTAGTATTTTATTGGCCGGTGGAGGGATAAACACGATTCTTTTAATATTATTATTAACCTCCGGCGTAAAGTCCACTTTCCCCAAATTAGTCAATACGCCGCTGTATTTTTGTGTGCCTGCCCTGTAAAGCGTTGAAAGGATAAGAGATTTCAAAAATAGCGGCATTCCCCGAATAAATGGATTCCTTTCCCCTCCCACATTCCGCGCCATCATTTTACTGATCAGTTTTTTATCCGTTTCCAACTTCATCTGATGATGGACAACCTTCAGTAGCTCGTCAAAAGAGTACCAGCCAAGACGCGTATCAATCTCAGGCATTACATATAGGGAGAAGTTTCTCATGGTTTTTGTCGGGTACATTTGGCGAAGGTTCACTGGTACTTGTATCCTTATTTTTTTATTACTTCTCCGTTTTGCGTTCCTAGACTGATCTCTATGGACTTTTTGTACCGCATAGATATAAACAGCCACCAGGTATTCCGTAAGGCTAACTTTATGCTCCTTTGCTTTATTTATTATCTCTTTAATAGGGATGATGCCCAACAATACCTCAAAACGGGGTTTTGGCTTTAAAGAAAAAGGGACATGAAAAGCTTTAGGAATAGAAATTGTTGGTGCTTCTGTTTTTTTAAAGAACCGGTTAAAGGCATCCTCGTATTCTTCGGAAGAGGGAGTTTCATTTGGCCGAAACCAGGGAATACCCGCTGGCAATGGTTGGTTGCATTTCTCCAGATAAGTAAATAATAAAGTTTTCAAAAATTCCAAGGAACCTGTGCCATCTGTTAAGATATGGGAAAACTCCACACTAATCTTATTTCCCATTACCAACACTCTGTACATCAATTCATCCTTCCCAAATGCCCTGCAGGGCATTCCCTTATCTACCATTACCTGAATAGGCAAATTTTCATGCTCCAGGAAATACCAGAAGAATCCCCTCTTTAATTTTACCTTATAATAAGGAAACCGATTTTCAATAGCCTGGATGGCTTCACAAAATGGTCTTGCTTTGATTCTTTCTTTCAGCTCCACCGAAATGCGGATTACGGAGGTCAACTCCCTGCTCCTGATGGCGGGATAAATCTTTGCCGCATTATCCAATCTCAGCCAAAAGTCATTTTCCGTGTAGGAGGTATGGTCCATATCAGGTAACTAAAAACAATCAACACTATTATACTAAATAAAAAACGATTCAGCCACTCAAATTGTTTAGGTAAAGGGGATGCTTTCCGGCAACCCTTTCACTATCTAAAAGCATCCATCTTGGTAAGTTTCCAGAGCAAGTTGTTCAATCTTTTATTAAAGGTTATTAATAAAAAAACCCTTCTGAAAAAGCAGTTCAGGTATAATAAATTTGACCTTTTCACCTCTTCAGAGCCTTCCAGGCAGGTCTTCGCAAGTTGTAACGTTCACAAATATCGTATCCATGAACATAAGGTATTTACCTTAAGCCCCAAAGGAAAAAAGACAGGAACACAAAAACACATCCTTTACCTGCATGGGGGGGCTTATGTGCAGGGTTTTGCCCGTCCCCATTGGAATTTTCTGTCCTTGCTTGTGAATAATACCCACTGCACCATTACTGCCCCTGACTATCCCCTTGCTCCCGCCCATACCTACCGGCATACTTTTGCCATGGTAAAAGATCTCTACAATGAACTGATAAAAAAGGTAGATCCTGCAAAGTTTATCCTCATGGGAGACTCTGCCGGGGGTGGCTTGGCCCTGGCCCTTGCCCAACTCATGAAAAATGAACAAATGCCCCAGCCCAGTCAGATCATTCTGCTTTCCCCATGGCTTGATTTAAGCCTGACCAACCCGGAGATAAAAGATATTGACCCATCCGATTTATTTTTAGGGGTAGAAGGTTTACAACTGGCCGGAAAAGCCTATGCCGGAAATACCTCCCCCGGGAATTATTTGCTGAGTCCCATTAATGGTTCTCTCGAGGGGCTAGGCAAGATCTCAATCTTTATGGGGTCAAGAGAAATTCTAGTAGCAGATGCCCGGAAGTTAAAGTCCATGGCTCATGCAAAAGGCATTGCCCTGAACTACCATGAATTCGAGGGTATGTTCCATACCTGGATGTTACTGAATTTACCCGAATCAAAAAAAGCAAAAAAACTGATTATTGAATTAATTAACGATCTTTAATTCTATTTTGGTTGTTGGTCCTTTGCATAAAGTACAATTTCCCCTGAAATTGCTGCTCTTTTGGTAAAGGAATTGCTCGAAGTAATTAGTGTTAATGATTTGTAGTGGGAAATCCGGTTTTAGGTTAAAATGGAGGATTGCTAAAGATTTAAATGTTAACTGATTAACTGAAGTAGACCGAAAGTGGTGGTTTAGAATTTGATAGGGACTGCAAATCCAAAACTTCATGAATTATGGGTTAAAACCCTAAAGGTTCTACTTTTGGCTGTGTATCATTTTCACAACCGAACATCCACCACCTCCCGGGCCTGAAAAGGTCGGCAGGAAACTAAATAGCTGAGGGCAAAACATAAAGACCATATTGTTATTCGAATAACCAATTAAGCCTGTTTAAACAATCACTGGGCAGGAACCCACTGTAATCCATCAAGCCCCTTCATTTTTTACACCCCACTCAAAAACCAACCTTTGCGAACATCAGGTCTCCTGCGTGAACCTTTTGCTTACATACCCTGAAAGTCCCAATGCGGACATTGCAATTCCACTTACTTGTCCTATTTGTCTTGAAATTTTACTTTGGTAAATAGCAAGTATAAAAAAAGGAGAAAAAAACCCTTATATGACCAACCACAAATTACCTGTGATCAATTACAAAATACCCTATAAAACGGTAAAACTTAACTATCATAAATATAACAACTCCACCTTACGCTTTATAAGTTTATAGTTTTTTACTATTTATTAATATCTTTAAAAAAATTAAAAGAATTACTATTTTATGAATAAGGGTAAAACAAACTTTAATCCTTTACCCCATACCAAACTCCCAAAGGGGATTATATTTGACCGTCTAGTTCAATTGGCGCAAAATATTATTGGCAGCCAGGCGGTAGGAATTGGTTGGATTGAAAACGGAGATTACAGGTTGTTATCCCAAAAGGGTTTATCAAAGTCCTCTTATATAAAAAGTGGGGCTTTTTGTAAGGCTACGCAAGAAAGGGGAGATTTTTTTGAGGTCGAGAATGCCAAAGTGGATTCCAGGTTTTCATCCATTAATATTGTGAAAAAACAGGGTATTAACCATTATGCGGGTTACCCGATTTACAAGAAATCCGACAAATTCTTCGGCACCTTCTTTATAATGGATTCCCGATCCAAAAAACTAAATCCCAGCCAAAGGGAGTCCCTGAAATTATTGGCCAAAGAAGCAGAAGAGCTGATTAAAGAAAAAATCCATTCCAATGCTTTAAGGCGCACCGAGAGGCAATACAAAAACTTTTTCGAAAAATCCCAGGGCTTGATGTGCACCCATGACTTGGAAGGAAGATTGACCAAGCTTAATGAGTCCAGTGCGTCCAGTTTGGGATATAACCCTTCGGAATTGGAGGGAAAAACCTTATTTGACATTATCCCAGAGGATCATCATGAAGGAGTAAGAAATTATTTACAGGAAATTGCTTCTACAGGGATATCTAAAGGTTTGATGAAAACCAAACATAAAAATGGAAGCCATTGCATTTGGCTTTATAATAATGTCCTGGAAAAACACCCCAACGGTGAAACTTATGTTTTAGGAAATGCCCTGGATATTACCAGAAGACATCAATTAGAACAAGAACACAAGAAACTCCAGGAAATGCTGGAGGAAACCAATTCGGTTGCCAACATCGGAGGGTGGGAATACGACCTAATCAAAGATCAGGTCACCTGGTCCCCCATTACCAAGAAAATCCATGAGGTTCCCCAAGATTTTCAACCGGACATTATTTCAGGTATTAATTTCATCAAGGAAGGTAAAAGCCGTGATTCAATCCAGGAAGCTATTAAAAAATCCATAGAAAAAGGCATTCCTTGGGATTTAGAACTGATCCTTATTACTGCCAATAATAAAGAGAAATGGGCACGAGCTGTTGGGAAACCGGAATACCATAAAGGAAAATGTGTAAGGCTTTTTGGCACCTTTCAGGATATTGATGAACGGAAACAGGCGGAATTGGAAATCAAAAACTCCAGAAGGTTGCTCAAAAATGTTCTGGATGCTGCCACCACCGTAAGTATTGTGGCCACTGACCCTAAAGGAAAAATCACTGTTTTTAATAAGGGAGCTGAGAACCTTTTAGGTTATAAGGCTGAGGAAATGGCAGGAAATTGCACTCCTGAAATCCTTCATGATCCCCAAGAAATACAAGAAAGAAGCAAGGAACTTTCCCAAAAATATCAAACCTCAATTAAAGGTTTCAGAGTGCTTGTCCATGAATCTGAAAAAAATGAATCCGACCAAAGGGAATGGACATTTATAAGGAAAGATGGATCTAAATTTCAAGTTTCTCTGGTTATAACCACTATGTGGGATCCAGCCGGTAAGATTCTTGGTTACCTAGGATTAGGGGTGGATATTTCAGAGCAGAAAAAAGCCCAACAGGAACTGTTCATAGAAAGAGCAAGGCTTGAGGCATTTGTAACCTATGCTCCAGCTGCGGTAGCAATGTTTGACAAAGAAATCAAATACATTGCCTATAGCAACAGGTGGTTGGAGGAATACAAACTGATGGGCCAGGACCTGAAAGGTAAATCCCATTATGAGATTTTCCCCAATGTCTCGGATGAATGGAAAGAAATACATCAAAGATGCCTAAATGGTGAAGTTATTAGCAAGGAGGAGGACATTTGGCGACCTGAAGGATGGAGCCATGATCAATACCTGCGCTGGGAAGTCCGGCCTTGGAAAAGGCATGATGGATCAATAGGGGGAATTCTGATGCTGACCCAGGATGTCACCGAGGCGGGTTTACGGAAAGTTGAATTGAGAAAGGCTAAAATCCAGGCTGAATTGGCCAGCCGGGCAAAATCCGAATTTTTGGCCAACATGAGCCATGAGTTAAGAACACCCTTAAATGGTATCATTGGTTTTACTGATTTGGTACTAAAAACCCAGATGACACAAACCCAAAATCAATACCTTTCCATCATTAATCAATCTGCAAATGTCTTACTTCAAATTATCAATGATATCCTTGATTTTTCCAAAATAGAAGCGGGAAAACTGGAATTGGATATCGAGCAATGTGACATTTTTGAATTAAATAATGAATCCACTGATATCCTTTCTTATCAAATTCATAAGAAAGGATTAGAGTTATTACTTCATTTGTCCCCTGAGCTACCCAGGTATATTTGGGTGGATAAAGTAAGAATCAAACAAGTATTGGTCAATTTGCTCAGCAATGCAGCTAAGTTTACTGAAAAGGGGGAGATCAAATTGGAGGTTACTCCTTTAACAAGCTTAAATGAAAAAAATGAAATCAATTTAAGATTTTCTGTTCAGGACACAGGAATTGGGATAAAACAAGCCAAGCAGCAAAAAATATTCGAGGCTTTTGCCCAGGAAGATATAAGTACCACCAAAAAGTATGGTGGAACAGGCCTAGGACTGGCCATTTCGAATAGCCTGCTCAAAATGATGGGAAGTCATTTGCAGTTGGAGAGTAAGGTGGGAAGGGGAAGCAATTTTTATTTTGACATAAAAGTTAAAGCTGAAATGGAAAGAGCAGGTGACATTGCTCCCATCCAGATCAACAACGCCCTTATTGTGGATGACAATGAAAATAACAGGCTGATTCTAAAAGAAATGTTGACCCCTAAGGGTATTGATTTTGAGGAAGCAACAAATGGCATGGAAGCCCTGCAAAAAATCCAACATCATCCTGAATTTGACCTTATCCTAATTGATTACAATATGCCCTTCATGGATGGTTTGGAAACCATTCGGAAAATCAGGGAAAATTTTGACCAAAATAAAAAAAATCCAAGCATCATTTTATTGCTTCATAGCTCCATTGATGAAACTGATATTTACGAAAACTGTAAAGAGCTGGATATTGTCCCAATGACCAAACCCATCAAATTGGCCGCCATTAATAAATTTTTTCAAGGGAAGGATGAAAAGGAATTGGAAGAAAAAACATTGCCGGACTCTACCTCCGGGAATATTGCACCTGGGTTGAAAATCATGATTGTAGAAGACAATATGATCAATATGTTGCTAGCCAAAACGGTAATCAGTAAAATCAGTCCCAAAGCCAAAATAGTGGAGGCCAACAATGGAAGCGAAGCACTTAAAATTTACCAGGACCTCAAACCGGACCTTATTTTTATGGACATCCAATTGCCAGGAATGAATGGCTATGAGGTTACCAAAAAAATCAGGGAAGACCAAAATCAAGAAAAACCCCTGATCATTGCCCTAACTGCTGGAAATGTTAAAGGTGAAAAGGAAAAATGTCTGGAATCAGGCATGGACGACTTTATAGCCAAGCCATTTGTGGAAAAGGATTTGCTCAAGCTAATGGAGAAATGGTCGATTGATAGCAATAATTCAAACCCCAACCAATCCCCTGAAGAAAAAAAAGATCAACTCTCATTTGATTTAAAATGGTTCCAGGAATTTCTAGGTGAAGAACTTTCTGATGAAATTATTGTCCAATCATTATTAAATACCTCCCTCAATGAATTGGTCAAAACAAAAAAACTTCTGGTCAAATCACAGAATGAGGGAGACCTTAAACAAATAAAAGCCATGGGACATAAGTTATATGGTTCCTCCCGTTCCTTAGGATTAAAAAAGCTTTCTGAATTGTCCGCGGAATTGGAAACTTTCCCAACTGAAGACTCTGAAGAACCTGAATTAAACGATTTAATTCAAAAAATCCTTAAAATGCTTGATCGGAACATCCGGGAAATTGAAGTCCATACACTTCAGGGATAGTGGAAAAAGAATGAGTTTGCTTTTTGGATTTTAAGATTAAAATAAAATATAGTAATGTTAAAAATGGTTCCATCGTCCAGAAATAAGCTAAGAAGTAGGAGAATATCTGAAAAGAATACGGTATTTGGAGTATGTGGGATATGGAAACTCCAACTTAAGCATAATCATTAAACTATGATTATTTTCAAGAATTGTCGAATGGATCAACCTTCAAACTGGATCAAGAAATAGGAAGGGAAGATAATATGGCCCCTCAAGATTCTAATATCTTGATAATTGGTTTTTACTTGGGAACCTAATGGAACTCATTTCGACCACCTATTTCCAAGGTTCCTATTTTTCAAGCTAATGCATTGAATTGCGTTAGCCATTTTTCCATTTATTTTTTACATTGAGCCGCAACAGTATCAACTAATTCAATGGATCTTTTTATCATAGGTGACATTCACGGTTGCTGGAACACTTTTCAAAAGCTACTGGAAAACTGGACCCCCAATAAGGAATTCCTTATTCAGGTGGGGGATTTGGTGGACAGGGGGGCTTACAATCCCCAAATGCTCCAAACAGCAAAAACTTTGCAAAGGAAATACCCAGACAAAACCTGTTTTTTGAGGGGCAATCATGAGCAAATGATGATAGATTATCTTCTGGGAAAGGACCCGGTAAAAAATTGGATTCGCAATGGAGGTTCAGGCACCTTGGAACAAATCCGGCAATTGGGGTTGACTCCAGAATCCTTCTTGCCATTTCTGAAACACCTTCCCTTCCACTGGCACAATGAGCACGTTTTTGTTAGCCATGCAGGCATTTCCCATACTGAAGATCCTTATGCCCCACTAAACCCAGAGGGAATACTTTGGAACAGATCACCGCTAAAAAAATTATCCCAAATGCAGGTCATAGGACACACGCCCCTTCCAAAAGGAAAAGCAGCATATGATCCACATTCCAATTCCTGGAATATTGATACAGGAGCTTACCGTGGTGTTTGTCTTACTGGCATAAAATTGGATGAAAAAGGCCATTTCCTTAAGGAAATCAATATTCCTACAGCGGAACAGGACTTGCCGCAGTGACAACAATTTCTTTTTTCAGGGCTTTTTTGAGGACTTTTCTCTGTCTCATGGCATCCCAGATTTCCAGATCAGGGTTTTCTTCCCCATAGACGGTGATGATGATCTTATCTTCCTCCACCTCACAGGCCACCTCTTCAATCCACTGATTTTTGGTTTTATCCAACCCTACAGCAATTCTTAGTATTCCTGCCAAAACACGGATGATTTTCTTTTGGCTTTTATCAAGTTGTTTGAACTCCTTGTGTTTTTTCTTTGGTTTGGCTTTTCTATGGTATCTGGCCAAATGGCCCAACAGCAGAATCTCTTCATTGTTGAACCCCCTTAAGCGGGAATGGGATATAATATATCGGGAGTGCTTGTGATATTTGGGAAAACCAATAAAATGACCAATTTCAAAGATCAGACAGGCAAATTCCAGTAATTCCCGTGGCTTTTCTTTCAACTGATGTATGCCCTTTAGTTGATCAAAAAGCTGCAAGGCTAACATGGACACATGCTTTTTTTGCTCCAAATCGGTATTGTACCTTAATGCCAAATGCTGTACACTCCGGTGCCTCAAGTCGCGTTCCGGAAAAATGGTTTCTTGCTTTTTACCAATCCGGTCCAAATAATCCAAAATCAATCCCTCCCGCAATGAAGCATCACAGAGGGTGATCTTTTCCGCTTTGGCCATTTGGAGCAGTCTAATCAATAACAGACTGCCCAGATGAATAGCATCCACTCTATTTCCACTGATTCCGGGAATTTCCCCTCTTTTGTCCGAGGGCAATTTCATCAATTTCTTGGATAACTTTTCGAGGTCATTGGTAGCAATTTCTTCTGCATTCACCGTACTGATCGGACTGCCCTTTTCTGAAATATGAACGGCTTCTCCTAATGTCCGGATGGTCCCAGAGGTTCCAATTACTTTGCTAAATCCCTTGCTGACTGCCTGGCTCATAATATCCTTTGCTGCCAAATTAATATGTCCTTCCATTTCGGCCACCTCTTTTTTATTGAGGGTAGATTTTCCATTGGCAAGATCAAACAGCCTCAGCACCCCTAATTTTATGCTGCGTTTAAAAAATATCTCATCTTGATTACCTACGGTGGCTTCAGTGCTCCCGCCTCCAATATCCAGCACCAACACTTTTTCATCCCCAAAGGCTATGGCCCTTCTTACGGCCAGGAAAATCAGCCTGGCCTCTTCCTTACCAGAAATCACATGAGGAGTAAGACCGGTTTCATAAGCAAGACGATCCAAAAACTCACCCCCATTTTTAGCTTCGCGGGTAGCACTGGTGGCAGCAGTAATGATTTCATCCACTCCGTATTGATCGGCCAGTTGGACATACCTTTTGATTACTTGTATGCCCCGGTCAAAAGCTTCCGGCGAAAGCTGGTTGGTAGCAAATACCCCAACGCCCAGTTTGACCATTTCTTTTTCGTCGATCAATACCTTAATATTTTGCCGGGAAGTTACTTCGGCTATTACCAAATGGATGGAATTGGTCCCTATATCAATCGCTGCTAAATTCATAATTTTAGGTTATTTTGATTTAATTATTTAGGTATCCCCCAAACTCAGCTTCTTCCTCCCATTTTATTATATTATAATTCTATCTTTAATTATCAGCTTACCTGCCAGGAAAATTATTTTGAAGAATAATTTTTAAATATGTTCCTCCAGTTAAATTAATTAGTGCACTTAAATGGGATTTTTTTAGCCTTTTGGGTCATTCTTTTTTCCCGGCCTTCCACTGGGTATGGAAAAACTTTTCCCTGGACTTTCCAATTCGTTGATATCCATGCCCTCCAAAATAATCCCTTTGAGCTTGAATTAAGTTTGCTGGGGAATCGGCTGTGGTCATTGACAAAATATAATTCAAGGCAGAGGACATTACCGGCAGGGCCATACCTGCCATTAGACCTTCACCCACTACTATGGCCAAAACCTTCCGGCTATTTTTTATTAAAGGCTCCATTTTTGGACTGGTCAAAATGTCGGAATTTGAGGCAAAGACATTCACCAACTCTTCCATCAAGGGAGATTGGATGATGCTACCACTGCTCCAAGTACGGGCTATTTCGGACAAATCCAGTGACCACTGCTTTTGTTCTCCAGCCTCTCTGATCAGTTCAAATCCAACATCATGATTAATCATCCGGACCAGGTCGTAGGCAATTTTCAAATTTTCTAAAATAGGCTTAGGGTCTTCAGGGACCTTAAATGGGCTTTTTTTAAATACTTTTTCCAAATGAATCCTTTTGTCCTTCTGGGAGGAAATCAAACGGGCCATTACGGCCTCGGCCAAAGGGCTATAGGGAACATGAAAATCCATAGCCTCATTTACAGCCCATCCTCCAATGCCTTTTTGGGCGGCCAGATCCAAGATATGATCCAAAAGGAAATCTCCATCCTCCTTAAAAGTCAGGATATTTTGGCTGATTTTAAGCAAAAAACTACCAGAACCCGATTTTTCCCACTTTTTCCATTCCTGCGAAATGGCCTCCGGAGATAATTGCAGATAATACCGCATCAAATTATAAGTTTCAGCCAAAAGCTGCATTTCCGCATATTCGATACTGTTATGCACCATTTTCACAAAATGCCCCGAACCTTCTTGCCCCACATAATGCATACAAGGGCGGCCCTGTTTGTCTTTAGCGGCTATTTTTTCCAAAAAAGGTTGAACAAGGTCAAATCCCTCTTTTGCCCCTCCTGGCATTAAACTTGGACCTTTTCTAGCTCCTTCTTCACCTCCACTAACTCCCATGGAAACATATAAAATTCCCTCATTTTCCAAGTACTTTTGCCTTTTGGTGCTATCCTTATAGTGGGAGTTTCCACCATCTATGATTACATCCCCTTTATCCAGAAAAGTCTCTAACCGGGCAATCTGCTGGTCAATGATTTGGCCAGCTGGAATCATCATCAAAATTTTCCTTGGTTGTTCCAATGACTCAACGAAGTCCGCCAATTGATCAAAGGCTTTTACTGATTTCAGTTCCGGATTTTCCTCCACTGCCTTTTGGGCTACTTTCTCCTCTTCACCTTCCACATGCCTGTTATAAATGGACAATTTCACCCCATGACCGGCTAAATTAATGGCCAGGCTCTTGCCCATAACCCCCATTCCAATAATACCAAAAGATGACAAGGTAGATTGTTTTTTATGTTGTTCCATTTTGCAATTGATGATTTGATTTGAAAAAGAAATATTAAACCGTTTATTCCCGATATTCTTACATGGATTTCTCCATAAAAATCCTTCTATTAATTTATGGAATTAATTGAAAAATAAAGGATTAATTGCCGAGTTTATATTTTTGAATATTGGGTTAATGAGTTATCGGAATTCCCTCTCCCATGGGAATTTTGGAAGCCTGCGTAAAATACGATATTAGGGTGAAGTAGGCCAATTCACTCTAATATCGATGACAATTGGGATTTAAACTTTTCTCTCCTGCCTGAAAATTGAATTCAAAATTCAACAAGATATATGGGGTAACCCCAGACATATTGCAAGTTCAATTCTGGTTTTAATTAGGATCCCATTACTAAAAAAACTAATCATTAGTTGTCCACAAACTCCAGGGAATAACACAAATATTCAATGAGTCGTTTGATATTCAAGTTAATGTTCAACCACCATTTAGACATAAAAAACAAAGGCGTTAATTCTTTTAAAGGCAAAAATATCCAAAAAAAAAAAAAGCGAACTCCGCGTGTTCCTTTCGCCCTTTTAGGTTTATTTTTACCGCAAAGAACGCGTTGGATTTTCGCCAAGTTCGCTAGTTATTTATTTTTCCTTATTTAATAATAAACGGTTTTGGTCCCGCCGTTCTTGAATGTCAATTTTACCGCTTTATCTTCTTTGTTGAATTCCAGTTCCTGAATAGGCATCAATTCCTTTTCGCTCCATTTTTCCCCTGACTTTTTCCACAGCATCAAGGTGGCATAAATGCTGATATGCTCGGTTTCAGGGTCAAAATCATCAAAAACATTGATCACCGCACTTTTATCACTTTGGGGATGCAAACCAGTGGCTTCCACCACCTCTATGCCAGACCAACCTTTCAGCGGCACCATGGCCAATTGGTATTCTCCATTATCAATAATCTGAATTTCATAACCTTTTACCTTTTTCACACGCTCTTCGATTCCCTCTCCCAAATCAGGCAGGGCATAATGGCCTAAACGCATGGCAATGGAATCTTTGCTTCGGTTTCTATCTACTCTTAAAATTCCATTTGGAAGTGGAATTTCTGCCAAATCCATTTGGACATCCTCATTGGTTTCCAGTTTTACATCCCGGTAATAAATTCCGCGGTTATACTTCTTAAACGTAAATAATCGAAGCGCTTCCCATTCTGCCTTTTCATTTTTGAAAACATAATTCATGGCCACTTCACCGTTCTTACCATCTTCTTGCCAGGGGAAAGCACTGTTATAGGAAAGACGGTTGTAGTTTTCACTTCCCCTGAATTTTTCCCAGGCAGGGATAATGGCCACATGACACCAGGCACGGATTTCCGAGGCACCGATTCCCGGATAATTCGTGATCAAAATATCAGATCCTTGCTGAAAATGGTTATATATTTTATCATCCTCAAATTTATTCTCCCAAGGGCCTTCATTTTCTGTTGAGGTCCAGAAAGGGCTGTCATCTGGCACCATCAAACCAAGAAAAGCTTTACCCATCCAAAAGACACTTCCACGGCAACTATACCCCTGCACAGCAGGTTCAAAGGGTCCATAAAAACCTAAGGTGGGGACATTGTCTTTAAGAAAATCAGGATGCTGCAAAAATTGAAGCATAGTACCGGAAGCAATCCTTCTCATCCAGCCATAATTCAGGTCTTTATCTTCTTCAAACCCCATCAAAGGTAAGGGAACAATCGAGCCCATTCTATAACTGATACTTCTCCCCCACATGATCATTTTACCATCCTGGCTAAACAAATAGGGGTAGTTGTCCTTTAAATCATTAAAGTTTTCTTTGAACTGTGCAGCATATTCGGGGTAATATTCATTGCCAAAATACTCTGACCATATCATCCCATACATTTGGAAAGCCCACATGCTATAGTAATCAAAAGCGGGGTTGTCATTGTACCAACCATCACCGCGATAATGGGCCAGGGATTTTTGCAGGTATTCTTCCAATAGTGCTTCGTTGATTTCATAACCTTGGTCTTTGAAAAAGCTCAAAACGAAAATATTAAAGAATTTCCAATTGGAGGGGACAGTTGGCCCATCTCCATAGCTGATCATGGTAGCTGCCAATGCATCTTTATTTTCCTGGGAAAGTGGCTCCCACAATACATTCGGAGCCAGCATCAGGGAAATCCCCAAAGCACCAAACTCCACCAAATTTTGGCTTGGCCCGCCATTTTTTGCTCTGGGATGAATATATGCTGGACTGGATCGATCTACCAATTTGCTGATTTGGTATTGATAATATTCAGCCACTGAGATTCCATTGATCTCCAAATCAGGATTTTCTTTCAATAAAGGAGTGGCCACAAATAAAGTCCGGCAAAGACCTTCCAACTTTTCAGTTGGCACCCGGCCTTCATCATGCGGATAGCTTTTTCCTGGTTGTTTGGGAAATTTCATGGGATCATCCAGATTATTGATATAACTAAATGCCCCCTCCAACAAATAGAGGGCTGCATCCTTCCAGTGTTTCTTGGTCATACCTGTATGGGGGCTCAACTCATAGTCTGGACCTGCAACTTTAAATATTTTCTTACCACCTTCTTCAACTACATAGGGAGCATTGCCCGATTGGGCGTAACTCCCTAATGAAACTAGGAAAAGGCAAATTGTCATTAAACTTGATTGTAATTGTTTCATTTTTGGAGTATTTATTTTTGGGTTAATGAGTCATTAGGCTTCTTCCAATCATTTAAAAAATTAAACCATAAACAAGAATCAACGCAGCCAATACCACAGAAAAACGAATGGACCTTTTTCAATATAAAATTGCAATCCTAGTAAATCGCATGTGCACCTTTCGGTTAAACAAAAAAGCCAAGCTCAATTGGATGAATAAACCATCCTTCCTGAGCTTGGCAATATTTGCTTAGGGTTAATTGAGGCTAATATTAGTCAACTAGACTGATCACATAACTGTATTCAAACTGATCTTCTAACAGGCGATATTCATTATGAGGCCTAGCCCCCCAGCTATTGTCACCACCCAGTCCTCTTTGTTTCCAATCGATATGAAGAAAAACGTTATTATGAGGTCTAATATTAGTAGGATGTTGCTGTTTTTTGGTTAAGCCTGGATCCAAATCTTCTACTGACACATCAAGGGCACTGACGCTTAGCGGTTGAAGTCCATGTATTTTGATGCCATTTCCATTTTCATTGGTCAGGGTCAACCATCTCACATCGGTTTTATTGCCGGATTCCTGTGGCCTGATATAATTCCAGTGGAATTGATTTTCCACATTGCTGTTGTAGATTCCCACAAAGGAGGCAGTTTTCCTGTCGGAATAATTTTCCCAGGGACCACGGCCATAATACCTTAAGTTATTGTAATGGCCAGGTAATTGCATACGCATACCAAACCTTGGCAGCTCAGGCAGTTCCCTTCCGCTCAAATTCATGGAAGCTGTCACTTGGATACTTCCATCATTTCTGATCAAATAATCCACCGTATAAGGCACATCAATATTAGTCAATGTATATTGAACACTTACAGGAACCCCTGCTTCAGAAGCATCACCTATGGTAATTGACTCCACTTTTTGTCCCTCATGGGCTGATCTCCATACCCCCATATTGGAAGGCATGCCATTTCCAAAATCATTGTCAGTTGGGGCTCTCCAGAAATAAGGTTCTGGATATTGCCTTACCATCCAAGGCTCATCCTCCTTCAGGGTGTACTTTCTGATCCTTCCCCTTTTCAGATCAAATTCACCTTTAATTTTATCCGTAGAGAAATGAAGGATATCTCCATCTATATTGTGTTGCAGTTGCCCTGATTTAGCATCCAATGCATCAAAGAAACTGGTTTCAGAAATGGAAAACTGTTCTCTTGCAACCTCATGGTGATAGGGTAAAAGTGAAGTTGCTTCCTTGGTATATGCAAAAACATTTAAGAAATACTCATGTCCATCTTCCATAGATGGTAAATCAAGAGAAACATTTCCTGTTTTATGCGGAGCAAGTGAAACCTTAAAGTTTTCCGTTGCTTGAACCTCCCCATCTTTCAACAATTCCCATTTGAAATCATATTGATCCAAATTGGTGAAGTCAAACAAGTTCCTTACTTCCAATTTTCCTTCTCCGGAATAATCAAAAAGGATATTTTGGTACACTTTTTTCACTTCATACAAAGCGGGGTGAGCAGAGCGATCAGCTGCCACCAAACCATTAGCACAAAAGTTGGCATCATTTTGGAAATGGAAACCTCCCAAATCACCACCATAAGCCCAGAATTCTCTACCATTATCATCAGTGGTCAACAAGCCTTGATCTACCCAGTCCCAGATAAATCCACCTTGCATTTTCTTACTGCTCATGATGATATCCCAGTATTCCTGGAAGTTACCGGAACTGTTGCCCATGGCATGGGAATATTCACACATGATAAAGGGGCGTTGTTTGTCTGAAGCAGCATAATCTTTCATATAACCGAGACCAGGATACATTGGGCAAACGATATCAGTATCTTCTTTTTCCCCAGCTTGCTCAAATTGCACCATTCGGGTATTGTCCCGGTTTTTGATCCATTCGTAAGCTTCAAAGAATACCGGGCCGTTTCCACATTCATTACCCATGGACCAAATGATGATGGAAGGATAGTTTTTATCCCTTTCAACCAATCTTTTGATTCTATCAAGGTGCGCAGGAGCCCATTTTTCCAAATAAGCTGGGTGTTTGGATTTATCAAACCATCCCTGAAGTTCGGCACCCATACCATGGGTCTCAATATTTGCCTCATCCACCACATACAAGCCGTATTCATCAAATAGTTCGTATAATTCCGGGGCATGAGGATAATGGCTCATCCTTACTGCATTAAAATTGTTTTGCTTCATCAACTGTATATCCTTGAGCATGATGTCACGGTCTGGTACATGGCCTTTAGTTTCATGGTGCTCATGGAGGTTGACTCCTTTGACCAAAATAGGCATTCCATTGACATGAAGCTGGGCATCTTTAATTTCAACTTTTCTAAACCCTGTCTTTTTGCTGACCACTGCCAACACTTTGCCCTGATCATCCTTAAGAGTAAGGGTATAGCGATAAAGGTGAGGATGTTCAGCACTCCATCTTTTAACATTGCGGATCTGCTCCTTGAAACTTAAACTTTGGTCTTCACCATTCACACTTTTTTCCTCACTATAAACTTTCTCTCCAGATGGGGCAAATAATTCAAAGCTCAGGCTTCCCCTGTCAATTTCATTCCCCTCAATTGCCCTTAAATCCACTTTGGCATCCAATTGTCCATGACGGTAATTGGCATCCAATCCACTTTTGATAAAGTAATCCCAAATAGTCAGTTTAGGCACAGCCTGTAAAAACACCGATCTTTCAATCCCACTTAAACGCCAAAAATCCTGGTCTTCCAAGTACCTACCATCATGCCATCGGAAAACCTGAACAGCAAGGGTATTTTTTCCTTCCTTCAAATGATCCGTTACAATAAATTCAGCAGGTGTCTTGGCCACTTTGGTCATGCCTACTTCCTCGCCATTTACATAAATGGTGGCATATCCGGAAATGGAACCAAAGTGCAATATTACTTCCTTTTCTCCCCAACCAGCTGGTACTTCAAAGGTTCTTCTGTATGTCCCAACCGGGTTATACTGGTTATCTACCTTTGGTGGATTAGCAGGAAATGGATAGGAAACATTGGTGTAGATAGGACGGTCAAACCCTTCCAGTTCCCAGTTGGAGGGAACTGTGATTTCATCCCAGGTCTCATCTTTAAAATCAACACGGTAGAAATCCTTAGGACGATCCTCGGGTCTTTTGACCAAAGAAAATTTCCAAATGCCATCCAAATTTTTGTAAAGGCCATTATAGGCTTTTCTCTCTTTCAGGGCTTTTTCCTTAGAATCATAAGTGATAAAATAGGCCCTGGCAGCCTCTTTGTTTCTTTGGATAATTTCCGGGTTTTCCCATTCATTGGGCGACGATTGAGCCTTACAAAGCCCCAATACGGATGCCACTAATAAAAGGGACAACAATAGGTTTTTCATCATTTTTACTTTTTTTTGGTTAGGTTATTGATCATAAAAAAATGGAGGATGAATTATTCAAAATCATTTAAATTCCAATTATCATTCCACTCCACTGTAGGGAGTTCATTTTCCCACTCAATAGGCAGCCAAATATAGGGGCTATTTATCAAGTCATTAGGTTGCCAACGGTCCGCCATAAAGATCAATTGATCCTCTTTTCCCTGGACAGGAAAAATAAAGGTGGACTGTGCATCAAAGGTAATGTCAGCCTCAGGACCTCTCATGGGGTTTTCATATCGCTTCCAGGGTCCCACCAATGATTTGGCCACATGTACAGCGGCAGCATTGGGTTTCCAACCGGTACAGGCACTTGTAATCAAGAAATACTTTCCATCATGTTTAACAATGGCAGGTGCTTCCCGGTGCTCGCTGAACATCAAATGGTCATCCTTGGTGTGATGCAAGTAATCTTCACTGAGTTTGGCAATTCGCAAATCATAATTTTCCCTGGAAGAATATATATGATAGGCTGTCCCATCTTCTTCCTGCAAAAGGGTCATATCCCTGGACATATTTCCATTGGGGCGGTAACTGTGTACAAAAGTATAGGGCCCGGTAACCTTATCACTTACTGCAACAGCTGCACGTGCAGCACTATATCCCTGGCCTTTTAATTCCAGATGAAACCACATCACGTATTTCCCGGTTTTCTCATTATAAATCACCTTTGGCCGTTCCATCACACAACCCCTGGCAATATCGTGATCATCATCCCCATCAACAGGAGAAAGGGCCAGGCCTTCGGGTTTCCAATTATAAAGATCTTTGGAAGAATAAACATTTACCCCTTGGGAGCGGTGTTTCCCTCTTTTTTCCCCAAACCAATAATAAATGCCGTCATCAAATAAAATTCCCCCACCATGTGCATTGATGATATTGCCCTCTGTATCCATCCAAGGTTTTCCCGGATGAAATGCTTCTTGGGATTCTTGTGCCAAAATATTGCTCACAACCAAAAAGACAATGAGCAATAAGGTCGTAGTTTTTAAGGTAGGCATTAGGTTTATTTTTTAATTAAGTAAAAAGACCATTATTATGAAGAATGAATTCCTCAATTTTCATTTTAAATTCTTCATTCCAACGTTCTTTTCTCTTGAATCTTTAGTCTAATTTTATGCTTTTTATTCCACTAACTGTTGGTTCTACCTGGGTGATATTTCCTTCCTCGTCAAAAGTAAGGCGGTCAATACAGACTTCCCGGTGATAACCAGCAGCCCTGCCCATATCAATACCATGAGGGCGGGTAAATCTGTGGTAAACAATGTACCATTCATCCTTTCCAGGCACCTGGATCACTGAATTATGACCAGTCCCATAGATTCCCTTCTCCGGAGCTTTGGAAATCACTAAATTATTTTTCGGAATGGTAAGTGGCCCCATTGGAGATTCTGCAAAGGCATATCTTACGCGGTAATCTTCACTTCGGGTATCATTTTCAGACCAAAAGAAATAGTATTTGCCATTTCTAAAGATTACCTCTGTTCCCTCCCTGAAAGTACCATCTTCAGGAGTCAAAATCTTAACTTTACTTTTGTCAAAGCTGACCATATCTTCATTTAGCGGAACAGCAGCCAAATAGCCATTTCCCCAATACAAATATTCTTTTCCCGTCTGTGGATCTCTAAAAACATCCGGATCAATTTCCTGGCCTCCACGAACTCCTTCTGGCCTAAAATCCACTAATGGTTTTCCGGAATCCACAAAGGGGCCTGCAGGGTCATCAGCCACGGCAACACCAACTTTTTGTGCAGCGGTGAAATAGTAGAAATACTTATATTCTCCATCGATTTCTTTTTCAATGGCACACGGTGCCCAGGCATTTCTATCAGCCCACTCAACGTCTTTTTTCAGATCCAGGATGACACCATCATCCTGCCAATTGGTCAAATCTTCGGAGGAAAAAGATTTAAAATAAGTGCCGGACCACCCGGTAAATCCATCACTGGTTGGATAAATATGGAATTTTCCGGTCTTGTTGGAATAAATAATTTCAGGATCCGCATAGTATCCCTTTAGAGCTGGGTTATTGTCCTTTTTCGCAGAAACTTCAATTGTTTGAGTTGAACCATCAGGTTTGGTCAAAGTATAGCTTACCGGCCCATTGCTAAAATCCTGTGCACCTGAAGGGCTTAAGGAATAACCTGTAAACATTTGAAACTCCGGATCAACTGCGCTTAAATCCACCTCATTTTTGACCGGCAAATAAATAGTTTCCTCTTCTTGATCCAAGTCAACATTTTTTTCATAAACCTGGTCATTATTGACCCCCATGATCAGGTTTTTCTCATCAATTCCATAAGCATCGACTAATCGCTTAGCTTCTTCCATCGTGATGGGTAGCACAACCCCATGACGGGGATGAAAATTCATGCTGATATCCTGGTCTATTACTTCAAATTCCTGCAAATCGGTACTTTGGGTAAATTGATATTCACCCTTCATATAAACATCGTACATCAAAATGTACTTCTCACTGTCATTTAATTTAAATATACCTGACCCTTCTACTGCTTCTTTGGTTTGCTGAAGGTATTCATCCTCCATGGTGTAGCCTTCTGTCAACTGATCTGAAACTGCTTTTTTAATTCCATTACCATGTCCTTCCGTTTTAAAGAACAAGTGGTATTGGCCATCCTTTTTGACAATATCACCATCGATGCAGGATTTGTTTTCGGGATGGTAAAAAAGTTGCTTAGGTTCAGTTTCCAAGCCAGTAAAATCATCATTGGCGTAAGCATAGTAAATTATATCAGGACCATTCCCCTGTTTCATGGAGAAATAAACCATGTATTTTTGGACCTCAGGGTCATAAATGGTCTGTGGAGCCCATACCCTATGGACATCCCCAAAGGTTTCAGGGAAAACCTCAGGAATATGAATCGTACTGTGGGTCCAGTTTACAAGGTCATTGGATTTCAAAAAGACCATTCCTTGATTGGACCAACCGTCATTGGGGACATAGAGGTCGGTAAGTACCATATAAAATGTTTTGCCATCATCTCCTCGCAAGATATGAGGATCGCGAACTCCCCCTCTTAGGCTGATGCTGTCCGCCTTTATAACAGGCTGGTTATTATTTAAGGCCCGGTAATTAAAACCATCATTACTGATAGCATAGTGTACAGCTTCTTCTCCTGGACCATTGCCAGTAAAATAGGCAAAAAGGTAGGCTTCTTTTTCTTGGGTTTGAGGATTACAACCTGTGCCCCAAAATAAAGCACTGGTTAAAATCACAAATAGGGTCAATAGGTTTTTCATTCTAATGTATTTCATTAATTATTAATTGGCTTTTGGACCCCAAATTAATAAATGTTTTTATAACACTTAAGTAATATTTAAAAAAGAGGACGAAGTACAAAAGTGAGATTAGAACTGTGATTTTATTTAGAGTTATGAAGTGTAAAAAAGAAAGGAGAAAGTTCCATGTATTTTCTAAATCATTTACCAATTCAGGATACCAAGGCCCCTTCTCTTTTCTCAAATCTCATATCTTTTTTCTCAATTCTCCTTTTTCAGTCTTAATAGAGCTTCTACCAAATAATAATCCCCGTAAGTTAAAGGAACATCCACCTCAGAATTTTCTGGGATATGTCCCACTCCATGTTTGAGTAAGAATCCCCCATTGGTGCCTTTTTCGGCAATGTATTCATCGGAAGTTAGGGTGGTCAGCATGGTTGCTGCGTTTTCCTTATATTTAGCAGCCAAATCACCATCCACATAATCTGACAGTTCTAACAATGCGGAGGCCATAATGGCTCCTGCAGAAGAATCCCTTAAGGCGTCAGGAATATTTGGCGCATCGAAATCCCAATAAGGCACTTTGTCCTCAGGCAAATTGGGATGATCCAAGATAAATGCAGCAATGGCCTTTGCCTGTTCCAAATACCTGGGATCCTTGGTTTCTCTGTAAGTCACCGTGTAACCATACAAACCCCAAGCTTGGCCCCTTGCCCAGGCAGAGTCATCAGAATACCCTTGAGCAGTTCTTTTTTTGTTTACATCCCCAGATTTTGGATCATAATTGAGAACATGGTATGAACTGTTATCTTCCCTAAAATGATTTTCCATGGTAGTATTGGCATGGGTCACGGCAATATCATAATAGGTAGAATCTCCAGTTTCGGCAGTGGCCCAGAACAATAATTCAAGGTTCATCATATTATCTATGATCACCAAAAAATCTCCTTCTTTGGAATCCCAGGATTTAATGGCTCCCACTTTTTCACTAAACCTGCTGGATAAGGATTTAGCACTTTGGACCAGGATATCCTTATATTCCTCTTTTGGTGCAATTTTAAGAGCATTTCCAAAACTGCAATACATCATAAAGCCCAGATCGTGGGTACTGGTATTGAATTTTTCCTTTTCCAATAAACCAAGGCTTCTTTCTGCTTCCTCAAGCAACTTTTCATCTCTTGTAGCTTCATATAGGTAAAGCAAGGTGCCAGGGTAAAATCCGCTGCACCACCATCCTGAACCACTGGTCTCAAACTTATCATTTTTTGCATGGTAAGTTTTAGGAAATTCTCCAGCTGGAAGAAGTTCCATCATATGGTGGTATTGTTCCTTTCCTCTTTCCAAGGTGGGTTCAATCCGATCCTCTAAAACAACAGTTTCTTTTTTCTCCTCTTCATTTCCTGATTTACTATTTGAACCACAGGAAGTCAAAATAGTGCTTCCGGCCAACAACAGGAATAATAATCGCTTTTTCATATAAGTATTTAATTAATTCTTTTATCCAATCTCCTCAAATACAAACTAAGGATTTAATTCTATCACCTTAACTGCTGTATTCATTTCTTGAGCAAGTCCCTCACTGTCTACTTGCTGGACCTCCTGAACAAAAACATGAAGTTGTTTTTTTTCCTTCCATAATTCAATATCATAATTTGGTTCCCACTGCCCAACACCATATTGGGTCAGGTCCATGACTTCCCAAAATCCATTATCCTCGAGTGCAGAAGTGTAGGCCAAGGAAACTTTATTTCCCCGTTCTTCATCCCTAAAAAGGATAAACAAAGACTTGTCGGAGCCATTTTCCTCCACCAATATCTGTGGCCTTGAAATGGGAATCCGTTTGGTTCCACCACCGCCTAACTGAAAGCTGGTATTCCGGAATCCAGTATTGGCTTTTTTCCACTCCTGTCCGTCCTGATATACAACCTGATATTGAGTAACTCCATTTTCTTCCCAATAGGTCACGATATAAGGCTGACTATTCTCATCCGCATACATAGCAGTTTGATTGATCAAATTGCTTTTTTGTGGAATATTCCAGGCATATTCTGCTGTAGAATTGGTAATAGGCAATTGGTATTTATCACCATTGGACCTTTCCCAGCTTTGGCCCCCATCGGTTGATCTGGCATAAGCCAAATCATGATTGGTAGAGACATCCCAGGTTTCCCGCCACACCCAGCTCAGATGAACCGTGCCAGCCTTATCCACAAAAGCCTGCCAATAGGCATTTCTTTGGCCTTCACCATCAATTAATTTGTCATGAAGTTGTATCCAGGATTGTTGCTCCACATCATACCTATTCATAACCAAATTTCCTTGCCCGGAAGCGCCCGACCGATAGAAAAACAGCAAATCTCCATTGGGTAAAGCATGAAATTCCGGATAAGTCACCTTTTCTTCTTCTACCCCAGTCATTGGCTCTTTAGGTCCCAATTCTAATCCCAAAGGGGCTTTACTTTTTGCATACCTTAATGGATTGTCGTGATGATCCCAGGAAACATGTAAATATCCAGCTCCATCCACTGCAATGCTGATGGTATTATGGGCATCTTTTACATTGCCCGTGTATTTAGTTTGATGGGTTTCCCAATGCTCATCGCCCAATTCCCTCTTGGCCAAAACCACATGACCGGAAGGGTCATAGTAGGCGGTGAATTGGGTGTCTTCAAATGTTGTCAAGGCATTTCTTCTGAAGATAACCGTATTAACAGAATTATTGCCCCAGCCTTCTCCGACATAAGTTTCCCGAACCTGGCTGTCCTGGAGCATTTGGGCTTTACAAGCTCCCAATGCCAGGATCAACCCCATTTGTACCCAAATTTTTTTGACATTCATTAGTAAAGCGCTTTATCAATATTTGCTTCTCCTCCGCTCCAAATCTTTTTCTGGGTCCAGGGCTGGGCGGGTGCAGCCCAAAACTCTCCATCAGCAGGAATCCCCAATACCAAAAACACTTCAGCACATAGGTACAAGCTTCCAGTGGAAATATAAGGTTCGGCAATTTCCCGTTGGTGTCCATAAAAACCAAGGGTCAGCCATCCTTCTTCATCAAACATATCTTCTGCTTCCATATGCTTTTTGATCACGGCTTCAAGGGCTTCCCTCACTTGGGCAGGGGAAATTTCCTGTGGCAATTCTTCCCAAAGGGCCACTTGAGACAACAACTGGAATGCTCCAAATCTATAGGCCATTGACCTTCCGATAACAGGATAGGTTCCTTCTGGTGAAATCAGCCTTTCTTGAATTTCTGCGTATCTTTTGGCTCTTTTAAGGAAAAGATCGTGGTCTTTGCCCATATCATTCCCTTTTTCTTTAAGGACTTTCGAAATGTCCAGTAGCATTGGCTGGATCACAAAACTATTATAATAATCCCAATGGAAATCCGGCCCATCACCGTACATACCATCTCCCAGGTACCACTCCTTATGCTTATTCAGCCCATACGCCATTCTAACATGGTCGGCTTTACCGTCAAACTTAAGCAAGGCAGCTTCAACCATTCCTGAAAAAAGTAGCCAGTTGCTATAATAGGGTGAAATAACCCGGGATGATTTCAAGGCATCAATCACATTCTCCTGTGTTTCGGGTTCTAGCCTTTCCCATAATTGGTTAGGAGCTCTTAATAAAGCATGGGCAAAAAATGCAGCATCTACCAAGGGCTGTCCAAGTTGGGTAAAATTCATAAAATCCGGAGATCCCGGATCTGTGGCATTGTGGATGCATTTTAATGCCAATTGAATATATTTCTCTCTTAAATGACCTTCCACTGTTTCATCAGGCCCCAATTCCAGCCAGGGAGCCATACCTGAAAGCAAGCGACCAAAAGCTTCCAGGTAGGTCACTTGATCCCTTCCTCCATAAGCATTAGGGGCCACTTCCACAGGCATCTTAGCTTTGAGTTGGTTCTCACTCAAAGCCTTTAAAACGGGGTCGGCAATTTTTGTCATCACCTCGATATAATATTTCCTGGCTTCCTTTCCCTCTTCCCCCACCTGGTTGGACTGAGCCAAAACAAGTTGGTTTACACTCATTAAAAATATTATTGTGGGGAATACTTTTCCCAGGAAATTTTTCATCAATCTCATTTTAATGTCTTTTTTCTTGAAACTTAAATCTTGATACGGGATTCTGTTTTTCTTTACTCAATATGCATTACTCGCTACTATCCTCTTGAAATATCCTCACATAATCCACCAAATATTCCCGTGGAAAGTCAGTTTCAGCTGGATCGCCCCCATTTGATCCCAAGGCCAGGTTTAACAAAATATAGTGGGGTTGATGAAAAGGGTTAAACCCATCGGGGTTTTGGGTTTGGCTAAGGTCAATTTCATTTAACAATTCATCATCCAAATAAAGGCGGATAAAATCCTCTGTCCAATGCATTTTCCACAAGTGGAATTTGTTGGGCCAGTCAGGATCGCTTTCCAAAAAATTTGAAAATGGTATTTTACTTTCATCCCACTCAGCTTCATATCTACCACCAGCCTTTTTCCAGGCTGCATTGGCCAAAATGGTGGCTTTGCCATCCACTCTATAATATTCCATTATATCCACTTCACCATTAGCAGGCCAGCCTTTGGTTGTTCCCAAAGTCCAGATGGCAGGCCACATACCAAGAGCAGTATCTATTTTTGCCCTGACTTCTATGATGCCATATTGAAATTCTTTTTTACCACGGGTATTGATACTTGCGGAGGAATACTGGGCGAATTCCCTGCTTTTCCTCCAATCATTGCTTTCAGAATTAAAAAATTCATTTTTAATTTTTTCTCTTTTCCCCTCAATGACCAAAAAACCATTTTTAACATTGGCATTTTCTGGTTGGTACCATTGCAGTTCATTATTGCGGACAAATCCAAATTCAAAAGACCAAAAAGTTGAATCAGGTTTTCCATCTTCCTCAAATTCCTCACTCCAGACCAGTTTATAGCCTGGATATTCCACCAACTCATAAGGAACATACCTATCCACAGCCCTGGTATTAGAATTGGAGCAGGAGGAAAATCCCATTATCATTAAAAAAGAAAATAGAAGAGTTATTGAGTTTAGTTTCATTTTTTGAAGGCCAAAACCAGGCTTAACTTTATTGGTTGGGTTCATTAGGGGACGGCCGAAACCATCCCCATAACAAACCTCAAAATGAACTTTAAATTTCAGCTATTAAATCAAGCTTAATTAGTTATATCCAGGATTCTGCTCCAATTCAGCATCCTTATTTAATTCAATTTCTGTCAATGGTATTGGCATCAAGGTATGGGTTTCAGTAAGTCCATTGGTTGTTTCAATGGCTCCATCGGCCAAAGGAGTTGTTCCTGTCAATTCTTTTGCTCTATCTACTAAGGTTCCGGTACGCACCAAGGTTTTCCTTCTGTTTTCTTCTGCCAACAATTCCCTTACCCTTTCATCAAGAATAAAATCCAGGGTTATATCTGATGGTTCAACTAAACTGGCATTGGCTCTTTCCCTTAGTTCATTGATATCATCCGCAGCTCCGGAAAGGTTTCCTTGTTTAAACCTGGCTTCTGCACGGAACAGGTAGGTTTCACCTAATCTCATTAGCATAAAATCCTTCCACATACCAAAACCAAAATTGTCCCTTTCATCATAATGTCCCCATTTTCGGGTATATGGAACGTACTTGAAAATAGTATCAGCGGCAAAGATTCTAATAACCGTTTCACCATCCGCAAGGGTAAATTCCGCATCCTCCCCATATGGAACTGGCAACCCTCTGATATTGTCATAATTTTCACCTGGATGGTTAAAGTATAATTGGCGTTTGAGATTGAATTTAGAATTCCTCATATCCTCCTCCTCGTAGAGTTCATAAACTACCCAATTATTCAAACGGACTCTGGCAATCCCTCTGCCTCCTAAAGAATCAGTAGGCTGCATTCCGGGTAGGTCATGGTAGGAAGAACCCCAAATCCTTCTTTGTTGTGGAAATCCTGAACTACCACCAGTTACATCGGTTGGATTTTCAGCTTCCAGCACCCAAATGGCTTCTGAATTTCCCTCTCGTCTTCTTTGGTTACCAAATAAAAACATATCGGAAAAAGCATCCCCTGGTTCATTGGCGTTGACTCCATATCGTTCTTTTACCAAGCTTAGGTCACTATTGATGATTTCATCACACTGGGCTTCTGCCAGTGCATTTTCACCTCTTCTCAAATAAACTTCAGCCAATAGATGCCTTGCCATTTCCTTATTTCCTCGGGCATCATAAGAGGCGGTTCCAATGGTAGGCAAACCATCTATAGCAGTCATTAAGTCATCAATAATTACCTGATCTACTTCATTCACCGATGTTCGGACAAAATCCGTTTTAGGGCTCCTCAATGGTTCGGTAACTAAGGGCACATCCCCATACAATGTTACTAGCATATTATAAGCCAGGGCTCGGAAAAACCTTCCTTCTCCATTATAGATGGCCAATTCCTCTTCAGTCACTCCAGACACGCTTTCAACATTGGTACTGGATATCAAGATATTGGCATTATTGATAATGCTATATAACCATTGCCAAACCTTACGGGAAGCGTTGTCCGCCGGCATAAGGGTTTCATAATTGAAATAATGCCGGGCATCCCCATTGGATCGGCCAGCAGGAGCCCATACTATGTCGGTACCCAGATGCCAGATTCCCTGCAGGGTTTGGTCATTTGTAGTAGTTAAGAAAGTTCCATATTGATAATGAAGACCTACAACTGCAGCTTCAAAGCCTAATTTATCATCCAATACCTCAGGAGCATAACTGTCCAGAACTTCCTCATCCAAAAAGGAGTCCTTACAGCTATTCATCGTGGCCAATAAGCAAAAACCACTTAAGAATAATTTTATATATCGATTCATAACATTCATTTTTTCTGGTGAAAATTACAGGGTCAGGTTAATACCAAAGGAAATGGATCTAACCAATGGATAATTGTTGGTCCAGTCACCGGAACCTCTGGGAGAGTAGTTGTTTTCCGGATCCCATCCAAACCAGTCCGTAAAGGTGTGCAGGTTCCTGCCAGCGGCATAAACCGTCAAACCTTTGATGTGGTATTTCTCCAACATATAAGCAGGCACCACATAACTCAAGCGTGCATCTTTGATCCGCACATAGCTGTAATCTTCTGCAAATCCATAACCTCTATAATTCCTAAAAGCTGCTAATGAAGGCCAATAATTGCTCGGGTTTTCAGGGGTCCAGTAATTAAATTCAGCTGGTAGGTTTCTCCTTCCTGCCTCATCAGCATAGGTAAGGTTATTATTGTTTTTCATGCCTCCCTGGGAGGTTTGGATAAATACACTTAAGTTCCAATTTTTGTACCTGAAGGTATTAGTCAGACCTCCTATCCACTTGGGGTCTACTTGACCTACAATTACCCTATCTGCATCAGTAATTTGACCATCATTATTTTGATCCCTGAATTTGATATCTCCAGGATTGGCCAATGGGTCTGTATCAGAAGCGTCCTCACCTTCTTGCCAAATGCCTAATTTCTCATAGTCATAAATCACCCGGAGAGGTTCTCCAATAAACCAACGGTTACCAACATCATCCTGGCCATCACCATACAATTCAAGAATCTCATTTTTATAAGTAGAAAAGTTTAAAGAGGTTTCCCAGGAAAAATCCTTATTCTCAATATTTACCGTATTAATGGTAAATTCAATACCCTTATTCTGCATTTCTCCTAAATTAGTCAAAACACTTCCATACCCTGTTACAGTTGGTAGGTTTCTTCTAAGCAATATGTCCTTGGTTTTGGTTTTATATACTTCAACCGTACCTCGTACACGGTTATTTACCACACCAAAATCCAATGCCAAGTTGGTGGAGGTCGTTGTCTCCCAATTCAAGTTGGCATTCCCCAGGGAATTATATATAACTCCTACTAAGGCTGCTCCTCCAAAAGGTTGCAAAACAGTTGCTGCTGTGGAGGCAGTTTGATTGACACCAATGGCTTGGTTCCCTGCTTGTCCATGGGATAAACGCAATTTGAGTTCCCCTACGGATGGGTGATTTTTCATAAACTCCTCATTATGGATATTCCAACCTATGGCCATGGAGGGGAAAAATCCATATTTGTCCGTATCAGCTCCAAATGCGGAATATCCATCCCTTCTACCGGTTACGGTCAGTAAGTAACGGCTATCATAGGAATAATTGATCCTACCCATTTGGGAAAGTAAAGTATAGCTATTTCCTTCCGAATCCGTGGATTGCGTAGTACCCGCACTCATATTATAATAGGAAAGGGCATCATTGATAAAACCCCTGGATTGGGCTGAGTTATTAAAGTAAGTAACTTCCTGGGCACTGTACAAGCCAGTAATATCGATATGATGTTTGTCAATGTCCTTTGCATAGCTAATGATATTTTCCAATACCCAGTTAGATCTTTCAGTATTAGATACATTGGCCGTACCACTTTGGTCATTTGCTGCCCTACCAGTGTATTGAGCAGTCCTGTCAATGTTGTAAACGTAAGTTCCGTTTAACCTATATTTTAATCCAGGAATAAAGCTAGGTGTAATCTCTGCATAACCACTCCCTGATAAGGTCTTATCTCTATCTACCCTGTCAACTGTTAATCCCAAAAGTGGGTTTCTGAACAATTCCTCCGGAGCCATTGGAAAAGTGATATAATTACCTTGATCGTCAAAAGGGACGGAATAGGGACTCATTGCAGTAGCCTCCAATAAATTCACCCTTCCACCATCAGAATTATTATCGGAGAAGAAAGCAGAGGTTCCCACCCTTAAGAAGTCTGTAATATTGGCATCCAGGTTGGAACGGATGCTGGTCCTTTGAAATTGATAACCTCTTACAACACCTTTTTGCTTTAACCTGCTTCCTGAAACATAATATTGAACATTTTCTGTTCCACCGGTAATGCTCAGGTTATGTTCGTTAATGCGTCCTTGTTGATCAGCCTGATCCAACCAATCCGTAGTTATTCCAGCATTGTAATTTTGAACCTCTGAAGCATTGGGAAGAACATCGGTCATTGGAAGGTCATTGGCAGATACGAAATCTGCATATTTTTGAACATACCTATCAGGTCCCATTGGTTCTAATACATGGGCCATATTTTCAAAACCAGTATATCCACTGTATTTAATGACGGGCTCACCAGCAGTTGCCGAACCGCGTTTGGTAGTAATAAGAATCACCCCATTGGCACCTCTGGTACCATATATGGCCACAGCAGAAGCATCTTTAAGGATTTCGATAGATTCAATATCATTGGGATTCAAGTCATTGATGGATCCAAAAAATGGAACTCCGTCTACCACAATAAAAGGGCTGGTGTTTGCATTGATGGAGTTCACCCCACGTATCTGCATATTAGCTGAACTCCCAGGAACAGAAGAAGTCTGGGAGACATTAAGTCCGGCTGTGGTTCCCTGAATGGCCTGGGTCACATCGGTTACAGGAAGGTTGGTTAACCTTTCTTTTGGGACAGAAGCAACTGAACCCGTGATATCTGATCTTTTTTGGGTACCATAACCTACTACTACTACTTCATCAAGCTGGCTGATATCTTCACTCAATTCTACATTGATCTCAGAGGCATTGCCCACTTCGATTTCCTGAGTAGTATATCCAATAAAAGATACTTGTAAAACCGCATTTTCAGTGGTTAATTCCAGGGTATAATTCCCATCCAGATCTGTAGCGGTACCATTAGAAGTCCCCTTCTCAAGGACAGTTGCCCCGGGGATGGGCTGTTGGGTGGCTTGGTCCACCACCATTCCATTAATTGTTTTGCCGGACTGTGCCCAAGCGGACAAGCTGACCAAAAGAAAGCAAAGCACTAAAGCCGCCATCTTTTTTTGTAAATACTGTTCCATTTGTTTTTGGGTTTTATTTTTTTAAGAATTGATTAATCTCCTGATGGACCAAAGGGAAGCCAATCCTTTCTCCAACTGAAAATCAAATCAACTGCGTCACACAACGCTTAGTAAATGAACCTAAATGAAGCCAAAAACAAAAGTTAATCTGACTTTTAACGGTAGTTTTAACGGTTAAAAGCGCACCCTACCCAGTATGAAAACCAGGTAATTAATGGATTTTCAAAATAAAATTTGGTTGTCGCTTTCAAAAAATTCTGCCTAAACTCAAGCAAAAAGAATACCTAGTAATAGTTTAGTTACCCCTCATTGTTTACCCATTAATTAAATCCAGATTTCTTAACTTACATCCTCTGAAAAAAAATAGAGCTTAACCTTCAATAATGAAGTTTGGATTTCTCGGAATGCCCCCAGTTCAAATCCCTATACTCATCTCTAAAATCTATTATTTCAAATCTAATATCTCAATTTTTCTAAACTCCACACCTTGCCCTTCTGACTGTAAACCAATATAACCTTGCCTTAATGGTTTCCCGTCTTTTTTCACTTTAGGGTCATACCCATTTACCACTCCTCCACCGATTTGGGGTTTAGTGTATTGCAATACCGTATCCCCATTTATTAAGTGAGTGACCAAACTGTCCTCATAAACAATCAAATCAGCTTTCACCCATGCATTCCATTTATATGTGGGTGATGAAGAGTTGATACAATGTCTGGGATCCATTTCTCCATTGTAAAACACCTCTGTTCCTGGTGAACACATATTACCGGTCGGCCTTTCTACTCCTTCTTCCACTTCTGCCAACATCTGAAATTCCACGGATATTGGCCAATCCTGTTCTTTGAAAATACTTTCTGGTGACTGGGAATGAAACATTACTCCACTATTGCGATAGGTATAGCTAGGGGCATCTTCCAGCCATTCTTCTGTAAAACGATATTCCCATTTCAAGTGAAATGAAGAAAATGGCTGTTTATAAAACAAATGCCCATACCGTTCCTCAAAACCTTCATAGCCTTCATAATTAACCTGGATTTTATCATTTACAACCCTGAATGTTTTGGCATAATTATCACCCAATTCATGATGATGGATTTTGGGCACCCAACCCTCCAGGTTTTTCCCGTTAAATAAGGAAATCCATTTTTTATTTGCTTTTGAATTCCCGGAAGCGCAGGAAAAGCTTATTCCCAATAGAAGGATTCCTACAATTAGCTTATCTACTTTAATTTCACTTGCTAGCATTTCGATTTAATTTATTTGCCTTCTAAACTACATAATCCCGATCATACCTTTCATCATATTCAACTTGGTATTTCTCCAAAAAATGAAAAAATCCCGCCCCTTCGGGGCTCAAGGATTGGAGATTATGAGAAAATAATACCTCAATTCTTGCCCGAGGTGGATCTTCCATAATTCGACCGGGCAGGTTGTTAAATTTGTTTGAGGCGGATTAGTGGACCTCTTTTTTTCTTGAAAGAAGGTATGGCCTCAGAGAAATGGACCTAAGAAGCCTTTTTAAGGCTCCAACTAAAATAACCCCGGGTCAAAACCCGGGGTATCTCGTCAAAATTTCTAAACAACCCTGGAAGGGTTAAACTAATTTGAGTTCCAGTTCTGGAATAAATGTGCATAATCAAATCACCTTTTATCAAAAACTTGGAAGTCCATCATCTTTCATTCCCTGCATGATCAGCGCATGCCAAATATAAAGCTCAGGACTTCCTGAATCTTCATGGGCACCATTGATACCATAGGGCCAAAAATGAGTTCCATCTCCTCTGAGGATTGAATTATTGTCTCCTGATAAAATCTGTATTATTTCATTGGCCCTTGGACCGACATAAGTCCCCCCTTGAATGAGTTCTCCCCATTTCCAATGGGTTCCTACCCCCACAACATGGGCAATTTCATGCATTGCCGTTCCTGTTCTTTGATAACTGACATTCGATCCTATCCGAATGGTGCCATTAATATTGCCGTCTGCTGTAGGCACTCCTGGGTTATAGTATACATTAATATGTTTTTCAATACTTGTATAACTATTATAGTATTCAACTGCCTTTTTAAATGCTTCCTTAATCCGGTCATAATTTTCCTGTAATTCGGTAGAAGGATTGGGATCCTCATGGAGGGTAAAAGTGATATTGCCCTTCTTCCGGGTTGTCACCTCAAGGGTATTTCCATAACTGACCCCTTTTTCATTTTTTGCATAAGCCCTGAGGTAATATTTCTTTTCAGGATCCAAACCTTTTATTTCAGCTAGAAAGCTGTTCATTCCATTACCCATCTCTATAACCTCCTCATCAATGGAAGGAGAAGGTTCTAAATCCCAGCATACCCCTTTCTCAGTTATTGGAAAACCTCCATCATTGTTTAACGCCACCCTTAGATGGATGCTATGGGCTGCCGAGATATATTTCACACCTGTTTCCACTTCAGGCTTGTCGGCAGCAGGAGTCTCGAATTTCAATTTCTCTCCATATCCAACTCCAATTTCATTTACTGCATAGGCCCTTGCACTGTATTTTATTCCGTCATTAAGTGCGTTTAATGATGCACTAAACTCTCCACTTCCTTTTACAGATGATGCTTCGATATAATGGTTTTCCAAAGTCGGTACTCCATCTCCCTCCATAAAACAAACTCCTCTTTCCAAAACAGCATATCCCCCATCATTTTCAACTTTACTATCAAAAATGGCACTAGAATTGGTGACCTGAACCATTTCCAAACCTTGCAAGGTAGGCACCTCCCCTTCATTGTTGGATGGCTCTTCTTCAATTTTCGGTGGGTCGACTTCCTGATTACAACTTAAAATCAACAGGACTAATAAACTGATATTTATTATTTTATTCATTTAAGAATACATTTGAAAGGAATTAATAAAAAATCCTTTTTGGTTAATAAATCAATAAAAACAAATCCCCTTCTGCAAGAGATAAAAACCAGTTGGGTAACCATTTTTTAAGGGAGGTAATAAAAATTGTTTTAGGGTCAAAACCACGGTAACCTTGGACTGTTAACAGTGGATTGTCGCTCCCTAATTGAAAAAACAACCCTCCCCAACCTCAAAAAGAGCCAGGGAAGGTTGTCAAACCCCAAAATTAATTCTGTACAAAATCAAATGCACGGATATTGCAATACCTACCTGGCCAACCATCTGGCTGCGTTGTCAGGTAACCCACTGCTATTTGTACCGGTCCATCTTGAATTTCAAAATCAACTTTTAAATCAAGAACGGATTTTCCACTATAGATATGGCTATAACCTATTGCAGAATCAATATTTTCCACATCCGGCAACTCATCTCCATAGGCTACAACCAAGTAAGCATTATCATTTTCAGTCAAATTGGTATTCATAAGATCCTTAATCTTAAAGGTAAAGCTCCCTGCAGGTACCTCAAAAGTCTGATAAATCTTTCCATTAGAAACAGCAGGAGCACCCCAACCTGATTCAAGGTTGAAAATATTATTATTCCATTCGTCCCAGCCTCCCTGGCCATTATGGATTTTTGCTGCATCATTAGTGATCCATCCAGCTTGCGTTCCCCAACGTCCACTCCTAGTAGCTGCTTCAAATGGAACCTGCATATTTCGCATATAAGTAACTTTAGGCACAATAGCTTCAAAACTGGAAGGGAAAGTGTCCAAGCTGTGTTGTTCAGGCTTGTAGTAGGTTCTGACCTTAAATTCATTACCCACTTGATAATTTTCCAATACTACCTCCGAAACATCAATTGGGATCTGAATCGTGTGCTCATCCTCATTTACATCAATGTATTTGACTTCAGTGTAGATTGCCCCGGAAGCTTCATCTGCTTCTCCAAAAACCAATTTGGTATTAGAATTCCAAACAGTCAAGTTAGAGGCCTCCAAAGGTCTTTGGTTCAAAGAATTCTGGTACCGCTCTCCATAAGCAGCACCCGTTGCAAACACGGGTACAGATTCATTACCTTGATTGTCTATGGTTACTACTTCAAAGGTATAATTGTTCTCCTCCAAACCTTCGATGACATATTTCATCGTATCCACAGCAGAAGTCCTTTCAACTGGAACCGTAACAGATTCCGCTCCGGCATTCCAGGAAATTCTGGCTTGCTCTATTTTGGGATCTGCTTTAAACAGCCCCCAAATCATTACTTTATTTTCCCCTCCAATTATCTGAAGGGAATCGATTTTTCCACTATAGGTCTTTTCGCCATTGGGGACAAAATCCTTGTAGGCATCCATCTCACTGCATGACCAGAAGGCCATGGTGAGCAGGGACAATGCCAAAATATATTTATTGATATGCTTGATCATGTTAATTGATTTTAAGATGGAACAAATTATCTTGGATCACCATAAACCTGGATTTCTCCAATGGCCATATAGGAACTACCCCCCCAATTTTGTATAGACCGGATTCTCAAATACCTTACCTTAGGAGCATCGATATCAAACTCCCAATTGAAGCCTTCTACAGCTACGCGGTAATCTTCGTCACTTTGTTGACCAAAGGGCAATCCAGAAGGTTTGGTTGCATTATAAGTACCCAATTTCACCCAGTTGTCATAACTTCCATCAGATGGTGGGTCATTAGAACCCCATACTTCAAATTTTTTCAGGTTACCCAAGTAATAGTAAGTCCTTCCATTAAAATACTCTGGATAGTCCCAAATGACAATTCGGCTCATTTTTGCTTCCACTCCTGTATCAATAGTAATGGTATGTGGACCGGATATTATAGATTGGGTCATGTATATGGCTGGCCAGTTCATGATTTCTCCATCCCACATACCAGCCATAGAAGTGGATGGGTGATGGGGAGCATCGCCAGGGAGATGGACTCCTCTATAGTTTGACTTAGGCAAGGCTGATTCATAAAGTGGATAAATATCCGAAAAAACAGTGTCTGTATAATTCAGCCATCTATCTCTTACTGTAAAGGCAAATTCATGCTTTAAGGTATCCATCCCGCGAAGGGCATAATCAATGGAATCTGTAGAAGTATAAATACTATTAGGGTCAGCCACCCATTCCCCATATTCATTCTGCTCCATGATTAGAATGGCAACATCTTCCCTGTTGGGATTTAATGCATCGACCTGGATTCCTCCAAAAGAAGCTTTCACCTCCATGGATTCATAAACATCCCATAATGGAGCTTTTTCTGGTTTGATGGTTACTGTAACCGGTTCTGATTCTTGCTGAGCCCGGTTTACTGCATATAATTTCACCTCATGTTCCTCAGTATCGGCGAAGCCTTCCACCATAAGGGAATTGTTATAGTAGGAGGATTTCACCTCTGCAGTCTTTCCGTTTGATCGCTCAAATTCTGCTTTGACATACAATAAATCCCCATCATCTGGAAGCGCATAGGAAATCTTTGCTTTCCCAGGAAGGTTTTCTACAGTGGTTTCATATACCATTCCAGGTGCCTTACCGGAATCCGAATAAGGTGAATGGATTTCTTCTACCTCACAGGCCCAGGTCCCTGCTAAGAGGGACATGGCCATGATGTATTTATATTTTTGGAATAATTTCATTTTTGGATCAATTTAAATTTTCAGATTACCAACCTACATTTTGAACCAGGTTGGGATTTTGAATTAAAGTTCCCTCATTGATCGGCCAGAAATAATCCCTAGGAGAAACAAATTTTTGGGAATAGATGGTATTAACCTGATAATAGCTGTTGGTAGTTTCACCCTGCATATTCCAACCTTGGATAGGCTGGTTCAACATTTCATTGGCTTTTTTCCACCTTTTAAGATCCCATAACCTGTGGCCTTCAAAGGCCAATTCGATTAATCTTTCCTGATGGATAATTTCACGCAAACCGTTTTTGGTGCTGTACTTATCAGGTTGGGTGGAGTAATTTTGCCAAGCCTCCTGAACCCCGGCCAATCCAGCTCTTTCACGGATCTTATCCAAATATTCAAATACCGTAGCATTAGGGCCTTCCACCTCATTAAGGGCTTCTGCATACATCAGGTAAAGGTCAGCCAACCTGATCTCAGGCCAGTCATAAGTTCTGTAATTGGCACCTGAACTACTCATTGCTTGGTTCCAATCCACCAGTTTTTTAATAAAATAACCGGTTACATTTTTATGGAATGCATGGTTACTTCCTGCATAGTCCACAAACTTAGACCTTACCACATAGGTATCTTCATCGGAATTGGAAGGGCTATCATACTTATACCATTTTCCGCCATCAAAACTTAAAGAAGCATAGAATCGTGGTTCCCGGTCAAAATTGATTCTTGCTGTTTCAAATCCTTCCTCTATATAGAAGCGCTCTTCAGAGGTGGCAATTCTCAATTCATCGATATCACTGAAGTCCAAAGTTCTGTCCTCATTGATAGGCACCCCATTTTCAGAATAAAACTGACGGGCAATTTTAAGAGGGGCTGAAAAGATTTTTCTGGCATTATTGTGATTATGTTGGGTAGAAAGTGGCGCCATGGCATTGGCCTGTAAATCCCAGCCAGCTGGAGAATTTGAATTTCCCCAAACATGTTCTAAGTTCCATCGCTCACAAACTGCCTGACGAATGCTCAGTTCAGTTCTGGTGGTATCGGTAATTTCAACACCAACTTCATTGAACTCATACAATTTATGACCTGCTTCCTCAGCAACAGCAATAGCTTCTTCTGCAGCATCCGCCGCCAACCTCCATTTGTTTTCATCATAGTCCAAATTAAACAACTGTTCTCCCCCTGGACTTTTTAAGGAAGCCATATCCGGGTTACCATTAAATAATGGACTGGCAGCCATCAAAAGCAACTTAGCTTTGAGGCCTTTGGCCACAGGTCTGGTCACCCTGCCCAGTTCGGTAATTCTATCAGATATGGACATAGGGAGTTTTTCTGCTGATTGATCCAATAAATCGGAAATATAACTAACCACCTCATCCACAGGCTGTCTCTCCACATTGACCAACTCTTCAGGAGCATCAATGGGTAAATTCTCATCTACAATTGGAATTGGCCCATACATTCTCAACAGGTAGAAATGAAAATAAGCTTTCAAAAACTCCGCCTCACCAATCCATCTTCTTCTTTCGATTTCACCAAGATCAGGAACGGCTCCTTGTTCCAAATTTTCTATGAAAATATTACAATGGCGGATTCCTACGAAAATCCCTCCATTCCATACATCCACGTAGGGATTGGATACTCTTTGGTTCCCTCTTGCAATTTCAAAAGGGTTACTCAGTAAACTTGTTTGATAGGGAATCCACATTTCATCCCCAGCCAAAAAACCTAAATTCCCGTTGGGATCGCCATTATTTGGCATATAGGAATAACAGGTAAACAGGTATTTTTCCGCTTCATTTCTCAGTTTAAAAGCATGGTCAATGGTGGCCACATTATCCGGCACCACATCCACAAAACTCTCGCAAGCTGTTCCACCCAACAGTCCCATAAGACCCAGGGCACAAGCTGTTATTTTATATTGAAATTTATTCATCATTAATACTTTTTTAGAAATCAACCACAACACCCAAGTTATATACTGATTGCACCGGATAGCCCAGTCCATTTCCTCCCATTTCGGGATCCCACAGATCGAACTTGCTCCATACGCCTAGATTGGTTCCATTGGCATAAATCCTACAATGGTTAACCTTAAACCGGTCGGTAATATGCTTAGGGACTGTATATCCCAATTCCACATTTTTCAGCCTTAAGAAGGCACCATTTCGCATCCACCAAGAAGATGGTTGATTGTTATTTTCAACAAAATAATTGCTCAATCGAGGCCAGAAAGCATACAAATCCCTGTTTTCTTCAGACCAATGGCTTTCAGCAATCACATCCAAAAGTCCATTTTGTGCGCCACCATTAATCACAAATGGTGAAATGTTTTGAGAATTAATAAAAAGCGAGGTACGGGCAACTCCTTGGAAAAAGGCAGATATATCCCAGTTTTTAAAACCAAAAGTACCACCAAAACCATATACAATTTCAGGAGTTGTAGGATGACCAATTGGCACCTGGTCCAAAGAGGAAATCACGCCGTCATCATTCATATCGTAATACTTGATATCACCGCCACTGTATTCACCAAATTGGGCAGGAGAGTTGGCTACCTCTTCATCATCCACAAATAAACGTTCGGCGATATATCCAAAAGGTTGACCAATCCTTTGCCCTACTCTTGATAGGTAACTTACTTCCTCAGGATAGGCATTTTCGTCTCTCTTAAGAATTTCACTGGTCGCATAAGTGAAATTCCCTCTTAAATTCAACCAGGTATCACGTCCAATGGACTTGTTATACCTTAAGGTCAAATCTATACCTTTACTCATGGCCTCACCGGTATTAGCAGATGGTTGGGCCATTAAGCCCATGGTTGAGCCAATATGTGAACGTACTTCAAGGATATTATACCTGTTCTGTTGGAAGGCATCAAAAGTAACATCAAAGGCATTGAACATGGTCAAGTCAAAACCTAAGTTGATCTGTCTTGATTTTTCCCAGGTAATGTTTCTATTGGGATATCTGGAAATGGATACTCCAGGGCGGTAATATCCAAATTCCTCACCAAATGTCGCTCCATAACCACCATTGTTTAGGTTAACTTCGGAAAGGTAGAAGAACCTGTCTTCATCCCGGCCTATAGCATCATTACCGATCCAACCCAAAGTACCTCTTAATTTCAAATGATCGATGGCACCTTTGAGCGGATCAAAGAAGTCTTCATTAGAAATACGATAGGCCAATCCAATGGAAGGGAAGAAACCAAAGCGGTAGTTTTCTGCAAAACGCTCAGACCCATTATAACCAAAGTTAAATTCCGCCAAATAGCGGTCATCATATCCATAAGTAAATCGGCCTGAAACCCCCGTATTTCTAAAAGGAAGGGATTCCTGCACGGTAAACTTACTCCCATCCTCATAGCTATTGAAAATAGCTATTAACATTCCGGAAACCGCATGTTTATCATTAAAGGTCCTGGAATAATCAAAAGCTGACTGCACATAAGAACGGAGAGTAATGTCCCTGTCTCCTGGCTCAAAGCTCAGGTATTCGGATCCAGTTGGTCCTACAGAACTCGGACCTCCATCATTCAATACAGAAAGATCTATTTCTCCAGTTGCCGGATTTAGTCTAGAACTGTAATAAAAAGGATTGTAGGACCTAGCCACATCAAATCGGGCATATCTTTTCAAATACCCCATAGTACGGAAACTCAAACCTTCTGTAATCATTCCCAAATCCTGTTTGATCTCCATTTGAGGTTGGATCATGGAAGTTTTATAGGTTTGATAACCTTTTACCATTTCCGCATATGGATTTGTCAACAGGGTAGTGCTTCCTCTTCCGGTAATGGCACCTCCAAACAAAGGATGTTCTACATAAGGCAACAACTCCTTAGGATACACAGCAGGGAATTTGACGGGGTTAGACCAAATCGCTCGGTTAAAGGTAGTTGCCCCTCCGCCAATTGGACCATTGTAATCATCAAACTGGCCATACATTTTCACACTAAGATCCGTAGTTGGGGTCAAAGTAACATCCACATTGGTACGCAAAGAATAATTTCTCAATTTAATGTTACTGTTGAAATTGTTGATAGGATCAACCTTAAGCACCCCATTATCCTGATTAAATGTACCAGCGATATAGAATCTCGCTTTATCACCCCCACCACTGGCACTCATATTATAGCCTTGGTTAATCGTATAATCCTTAATCAACTGTTGGATCCAATTATTGCTCGGGTAAAGCAAAGGATTGGTACCAGCCTCAGTATTGACGATTTTGGTTTGAGAATAAGGCAATACAGCATTCCGGTCCCTGGTTAGGGCTGCCTCATTGGCTAGATTCATATAGGTGATATTGTCCGCAAACTGGAAGTTTTTGGTATTGGAAGAAACACGGGTTTCGGCTCGGAAGTGAAATTTTGTTTCTCCTTTTGTACCTGTTTTGGTATTGATCAATACCACACCGTTGGCACCTCTTGCACCATAAACAGCAGAAGCGGTAGCATCTTTCAAAACAGAGAATGATTCAATATCATCCGGCTGCAAACGGGCCATATCAGTTGTGGTAGATTCCACTCCATCAATCAAAATTAAAGGGTTTACCTTACCTGCACCAAAAGAGCCCAAGCCCCGGATAAAGAACTGGGAATTATCCATGCCTGGCTCACCACTTCTTTGGAAAGCAATCATTCCCGACACCCGGCCTGCTAACATATTGGTCAGGTTACTGGTGGGTCCTTTTAGTTCTTTCGGGTTAACAGTGGTAATGGAACTGACCAAACTGGCCTTTTTCTGCATACCGTAACCTACTACAACTGCTTCATCAAGACTTTGAAGGTCCTCCTGAAGGGTTACATTGATTTTATTCCGGCCATTGATGGGCACTTTTGTTTTTTGGAAGCCAATAAAACTGAAAACCAGATTCCCATCAGCTGGAGCCATTATTTCATAATTTCCATCGATATCAGTAACTACCCCTCTGGTAGTTCCCTCAACGAGGATATTGGCTCCAATAATTGTTTCTCCACAAGGGTCCGTCGGTACCCGTCACCTTAATGTCATTGCCCTGAGCCAGCGTTTCCTGGAGGCCAAACGCCATCCATAAGCCAGCACAAAGCAGCAACACTTTGTGTTGTAATCGTCTTTTCATAGGGTCAAGAATTGATTAAAATTTGTTAATTGATTGTTGAATTAAAAAACAAAGGGCATGTCTTTTCAAAAAGAAGTTGGCCAATAGAAAACACCAACAATTGTCGGGGTAATTCATAATGGTTTTGGGTTTGATTTAATTAATTGGACTATTTTCGAAGAGCTTTTTCAGGCTGATTTTGAATCAAGGATTATGACCAAACAAAAACCTGATTCCAGATACCTTTTCAGCAATTTCGATGGTTTGAATATGGTAAATAACAAATAAAAAGTACGTATTTAACGTGGTTTTAACTGTAGTTTTAACGGTTAAAAGACCTACTCAAAAGCTTTTAATTGTGGTTTTTACACTTTTATTAGCGATAAATAATTCTTCTTTATTTCCCCTTATTTTTGAAAATAATAATAGGTTTGGATGTGACACCCCATCTCCTATTCTAAATTTTCCATTTCGAATCCGAATATTCCAGATTTATAATCTTTGGAAATGGAAAATAGAAGCCATTGTTGTGCTGACTTTACCTGGCCTTAGCAAGATTTAGGCTTTCACTAAAAAGTGTAGGCTGGAATTATTTATTAAATACTAAAGATTGCGAAATCCTCTCTATTGAGATTCGGGTTTCCAAACCCCAAATAATAGTGAAAGAATAGTCTAATCAGGGCTATATTCAACATTACGGATTAATATTTAATTTAATAATAGAAAAGTGTTTGCACTTTCCAACATTTAAGCATTTCAGAACGCTTAATTCAACCATTCAAACCAACCCCTCCAAACAGAAAATGGGTCAGACAAAATTATGCCTGACCCATTTTAGTTGAATAAATGTTATCTCCCCTTTATTGGAGATACCTATTTACTTCACGAAAATCCTTCTCATTTTTGACCTTTCTGCTGTATTGGACTTTGTCTTAAGCTCTTGCCCTGCATAGCGTTCAACATCCCCTTCATAAGTCATCTCTAAACTCACTCCTGATTTTGTATTGGTTATTTCACCATCACTATAATAAGTTGCAGTTCCAAAACCTGTAAAACTCACTTTATATTTTTCACCATTTTCAGAAACAGCAAATGTTCCGCTTGTTGGTCGAATGCTTATCCCTTCATTTATGGTGTAGTCATTTTTTGATGAATCTATTATCAGGTCGGAACCTAATGCAATTTCCCCCCATTTAGTATAGGTATTCGATTGGGCATCTTCATATTTACCCAAACTGTAAGTTCCGGTAGCTAAATCATCTTCTTTGGATGAAAATAGTTCAAAATAAACTACTGATGCAGCCTTTTCACTGTTCGCCCCCCTGGCCGAAAAATCAAGGTTATAGGAACTTCCTATTTGCCCATAATCTTCAATATATCCTTGGGACAGGTTAATAGTAATATCATCTACTGAAACCGCCCCAAAATTCCCCCCAGGCTCATTATCACCTTTAGATTCATCACTACATCCCGTACCAACCAATGCAAAGAGTATCGCTATAATGAAATATTTCTTTCTCATAGTATTTTTATAATGATTAACTAAATTATTAATCCTAAAAAGCAGCCCTAAGGCACTTAAAAGCACCTTAGGGGTTTAGGAAAAAACTATTTTTTAATTATTCGGGTTGTTAGACCTGTTTTCAAACTCCTGGCCACATAAAGCCCTGTTGGTAGGTTACTAAAATCAAACCTTTCCTGAACTGAAGAGGTTTGCAGTCTTTTTACGATTACTCCAATGGAGTTGGATAAAATGATCATATCATTGGCCTCACTAGACCTGAAGGAAACTGTCCCTTCAGTTAAAGTAGGATAGGCAATAAATTCACCCTTTAATTTCCAACGTCCATATATCTCCATATCTGAGCTATTGTTTCCCTCTATGCTGGATATTTCACTGGTAAAATCAGCATTTAAATACCACCCCATAAAACGATAACTAGAAGCTATTGCACTTTGTAATTCTAATACTGTACCTACTTCCTGCTCTGTTGGGTTTGGATTTACCACTCCTTCAAAATCAACATTATGGTAAGTAATGGCATATACTTCAACAGGAATTTCCTCCCAAATGGCAAATAGTGTAATACTTCCATCAGCATCTGCGGGAATAATGGCAGATAACTCCGTCACCAATTCACCATCAGCTTTTTTCCACCCCTGAAACAAATGGGTATCAGTATCTTCCATTTCCGGAAGATCAGGAATTTCATCAACCGAGGTAAATCGCATTTCCTGTGGCATTTGACCATATTCTGATTCAAACGATATAACATATTGGAAGGGCGCTGGGGTAATTTCTTCTACAAATAAATCCCCAATCTCTCCAGAATTCAGGGCATAATTATATATCCTAAACTCATCCACATTTCCTTTCATCAGAGGGTCAGGCCATTGCGATTTCCCGATCCAGTTTTGGGTCGTTGTTCCCAGATCGGTTGGGTTAAGATCCATATTTTCATTTCGACCCACTTCCTTACCATCAATATAAAGAATCCCTATTGTATCTTTTTGGGTTAATGCCAAGTGATGCCATTCATTTAGTGAAAGCGGTGAAAGTCCATTAATCCGTTGTTCATTCCCTCCTTTTTTAATAGCATATCTTACCGTATTATTGCCACTTTTTGGAGTCAAGAACATATAGGTGCCAGTTCCTGAGCCAAAATCAAAGATTCTATTCCAGGTAGGATTTTCTTCCAGTTTAACCCAAACTGAAATGGTGTATTCTTTTATGCTTTCCATCACCCCATCTACCAAGGCTACATGGGAATTATTATTTCCACTTAGAAAAGCTGATTTCCCAGCTTTTCCTTCCGACCAGAAAGCTCCACCAACGAGTTTTCCATCCAAACCGGACCAAGAGTCCTCGGCAATTTCTCCTTCCCCTTCATCAAATCTGAGGTAAATATACTTATCTGATTGCTTAGTGCTAACCCGATTCGAATGCGGTGACTCACCAAACTCATTTACAGCCACCACTAAATAATAAGTAATGTTCCCATCGAAATTATCCTTAAAATCCGTAGTAGTTATTCCTTCAGCAATTGTTTCAAAAGGACCTCCCCTTGAGGAAGACTTTTTGATTTTATAGGAAGTGGCAAAGGCTGCTTCCTCCCAGTTCAAGGAAGCTTCATTTTCATTGACCTCAATGAACAAATTTCCGGGTGCCTGAGGAGGATCATTCCTCAGAATTTTCACCGTTCGGGAATAGACGGATTCGGTATCCTTATAACTTGTAGCCTTTACGCGATAATTAGCGGAATTGTGTCCAAGACTATCGGTGTATTCTACTGTGGTTGATCCATATTTATAATCCTTTGCTGCAAAAAGTGTATCTATTGGGGAGTAAGAACTTTCACTGTCAAGTTTCCTTTCAATGATATAGTTCTTTCCTGTTTCACTGTTATGGTCATACCAGGAAAGCGTTACATTATGGTAATCTTCTGACTCCCAAGATCTACAAAACGGGGGTGCAATCTTCCATATATGTTTATATTCATTCTTCTTTTTGAACCCTACTTCAGATTTAAAAGCATTAAAAGCCTCCCCTGCAGGAGTTAGTTCGCCGTTAATTTCAAGTTGACGAGCATCATTTACCCATTGATACAAGAATTGGTGCTCAAATATATCCACGGTTTCGAAATGATTGAGAACCTCCAACAGTTTATTTTTTTGCCTTTCTGCATTGGCAGCCGTAAGGGGAAGTGCAACATTTACTTCATTTCCATTTTTATCTAAAATTGGATATCCGTTTACATCCACGCGGACTCCATTATCATCTGGCCATTTTGAAGCATCCGCACCATTGGTCCAGTTGGCACCATTGTTCCATTCTGTTATCCAAATGGGTCTTCTCGGGGTCTCTCCTGCAGCCATTCCTCCAAAAGAGGCCATATAAATAAACCAATCCCACCAACCTGTAGATTGATCCTGGTAGGCATGAGTTGCGATAAAATCTACTCGCAAATTCGTGCTGTCACAAATGTGCATAAATTCTGTAAGCCAAGCCCTGGGCATGTCTGCTGGAGCTGGAGACCCGATTCTTAAGCCAGATTCAAACAAATTTGGCCATTGCCTGATTGCTTCAGTAACCGGCATATTGGCTTGATCAGGTCTTTCAGGTTCATTAAATCCAAGAACATGACTGGTATTTTGCCTATTGTTGATAAGGCCGTAGCTATCCCAACCGGCATTATGACGCATGGGAATATATTCAGTATCTAAGGTGGATTGCCCTCCCGCACTCCAATCATATACAACATCTGCATTTATAGGACCTATATTTCCCGCAGTCCCTTTTTTGGAAGTCCATCGCCATCTGAATACTCTCACAAATGAGATAAAACTTTCACCTGTGGTTTCGGAGGCAACAAAACCTTCAGGCATCGTACTGATTTCCAAATCCTCATCGCTGGCAATAAACATCCTACTATGTCCTGTACCATCAGGATTATTGGCAAAGGTTGCTGCAAAACCTTTCTTTAATTTGAAGGATTTGATACTATTATTCCATTCCTCAAGATTGTTATAATAGGTTTCTATTTCAATTGCTTTGGAATCCCCTCCGAAATTGGGTTCACTATATACAATCAGTGCACTTTCATTGGCAATTTTCATCCCATTTGGAATGATAACACAACCGGACCCATAAATTTCAACCCTGTCGATAGTTTCATCAAAAACACGCCCGTTTACCGTAACTTGGCCTGATAAATCAGATAAAAACTGTGATGGCCGGAACTCGGAAAAATACAACCAGGAATCATTTGACTGTAGATCAATAGAACTATTGACCAATGGATCCCTGCCACTCAGATGGAGTTCTGATTCCCCGCTTACGGAAATATGGCTATTGATAAGTTTGGTGGCTGAAAAGGTTTCATCTGAAATACTTTTTGAAATGGTCTCCACTTCCATATTGGGTAGTGGGGCAAAGGCTCCATCTTCATCAAGAGTCACCGATGACAAATCAATATCTACGGCCCCATCCTTGTAATTCTTACCGATAATTATCCTGGATACGGCATCAAGTTTTTTAACCTCAGGATCAGCTACTATCCAAATTCCGTTACCATCATTTTGAAACATCAGGTAATAGGTACCTGCTTCCGATGTGGTGAAGGATAATGACCCATCAAATAGCTGTTGCTTTTCATTATATGATCCTTCGAAGCTTGTTTCACTAATAAGATTATTCCCTGTTATTTCTTTGCTCACTCCTACTTTTAGAGAATTAGGGGAACCATTATCCCAGTAGCCTTGAAGATAACTAAAATTGTAAGCTGTGTTCGCTTCTAATTCAACGGGATAATAATAAGAGGAACCATTGGTCACCCCACTTTCCCAGCGAAGGAGGATTAAGGGATAAGTATAAGTTTCTCCATTGTAGGAGGTGCCATTCAAGGGATCCATTATCCTAACCCCACTGCCACTGTTGGTGGTTTTCCAGGGAACAGTGCCCGCACCATTATTCCCCCAGTCTATTTCATTTGGAGTAACAATTTCTCCGTATCCAAAAATATCAGAAACAATATTTTCCCCATAGGTGGAAACTAAAGGATTTTCAACGCCATCTACGATATCATAAATAGAAGTAGCTGGTTTGGAAACTATATAAAAGCCGTTTTGATAAATATGTACCTTGTTTCCTTCCACTGCAAAACGAAATGTTTGTTCCTTTGTAGAAGAAAAGTAAAGCATATCCGAAACGGAAAGCGGAGCCCTCCAGTTGAATGTTTCAGTATCTGCAGAAGTTCTGAAACCATTTAAGTCTCCTTTTCTGGCTTCAATATCAAGCCCTCTGCCCTCCGCTGAATTTATCCGGGCCTTCACCTCTAAGGTAAAATCCCCTGGTAATTGCGTTGGGATAACTACAGTGTCCACATCAGTCGCACTGTTAAAAGACTTTACCCCATAAAGTTGTACTGGCAAAGTCTCCTTTTCCGTTAAGTTGGGTTCTTGGGCCCGGATTTGGTTTGAAAGCATAAACAATGCAATCAAAACTAAAAGTAAACGTACTTCCATAGATTGATTTATTTTTTTGTAAATAGTTTAGGTTATTATTAGAGTTTATTTTTTCCGACATAAGGGAATCTTGCTGTATCAATTGTTCATTAGAAAAACTTTATTGAATAACCTTTAGTAGACTCAAAGACAAAGCCCATTGGATATTTCTTGATCCTTTGATATGGTTTTCATTGATCACTTACCTTCGCATTTGAGCTGTTATCCAAGAAATTTTAATGAAATCCAATCATCCCATTTTTTTGAGAATTTCAGATTTTATCATCTCCCGGAGTAAATTTCAATTAAGTGTCATTGCTGCTTATCTTCTTTTGACCGGAGATAAAAAACAGGAAAGCCATTTGGTTTAAAAAAAGGAAACCAGCAACCTGGCCTTATTAAAAATTACAGCTAATTGCCTTTGCATTTTTTTCTGTAATGAAAACAGGGGACTCTTAATCACTTTGACATGGACAAAAATTCTTATTCCTTGAAAAAACCAGTTGTTGTAGATTTTATTCATAATCATTTTGGGTTATAATTGTTTATTGTATTTTCTTTCTAAACTCCTTATCATACCAATTTCAGAATGAAGCATTTGACAAAACAAACTTTTATTTCCAATTCGCTTCCCAGTATGATCAATGGTTTGAATATGAAGAATTAAAAATAAAAGCGTACATTTAACGTGTATTTAACTGTAGTTTTAACGGTTAAAAGTATTGTCTTTAAACCTTTAAAACTTGATTTTAACAAAACCCAAAATTGATTATTAACCCTATTGTAATGGAAAAAAAGTTAAAAAAAGAAGTACTGGATGATGTATTGCAGAGCCCTCCCTTTAGAAGATCCCCCTCCAGCTGTACTCTTTTGAAATTTTTGGTAGAAGCCACCCTTGCTAACAAAGACCTAAAGGAAGCAACTATCGGTATGGAACTTTATGGCAAATCTTATGAGGACGAAAAAAGTGCTGCCAATATTCGAGTCAATATTTACCACCTCCGGAAAAAGTTGGATAAATACTATCAGGAGGAAGGAAAAGACAATGCCTATCGAATAAAGATCAAAAAGGGACAGTACCAGGTAGAGTTTTTAAAAAACAAGGAAGAACAACCCCAGGAAAAAACCAATCAAAAAAAATATTATATCGCCGGAGGTATTGTTTTGGCATTTTTGGCTTATTGGTACTTCAGCAGTAACAAGTATGTACCCTTATGGAATGAATATTTTGACAATAATGAAGAAACCACCCTTTTTATTGGGGATTTCTTTGGGGTAATGGGCACAACTGTCACCGGTAGTCATGGATGGAACAGGGATTATAATATTAACAACTTAGAAGATTACTATAGGTTTTTAGAACAACATCCAGATAAAAAAGAAGATATAAAACCTGCAAATTACCCTTATGTCACAGGGATGGCCGCAATCGGCACAATGAATATTTCAAGGCTTTTTCACAGGCAAAACAAAGATTTCAATATTCTTTTCAGCTCCCAAACCAGTATAAAAGATATCACCGAAACCAATTCCATTTATATTGGCCCCATCAAAAACGGCAACCTTTTTATTGATTTCTTCAATGATGCCAATCCCAATATTTCTATAACAAGGGGAATGCTTTCCTATACCAACCCTAAAACTGAAAAAGATACTTTAATCAACCTCAGCATAGAAGATGGCTCCATTTATGAACATGCTGTGGTTTCCCGTTTTCAGGGCCCTAATAATAGAGAACAATTCATCTTCTTTTCCGACCATGATATTGGCGTAAAGGCTACCACAGAAAGGTTTACTGACATAGAATGGATTGATAGTGATTTCAAAGAAATGATTGGTGAACACCCCTATTTTACTGCCATTTTTCTGGTTAAAGGAAAAGAAAGAACCAGCATGCAATTGGAATTGCTGCTTTGGGATGTTTTGGAGGAATGAGCTTAGGAAAGCATTCTGCTTTTGAATAAATTGGGGTGCTACTAATAAGTATTTGGAATTTGAGTTGCTAGGAATATTTGTCTTAGCTTTCTCAAATCCACCATCACAATTCTACCCAAGTTTTAACTGTAAAAAACACACCATACTGTATTGTTTGTTGTTTTAAGGTTTTATTGGCACTATTTTGGCCCTTTGATCAATAAACCTATTACAGCATGAAGAAATCATTATTCGGATTATTACTTTTTTTCGCGGCAAGTTTTCAATTATTTGCCCAAACGGATGAAGTGTATCTTTTCTCCTATTTTATGGGCAATGGGGAAGATGGATTACATCTCGCCTACAGTGAAGATGGCCTCAAATGGAAAGCATTGATTGATAATAAAAGTGTACTTGCCCCAACTGCAGGAGGAGACAAATTGATGCGAGATCCTTGTATCATCAAAGGCGGGGATGGAAAATTCCATATGGTATGGACTGTAAGCTGGAATGAAAAGGGAATTGGCTATGCCTCTTCAGAGGATTTGGTAAACTGGTCCGAACAACAATTTATTCCGGTAATGGCCCATGAAGAAGGTGCCAGAAACACCTGGGCACCTGAAATCTTTTATGATGATAAAAAAGACAGGTATATGATTTTCTGGGCCAGTACAATTAAAGGGCTTTATCCCGAAACCCAGGATACCTTGGAAAGTGGTTATAACCACAGAATGTATTATACCACTACCAAGGATTTCAAAAAATTCAGCAAAACAAAATTATTTTATGAACCAGGCTTTAACGTAATTGATGCTACCATCATCCCTCATGATGGAGAATATGTCATGTTTGTTAAGGACGAAACCCGCACTCCGCCTGCCAAGAATATTAGGATTACAAAAAGCGATAAACTGACACAAGGATATCCTGCAGCAGGTGAACCCATTACTGGAGATTATTGGGCAGAAGGGCCTACTCCATTAATGGTAGGTAAGCGTTGCATCCTTTATTTTGACAAATACCGGGAACACCAAATGGGCGCGGTGGCCTCAACAGATATGAAAAACTGGAAGGACATTTCGGACCAAATCCATTTTCCTAATGGAACCCGACATGGTACAGCTTTTAAAGTAACAAGGGAAGAATTCAAGCGACTGAATAAGTTACTGGCGGAACAATAAGCTTCCTTTATTTGAGATTTCTCGTTTAGGAAAGGTTGAAATGTTAAAAGGATTAAAGGTTGGAAAGTGGGTTTTCCAACCTTTAATTCCAAATCTTCAAAATAAGTTGTTTAATAGCTTTTTCCCTCGATAAAACACTTCCCACCTACCCTCACTTAGGCCCCCTGAGACTTTGAGAGAAACTAATATGAAATTTTCGTGTATTTTTTACACTTATAATTTTAAATTATAAAAACTAGTACTATTTTTGATAAAGCTTGTTATATCAAGTCATTACTGAAAATAAACCCTGTTATGAAACTAAAACACTTCCTTTTAACTGCTCTTATCACAGGAGCTGCAACTTATTCCCAAGCACAAAGCAAAATTGAAGCGGTAGAACCACCAGTACCCGGCAATCCAGTTATTACTGAGAAATATACAGCAGATCCAGCAGCCATTGTTCATAATGATACTGTATTTCTTTATGCAGGTCATGATCAGGCCCCTCCAAGAAAAGAGTTTTATGAAATGCACGAATGGCTGATTTATTCCTCTACTGATATGGTCAACTGGGAGGAAAGAGCTGCTGTCAATGTCAAAGAAACTTTCTCCTGGGCAAAAGATGATGCTTGGGCAGCAGAGGTAATCGAAAAAGACGGAAAATTCTATTGGTTTGTCACCGTAACCCACAATGAAATCCATGGAAAAGCCATTGGTATCGCTGTTTCTGACAACCCGGTTGGTCCATGGAAAGATGCCTTAGGACATGCCCTGATTACCAATGACATGACCACGGATACCAAAATCAGCTGGGATGATATCGACCCAACCGTTTTTATTGATGATGATGGTTCCGCTCATCTTTTCTGGGGCAATACCATTTGTTATTATGCAAAATTAAAGGACAATATGATCGAATTGGATAGTGATATCCAATACATTGACCTTCCCAACTTTACTGAAGCCCCATGGGTGCATAAAAAAGGCGACTATTATTACCTTTCATATGCTTACAAATTCCCTGAAAAAACAGCCTATGCCATGAGCAAGAGCATTGAAGGCCCTTGGAAATTTAAGGGCATCCTCAATGAGGTAGCCGGAAACTCTAATACCAACCATCAGGCTATCATTGAATATAAAGGAAAAGATTACTTCATCTATCACAATGGAAGTATTCCAAATGATGGAGGAAGCTTTAGAAGATCTGTTTGTGTAGATTATCTGTATTACAACCCTGATGGCACTTTAAAAAGGGTTCAAATGACCACTGAAGGTGTAGATCCAGCAGAATAAAATTCTAAAATCCGCAGTTGCAAGGCTGCGGATTATTTTTTTGCATAACCATAATAAATTGGTTTACAATAATCGGAATTTTTTCCCTTTAACCACTCCTCAAAAAAAGGCCGAACAAATCCTCCCAGATCATAATCAAACAATTTTTCAAGTGCAACCCAAACAAACCCATCTGCTTCATCATTTAACTTAACTTCATACTGATCTGTTTTGCAGGTATAATCAATGAAGATAAAATGCCGCATTTCTTCAAAATGATCTGAATTCACACTCTCCTGAACACTGGCCAATTGGAGGTCATAAATATCCAACTCCGTTTCCTCTTTCACTTCCCTTATTAGGGCCTCCTCCATTTTTTCTCCCTTTTCAATATGCCCACCGGGAATAACGTATTGATTATTCCACTTAGCAGATTTGCAAAGCAAAATTTCATTTTTTGGATTAAAGATAATGGCGCTTACGGTGGGTTCTGGATATATGGATTTCATGGTCTAAAGATCAATATTATAGGATAGAAATAAAAAGGTATCGACCTGTGGAATCTATTACTTGGTTATTAAGTTATTCGAGTTTCATCACCCAAATTTCCCCAGGAATTTTCCATAAGTTTCAAAATGATAGGTTTAGGAGCAGTTAGTATTTTATGTTAAAAATAAACCGAAATTTGTTCCTCCACATTCTTTTGGTATACACAGTTATGCAAGGCTGTTGACTTAAAACAAAAAAACCACAGTCCATCGAAAGTTTCAATCTTTTCATGATCAAAATTGATCATTTGACAAACTTCCCGAACTGTGGTTTTTCAGGTATCAAATGAGAGTTATTTCACCCCAAAATGATATTTGATATTATGCGTATAAGTTTCTCCTGGTTCTAATTTGGCAGAAGGGAAACTCTCCTCATTGGGAGAATTTGGGAAGGTCTGTGGTTCAAGGCACAAACCAAAATGCTTTTTGTAGGTCACCCCATCCACCGTGATAGTTCCATCCAAAAAGTTTCCGGAATAAAACTGAACTGCAGGTGAATCCGCATAAAGCTCCATAACCCTACCGGTTCCGGGGTGGTAAAGCTCAGCCATTTTACTCATTTCACCGTCAGGTTCTGTTTCTAATACATAATTATGGTCGTATCCTCCCTCAACCTGATCTATTCGCTCTCCAATGGTATGAGCTGAAGTAAAATCAAATGGAGTTCCTGCAACAGGCTTCACCTCTCCAGTTGGGATTAAGGTATTATCTACCGGGGTATAGAGCTCAGCCATAATGGTCAGCTTATGCCCTAATATATCTTCTTCCAAACCACTCAAATTGAAATAACCATGGTGAGTCAAGTTAACAATAGTTGCCTTGTCCGTAGTGGCTTCAAAAGAAATGGAAAGGTCATTTTCATTATTCAATTCATAGGTCACCTCAGTCGTCAATTCACCAGGGTAACCTTCTTCTCCATCAGCACTGACATAGGTCAGTTTAACACCAACGGACTCCTCATTTTCGATGGGTTCTGCATCCCAAAACACCTTATCAAAACCTTTTTCTCCCCCATGGAGGTGGTGGTCACCATCATTGGTAGCAAGTTGATAAGTTTCTCCCTCAAGGTCGAATTTCCCTTCAGCAATCCGGTTGGCATAGCGGCCTACTGTGGCACCAAAATAATTGGTACTGGTGCTATATCCTTCAAGGTTTGCATAATGCAAAACTACGTTTTCCAAATTGCCTTCCTTATCCGGCACAACCAAACGGGTAATAACCCCTCCATAATTGGAAAGATCCACTTCAACCCCATTGGCATTTTTAAGGGTGAAAATCTGGGCTTCTTTTCCTTCTACTGTAGCAGTTTGTGAAGTGATACTTAGGCCGGAGACTACTTCCTCGGCCGATCCCTCTTCTTGGTTTTCTGATGATTTTTTAGGTGAACAACTGTAAAATGACATTGCCCCTGCAAGCAGAAGAACACCGAAAAGGTTCGATTTTAATAGGTTCATATGAGTTTATTTAGGTAAAAAGATTAACAACCTTGGCCATAATAGGCATCTTTCCCATGCTTCCGTTCATAGTGTTTTTTGATCAAAGCATCCTTCAATCGTGGAGCATTAGGGTTAATTTGGAGCGTAAGATAAGCCATTTTTGCAACTTCTTCCAAAACTTTACTATTGTAAACGGCTTTGGCTGCATCCTTACCCCAGGCAAATGGACCATGGCTTCCTACCAGGATCATTTCAACCTCCTCATAGTCTAGCCCTTTTTCTTCAAAGCAATCTAAAATCTGCTTGCCAGTCATGTGTTCATAATTACCCTCAATCAGCTCATCAGCCATAGGTGCAGCACAAGGAATGTCTTTGGTCAAGTGATCGGCATGGGTAGTTCCAAAAATCGGAATATCCATTTGAGCTTGCGCCCAACTCACACCATATAGAGAGTGTGTATGCACAATACCACCGACCTTTTCCCATTCTTTGTATAAGTAAGCATGGGTTTTTGTATCGGAAGATGGTCTTTTATTTCCTTCAATGATTTTATTGTCAAAATCACAGATGACAATATCCTCAGCTTTCAACTCTTCATAGGGCACACCACTGGGCTTAATGGCAAACACTCCTTCATTCCTATCCACAGCACTCACATTTCCAAAAGTGTAAACCACCAAATCCAATTTTGGAAGCTCCATGTTGGCTTCGTAACATTCTCTTTTTAGCTCTTTAAACTTGCTCATAAGGCTTAATTATTTATCTGCTATTATTATTTTCTAAATCTGCTTCTCAAAAATTCAACCGTCAATTTAACGTCTTTTTTATCCTTTACCTTTCCATAGGGATAATATTTGTCAATTTCCACTCCTTCTCTTTTTAAGGCCGTAATCAGGTTGAATGCTTAAAGCTACCAAATTTAAAAATTATTATTTGTATTTTTTACACTTATACTAATAAATCAAAAAAATAGCTGTCAGCAATAACAATACTGACAGCTATTTGTCAAAAGCGGTTCGGAATTTGCATTTCGGAACAAATCGTATCTTTAAAACAGGATTTTACAAATTCACCATAGCTTTTATCACCTTATTGGCAGGGTCCAACCAGGTTGCAAAATCCTGCTTTACTTGATCAAAAGCCACTTGGTGAGTGATATAGGACTCAGCTTTCACCTTTTTGTCCCTCAATGCTGTTAATACCGTATCAAAATCTTTCCGGGTAGCATTTCTGCTGCTCATCAAGGTAGATTCACGCTTATGGAATTCCGGATGGCTGAATTCAATTGGCCCTTTTTGCAAGCCAACCAATACATACCTGCCACCATGGGCTAACAATTCAAACCCATTATGAATGGCCCTGGAGCTTCCTGTGGCATCAATGATCACCTCAGCAAAACTTCCTCCAGTGATTTCATCAATTTGTGCTTTAAAATCCTCCGTGGCATTGACGGTATATTCCACTCCAAGGACATCCCGGCAGAACTTCAATCTGTCTTCATTGATATCCATAGCAATAACTTTTCCTCCGGCGATACGGGCAAATTCCATTACACCCAAGCCAATTGGGCCTGCACCCATGACCAAGACAAATTCTCCCTGGTTCACTCCTGCTCTTCTCACACCATGGGCTCCAATGGCCAATGGTTCAGCCAGCGCCAATTGATCCAAGGTCAACCCTTCTTTTTTGACCAAAGCAGAGGAAGGAACGGTAATATATTCTTTCATCCCTCCATCTTCGTGAACGCCAAACACACTGATTTTCGCACAACAGTTAGGCTTTCCGGCTTTACAAGCCACGCATTCCCCACAATTAAAATAAGGAATGATTGTTACCAGATCACCCGGGGAAAAACCCTCAGCACCATCCGCCTCTACCAATTCACCCGCAAGCTCATGGCCCAATACCCTTGGGTAATTGAAATATGGCTGAGTACCTTCATAAGCATGAAGATCGGTACCGCATATACCTATACGCTTGATTTTTATTATGGCCTTTCCTGACTCCAAGGCTGGTTTTTCGTCTGTTCCATAGGTAAATACACCTGGTTCATCACAAGTTAGAATATTCATCATTTTTCTCAAGTATTTATTTCGTTCTCCTTCTTGAGTAATTTATTAGGGGTAATTTTCATTGGAGGGACATAATTCCCTCCTTTAGTTCATTTGTTAAAGGCTAGGCCTATTTACTAATTCTTTGCTTTGGCTGCTGCCATTATTTCTATTTTGTGATTATAATGGTAAATGCCATAAGCCATTACCACCAAGAAACAGCCAGCTGGAACATAATAAGACAGCTGAATGCTTTGCAAATTATCAGAAATAAGGCCCTGAATTACGGGGAAAACTGCTCCACCCAGGATTGCCATGATCAGCCCTGAACCTCCAAGCTTGGTATCATCTCCCAATCCTTGGGCTGCTAAACCATAAATTGTAGGGAACATCATGGACATACATCCTGAAATGCCTACCAAGGCTATGGCTCCTACCATTCCATTGGCATAAATAACAACCAAGGTACAGCAAATGGCCAAGCCAGAAGCTAGTGACAGGAGCACACTTGGCCGGATTATCTTCATCAAAGCGGTAAAGACAAACCTAAAACCGGTAAACAAGAACATGGCAATCAAATAATAATTTGATGCATCACTTTCATTATGGCCAAGCTCCTGCATTACATACCGGATGGTAAATGACCATACCCCAATTTGGGCACCCACATAAAAGAATTGGGCCAAAACACCAAAGACATAGTTTTTATTGGCCATTAGCCTTTTAAATCCATTGGCCAGTTTATCAGGTACACCTAACTCCGAAGCTTTGGGCATAGGGGTCATTTTGATCAGGATCCACACCAAAACCAAAAACAAAGCCACACCCACATAGGTCCCCATCACGGAAGAAAGCTCTTCTTGTTGAATGGACCGCAACATCTCCGGACTCATTTGACTCCTTTCTTCTGCCTCTGCCACATTTAATTTGGAAAGGATAAACACTTTACTCAGTAACACTCCAATAATGGATCCAACTGGATTAAAGGACTGGGCAAGGTTTAGCCTTCTGGTAGCTGATTCTTCTGGCCCCATCACAAGGATGTATGGATTGGCAGAAGTCTCCAGGATGGAAAGTCCCCCTGCCAAAACATAAAGGGCAAAAAGGAAAAAGCCATAGGACATGACAATGCTGGCAGGATAGAACAACATCCCTCCCACAGCAAATAAGCCTAAACCAAGCAATACACCTGACTTGTAAGAATATTTCTTTATAAAGATGGCAGCTGGCAGAGCCAAACAGAAATATGCTCCATAAAAGGCCATTTGAATCCAGGAAGTCTGGGTATCCGTCATGCTCAGGATCTTCTTAAAGGCCGCCAACAAGGTATCTGTCATGTTGTTGGCCAGTCCCCAAAGCAAAAACAAACTGGTTATTAATATAAAGGGAATCAAGGTTTCCCTGGAAACCAATGCGGCTTTCCCCTTTTCTTTCATTGTTTGAACGGGCATATTGTTAATCTTTTTTATTAAACAGGACTGTATTCATGTAGAAGTGACCTGTTTTTCAGTTCACTCCAAAAGGCTTCAGGTAACTTTTGCTCTGTAGCAATTACGTTCCTTTTTACCTTGGAAGATTCGGTGGTACTTAAAGCAACGCTGGACACCCCAGGGGCTGAGAGGCCAAATTGCACACAAGCATGCGCCGGGGCAATTTCAAATTCCTTACACACCTGGAAAAATTGATCCCTCCAGTCAAATTTCCTTTTTGATTCCTCGGTGTCAGGATGGATTAATTGGTAATCATAATGATCTCCTCCTACCAAAAATCCGGATTGGAATATGGCAGAATTAATAATTCCGACACCTTGATCAGAAAGTTTTTGCATAAAGTCCAGCAACTCCTTGGGATGGGAAATAATGGTCATGCTATTAGCAAACATAACCCAGTCCAAATTGACATGCTCATAAATCCTGGGTATTATTTTCCAGTCCTTGGCACCCACTCCAATGCCTTTTACCAATCCTTGCTTTTTCAAATCTTCCAAGGCACGGTAGGCCTCCAAAATATCCTCAAAAAGTCTAGCTTCTTCTTCAGGATTTTTGGCCTGAGCTAAATATTCATCCGGGTCATGTACGGACACCAGCTGGGGCACATAGCCTTGTAGCAGTTCATTACCTTCTTCAAAACACCTTAAAATGCCTTCATAACTGATTTTTTGAACAGCATCATATTTCAACCCTTTCCAAATTCCAGGTTCAAATTGGGGCTCATAACCTACTAAGGGACTTCGCACCCAACCCAATTTATTGCTGATCACTACATTTTCCTTGGGGATTTCCAGGGCTTTGAGACTTTTGCCCAAAGCTTCCAGGGCCAATCCGGCCCCATATTTTCCGGCTGAGTCAAAAACTGTTTGCGGCTGAGTAAACCGGATACTTTCTCTTACAATATCCAACTTCACCTCGGGATCCAATACCTTAAAAAGATTTCCTAAAGCACTGGTTCCGAATACAATCGCAGGGACTTGGATTCCTGTTTTTCCTAATGGTTTTAACTTCATAATTTGATCGTTATTCTGGGAAACGGCTTCCAATTTAGCCAATAATTTGATCCAAAAAACACGATAACCAACCGATTTTTAGGCCACTATACCTGCAAAGGTTTGTGCAAAGGTTTGCGGGTTAAAATTATTTTCAATTATTTTAAGACATGAAAAAAAAGCGGGTTACTCTAAAGGATATTGCTAAGGAATTGGAGGTTTCCATTTCCACAGTTTCCCGGGCATTGAAGGATCATCCAGACATCGACAAAAAGCTAAGAGAGAAAATCCAAAAATTGGCCCAAAAGTGGAATTACATCCCCAACCCATTGGCCATGGGCTTGCTCCGCCAACAAACCCGGGTAATTGGGGTCATTGTTCCGGATATAGTGACTTATTTTTTCTCTTCCATCATTGAAGGAATTGAAAACGAACTTAGGGAAGCGGGCTATTATATTGTAATTTCATCTTCTAAAGAATCAGTACAAAAGGAGATTGAATGTGTCAACAACCTTTTAAACCTTCGCATTGATGGATTAATCGTATGTTTGGCACAAGACAGCCATTCTACTGCCCATTTTAAAAAGGTATTGGAGCATGAGGTGCCATTGGTTTTCTTTGATAGGGTATGTCTGGAAAAGAAGGTATCCACTATTGTAACGGACAATATCAGCATGGCCAGGGATATCACCACTCATTTTTTTGAAAACGGAGCCAAAAAAATTGCCCATATTACAGGGCCCAAACATCTTAATATTGTAAAGGAACGAGCGGAAGGATACCTTAAGGGCCTGGAAATTGCTGGAATTAACTTTGATAAGAAATACTTGATCCATACTGACCTTTCCCCTGAAAGTGCAGGAAGGGCAACCAAAAAACTATTAGCTTTACCGGAAAAACCTGATGCCATCCTAGGGGTAAATGATACCGTTATTTTTTCTACCATGAAGGCTATAAAAAGAATTGGCCTAAGGATACCCGAAGACATTTTGTTAGCTGGTTTTTCAGATGAATTCCATGCCACAGTAGTAGAACCTCAATTGACCTCAGTAGCTCATCCCACCCATGAAATAGGCAGAAATGCCGCCAAACTCATCTTGGAACAAATCCTGGAAGGCCGCCCAATTCAGAAAAAAATAGTACTGAACACAGAACTCCATATCAGGGAGTCTTCAATTAGAAACTGAGCCTCCAAAAAAGTATTTCATTCCTAGTTTCCTACATTTTTCCTACATTTAATTAATTGCAATTATTGCCCAAAAGACCATATTTTTTAATATTTTGTATCAGCAGTTGAAGTCTTATCCTGATGGATAAAACAAATTCAATCAATACTGATGGAAAACCCAGAAGCTTTAGATGAAAACACCCTCCATGGGGAAAAGGGATTTTTATCCAAACACGAAAAATACCTTGGTGAATTTGTATATGGAGGCATCGATGGTTGCGTCACCACTTTTGCAGTGGTAGCAGGTTCGGTTGGTGCAGGACTCGACAGCTCCATCATTATAATTCTAGGTTTTGCCAACCTGTTTGCTGATGGCTTTTCCATGTCCATCGGGGCTTATTTATCTTCCAAATCTCAAATTGACAATTTCCATAAACACCAGGAAATAGAATATTGGGAAGTCAAACACATTCCAGAAACGGAAAAAGATGAAATCAGGTCTATTTATAGGGAAAAAGGATTTGAAGGAGAAATGTTGGAAAGAGTAGTGGAGACAATAACTGAGGACAAAGACCGATGGGTAGATGTGATGATGAAGGAAGAACTTGAGATGATGAAAGACAAAAAATCACCCCATATCATAGCAGGAACTACTTTTTTTTCATTCCTTTTAATTGGATTCATCCCCTTGTTGGTTTATGTTTTGGATTACATAACCTCTATCGGACAGCATCTGTTTTTTCTTTCTTCATTAATGACTGGTGCAGGATTCATTATTATAGGGGCTCTAAAAACCTATGTTACCAACACCAATATTTGGAAAGGCATATTAGAAACCCTTTTCCTGGGACTTATAGCTGCAGTAGTAGCCTATTATGTTGGAGATTTTTTGGAAAAATTGATAACCGGGGGGTTTTAGGATTGGAACGGTATTTTCCGTTTGAAGTTTTTAAAGTTGAAATGTTGGAAGGATATTGCAGTTTCTAAAATGTTGGGCAGGAATTAATAATATATGATGGACTGAAACCTTGATAAGGAAAGGCCAGTTGGAATTTGAAACCCCAATTAGCGTCTAGATGTCACAAGGCAAAAATTTGATGGTAAGCTTTAACCTTGAAAGGACAAATTATTTCAACATAGAGTGAAGCCTGGTCAAAATAAAATGACTTCCCTTGGCTTTTGCAGCTAAAACTTTATTACAGCCAACACTTTTCCGCTAAAGCCCAACCTACTATTGACCTTAGATAAAGGAAGTGCCAAGTTTTCAAATCACGCTCTCCATGATTACAAATCCTTTCCATCAAAAATGAGGGATTACAAATCCCGAATAGCAGATTAGTTATTTGACCTTCAATTATCGAATAGCTCAAAAAACTAAGTACTCCATTTACCTTTTAGATTTATTATCGCATCTGGTCTAAATTTTAGGCACAAAAAAAGCTATGAATAGAACCCATAGCTTTTAGTCAATTAACAATAAACCCAAAATAACCTGCTGTAGGGGAAGGATTCGAACCTCCACGGGGCAGTTAGGCAAAACACGAGCTCGATATTTGCTTTTTCCTGGACTCCCCACCTCTGAGACAGAGAGGCATGTCTGCCAGTTTCAACACCCTACAGTATGTAAAGCTTTTAAGCGCTTTTCGCTTTGCATTATATTACAAACGTAATACACACTTGATTAATTTTCAAATATTACAACAATTAATTTTATTTTTTACATATTTTTCAACATAAACCAGATCCTACCAGCAAAACAATAATTTAACAACTACTAAAAAGCCCTGGTTTTCATTTTTGAAAATCAAATTAATCCCTATTAAACCGGCAGACCAAAATAGCATAAGCTTTTTAATTTTGCTTTCTGGATTTGTTTGGGTTGAAAGGCAGAAAAGTTAAATTGTCAGTAGGGTATCAAAGCATCCAATTTGTTTGAAAACCTGTTGATTGGGTCAATAGCAAAACTCCAAATGGGGCAAAATAGGACACATCTGAGTCAAGCCCTGGTCAATATAACCACCCCACAACGCTATAGAAGACTTGCAGGCATTATTGGCGCCACTTTTTCCCTAAAGCCCAATTTCGAATGGTCAGATTTGGTCTCTCTTAGCTATGGGATCTTGACTTTGTAAAACCAATAGTTATGAGGAACATTGGCCCCAGATAAACTCTTGCTAATAAATTCCTCTTTTTTGATAATTTCTATAATCCAAAGATGTTATAATCCCTCCTATTTATCCCTATCTTAAATAATCCCTCTAAAACCATTTCATTATTTTATTTTCATGGTTATTTATTGGTTTAATATGGGTACCTTTGGGTTTAATTAACTTTACCCCTCAACATCAATCCAATCCATTAAGATTGCATTCTCCTCAAAATAAATAAATAAAGCGCCTTTCCATTTCCTTTTTCTCCAATCTACCTTAACGTTTTTTAGTAAAGAGGACTTGGCAAAGTCTCAGCATAAATCCGGAAAATGAAATCCGGAAAAAAGAACAAGAAATTATGAGTTTTAAAAAATTGAATATCATTCCGCCTATTTTAAAAGCGTTAGAAGATAAAAATTATACCCAGCCTACATCCATACAAAAACAAGCCATCCCTCTTATTTTGGAAGGCAATGATGTATTGGGCTGTGCCCAAACTGGAACGGGAAAAACGGCTGCCTTTGCCATTCCTGTTATCCAACACATTAACGAAACTACACCCTCAAAAGAGTCCCGTCCAAAAATACGGTCCTTGATCGTCACCCCCACCAGAGAATTGGCCATTCAAATCGAGGAAAACATTCAAAAATATGGCAAATACACCAATGTAAAACATGCCGTCATCTTTGGAGGGGTAAAACAAAGTCAACAGGTGGACAAACTAAAAGAAGGAGTCCACATATTGGTGGCCACACCTGGCCGGTTATTGGACTTAATGGACCAAGGTTATATCAGTTTGAAAAACATTGAGCTTTTTGTCCTGGATGAGGCAGACCGGATGTTGGATATGGGATTTATCAACGACATCAAAAAGCTCCTAAGATTGCTCCCGGTCAAAAGACAATCCTTATTTTTTTCCGCTACTATGCCTGAAAACATCCTCAACCTTTCGAAGGAAATCCTGAATAAACCTCAAAAAGTAGAGGTCACCCCGGTTTCTTCCACTGCGGAAACGATCCAACAATACCTTTATTTCACCAATAAAAGCAGTAAAAAAAGCTTGCTATTGCATATTTTAGAAACAGAAGAAATTGACCAGGTGCTTTTGTTTTCCAGAACCAAACATGGTTCCGACAGGATAGTCCGTGACCTGAAAAAGAAAAAAATCAATGCCGCTGCCATTCATGGTGATAAAGCCCAAAACCAAAGGCAAAAAGTCCTGAGGGATTTTAAAGCCGGTAAAATCCAGGTATTGGTTGCTACCGATATTGCTGCCAGGGGAATAGATATCGATAAGTTGAAATATGTAATCAATTTTGATATTCCTGATATTGCAGAAACCTATATCCACCGGATTGGCCGATCTGGAAGAGCTGGGGAAGCAGGAATTGCCCTTTCCTTATGCGGTCCCGAGGAAAATGCTTATATCAAGGATATAGAAAAGCTGGCAAAAAAGCGGATAAAAATTATAGAAAACCATCCATTCCCTCAAACAGAAAAGCCTATGACTGCTCTGGAAAAAAAGGAGTGGAACAAAGAAAAACAACTGCGTAAACAGGAATTTTTTACCAAACGAAAAAAGAATAGATAACCATTGAAATTGTTTTACTTCAGAATGATGCATTGGGAATTCTCTGCTCTGCCAGGTAAATTCTAATGCATTTTTTTTACCCAATTCTCCCCCTTAATCTATGCCGGCTGTTTCTTATTAGGTTGGTAAATTTTACAGAGGGAGGGTTATTTTTCAAACACCAACCGATAATGGTCCATTATTTCCTTTTCAAAGCAAATGCGATTAGGACTTATACGAAAAATCTCCACTCTGTTTCTGAAGGCTTTGTCGGTAAAAAATTTAGGAAGAAGGCTGAGGTAAAGCATGTACTTTTTCAAATTGAATTTCCGGAACCGTTTTCTCCATTGCCCTATTGTCTCAATGTAATCCAGCCTTCCACTGCTATGGGAAATCAGATTAAAATAGGGATTGGCATTTTTTTGGATCATTTCAAGTCCATATGGTAACCATGAACCCGGAAATTGTTCTACCATCAGGGCACAGACATGGGCGGGTGAGCCTTTGGGGGCATCGATATTGATATCTTCAAAATCGATCATATTCTTTCCAAAAACCATAGTTTGCAAATATAACCTGCCTCCTTTGGGCAATAGGTTATAAACTGTATGGAAAAAATCCTTGTACACTTTTTCCTGTTTCCCTGATTTCCAATCCTCTATGGAACAGAAATGTTCGAAGGCCCCAACACAGGAAATGGCATCAAACATTCCAAAATCTTCGGGCTTTACTGTTCGGCAATCTTTCACATAAACATTCAGGCCGTTTTTTCGACAAGCCTCCGCCTGCCCTTGGGACAAAGTCAGCCCAATACTTGAAGCGCCCAATTCCTGTACATATTTCGAGAATGGGCCCCAGCCACAGCCCATATCCAATACACGACTTCCACTTTTAATATCGAGGCTTTCTGCAATAAATTTGTGCTTGGCCTTTTGGGCTTCTTCTAAAGAAAGTGAAAAATCTCCATCGTATTTTGCACCACTAAAATCTCCCGTCTCTCCCATGCTCAATCGGAAAATTTCATCAATCGTCGAGTAGGTGAAGTCCAGATCCTCCTTGTCAGCCATATTTCCCTTTTTATATATTGGATATTTAATAATTTAGGTAAAAAAGGGATAAATCTCCCAGATTGTAGATGATATTTTTCCCAAAATTCCCTTAACCACTATTTAATATTGGTTCTTTAAAAATCCAGTGGATAAAAATCAATTTTACTTATTTCAAAAAGTTCTTAAGTGGGATTGAATCTTTAATAGGTTTTTCATCAACCACTCTAAAGAAAAAAGCCCATCAGCAATTGCTGATGGGCTTTTTACACATAAATTTTCAACATTAATTGGTTACTGCAATGGTTTTTTTTCCTTCCACAAAGTCTCCAAATGCTTCGTATTTTTCGTATAGTTTTTCATAAACCTCCACATTTTCCGGATTCGGCTCATAAACCGCATCAAATCCATTGGTCATGGTAGCGATAGCTGTTTCCGTGTCCGGATGGATGCCTGCTGCTACTGAAGCATACATGGCTGCTCCCAAGGCTGGGGCCTGATCAGAAGTGGCAATTTTAATTGGCATATTCAACACATCAGCCATTGTTTGCATTACCAATTTGGATTTTTTGGCAACACCCCCCATACCAATAACAGTATCAATTTGCACTCCTTCTTCCTTAAAGCGGTCCACGATCTTTTTGGAACCAAAGCAAATGGATTCAACCAAGGCTTTGAATACTCTGGCAGCATCAGTTCCCATATTCAGTCCCATCAGGGCACCTTTCAAGGATTGATTGGCATCAGGAGTTCTTCTACCATTTACCCAATCCAAAGCAACTGGAGCAGTTTCAGAAAGTGGTATCTCCAAAGCCTCATTAGTCAATTGGATCAGCAAATTATCATCCATTTCGTGGATCAAACTCTCTTTGGCAGCATCGTCCAGTTTATTACTTGCCCTGATCAGTTTGGCAGCAGGTTCGATCAACAATTTCTTGAACCAAGCCAGTACATCACCGAATCCTGATTGGCCGGCTTCCAACCCAATGGTACCTGGGATAACGGAGCCATCCACCTGACCGCAGATACCTTTCACCAAATTGTCACCAATGGCATCATAAGAAGCCACCATAATATCACAGGTAGAGGTACCCATTACTTTTACCAAAGTATTTTCGGCAACTTCCCCTCCAACGGCACCAGCATGGGCATCAAAAGTCCCCACAGCTACTACTGTATCTTCGTTCAAGCCAAGCTTTTTGGCCCATTCAGGACTTAGTTTTCCTGCAGGCAAATCCGAAGTATAAGTTTCGGTATATAAACGGTCCCTCAAATCTGCCAATCTTGGATCCAATTGGCCCAGAAATTCTTTGGGAGGAAGTCCATCCCAGCTTTCATGCCATAACGCTTTGTGACCTGCTGCACACCGGCTTCTCTTGAATTCCAAGGGATCATTTGCCCCGGTCAACTCAGCCGTGATCACATCACAATGCTCCACCCAAGAATACGCTGCTTCGGACACCGCTTTATCTTCACGGATCACATGAAGGATTTTGGCCCAAAACCATTCAGAAGAATAAATCCCCCCTTCATATTTGGTAAAATCCTCTCCACCCCAATTTCTTGCCAATTCATTGATTTCATCAGCTTCCTTAATAGCCGTATGATCTTTCCACAATACCATTAAAGCATTGGGATTTTCAGCAAATTCTGGGGTAAATGCTAAAGGTTTCCCTTTTTTATCCACTGCCATTGGAGATGAACCGGTGGTATCCACACAGATACCTTTTATTTGATCCGCAGGAATTCCAGACTCATTTACCACGGCTTTTATGGTCACTTCCAATCCTTCAAAATGGTCCAGGGGATGTTGTCTGAATTGGTTCGTAACAGGATCACAATATTTCCCTTCTTTCCAGCGGGGATACCAGAATACATGGCTGGTTTTCACCTCCCCATTGCCTGCATTGACAATTACCGCCCGAACAGAATCGGAACCATAGTCCAGGCCTATGACAAAGTTGTCCTTCATTTTATAATTTGTTTATTATTTAATACTCCTAATTTCTTTTTCTGGTCAAAAGCCTTCCAAATAACTGAAGGAAGTGCCCTAGAGTTGGACACTTCCTTTATTGAAATAAGGAAAATTCACTTTTCCACGATGGCATTTTATACCTGGTTCAGGTCACCAATTATTTCTATCCATTTTCAAATTTACACTATTTAACCTGAAGAACTACCACGGACTTTGCTGGTACCTTTACATTCAAGGCATCCTTGTTCCACTTGTAGTCTTTAAACTCCTGGATACCTACCACATCTTTATTTTCAAATGAATTGTGGGAATTCAGTTCAGGTGCTGTCAAATAACGGCCACTTACAGATTTAGCATCCGACCCTCTCAGGGCAACTTCAAGATCAATGGCTTTGTCAGGATGGATATTGGCAATACTGATATTGACAGTTCCATCTTTAGATAGGGAAGATGAAACATTCAAAGCATCAATCTGCACATCTTCAATTTTCACATCTTCAGACTCCAAGTGGGTTGGTAGAAGGATTGCATCCATATGTGGCTTATAAAGATCAAACACATGATAAGTTGGGGTTAACAACATTTCTTTCTCATCAGTCAAGATCAAAGCTTGCAATACATTAACTGTTTGGGCCAGGTTGGCCATGTGCACCCTATCGGCGTGGTTATTGAAAGTGTTCAAGGTAATAGCTGCTACAAAAGCATCCCTTAGGGTATTTTGCTGGTAAAGGAATCCTGGGTTGGTATTTGGCTCTACATCGTACCAGGTACCCCACTCGTCCACGATCAATTTCACCCTTTTCCTTGGATCATATTTATCCATGATGGTTTCATGTTTGTCCAAAAGCTCATCCATAAAAGCAGCTTTCTCCAGGGTCACCAAATATTCCCTTTCTGAAAATTCTGTAGATGAACCTTTGTCCCCCCAATTTCCAGGAATAGTATAATAGTGAAGGGACATGGCATCCATCATGCGTAAAGGAATCTTTTGCATCAACACCTCTGTCCAGTTGTAATCGGTAGAATTGGCTCCGCCTGCAATTTTATAGAGTCTTGCTCCAGGATAATTTCTTGCAAAAGTGGCATACCTTCTATATTCATTGGCATAGTATTCTGGAGTCATATTTCCTCCACAGCCCCAGCTCTCATTGCCAACTCCCCAGTATTTGATATTCCATGGCTCTTCTCTTCCATTTCTCCTTCTCAGGTCTGCCATGGGACTCACACCATCAAAATTGATGTATTCCACCCACTTGGACATTTCCTCAACAGATCCACTTCCTACATTTCCTGTGATATAAGGAGTAGTCTCCAACATTTCGCAGAAATTCAAGAATTCATGCGTCCCAAATGAATTATCTTCAGTGACACCGCCCCAGTGGGTATTAATCATTTTTGGTCTTTCACTTTTTGGGCCTATACCATCTGTCCAGTGGTATTCATCTGCAAAACATCCTCCTGGCCACCTAAGGTTAGGGATGTTTAGGTTTTTGAGGGCTTCGAAAACATCAGTTCTATAGCCATTGATATTTTCAATATCAGAATCAGGTCCAACCCAAATTCCTCCATAAATACACCGGCCTAAGTGCTCACTGAAATGACCATAAATGTGCTTGCTAATTTGGGTTTTGCCCTGGTCAGCATTGACAATCAATTTATTTTGAGCCAAAACCGTGAGGCCTGACAGCATCATCACTGTCATAAAAAGTCCTCCAAAAATTGTCTTTTTCATGATTTTATAGGTTTATTATTAAGTGTCAAATTTACATTTTTTATTTGATTTGGAAAAGCACAAATCCCCCAGATGAAGAAATTTTTACTTCCTCCAATTCATTTTCTGTTAATTCTTGAAATTCAAAACCAGTTTTTTCAGGATTGTCAGTAATCAGCAACCAACTGCCAGTTCCTTCCACAAAGGAAAGGTCCAGCGATTGGACTATTTCTTCATGGCTGCCATTGATCCCTGCCAAATACCAATTCTCTTTTCCTTTCCTGGCCATTACCGCAAACTCACCAGGAAAGCCATCCACAAACTTTGTTTCTTCCCAGGTATTTGGTAACTGCTTCAAATAACCCATAACTTCTTCAGGCTGCTTGGCCATGCCTTCAGGAGATTCCGCCAAATGTTGAATACCGGATTCATAAATTACTGTCAAGGCTAATTCAAAAGCTTTACTGGTTTTCCTTTCAATATTAGGGATTCTATCCAAGGACATTGGGGTAAAATCCATGGGGTCAAATACATTCCTGGTAAATGGTAGAACAGCACAATGCTTAGCAACCCTGTCCGCAAACTCTTGATTAAAAGTAATCATTTCAAATCCCTTCACGGATTCCATTGTCATCAAGTTTGGATAAGTCCGGTGCCAACCTCTTGGAAGGGTAGTCCCATGGAAATTCACCATCAATCCAATTTCTGCTGCATCTTTCAAAATATCATGATAATAGGCAATCATGGATTGACCATCACCACCAAAGAAATCAATTTTAACCCCTGCAACACCTAAATCTTTTATTTTTTGGAATTCTTCCCTTCTGGATTCATGGGTCAATAGCATACCCCTTGGATGGTAGGGCGTTGTATTCCAGGAACCGGCAGAATTGTACCACAAATGTACCTTAACCCCTTTTTCTGCTGCATAATTTACCAATTCACCAATCCCATCGTACCCGATGGTGGTGTCCCAATTGACATCAATTAAGCAATGCTCATAATCCATTTGGGCAGCAAAATCAATATGCTCTTTTTGGATATCATAGGTGATAGAAGGATCTTTTCCCAAAGCCCAACTCCAGGCTGCCTGGCCTGCCTCTACAAAGTCAGTGTCCATATCAATCTGTGGATTGGCCAAATCGGTTCCCAAAGTGGATTCCACTACGGTTCCCAAATCACCGACGGCCAAAACCCTCCATGGAGATTTCCAGGGAAGGGTGCTGGTTGGATTTGCCGGGCCATCAGGAAAAACCTCCTCTGGGCCTGGGAAGGCTACATGATATTCTCCTTCCGGGGATTCGGGTGCCAAACGCGTTGCACAATAATCTCTGCCCAGTCCTGCTTCGGAAATCAACACCCAGATATCATTGCTTTGGAACAAGGCAGGATAAACCCAACCTGCAGAAATCGGAGATGGCGAACCTACAGGAACACCCATTTCATATTCTTCTTCATATGAGGGATTACTGGCTTCCCAACCCGTGTTAACTTCAGCAATAGGCTGCATCCAAGCTTTGGCGGAAGAAGGAAAATTGTAAGTGGTCATTTCCTCTTCTATTGTATAAACCTTCTCACTTTCTCCCTCTAACCGGTATTGCAAGGCCAATCCATCATTGGAAAGCCTGAATGCAATGGTTAATGATTCCCCAGCAGCATTTTCAAAGTGGAAAAGTTTTTCCTTGGCCTGGTAATTAATTTCTCTTTGTTTCCCATGAAGCAAAGTATAATTTTCAGTAACCAGCTCACCTTCTGAAACTTTACTTATTTGTAGGTCATTATAAAAATCCGCATTGTCAAGCAATAAGCCTAATTGGGACCATTCCAGCACTTCCTTCCCATTTCGGCTCAAATGGTAAAATACTTTCCCCGATTCCGTTTTCACTTCCAATTCCAAAGCCCCATCTGGGGATTGTAGATTTTTATTTTGTTTTTTGCTACAAGCCCCAAGGCTGATCAGCAACAAAAAAAAGGGAAGCAAATATTTAAATTTTCGGTTCATTTGGAGTTCTATTTTAGGATTAAAACTATCAACTACTGGTGATATATTTCCTTTATTTATCAATTGAATCTATTTTTCATTTAATGCTATTATTTTTTCTTTCCCCAAATTGCCGTCCCTTCATTGTTTAAACCCGTATAGATCAATGTTTTTTGATGGTTTTCCCAATCGTAACCCTGATCTACATAGACTTTATCTACAAAAACTCCATTTCCATAATTCAGGGTCAGCCAAGGCGCTTGGTATGACCAAACATTATCTGAATTACCGTCTATGGTTCCATTGGCCTGAAGGTTGATATCATAGGAAACTTGATGATTAGGATCAACTTGCTCTGCGGCAAAACCAGGGACCACTTGATAACCCAAAACGATCTGTTCCCAAAGACCAACCAAATCCTCCTCTTGGATAGATTCTCTTAACAAATCAGCAAATCGCTCAGGTGAGGCCACTGGCCAGCCATCCTCAGTCCAATAAAGTTTCCTGACATGCATGATCATATAAAACCGATCTGCACTAGGTCTTCCCTGGTGGGCAATAAAATACTGGTCATCATCTTTAAATGCAGCATTATGGGCAGTTCCCTGCCATCCAGCATGTCCCTGGAATTTATAGGGCGCCACGATCATAGGACCATTATCCTGCTCAACATTCATATCATTCCCATGAAAATCTAAAAATGGTCCTTCTGGGTTTCGGGAACGCCCCACCCGGATGTTGTATTTGCTTTCCAACCAATCATAGGAAAGGAAAAGGTAATAATAGCCATTTTCTTTCCGGTATATCACTTCAGGACCTTCAATATTACCGTTGATCACTCCATCGGTAAACCCACGCTGGGCAATCCGTTTCCCTTTATCTCCAGAAGTTTTGGCCAAACCAGTTTCAGGATCCAACTCTACAACATAAATCCCGTCATATGCTGAGCCATAATACATCCAGTGCTTTCCTTCCTGGTCAATGATCACGGAAGGATCTATTGCATTGGTCATGGGTAGGTCTGTGTCAGAAGTAACAGCTAAACCTGCCTGCTGCCAAGGACCTTCCGGTGAATCAGAAGTTAAAAGCCCTATTGCACTTAATTTGTGTATCCCTGATGAAAGGGAATAATACAACCTAAATTTACCTTCTACCTGAAGGATATAAGGAGCCCACAAATTTTCAAAAGGTTCTCCTCCATTGGATTTGATGTAGTTGACTGCTTGCTGGGGGAGCCCATCATAGGCCCAGCCTACAAATTCCCATTCCACCAGGTTTTTAGATTTCCTTACCTGAATGCCCACTTTAATTAATGGTTGCCCGTAGGCTACATCCGTACTATAACTGTAAAACCAATCCCCAACTTTTATCACTGAAGGATCGTGGACATTATATGGCCCCCATTTGGAGGAATTACTAAAGGAAGAAATGGAACCATAGGAATCTTTAATATCCGTTAGCTGAAATCCAATTTCATCCTCAGGATTTTGGTCAACTCCAGGTTCCTCAGAATCTACAGAACATGCCCCTACCCCAATTATAATTAGGAATAAATTGAGGAGGGCACATTTCTTATAAAGATATTTTGCGCTAATCAACTTCACATTTTTAAGCTTTAGCGTTTAATTTTAGCTTTGATCATGGTAAATGAATGAGCCGGGAAATTATAAGTAACAGATTCACCCTTTCCTTTCAATTCTTTCGAAACCGTTTCAACCTCTGTTTTCCCAAAATCATTTCCTGCCTTAAGGTCAGGCCCATTAATTTCAAATACTTCAAAATCACCGGTAAACTCCCCTTCTTGGGCAATAATATCGGTAGTAATGGCCTTATCCTTATGACGGTTTACCACATTGATAATCAACTCATCATCCTGTTGGGTTACAGACACATCCAAGTAAGGAACTGATTTTAGTTCAGCTCTTTGCTCTCCCAAACCAAGGGCAAAATCTCCGGTATCATATTTATCAGAATCCACATAAACATCTAAAGAAGTTCCATGTGCATGCTCGGCAAATAAGGACAAAGGATAATAAATGGTCTGAAGGAACATATCGTCTTCACTGGTAAAAATTGGGGCAATCACATTAACCAGCTGCGCCATGTTAGCTATTTTCACCACATCTGCGTTACGGATAAAGGCGTTTAAAAAACCGGAAATTACCAAAGCATCTTCCAGGTTATATCTTTCTTCAAGGGCCCTTTCCCCGGTCATAGTTTCTTCACTCCTCCATCTGTACCAGATATTGTATTCATCCCAGGCAATATAAATCGGATCCCGGTCTCCTCTATCAGCTCTGCTCATGGCCTCATCGATCAACCCTTCAACCAATTGGGTCCTTTTTTCCAGCACTAAAGGGGAAGCAACAAAAGAATAATAGTCATCATCCACATTCCCTACATACATATGCAAGGCTATGTAATCGACTACATCTTTAAGTTCATCCAGAACCACTCTATTCCACTGCATTGGATCGGCTCCTGGACGAAAGTTGGAAGCCCCGGCGGCAATCAATTTGATGGAAGGGTCAGTCAGTTTCATTAACTTCCCAGCCTCCCTGGCCTTTTTGCTGTAATCTTCAGCATTGAGATGGCCCATTTGCCAATACCCGTCCATTTCATTTCCAAGACTCCAGTATTTAATACCATAGGGTTCTGGATACCCATGTTTTTTTCGGAGTTCTGCATAATACGGTCCCTCTTTAACATTGGTATATTCCACCCAACGCTGTGCTTCTTCTATGGTACCAGTCCCCATATTTACCGCAAAGTAGGGTTCTGTATCAATTTCTTTGGCATATTCCATAAATTCATTGGTGCCAAAATGGTTGCTCTCCAACCGCCCCCAGGCAAGCTCCATTCGCGTTGGACGGTCTTCTTTAGGACCTACTCCATCCAACCAATGGTAGTTAGAAACAAAATTACCCCCTGGATAGCGAGTCAGGGATACATTTAAGCCTTTCACGGCTTCCAAAACATCTTTTCGGAAGCCGCGATCATCAGAAAGCGGATTACCGGGATCATAAATTCCTCCATAAACACAGCGGCCCAAATGTTCAACAAAGTTTCCGTAGATTTTTTCGTCCACTTCGCCAATTTTCCGATCCAGGTCAATTTTAATCCTTGCATTTTGAGCATTTACGGGAAAATTCCCGATTAACAAAATGACTAAACAACCTATAAAAAAAGAATAATGATTTAATTTCATAAGGTTTTTAATTGAGGTTTATTTAAATATTATTCTTCAATAACTTATTTCAGGCCAGCCCTCTTTATCCCAGCTAATTTCCCGAACAAATAATCTAGGCCTTCCATTTTGGTGTGCATCATAGCCATGGAAAATCAAATAATCTTTTCCCTCAAAAGAATAAGCTGAATTATGGCCTACACCATACCAATCTTGATTGCCCTGAAGTACCAAAGTACCACCTCCTTGGTCCATCCTTTGGCCTTCTTTATCATAATAAGGACCTTTAATTAATTTGGATCGGCCAACCATCATTTTATAGGTACTGTTTTCCCCTCGGCAACAAAGATCAAAGGATACAAACAGGTAATAAAAGCCGTCCTTTTTGAAAATAAAAGGGGCTTCAATGGCAGCATCCCCCGGATCCCTTTCATCCAGCTCAAAAGACCTTTCTCTCCTGGCAATGGTAAACCAATCTTCAGGGCCATTTTGTACAGACAACATATCCTCAGTCAGTTTTACCAGCTTCAATCCGCCCCAAAAAGAGCCAAATGTCATCCATTTCCCCCCACTTTCATCTGCAATGATATTAGGATCAATTGCATTCCACATATCCCTTCCGGGGACACTTTCTATCACTTTGCCATGATCCACCCAATTAAAGTCTGGTGAATTAGGATCCAAGGTCTTGTTGGTTGCTACTCCAATGGCAGAAGTGTTTTTGGCAAAACTTGAAATAGAGTAATACAGGTAATAACTTCCATTGTGATAGGAAATATCAGGTGCCCAAATATGGTTTTTAAAATCCGGGACCACATCCCTTGCCCAACCAGGCGCTTCCTTAAAAACTGCCGGTTGTCTTTCCCAATTTTCCATATCTTGGGAAGACCAAACAGCAATTCCCCTTCCTGTGCAAAACAAATAATAGGTATTGCCTTCTTTAGTCATTACAGGGTCATGTACCGAAATTGTTTGGCTTTGAGCTCCAGAAATTGAAAAAGCCAAAACAAACCAAAATCCTAGCAAGTATTTTTTCATAGGGTCGTGCTTAAAAAAGAAATTCAACCACCTTTGCAGATCGCTGAATTTCCTTGTTTAATAGGTTTTGATAAGTAATTAATTAAAGATCAACATTTTCCACCTGGGAATACAGCAATTCCTGAACCCCCAAGGTCTTTACACCAACACGGACAAAAACATCACTTCTTCCTGCCAAACCTGCTGGTATTTCCACATCAACACTCATAGGAGTTCCTAGTGTAATATCACCAGCAGGAATGATTACTGCTCCTTCATTTCTTACTGCATCAGTAATCAATGTTCTTCCCATGTAAATACCAGCCAATTCCAAATCACTGGAAGTATTTACCCCATTCACAGTAAAGTTTACTGTCATGGTACTTCCACTCACAGAATAACTTGGCTCGGAAATCGTGTAATAGGGATCTACCTCTACGTCCAACATTTGGGTTCCACTAACTTGTACATCGATGGAATCCGTTCTATCCATCCAAGGGCCATTTCCACGGATAAATGTCAATTTATAGTCACCGTTAAATAGTTTGGCCGAAAATGTACCATCTTGAGCAACGTAAACTGGAATCTTTTGGAAGAGCTCATAACCATGTTGCCAAAGCTCAAGCTCCACACCCTGACTTCGCAGCCCTATGGGCTCTCCTTCATATACAATTCTTCCTGTTAAGGTTGATTTGGGTTCTTCGAAATTATCATACTCGCAACTGGCTGCAGCAAGCCCCAAGACCAATAGAAGGCATGATTTTATTATATTCAGCTTCATAATTTCAATATTTTAATGGAATGGGTTTCTAACTAGTTTCGGATTAGCATCGATCAGGTTCTGGCCAATTAGAGAGTAGTAATTCCCTAATTGGAAAAATCTAGGAGCCCTAAACCTCGGCGCCACCATCTTTACAAAAACATACTGATCATCTCTTGGATCTCCTGGTCTGACTACCCTATAAGGGTAAAGGGCAAACATTACACTGCTGTCGTCCTGTTCACTTCCTGTCCATTCCTGATGGGCAATTCTCCATCTTTTATAATCCCAAACCACATGGTCTTCAAAAGCTAACTCCACCCTTCTTTCATTTCTGATTCGATCCAAGGTAAGGGAAGTTAAGCTGTTTTCACCAAAACCTGCTCTCTCCCTTAAGGAATTGATATATTCTAAAGCTTCAGCTGTTTCACCCAATTCAAAAGCAGCTTCCGCAGCATTTAGGTATATTTCTCCTAATCTAAACCTTACCCACCAAACTTCACTGCCAATTCCACGGGTACTGGAACCTGCACTGTTGTCCACATATTTTCTCAAGTAAAATCCGGTATTGGAAACTTCTTGAATTGATCTATGGGGGCCAGCTGCAGCAGTCAGGATTCCTCCATCCTCATATTCCGTATTAAGGCCATTGGATTCTACCACGTCATAGCTACTTCCATTCCAAACCATCACACCAGCTTGCATAAACACTTCCTGTCCTCTGAAGTTGGAACCAGGGGTTACCACTGTTCCAAATAGCCTTGCATCTTTATTTTCAAAGATGTCTTCTACATTATCATAATAGATAAAGTCAGACCCGTCTGCAGTTCTAGTCACCAGTTCACCTGAGGAACCATCCAAATATTCAAAATCTTCAACCAGGTTCAACACTGGAGTAATGGCAGATGAACCCAGGTTATCTTCCCTTACTGATCTGGCAATATTGTCATAGGTAAATCCATGACGTTTATCCGCTTCAGTGGAGAAATCCTTAGCCCAGATCACTTCGGGGTTATTGGATTTATTAATAAATAACTCATAGAAGTTAGCTCCCAGATCAGGGTTGTTATTATAAAGATCATAACCACCTTCCTGGATGATGGAACGGGATGCTTCCAGTGAGGCATTGAAATATTCATCAGCCCGACCAGCAGGAATCCCAACTTCTCCACCTGGTAAGGTGATAGGGGATGGCATGGCAGAATTATATTTAGCCAAGGAGGCTGCATATAACATTGCACGGCTTTTTAATGCCAATGCGGTAAACCTATTGGCACGAGTTTGACTACCGGCATTTCCAAGGGTTGGAATTATTGCATCAACTTCATCTGCAATAAAATCATAGACTTCAGCTTCCGTATTTCTAGGGAACTGAAGATCAGAAGGATCTCCATCAAAATCATAGATCAATTGCTCAGTGATGATTGGCACCCCCCCCATTCTTTTCACATGCTCAAAGTACACATATGCCCTAATAAATCTCAACTCACTAATGAACTGGGTCTTTTGGGCCTCTGGCAGGTTGGAAAGATTATTCAACTTGTCAATTGACAAATTGATATCCCGGATCAACCCGTAATCCCAAAGTCCCCAACGGCCAAAACTATAAGTCACCAGGTTATTTAAGAAATCGTTTCCAGAATATCCAGACCAGATGGCTTCATCATAAGCCGCAAAATCCGGCCATCCACCTGTAAGTGTGGTATGGGAAGGTAGCCTGTCATAAAAATTCGACAAAACTCCTGTTACCAGGCCGACATCATTCCAAACTTGATCATCCAAAAGGATATTAGGCGGCTCACGATCTAACCAATCGTCTTGGCATGATGAGATAACAAAACCGACTAGCAGTACCGCCAATATATTTATTTTCAATAGTTTCATTATTTCGGGGTTTTTATAGGGTTAGGCTAAATCCAAAATTAAACAGACGTTGCTGAGGATAAACCAGACCATTGGCTGAACCAATTTCCGGATCAACACCAAACTCTTTGGTATTGTCAATGGAGAAAAGATTAGTTCCATTAGCATATACCCTCAATGCATTGATTCCATACTTGTCAAGGAAAGAAGAAGGTACACGGTAACCAATTTCTAGATTCCTCAATCTCAGGTATTTAACATTAGTCAACCAGAAATCATTATGTCTATAAAGGTGATCGGCTCCAAATCTTCGAATGGCGGGATAGGTACCAGCTACCCATTCACTATCTGGGTTATAAAGGTCTTCCCTGTGCCATCTGTCAGCAAACATAAATTCCGGGGAATTACCATTATTTTGGAATGGATATCTCAGCTCCCAGTTACGGGTAAAAGTCTGCATGGAGGCACCTGCAAAGCTGAAATACAATTCAAAACCCTTGTATTTAGCGGAACCGTTCAATCCAAAGCTGACATACGGGTTAGCTCCTTCAGCATAACCAATTGGACGTTCATCCAGCCCATTGATTAATCCATCACCATTAACGTCTTCATAGATAAAATCTCCAGGAAGGACATTTCGATTGCCTAATCCATCAATATTTACTGGGTAATTTTCAATTTGCTCTTCACTTTCAAATCTTCCGATGATATTATAACCCCAGTTGATATTGGCCCATCGGCCTTCCTGATCAAAACGATATTTATTCCAACTATTTCCGAATCTTGGCTTATAGCGATCAATGATTTTCAACCTTGAAATAGTACCATTGGCACTTACAGAAAAGTCTATGCCACCAACTTTATCAGAGTAGGTCACAATACCTTCAACACCCCTATGAGCATCAGATTCAAGGTTTTCTGAAGGAAGGGAATAGCCTACCTCGGCAGGTAAAAGCACATCATATCTACCAGCAGGAAGCCCTGTTCGTTTTCTTTCAAAAACATCTCCTTGAACAAACAATTTATGGTCAAACAGGTAAGCGTCTAAACCAATATTAAAGTTGGTATTGGTGATCCAAGACAAATTGGTAACTGGTAGTCCTCTAGGATCTACCCCTGCTACAAAGTCTCCATTTAATACAGAACTACCTCCAGCACCCGGGATAAAATTATACCCGGCATAATAGCTGAATGGAGCAACAATAAATTCATTATTGCCGATAAACCTGTCGTTCCCGGTTTGCCCATAAGAAATCCTGAATTTCAAATCGGAAAGGACATTGCCCTTGATATTATCCATAAAAGGCTCATCGGTCACCTTCCATCCCAAAGAAACCCCTGGAAAGAAACCAAACCGTTCGTCCGGTGGGAAAAGGAAAGAGCCATCATAACGACCCAATAATTCTACCAGGTATTTTTCCTTATAATCATAATTGATCTTGGCAAGATAACCTTCCCTTGCTTCTTCATAAATCTGATCAATTAATAAATCCTGGTCGGCAAAAGACATTAATGGGATATAATTATTAGGGGGGACGGTATGAACTACCATCCGGTGGGACTGTTGGTCCCACCGCTCATAACCAGCAATGGCAGACACATTGTGAGCTCCAAAATTTTTATTATAGTTAATTTGGAATTGCCCAACCCTATCGACAATATTTTGCTTCCTACGCTCTCTCCAAGGGTTTTGGTTCCCCAATTCTGGTCTTGTGATATAGGAATCAGTAGCCTCATCATAGATATAAGCATCATAGGTGTACTCAAAACCATTAAAGTCCAGGGTTGTATAGTTATAGGAATAGGTGCCTTTCATGGTTAAGCCATTATCAAAATCATAACTGGCATAAAAGTTACCTTTGATCGCTCTCCAATATTCATCAATATAACCTGTTATTTCCTTGGTGTAGGTTGCAGGATTCACATTGATATTATGAACATCCCCATTGACATAATTGGGATTATCATTGGCATATGGTCTTTCGGTTGGCCACATGGTAAAGATACTCAAGAAGGGGTTAAAGTAATCATCCAGACCTGGAACCCCCACTTGCTCTCTCTTTTCAACCCTTCCACTTAACTGGGTACCTACAGTCAATCCTTCCGTCAATGTCATATCAATATTGGACTGGAAGTTGGTTCTTTGGAAGTTATAATCCTCAATAAGCGCATCTTGGTTTAAATGGCTTAAGGAGAAATAGTATTTAGTATTTTCCGAACCACCTACAGCACTCCCATTTAAAGAATACTGAGGAACATTGGGCTTCATGATGAAGTCGTAATAATCAAAGCTTCTATACCCCGGCTCAGTTCCTTCCTGCCACTTTTGCAATTCATCCTGACTGATGCTTGGGGTTCCGCCTAGGTTCACCTCTGACTCTGCATTCGCCCTTAAAAATTGATAGGCATTGGCAGGTTGAGGGTAGCGGGTAAAGTTCTGCAAACCATAATAACCAGAAAGGTTAATTTCTGCTTTTTGGTTGGCCTTACCTTTTTTGGTGGTCACCAAAACCACACCGTTGGCAGCCCTCATGCCGTATATAGCAGCAGAAGCATCTTTAAGTACCGTTATACTCTCGATATCTTGTTGTCCAAGATTATTAAACTGGCCCGCATCGGAAGGAATTCCATCAATTACAAATAAGGGTTGCCCCATGTTCCGGATTTGGATGGAGGCACTTGATCCTGGGCGAGCATCACCTTGACGTGCAGTCACACCTTGGATTTTACCTACAAGAGCTTCTGATGTAGTTACCGATGGGGTTTTGATCAAGTCTTCAGATTCTATTTCACCAACAGCACCAGTAATGGTTCCTTTTTTCTGAACACCATAACCAACAACAACAACCTCTCCAAGATCACTCAAGTTTTCCCTCATGGTAATATTGAATGTTGTTTGATTTCCTACCGTTACCTCTTGGTCATCATAACCCAGGTAGGAAAACACCAAAACACTTTCACTGGAAGGCACAGTCAGGGAGAATTTCCCGTCCAAATCTGTAGCCACACCAGTAGTTGTCCCTTTTACCAAAACCGAAACACCTGGAATGGGAAATCCAGAATCATCCACCACAGTTCCAGAAACCTCTATTTCTACACTTGAAACGTGCCCTGCACTTAGATTTGAATTTTCGGATGGTTTTAAATGGGAGGAATTATGAGCAAAACCATGCTGTGACACCAATAAGCACCACATAAAAAACACAGCCATGCCCCTTTGTAAAGTTTTACATCTCATAATAATGGGGTTTATTATCAACAAATACTTCTTAATGAACAACTCACCAACCGGTAGATATCCGGTACCATAAATTACTAATAATCTTAATCTTACAAAACCAGGCGTAGGCCTTATATCCTGCCTTATTCTTTCATTTCCTAGGAATTATTTTATCAAATGACAACCTAATATTAGAGAATAAAATTCAGACCCACAATTTTTAAGTGTCTTTATTACACAAAAAATTTTCAAAATCAACTTTCGGCAGATTCAATAAAGAAACTTTATTTTAAATATACAAACATAAAGACCTATAATCGGATTTTTAATTTAAAATCACACTCATTAAAAAAATTTAATATTGAAAAAAATATTATTGAAAATAAGTGTCAAAAAACATCTTATAACAATGTAATCGATTGCCCTATTTAGCCAAAATGAAAAAAAACCACCCAATCCTCTACTTGTGGGACAGGGTGGTGAAAAATTTTAAAACAAATAGTTTAATACTTTATTTTAATTTTCCGTATAAATAGCGGCTGGCCATTTGTCATTCGAGATATTAATATCCGGCAAAATTTTGTCAGGATCAATTTCAATCCCTACCACCTTCTTATCAGTTTCATACAAATGGTTCCATTCGTCTCCCCGTTGCCAAATTTCAACTGGCAAAGTAATTCTTTCCGAAGAACCATCCTCAAAAGTAATTTCCAGTAATACAGGCATGGGCACTCCTCCCTCATTAGAAAGAGCAATCAAATAATTTCCACCATATGGGTAAACGGCCGCTAAGGAAAGGTCAATATTTTCATTTCCGTAGAACCATCCTTGCCAGAACCAGGAAAGATTTTCACCAGCCACATTTTCTATATGGTTAAAAAAGTCTCTTGGCTGGGGATGTTTGTAAGCCCAGGTTTCGATATAACTCTTAAAGGCATTATCAAATCTTTCCTCACCAAGAACGTACTCCCTAAGCATAATTAGGCCTATTGCGGGCTTCATATAAGCAACCATACCCAAATTCCTGGTATCCACCACGTCCGGATAGGTTTCTATCCCCTCTCTGGATTCATTCGTAAACCATTTCAAATACTTTCTGGTCTGGTGCAAATCAGACCCATATTCCCCCTCATTAAATCTCAAAGAACTATAGTGATTAATAAATGTATTGAATCCTTCGTCCATCCATGGATAACGTCTTTCATTGGACCCAACGATCATCGGGAACCAGTTATGGCCAAATTCATGGTCAGTTACCCCCCACAAGGATTCCCCCTTGCTTTCATAGCTGCAAAAATTCAAACCAGGATATTCCATCCCTCCAATATCTGCTGCTACATTTATAGCGGTTGGGTATGGGTATTCATACCACATTTCAGAATAATGCTCTACTGAGGCTTTGCTATATTCGGTAGAACGGGACCAAGCTTCTTCCCCATCACTCTCTTTAGGATAAACCGATTGGGCCATAATTTGTTTACCACTTGGCAAATCTATTTTTGCAGCATCCCAGATAAATGCTTTAGAAGACGCAAAAGCAACATCCCTTGCATTTTCTATATTAAAATGCCAAGTCAAATTTCCTTCTTGTTTAACCATTTTTGTGGAATCGGTTACTTCCTCAGGTTTTACTATATAAACTGCTGTATCACTTTTTGATGCCTTATCCAACCTGTCTTGCTGAGTTCGGGTAAGGACATCAGATGGATTCTGAAGCTGCCCAGACCCTACCACAATATGGTCATAAGGGGCTGTAATCTTATAATCAAAATTACCGTACTCAAGATAAAACTCCCCAGCTCCCAAATATGGCTCTACATTCCAGCCCTCCACATCATCAAAAACTGCCATTCGTGGATACCATTGGGCAAGGGCATAAATAACTCCATCTTCAACTTCTACCCTTCCCATTCTATCCATTCCTTTTATGGGGATTTTGTATTCAAAACTCATTGAAATAGTTGCTTCCCCTCCATTGGCTGGAATCGGTTCCGCCATAAAGACCTGCATTCTTGTATCAGTAATCAGATATTTATCGGAAACATCTCCTCTTCTACCGACTTTAGCTGATACGTTGGACAAAGAATAACCACCATTTGTATCTCCACTGTAACGGTTTCCCTGAATAGGGGTAGTCAAAGTCCCTCTTGAGTTTTCCGTAAATCTATTTTGCTCCAATTGCAACCAAACGAAATTCAAAGCCTCGGGACTATTATTCGTATATTGGATGGTAACATTCCCTACAATAGTATGATCCTCATCATTTAACGTGGCTTCAATCTGATAATCAGCTTTGTTTTGCCAATATTCCGGCCCGGGCTTACCCGATGCAGAACGAAATGAAGAGCCTTGCCGGTACATAAATTCATCAAAATCGCCCTGGTTATTGTTTTCTACATTTTGCGCATAAGTCAAGCTCCCAAAACAAAGGGCAACCAATAATAACAGTGATTTCTCTAAAGTATATTTCATAAGCTCCATTTTTAAATAATATTCTTGCAATATTACATAAAGATTAATGAAGGGAAAACTGATTTATTTTAACGGTAATGGGCATTTGCGCGTTTTATTTTAAACCTAGATTTATTTTTGTTCACAAGGCAGCCTAAGGCGAAGACACCTTACCTAATTGGTATCAGAAAAACAGTTAAAAATTCATTTACCTGATTTTTCAACAATAAGAGAACAACCTCCCAAATTTGTTTCACTCAATTTCCTGACACCATTGTTTTCAATTGAACTAAATTATTCATAATAAAACATCTGATAATATTTTCTCTCCTTTTTTTAAACTTTAATTTTGCACCCTTTGTTAAAGCTGAGAACAAACCTTCAAAATGCGAAAAAAATTGTTTTGGTATGATTTGTGCCGTGGTAGAATAATAAAAGAATAAAGCCTTGATAAACATCCTGTTTCACACCTTTTTGTTGAGTATTTCCCCATTTGGGGAATCCCGGGTTGGCATACCTTATGGCATCATCAACGGGTTACAACCTGGCACAGCATTCATTGTGGGGTTGTGCTCCAACTTATTGGTATTCCCACTATTACTTTTTCTGATTGATAATTTTGATGCCAGGCTCTGGAAATTCAAACCCTACAAGCATCAATCTATAAAGTTGATGCGAAGAGCAAAAAATGGTGTAGGAAAAAAAATCCAAAAATACGGCTTTTGGGGCCTAATGGTATTCGTCATGATCCCCCTTCCTTTCACTGGGGTTTACATGGGTACCATTGCCGCCTATATCTTTAAATTACCCAGAAAAGAATCTTTTGTAGCCATTAGTATAGGAGCTGTTATTTCTTGCATCATCCTAGCATTAGGTTCCCATTTCGGAAAAATTGGGGCTTCATTAATTTAAGTAAGAGAAAAATATTTGTAAAAAGGATAACACACAAGGTCTTGATTTGTGGTCAGGACTTTTTTTGTAAAAATTTAGTTCCTTTGTCCCAATGGATTCCTCTTGGGCTTCACGAATCTTTTTTCTTGGGACCGGCGTACCAAAGACCCTTCCCGGTGTATCGGGATCAGATGCCCCAACCCTTATTTATTCCATCCATTTTTGATTATAGAATCAATGGTTTTTCTGGATTTTTGGGTTTTAATGAATTTTTCAATTTTTATCGCTTCCGTTCTATTAAGGCATTTGATTTTACACCTTAGTTCCCAGGCTATTCCCCGTTTAGTCTATATTTTATTGCTTTTTGGATTGTTATGGTAATTCAATCTGTTTTCTAAATTTTGAGTTTTCCCAACATAAAATTTATCGATTTTAGAGGAGTAGAGAATGTAAACAAAAAAATTATCCATAATGACTAGTCCTGTAAAAAGAAAAGCCCTGCATTTCTGCAAGGCTTTTTGCTCCTCCTCTTGGGCTCGAACCAAGGACCCTCTGATTAACAGTCAGATGCTCTAACCAACTGAGCTAAGGAGGAATTTTGTTGTCTGCGTTAATCCGTTTGTTTAACGTGATGCAAACATAGCAGGTTGTTTATTTTTTTCCAAATGGTTGCCAGAAAAAATATTATATTTTTCGCCTTTAAATGCTTTGAGGGCTCGATTTCAGAGAGTTAAATTTTTAACTTTTTTCGCCCTGATTGTCGCTGTCACTGTTTTCCTGGGAGTCCAACTTTGGAAAGGTCTTAATATAAAGATCCCTTTGAGGGAATGGAATTTGAATTCCTTCTTCCTCAAATGCTTTCTGGATTTCCCCCATGACTTCTCCTCTGATCTCAATCCAAGTGTCAAAATCGCTGACCCAAAACAAGAGTCTGAATTCAATAGCACTATCAGCAAAGTTTTGGAGATAAACTTCAGGTTCGGGGGATTTTAAAATATTTTCTCGATTCAATACTTTTTTGAATACCTCAACTACTTTTTTGGTATCACTACTGTAAGCCACCCCAATAATCAATTCGATCCTTTTCTTCTTGTCGGACAATGTCCAGTTAATCAAGTGCTGGGAAAGCAAATCGCCATTAGGAATGATAACCTCAGACCCGTCATAAGCTTGTATTCTGCTGGACCGGATACCGACTTCTTTCACCATTCCGCTCCTTCCCCCGACTTCAATAGCATCCCCAATCTGGATAGGTCGCTCAAAAGCAAGAATCACCCCTGACACCAAATTATTGACAATGGTCTGCAGACCAAAACCGATACCTACAGAGAGAGCCCCCACTACTATAGCCACTTTATCCAATGGAATTCCGGAGGCGGTCAGGGCAAAAAGAAAACCAACCATTAATACCGCAAGGCGGATAAGCAGGACTGATGAACCAAGCCTTTGCTTCCTACTCCCTGCCTTTTGCTGGTCTTTGATTTCCGCAAAATAAGCGATGTATTTGGCCAGGAAAAAGGAAATCCAGATCACCAAAATAAAAATAAGAACACTGCCAAAATTAAAGGTATTACCACCCAAGGTCCTGGGTTCCATCAAAAATTCAACTGCATTATTATACAGAAAATCATAAACACTCAGATTAAAAGCCAAAAAGTAAGCCCAAATAATCAGTGAAATTCCAATAAAAAGGGTTTGGACTCTTTCTTTGATGTTTTGGAAATCAAAATAGGCGGTATAATGGCTCTTGTTCTTTTTACTCATTTCTACCTGCAAGTACAACGCCTCCATAATGACTTTGACAAACATGTACAAACTAATGGCCTGCATCAGACTGGTTATACCCGCAACCCCAAGAATTTTGGATAAACTATACCTTCCAAGGATGTTAGCCACCAGGGAAAAGCTCTGAATTAGTAAGAAAAATTTAATCAGCAAGTGAAGGTAATTCGGATTTTTTTTAGGAGTCTTCCGAATGGTTTTTAAGGTGAAAACCCCAAGCAGAATTCCAATTACGGAAGTAAATAAAAGGATATACCTCTCCTGGAATGCGATTTCAACATATAGATTACTAATGCAATAAATGGTGAAAATGACCACAAAAATAATCCAGGATGTAAAAAGTTTTTTATCTATATTTTTATGGATCAAATAAGTAGTCAAAAGTACAGTAATAAATAAAATAGAGGTAGTAAAAACCACAGGAGGAGAGCGATAGAAAAACGGAGCAACCGAGAAGACCACTATTAAAGCTGAGGTAATTGTTTTTTTGGGGATAAATTGAACCCTGTGCAAAATAATATCTGAAAATTCCTTTTCTGATTTTATATGCTTGAGCATATATTTGTACCAAAAAAGAAGAATGGCGCTAAAAGCTAGGACCCAAATATGTGCCGGCCAATGAAGCTGAATGAACCCTTTAAGGATGATTTCATTCAGTTTCAAGGACCGGGAAATCACCTGACCCAGCCCCTGTTCCTCTTTTGGGTCGCTCCCCTTTTCCCAGAGGTAATTGTTTTCTTTTTGAAAAAGCTTCCTTTCTAATAGCCGTCTCCTCTCCTGTATTTCATCCCTAAAATCTCCAATCTCAACAATTGTTCGAGATAATTGACTTTGAAAGGAGCTAACCTGACGGTATTTGACCCTATATAGACTATCAGCTGTTTGCCACTTATCTTGAAGGTTATCTACCTGCTTCTGGAACTCTGGAATAAAAGTGGTATCCCCCTCAGAAATCTGAGGGGTAAGTTCCCGTTTTATTTGAGCTAGGGAGTCATATGCTGTTTTTATCTCAAAACCTCTTTCATCAATATCTTTTTTCCATGACTTGATTTGAACCCTGATATTATCAGACAAATCACTTAAGGCACTTAAGTATCGGAGGTTAATTGGACTTTGATCCCTTTTAAGTTTTTGCCGGACAAACTGAATGGTGTTTGCAGCTTCCGGGAGATTAGAACTAATATCTGTAGTATCAAGCCCCCTCTCCAAAACGGTAATAAGATGATTCAAATCAATTATATACCGCTCTATTTCGTAGATCAAATTGGTAGAAGTATTATTCTCTTCATTCTTATCAATTGTATCTTTTTTTGAATTCATTAAAAGAGAATCAGCTGATTTTAAATCAGGCAGGATTTGAGCAGCACCCCCCCCTTGAGGAATGGAAATACAAAAAAGGGTTATGTTAATAAACAGGAGAATGTGCTTTGTTATTTTTTCCATATTGACAAAACGGGTGATTCGCTAAAAGATTAAAAATAATAAGTTAGTGTTTTTGGGGACAATTTAAGTACGTATTTCCAGTTTTCAATTATTGGTTGATTTGAATTTAACAAATGATTTACTGCAAGCTCTTTGGCAGGTAAAAAACAACCTCTACCTCCAATATAAATGACAAAACGACTTGTTTTTTATTGTTTTGGATGCATTATATGACAAAATGACTTAAAAAGTTTGGTTTTTGGTTTTGGTACGAAATTGTATGTGAAAGAGAAAAAGATCAAAATTAAAGTAAAACCTAAAAAATTTATAACATTATGAAACTAGTAAGATATAATCAATTAGAACCACAGTATCCTTCTACTTTCAGCGGATTGTTAGATCGTGTCTTCAATGATACAGTTCATTCAGATCATCCGAGATTTACACCTTCAGTGGATATCTCCGAAGATGAAAAAAATTATGAAATAGCCCTTTCAGTTCCAGGGGTTAAGAAAGAGGATTTTAAAATTGATTTGGAGGACGGAAAATTGACCGTATCTGGTGAGCGTAAAAAAGAAGAAAAAAAAGAAGGCAAGAATTTCCATAGCCTGGAAAGCCAATATGGAGCGTTTAGCAGGTCTTTCTATTTGCCGGAAGATATCGCAGCTGAAAATATTTCTGCCCAATATGAAAACGGTATATTGACCATTTCACTTCCCAAAATTGAAAAAAAAGTTTCAAAATCAATGATTGAAGTAAAATAAATGAAAAGTGGGGAAACCCACTTTTCTTTTTCCTAGTTATAAATACAGGCGAGTAATTTATGCATGGGCCACCCTATCAGGAGAGGAAAATAGGTAAATGGGCGAATTTACTGTTAAAAGGTGTTAAAAGACCATTATCTGGTAAATGTTAGCTTGATAATTGGAAACTCGATTAATTAAATTACGTGTATCGAAAGTACAACACTAAAACTAAAGGAGAAAAATGAATAAAAAGCAATTCTTACTAAGCATCCTATTAGCCTCTGTGATTGGCGGGCTAGTGGCTTTAGCGGGGGTAAGTTTACTGACACCCTCAGAAAAGGTCGCCAATTTTGAGGAAAAGCAAAATACTAGTTTTGTCAATTGGCTGAACAACGACAATTTTAACATTCCTGATGGGATTAATTTTGTTGCTTCGGCATCACAGGTAACCCCGGCAGTAGTTCATATTAGAAGCACTGTTACTATTCCGGAAGGAAGAAGAGGAGGAAATCCCCTTGAAGAATTTTTTGATTTTCGTTATCCTGACAGGGATGGGCAGGGTCCCATGCGGGAAGGTAGAAGCTCTGGTTCCGGAGTAATCATTTCTAAAGACGGATATATAGTCACCAATAACCACGTCATAGAAAATGCAAAGGAAATCAGCGTCACCCTTCATGACAATACCAGGTACAGAGCAAAAATAATTGGTACTGATCCTACAACAGATTTGGCATTATTGAAAATTGAAGCTGAAAAACTACCTTTTGTTCCATTTGGAGATTCAGATAAAACCAAAGTTGGGGAATGGGTATTGGCAGTGGGTAATCCATTTGACCTTACCTCAACGGTAACTGCAGGAATTGTAAGTGCAAAGGCCAGAAATATTGGGATTTTAAGGAGCGAAAGCAACAACAACCTTCAAATTGAATCCTTCATCCAGACCGATGCCGTAGTAAACCGGGGAAATTCCGGTGGGGCATTGGTAAATTTGGCTGGAGAATTAATTGGGATCAATACGGCTATTGCGAGTCAAACCGGAACGTTTAATGGTTATGCATTTGCGGTCCCCAGTTCTATTGTAAAAAAGGTTATGGATGATCTACTGGAATACGGAGCAGTTCAAAGAGGCCTGTTGGGAATTCAAATTCAAGATATCAGTCCAGAATTAGAAGATTATTTGGATAAAGATTTCTCAGTCTCACAAGGCGTTTATGTAGCTGAAGTAAATGAAGGTAGTGGAGGCGAAGAAGCAGGATTGGAATCTGGAGACATTATTATCGGTGTGGATGGAAAAGAAACCAATTCGGTATCCAGACTACAAGAATTGGTGGCAAGAAAAAGACCCGGAGATCAGGTTGAGGTGAAGTTCTTGAGGAACGGAAAAGAGCATGTTGTTAAGGCAACCTTAAAAAATATTTCAGGAACGACAAAGGTTGTAAAACGAGAGGAACCTGAAACGGCCGATTTCGAATCTGTAACCTTTGAAGATTTAGAAGTTGGTATAAAACAAAGGTTAAATCTGGATGGCGGAGCAGTTATTATTGAAGTGGATAATGATAAATGGAAAGAAGCCGGAGCCAGGGAAGGTTTTATCATTACCTATGTTGGAAGAGAGAAAATATTAAGTGCCAAAGACCTTAAAAAAGCACTTTCAAATGCGAAAGGAAAGGAGATTATGGTATTAGGAATTTATCCAAACGGGCAACGCTCTTATTTTGAGATTACGTTGGATAATTGATTTTAGTGTTTAGTTGGTTTATGTATGTGTTAAAAAGACCATCCGTTTTGGATGGTCTTTTTTTTTGTTAGTTTTGATCTAGGCTAATCATAGAGAAAAATTAAATAAACCCATGTCAGATAATTATGGAATTAAAGATGCTCTTAAGAGGCTGGGCATCAAGGATGAAAATCTGGGAACTTCTACCGGATCACACTGGGTAGATACAGGGGGTGAGCTTATTAAAAGTTACTCTCCAGTAGATGGAAGTGAAATAGGCACAATTCAAATCACCAACCGGGAGGCTTATGAAAGAGTTATGCATGAAGCAAATGAAGGATTTAAGGTGTGGAGAATGGTCCCGGCCCCTCAAAGGGGAGAAGTAGTCCGGCAAATTGGGGAAGCGCTCAGGGAAAGGAAAGCTGACTTGGGGAAATTGGTGTCCTATGAAATGGGAAAGTCTTATCAGGAAGGGCTTGGAGAAGTTCAGGAGATGATAGATATATGTGATTTTGCGGTAGGGCTCAGTCGTCAGCTTTATGGCCTAAGCATGCATTCTGAACGCCCGGGGCACCGAATGTACGAGCAATGGCATCCCTTGGGGGTCATAGGAGTTATTTCAGCCTTTAACTTTCCGGTAGCTGTTTGGTCCTGGAATGTCATGATTGCCTGGGTATGTGGCGATGTTTGTGTTTGGAAACCTTCAGAAAAGACCACTTTAACTGCTCTTGCCTGTCAAAATATCGTTGCAGAAGTGTTTAAAGCAAATGAACTTCCTGAAGGGATATCATCTGTAATAACAGGCAATTATTCTGTAGGAGGCTTTTTGGCCGAAGACCCCAGAGTACCATTGATCTCCGCAACGGGATCTACAAGAATGGGAAGGCAGGTTGGAGAGGCTGTAGGAAGCAGGCTTGGAAAGGCTTTGTTGGAGTTGGGAGGCAATAATGCTATCATTATCTCTGAACATGCCGATTTGGAAGTGGCGATTCGAGGTGCCCTTTTTGGAGCAGTTGGTACAGCGGGGCAGCGCTGCACCACAACCAGAAGGCTAATTGTTCAGGAAAATGTTTATAATGAAGTAAAGGAAAGGTTGTCTTCAGCTTATGAGAAGCTGGTAATTGGCAACCCGTTGGATGAAAAAAATCATGTTGGCCCCTTGATAGACAAAAAGGCAGTGGAAGCATATCTTTCAGCGATTGAGCGAATTCATGCTGAAGGAGGAAAGGAACTGGTGCCCGGGGGCATTTTAGAAGGAAATGGCTTTCAGTCTGGTTGCTATGTAAAGCCTTGCATTTATGAAGTTGAAAATCATTTTCAGATTGTTCAGGAAGAAACCTTTGCCCCTATTTTATACCTGATCAAATACAAAACCCTTGAGGAAGCAATAGCTTTCCAAAACGATGTACCACAGGGTTTGTCTTCTGCAATAATGTCAACCAACTTGCGGGAAACCGAGCAGTTTTTATCAGCAATAGGTTCAGACTGCGGAATTGCCAATGTCAATATCGGGACTTCTGGAGCAGAAATTGGCGGAGCTTTTGGTGGGGAAAAAGAAACAGGCGGAGGCCGTGAGTCAGGCTCAGATGCCTGGAAAGCCTATATGAGACGGCAAACCACCACAATAAATTATAGCACTCAATTACCCTTAGCTCAAGGGATTCGATTTGACATTTAACAAATAACAAACCGGAAATACCCAAGCATAATTTTATTATTCATTATCAATAAGTTACCATTAGGGGTGAAATTTTTTCACCCCTAATGTTTGCACCTATTAATTTTAAAACTACCTTTGCAATCCAATTAGATAACAAAAGGTTATCAAAACATGGGAATTTAGCTCAGTTGGTTCAGAGCATCTGCCTTACAAGCAGAGGGTCGGGGGTTCGAATCCCTCAATTCCCACAAAGATATCACAAAAGGTGATTTCAAAAAAATTTAATAACTCTGGGGATTTTTCTTATTAGTAAATGAAAAGTTGAGAGTTAGAATTCAGAGATAAAAAAAGGGAATTTAGCTCAGTTGGTTCAGAGCATCTGCCTTACAAGCAGAGGGTCGGGGGTTCGAATCCCTCAATTCCCACAATGTCAGCCTTAAGTAATTAAGGCTTTTTTTATTTTATGAGGTACTATTTTTACATATTATACTCTTCGGCCTTAGATAAATATTATATCGGTCAAACAGGAAAAGATCCCCAGGAAAGACTTCGAAAACATTGTAGTGACCATAAGGGTTTTAAAGGGAAAGCCAAGGATTGGAAAATAGTTTATCTGGAGGAGTTTACCAGTAAGAACCAAGCTTATTTACGGGAAAGGAAAGTAAAAAGCTGGAAAAGCAGAAAGCTCATTGAGCGCCTGATCTCAAAGTAGCTCCGTTGGCTCAGAGCATCCCGACCACCAAGTCGGGAGGATCGGGGGTTCGAATCCCTCAATTCCCACAATGTCAGCCTTAAGTAATTAAGGCTTTTTTTATTTTATGAGGTACTATTTTTACATATTATACTCTTCGGCCTTAGATAAATATTATATCGGTCAAACAGGAAAAGATCCCCAGGAAAGACTTCGAAAACATTGTAGTGACCATAAGGGTTTTACAGGGAAAGCAAAGGATTGGAAAATAGTTTATCTGGAGGAGTTTTCCAGTAAGAACCTAGCTTATTCACGGGAAAGGGAAGTAAAGGGATGGAAAAGCAGAAAGCTCTTGGAGCGTCTGATCTCAAAGTAGCTCTGTTGGCTCAGAGCATCCCGACCACCAAGTCGGGAGGGTCGGGGGTTCGAATCCCTCAATTCCCACAATGTCAGCCTTAAGTAATTAAGGCTTTTTTTATAATTTGTTATTTTTTAAGGTCATGCTCCTCAACCAGAATGACCATTTTTTACATGCCCCGAAAACACTCACTAGTGAAGCCCATAATTGGTTCAACACGAAAAAATTTTCAACTTGGATCTCCCACCTTCAAGCGCTATTTACTTTTCATTTCAATAATAAAAATTTTACTAATATTGAGTTTTCGCAAAAAATTCAAAAAAACAGGAAATTTGACTTATTTTTGAGCCCAAATTAAAAAAACTATGAAGAAAAAGTGGAAAGTTGCCTTCGGGACGATAATTGCAGCCTCTTTGTTGGGTTTATTCTGGAAAACTGCCCATCCGGTAGTTGACAATTTTGGGACCGAAAAAGATCTTGTTTTTGCTGATGTTGCCTGGTTATTGACGGCTTCCTGTTTGGTACTACTGATGACACCAGGGTTATCCTTATTCTATGGGGGAATGGTGGGAAAGAAAAACCTAATCTCCACCATGCTTCAAAGTTTTATTTCCCTTGGTGTAGTTACCATGGTCTGGACGGTAGTGGGGTTTAGCTTAGCCTTTGGAGATCCTATCGGCATTGAAATAGATGGAACCCTTTATGGAGTTATTGGCAATCCTTTCCAATATATGTTTTTTGACCAGGTTGGAAACCTACCTCATATTTCCATTGCCAGTACCATTCCTTTTGTCATGTTTGCCTTGTTCCAAATGAAATTTGCAGTCATCACTCCAGCCATTATTACCGGTTCATTTGCTGAGCGTGTAAGGTTTATTGGCTATGTGTTTTTCATAGGGATCTTTGTTGTTCTGGTATACGCCCCCTTGTGTCACATGGTTTGGCATCCTAACGGACTAATAGGCTCCTATTTTGGGGTATTGGATTTTGCAGGAGGGACTGTAGTACATATCAGTGCCGGATTAGCCTCCCTGGCAGGAGCCATGTTTATCGGCAAACGAAAAAATCAACACCATGCTCCTTCCAATATCACATATGTTATGCTAGGGACAGGGATGTTATGGTTTGGATGGTTTGGCTTTAACGCTGGCTCTTCATTAGCAGCAGATAGCACTGCAGCCATTGCTTTTGCTACAACAACCATCAGTTCAGCTACAGCCATGATGACTTGGGTATTTTTTGACAGAATACAGGGACGGAAGATTTCTGCCATGGGCGCCTGTATTGGAGCGGTGGTTGGACTGGTAGTCATCACACCTGCTGCAGGATTTATTACCATTCCTGAAAGCATGTTTTTCGGGTTTATTGGTGCCATCATCTCTAATTTGGCAGTTAATTTAAAATCTTTGAAGCAAATGGATGACACTTTGGATGTATTTGCTTGTCACGGTGTAGGAGGAATTACCGGGATGATCCTAACTGCTATTTTTGCCCATCAAGAAGGATCAAGCTTACTTCATGGAGGCTGGTCCGTATTTGGTTCCCACATGGTAGTTTTGATTGGGGTATCCGTATTTTCCTTCGTAGTGGCTTATTTGATCTTCTTTATACTCAATAAATTTGTCACTCTGAGGGTCAGAGATGAATATGAAGAAGTAGGCCTAGATGTTTCCCAACATGGAGAAACTGCATAGGATGGGCCTTATCAATTAAATTAACATTGTAGGAAAGGTAAACCCAGTTTTTGTGTTTACCTTTCTTTTTTCCATGGTACAGTTCTAATCGACCAAAATTCTCCTGACTCCTTACTTTATTAAAATACCTTTCCAATATTTTTACAACTGAAACCATTTTCCTTTCTCCTATTTTTTTATTGGAAAGCTTAATATTTATAAATTGGCCAATATCTATCAAACCACCCATGATTCACAGAAGGCTGGACCAACTTATTGGCGAACTAAAACAAAAAAGAATCATTTACAAGGACCAACTTGATTATGAAGAGTTGGCCGATCATTGCAATCAGGTAAATGATTTAATCACCCTACATGACATTGGGAATTACCGGCCCATTTTCATCAATGAAGTAACCAGAAAATTTTATGGGTTTAATCATCAATTTTTAAGAGGGATGGACTATTTGTATTATCTCAAAACCATACACCCCTCTTATTACCCTACTCTTTTTCGGAGTTTGACCTTTTTCAATAAAAATCAAAAAGGTTTTCTGGATCTTACTTATAAGTTAAAAGCGGCAGATGGGAGCTGGAAAATAATGGTAGGGAGTACCAAAACCATCACCAGGACTAAAGATAATCAGCCTTTACATGCCCTAACCCTGATGTTGCCGGAAGAAGGAGTGGATCAATTTCCGCAATCCCCCATGCTCAAACTGGAATCTTTGACAAAAAGAGAATTGGAAATTTTCTCACTACTTACCGAAGGGCAGTCTGTGGCCAATATCAGTGAAGAACTTTTTATCTCAGAAGAAACCGTCAAAAAACACAAGAAAAACATCTTTCAAAAACTGGATTGTAATAAAACCCAGGAACTGATAAAAATGGCTTTTGAGCTGGGAGTTAAATTTTAAAAAAGGCCTTTTGGCTGTCTGTCCCAACCAAAAGGCCAATAATATTAAAGTTCTGGCACCAGCCTGTCCAATATCTCTTTCGCTTCATGCCAATGCAACCTTGGACCAAACTGGCTTACAATCTTCGAGGAGGCCAAGCTAGCTAATTTTCCACTGGAAGCATAGGTATGGCCATTGGTAATCCCATAAAGGAAAGCTCCAGCAAACATATCACCAGCTCCATTGCTGTCAATAGCGGTAGTTTTATATGGCTCTATATCTATGAAGGTATCCCCATCATAGATCATGGCCCCATTTTTACCTTGGGTAATGACAAAATGACGGGCCACCTTTTTCAGTTCCTCTCTGGCTTCTAAAATATTATCCTTGCCTGTGTAAAGCATTGCTTCCTCCTCATTTGAAAAAAGCAAATCAACACTTGCCCCAATCACTTCATCAAAGCCTTCTTTGAAATATTTTACCATGGCTGGATCGGAAAAAGTCAAGGCCACTTTTGTTCCCTGCTGTTCTGCCTTTTTCTTGGCCTCCACCATAGCTGCTCTTCCATTGGGAGAAGTCACCAAATACCCCTCAATATATAGGAATTCTGCATCATTGATAACAGATTCATTCAGGTCTTGAACAGAAAAATCCTGGGTAATCCCCAAAAAAGTGTTCATGGTCCTTTCCGCGTCTTTTGTAACCATGACCAGGCATTTTCCTGTGGTACCAGCTTCCAGTTTATCTATATCCAAATGATGGTCAACACCAGCTTCTTTCAGGTCTTCAAGAAAAAAATGCCCCATGGCATCATTGGCTACTTTGCAATTATAATAGGCTTTTCCTCCAAACTGACTCACTGCAATAACCGTATTGGCAGCAGAACCTCCACATTGCTTTTTGACCTCTTCGGTATTGATAACCTGCATTAAGGATTTCTGACGATCTTCATCCACCAAAGTCATCAAGCCCTTTTCCACTTGATTGGAGGAAAGGAATTCATCACTTACCTCAAATTCCATATCTACAAGAGCATTGCCCATGCCCACGACATTGTATTTCTTTTTCATGATTATCTATTTTCGAGCGATTTTTTTCGCCTAATTAAAAAAAGGTGATTATTTACTCAAATATTCTGTGCCTTTCAAATGGCTTTTCCCTATCAAACAAATACCTGTAAGTATGGTGGGTTTTGTAAATGCTTGCATTAAGTTGCTCACATACCCGCATCATCTTGGGACTAAAATCCCCGATCCAATTCATCTCAATGGTTTCATAATTGAAATTGGGAAGCTTGGCCATTTCGTAATATTTTTTTACCATGGCACTTTCCACCCCTTTGCCCTGATGATCTGGTACCACACCAAAAACCAACCCCAGCATTTTATTGGGTGGATTGAAGTTTTTATAATAAAGGAATTTCAATTTTCCCCATATATCTAATTTGCCATTTACTTTTCTGAAAATCTGGTTGAGCTCGGGGATGGAAATAAAGAAGCTGATGGGTTCTCCTTTATAAAACCCAAAATAGATCAACCTGGGGTCCACTACGGGCTTTAGCTTTTTGAGCATCATTTGGGCCTCCCGGATAGATAGAGACTTACCCATATGCTTTGCCCAAGCTTTATTGTAAACGGCAACAAAGTATTCGGGGAATTTGGACTCTAATTCAGTTTTTTTCAGATAGCGATAGGTATAATCCGGATCATTAATGGTAAGATCGGCTCTTTTGTGAAACTTGGGGTCAAATTTTGACTCTTTCACATACCGCATATAGGTAAATTGCTTAAAGTAAACTTGGAAGCCATAGTTTTCAAATAAGTCCTTGTAATACCGGAAGTTCCAATTCATATTATAATTTGGAGGGGTAAAGCCCTCCACGAGAAGCCCCCACCATTTATCCCTTTCACCAAAGTTAATGGGGCCATCCATGGCTTCCATCCCCTGTTCCTCTAACCAGGCTTTTGCCGTATCAAAAAGCAAAAAGGCAGCTTCCTGATCATTAACACATTCAAAAAAGCCCATGCCACCTGTGGGCTGTTTATCCTTCCATTTGGGATTGGTAAATGCGGCAACCCTTCCTATGGTTTTATTTTTATCGTTTTTCAGCAACCACCTTTTGGCTTTGGCCCCTTTTCTAAAAAGCTTGTTTTTTTCTGGATGAAAAAGTCCCTCAATATCCTCATCCAAAGGCCGGATCCAATTTTTTTCATCCTTATAAAGGCGCACTGCCATATCCAAAAATTCCTTGGCTTGCGCAGGACTGGTAACTTCCAGTACGTTCATTTTTACTTCCTGTTTTTTGAAAGGCTAAAAATAGGGAGTTTGGAGGGAAAGGAAAAACAACCCATCATATTAGGGACTGAAATCTCTATGAATTTAGTGGATTATGAAAAATCAGGTACTCTCATTTTGGATGGGAGTAATTTAAATCAAAGAATGAGGATGAAAACTTTTAATCGTAAAATTAGGAATTAATGCTTCATTTCAATATATCCCCTTATTTTTCAAACAATAATTCCTGATAGTATTTGAACCGGATAAACCCCCAGGTCCTGACATACTGTTTCCAATTGACCAGACCTTTTGATTTTAGTCTTTTATAATCCACTACTGGACGGTAAATAAAGAAATAAATAAAAAACATCTCAGAAAAATTGATCCAATCAATGTAATCAAATACAAAAAGTTGCATCACGATCATCATAGGCAGTATGGCTACAATATGGTAAATTATTAACTTTTTCATTTCTCCATTTGAAAGCCTCTCCCGGGATCAATGCAAAACCCCTAAGGGGACAAATTTTTAACTAAGCAATAGGAAAATTTATTCCCCAAAAAATCAAACTCTTTTATTCCCCAGCAAACCTTTTAATGTAAAAACATCTAAGTAAAATTACAAAAAAATAAAAGGCCGGTAACAATACCGGCCTTTTATTTTTTTGGATTTTAAAATGGATAAACCTTAGAAAAAAATCAAGCTTATTTTAACCCACCACATCTCCATATAGATCAAACTCAGTTGCTTCATTGACTTTTACCTGCACAAAGTCACCAACCCGGCAATAATGTTGAGAAGCATCCACCAACACCTCATTATCAACATCCACAGAATCAAACTCGGTCCTTCCTACAAAGTAGCCATTCTCCTTTTTATCTATTAGGACTTTGAAGGTCTTGCCAACCTTTTCTTGGTTTAAATCAAAGGAAATTTGTTCTTGGATATCCATCAGGTGATTAGCCCTTTCCTGCTTCTCTTCTTCGGAAACATGATCATCCATTTGATAGGCATGGGTATCCTCCTCATGGGAGTAGGTAAATACCCCCATCCGCTCAAACTTCATCCGCTCCACAAAATCAACCATTTCCTGAAATTCTTTTTCCCCTTCTCCGGGATGTCCAGTAATCAGTGTGGTCCGGATAGCAATGCCCGGAACCTTTTCCCGAATTTTATGAATCAACTCTTCTTGTTTTTCTCTCGTAGTGCCCCTTCTCATGATCTTCAGCACATCACTAGAGCCATGTTGTAAAGGAATATCCAGATATTTGCAAATATTTGGATGATCCGCCATGACGTCTAAAATATCCATCGGAAAGCCGGTAGGGTAAGCATAATGCAAGCGCACCCAATCAATACCATTGACATCACCTAAGGCTTGCATAAGGTCTGCCAACCTTCGTTGTTTATAGATATCTAAGCCGTAATAAGTAGAATCCTGCGCAATCAACAATAATTCTTTAGTACCATTTGCAGCTTTATGTTCTGCCTCTTTCACCAATTCCTCAATGGGCTTGGAAACATGCCCACCCCTCATCAAAGGAATCGCACAGAAAGAACAAGGTCTATCACAACCTTCTGAGATTTTCATATAAGCATAATGGGAAGGATGGCTCAACAGCCTTTCACCCACCAACTCATGTTTATAGTCTGCCTTAAACTTTTTAAGCAAAGCAGGCAAATCCCTGGTTCCAAAGAAAGCATCCACCTGGGGGATTTCCTTTTCCAGGTCATCCTTATACCTCTGTGAAAGACATCCCGTCACATAAACCTTCTCCACCAGCCCTTTTTCTTTGGCATCGGCATACTGCAAAATAGTATCTATTGACTCCTGTTTGGCATTATCTATAAAGCCACAGGTATTGATGATCACTATATTGTTATCCTGCTGCTGGGATTCATGGGAAACTTCAACTCCATTTCCCTTAAGTTGGGTCAACATCACTTCAGAATCCACCAGATTTTTGGAGCATCCCATAGTGATGATATTAACCTTGTCTTTTTTTAATGTTCTCGCCTTCAAATCTTTTCTGCTTTGCTGCAAAAGTACAGAAATTTAATGGAAAGCTTAAGCCATTAAAGAATAAGTACTCCACCCAAAGAATAGCCAACCCCAAAAAAGGCCTTAATTGTACCTTAACTCATAATCTATTGAATGCAAACAAATACAATCCCCTTGGCTATTTTAATATTATCAAAACATTAATACCAAAACATGGATTTAAATTATTCATAACCAACCCAATTCAACAGCCGATATATAAATTGATACTTTTGAAACACGTACAGCAAACGATAATTTTTTCAACTCCTTGCTTTACTTTTAAAAAGGGCGCTGATGTGAATCAGCGTCTTTTTATTTGCTGTAGGTTTAGTCCTGGATCCTCCTGAATGAGCCTTGAAAAATTGATTGAAGAATAAAAAAATGCAATAAAAAAATCCCCAAGGAGCTAACCAAGGGGATTAAATATATTCAATAATGATTTTACAGCTTTTGCTTGAAAAGTGAGTCCACAAATTCTACCCGGTTAAAAATCTGTAGGTCGGTTACTTTTTCACCCACACCAATATATTTTACTGGAATTTTAAATTGGTCCGATATCCCTATCACCACACCACCTTTGGCTGTTCCATCCAGTTTGGTAATGGCCAGAGCATTGATTTCTGTTGCCTTAGTAAATTCCTTGGCCTGGATAAAAGCATTTTGACCGGTGGAACCATCCAACACCAATAAAATCTCATGTGGAGCTTCTGGGATAAACTTCTGCATCACCCTTTTAATCTTACTTAGCTCATTCATTAGGTTTACTTTAGTATGCAGCCTTCCTGCAGTATCCACAATAACCACATCAGCCTCCATGTCCACTGCCTTCTTCACTGTATCAAATGCCACTGAGGCGGGATCTGCATTCATGCCATGGGAAATAACCGGTACATCTACCCGCTCACCCCATAGCAACAACTGGTCTACTGCAGCAGCCCTAAAAGTATCGGCTGCACCCAACACTACAGATTTCCCCGCAGATTTAAACTGGTGAGCCAACTTTCCAATGGTGGTGGTTTTTCCCACGCCATTAACACCTACGACCATAATCACATAGGGCTTTTTATCCGCTGGAAGCTCAAAATTGGTCAGGTCTTTTATATTGCTTTCCTCCAGGAGACCTACAATTTCTTCTCTTAAAATTTTATCCAATTCCGTGGTATTGACATATTTGTCCTTCGCCACACGCTCTTCTATCCTCTTGATGATTTTAAGAGTAGTGTCCACGCCTACATCAGAAGTAATTAAAATCTCCTCAAGTTCATCCAGCACATCATCATCCACTTTGGATTTGCCGACAACAGCTTTTCCAAGTTTAGAAAAAAGGTTTTCACTGGTTTTTTGGAGGCCTTTATCCAGGCTTTCCTTTTTATCTTTAGAAAAAAATCCAAAAATTCCCATAGTGCTTATAAATTAGACCTGAATATAATCATAAAATCCCTCCCGAAAAGCATCAGGAGGGATTTTCAATATGCATTACGATTTAGCAAGGCAAATTATTTCTTTAAAGTTTCCTGCACCATAGTGGTGGGAACCATTTCTTCTCTGAAAGTGTATGCACCGGTTTTTTCAGACTTAACTGCTTTGATCACCTTAGCATATGATACGCCACCTTCTTTCTTCAGGGTTGCTACTACTTTTTTCGCCATATCTTTGAGGTTTTATGGTCAAACCAAAAGGCCCGACACGTATCCTTAAAATTATTTAATTTCCTTATGAACCGTTACTTTCTTCAGGATAGGATTGTATTTCTTCAATTCCAATCGCTCAGTAGTATTTTTTCGGTTTTTAGTCGTGATATATCTTGAAGTTCCTGGAACACCACTGCTTTTATGCTCGGTACATTCCAAAATCACTTGCACTCTGTTACCTTTCTTAGCCATCGCTCTATCTATTTATTGATCCGGAAAATTACTTAATGATAATATGTCCTTCTGCCTGAGCTTCTTTCAATACAGCACTGATGCCTTTTTTATTGATAGTTCTCAATGCCTTTGAGGATACCTTCAACGTGATCCAAGCATCCTTTTCTGGCACGTAAAAACTTTTCTTATGCAGGTTAGGATAAAACTTACGCTTGGTCTTGTTGTTCGCATGCGATACATTATTACCTACTCGAGGTCTCTTACCGGTGATGTCACAAACTTTTGCCATGATATATGATCGTAATTTTTAAAGACGTTTTTCTAATTGAGTTTGCAAATATCGCAAGTTTTCAGAAATAACCAAAGATGCCAAACAAAATAATTGGCTAAATAGTTGTAATTCATATTCCTGAGCGTGAAGAAAAGCCCCTCAAAAACAATCCCAAACGAAAACACGATCTTTTGGCCTTTCCTTCAGATATCCAATGGCCTTTTATTATATTTGTTAGAGACCCTTGGGGCAAAGCCCAATATAACACAATTATAAAACAAAAAAGCTTATGATGGAATCAATAACATCCAGCCAACAGGCTATCGATCTGGAAAAAAAATTTGGCGCCCATAACTACCACCCGCTCCCTGTGGTACTGACCAAAGGGGAAGGGGTTCATGTCTGGGATGTGGAAGGCAAAAAGTATTACGACTTTCTTTCCTCCTATTCAGCAGTAAACCAAGGGCATTGCCATCCACGGATCAAAGAAGCCTTGGTAGAACAAGCCGGAATCCTTACCCTTACCTCCAGGGCATTTCACAATGATATCTTGGGCATTTTTGAAAAATTCATGTCAGATTATTTTGGTTTTGACAAGACCCTGCCCATGAACACCGGTGTAGAAGGTGTTGAAACTGCTATTAAAATTGCCAGAAAATGGGGGTATGAAAAGAAAGGAATCCCCGAAAATGAAGCTTTAGTCATTGTGGCCGAAAATAATTTCCACGGAAGGACCACTACGGTACTATCCTTTTCCAATGATGAAAATGCCAGAAAGCATTTTGGACCTTACACACCAGGTTTTATATCTGTCCCATATGATGATCCCGAAGCTCTGGAGAAAACCCTCGAAAAACATCATGAAAAAGTAGCTGCTTTTCTGGTCGAACCTGTCCAAGGTGAGGCTGGGGTTTTCGTTCCTCAAGATGGATACTTAAAAAAGGTACAGGCATTGTGCAAAAAATACAATACCATTTTTATAGCCGACGAAATCCAAACTGGAATTGCCAGAACAGGAAAACTTCTCGCCTGTAACCATGAAGATGTAAAACCCGATATGCTAGTTCTTGGAAAAGCTATTTCTGGCGGTTTTTATCCGGTTTCTGCAGTATTGGCAGACACCCCTATTATGGAGGTCATCCAACCCGGCCAGCATGGCTCCACCTTTGGAGGGAACCCGCTAGGTACCCGTGTTGCTATGGCGGCACTGAATGTCGTTAGAGATGAAAAACTTGCAGAGAATGCGGATAAAATGGGTAAACTCTTTAGGGAACGTATGCAAAACCTGGCGGACAAATCCGATTGGGTTAAATTGGTAAGAGGAAAAGGCTTATTGAACGCAATATTAATTAATGACAGCCCGGAAAGCACCACTGCCTGGGATATTTGTATTGCCTTAAGAGATCATGGACTACTGGCCAAACCTACCCATGGAAATATAATCAGGTTTGCGCCTCCTTTAATAATAACAGAAGAACAAGTTCACGATTGTTGTGATATTATTGAAAAAGCTATATCCGGTTTTAAAAAGTAATAGACCTTTCACAGATCCCCTATTTCATCAATGAGATAGGGGATTTTTTGATTCTAAAATCCTCTTTCCGACTTTTAAGATTCTCCATCAGGTTTTCTTTAAAAATTTGCATTTACTTACCTATACCAACCCAGTCTGAAATCTTCAAGATCAGAACAATCGCCTCCTTTTTTATTACCTTTGAGCTTTCATTACCAAAATCGACCATTTGGAACCATGAATAGAAGACCAAGAAGAAATCGGAAATCTGCGGTTATCCGCAGTATGGTGGAAGAAACCAACTTATCCGTCAAAGACCTTATTTTCCCGCTTTTCCTGATAGAAGGAAGCAACCAAAAAGTTGAGGTAAGCTCCATGCCTGGGATTTACAGATATTCCCTTGACCTAATGCTGAAGGAAATCGAATCCTGCATTCGATTAGGAATTAAAGCATTTGATATATTTCCAGCCTACCCTGAAAGTAAAAAGGATAAATTCGCAACAGAAAGCTATAACCCTGAAACTTTTTATTTAAAAGCTATTCAAAAGATCAAAAGCACTTTTCCTGATATTTGTGTGATGACAGATGTCGCCATGGACCCCTACAGCTCGGATGGCCATGATGGCTTGGTGGAAGATGGTGAAATATTAAATGATGAAACCCTGGAGATCCTGGGAAAGATGGCTATGGCCCAGGCGCAAGCCGGGGCTGATATAATAGGACCGTCGGACATGATGGACGGCAGGGTTGGGTTTATTAGAAACATTCTGGACCAAAACAACTATAAGGAGGTTTCCATAATGTCCTACACTGCCAAATACGCAAGCGCATTTTACAACCCATTCAGGGATGCCCTTGATTCTGCCCCAAAAGCAGGAGATAAAAAAACCTACCAAATGGATCCTGCCAACCTGCAAGAAGCCCTGCTGGAAGCAGACCTGGATGAAAAGGAAGGAGCAGACTTCTTAATGGTAAAACCTGCTATGTCTTATTTAGACGTAATCAGAACCTTGAAAGAAAACACTTACCTCCCCATAGCAGCCTATAATGTCAGCGGGGAATACTCTATGATCAAAGCTGCTCAGCAAAAAGGATGGCTTGACGGGGAAAAAGTTATGGCTGAATCCCTGCTCAGCATGAAAAGGGCTGGAGCAAACATCATCCTGACCTATTTTGCAAAAGAATTCGCCTTACTTCAGCAAAAACAATAAAGATTCCACTATTGTTTAGAAAACCTGCCCCAAAAAGGCAGGTTTTTTTATATCCTCTATGGTTCTCAAGTTCTGTACATCGGAAAAATTTCCGATGTCCCAACCTAGGAAACTCCCCTCTTACGGTTCCTCCTTGGTATTTCTAAAAACTCACCCTCTTGCTATTGGATTTTTCAATCTTCACACAAAAAATCCCAAGATTAGCTTATTTTATTCCCCTGCCTTTCCGGAAACATTCCATATAGTCACGATAAACAGCACCACACTCCTCCCCCAACACTTGCGGGAAAAAGTAGAATCACTCCAAATTTCGGGAATTAATTAGGCCCCTTTCATACCTCCAATCATTACACCATCCCCTCCCAACCCCAAAACCAAACCTTGGTTTAAAATCACACCATTTTTTTATATTTTTCCATAAAAACAAAATTTTAAGGTGTATTTTTAAACAGCCTAATTTAAGACCTCAAACCATTTAAAATTTTACATATCAAAAAAAAACACCAGACATTTGAAAATTTTTTACAACTTTTTCACCAATCACAAAAAACCCCTTAAAATTAAAAATTTTCAACAATTTTAAATTTTAAGGGGTTTTTTCAACCCTATTTTTATCGTTTTAATGTTTTTATCGTAAAAACCTGTTTGTTTTTTTAGATAAAAAATATTTACCTTTAGATCATTAAATTCAAAGCTAGCCCATAAATTATTTCGAAAAATAAGTCTACCTAAACATCTAAATGTATGAACTGGAGTTTACATGAATTAGCAAAAGTAAGTACTGATGTCCTCGCACAGGGCGCAGATTTGTCAACAGACATTACTCAAAACTTACTAACAACAAACAATGTGTGGATGATGCTATCCACTGCCTTAGTATTCATCATGCACCTTGGGTTTGCAGGTGTTGAAGCCGGGTTTGGCCAGGCCAAGAACACGGTGAACATACTTTTTAAAAATACGGTAACACCTATTATAGGAATTGTATCCTATGCTATATGCGGATTTTTTCTAATGTACCCAGGATTTGACGTACCTGGATGGTTTGGTTTCGACGGAGCAGGATGGAGCATGTTCTGGTTTGCACCCGAAAATGCAGATGTATCCGCAGGGTATGCTGGAGCAGGTTACACCTACTGGACAGACTTCCTTTTCCAGGCCATGTTTGCAGCAACTGCTGCTACTATTGTGTCTGGTGCCATTGCTGAACGGGTTAAACTGGGTGCTTACCTCGCCTTTACAGTAATATATGTAGGTATTATTTACCCCTTGATCGGAAGCTGGAAATGGGGCGGCGGTGTCCTTGACGATTGGGGATTCTATGATTTTGCTGGATCCACCTTAGTACACTCTGTAGGTGGTTGGGGTGCCCTTGCAGGAGTAATCCTAGTTGGCCCCCGTATTGGTAAATATGTCAATGGAAAAACTGTGGACAAACCCGGAGCCAGTGTACCTTTAGCAGTAATCGGTGTATTCCTGCTTTGGTTAGGTTGGTTTGGATTTAATGGAGGTTCCGTGCTTTCAGCAGATCCAGCGCTAGTATCCTTTGTACTAGTAACCACATCTTTGGCAGCTAGTGCTGGTGGTCTTGGCGGATTCCTTGCCGGATATATTGCCTTCAAGCGTCTTGACTTGGGTATGGTACTGAACGGCGTACTGGCCGGATTGGTAGGTATCACAGCAGGCGCGGATGTCATCAACCCAGGCCCAGCCCTATTTGTTGGCTTTGTAGCTGGACTTTTGGTGGTTGGATCAGCAGTTTTATTGGATAAATTAAAACTTGATGACGTAGTTGGTGCGGTATCAGTACACCTTACCTGCGGTGTTTGGGGAACTTTAGCCGTAGGAATTTTCTCCACTAACCCTGAGCACTCCTTTTTCACCCAATTGACCGGTGTATTGATCTGTGGAGTTACAGCTTTCGGCGCTGCATTGATCATTTTCTACCTTTTGAAAGTAACTATAGGTATCCGGGTTTCCGAAGAACACGAAAGAACTGGATTGGATTCCCACGAACATGGTATCAGAGGTTACACTATCGTTTACGACGAATAATCGAATTACTACCACAACATTTCAAAATAATTTCCCCCTGCTCAATTCCCCACAACCAAAAATAAGGGATTGGGCAGAGGGAATACCCTAGCTAATATTTATAATCAACCAATAATTTCAAGAGTATGAAAAAGGTTCAACTGCTAATTGTTCTATTAATGATGTCTACTTTCACCTTTGTAAACGCCCAAGAGGAATCAGGGTCGAGAGTGACAATTTCAGGTTCTGTTGATGCTTATTTCAGAGCCAACTTCAATGCACCTAACAAAGGCGATTTTGCACAAGCACCCGCCACTTCTTTTGCTAACAACCCAGGATTTTCTCTGGGCATGGCCAATATTATTGCAGGTTACGAAGGAGAAAAAGTAGGCTTTGTTGCTGACCTGGTATTTGGCCCTAGAGGCGAAGACGCAGTGTTTGCTTCTCCTTATTATTCTGAAGGAAGAGGTAGTTCTCAAATCGTCAATCAATTGTATATGTACTGGAATGTAAGTGACATCGTCACCTTAACATTTGGTAACTTCAACACCTACTTGGGTTACGAGGTTATTTCTCCAGCTGCAAACTTTAACTATTCCACTTCCTACATGTTCTCTTATGGGCCATTCTCCCATACTGGAATAAAAGCCGATTTTGCACTTTCTGACAACTGGTCATTTATGGCTTCAGTAATGAACCCCACTGACCTTACCGAATTCAATCCCTTTGGTACCTATACCTACGGAGCTCAATTGGGTTACACAACCGATGCGGGTGGTACCTGGTTAAACTTCCTCTATGGAGATCAGGACGGAAAACTTGACGAGGATTTTCCTTTATCTGCGGGAGAGATGTCTTCCGGAAACACTTTCCAAGTGGATTTAACAACCGGATTTGACGTTTCTGAATCCGTTTACCTTGGCTTAAACGCCACTTATAACACCACTTCTACGGGTGAAGAATATGATGGGTCATCTATTGTTGACCTTGATGGAGAGGATGCTGGATTTTACGGAGTCGCTGGCTATGTTCAAACTGCTGCTTCCGATAATTTCTCTTTAGGACTTAGAGGAGAATATTTCAGTGTATTCAATGGCGGATTGGAAGGCGTAGTTGGTATTGATGGAGAAGGAGACGGAAATGTTTTTGCTGTAACCCTTTCCGGAAATGCGAAAGTAGCCAAAAACCTAACTCTTATTCCTGAAGTAAGGTTAGACTCAATGTCAGAGGAATTCTTTCTGGACAATGGTTTAGATAACACTAAAAGCTTATCGTCCTTCTTACTAGCAGCCGTATTTGCTTTCTAATTTTTCCACTAACAATCTGAATTTTTCCATAAACCACGGACTTTGAAAAAAGCCGTGGTTTTATTTTTTCCTGTTTTTACGTAAAACACTTAGACAAACCCTATAATTACTTATTTTTTTACGTACTTTTACGTACGGAATAATATTTTAATTTTTCAACATTTATAATATTTTATGTATTTATTTAACTTTTTATATTTTTTTTATATTATTTTTTAGACTTTACTAATAATATATTACAATTAATTAATCTTTTTAATACATAATTTGATTATTTTTTTCTTCTATATTTGCAAGCTAATCACTTAATTCACTAACACTTACAAAAATTATGATCGGATTAACTTTACTGTTAACTGTAAGCTTAAACACGAACGACCCCTTAGACAACATCGAAAAAGAACCTCCCCAGCTAATGGGTCCAAAAGCAAAAAATTATAGTCATAAGAATGACTTTACCCACAAAAAGGCTGTTTGGATAAACCTAAGGGAACCAAGCCTAAAAGGACCTTGCTTTAAAAACCAGAAAAATCACCCCATAAGCCTTAAAAAGGAGGAGGTGAACACTAAGGTTTCATCTGGTAACCGACTTACTGGTCCTGAGGCAAAAAACAGAAAGCCCTGGGACTGATCAAAAATCATCTTACATAGTTGCCATACATATTTTAAAGGGAAGCGGTTTTAATTACTGCCTCCTTTTTTTGTATAATGTGAATTGTTTTAGAATAAATGTTATTGCTTCTTCTCAATTGGGAATATATTTTCTAAATGAAAAATGGAAAAACCTTAAACTCCCACTTTCCCTCAAATTTGTAAAAATTTACAACAGACCATGATTTTTGCCAAAAAACTATTGATTCGATCAAAATTCTTTTGGATTCACCACTTTTTTCTCTGAAAATCAACTTTTTTTCATCATTTTCCATTGGTTCAAAAAACAACCATGAATTTGAACCCTTGCATCAAACCAAATTTTCAAGGGATGGAAATTACTCCTGATCTCTTATTTTTTCCAAGCAAAGAATAAAAACAAGTCTCTTAAAAAACCAATTTTCAAACACATTTACTTTTATAAGCAACATATAATTTTACTTTTTTAAAAAAAACTTTTAATAAAACCTGTTTTTAATGTAACCTTTACCCTCAAAAATTCGATATTTGAAGTGTAATCTCTTAAAGACTAAAACAAAATAATTATGGTAAAAATTGCTGTAATGGTGGCTGCTGGCTTTTTTGGAATGGAAACATTTGAAGCCAAGGGGCAAGAATATCATGAACTAAAAGGACCAAAAGCTAAAAACTATAAACCTTGGAAAGAAAAAGCCAGAAAAAGCACATTGGTTATCAACACAGGAGAACAAACTAAAAATGGTCCCTCTTTCAAAAATGAAAAAGCTTGGGAGAAAAGTGGAGTCAAAAAAGACACTATTAGCACAGACCTTCATTTAGTGTCCAGGCTAAAAGGACCAAAAGCTAAAAATCAAAATCCTTGGCAAGGGGATTAAGATATAAAAATCACATACGTTAATAAAAAAAGGCTATCGTTTGATAGCCTTTTTTTATTAACCACTAAATGTATTATCAATATGCTGATCTTTAGCTTTTACTTTTTCAAATTCCAAAAACTGCTCCCAAAATGGCTCTTCCGGTAAACCTGCACGGAGATATAGTTTTTCTTTTTTAACAGGGTGGACAAAAACCAAATGAAAAGCATGAAGGCTAATACTGGCATCTTCATTGGGTTTACTAAAGCCATATTTAATATCACCACGGATCGGACAGCCCATAGAAGCCAACTGCACGCGGATTTGATGAGGTCTTCCTGTCACAGGCCTTACCTCCACTAGCCAGTGGTCATTGAGTTTACCCATTCTTTTGTAGTTCAGTTCAGCCCTTTTTGCCCCGGGGACTTCCCTATCAAAAGCTTCTGTCACATTTCTTTTCTCATCCTTTACCAACCAATGGTTCAATTTACCCACTGGTTCAGGTGGTCTTTTCTTTACAATGGCCCAATACACCTTATGAATTTCTCTTTTTTTGAAAAGCTTCATCATCCGCTCCAAACTCTTTGAAGTCCGGGCAAAGATCACTAATCCACTAACAGGCCTATCCAAACGGTGAACAGGATGTAAAAACACAGCCCCAGGTTTATTGTATTTTTCAGCTATATACTCTTTACAATAATCTGTAAGCGTTTTATCTCCTGTCTGGTCACCTTGTACCAATATCCCGGCAGTCTTATTGACCACCAGGAGGTGGTTATCTTCATATACTACGGTAAAGGGAGGCTTTTTCATAATCGGCTTTTATTTAAAGAGAACAAGATGAGATTGGGTGAATTTAATGATTCCCGGATCATTCAGGAAGTTTCCCAATGCTTGGACACCTTATCAGTTTTTTGTTAAAATTCTGAGGTAAAATGGAAGTCAATATCCGGATAGTTGTCCTGAACCATTTGCAACCAGGCTTTTGACTCCGCCATAAACACTAATTTCCCCTCCTTGTCTTTGGCAATATGCCGGTTTTTTGACCGGACAAATTCATCCAATTGTTTTTTATCAGTACTACTGATCCAACACGCCTTATACAGGTTTAAGGGGGAAAACTCCACGGTGGCATTGTATTCATTTTTTAATCGGAACTGGATTACCTCAAACTGCAACTGTCCCACAGTCCCCACAACTTTTCTGGAACCTATATCAAAAGTAAATAACTGGGCCACCCCCTCTTCCATCAACTGTTTCAAGCCTTTATCCAACTGTTTGGTCTTCATAGCATCCTTGTTGATCACTTCACGGAATATTTCCGGTGAAAAACTTGGGATGCCTTTAAAATTCAGTTTTTCGCCCTCTGTAATTGAATCTCCGATTTTTAAATTCCCGGTATCATATAAACCTACAATATCGCCTGGAAAAGCCTCGTCAATTATTTCTTTATCCTGCGCCATAAAGGAAGTAACATTGGAAAAACGCAAAGGTTTGGTCCCTCTAACATGTTTATATGGCTTATTTCTTTCAAATTTCCCGGAACAAATCCTTAAAAAGGCGATGCGGTTCCTGTGGTTGGGGTCCATATTGGCATGGATTTTAAAAACAAAGCCACTGAATTTATCTTCCTCAGGATCTACCTCCCTTTCCTCAGTTGTTCTTGCTTTTGGAGCTGGAGCAATATCAATAAAAGTATCCAACATTTCCTTTACCCCGAAATTATTGACCGCTGATCCAAAAAATACGGGAGCAACCTTTCCGGAAAGATAATCCTCTTTATTTAATTCTGGATAAACACCTTCTATAAGCTCAACATCTTCCCTAAGCTGATCTGCATTAGTCCTGCCTACAAGATCCTCCAGTTTTTGTTCCGAAAGATCTTCAATAGCAATATGCTCATCAGATAATTTCCTTTGGGAGGGGGTAAATAAATTAAGGGACTTTTCATAGAGATTGTAAACCCCCTTAAAGGTTTTCCCCATGGATATAGGCCAAGACAAAGGCCTGACCTGAATATTCAGCTTTTCCTCCACCTCATCCAAAAGTTCATAAGGGTCACGACCTTCCCGGTCAAGCTTGTTGATGAAACAAATAACCGGAGTATTCCGCATCCTACAAACCTCCATCAGCTTTTCTGTCTGAACTTCCACCCCCTTCACGCAATCAATAACCATAATTACAGAGTCCACAGCAGTCAGGGTCCTATAGGTATCTTCGGCAAAATCCTGGTGACCAGGGGTATCCAAAAGGTTGATTTTTACATCCCGGTATTCAAACCCCATCACAGAAGTTGCCACAGAAATCCCCCGTTGCTTTTCTATTTCCATCCAATCGGATTTGGCATGGGTGTCGATCTTATTGGATTTCACTGCCCCTGCCGTCTTAATGGCCCCTCCAAAAAGCAATAACTTTTCAGTAAGAGTAGTCTTACCGGCATCGGGGTGGGAGATAATACCGAAGGTTCTTCTTTTTTGTATTTCTTTGCTCAAATTCATGGCTCTGGAGATGCTAAATTCAAGCTGCAAAGGTAGCTTTTTATATCGAAAGTTCTAAGGACTATAAAATCAATCCCCTGACCAGTTGAAGTTCTACCTTGAATTAGAAAGGCAAGTCGAAAATCATTTAGGCAATAAAGACAGGTTCACTTTTAAATTCGGTAGAGGCTTCGGTGGCGCCTCTTAAAATAATCCTAAAGGTAGTTCCTTTGCCCAGTTCGGACTGATAAACAAAAATCCTTCCCCGGTGATATCCTTCAATTATCCTTTTGGCAAGAGTAAGTCCAAGTCCCCAGCCTCTTTGCCGGGTGGTAAAGCCTGGATAGAATACACGTTTAAACATGTTCTTGTCAATCCCTTTGCCGGTATCGGAAATATCCACATGAACAAATTGTTCACTTTCTTTGACGATACTGATAGAAATCTCCCCTTTTCCTTTCATGGCATCCACTGCATTTTTGCAAATATTTTCAACCACCCATTCAAATAGGGATTTGTTCATCATCGCCTCCACTTCTTCTGCATGGGAATTTAACTTAATATCAACTTTACTGGAAATCCTGGGGCGGAGATAATTTACCGCCTCATCCACAACCTGGTACACGTTTTCTTGCTTGATCACCGGAGCACTTCCAATATTGCTAAATCGTTCCGTTACCATTTTCAATTTGGAAACATCTTTATCCAATTCACGGATAACTTCCTTATTTTCTTCCCATACAGGTGAATTCTTCAAATAATCAATCCATGCCATTAAGGAGGCAATCGGAGTCCCCAACTGATGGGCAGTTTCTTTGGTCAACCCAGCCCAAACCCTGTTTTGTTCGGCGATTTTGGATTGGTTAAATACCGCATATGCCAATATTCCAAAAACAATAATGACAGAAAGTTGTACATAGGGGTAAAACTTTAGCCGGGTGAGCAATTCGGAATTGGTATAATAAATGAATTGGTCCTCGTAAAGGGGAATAGGGTCATAATCGGCCTTCATCCGGATGATTTCCTTCCTCAGTTTTTTATCTATTTCCTCTTCGGTCGCATTTCTTTTAAAATTGATATTTCGGTATTCCCCTGTTGGATTCCCGTATGAATCTGCCACTATTACAGGGATATTATGGTTTTCCTGGATAATGCCCTGATAAATAAAAGTAAGGTTATCAGAATTGTTAGCAACATACTCCATGGCATTGGCATACAGGTTAATTTGCTTTTTTTCCCTTTCCTTAAGTTCTGCCACCAAAGTATTGGTATAATAAATGGAGCTTAAACTGATCACCAGCGAGGAAACAAAAATAATCCACTTTACCTTGCTTCTATTTTGATACAAATCCAGCCCTGCCAGATCCTGAAAACGATTCTTCATTACTTATTTAACGTTCCTTTACAGGCAATTCAGCCTGTATAAATAACTATTAATCCCCTGGCTTATTATAGATAAACCCTGGAAATTAATTAAGGTTAAATATTCCCTTTCCCCTGTAAATTGGAACATATTTTAATAATAAACAAGCCATTAATACAGGTCCTGCCCCAATTGTAGATCCATTTGAAACAGGAAAAACTCCCCCATCTTTAAAATAATTTTCAAAGACCCATTTTCAAAATTTATTTCAACTGGTTTGCTTGATCCATTTCCAAAGGGTTTTGTATCCTACCTTGGAACCATGAACCAAAACACCTATTCTGTAAACCTTTCCGGCCACCCAGGTGGTAAATAAAAATCCAAAAATCAAGAGGACCATGGAAATCAATAAGTCAAATACAGGAATACCAAAGCTCGCCCTGCCCACCATAGCAATTGGAGAAGTAAATGGAATCACTGACAACCAAAAACTGATATCGCTCTCCGGATCATCCAAAACAAAGATAAAAAGGGCAAAATAACTAGCTATCAATGGAATGGTCACTGGAAACATAAACTGTTGTGCATCTGCCGGAGAATCTACTGCTGCCCCAATTGCCGCAAAAAATGCCCCATAAAGTAAATATCCCCCTAAAAAGTAGAACAAAAAGGTGAATACCAATTGAATAAAATCAATACCCTGAAGGACCTGCATTATCTTGGCAATATCCCCGGTTGGCTCCATAGGGATATTACCACCAGTGCTTACCATATCCAAGGCTTGTTGCTGGGGCATTTGCATGCCAAAATACCCCATGACCACGGAGGAAACAACACTAATCAATACGATCCAAATCATAAATTGGGTAAGACCTACCGCCCCAATCCCAATGATTTTGCCGAGCATCAACTGAAATGGGCGAATAGAAGACAACAATATTTCTATAATACGGCTAGACTTTTCCTCTATCACCCCTTGCATGATTTGGGTACCATAAACGAAAATAAAAGTGTAAATCAATATACCCGAAAGGAAACCAAGGGCATAATTCACCCCTGCATTGGTCAGTTGTTCCTTTCCTCCTTTGTCCAATGTTACAGCTTGAATATTTACCTGAGTACGGAGTTGGTCAATCAGCTGGGGATCAATTCCTGATTGATATAGCCTAATATCTTCAATTTTTCTCTTGAGCTCCCTTTCAAGGTAGCCAACAAGACCAACATTCGGGTTCTTTGAGGAGTAAAATGTAATCCCTTTTGGAGAATTCATTTCAATATCTGGGATATAAAGAAACCCAAACCTTTCCCCTTCGTGAACCAGTTCTTTGGCTTCTTCAACAGATTTTTGGGAATAGGAAAAAGCATATTGCTCGTTGCTTTCCAAAAAAATGCTTCACTCTCATCCACTACTTCAATAATGCGCAATGCGTTTTCACCACTATCCTCTACCATTGAAATCCATAAAAAAATCCCCAAGATGGTGGGAAAAATCAAAGGGGTGATCAAGGTTACCAACAAAAATGACTTTTTTCTCACGCGGGCTAAATACTCCCTTTTGATCACCAAAAACACCTTATTCATAATTATACTCTTTTACTTTTTGGATAAAAATTTCACCAATGGAGGGGATGACCTCTTCAAATCCCAACACCTCACCATAATCCAAAAGTTGACGCAAAACTTCATTTGTCGATTTCCCGGACAATGAAAGATCAAAACAGGTCACTCCTTCCCTTTCTACTGGAAGGACATTATCAAAAGGCAGGGCATCGGAATATTTTTTTAATTTAACCGCAAACCTATCAGTCCTGGCTTCATTTTTTAATTTTTTTACCGGGCCATCCAAAACTTTCCTAGATTGGTGGATCATGGCAATATGGTCACAAAGGAGCTCAACGGATTCCATCCGATGAGTGGACAGGATAATGGTTACCCCCTGATCCCTCAGTTCAAGGATTTCATTTTTTATCAATTCAGCATTGACTGGATCAAATCCTGAAAAAGGCTCATCCAAAATCAAAATTTTTGGTGAATGGATGACGGTGGCCACAAACTGAACCTTTTGGGCCATTCCTTTGGATAAGTCTTCCACTTTTTTTTCCCTCCATGCAGCCATATCGAGTTTATCCAGCCAAAAAGCAACTTTTTCCTTGGCAAAGCTAGCACTCAACCCTTTCAAACGTGCCAGGTAAAGTAATTGCTCCCCTACTTTCATCCTTTTGTACAAACCTCTTTCCTCTGGCAGATATCCTATATTTTGGATATGCCGAGGAGAAAGAGGCGCCTCATTGATCAATACCTCCCCACTATCTGCCCCAATTATTTGGTTGATGATACGGATCAAAGTAGTTTTTCCGGCCCCGTTTGGCCCCAACAATCCAAAAACAGATCCAGATGGAACTTTTAAATCCAAATCGGTCAGGGCATATTGCTGACCATACTTTTTATTAAGTTTTTCAACTTTTAATATATCCAATGCTGATTGTTCTTAATTTAAACTCCGGTAATAATAACAAAAATCATAGCCTTACACCAACCAGAGAAACATAATTAAATTCATTACCTTTTTCCCTTACATTAATTTTTGAATAACCACTTGCCTAAGAGCTGGACATTAGAATGAAAAGAATCGGTTGGATAAGTGAATTCAATCAAAAAATTGTTTCATCCTTGAAGTCGGTGGTCTTTTTTTAAACAATAAGGTTTTAGGAACTATAAAAAATGCCAATTGAATTATTTTAAAACCAAAGACCCCACAGAAACATCAAACTCAAATGTCAACAAATTTTCGGCATTTTCGCGGTACCCTTTGCTTACATAGGTTTTATTACCTTTTTCTACTAAATGGCCGGGGAGACTGGTACGGCACATGGCTGTGGATTTAATTTTCACCCGGTAAGAGTATTGGGTAGGTGGCAAAACCACATATACCGCTCCAGCACCAACTGTTGTGGCTATCCGACAGGATTTTTTGATGGATACCGGGTCTGGAAAATTCAGGTTGACTTTTCCATAATTCACATCAAAAATGACCTGACTTGCATTGGCATGGCCAATATTTACGGCATTTACAGTCCCCATATTAACCTTTACCATCATGGTATCCATTTCGGAAGGATTGTGTTCATGACCTTTATAATTCAGGTCAACATCAGCAGTTACCGTTTTGATTTTACACTTTTTGACATTGAGTTCTGACAAATCCAAATTGGCCTTCCCAATCTCAAAATTAAAGTTGAGATCATATGTGAATTTTTCACAAAGGCCTACATCCCAAGTATGGTCAAAATTGGCTTGTTTATTGGAAAAAATTTTGGAAGAGAGGCTTTTTCCCAGGTTTTCATTTTCGACATTTTGATGATTAAGGACCACCTTAAGCACATTATTATCAATGCTGTATTGAAAATCCGGTAAGATATTTACTTTCGAAAGGTGCCCATGAATATGAATTGGACTGGTGATATAACGCTTTCCAATATCAGAAACCCCTTTATAAGATGAAAAATCCAATTGCACTAAATTAAACCCGTGCTTTTTCTCTACCGTAAATTCTTTTATTATTTGAGCATCCACTTGCTGAGACAACCCAAACACTATAAACACAAATAAGCACAATTTATTCAACATACGAATAAATTACGACTACCATAAAAAAAGGTTTCCTTACTACAAAAAAAGCCGGATTTTCATCCGGCTTTTATATTTTCTTAAATGGATTTCCTTTTAAAAGAACTCCTTCATTTTATCAAACAAGCTCTTTTCGGAATTTCCTGGATCGGGAATAAAATTCTCCGAATCTCTTAAGGATTCCAATTTTTCTCTTTCCTCTTTAGTAAGCTGTTTGGGTGTCCAAACATTGACATGGATCAATTGATCCCCTCGACCATATCCATTCAAATCCTTGATCCCTTTCCCTTTTAGCCGCAAAATTTTACCACTTTGGGTACCTGGGTCAAGTTTGATTTTCACCTTTCCATCGATGGTTGGGACCTCAATATGAGCACCCAATGCAGCATCAATAAAGCTGGCATAAAGATCATAAACCACATTATTACCATCTCTTTGAAGGATTTCATCCTCAATTTCTTCAATGACAATCAATAGGTCTCCAGCCATCCCTCCAGGGATCTCATTACCTTTTCCTGAAAGGCTCAACTGCATTCCATCAGCTACACCACCAGGAATGTTAATTGGAATCACCTCTTCTTTTATTTCCAAACCTCTGGCATCCGCATGGTCGGGCTTTTTGTCAATCATTTGCCCGCTTCCCCCACAATTAGGGCAAGTGCTTGCTGAAACCATCTGACCAAGCATGGTGTTGACCACTTTTTTGATCTGTCCTGTTCCCTGACAGGTTGAGCAAGACTTAAACGTCACTCCATCAGCAACTATCTGGCGTTTAACTTTGATTTTTTTCTCAACACCATTAGCTACTTCCTTAAGGTTCAATTTTAATTTTACACGAAGGTTGGTTCCTTTTTTGGCCCTTCTTCCACCACGGGCTCCCCCGCCAAAGAAAGACTCAAATCCGCCTCCTCCACCAAAAATATCACCAAATTGGGAGAAGATGTCATCCATATTCATGCCAGCACCGCCGCCAAATCCGCCATTTCCACTGACGCCTTGGTGGCCAAAACGATCGTATCGCTCCCTTTTTTCGGCATTGCTTAACACCTCATAAGCTTCCGCAGCTTCTTTAAATTTTTCTTCCGCACTTTTGTCATCCGGATTTTTGTCCGGATGATATTTTAGGGCAAGTTTACGGTAAGCTTTTTTAATTTCTCCCTGGCTAGCATCTTTGGATACGCCTAAAATTTCGTAATAGTCTCTTTTTGTCATAATTATTAAGATCCAATGACTACCTTGGCAAACCTCACTACTTTATCACCAAGCATATAGCCTTTTTCCACCACATCTATTACCTTTCCTTTCATATCTTCACTTGGAGCAGGAATTTTTGTGATTGCTTCCTGATGTTCGGAATCAAAATCTTTTCCAACTTGGTCTTCCATAACCTTGAGCCCTTTGGACTCCAATACCTTAATCAGCTTATTATAAATGAGCAAGCTTCCTTCAAGGGCATTTTTATCTCCCCCTTCTTTTTCCTCAGCTTTGATAGCCCTCTCAAAATCATCCACAACAGGAATAAGGTCCTTCAAAACATCTTCAGACGCTGTTTTGATCAATTCCAACCTCTCCTTGCTAGTTCTCCTCCTGTAATTTTCAAATTCGGAATAAAGCCTCAGGAACTTGTCCTTCAATTCCTGGTTTTCAATTTGAAGCTTTTCTTCAGCTGACAATTCTTCCTTTTCCTGAGCTTCCTGGTTCTCTTCAGCCTCTGCCTCTTGGTTTTCCGTACCCTTCTCGGCTTTAATGTTTTGTTCTTGCTCTCCAACCTGCTCTTCTGAAGCTAATTTATCCTTATCCATTTTCTCTTTTGATATGTTTTCTTTCTCAGTCATAATAAATTTGATACACTAAAGCACCCACATCTTATCAATTAGTTTGCCACTTTCTTTTTCCTGACAAAGTGGCATTATTCTACTATTGCCTTCCAAATCAAATCTTTCAACCTGTCAAGGTTATATGCACTTACTGAGGAAACAAACAGATAATCTACTCCTTCCGGCACATCTGATTTCATTTCTTCCATCAACTCTTCATCTAACATATCAGATTTGGAAAGGGCCAATATCCTCCTTTTATCCAATAACTCAGGGTTGTATTTCTTTAGTTCCTTTACCAGTATTTCATATTCCTTTTTGATACTGTCAGCATCCACTGGAACCATAAATAATAAAATGGAGTTCCTTTCGATATGTCTTAAAAAGCGAATTCCCAAGCCTTTACCTTCAGCGGCACCCTCGATTATACCTGGAATATCTGCCATGACAAAGGATTTGTCTCCACGATAAGGCACTACTCCCAAATTGGGCACCAAGGTGGTAAAAGGGTAATCCCCGATTTCTGGCTTAGCTGCCGAGATACTGGATAACAGGGTAGATTTACCAGCATTGGGAAATCCCACTAATCCCACATCGGCCAACAATTTTAACTCCAGGATTATCCATTCTTCTATTCCCGGTTCTCCTGGTTGGGCATAATGCGGGGCTTGATTGGTTGAAGTTTTAAAATGATCATTTCCAAGACCTCCTCTTCCCCCTTTGGTTAAAACAACTTCCTGATCATGCTCGGTAATTTCAAACCGCACGTCTCCTGTTTCCGCATCCTTAGCCACGGTTCCCAACGGAACTTCCAAAATCACATCTGCACCGTCTTTCCCCTTTCTACGGCCTCCTTCCCCACCATTTCCATTTTTAGCGATGACGTGCTTTCTATATTTAAGGTGTAGCAAAGTCCAAAGCTGGGAATTTCCCCTAAGGATAATATGGCCACCTCTCCCTCCATCTCCTCCATCAGGCCCACCCTTAGGCACATGCTTTTCCCGGCGGAAGTGGGCAGACCCAGCTCCACCAGCACCCGACCGGGAACAAAACTTTACATAATCAATAAAATTCGAATCTGCCACGTTTAATATTATTTACCCATAAATAAAATTGGCTAAGAACAAGCTCTTAGCCAATAAGATTTCCCACAAAGGTACAATTAATTTTCAGGATTAATACCGGTCGATCACTGCACAGATCAGACTAAATATCTCATCAATCTCACCTACCCCATATATTCCGGAAAATTTCCCTTGCTCTTTGTAATAAGTTGCCACAGGAAGAGTCTCCTCCTGGTAAACTTTAATTCTTGTATTGATTTTTTCCTCATCCTGGTCGTCAGCTCTCCCTGATGTTTTTCCTCTCCCTCTTATCCTTTCTTTCAATTCCTCTTCAGGGACCTCCAAAGCTATCATACCGGAGATATCCATTGATTTTTCCTCTAATAAATTGTCCAAGGCTTCCGCTTGGGCGACCGTCCGTGGAAATCCATCAAAAATAAAACCCTTAACGTCCGGAGAATTTTTTATTTTATCGTCAACCATTCCAATGACTACTTCATCAGGAACAAGCCTTCCCTCATCCATATATTTACGGGCAAGCTTTCCTAGCTCAGTACCATTTCCCAAGTGCTTTCTAAAAAGATCCCCGGTGGAAATGTGTTCCAGTTCATATTTATCAATAAGTTTTTCACTTTGTGTCCCCTTTCCGGCACCAGGAGGTCCAAATAAAACGATATTAAGCATGATGTTTAATTTTAAAGATTGTATCCGGCCGAAACCGCTTATTTAAGTTGATAAATTTCTTTAATATTCCTTCCCACCCCCTCATAGTCCATCCCATATCCTACGACAAACTTATTGGGTATTTCAAAGCCAATGTATTCTACATCTACAGGAGCCCTTAAAGCTTTGGGCTTAAACAACAAACTGACAACCGCTACATTTTTTGGCTTTTTTTCCTTTACTGCTTTTAGCATATGTTCAATGCTTCGCCCGGTATCAACAATATCTTCCACGATCAAAACTTCCCGTCCCTCCAACTCCTCATTCAACCCAATCAACCCATTTATTTTCCCTGTAGAACTCATCGATTCATAGGAGGAAATTTTGACAAAGGAAACTTCCACCTCCAGGTCAATTTTTTTGAGAAGGTCCGAGAGAAACATAAAAGAACCATTGAGAACCCCAATTACCAAAGGCGTTTTCCCTTTATAATCTGTTGTCAATTGATCTCCCAACTCGGCAACTCTTTTTTTCAGATCCTCCTCAGGAATAAAGGAAACAAACTGTTTGTCTTTTAGTGTAATCATATGATTAACAAAAATGCCCTATATCAGGGCAATACAAATATAGAGAAATTTGGTGGCCCATTCCTATTAATATAGGGACAAAGGCTTACAGGTGAACCATTAAGTACCGGTACAGTGCCAGCATAGATTCCAAATCCTTTAAAGCCACCTTTTCATTTGGGGTATGAACATGGTCCTCTGGTGCTCCAATAAAGCACCAATCCACTGGATAAGGGCTCATCTGGATTTCCCTGCCGTCACTCCCCCCGGCACCTTCAACTTCTATTTGATAGGGAATTCCACTCTTTTCTGCCAATGAAACAATTTTATTCAAAAAAACTTTTCTAGGGATAAATTTATCCCTCAGCGAAATAGCGGTACCATTTCCATGAATCACCCCATCAGTCACCCAGGTAATATCAGAAACCAATGCCTGCCTGATTTCCCATTGCTCGTAAATAAATTTGAGTAAAAAAGGGACACTTCCACCCCCATGTTCCTCATATGTGGAAAATACAACTACCCCATCAGTTAAATCCTCACACAATTTCAATGCATTATATACACCCAGCCGATTATCCAAGTAGGCCCCTTGGATAAATTCTTCACCTATCCTTAAATTTTGCCGGAAACTTAAATTGGTACCAGGCAAAATCCCTCTGGGGAAATCATGAAAAACTTTTTCATCTTGTATTTTAATTTTACAAGCTATGGGCCCAAGGAGATCCTCCCCTTCCAATTCATCTCCATCATTTACATCGGGGCCACCTACTGGAACCAACTGATTTTCATACCTTGAGGTAAAACCTATGGTATCTATATGGGCAAAAACTGCAGTTCTTGGATCACCAAATTTTAATACAACATTATCTTGAAATCTATCCCCATAGAATACCTCTGGGACAACCTTCCATTGGTTCCTCCGTTGGAGGACATAATTGATTATAAAGGATGAAATTTCATGTTCATCTCCGGAAACACCCCTTATGTTGAGGATTTCTTTCAAAAGCTCCATGATTGGCACAATTTATGAGTTGAATATTTTGCAAAGATCGGACTAATTAGTTCAAAACAAACAGTCAAAAATTTATAGTTTTTGAATAAAAAATATACATTTGCATATCAGTTAACAGTTACTAAGTTTGGATTTAAATCAATTAAACACTTAATTTTGGAAAAAAATTTTTTGTAATCATGAAAAAATTATTACTATCAAGCTTAATGGCAGGAGCATTGGCAGTTGGAGCTAATGCCCAGGACGACTTCAATAAGTGGTCAATCGATGTAAACGGAGGATTCAATAAAGCCATGGCTCCTTTGACGCCAGGCTATTATTCTCCTACCTTAAATTTGGGACATGCTGACTTTGGTGTCAGATACATGTTTAATGAAAAATTCGGTGCGAAACTGGATTATGGTTTTGGTAAATTTCAAGAAGCTGAAGGGCACCCATCTTTTGAAACAAATTATTACCGAGTAAACCTTCAGGGTGTGGCCAACCTTGGGGCAATGATGAACTTTGAAACTTTCAGCAGAAGTCTAGGATTGCTAGGTCACTTCGGTGCAGGTTTCGGCCAAATCACCCCTAAACAAAACACTTGGGCTGATGAAGAAGATCAAGTTTATAACTTTATCGCCGGTCTTACCGGTCAAGTTAAGCTTAGTGAAAGAGTAGCCTTGAATGGTGATATCAGCACCATTATTGCTGGCCGTCAGACCATCGCATTTGACGGAGCTTCTTCGATTAATGCCATCGACCCAGGGTTTTATGGTACCAACGCTGTTTCTTGGACAGGTACCTTAGGTCTTTCTTTCTACCTAGGCGGCAACGATACGCATGCTGACTGGTATGTAAGAGAAGACAAGTATGCCACCAAGGATGAGTTGGAAAGCCAAATCGGAGAGATCAAGGATATGTTGAAAGACTCTGATGGCGACGGTGTTCCTGATTACTTGGACAAAGAGCCAAACACTCCTCAAGGTGCCCGTGTAGATTCTCACGGTGCTACTTTGGATTCTGATGGCGACGGTATTCCTGATCACACTGACGAATGTGCTTTCGTTCCAGGCCCTGCTTCTAACAACGGTTGCCCAGTTGAAGACAGCAGCGACGAAGTAGACTACTTCAAGAAAGCCATCAACGAAGGTTATGTTAACGTTTATTATGCATTTGACAGTGCAAAACCACTTGGTTACTCTTCTTCGGCAGCTAACTACGTAGCTAACTTCATGAAGAGAAACCCAGGTGTAAATGTTGAAATCAAAGGTTATGCTGATGAAATCGGACCAGAAGATTACAACATGAAGCTTTCTGAAAGAAGAGCCAAAGCAGTTCATGACCTATTGATTGAAGCTGGTATCGATGCTTCCAGAATTTCTTACAAAGGATATGGAGAAGATACTAGTGTGGACAAGAGCTCTGCTGATGCTCGTCAGCTAGCTAGAAGAGCTTCTTTCGAGGTTCAATAATTCATAAAGAATTTGATAATCAAAAACCGGCCTTTTCAGGTCGGTTTTTTTTTGCTTATTTTTGGCCAGTATGTTTATATTAAACCAACATAACTCCATTGCCAACCAATTTCTTTTGGAGCTTAGGGATGTCCAAAAGCAAGAGGACCGTCTACGATTCCGTAACAATTTGGAAAGGCTAGGCGAAATCCTCGCCTATGAAATCAGTAAAAAACTGATTTATAAATCCCAAACCATCTCAACCCCCCTCAAAAACACATCTGTACAAACCCTATCTGAACAACCTGTTCTCATTTCAATCCTGAGAGCTGCCATCCCATTTTTCCAGGGGTTTATCAATTATTTTGACCAGGCAGATAGCGGTTTTATTGGGGCCATTAGAAAATCATCGGAGAGTAATCCCGAAATTTCGGTAGACCTTAACTATCTGGCAGCCCCTCTGGTGGAGGATAAAGAAGTCATTATCGTGGATCCTATGTTAGCAACAGGAAAATCGCTTTTGGCGGGATTAAATGAGCTTAGGAAAAACGGAAAACCCAAAAAAGTCCATATTGCCTCAGTCATTGCTGCCCCGGAAGGGATCGATTATATTAGGAACAACCTGGATATTCCTTATCAATTTTGGACTTGTGCCTTAGATGAAAAATTGAATCCCAAGGCATATATCGTCCCTGGCCTTGGGGATGCGGGGGATTTATCATTTGGCCCTAAAATGTAATCAAAAGTGATTTATTTATTAATTTTTATTGGATTTCTTATCCTCCTCCTTGGAGGTAAGGTTTTGGTAGATGGTGCCTCTGCAGTTGCTGCCAAGCTAGGATTAAGTCCCAGTGTGATCGGGATGACCATCGTTGCTTTCGGCACTTCCGCCCCAGAGCTATTGGTGAGCCTCACGGCTGCCCTCAAGGGCACCAATGATATAGCCGTTGGAAATGTGGTGGGCTCCAATATTTCAAATATTACCTTGGTTTTAGGTTCTAGTGTTTTGGTGTACCCAGTTGCCTTAAGAACTTCTGCGGTAAAGTGGGATTACAGCTTCACCCTTTTTGCCACTTTGCTTTTTTATGCCCTAGCTTTGAATGGAATGATTTCCATGGTTGAGGGAATCATATTATTCACCCTTCTAATATTAATCAATTGGTTCCTTTTCAAAACCATGCATCACGGACTGGATGAAATAAGTGATGAAGAAACGGAAAAGATCAAACAAGCTCCTTTGGTAAGATCTATTTTATTCATCATTGGAGGGATTTTAGGACTGTATTATGGTTCAGAATTATTGGTGGAAAATGCCATCCTATTGGCTCAAAAATTTGGGGTAAGTGAAAGAATTATTGGAGTAACCATCATAGCCATTGGGACTAGCTTACCTGAATTGGCCACTTCCATTTTGGCAGCGATAAAAAAAGAAACCGATATAGCAATTGGTAATATTTTGGGGAGTAATTTGCAGAACATTCTTTCTATTATTGGTGTTACTGCTATTGTAAAGCCTATCGAAGTAACTGATGCTTTTTTATCCAGTGATTTTCTTTGGATGATTGGTTTCACTCTTCTTCTGTACCCTATTATGAGGTCAGGACACCGAATTACGAGAATGGAAGGCGGCTTATTGCTTCTGGTTTACGGCTTATATATTTACTTTCTTTTGTAATGATTGAATACATTTTAGAATTTTTGGGAATTTACATCGTCTGCCTCTTTAAATTTATAGGTGGACCGGTTTTGGGGACTGCTGCAAATTACACAATCCTTGAAATTATGATTGTAACGGTTTCTGGAATGATGACAAGTGTATTCCTTTTCACTTTTCTAGGAGAATGGATTAAACACAAATGGAAAATACATATTAATCCGAACCCAAAAACCTTTACTCCAAAAACCAGAAGGATTATTACCATTTGGCAAAAATTTGGGGCACCAGGTGTAGCTGCCCTAACCCCACTTATCCTAACCCCTATAGGAGGCACTATTATTTTAACCTCATTTGGGGTGAAAAGAAGAAAGATCTTTCTTTATATGCTAATAAGTGCCGTGATTTGGTCCTTATTCCTTGGAGCATCCATTAACAAAATTCTTGAAATTCCCTTTTTTAGCAATATGATAAATTAATAACAGGGCTGCCCTGTAAGTCAATATTCTTATTGCTTCCAATAATATTCATAAAAAAAGCCCTTGATAAAATTCAAGGGCTTTTGATTTCCAGAGCTTGGTTTATCAAATATTAATAATTTTCGATTTGAAAATTAGAGGTTCGAATGGTCTGCCAGTTACGGGCACCCCATTAAAATTGAAATAATCTTCCCGGATTTCAAACGGCAAAACCTGTTGAGTTATTCCAAATGCTGCAGTGGAAGGTGTAATTACTTCTACCACAGCTCCCTCATGGAGATCTTTCAAAGCAACATTGAGAAAATCTAAATTATTATTTGAACCCAGGGAAATTGCTGCGGGTTGTTCCTCATCAATTTCAGCAAAAGGTTCCTCTCCCAATTGTCCCAATTCGTAGCTGATTTCCAGAACGTTTCCATTTTTACTTGGTTCGGACTCAAGATTCCCCACTTCTACAACCCTGACATAAACCCCTTTTTCTACCATCTCAAATCCTTCCAGGGAGTTGGTTTCAATATAGTCCTGAATTTGTTGATCCTCTATCTCCTCCACTTCTTCTTCTGTAAATTTTCTCACGAATTTTACCCGAATGATAAAATTCCCGTCCTGGGGAATAAGTTGGTCAAAACCATAATCATAATAAGCAAGATAAGAGGGGGAATAAAGGGTAAATGTTTCACCTTCTCTGGCCAAACTGAGGGCTAGATTCATAACCTGAGGGAACAATGTAACCTGATTCAGGTTATAGTGAAATAACAGGGGAGCTCCATCTTCTTCCCAATAAGAGGCTATTGGTTGTCCTCCCAAGGTTTCCATTTCATAATAAAAGCCCACAATTGAATTTTCAAGAAATTCTTCCCCATCCTCATTGGTTTCATCTTTGGTGTAATAAAATCCTGCTTGGGTTTGGTTGGCCATTATAGCATTTGCATCAATATAGCTCTTCAATATAGCATCATCCCTCTCAACATCTTTTTCATACTGGGTTTCGGAATCCCCCAAACAGCCGAACAGAAATGAGGAAAATGCTAAAAGAACTGCAGAATTAAGTAATCTGTACATCATTAAAATATGTTTATTTTTTAAATTGAAAATTCACTCTCAAATTCATCCCTCCAATGGAAAACTGTTGATTGGCAAAAGTGAGGTCCCCTAAGGGAATTTTGTAAAATGGTTCCAATGATATGAATGTCCCATTGCTTAATTGGTACTCATATCCTAATGACAAATTGAGCATTCTTCCCAAATCCATCTTTTTTTGCCCACTCTCCGGAGAATATTTTGTTTTATATTCCTGAATGGAAGGTTCAAAAAGCAGAGCTCCATTCACATGGGCAGCTTGGGCAAAATTGGACTGTACCGAATAGGTTTCTACCGTGTTTTGATCTAAATAAACCATGCTTGAAAGGCCGGTAATCAGAAACAAATTGGATTGTGACTTTTCCAACACCTTGTATTTCACATTAATGGGAATATCAAGGCTTGCATAACTCAGGGTATATTCTGATCCCATATAATTATTGGTATAGGCATTATTTTGAGCCCTAAGGGTCATGGATTCGGGAAGTGCATTGGAATTATCAGGTTCCAATTTTTGCTGGGCATAAGTCACTCCAAAATCAATTTTCACTCTATTACTCAAGGACAATTCGGACATTATTCCTCCTCCTAAATTCATCCCTGATTCTGGGTTGGAGGCTGCTTGTGGTCCTAAAACTAGTCCCAATCGGAATTTTTTGAGATTATCAGCATTTTCCATTCCGCTTTTTTCTTCAGACTTAGAGTCTCCATTTTTCCATTGATCAACCATGGACTTCGCCTGGTCCAATTCCATAGCTCCCTTAGAACCTGTTTCCCCTTCCTGATGGCTAGTCAATTTTTGTTGGGAATTACTCCGCAATGCAAATAAATCGCTCTCCTGTAAAAATTGAGACGCGGAAACAAAAGGAACATTTAATAAATCATCTTTATTATCCCGACCTAAGACAATTCCTGTATGGTCTTCCCTACCTATTTTATAAGTTTTTTCTTTTATTGCTTCGGTTTTGGGGCCTTTAGGCTCAGAAATTCCAGATGCCTCCTTTTGGATTATTCCCGGAGATTCCAACGGTTCTATACCGTGGAATGGTTTGCTCTTTATTATAATGGAATCGGTCAAAGTTTGAACATTTTCTTCAATTCTTTCCCCGAATGGCCAAAACACAAGTACCAATAATAAGGAAGCAGCTAACCCTGACACCCAAAATGGCCAGTGAACCCATCTTCTTTTTTGGACAGGTTTATTGAAATAAGCCTGGGAAAACCTTTCCCATTCTCTGGGTTCCAGTGGCTCCTCATGGCTTAGGAAGGAGTCCTTTATCTTCTCCACAAGTCTTTTATCGAATTGCTCCTTCATCTTTAATTTTATTTAATGCAACTATTTTCTCCCGCAACTTCTTTTTTGCCCTTGCCAAATAAGTTCTGCTTGTACTGGCAGGTATATCTAATTCTGCACTTATTTCATTATGGTTATAGCCTTCTATTTCGTACATATTAAAAATGATCCGAAGCAGCTCCGGCAATTCCCTTAATACCATCAATATTTCCTCTTTGGTTAGGTGGTCGATAATGGAGGGATCATAAGTTTCCGAACTGGCTTTTTCAATTTCCATCACCGCATAGTGCTTTACATTTTTCCTGTAATAGTCTATAGAGGTATTGATCAATATCCGCCTAAACCAAGCTTTGAATGAATTATTTTCGGTGTATTGGTGAAGGCGGTCAAAGGCTTTCATAAAACTGTCATTGACGATCTCACATGCCTCATCCCTGGAATTTGAATATCGCAGGGCAATACTCATAGCATACCCGTAGAAATGCTTATAAAGCTTTTCAAGCGCCTTGGGATTTCCACCCTTTGCTTCTTCTATCAGGTATTGGTCCAAATTCCCGGTTTTAATATGCTTTTTATATTAACAAGACGTGACCTTTTTGCAAAATGCTACACATCCAATAAAAATCAACGTGAAAATAAGCAAATGGATGGACCTATCGCATAACAAAATTATCTTCCCATATAATTTAATGCAAAAGGCTTATTATTATTTTCAAATAGGAGAAGTTGGCACAACAGATAAAACATTAGGTATTTTAAAAGGTTGAAAAGAATGATAACTTAAACTATATTTTATTTTTGTGTGGAGCATTTAGCATTTTGGGAAAGGGTTGGTTTTTTAGTTGAATTAATTTTTTGTTGAATTTATTGCTTTCCAATCCAAACTAAATCCATGGATTTTAAAATTGAAAAATGAAGCTTTGCCTATCAAGTAATGATCAATCGATGGGCTGGATAAATGCCAAAAGGTTTCATCAAATTACCCTAGAAATTTCTTTAGCAGGATATAATACTACTTACCGAAATAAAATTTCAGTATTTTTAAAGTCCCAATAAAACCTTAATTTTTCTTTTTTGTTTATTAACTTATAGGTCTATATTAAAGAGTTAATCCCTTTCATCAGATGTTTATTAAACCCAAATATTTGTTTTTATTCCTTTTTGGAGTAATCACTAATTTTTCCTTTGCCCAAGGCTTGGAAGCAGGGGATTATGATTATGACAAAGAAGTACTATTCGGTGTAAACAAAAACACCAATGGAGGTCTTATTGGTGGAGCCTATTTCAAACTGGGCTCACGGGTTACGGACATGAACTTTCAATTTTTTTCATTGGAGTTGGTAAATGTAAAAAACCCTAAGGAAGTACGCTACAATACCGTACTTGGCAATAGTTACATATATGGGAAATCCAATTATTTGTATTCCATACGGCCACAATACGGCCGGGAATTGATTTTATTTAAAAAAGCCCCACAACAAGGTGTTCAAATTTCGGTATTATCGGCTATTGGACCATCTTTTGGAGTGGTTGCGCCCTATTACATTGAGTATGCCTATAGCCGTACCCAGACCAGAAGAGAACAATATGACCCTGAAGTCCATCAAAGCAGGTTTAATGTATTAGGGCCAGGAAGGTTATTTGAGGGCTTGGGTGAATCTGAATTAGCTATTGGTGCAAATGCCAAAGCAGCAATAACCTTTGAGATGGGAGTATTTAAGTCAAATGTAACTGGGGTGGAACTAGGTTATCTATTGGAGGGTTTTACAAAGAAAATAGAACTAATGCCCACTGTGGAAAACCGGCAATTGTTTCAGTCCGTTTACCTTACCTTATTTTACGGATTCAGGAAATAAGCTACAAATTGGGTTTTCATAGGGTTATGCATTAATTTTGCGATAAGCTAAGAAAAAGACATGATTGAATTACCTGTAATTTCCGAAGAAGCTGCCAAAAAGAAAAAGCCCGATTGGCTAAGGGTGAAATTGCCAGTAGGAAAAGAATACGCCAAAGTAAGGAAATTAGTAGACGAACATAAACTGCATACCATCTGTGAAAGTGGAAACTGCCCTAATATGGGTGAGTGCTGGGGAGCCGGCACTGCTACTTTTATGATCCTTGGGAATGTTTGTACCCGTTCCTGCTCCTTTTGTGCGGTAGCTACTGGAAGGCCACCTGAATATGATGAGGAAGAGCCAAAAAGAGTAGCAGAAGCCATTAAATTAATGGGGGTAAAACATGCTGTTATTACTTCTGTCAACCGAGATGAGTTAAAAGACAGGGGAGCGGAAATTTGGTACCAGACCGTCGTGGAAACTAAAAAGCTTTCACCTGAAACTACGATTGAAACCTTGATCCCGGACGTAAAATCAAGTTGGGATGCTCTTTACCGTATGATCAGTGCAGGCCAGGAAGTTGTTTCCCACAACATGGAGACTGTGGAAAGGCTTTACAGAAGAGTAAGGCCACAAGCCAAATATTACCGTTCATTAGAGCAAATTAAATTGACTAAGGAATACGGGAAAAGGACCAAAACTGGGATCATGCTTGGTTTGGGAGAAACCAAAGATGAGGTATATAAAGCAATGGATGACCTTGCCGAACATGGATGTGATATTTTAACTCTTGGCCAATACCTCCAACCAACAAAAATGCATATCGAGGTTGCGGAATTTATCCATCCAGACCTTTTTGACCATTACAGAGAGGAAGGTTTGAAAAGAGGACTTAAATATGTGGAATCAGGGCCATTGGTAAGATCCTCTTATCACGCAGAAAGACATGTAAATGTTTAAAAACAAAAATTAATAAAAAAACCTCACTGAGAAGTGAGGTTTTTTTATTACCTATTATTAGTATTAGCATCAATTGCTACTTTCCAAAGCTTCCGCTCCAGCTACAATTTCAAGAATTTCATTTGTAATAGCTGCTTGACGGGTTCTATTGTACATTAATCTCAAATCCTTCAGCAATTCACCGGCATTATCTGTTGCTTTGTCCATGGCCGTCATTCTGGCCCCATGCTCAGAAGCATTGCTTTCCAAGATTGCTTTGTAAAACTGAATTTTAAGGGATTTAGGGACCAATTCCTTTACAATATATTCCCTGGAAGGTTCCATGATATAGTCTATATTAGTCGCATTGGTATCCTTTTCTTCAGCTGCACCTTCCATTGGAAGAAATTGCTCGTTTCTCACAATTTGAGTAGCAACATTTTTGAATTCATTGTAAACCAATATCACCTTATCAAATTTCCCATTGGTAAAACCATTCATGGCAAACTCTGCTGCTGCCCGGGCTCTGTCAAAAGAAACATCTGAGAATATATCATAAAATTCTGTAACACTGGGGAAATCTTTCTTTCTGAAAACATCATAGGCCTTTTTTCCCAATGGCATTACCGTAATATGCTGATCTGTATATTCAGTATTGATGGATGCCATGGTTGCTTTGATGATATTAGAATTAAAAGCACCACAAAGCCCTTTATCAGAAGTGATAGGAACTATCAGGACATTATTGATTTCCCTTTTATCGGCATAAATCAGATCTTCGCTTCCTTCATTTTCAGAGGAAACGTTGTTCAGAATGGCAGTTAATTTCTGAGAATAAGGCCGCATTTGGATAATCTTGTCCTGTGCTCTTCTTAGTTTGGCAGCAGCCACCATTTTCATTGCTTTGGTAATTTGCTGCGTGGAAACTACAGAGTTAATCCTTTCTTTTACTTCCTTTAAATTAGCCATAATTTACTAGTAGAGAATATCGAAATCCTCCCCCTAATGGGGGAGGTAATAGAATTATTTTGCGTACTTAGGGGACAATTCTTTGGCTGCTTTTTCCAAAAGATCACCGGCGGTTGCCAAATCACTTTTAAGAATAGCTTTCAATGCCTCAGGATACTGAGCTTTCAGCAAGGTATAAAATTCCTTTTCAAAATCCCTTGCTTTTTCTACAGGCACCTGGTCCATCAAACCTTTGGTAGAAGCATAGATAATGGCGGTTTGATATTCTACAGGAACTGGAGAATATTGATTTTGTTTCAAAATCTCTTGGTTTCTTCTACCCCTTTCGATGGTTCTCTTAGTAGTGGCATCAAGATCAGATCCAAACTTGGAAAAAGCTTCCAATTCACGGAACTGGGCTTGATCCAATTTCAAGGTACCTGCTACCTTTTTCATAGATTTAATTTGTGCATTACCCCCTACTCTGGACACGGATATACCTACGTTAATTGCAGGGCGGATACCAGAGTTAAACAGGTTGGTTTCAAGGAATATCTGACCATCTGTAATGGAGATCACATTGGTTGGGATATAAGCAGAAACGTCACCTGCCTGAGTTTCAATGATTGGAAGGGCAGTTAAAGATCCTCCTCCTTTTGCCAAAGGCTTAATTGACTCAGGAAGGTCATTCATTTCTTTGGCAATTTTATCAGAAGAGATGATTTTGGCGGCTCTCTCCAACAATCTTGAGTGCAAATAAAATACATCACCAGGATATGCTTCACGTCCCGGAGGTCTTCTCAAAAGCAATGAAACCTCACGATAAGCAACTGCTTGCTTTGAAAGGTCATCGTAAACTACCAAGGCAGGTTTACCAGTATCCCGGAAAAATTCCCCGATCGCAGCTCCGGTAAAAGGAGCAAAGAACTGCATTGGAGATGGGTCTGCAGCAGAAGCACATACCACAACCGTATAAGGAAGTGCACCACCTTTTTCAAGGGCAGCAACCACACCAGCTACCGTAGAAGCTTTCTGACCAACTGCAACATATATACAGAAAACAGGTTCTCCTTTATCGTAAAATTCTTTCTGGTTCAAGATGGTATCGATGGCCACAGCAGTTTTACCTGTTTGACGGTCACCAATGATCAACTCCCGCTGACCTCTACCAATTGGAATCATGGAGTCGATAGACTTGATACCGGTCTGAAGTGGCTCATTTACAGGTTGCCTATAAATTACACCTGGAGCTTTACGTTCCAGTGGCATATCATATAGTTCACCTTTTAGAGGACCTTTTCCATCAATTGGATTTCCCAAAGTATCCACTACACGTCCCAACATGCCTTCACCCACTTTGATGGAGGCAATTTTTTTGGTCCTCTTTACAGTATCGCCTTCTTTAACTTCTTTAGAATCCCCAAACAATACAGCACCCACATTGTCCTCTTCGAGGTTAAGTACCATTGCTTTGAGGCCATTTTCAAACTCCAGCAATTCACCGGATTGGGCTTTAGACAAGCCATAAATACGAGCTACACCATCCCCTACTTGTAGAACTGTACCTACTTCTTCCAGTTCCGCTTCCGTTCTCACTCCTGAGAGTTGTTCCCTCAGGATTGCTGAAACTTCATCAGGTCTTACTTCTGCCATTCTTGAATATAGTTATATAGTTATTGCTATAAATTTAAATTTGTTTCTCAAATCCATTTTGAGAAAACTCCAAACGTAGTGTTCTTAATTTACTGCTCAATGATTCATCCAACAACCGATCATTGACCTTCAGTACAAAACCCCCGATTATATTTTTATCCTTTTTCTCGATCAATTCCACCTTGGATTTTCCGGAAATTTCCTTTACAATATCCGCAAATTTCCCCTTCATTTCCGGATCCACCTCAAAGGAGGTAGTCAATTCAGCAATCTGTATACCCTTATATAGATTATACTGATCATGGAATTCCTTGGCAATTGCAGGTAGTATATCCTCCCTGCTTTTGCGGGAAATAATATCAAAAAAAGACAATGTAAGATCTGAAGAGGCTTTGGAAAAAATGGAATTCAGAACCTTTCCTTTAGTTTCTGATTTGATAATCGGATTTTTCAATAGGAGTGCAAAATCTCTATTAGACTTCACCACATCCAGAAACTGCTGCATGTCTTGGTGAACATCTTCCAATATTCCCTTTTCCAATGCTAACTCCAGCAATGATTTTGCATACCGGGAAGCAACTCTAGTAACAGACATGGCGTTTGATTAATTTAACTTAAGGTCATTTACAAATTCTTCCACAAGCTCTTTTTGAGACTCTTCAGTTTTCAGTTGCTTGCGCAACAATTTTTCCGTCACATCTAGAGCAAGGGTTGCCACTTGGTTTTTCACCTCAGAAAGGGCTGCTTTTTTCTCTGTTTCAATTACCGCTTTGGCATCTTCGATCATCTTCGCACCTGCCTTAGAGGCTTCCTCTTTGGCTTCTTCGATCATTTTTGCGGAAGTTTCATTAGCAGACTTCAAGATTTGATCTCTTTCAGTCCGGGCTTTCTGAAGGAGTTTTTCATTTTCTGCCTTCAGGTGGGCCATTTCATTTCGGGCATTTTCTGCTGCCTTTAAGGCATCCTCAATCGCCCCTTCTCTTTCTTCCAATGCAGAAAGAATCGGTTTCCAGGCAAATTTTCCCAGGATAATCAAGAGTATCCCGAAACCTATTATTTGCCAAATAATTAATCCAGAACCAGGAATGATAAGATCCATCTATATATTTAGTTTATGGTTTTGTCCAAATGAAAGTATGGGGACAAGCCTAACGCCTGTCCCCAATTCTTTTTACTTCTTAGAAAGTGATTGCATCATTAAGTGCGATAAGTAGACAAACTACTACTGCAAACAAAGACACCACTTCAATAAGGGCTGCAATAATCAACATGGCGGTTTGGATTTTACCAGCTGCTTCAGGTTGACGAGCAATTCCTTCCATAGCCTGACCACCAATTCGGCCGATACCAAGACCTGCGCCTATCGCTACAATTCCGGCACCGATACCTGCACCCAAAAGTGCAAGACCTGCAGACAATAATAATGAAGTTAACATACGTGTTATGATTTATAAATTGAACAAAGAAATTTTAATGATCATGCTCCGCTACGGCTTGCCCGATATACATTGCGGAGAACAAGGTAAATACATAAGCCTGAATAACGGCTACCAATAATTCTATCAAGTTGATAAACACTACCATCATGGTACTGGCTACTCCTACTGCATAGGATTCAAACACAAAGATCAATCCGATAAAACTCAAAATAACAATGTGGCCGGCCGTCATGGCAACAAACAATCGGACCATCAAGGCAAATGGCTTAGTAAATAATCCAATGAATTCTACGGGTACTATTACCACCAAGAGTGGAAGCGGAACGCCAGGAGTGGCAAACACGTGTTTCCAATATTCTTTATTTCCATTAAGATTCGTTGCAAAAAAAGTAAACACTGCCAAGGTCATTGTCACTGCAATATTTCCAGTAAGATTGGCAGCACCCGGGATAAGCCCCATCAAGTTTCCTATCCAAATAAAGAAAAATATAGTTAAAAGATAAGGGGTGAATTTCTTATACTTATGACCAATATTGGGTTTGGCTACCTCATCCCTGATAAAAATAACAATCGGCTCAATAAAGGAGGCAACGCCTTTTGGAGGAGCACTGGGATGTTTTTTATACCTTTTAGCAGCTGATAGCAATAGGAATAACACCACCACCAAAACAAGTATCAGCATAGCCACGTTTTTGGTGATGGAAAGATCAACTATACTCCTTGAGTCATCTACAGCATGTAGGTGATCATGACTATCTATGTAGTAACCTTTATGTTCTTTCCCAAATTTGTGTGTTTCGGGGTCAACAAAGTTCGAGGAAGAATAAATTTCCACCCCCCTATCTGAAGAATAAATGATAACAGGTAGAGGGAGTGTCACATGGGTATGACCAAAAGTAGCAAAATGCCATTCATGCGAATCCTTTACGTGGTGCATGATGAAACTTGTCTTACTTTCTTCACCTTCTTCGGAGGAGGCAAAAGTCGCAGTAGAAAAAGCCAGTATGAACACTGACAACAAGGCGCTTATGCACAGAAACTTACGAAACATCAACTATTTTGTTATAGACCTACTTAGAATGAGCGCGCAAGTTAGCTATTAACCCGTATATATCAAACAACAAATACAATAAATAGATGACAAAAAAATTAACCACAAACAAAACAATGTCATCCACCCCGCGCCAAATAAAAACTGTTATAAACAGCAAACTTGCAAAGAACCGGAAAACTGTTGCTCCCAATATGGCATTGACAGAATTTTCTTTGTTTGATTTTATTAATTTTTGGGTGATTAATCCGCTCAGTAAAACCAAGCCAAAATAGAATCCAATGATTTGCCAGATTTTGTCATGGACCCACTGTGGCTGTATAATTTGCTGAATAAAAAGGGCCAATCCGATTACAAAAACCGAATAGACCACAAGTTGACCTGTCTGAGATTGAAATATTTTCATTTATTACCCTTATTTGGGCACAAAATTAAGGGTTTTATTTCGTCTTTCCACGATTCAATGATTATTCAAAGATTTGAAAATCTGATAAAAAGCAAGTATAATAGACAAAAAACAAAAAAGCAGGATCCAAACAGGAAACTTGATTTGGCTTTTTTCTTGAATTTTCCACCCCAACCAGGTTCCCAATCCAATCACGGCAAACATTTGAAATGCAAGCCCGATATATTTTAAATATTCGGGATAATTATCCTGTGAGGATTTCTTTTCCTTGGGAGGCTCCTGATTTTTCCTTTTCATTGTTTTGACCTTTACCTTTTTCTGGTTTTTTTGTATCCTCTGGGTTGTCAGATTGATTTTTATTTTCGGCCATTTTACATTCTCCATTAAATACAGCCCCATTTTCAATAACTAACCGTTTGGAATAAATGTTACCTTCAATTACGGCGGTTTTTTTCAAAAATAGAATTTCAGTGCAACGTACTTCTCCAACAATTTTTCCAGCAATCTCAGCCTCCTTGGAATCAATATTTCCTTTCAAAAAAGCAGAGTCTCCTATTACAATTTTTGTTTTGGAACTTAAAGTTCCTTCTACCGTGCCTTCAATCCGGATATTGCCATAGGTTATGATATCTCCTTTGATGGTGGTTTCTTTTGCAATGACATTACTGGAGTTTACCATCTCCACTGCTGCTTTTTTTTCTTCGGTTTTATTAAACATGGTTAATCAAATGTTATAAATTCTTGCGGGTTTAATGGGTTTCCTTTATACCATAATTCAAAGTGTAAATGTTGCCCAGTGGTTTGCTCTCCGGTATTGCCTATTACGGAAATTACTTCTCCACCACTTACTGGTTCTCCCTCGGATTTCAATAATACAGAATTATGTTTGTAAACTGAAATCAATTCATTGGAATGCTGGATTCCGATAACATAGCCTGTTTCCAAAGTCCAATGGGAAATAATCACCGTTCCATCTGCCACTGATTTGACTGGTTCGTTTTCCTCCGATACAATATCCAAGCCAAAATGGTTTTCACTGGGCTTAAAACCTCCGGTCACCACCCCTTTTATTGGTGGGAAAAAATAATTGTCTGTAAAAGAACTTACAGAAATCCTCTCAAAACTTCGTTCATCCGGTGCCATCGATTCAAACTCTTCAACAATCTTTTGAGTAGCCTCTCCTGCTACAAATAAATCTGGTTTTAGATTTTTTTTCTCCAAAGAATCCATTCTCCTTGGCACAGGTACCCCAGCTGAGGAGGTATCCCCCAAGGCTTCCCCGGAAATAATCCTTTGAATATTATCTACGTACCTATCCTTAGCTTCCACTTCCAACATCAATGAATCTATGGTTTCAGACAAAGCATAAATCTTCTTGGTATTTTCTGATTCTTGAAATGTGGGGTCAAACCAACTGGCCAATAAAGACTTTGATAAGACAAGGGAAATAGCAAAACAAACCATAAAAAACAGAATCATTATCAAGCCCACTTTTAGCTTGGTTATGCTTAGGGATGATATGACCGAAAAGTCTTCCTCCCTTCGAATGACAAAGAGGTATTTCTTTTCTGCCCAACTCTTTATTTTCTCCTGAAGATTCAATTGACTATTTTTTCTAATCTAAATAAGATACAAAAATATAATAATAAACGATAGCGTTTACATATTTGATTATAATACCCTAATTTGGCATTTTATAACCTGGAAACACGTGTTTATCAAAAAGAACATATTTATTTTCCTGATATTATGTGGATTGGCATGGGCATGCTCCTCTCAAAAGGATACCTTTACCAATCGCCTTTACCACAATATTACTGCCAAGTTTAATGCTTATTTTTTAGCTAAGAAAAAAATTGATGAGGTAAAATCTAACATCAAAAAAGCTTATCAGGAAGATTACTCCCAGGTCTTGCCTGTCTTTTATCCCATTGACAGTGCTGTAATCGACAGCAATGAAGAACTCCTGGAAGAAGCAAGGGAAATGGCCTCAAAAGCAATTGATTGGCATAGGATCAGTAAATGGGTGGATGACAGTTATTTTCTGATCGGAAAGATTGATTACTTACAAGCCAAAACAGATGATGCCATCAACACCTTTAAGTACCTAAATGTTAATAGCAAGGAGGATGAAGTAAGGCACCAGGCACTGATCCAACTGCTTCGGATTTTTATTGACCAGCGGAAATATGATGATGCCAATTATGTGATTGACTTTTTGACCAAAGAATCGGAAATCAACAGAGAAAATAAAAAGGAGCTTTACAAGACCTTGGCTTATTATTATGAGGTTCGTGGAGAAAGGGATGGTTTGATCACTGCCTTGGAAAAAACTCTTTCCCATACCAAATCGCAAAAAGAGAAATCCAGAATATATTTTATCCTTGCTCAACTTTACCAAAGGGAAGGATTCGATGCCCAAGCCTATCATTATTATCAGGAATCCCTTAAGGGAAATCCACCTTATGAACGGACATTTTTCTCCCAGCTTTTTGCCCAGCAAGTTGCTGAATTGGAAAAGAGCAAAGATTTCAAGAAAGTCCGTTCCTATTATGATGACCTATACAAAAATCCGAAAAACAGGGACCTGAGAGATGTTGTGCTTTATGAAAAAGCCCTCTTTGAATTAAAACAGGGTAATAAAAAAGATGGAATCAAATTACTCCATAAAGCCGCCCAAGAAAAAGGAAGTAACACTAAGCAAAAAGGGTATATATACAAAAAACTGGCAGATATATATTTTGACCAGGAAAATGATTACAGGGCTTCTAAATATTATTTGGACAGTGCCATCCAATATTTCAAACCAACAGATAAAAACTATAATATTTTATCAGAAAAAAAGGAGACCCTTGATCAATATGTGGAACATTATGAAACTATTCAAAATAATGATTCTCTGTTAAATTTAAGTCAATTAAGCCCGGAAGAGCAGGAAAAGATAGCAGAAGATTACCTATCCAGGGAGGAAGCCCGATTGTTAGAAGAAAAAGAAAAGAAATCAAGAACCAAGTCAGGTAATATTTTTGACAATCTGTTAGCCTTTGGAGACAAGGGAGGCGGCGATTCTTTTTATTTTAATAACCCAACGGCCATTCAACAAGGTGCTGTAGAGTTTACCCAAAATTGGGGAAACAGACGGCTAGAAGATAATTGGAGAAGGGAAGCAAGTAATTTTCCAGGGAGAGGAAGATCCAGTGAAATCAACGATTCATCACCCAGCCCTGGGGAAGAGAGTGAATCTGAACTCACAGCCCCCAGTTTACCTTCCAAAGAGGATTTAATGGCCAACATCCCAAATAGCCCTGAGGCTATCAAAAAATTGAACCAGGAATTGGAAATAGCCTATTTTGAATTGGGGAAATTGTTGTTTTTTGAGCTTAAGAAACCACTCTTGGCCAGGGAGAACCTTCAGCAACTGATCCACCTATATCCAAACACCGAAAGGAAACCTGAAGCCTATTATACTTTGTTTCTAATTAACCAGGAAGTAAATGAAAACCCAAAGAAGTATGTTCGCTTGTTAAACCAGGAATTTCCTGACTCACCCTATACAAATTCAGTCAATAACCCCGAAAAAGAAAGCACAAGTAATGAGGCCAACCTTTTAGCGGCAGGTTTTTACAAAAAAGCCTATCAGAATTACAAGGAAAAGAACTTTGAAAAAGCCAGGGAAATCATACAAAGTACCTTAAAAAAATATCCACTTACTTCTGTTACTGACAAATTATTGCTCCTGGAAGTGATGATTATTGGGAAATTGGACAGTAAAGAAAGGTATCAAAAAAAATTGGAACAATATATTCAGGCCGACCATGCCCCTGAACTCACAAAAATGGCAAGAAATATGCTAGTAGCAATTTCAGGTGAACGGCTACCTAAAGAAAATATTAAGGCGGACAGTTTATTGGTAAAGGATACTGTCCAGTTGGCCCAAAAAAATGAAGAAAATCCAGAGTTGCAAAAGTCGGAAGCGGAAACAGCTCCTTATGAACTAAAAAAAGGTCAAACGCATTTATTTGTATTAGCACTGGAATCTAGGGGGCCTGATATGAAAAAAAACCTAACCGGAGATTTGGAAAGCTTTCATTCTGCCCATTTCTCCAAATCAAGACTTAGAACGGGGAACTTATCCTTTAGCAGGGATTATTCCATTATTATCATAAGCCCATTTCCCAATGCCAATAAAGCCATGGAATACAGGGAAACCTTTATTGAGAAGTTTAAAACCGATGCTTTATCGGAGGAAATAAAAAAGAGTAGTTTTGTGATTTCAATTGAAAATTTCCAACAATTAAATAAAAGAAAAGACATACCTGAATACGATGCTTTCTTCAAAGCATCATATCTAAAATAATATGAGTAATAAAAAAAGTAAGGCAAAAAGCAGTGTACCAGGCAAAATTATTAAATACTTATGGTTTGTATTCTTTGCCGGGCTGATCGGTTTTATCGTCTTTGTTTGGTCGGTAAATGCCAATTTCCTTGGGCTATATGGAGACCTTCCGGATTTCAAAACCCTGGAAAATCCTGAAAGCGAGCTCGCATCGGAATTATATTCCTCTGATGAGGTGTTATTGGGAAAATACTACCGGGAAAACAGGACCCCTGTAAAATACAGTGAACTTTCCCCAAACTTGATCAATGCGCTTATAGCAACGGAGGATATCAGATTTGAGGAACATTCCGGGATTGACCCCAAGGGACTGGCCAGGGTCTTTTTTAAGACCATTTTATTGGGACAAAGTAGTTCGGGAGGAGGAAGTACCTTAAGCCAGCAAACTGCAAAAAACCTCTTTAAAACCAGAGGTCAAGAATCCCAGGGGCCTCTTAGTAGAATCCCTGGTCTTAGGATGCTGATCATTAAAACCAAAGAATGGATCGTAGCTACACAGCTGGAAAAAGCTTATACCAAAAATGAAATTCTCACCATGTATCTGAACACCTCAGAGTTTGGGAGCAATGCTTTTGGGATAAAAACAGCAGCCAAAACATTTTTCAATAAGGATCCTATGGACCTGAACGTCCAGGAATCTGCTACTTTAGTGGGATTATTTAAGGCCCCCACTTATTATAGTCCTGTTTATAACCCGGAAAATTCGCTAGGAAGAAGGAACACAGTGCTTGGCCAGATGAGGAAATATGAATTCATTTCCCCTTCCCAATATGATTCTATTTCGAAATTACCCATTGATTTGGATTATAATGTGGAAAGTCATAACAGAGGCTTGGCCACCTATTTCCGGGAAATTGTTAAAGCAGACTTGCAAAAATGGACAAGGGAAAATATAAAGCCTAATGGGCAACCTTATGACTTATATGGTGATGGCCTAAGGATTTACACCACCATTGACAGCCGTCTACAGAAATATGCTGAAGAAGCTGTAGATGAACATATGCAGGAACTTCAGAAAAAGTTCATGCAAGAACTCGGGGAAAGAGATCCTTGGATTGATAGTGAGGGTAGAGTCATTCCCAATTTTCTGGACAATGCCGTTAAAAGAACCAGGGCCTACCGCATCTATGTAGATAAATATGGAGCTGATTCCGATTCCCTTGAGATCAAGCTCAATGAAAAAAAGAAAATGACGGTTTTCTCCTGGGAAAAGGGAGAAATTGACACCCTGATGAGTACAATGGATTCCCTGGCTTATTATAAAAAATTCCTTCAAACAGGATTTGTCTCCATGGACCCAAAGACTGGACATATAAAAGCCTGGGTGGGCGGATTTAATCATAAGTACTTTAAGTTTGACCACGTAAAAGATGGAAAACGCCAACCTGGATCTACCTTTAAACCATTTGTTTATGCAGCAGCCATAGAAAATGGTTATGGTCCCTGCTACACGGTTGTCGATCAACCTGTGGAAGTAAACATCCCAGGGCAACCTACTTGGAGTCCAAGTAATGCTGATGGGGAATTTACCTATGAAAAAATGACCATAAGACAGGCCATGTCCCAGTCCGTCAATTCCATCACGGCCTATATGATGAAAAAGCTTAGCCCGGAGGTGGTAGTAGAAACTGCCCATAGGCTAGGAGTAAATAGTAAATTGGATCCAGTGCCTGCCTTGGCTTTAGGGACCAGCGATGTATCCATATTGGAAATGGTGGGAGCATTTAGCACATTTGTCAACGAAGGGGAGCATATTACACCATTCTATATTGACAGGATAGAAGATAAAAATGGAAATATTCTTCACCAGTTCCCAACCAGAAAAAAACCTGCAATGACAGAAGAACATGCATACCTTATGTTACATATGTTAATGGGAGGTTTTGAAGAAAGAGGAGGAACTAGTCAAGGCGTGCCCATGCACCTCAGAAATGAGGGGAATGAGCTGGGAGGTAAAACAGGAACCACCCAAAATGCTTCCGATGGTTGGTACATTGGAGTTAGTAAAGACCTGGTAAGTGGCGCTTGGGTTGGTGGAGATGACAGGGCAATTCACTTCAGAAGTTGGATAAATGGCCAAGGAGCAAGAACCGCAAGACCAATTTGGGTAAAATATATGACCAAGGTTTATAATGACCCCAGCTTAGGTATAGAAAAAGGCCCATTCCCCAAACCTGAAAAACCCCTAAGTGTGGAACTCGACTGTAGTGAATATGAGTTAAATACGGATGAGTATTCAGACTTTGATTATGACAGAAGGACAAATGACTTCTAAATAATAAATCCCATTAGAATAAAAACAGCTCTGGAAAAGAGCTGTTTTTTTATCTTTGTTTTATCATGCTAAGTCCATCCTATAGCCCAAAAGAATATAGTTTACTCCCAGAATACCCAGGGGTTTATAAGTATTACGATAAAGAAGGAACCCTCATTTATGTTGGGAAAGCAAAAAACCTTAAAAAAAGGGTGTCCAGTTATTTTATTAAAAGTGCTGGGCTTAACCTGAAAACCAGAAGGATGGTCAGGGAAATCAAAAAAATTGAGATCGCTATTGTCAATTCAGAATTTGATGCCCTCTTGCTGGAAAACAACCTGATCAAAAAATCCCAACCCAAATACAACATTCTTCTGAAAGATGATAAAACCTACCCGTATTTACTTCTAACCAAAGAACACTTCCCAAGGATTTATCCTACAAGGAAAGTGATACCTTCAAAGGGAACTTATTTTGGGCCTTTTGCTAGTGTAAAAGCAATGAACAATATCCTAGAACTGATCAGGAGTTTGTTTACAATTAGGACCTGTAAATTGGATTTACATCCCTATAAAATAGCCAGCCAAAAATATAAGGTATGTCTGGAATATCATTTGGGCAATTGCTTAGGGCCTTGTGAGGGTCTGCAAGGAGAGGAAAGCTACCTAAAAGACATTGACCAAGCTAACAACATCTTAAAAGGTAACCTGGGAATAGCCAAGGGATATTTCAAAACAATGATGCAGGAAGCTGCAGAAAATTTAAAATTTGAACTTGCCCAACGTTACAAAGAAAAGTTAGAACTTCTGGAAAAATATCAGGCAAAATCCCTGGTCACTAGCCCCAATATTTCAAGCCTGGATGTTTTCACTGTAGTGACAGATGAAAAATTTGCCTTTGTAAATTATCTACGAATCAAAAACGGGGCAATCATCCTGACCAAAACCGTGGAACTTCGGAAGAAATTGGATGAACCTGAAATTGAATTATTGCTTACAGCCATTGTCCGGCTAAGGGATCAATTTCAAAGTGATGCTGAAGAAATCTTAACCAATATTTCACCAGAAGACCCCATTGAGGGGTTTCAACTTACTGTTCCTAAAATTGGGGATAAAAGAAAACTAGTGGAGCTTTCCCTAAAGAATGCACTGTATTACAAAAAGGAAAAAGCACTGGCAAGTGGAAGGGTGCAAGACAAGAAAAACCGTATTTTACTCCAACTCCAAAAAGACCTCTCCTTAAAGGAAATTCCAGACCATATTGAATGTTTTGACAATTCAAATATTCAGGGAAATTATCCAGTGGCAAGTATGGTTTGTTTTCATCAGGGGAAACCCGCTAAAAAGGAATATCGGCATTTTCATATCAAAACTGTCGAAGGGCCCAATGATTTTGCAAGTATGACCGAGGTAGTAGGAAGAAGGTATAAAAGGTTATTGAGTGAGAATAAACCCTTACCTAAATTAATTGTAATTGATGGTGGAAAAGGCCAATTATCAGCAGCCATGGATGCCTTAAAAGGGCTTGGGATATATGGGCAAGTACCTGTGATTGGAATTGCCAAAAAACTGGAAGAGATATACTTTCCTGAGGATTCCCTACCCCTCCATATTGATAAAAAATCAGAATCATTACGCCTGCTCCAAAGGGTCAGGGATGAGGCCCATCGTTTTGCCATTACTTTTCATAGAGATGTAAGAAGTAAAAATTTCATTCAATCCTCCTTAGAGCAAATTGAAGGCATTGGAGCCTCTACCTCTGAAAAAGTATTAAAACATTTCAAATCATTCAAAAAGCTGAATGAAGCAAAAGAAGAAGAGTTAATTCAACTGATAGGAAAAGATAAAGCTCAAAAGATCCAAAGGTATTTAAATGAAAAAAGCAGGTAAATTTCCCTTACCTGCTTAAGTATTTTTTAAATAAGATTACCACTCCCAGAGACCATTTTCCCATTCCAATAATTCATATTCAAACTCCAAGCCATCCAAAAAGGCTTGCAATTCCGGATTGGGATGATCCAGGTCCACCATATCAGCTATTAAAGCATCATTAGCATTGGAATATTTCCGAACCACTGATTTAAACAGCCTAAGGTCAAATGCTTGGCTATAAGTAAGGTGTTTGGAAGTATTTTTATAATTTAACCATTTTGCCTCAGGGTGATCTTTAAAATACTCATAGAAATCTTTGTATCGGATAAATGCAATGGATTTTTGCCCGGCATTGGAGTTAGTTTCGGAAGGCATTACAAGTTCCAAATACTTAATATCAAACTTCACTTGAGAATGGTGTTTATCAAAGATAAAATCTTCCCTAAAATCAATGTAGTATAAATTCTTTTTAAAGATGCTGTCCCCATTGGCAGCTATCCAAAAATTATTTTGGAAATCAGCAATGGACAAAGGTTCGGTAAACTCCTCATCTGCAAAAACCTCAATGGCATTTTCCTCTACTACTGCTTTATAAATATGATTAACAATGCCGTCTTCTTTTACATCTCCAGATCCGTAAAGGGGATGGTTATATTTTTCCCTAAGGTCAATTCTTCTCCAAACCCCTATTTGATACATCTTATCATCTTCCCGGATAGGGTGGGCAGAAAAAACAGTATCTACTTCAAATTGGCTATCCCCATTACCAGATGGGTTTACACTGGTTGCTCCCCCTTGTGCCAGAACATTTAAGCTTGCCGCCATAATGATGAGCAACATACCTGTTTTTATCAAATTATTATAAAGTCTCATATCCCAATAATTTTAAATCACCCCATTCCAAGAAAGTAATTTCAAAGTCCTATTACTTAATAGGAATCCTTATAATTTCGTTTTGATTACTTCTGATTTTGTTTCCTCTAAAATTAGTCCTGGTTACTTCCGTAACCCTAATTACCAAATCATCTCCACTTCTTGCAGCGGCCAACAGGCTTCTGATAGGTACATTTTCGCCTGTTATATTGACCTTATCCCTGGGAACTTCATTTCTCAGAAGGATCACTTCCCCACCTGTCACCTCAAACCTGGCATCCCTTGGCATTATCCTTCCAAATGTTGGCTCTGGAATTGCCCTTACATACAATTGGGACGGTCCTGGGGAGGGATATGGATTGCTCAAATCAATTTCCCCTCTTCCATCATATGGTCTAATGGTTGGGGCAGGAACAGGTCTGATATCATAAGTTACGGTTCCTATTTTTGCTCCGCCACTGCTTACTCCAATATTAACTTTTCCTGAGCTGTTTGGAATAATCGTAACCTGTCCGGGCTGATTTCCCTTAATAGCCTGACCGTTGGATACGGTAAACTCAGGCGCATAGTTGGTTCCTAATGCAGGAACTTTAATATTTAGTTCGTTGGCACATTCCGCATATAGTTGCTGAACAGCCTCTGCAGTAACTTCAATAGTGGGTTTGGCTACAAAGTAATCATAATCTACGGTCAACAAACTATCCTCTCCTGCTACATTAATCAGGATTTCACCTGTCAAAGTTCTTTTGGCCAAACCTCTGTCATCATAATTAGAAGCAGGTGGAACAGTAAAATTAATTTGTCCAAAACCATCCTCTACAGGAATTTCTTCTCCATTTATACTCATTTTAGGTTTTACCGAAGAAGAGGAAGAAGCAATGAACAGATTTCCTTCAAACTTGGTACCCGCAGCAACTACATTGGAGTTTGCGGAGACACTGGCTTTAAACACATCCGACTTAAAGTAAAACGTACCAATGGAGCTGGTTATTGCCGAAAGTGCCTCACTCTCAATATTCAAAACTTCATTTTCAAATTGACTGATCAAGGCCAATACAGCTCCAACAGGGGATTTCACAAAGTTCAGATTGACAAAATCTTTATAATTAACGTCAGGGTCATCCTTGAACATATCAATATCCTCCGCATCTTTGGCAATCCGCTCAAATTCTCGCTCAACCCCAATAGAAGCTAAAATGCTAGTTATTTCCTGAGGATAAGCATTTAGCTTATCCTGCATTTCATACCCAACCTGGTTATTGTTAAATATATTCCCTGGAATATCTGTATTCTTCAGGGCACTGTTTTTAAACTGGCCTTCCTGATTTATTGCATTGGACTCATTGATGAGCTTTTGCTTTTGATCTTCCAGGTATTCAAAAATTTCAGAGGTTTTTTCCCTGATTTGCCTTGCGGCTTCCACTTTGGGAACATCCCTTTCATTATTTCCCTGTTGTTCAACGGTACTTGCAATGGAACTTACCGTAAATTCATTCTTTTCTATGTAATTTTTCGAAGTCCTTTCCAGCCCATTATTCAGCAAAATAAATTTCTGCAATATCTGGTTACTGACTTGCAACGCCAAAAGTGCGGTAAGAACGAGATACATCATCCCGATCATCCGCTGTCTTGGAGTCTCTTTAACACTGGCCATATTTAATTATTAAAGTATCCAACAAAAATTTTTATTCTGGAATGTCAATTAGCCCTTCATAGCTGTAAGCATTCCCCCATAGACATTGTTAAGGGAACTCACATTCTTATTCAATTTGGCAAGTTCAGTTTTAAATGCCTCGGTTTCCTTGCCTGCCTCATTCAATCCCTCCATCGCAGCGGAAACATTAGAATAGAATTTGTTTAATACCTTAACATGACTATTGGCGTCCTGCAGTTCCATTTCATAAACTGCATTCAATGCGGATAAATTTTTTGTAACAGATACAATTTGATCCCGGTACTCCTTGGCATCCTGAGACGCTGATGACATTTCGGATAAAGCTACAGCTGTTTTGCTGTAAGATTGATTGATGTCTACCAAGGTCTTAGAAGCACTCTTCACATTTTCAGCATATTCATTGGTAGCAATGGCAGCATCAGCCAGGCTCCCCATCTTTTCTGTTGAATTGGCCAGGTTTTGTAAGCCTTTTCCTAAGCTATCAATCAATTCTGGCCCCACTTTTGCACTGCTCAACATATTATCCAGTTTTTGGGATACTTGATCCCCATTGGAAGAAACAGCAGCCTTTCTTTTAGGAGCAGATTCATCTACCAATTCTGGGTAAACCTTACTCCAATCCAATTCTTTGGGTTTGGGTTCAAAAGCAGATAAGAAAAATATTATGGCCTCAGTGGAAAGTCCAACACCAATCATTAAAGATGCACCTGTCCAGTCCAATATTTTAAACATGGCTCCTAAAATTACAACTGAGGCACCGATACCATAAATTTTAGGCATCACATTGCCATAAAATTTATTTTTAAATGAATTACTTTTTTTCGTTGACATAGGTGGTAAAAGTGTTAATTTAAGTTAATATCTTCTTGTTTTTTGTTTTATCTCCTGTTTCTTCGGGAAGCACGCACATCCATAGATCCAGATCGACCAATAAATGTCATTACCGTCCTAAATCCAATATGTGCTGTCTTCACATCTTGATATTCATAAGTCCTGGTACTGGTTTCAAGATAATGGGATATATCTTTCCAGGAACCTCCTCTTACTACTTTTCTGGACTCATTTTCATCCTTATAAACTGGGTCAAGATCCCAGCTCAATGCACTTCCAGCGGGATTATATGCATCCTCTACCCATTCGGAAACATTTCCGGCCATATTGTAGATTCCAAATCCATTAGGGGCATAAACATCCACAGGGGCGGTATAGGCAAATCCATCATCGATATAATTTCCCCTACCTGGTTTGAAGTTAGCCATTAGACATCCTCTTCTATTTTTCAAGTATGGGCCTCCCCAAGGGTATTTGGCAATTTCTTTCCCCCCTTTGGCTGCATATTCCCACTCTGCCTCAGAAGGCAATCTAAACCTAGGCATATCAAATTCCGAATCATCATTGGCATTCAAATGATAGGTTTTCCATTCACAGAACTTCTTAGCTTGCTCCCAGCTAATCCCTACAACAGGGTAATCATCGAAGGCAGGATGGTCAAAATAATACTCCATTAATGGATCCCCATAGTGGTGGGTAAAACTTTGGGACCATACCGTTGTGTCAGGCAAAAGTTCTTCAATATTAAACTCCGGTGGATCTTCCAAGGTGGTAGGAGTGGACAGTGCTAACTCTCCCATCTTAACCGCTTCCAAAAATTGGCGGTACTTATTATTGGACACTTCGTACTTGTCCATATAAAACTCAGAAATGGTTACCTGCTTGTTCATAGAAGACTTACTGATGGCAATGTCCTCATCAGATTGCCCCATCCAAAAAGTCCCGGCCTTTACCGCAACCATTTCATGAGGGAGTACCTGTTGCCATCCTGATCGATTTGGCACACCAGTAACCTCTCCTCTCCTGTTAGCCTTTTCACTAGCAGAACCTTGACTACCGAATAGACCACAGCCTTGAAGTAGTGTCCCTGCAAGAACCATCACGATCCCTGCCAAAAATCGTGAATTCATTTTTTTGTACATATATGACACTTTAATTAACAATTATCAATCCCTCTTTTTATAATCTATTACCAAATCGAAATTTAACAGAAATTCTCAAAAGATTGCAAGCTAATACCCAAATTTAATCCAATTTCAAAACCGAAATCTTGGCGTTCTTTGGATGACTCTTTGGATTTTCCTTGAAATGGTTGGAAGATTATAAGTTAACATAAATTCATGCGAGCTTGGGGCTTTTGCCTCATTGCCACCTATTACCAAGTCAAATGCGTAACCTAACCTGAGTGAGTTGTCCCTTAGGAGGTGATACCCTAACAAAAGGGATACAGACTCTTCTCCACGATAGGCTAGCCCTCCACTTATCTTATTATTGTGTGTCGCTATAACGCTAAAATCATAAGAAAAATTATTTAAAGAAACACTTTTCACCAACAAACTTGGATTAAAAACCAACTGGGCAAAAGTTTTTATCTTATAACCTGCAATTAAATAACTATGATTGTTTAATTGATTATCCACAGAACCATCTCCAAAATCAAAAACAGGTTCATTGAGATGTTTGCTGCTTAGCCCCACATAATATTTTGTATTTTCATACATAATCCCCGCACCAAAATTAATATTCATCCTGCTTTCATTCCCTGTAGTTGGAATTATGGGGTCTGGGTTGACAACATCAATCTCATCAAACTTTATGGTACTGCTAAAAAAACCACCCGAAACCCCAATACTTAAGGTCCCTCTTCCGACCAATCGGTGATAAGCAAAAGAAAGATTGGCTTCTTGATTGGAGCTTGGGCCTATATCATCATTGGCAAAGGTAAGCCCTAAGCCAAAATCCGTCCCAGGAATTCTGCCTGAGGTCGTCAAAACCTGGGTGGTCGGGGCTCCACCTTGGCCAGTGGAGGTGCTATATCCCTGCCACTGACTTCGGTGCAATGCCGTAAATCTATAACCTGACTCTTTCCCTGAAAAAGATGGATTAAAAAACAGACCATTATACATATACTGGGTCAACTGGGCATCCTGCTGAGCAGCTACCTGTTGTTTTCCTGAATAACCAATAATGGTGAAAAAAAGGAAATAAAAATAAAGGTGAACTTTGTTTCTCATGTGTCCTAAAAGTAACTTTACTTTTCTAATCTATTCTACACATTTTTATTGGAATTCACCCTATTTTTAGTCGTTTTTTTAAACGTTATTTACTTTTTTTATGTAAAGTTCTAACGCTCCTGTCATACTGGGAGCATTCGGCATAGGTGCTTCGATATCCAAAATCAAGCCCTCATCCCGGACACTTTTGGAGGTAGTAGGCCCAAATGCCGCTATCCTGGTTTTATTTTGTTTAAAATCAGGAAAATTGTGCTTCAATGATTTGATACCGGATGGGCTATAAAAAGCCAAAATATCATAAGTAATGTCCTTCAAATCCGAAAGGTCAGCAGCCACCGTATGATAAATAACAGCCTCGGTAAAGTCTATATTATTTTCCGCCAAGAAATTAGGAATATCATCCTTCCTAATATCTGAGCATGGGAAAAGATATTTCTCACCCTTATGCTTTTTAAAATAATCAAACATATCCGCTGCGGTCCTCTCCCCAACAAAGAGTTTTCTTTTTCGGATAACAATGTACTTTTGAAGGTAATGTGCCGCTTGTTCTGAAATACAGAAATATTTCATATCAGCCGGCATCTCAATTTTTAGCTCCTGGCAAATTTTAAAAAAGTGGTCAATAGCATTTCTACTGGTAAAAATAACAGCTGTATGCTTTAAAATATCAATTTTTTGCTTTCTAAACTCTTTTATTGAAACAGGCTCCACCTTAATAAATGGCCTAAAATCAATTTTTAAATTGTACTTTTCAGCCAATTGAAAATAGGGAGATTTGTCACTTGATGGTTTAGGTTGAGAAACCAAAATACTCTTTACCGGCCGAAATCTGTCTTTTGTAGATTTAGTCATTTTCTTATTTTCTCCTTTCGTTCTCCACTGAATAAAATGAATCAGCCCATGATCAATTTCACTATCACTAAAAACGGTACCAATTCTGAGCTGCAAATGTAAGAAAATAAATGGTAATTTTTAAAAGACACTTTTCGCTTCATTAGGTTAAAAAGCCTAAAAATCCCCAATAAATATATCACCAAAAATGAAGTAACCATATACTCCACCACTTTCTTCATGTCCAAATAACCCTGCGAGTAGCATACAATCACCAAGAAAAATATCACTAACAACACCAACAGCAATACCCTAAGAAGGAACATAAACTGATGAAAGTCATATTTTTCAAATTGATAAATCCGGGTAAATGCTTTGATCCAAAAAAATTTAAGAAAAGAAAGCACCATAAAAACAGCTGTGCCAGACAACCAAACCAATAGTAGAAAATTCAAATCATCTGCATCTACCATTTCCCAAGCTGGTAATTCCATAAATGAAAAACCTGCCATTAAAAACAACATGACAACCATGCTGAATATTAAAAGGTAAAAGATCACATCTGAAGAAAAAACTTTGCTCACAACCGAGTGATCCGAAAATTCATCTGCTGAAAACACCGCTCCTGGTTTTAAGGAATTTAAAAAAACCAATGGATAAGTTACCCTAAAAAGAGCCATTAAACCCAAAATGATAATAAAGGCAAGATAAATAAAATCCTCCATCGATGATTTTTCCCTTAACTCCCGGAAAGATGGATCTGTACTTACTTCTTCTTCAGCAATTTCTACAAATAGTCCCTTTTTAATGGATATTTCCTCTTTTAATATCCCCTGTTTATGAATTACAATTGGGGTACTAGTTGCATTTTTGGGGACAAATTCTTTTCTCAATTGTGATATGGATATTAAAAAACTGGTATCAGATTGAGCATAAAACCACATTTTCCCATCCAAAAACACTGCCGATGTAGCAGGGAGCTTTATAGCCAGAGAACTTGAAGGAAAGTCAACAAGGTTCACTTCCACCTCAGCTTGAATAGGGGACCTTACAAAGTCATATTTATTTTCAATCCTGATCCCGGGGTTGTAATTTTCAAGGACCTGCCCCAAAGCCTGGGATCCCAAAAAGAATCCCATAATTATAAGGAGCCCCAAAATTTTTCCCTTTAATGACATAAAATTAAAATCTTGCAGTGTACCCAAAATGGACCTTTGAGAAATTTACTCCTAGCTCCTGTTCATTGGATTTTCCTAATGCATAAATAAAATTAAAAACCCCTCCAGAAGCCTCTAGACTAAGCCCTGCACCAAAGGAAAAAACGAAATCTGTTTGTTGGTCTTTTATCATCAATGAATTCTCCAATCTCCCAGCGTCGGCAAATACCAGCCAATAGGACCTTTCTCCAAAATAAAACCTGGGCTCAAAATTAGCATAAAGAAATCTATTTGCGAAAAAGAAATTTTCATTAAAACCTCGAATAGACCGTAGTCCTCCTAATCGGTACAGGTCATTTATCAAAAGGGTTTCATTGTGAATTTCTCCTCCCAGCAATGCCAATTTTGTTCCAAACCTGGAATTGAAATCAAAATATTTTGTCACTCCATAATTAAAATAAAATTGTAGTGTTTTTTTATCCAGAGAGTGATACAAAGAATCCGGTATGGAAGTATTTTGAATAATATTTTTGTTTCCCAGACCTATTTCCACATTCCAACTCCAACCTCTTTTTGGAAAAAATGCATCATCCCAATCCTTAAAATCAAATTTCAGACCATAATTATGGAAACTAAAATCCAAAATATCGGGAAGACCCTCTCCCAAGTTCTCCTGATTTGTGGCCAACCGGTTTCCTGATTGCCATCGGGTAAAAGCCTGAAAATAAGATCTTGGGCTGATTTGATAACCTAAATCTAACCTCAAATCACGGTTAATAAATGTCGTATCCTCCTTCAAAAGGGAAAACCCAGCTTTTAGGTCAATGGTTGAACCCAAAACCATAGGTTCAACCGCCCCAAGACTTAGATTTTGGGTATATTGGCTTAGGCGCTGCCAAGCAAGGCTATAGTTCCTTCCTTTTCCCCCAACATTATATAAGGCCAAATTAAATTGTCCCGTCACCAAAAGCTTATTGCGTTCCACTTCATTGGGCAATATTCCTATAATCCCGTCTAAGGAATTGATTTTTCTGTCCCCTATAGGAAGGTAAAGGGTAGCCTCCTGATTCTGAAAACTCATTTCCAAAGGCCCAGTCATTTTTAAGTAAGGTATATTTTCAATTCTCTGATTGGCCTGGTCGATTTTCTCTTGGGAAAAGGTTTCTCCTGGAAAAATTTTTAATTGCCGTGCCAGAAACAAGGGGTCTGCCTTACTACTGCCAGTTATTTTCAAGGTATCAAAATGAATCAATGGCCCTGCTTGATAATCCAATATTCCTTTGAAAGATTGCCCCACCAAAATAGCACTGTCCAAACGAATGGAGGCAAATGGGTATCCTTGATTTTCCGCATTCTCCAATATTTTGTTGATTTCTTTTTGATATTGGAGATAATCAAAAGGCTTTCCTTCAAATCTCTTTAAATCCACTCCACTCCCAAGCAAAATATCCCCGGGGACATTTCCCTCCTCCAATCCCCCCCAAAAAAAGGCTTTCCAGTTTCCAGAACTACTGTTTTTAGGCTATCCCCTGAGGCATTTTCCCGGGAAATTTGAGCCATTAAAAACCCCTCCTGATTTAATTGGTTTATTAATTCACCTAAAAATTCAGCACCACCAAGAGAATCAGAAAAATGCTCCACCCCAGATCGCTGCACTTCCCCCTGAATCTTATAATTCAGGGTATAAGCATCCTCCTGAGCCATCGAGCCCTTAGCCAGAAGTGAAAATAAAATAAGTAGGGTAAAATGGATCCTTTTCAAGCAGTTGTAATGTTGTTTCTTTACCTTTGTAAAAGTTAAAAGTAATCAATTTGGCAGGAATATACATCCATATCCCATTCTGCAAAAAAGCATGTCACTATTGTGATTTCCATTTCAGCACCAACACCCAATTAAAGGGCAAGATGGTAGATATGATATGCAGGGAACTGGAACTGCAGAAAAATTACCTGGGGAATCAACATTTCATTGACACAGTCTATTTTGGAGGAGGGACTCCATCCCTGTTGAGCCAGGAAGAAATCGGGAAGATTTTAAATACAATCAGCAGGCATTATTCACTTAGCCTAAAGGAGCTTACCATGGAAGCCAACCCCGATGACCTAAGCCCTGCCAAACTCCAAACCCTCAAATGCCTTGGAGTGGACCGCTTGAGCATCGGAATCCAAAGCTTCAATGACCAAGTACTTAAGTTTTATAACCGGTCGCACAATGCTGGCGAGGCTTTCCAGTGTATAGAAAATGCCAGAAAAACAGGATTTGAAAAATTATCAATTGACTTGATGTATGGTTTCCCACAAGCTGACCATCAATTATGGAAAAAAGACCTGGAAGAAGCCCTGAATATTAACCCAGGCCATATAAGTAGTTATTGTCTGACTATAGAACCGAAAACCGTGCTGGGTAGGTGGACGGAAAAAGAAAGGTTCTTGCCTTCTTCGGAAGATTTTAATGCTGAACAATTTGAGATATTGCAGGCAGAAATGGGAAAAGCCGGCTACATCCAGTATGAAATTTCCAACTTTAGCTTACCTGGTGCATTTGCCCTCCACAACAGCAATTATTGGAAAGGGGTCCCCTATTTGGGAGTGGGCCCAAGTGCACATTCTTATAACGGCATCGACCGGCAACATAACCTGGCCAATAATGCCAAGTACCTTCAAAGTCTTGAAAAGGGTATTATACCTTTCGAAAGGGATGAACTCAGTTGGCAAGACAGGTTAAATGAATATTTACTTACTTCTTTGCGAACAATTTGGGGTGCCAGTCTTTATAAAATTTTAAAAGAATTCAGAGTGGATTTGTTGGAGCAAAAACAGGCTCAGTTAGAAAGTTTCCAAAAGGAAAAACTATTGGAAATCCAGGCCAATCAACTAATTCTCACTTCAAAAGGCCGTTTACTAGCAGATCATATTGCGGCCCAGTTATTTGTTTGAACGCAAAATCCCTACCTTTAAAACCATGAGCAGATATAAAGATAAATTTTCAAGAAAAAAGGACATCACCCCTTTAAAAGAAGCTTTTGAGGATTTGCTTCAGGCTTATAAACTCAAAGACCGTTTTAATGAAAGAAAGGTGGTCAGTGCCTGGGGAGAATTGATGGGGAGGTCCATTGCTAACCGAACTTCTCAGTTATTTGTCAGAGAGAAAAAACTCTATGTCAAACTTACATCAGGTCCCATAAAAAAAGAGCTCATGATGAACAAATCAAAAGTCCTCCAAATCATAGAGGACAAATTTGGTAAGGAAACCATCGAGGATATTATTTTCCTGTAAATCCCTTATTGAATGGTTATCAGCCTATTGATCCTGGGCTGCAAAAACTCTCTTCAAAATGGCAGAGGTCCTTTCTGCAGGATTTTCCCGGATAGCTTTTTCTTCCTGAGCAATCAACTTAAAAAGCCCATCAATGGCCCTTTCTGTTACGTATCCCTTTAAATCAGGATTGAGCTTATTGGTAGTAGTAGGAAAAGCATTGTAAGTATTTACTATTTCGCCATAATATCGGGTTGCCCCTACCTTATTTAAAGATTCCTGAATATGGGGTTCAAAAAGTTGCGCCAATTGGCCTGAAGTGGTTTTTCGAAGGTATTGGGTAGCCGCATCATCCTCCCCCCTGAGAATATCCCAGGCATCTTTTAAGGTAAGTTGCTTGATCGCATTAATAAATATAGGCTTGGCTTCCAAAGCGGCATTTTCCGCTCCTCTGTTAATGGTCAAATGGACCTTGTCCAATTCACTTCCAAAGCCAATCCTTCGGATGGTATTTTCCACTTTTTGCACTTCTTCTGGAAGCCCAATTCTGATTAAATCATTTCCATAAAAGCCATTTTCTTTGGAAGCACTTTCAGCACCTTCTGAAATCCCCTTAATCAAAGCTGCTTTCAATCCCTCACTCACATCCTCATCAGTCAAAGTAGCTTCACTAACTCCTTTCATAAACTTGCTGACTTCGGAAGAAGTACAACCAAAAACGCCAAGGATAGTGGCAGACAACAATAAAAAGCAAAGATTTTTCATAGAATTAATATTTAGGTTTTTCACCGATTAAAATGCCCCAATCTTACCAATGGATAATTGGGGGACATTATGTATTATTGTATTGATTTTGTAAATGATTAGATTTCCCAACATAAATATCGGAAAAATTGTCCTTTTAGTGGCCGTTCTAACATGGCTGGCCATGCTTTTTGTGGACTTGCTCCGGCTTTTTGGTTCCATCAATCAGATGAACCAGGGCATTGCCCCGGAAGTTACCTGGACCCTGGAAATCATCTTTTTCTTTTTGGTCTATATCTTTTACAATAACATTATCAACAAAAGCGAAAACAACAATTTTGTTCAATTAATTTGGCGTGCAGCCTCCATTGGTTTGATGGCCACGGGAATTTCTTTGTTGATTCATTTCTTTTATTATCTCTTAGGCAGCAGCAGGCTGTCCACTGACCCCCTGTTGAGAAATTTCTTTTACCATATCAATTTTGGTACCACAAGTATATTTTTGATTTGCGCCACCCTGCTTTGGAAGCATTTGATCCTGTACCAAAAGAACAAAAATGTTGTTCAGCAATGGCAAATATATGAGGTCATGCTATTGGTCAGCATGTTTTTCATCTATTTTAATAAAAACACTTTTGACTTTACCTTTTTATTTGGCCTTTTGTTCCTTTTGATATTCGGCATTATCATTTCCGCCAATCTCAAATGGATTCCCTACCTGACCTTTAAGGACAAATGGAAATCCATTTTATTCCTGGCCATCATATTGATATGTACTTTTTTTCTTTTTATCCAATTACTTTCTTATAGTGAAAGCGGGTTTATTCTGGTCAATTTGATGGACAACCTCTTCCTTTTGGGTTTATTTGGATTTGTATTTATTTATTCTCTATTCAGTTTTTTGGTCACTTTATTTAACCTGCCAACCTCCTCCGTTTTTGAGCAAAAACTTACAGAAGCAATCAATTTCCAGAAACTGAGCCAATCCATACAACCGGGACAAAATGAAAGCCAGGTGCTTGACATCCTTATGGACAGTTGTATGAGTGCTGCTTATGTGGATGCAGCTTGGTTGGAGATTATGGGAGAAGATGGAAATATTGAAATCCAGCACCAAAGATTTATCAGTAACAAGGACAGAAAAGAAACCAAAAAAATTATCCAAAAAACGAAGCTCTTTTCGGAATACCTGAATAATACGGCCCAAAACACCCCTGAATACCTTAGCGGAACCATCTCTCACGATACTTTCAAATCAGCATTGGTTGTACCCATTAGGGTAAATAAAAACCTTTTGGGCAATATTTATTTATTGAAAGAGATTAAAAATGGCTTCAACAAAGAAATGCTGAATATCATCCTGACTTTTGTCGGGCAAGCCAGTATTTCGGTGGAAAATTACCGTTTATTGAATGAGGCTATTCGGAACGAAAGGTACAAAGAAGAGTTGAAAATCGCTCAGAGGGTACAAAGAAGCCTGCTGCCCTCTACCTTGCACCATGACGATAGTTTTGAAATAGTTGGCTTTTCAGAGGCTGCAGATGAAGTAGGCGGGGATTATTATGAAACCTTTCAGTTTAGCGACCACCAGTTTGCCCTGATCATTGGGGATGTTTCCGGGAAGGGCACCTCGGCCGCTTTTAATATGTCCCAAATGAAGGGCATCTTCCATAGCCTCGTGCAAATGGAGTTGAGTCCTGTGGACTTCCTGGACAAGGCCAACTATGCCTTGAGCAGTTGCCTGGCCAAAAACCATTTCATTACCACAACCTATTACATTCTGGATACAAGGAATAAAAAACTAACCTTTAGCCGGGCGGGCCATTGTCCCACGCTTTATTTCAATATCAAAACTCAAGAAGCCAGTTTTCTAAGTGTTGGGGGGCTTGGGCTTGGAATTTTGAGGAATGAAAAATACAGGAATTATTTAGAGGAAAAAACGCTTCCCTATCAGGAAGGAGATATCCTGGTAATGTACACCGATGGAATCATAGAATCAAAAAATGAAAATAAGGAAGAGTTTGGGTATGACAGGTTGAAGGAGATAATAAATCAAAATCATAATTTAAGTGCCCAATTGATCAAGGAAAAAATAATTCAGTCGGTATACGATTTTGTCGGCAAATCTGCCTTGCCCGACGATGATTACTCTCTTCTGGTCCTAAAATTTCAAAATAAACATTAGCTTTTACTAAGCGTATAATTATTTATGTTACAAATCAGTAAGCAAAAACATCCGGACCATGTCACCTTGCTGCTCAAAGGTCAGGTCGATGCCAGCAACTCGATAAAGTTGGATGAAGCCATCCAGGAGGTCATAAATGAAAACAACCAAAACATCCTTATTGATGGGAGTGAGCTGGAATATATTTCATCTGCTGGTTTAGGTGTTTTCATGTCTTACCTGGAAGATTTCCAAGAGCAGAAAATTCAATTTGTCATATTTGGGCTGTCCGAAAAAGTCAATAATGTTTTTCATATCCTCGGCCTCGACCAACTCATTTCGCTAAAAGCAAACAAAGAAGAAGCGCTCCAGATGATATATGAAGCATGAGCTAACATTATATTGTGAAAAGAATAAACTTTCCGAGTTGAGGACCTTCCTTGATCGGGTATTAAATGCCTCCCAACTATCGGATATCAATAAAAACCAATTGATACTGGCAGTGGAGGAGGTATGCGCTAATTTGATCATTCATAGCCATGACTGCAACCCCAGGGATTTTATCAAATTGAAGGTCAATCAATTGGACCAAAGCATCATTTTTGAGATCATGGATTCCGGGGAAGCTTTTAACATGACCGAATATAACGAACCGGACCTCAAAGAAGTCATAAAAAAAAGAAGGAAGGGTGGGCTTGGCATCAAATTGGTCCGAAAAATCATGGACACCATTGAGTTTGAATCCTCAGAAAACCAAAATATTTGCCGGTTGATTAAACAATTGAAATCCAAATAATTGTTAATTAACGGTACATATCCCCTTTGTATTCACCATTTCTACGCTAAAATTTGTAACATTGCACTATTGTTTTGGCATGTTAAAAGTTATGAAAATAAAATATCTGTGTCTTTTGACATTGGGCATCGCTACAGCTTGCTCCCCTGCCTCAAAGGTAATACCAGCGGACTCAGGGCAGGAATATCAGTACCTGATGACCATTGGTAATGAGGATATCCCTGCTGAGGAATTTTTACATGTATTGTCCAAATCCCGTGATTTTGATGATGAATCGCAGAAACTTTCCAATGAAGAATTTGAGGAGAACCTTTCCCTTTTTATCAATTATAAACTAAAGGTAAAAGAAGCTGAAGCATTGGGAATGCATAAAAGTGAAGAGTTCCGCAGGGAGTTCGAAACTTTCAAAGAGGATCTAAAAAAGCCTTATCTACTGGAAAGTTCTTTACGGGAAGGAGAGGTCAGAAAAGCGTACAACCGCTTACAAGAGGTTGTAAATGCCAGTCATATTTTGCTCCGTTTTCCTTCCAATGCAAGCAAGGAAGATTCGATCGCCGTATATAATATGGCCAAAAAACTTCAGAAAAAAATTCAGGATGGAGAAGACATCAACCAACTTGCACTGGAATACTCCCAGGATCCATCTGCCGTAAAGAACAAAGGGGACTTGGGTTATTTCACAGCACTTCAAATGGTTTACCCCTTTGAGGATGCAGTCTATGAGTTGAAACCAGGGGAAGTTTCTAATCCCGTTTTGACCCAATTTGGTTATCATATCATAAAACTTAAGGACCGCAAACCCAATCCTGGCCAGGTCAAAGTTTCCCATATTCTTGTTCGCACCGATCCGGCTGACCCCATTTCAGAAGATCATGCCAAAAGAAAAATAACCGATATTTATACCGAGCTCCAAAAAGAGGAAAGTTCCTGGAAGGAAGTTTGTCAAAACTTCTCTGAAGACCAGGGCACCAAGCAATCCGGTGGAGAATTACCTTGGTTTGGGGTGGGATCTTTTATTCCCGAATTTGAAAATATGGCATTTTCCCTGGAGGAACCTGGGGAAATTTCCGCCCCTATTAAGACCCCATATGGCTATCACATCATCCGTTTGGAAGCTTCCAAACCATTGGGCTCTTTTGATGAGCTGGAAGAAAGCCTCAAGGCCAAAATACTAAGAGACAGCAGGTCTGATCTGATCAAGGAACAGGTCATGGCCATGCAAAAATCAAAATATGATTTCAGGGAAAACTTATCCGTCTCCAATAAGGTAAAAGATATTTTTGACAATTATCTTCCTGGAGACCTAGAAGCTATAAAGAATGAAATCTCCCATCAACAATTATTGGACAGCACCCTGTTCAGCACCCAAAATGGCAAAAAATCCGTAGCTGATTTTATCCAATTTATCAAAGCGGACGAAGTAGTGGTAAAACCAAAAGCAAAACAGTTTTTCAAGCCATGGTATCATAAGTTTGAGGAGGTTTCCCTCAACGAAGCCGAAGAAGCCGACTTGATGAAAAACAATGAATCCTTTCAATTATTGGTCAAGGAGTATAGGGATGGCATTTTGCTATTTAATCTAATGAATGAAAAGGTATGGCAAAAAGCCCTAAATGATACCTCCGGGCAGAAAACTTATTTTCAAGACCATCAAGAGCAATATCAATGGGAAAAAAGAGTAGGAGCTTTAGTTATCAAGGTAAATCAAAAAAATTATAAAGACAGCCTTTATGCTTTTTTAAAAGAAAAGCCTTATTCGGGAGACCTGAAAAAGAAATTGGAGGAAAGATTCCTTAAACAAGAACCTTTGGCTTTTACGATGGAACAAGGCACCTTTGAACTTGAAAATCACCCGGTATTGTCCAAAGTGGATTTGGGCAAAGAACTTCAGGATCTGGATGTGAACAAAAGTCTTTACTTTGTTGCCTTAGGAAACACAATTCCTTCAGGCCCCAAAAAATTTTCTGAAACCCGGGGAAAAGTCATTCAGGATTATCAGGAAAGCCTTGAGGATGATCTGATTAAAACATTAAAAGAACATTATATCATCCAAATCAATCAGGATGAAAAAAACAGGATAGCCAATATTGTTGTCAAAAATTAATTCCATACTGCTCAGCTTTGTATTCCTGCCCATGGTAGGTTGTGACTTCTTTAAGTTTAAAACTGCTGAAGAGGAAAAAAACAACCCCGTGGTGGCTACAGTGGATGGCAATTCTCTGCGGCATGCGGATCTGGATTTTGTCACAAAAGAAACACAAGGGCTGGCTGATAGCACCAATTTGGCCAAAAGGTATGTGCAGTCCTGGATCAAAAAACAATTAATGATCAAAGCGGCAAGCAAAAACATTACTATTAGTCAGGCAGAATTGGACAAAAAGCTGCTTGATTACAAATATGCCCTGATCGTCTATCAATTTGAAAAGGATTATATAGAAGAAAACCTGGACAGGGAAGTCAGCGAGGAAGATATTGCTACCTACTACCAGAAAAATCAGGAAAATTTCACGCTAAAGGAAATTATCGTCAGGTCCAATTTTATCAAAATGGAAAAAACCCTTTCCCAAAACACCCAAGTGGAAAGGATGCTGAAAAGGAACGAAGAAGATGACAGGCATAAATTAAGGGATTTGGCTCTTAAATCAGCCACCAATTATTTTCTGGAAGACTCCACCTGGATAAAATTTGAGGACATCATCATCAATACTCCCCTGACGGAAACCACTAATGTGGTGCAATTATTGCAGCAAAATGATTTTATCAAAGTAGAGGATGACACCTATAATTACTATTTTAAAATTCTTGATTTTAAATTACAGGACCAGGTTCCACCGGTGGAATTTGTAAAAGATGAAATATCGAAAATCATCATCAACAAAAGAAAAGTTAGTTTAGCAGAGGAACTTCAAAATCAAATTTATAATCGCGCACTGGAAAATAATGAGTTTAAAATATATGAACAGCCCTAAGACAGTATTGACCCTATTGAGCTTTTGTCTATTATCCTTTTCCCTATTTGCACAAAGTAAGGAGGATAAGCAAGAAAAACCCGAAGGGCAGGTATTGGACAAGATTATTGCCAAAGTGGATAATTACATTATCCTAGAGTCCGATTTGCAAAAAGCATACGTAGACGCAGTCTCACAATCCCAGGAAGGCTTTGAAGCCCCTAGCCGTTGTGATATTTTTGAATCCCTGTTGATCAATAAACTTTTAGTTGCCAAAGCTGAAATTGATTCGGTCATTGTAACCGATGCAGAGGTAATGCTTGAAGCGGACAGAAGATTTTCCATGATTCTGCAGCAATTTGGGGGAGATGAAGATATGCTGGTTGAAACTTATGGAAAGACAGCAGAACAATTAAAAGCTGAACTTCATGACAAACTCAAAGAACAACAGATCATTTCCAAAATGAGGAAAAACATTACTCAGAATTTGGCGGTATCCCCCGCAGAGGTTCGGGAATTTTACAACCAGATACCTAAGGATTCCCTACCTTTCTTTTCTGCAGAGGTAGCCGTTGGGCAAATTGTAAAAAAACCAGAAGTAAACAGGGAAGAAAAGGACCGAGTGGCGGACAAACTCAGGGAAATCAAACAAAAAATCCTTGACGGTGAAGCTGATTTTGCCAAGATGGCATTGAGGTATTCTGAAGATCCCGGCTCAAAAACCAGAGGAGGGGATCTAGGTTTTTCACAAAAAGGGGCCATGGTGCCTGAATATGAAGCTGCTGCTCTGAAATTAAGGGAAGGAGAAATCAGTGAACCTGTGGAATCTGATTTTGGGTACCACCTAATTCAATTACTGGAAAAAAGATCCGACTCTTACAATTCAAGGCATATTTTGATCAAACCCAAACCCACTAAGGAAGATATTAAAAGAACAGAAAGGGAATTGGACAGTTTAAGGAATTTGATCGCATTGGACAGTATAGAATTTTCCAAGGCCGCCAAAGAGTATTCTGAGGACAGAAACACTTCTGATAACGGCGGTTTCTTTACCGACCCCACAACCGGAGCTAACCGATTAACTTTGAGGACACTGGAAGACCCTATTCTTTATTTCACCTTGGATACCATGAAAGTGGGAACCCTAAGTCATGCCATCAGTTATGAGGAACAAAACCAAAGGACAGGGGAATCAGAACCTGCAGTTCGCCTATTGTATTACAAAAACCGTTTTCCCGCCCACAGAGCCAATTTGAAAGACGATTATGAGAAGTTAAAAGCTGCAGCCAAAAAGAAAAAAGAAAGTGAAATTCTGGATGAATGGTTTAAGCTGGCAAAAGAAGAAGTCTATATAGATATTGATCCTGCTTACGATCGTTGTAATGCATTAGAGGACTAAAAAAAGAGCGAAGTAAAAATTTACTTCGCTCTTTTTTTATAACAATGGTTTAAACTGTTTGAGGAAACGGATATCATTTTCAGTAAACAGTCTTAAATCTTTTATTTGATATTTAAGCATGGCAATTCTTTCAATTCCCATCCCAAAGGCAAAGCCTGTATATTTTTGATTGTCGATACCACAATTTTCCAGGACATTGGGATCCACCATTCCGGCACCGCCAATTTCTACCCAGCCAGTTCCTTTACAAATATTACAGCCTTTTCCCTTACACAGAAGACAGGAAATATCGATTTCCGCACTTGGTTCTGTAAAAGGGAAGTAAGAAGGCCTAAAACGAACTTTGGTTTCTTTTCCAAACATTTCCTTGGCGAAATGATAAAGGGTCTGTTTCAGGTCAGCAAAACCAACATTTTCATCCACATACAGCCCTTCTACCTGATGGAATATACAGTGTGCCCTGGCAGATATGGCTTCATTTCTAAAAACCCGACCTGGGGACAATGTACGGATCGGTGGTTTCTGATTTTCCATCACCCTGACCTGAACTGAAGAGGTATGAGTTCTAAGGGCAATATCCGGATTTTTTTCAATAAAAAAGGTATCCTGCATTTCCCTGGCAGGGTGGTTTTCAGGGAAATTCAGGGCGGTAAAATTATGCCAATCGTCCTCAATTTCCGGTCCCTCAGAAAGGTTGAAGCCAATACGCTCAAAAATCTCAATAATCCGTTGTTTGGTAGCGGTAAGGGGATGAATGCCGCCTACTTCCACATTGGTTGGGGGCAGGGTCAAGTCGATATCTGAAGATTTTGCTTTTTGTGTTTTGGCATTTACCGTCTCAATCAACTCCTTGAATTTTTCCTCGGCCAGTTGTTTGACGCTATTAACCAATTGGCCAAATTCCCTTTTTTGATCATTGGGAATTTCCTTCATGGCAGAGAAAAGATCACCAATTACACTTTTTTTGCTGATAAACCGCATGCGGTAAGCTTCCAGTTCTTCTTTGGTGTTGGCTTCAGCCTTAGAAATCTCAGATTTTAGGGCTTCTACTTTATCTTGATACATACATTCAATTCGGTTTTCGAAATGCAAATCTAAAATATTATCCCTTAAAGGCCACAATTTAGCCCAATTGCTTTTGAGCCTAAATGCAAATCGTCTTGATTATTCCTCTTCTTTTCTTGCGGGACCTGGTTCTCCCAAGCCAAGACTTCCTTTAATACCAGAGAAAGTTGATTTCCACCAGAAGTTAAAAATGAACTTTCTTTTATCCCTTTCGAAATAAATTGGGGAACTTTGGAGCCGATTGAAAAATTGACGGGGATTATTACCACGAACGGCAAAAACATTCATTACAAAATTCAAAATTCCCTTTCTTCCACCTGCTTTTTTCAAAGTCCTCTCATCAAGCAAACTAAGGGCCAACCGGTTATATCTTAAAGTCATATGTCCCTCAGAAAAATCATCATTGGCCCTAAAAGACCAAAAAGAAGGTTTTATGGTTCCCCTTTTCAACCTGGCAAAAGCATTTGTAGCCAATATGGTATTAATTATACTAGCATCAAATTCCCCAATTTCAACATCAACATCCATTGGATAAGGCGCCTCAAATTCCATGTCCACCGATACACCAATCTTCCCTGCCCCATTGATTAAAGCTCCTGCTTCCAAAACACTGGAATCTGGTTGATAATCATTGGCCAAGCTTTTACCTAAATGGAATGGACTGACTCTTGCATTTAGGGAATCAAAAGTAATATGCCCTGGAACCATTCCTTTTTCCGGAAATTCCTCATAAATTACCTGAGCATCATTTAAAAAAAGTGAATCCACTTCCATTTTAATGCCGGACTCCCTCATCAATTGCTGAGGCATGGGTCGGAACAAGTCTTTTTCCAAGGGATACCTTTTGTCCCTAAAAACTTGAACTCTGGGTTTCTGAATATCCATCTTATGGGCCAGAATGTCTTCATTTTGCAGTAATTGAGGGACATCCAAACCTTCAAATTTGACCAATGGTATATGAGCTTGGATAGCATCTGCTTGATGGCCTAACCTTTTCATATATTCATACCTCCCATAGCGGGGTTCAAAGAAAACATCTTTCAGCACCATTTGTCCCTTCGTTAGAACAACCAATCCAACTTTTAAGATGTTAAGGCTATCTGGTAGTTTTAATTCATAATCGGGAAGCTCAAACTGATAGCCCTCATTGAGGAAGATTTTTTCATCAAATGTTGAAGGTTTGGTGAAATCAAACTCTAAATCACTGAGTTCAACATTCAGGTCTTCAAAAGCCTGAACCGCAATTCCGTCACCTTTTTTCCTCAACCTGATTGTCCCACTGTCCAAATGGAATTTATCCACCCTAAGGTTTTGTATAACATTTTGAATTGCTTCCTGTTGATTTTCGTTATTTTGGACTTTGGCTAGCTTTTCCTGATCAAGATAAAGGGTTATTTCAGGATTTTTTAGTTTAAGATCTTGGATGTTAAAATCTTTCGTCTCTTGAAAAGTTGTCAGGGATTGGGTTTTAAGGGTCACGAGCGGAATTCTTGCTTCTATCACCGGGACACCTTTTTTCCCATAATAGTTAACCGGTTGCACATTGAAATTTTCTAGAATAATCTCATCACTTTGAGTATTTAACTCCACTTTGCTAAAATTGATGGTATGAATGCTGTCCTGCAGGGAAAGGGAAAAATCATCAATATCAAGGGCCATGTTTGTAAAGAAACCGACAATATCTCCTTCCTGAAGTTTGGCAGAATCCAAAAACAATCCATAAAAGGATAGGTTTACCCCTGTATTGATCAGTTTCCGCTCTTCGTTATTTTTACTGAACAAAAGATCAAACCGGGCATTGTCAGCTTGAACTGTATCAATCTGGATAACATCAATGGTTTTAGGCAAATTACGGTCCTTTTTCTTTTCATTTTCGGAATCTTCTTCTGCCAATTCCTGATCCCTATTTACATATAAATATACACCAGCATCGGAAAGCCTTACTTTGGAAAGGGAAAGGGTATTATCAAACAAAAAGGCCTCTAAATCCACTCCTTTAAAACTCAACTTTGGAATATCCGCACCAAGGGCCACCTTCATACCAAGGTCCCTCCTTGGTCTAAGCCTAACATTGGAAGTTACCAATTCATCCTGAGAGGAATTGAAACGAACCCTGTCTGCCTGAATTGTATACTTTCCTTCGGCAATGTTAAACACATAATTATTTAAACTGATATCCAGTTCTTCTGCAAACAACAAACCGTTTTCTTCCTGATCAATGCCACCTTCCCCTAAGGCAAAATTTCTTAGGTGGATGGAAACTTCATTCTCAGAAAAAGTTCTTATCCGGTCTCCCACAAAATTGTCATATTCAATGGAACCATCCATCACACTCACCGAATCCACCTGTATCAAAGAAAAATAATTATTTAACAATCGGTAAATATCACTTCTTTCCACTTTTTCCTTTTCCCCTGTTTTTTCTATGTAGCGGCTGATCTTTATTTCTGGGGAGGGGATTTCAATCTGCTTAATCCTTAATTTATTTTTGAAATAGGCAGTTGGAATATCTATACCATGGACATAAAAAGCGGGAATGTGAATATCCAAGGCAGTGGTTTTCTCCAAACGATGTAAATTTTGCTGAAGATTATCAGGCTCCAATGGAACAAAGCGAAAACCATCAATCTGAAGAAAATCAGATTTGGTATCCACAAATATGCGGTCAGCACTAAAAAGGTGTAGGTTGTCGGCCAGTTTTAAAGCATAATCCTCAATTTCCAACTGTAAATCTTCCGCTAAAAATATCCTGTTTGTGGAATCAGGTTCCAACTCCTCATCAAGTGAAAAATTCTCCAAAACAAAACTCACCTTACCAAAAGAAAGGCTATCCTCGCTCATCTGGATCTTGTTACTTAACACCATATCTCCGTTGTTCAGTTCTAAACGATCGATATAAATTGCTCTTAAATAATCCTGGGTAAGTTTCTTGAGGGTACTGTTTACCTTTTGTTCATTGCCTTTTCCGATATTTACCAAAAATACAGATGGGGATGATATCTCCATCTCACTGATGTCCAATACGCTTTCATTATATATTCTTTTCAGATTGGCCTTTTCGAGACTTAAGGAAGGAATCTCCACCTCAAATTGATTGACATCTTCTTCAACCTCTTCATGAGGTGCAAGCCGGATTCCATCAATTTTCACCCTATCCTCTGCAGAAGACAAATAAACCTTTTCACCTGTAACCCAATGAACCCCATCTGCAAGCGCCACTTTTACCTCAGAAAGGTCCAAAACAGCATCCTGAGCATAGAAAAACTGGTTATTTTTCTTTTCTTCATCAGGGCCTAAATAAACCTGATTCATTTCAAATTGAATTCTTGCGGCCTCAATCCTATTCTTATTTGGGTCAGAAAGACTTCTTTGGAGGTACTCTCCATCTTTTATTTCAAGATCTTCAATGCTTATGGAGGCCAGAATATCCTTAATCAAAGGATACAGGTTATAGTTTTCTATTTCCCTATCCATTTGACCTCCCTCAGAATAAAGGGAAAACCTTGGCTTGTTAATTTTTAAACTCCCAATATCAACCTCGGTGGTATAAAAAACTTTGTTTATATCGGCATCTTCCAATTCCAGGTTATCCAAAAGGATTTCATAATAAACCTCAGCAGATTGAGAAAGATCTGGCACCAAATTTATGGAATTTGCCCTGATAAAGTTTTCCAATGAAGAAACCTTGACCTTTGCCGCTTTGATGGTATGGACACTATCGGCCAACAACATTTCAAAATTTTCAATCCCCATTTCGAAACCTTGGGCATTAAAAGGAGCCGGAACCTCTCTGGGCTGGAGGAGCCGCAAATTTTGAATGTGTAAATTCGCATTTTCCGCCTGAATAGACCTCTCGCTCACAAAATTCTCCATTAAAAAATCGGCTTGGTCCACAAACAAATCTTTCAAAAGAATTTCATTGATTTCCAATGCCTGTATTGATTTGCGAACTTCTTCTTCAAACAATTGCAAACTGGTTCGGCCACTGGATTTCAAAATATCCTCTTCATGGCGGGACTGAATCATGGGATTCTGAAACCGCAAAGTCCCAATTTCAATTACTTTGTCCGAAAAATCGTAACGGAGACCTTTTAGGGAAACCTCAGGTACGTTGATTATATAATAAGGCTTTTCCTCTCTTTCAAAAACTGATTCATCATTGGGAGTAAGTGTAAAGGAATCAAAATAGAACCCCAACTCCAAAAGTGAAATATTGAACCGTTCGAAATCTATGGCATATTTACCTCCGGATTTTTCCTCCACTTTTTTTTGCAGATAACTTCTTAACAGCCAGTCAGAACCAAAATAAAGGCTCACCTGTAAAAAAAGTAAAGAAAAAATGGATATGACAAAGACACGGATCAACCTCCGATGGGATTTTTTCACCCCCCTTTTATTTATTTTTCTTTCAGCCATAAATTACCTTAATAAAGCAATTTAAATGCTGAAATTGAATTTTAAAAAGAAAAAATTAGGGGTAACCCCTATCACAAAAAAAAACTTCTATAAAACAGCGACCTAAGTCATTTGAATTATAGAAGTTTTTATCATTTTATTATTTGCTGTAGGAGAAGGATTCGAACCTCCACGGAGAAGTTAGGCGACACAAGAGCTCTATGTGCGCTTTATCCCAGAATCTCCACCCCCGAGACAGGAGGGCTTGTCTGCCAATTTCAACATCCTACAGTATTTCAACCCTTTCGGCCGATTTGATGTTTCAAAGGTAACAAAGGCATTTAAATATTAAAATTAAACTAACAACTCTCTTTAATTTTTTCATATTTTTTAATAATTCCATGTTTATAAAATCATTTCATCAACTGATAGCTTGATTTCACCTAAAAAATTAGCAAATATTCAACGATTAACTACAATTATATTGACCACTCCCACTCAGACAACATTACCCAAAAGATCAAATTAAAAATTCAAAATATTATTTTGAATTCGCTTTAAATCAAGCCTGGAATTAAAACAAAAAAAGCTATGAAAATTTTTCATAGCTTTTAGTCAATTAACAATAAACCCAAAATAACCTGCTGTAGGAGAAGGAATCGAACCTTCAAAAGAAATTTATTTTCCTTTTCCAATTTTGGACTTCCTCCTTATCTGAAACATCCAATTAATAACCCTACAGTTAAAGACCGTTAACCTTTATTTGATATTACAAACATAATACATTGACATTAATTTTCAAATTATTTCAAAATATAAATTGATTATTTGCCGATTATTAATAAATAAACCATTTTTATTAAAAATTAAATAATTTCAAACTTTAATACCTTTAAAGAATTTTATTCTGCATGTTATATTTTTATATTTACTTTATTTTTTATTTGAATAAACTAAAGTAGTAATATAAAATATAATAAAACACCCTTGATTTTAAGGCTCTCAGAAATCTACCATGGAACAATTAATAGCTGAAATAATTTCATGATGGTTTTGCTCTTTCCACCCGAACCTGCAATAAGGGCTGTTATTAAAAAAAATACTCATGAGGAATATTTTAATCTCTTTTTTCATAACAGGATTATTTACAACCTCATTGGAGCTTTGAGTTAATATTAAATATTTAATTTCTGCCTATTTTTTACTTTTGTGGGTCAAGTTTGAATGCTGTGGATTAATTTCCTTTGGTGGTCAAAAAAACATGGAAAGTAAAACTTATACCATCAACTGAAGCAACAATTTATTTTGCTCCGTTTAAAAGAAAACACAAGGAGTTTGTGGTATCCATAATTATTCCACCAAATATCCCGGGCCCCTGAATAAGGATTACTTTTAATAAAAATGCCTTACCCGAACTGGTTTTCTGATTGATTCTTTTTGTTTTCTTTGCCGGCCTTTTTTTATTACTGGAAGATTAAAGTAAAAAATTCTTCAAAAAAAAAGCTATGAAACAGAATCTCATAGCTTTTAGTCAATTAACAATAAACCCAAAATAACCTGCTGTAAGAAAAGGAATCGAACCTTTCTGCTTTACCTGAAAGCTCCATGCCTAAAAAGACACCTTACAGTTTTCAATTTCCGGGATGCTTTCTTTCCCGATCACATTGCAAATATACACCAGGAACGTTAACCCTAAAAATTTTACAAAAAATTTAACATTATTTTACATTTACACCACATAATTCACCCATCTGTTAACATTTATTAAATCAATTAAATATCAATCCTTTTTTCGGAAAGCAAAAATAAATGACTGTTGGTTCAATTTTAACAGAATAAAACTAAATCAATTAATTAATTCTCAATTTTACTAAACGGATACAGCACAGGTAATACCTACATTTATTAACCATCCAAATTCACATAATCCTCCCATTTCTTAAGCACTTCTGCCATATCCTCCGGCAATTTAGCCTCAAAGAAGAGTTTTTCTTTGCTAACGGGATGGACAAAACCAATAGATTTTGCATGCAAGGCCTGCCTGGGCAAAACTTTAAAGCAATTTTGAACGAAAGCTTTATATTTTGAAAATTGGGTACCTTTTCTGATTTTATCTCCACCATACATATGATCATTAAAAAGGGGATGGCCCAAATGTTTCATATGGGAACGGATTTGATGAGTTCGGCCAGTTTCCAATTTACATTGAATCAAAGAAACGTAACGGAGTCTTTTGATGACTTCCCAATGGGTAATAGCATGTTTGCCTTGGTCACCTTCGGGATAGGTATTCATTACTTTTCTGTCCTTTGCACTTCTTCCCACATGGGCATCGATGGTACCTTCATCATCTTTGGGCTCACCCCAGACCAATGCCTCATAGGTCCGTTCGATGGTATGGTCAAAAAATTGTTTGGCCAAACCGTTCATAGCAATTTCTGATTTTGCTATTACCAGCAAACCACTTGTATCTTTATCAATCCTGTGCACCAGTCCTGGTCGCCCGGTATTACCTGGCATTTCAGGTAATTGATTAAAATGATAAACCAAACCATTGACCAGCGTCCCCGTCCAGTTTCCATAGGCAGGGTGAACCACCATTCCTGCCGGCTTATTCACCACCAACAAATGATCATCCTCAAATAAAATATCCAAGGGGATATTTTCGGGGATCACTTCTGTCTCCCTTGGGGGATTCAACAGCATAACGGTAATCACATCCCCCGGCTTGACCTTATAGTTGGACTTACAGGAGGCATTATTTACTTGGACATATCCATTATCTATGGCCTGCTGGACTTTATTACGGGTAGCATTGGCTACTTTTTCTGTTAAAAACTTATCAATCCGCATAGCAGCTTGTCCCGGATCTACTTCCAGTTTGAAATGCTCAAACAAATCTTGACCATTCTCGTTTTCCAATTCTTCCATTTCTTCTGACATATTGCAAAAATACGGGTATGTTCAAAAGAAATTAATAATTTTGGATGAAATCAATTATTTTCTCCTTGATTAAAGCCAATAAGATCCCCATAAGCAAAATCATACTGGATGAGCTGGAACCATTCCAGGTGCAGTTGTTTCTAAAAAGATTGGATCACATTCACCCTGCAGTTAGTGGCAATAAATATTATAAACTGATCTATAACTTAAGAGAGGCCAAAAAATTGGGGTATAAAAAGGTACTTACTTTTGGAGGAGCCTTTTCGAATCATATTTTTGCCACAGCAGCAGCAGCAAAGGATTTTGGACTCCAAAGCATTGGAGTTATCAGGGGGGAGCCCACTTTACCTCTAAACCCCACCTTAACTTTTGCCAGGGAAAAAGGTATGGAGTTAACCTATTTGAATAGAAAACAATATCGCATTAAAGATTCTCCTGAAATACTTAAAAAATTAGAAGACCAGTTCCCCTCCTTTTACCTCATCCCGGAAGGCGGAACAAATGCCCTTGCCATTCAGGGAGCAGGAGAAATTTTATCCCCGAGTGATTTTGAAATGGATGTCATTGCCTTAAGTGTTGGCACTGGAGGAACCATTGCTGGTATTCTTTCCAAAGCAGAGCAAAACCAAAAGGTCCTGGGCTTTCCTGCCTTAAAAGGAAATTTTGTACAAGATGAAGTCAAACACCTATTAACGCAAAACAGTATCCATCCTACATGTGAATGGGAAATCATCGGAGATCATCATTTTGGAGGCTACGGAAAATTCCAGCCAGAATTGATAGATTTTATTAAATATTTCAAAAATAAAACCGGGATTCCCCTGGATCCCATTTATACCGGGAAATTAATGTTTGGAATCCTAGAAGAAATCAAAAAAGGTAGATTCCAAAAAGGCAATAAAATAATGGCCATTCACACAGGCGGATTACAGGGAATAGCAGGTTTTAACCAACGTTTTGGGGAAAATCTTGAATCTCAATAAAGTTTTTTCAAAGCACTCAAACTTTTACATCTCTCCCCACTTTAGTACCCAAATAAATAATCCCAATGGCACAAACTATCAATATAACCACCAAAAGGTTCCATTCTCCAAACAAATCAAAAAGGCCTCCCATCAAAACAGGTCCCAAGGCCGCCAAATAATAACCAGTAGATTGGGCCATCCCTGAAAGGCCTGCGGTATTCTCCCCTTCAGAACGAAGGCTAATCAAGGTATAAACCAAACTAATACTTGCTCCTAAGCAAATCCCCACCAAAACCAACCCAGCATATATCCATTCAGATTGATGAGTAAACAGGGTTGCAAACCCCAATATATACCCAACTCCTAACCCTACTGCGGTTTTAACCTGTTCTTTATACCGGACTGCGATCAAGGGAGATAAAAAAGCCCCCAACAAGCCAATTATTTGCATTAAACTTAAAATCAAGCCTGCTTGAGAAACCGTAAAACCTTTCGAAATTAACAAATCGGGCAACCAAGCTATCAAGGTAAAATAAATCATAGACTGGATCCCCATATATAAACTCACCTGCCAGGCCAATCTTGATTTCCAAACTTTCGATTTCCCTTTTTGGCCCCCTTCTTTGCTTTTAGTCTTTTGTTTTCGCAATTGGGGAATCCAGAATAATATGGTCACTAAGATCAATATTATCCAGCTCAAAAGTGAACCTCTCCATCCCAAACCCAGATCAAGAGCTAAAGGTACACTGACCCCAGAACCAATGGCTGCAAACAGTGACATGCCTGTGGTAAAAAGACTGGTCATCAACCCCAACCTGTTTGGCATCCTTATCTTGATTAAAGGGATCAAAAGCACATTGCAAATAACTATCCCAATCCCCGTAAGGCCAGTCCCAAAATACAATAAAAACACGCCCCCTTGCACCCTAATAAATAGCCCCAGTCCCGTTAATATCAAGCCCCAAAGGACTGCCCGGCTAATGCCTAACCAATCACCAATCGTGGAAGCAAAAAGGGAAAAGGTTGCAAAGGTCAACAAAGGTAAGGTGGTCAAAAATCCAGACCAGGCATTGGACAAATTTAAGTCCTCCCTGATCAATGGAATCAAAGGGCCTACAGAGGTAATGGAAGGCCTTAGGCTAAATGACACAAGCAAAACACCTATTATCAGCAATATGCTGGATTCAGATTTACTTGAACCTTGGGCATCTTCCATAAATTATTACCAGGGATTTGGAAAGGGATTAATCTATCCTCTATATTTATATTGATAAATTATTGAACTGGCTTATTTAGGAGTTTTTTATTACCAGGTCTTTGACACAATCCACCCAAGTGGGATGGGAATTTAAACTTGGCACAAGGTCCCATTGCTTGCCTCCTAACGCTTCAAAATTCTCTTTGTACTCTTCCCCTACCTCAATGGTTGTTTCCAAACAATCCGCAACAAAGGCAGGGGAAAATGCTAATACTTTATTATGCCCTTTTTGTGCCAATTCCTTTACCAAATCTTCGGTATAAGGCTGTACCCATGGGTCTTTACCCAAACGGCTTTGAAATGAAGTATATACTTTGGATGGATCCAGGTCAAGATTTTTGGCTATCAGCCGGGTGGTATGATAACATTGGGCCCGATAGCAAAAACGGTTTTCCTCAGTCAATTTGCCGCAACAAAATTCATTTAGCTTACAAAAACCATCACAAGAGGCTTTGTAAATTTGCCTTTCAGGAAGCCCATGGTAGGAAAACAAATAAGCATCATACCTTTCTTTTTCTAATTTTTCACGCGCGATATTGGACCAAGCTTCAATAAACAGACGATTGTCCATAAATTGAGACACAAAATTCAGGGAAGGCAGGACTTGCCAATCTTTGGCTACCTCGATTACTTTTTGAATTACAGATCCGTTGGTGGCAGAAGCATATTGAGGAAATAAGGGCAGAACAATAATTTTTTCAACCTTGGCAACTTGAAGCTTTTTCAATCCATTTTCAATACTTGGGGATTGATACCGCATGGCAATTTCCACCTGATACCTATTTTGATCAAGCTCTTCTTCCAATTTTTCTTTTAAATCTTTGGTATGAAACAGCAAAGGGGAGCCACGATCCGTCCATAATTTTTCATATTCCTTGGCAGATTTTGGAGCCCGAAAAGGCGCGATGATACAATTCACCAAGAACCAACGGGAAAGAAAAGGGATGTCAATCACCCGGCCATCCATCAAAAATTCTCTAAGATATTTCCTCACATCAGAAACAGAGGTACTGTCCGGGGTTCCTAAGTTGACCAATAAAATTCCAATCCTGGCTGAATTATTTTCCATGGGCATATGGGGCTTTTTTAGAGAAGAACCAAAAATACTATGTAATGTTTCAAAAAACCAATTTATTCCCAGAACTGCTTTTAAGGGGATTTGATGCCAATAAAAAAAGCGGATCTAAGATCCGCTTTCCTTACTTGACATGGAGAAATGTTTTTATTCCTTTTCCATTTCTTTCTTAATTAAATCATCTATTTTTTTTCTTACTTTATCACTTTGATTGTAGGCCAGGGAAATTTCCTGAAATTTCTGTAAAGAAAGCTCATTATTTGTAATTACTTCCTGCACTAGAGTTTGCACTTCTTTTTGCATCTTCATTACACGCTGTCCTGCTTTGTTAAATTTGGCAAGCTCCTCGGCATTGGATGAAGCATCTTTAAGGCCTCCAGTCTGCTGAGCCTGTGCAAGCTCCTGAAAGCGCTTAATATCTAATCCTTCCTCCTGAATTACTTTCATCATCTTTCCTTGAACTTCCTGCTGTACAGGGATGATCTCCGTATTAATCTTAACAAATTTTTGATACTCTTCATCGGTAAAATCCTCATTCACCTCTAGGGATGCTTGCTGGGCCATAACTGGTAATCCAACCATGCAAATCATCAAAACGGAAAATAAACTAATAACTTTCAGTTCTTTCAAATAAGTCATAAACGGTTAATTTTTCATTTAAGTTAACCCTCAAGGTACAAAACATAGCAACCAATGCAATATTTAGAGGTTTTAACCGGAGAATTTAACTCTTTTTAACTTCCCGGGGAATCACACCTAAATTATAATACTTGATTATTTGCTTTACAGAAATTTAGGGCACATCTCCCAAACAAAATAATTCCAAGTATTTTTTTGAGTCATTTAAGTTTATATTTCAAACTCCATTTCATCAAAGGGCCACTACTCATACTGGTCACAATGGCCATAATCACGAGCGCAACAAAAAGCTTTTCGTTAATCAATCCGTTTTCCAAGGCAATCAACCCCAAAATAATCTCCATGGCACCTCTGGCGTTCATACCAAAACCCACCGCCAAGGATTCCCTAAGGTTAAAACCACCTCTTATAGCTCCCACCCCACTTCCAAAAATTTTTCCTGCAAAAGAAATGGCAAGAACAGCAAGGGTTAACCATATTTCAAAATTGGTGAAAAAGTTAATTTTTAAGCCTATTGATACAAAAAACAAGGGAGCAAAGATGTTATTAATAAACTGATGAACTATTTCTTTGGCCCGTTCAGACATATGCTCTGAATCCCCCAAAGCCACCCCCATCAAAAAAGCTCCAAAAATCGCATGGATGCCCAGCCATTCGGTAAATGCCCCCGCCAAAAAACAGGCCACTATAGAAATAGAAAGCACCCCCCCCGGCCAGGCCAATTTTTTATTAATCCAAGGAAGGGCCCTGTTGATAAAAAATTTAACTACAGTAACCATCAACAAGGTAAAAACCAGCGTCACCCCAATAGTTTGGAAAAGAGATAGGTTACTGCCCTTTCCCATAAAAGATAATATCACTGAAAATATTATCCATCCTATAATATCATTGACCATGGAGGCCGCCACGATCAACATTCCCATTTTGGACTTAAAAAGGTCCAGGTCCATTAGAATCCTAACCACTACAGGAAGAGCTGTTATGGACATTGCAGTACCCATAAAAAGGGAAAAAAGGAGTTTATCCCCTTCTGCCAGGCCAAAAAAACCAGAAAAATAATAGGGAAAGACAAATCCCAAACCAAAAGGTATGATCAGGCCCAAAATGCTAATGTTCAAAGCTGACTTTCCCTGGGACCAAACCAAATGGAGCTCTACTTCTAAGCCCGCAATAAAAAGCAATAAAATCACGGCTATGTGAATGATCCCGTCCAATGCTACATTGGCTCCTTGATGCATGACAAACAATTGACCAAAAAGGTCGGGAAAAACCATTCCCAAGACAGTAGGTCCTAAAACTATCCCTGCCAAAAGCTCTCCAACTACCCCGGGCTGGTTGACCTTTCTGGCTCCCTCAGCAAATGCACGGGCAAAAACCAACATCACAGCAAGCTGCAGCAGCAAGTTGATAACTTCACTGTGGGTCAATTTGTCCATAAAAAATAATTTACTTTTTAATGATCAATAGGTTACAGGGCAAATTGCTAAGTATATCTTCAAGGTCATGGGGGAATAACCGGTCAAAAAAGGTTAAGTTTTTCTCTCCCCCAACAATCAATAAATCTGCATGAATTTTTTCTGAAAATTTGGCCAATTCCACAGCCCACCTGCCACCAGTCACTTTAATATGTACCTTCAAATTCCCCTTATCAATATTAGCCAAAATATTTTCAACATAGTCCACCTCATTTTGGATCAAATGTTTTCTCAACCTAGAAACATCCTCTTCACAGTCTTCCCCCGCAGTAGCCATTTGCATCCCGTACATTTTGATCTCATTCAAAATAAAAACCTGGTCAGCCTTTTCTATTTTGCACCATTCCAGGCCCTGTCGAATCACAAATGGGGTTTGCTTTTGCTCGGTACCATTGATGACTACTTTTTCAAAATGCCCCGTCTGAATGCTGGGTTCAATCAACATCAATACAGAACATTTGGCTTTACGGATTATTTTTCTGGCAACCGATCCAATATAATAGGTCAATAAATTCTCCTTCTTCAATGCCCCGGCAATCAAAAGGTCCACCTCCTCCCGATTACATACCTGGATGATGGTTTTAGCTGGCTTTCCTTCTTCCCAAAAAACCTCCGTTTTAGCTGGATTTATTTGATACTTATCCAAGAGGCTCAGTAGCCTTCCTTTTTTCTCAGGGGTTTCCTTTCCCACATGAATGAGGATCAAAGTGGAATCTAAAAGGTCCCGGCACCTTTTGGCTTCACAAATCATGGCATCAATCCGAGGGGAGAAGGCTACCGCTAGGGCTACTTTTGAATACATATGTGAATGGAACTAAGGTCTTTTGTACTTAAATTATAAAAAAATCTCATATCATTTATAAAAATCTGAAAAGTATTATTAATCCTGCCTATTCCCTCCTGATTTTAGATGTCACTGTTCATGGGGGCCAATCAATGATGTCAATAAGGTCAAAAAAACGGGGAAATTAGATAGAAGCAGGTTCTAAAAATTAATTTGGAACCCAAAAGCAAAAAATATTAAAAAATCTTTTTCTAAACACAACCTTTTAGTTTCTGAAGCAAATCCCTTTTTGTCATCACCCCACCCTTTCTCCAAAGGATTTTTCCTTTTTTAAAAAGGATAAAATGAGGCACCGACCGGACAGCAAAACTTAATGCAGCTTGCTGGTTTTTGTCAATATTTACCTTTAGGATTTTTACCTTTCCGGAGAACTCTTCGGCCACTTCTTCTAAAACAGGATTCATAGTTTGGCATGGCCCACACCAATCCGCATAAAAATCAACTAAAATGGCTTCTTCTGAGTGCCTGATGATATCTTTAAATTTCTTCTTGGCCATATTTTCTAAAGGGTTAAAGTTGAAAATAAAATAAATATTAAGCCCTTATTTAAGTTGGAAATGGGAATTTCTAAATCCTGATTGATAGTGTCAGTGAACTTTTTGACCTTTACTTAGGGATCTACCGCTTTTAAATAATGGTTTACAATGTGATTTAAGATAAGGGCACAAAAAAACCCGGACAAGGCCCGGGTTTTACTAAAGATTTCTTTGTTTTTTAGTTATTTCCTGGAGCTCTTGTTGGCAATTCAGGATTTTCAGGCATAGATTCTGGAAGATCAATTCCCAATTCTTCAGCTACCAATTCAGTAAATTTATCTGCTTCCTTGGTATATAGGAGCACTGGAGCTTGTCCAGCAGTTTCAGAGAAGATATGGGAATAATTGTGTTCAGCAGCTACAGAATTGATTGCATTGAACACTTTGTTTTGTACAGGTTCCAGCAATTCACTCAATTTTCTTTGGTAAGAAGTCTGGGCATCTTGCTCATATTTCTGAACTTCCTGTTGCAATTGTTGGAGTTCTTTTTCCTTGGCTGCTCTAGCATCTTCTGTCATGGTTTGGGCAGCTTGTTGGTAAGATTGCACCTCTCTTTGGAAGTTCTGAGTCTTGGTTTGGATATTGGTTTGCAACTGCATACCATAATCTTTGATATCAGCATCAATTTGCTCCATTTCTGGCATCAGGCTCATCAAAGCTTCAACATTGGTATATCCAATTTTAATATTATCCTGGGCTTGGGCTACAAGACCGAAGCCAAACAAAGCAATCGCTGAAAGGATGATTCTTAATTTCATAATTTTTGTTTAATTAAATTTATTTATTTTCTTCTAATCCTAATTCTTCCAAGACAAAGTCTGAGTAATCATGGACCGGGTCGGTATAAATCATAGATAAATCTGCCGCCTTGTCAAACATAATTGCTATTCCCTGTCTTTTTGCCACCTTGTCGATAGCATCAAATATTTCAGATTGAAGGGGCTGCAACAATTCGGCCTGTTTTTGATAATATTGGCCTTTTATGCCAAAAACCCGGGTGTTAAAGGCCGTTGCTTCCTTTTCCTTTTCTTTAATGGCCTCCAATCTTTCATTGTACATTTCCTCTGTCAACAAAACTTCTTCTGCTTTTAGGGAATTGTACATTTCTTTTATCTCCTGCTCCAAATTCTGTGCCTCTTTTTTCCAGGCATTACCCAATGCCTTTAAATCCTCCTGAATTTTTTTATACTCAGGATGTTTATTTAGCACATATTCCGAGTCTACAAACCCTATCTTCTGGGCCATAACACCAGAAGATAGCAACAGCAGCAAAAGTAATAATTTTAAACACTTTTCCATGTTTATCTAAACTGTTGTCCGATGGTAAAGTGGAACATTCCTCCACTTGGCTGGTCACTACCTGGTGCTGGATCAAACCCATATCCCCAATCGATACCCAATAGGCCAAAGGCAGGCATAAAAATCCTTGCCCCAAAACCTGCAGATTTTTTCAAATCATAAGGGTTAAATTCTGCATATTTCCCCCAGTTGTTCCCTGCTTCAGCAAAGCCAAGTAAAAAGATGGTTGCCGATGGGTTGGGAGAAACCAGGAACCTCATTTCCATTACATGTTTGTTGTAAACAATCCCTCCAAAAGGATCTGCACCTGCCTGTCCTCTTGTTTCTCTTCCGGGAGTCAAGACCTGGTTTTCATAACCCCTCAAGCCTACAATTTCCTGGCCAAGGGAGAAGTTATTGAAGGTCATACCATCACCCCCCATTACAAATCGTTCAAGTGGGATAATTCCTATTTTGTTGCCATAAGACCCCAGGAATCCCATATGGGTCCGGGCACTGACTACAAATTTGCTTGAACCAAACATAGGAGAGTAGAACTTGGCATCAAACATCCATTTATGGTATTCAAGCCATTTGTATTTCTCCTCATCCGGGGATTCCCTGCTTATATTATTATTAAATGCTGAATATGGCGGTGTGAAGCTAGCACTAAGGGAAATATTGGATCCCCGTCTTGGATAAATGGGGCTATCCACATTACTTCTGGAGACAGTAGTATTCAGGGTCAAACTGTTGGATTTCCCGGTAGCATAGCTCAACCCAAAGCTTCTTCCAAACTCATCAAACTCATATATCTGGAATTGGATGGAATTACTGATATTAAAGTAATCATCAGGCCAGGTCACCCGCTTGGCCAAACCAAGGGTCAGCCCGGTAATTTTGAAGAAACCAAGTTCATTTCCAAAGTTGGAGCGGTCGTATAGATCCAATTGCCTTTGCACGGAATGGTTAAAGCTAAAGGAAAGTGCATTGGGTTTCCTTCCTCCAAACCAAGGTTCGGTGAAGGAGAAGCTGTAATTCTGGAAGCTTTTTCCATTGGCCTGTACCCTAAGGGAAAGCTTTTGGCCATCTCCGACGGGCAGAGGTCTCCATTTGGAGAAATCACTGATATTTTTTATGGAAAAGTTATTAAATACCAATCCAACAGTTCCCACAAATCCATAGAAACCTCCCCAACCACCTGATAACTCGATTTGGTCATTGGGTCTTTCTTCCAGTTGGAATGTGATGTCCACAGTGGCATCCTCAAAATTGGGCTGCAAATTAGGTTCTATGGTTTCAGGGTTAAAATAGCCCACCTGCGACAATTCCCGTATGGTTCTAACCAGTAAAGACCTGTCAAATTTCTGCCCAGGCAAAATCCTGATTTCCCTCATGACCACATGGTCGGATGTCCTCTCATTACCCTCAATAGAAACACTATTTACAGTAACCTGAGGACCTTCAAAAATCCTCATTTCAATATCAATGGAATCTTTTTCCACATTGACCTCTACAGGTTCAATGGTAAAAAAGAGGTAACCATCATCTTGGTAAAGGGAGCTGATATCATCCCCTCTGGTGGGATCATAATTGATCCGTTTATCCAACAGTTCCTTATTATAAATATCCCCTTTATCAATCCCCAGCCTATTATGGAGTTCCTCATTAGAATGGATGTAATTACCGGTAAAGGTAATATCGCGGTAATAATACTGTTTCCCCTCCTCTAGCTCTATATCAATATTTACCCTTTGGGGATCAAAGGTGTACACAGAGTCCCGGAGGATTTCTGCATCCCGGTAACCTTTGTTTTGGTAAAAGTTGATTACTTTTTCCTTATCCTTTCTGAATTCTTTTTTATTGAATTTGGAAGAATTGAAGAAATTGAGTTTAAAGTTTTTATGGATATAGGTTTTTACCTCCTGATCAGTAACTGGATTTGTTTGAGAAATGGCTTTGGAAACATCTTCAGCATCTGCCTCAAACAAGCGGGTAAATAAATCCCTGAAAATATGAACACGGGCATGTTCATTGGTCTTTTTCATTTTTTTCTTGACCTTGGCATCAGCAAAATTTTCATTTCCAGCTATCTTGATTTCATTAATTTTGATCTTGGACTTTTTGTCCACATCAAACCTTAGCTTAACACTGTTTGGAAAAGTGGTATCCCTTTCTTGCAATACTCTTACATCTGCATTTAGAAACCCTTTGTCTACAAAAAACTCCCTGATATTTCTTTTGGCAGTATTAAGCAGGTCATCACGAACCACCCTACCCCGAATATTGACCTTATCTCTAAGCTCACTTTCCTGGGTTTGGGTTACCCCACTGTATTCCACTCGGCTAAACCTGGGCCTTTCAGTCAAGTCTAAAAGCAAATAAATATCGTCACCTTCGATCTTGGTAACCATCACCTTGACGTCCCCAATAATTCCCTGGGACCAAAGCTTCTTCAATGCATTGGAAATTTCATCGCCGGGAACATTGATTTCATCGCCCACTTTCAGGCCAGAAAGGGAAATGATGGCCGTTTCATCCAAGGTAGAAAGCCCCACAGCCTTAATCTCAGCTATGGTGAACTTTTTTGGATTGGCATAATTTAAATCAACAATATCTACTGGTTTTTGAACGGAATACCTGCTTTGGCCCAATCTGATCTGGGCTTCGGCTATTCCGGCAAAAAGGAGTAAGCAGGCTACAATTAAGCTTCTTCTCATTAATCTTATGATTTTAACTGCGCTCCCGTTTTCCCGAAGCGTCTTTCTCTTTTTTGAAAATCTTTTACCGCTTCCAACAGGTGCTCTTTTCTAAAGTCAGGCCACAACACATCTGTGAAATACAACTCTGTATAGGCCAATTGCCAAAGCAGGAAATTACTGATTCTCAATTCCCCGCTTGTCCTGATCAATAATTCAGGGTCAGGATAATCCTGGGTATGTAAATGGGAAGAAATCAATTCTTCCGTCACTTCTTCCGGGTCAATTTTTTTGTCAGCTACTTTTTGAACAATGCTTTTTACTGCTTCTTTTATTTCCCATCTTCCACTATAGCTTAAGGCTAGGATCAGGGTTAAACCATCATTTGAGGCGGTTTTTTCCATGGCCTCCCTTAATTTGGCTTGCCCTCTTTTGGGCAAACTGGAAAACTCCCCAATAGTTACTAGCTTGATATTGTCCTTAATCATGGCAGGGACTTGGTCGGTAAGGGTCTTTACCAGCAGTTCCATGATAGCATTCACCTCCAACTTAGGACGGGACCAGTTTTCTGTAGAAAAGGTATAAAGGGTAAGGTATTTGACGCCAAGAGTTTTAGCACCTTCTATGGTTTCCCTTACTGCTGTAATAGCATTCCGGTGGCCGAATACCCGTTGAGCACCTTTACTTTGTGCCCATCGGCCATTGCCATCCATAATTACAGCTATGTGGTTGGGGATTCTTTCCTTGTCGATCGCTTCCTTCATTCCTGTTATTGTCCTAACTATATTTTTTTGGCGGTACAAAAATGGTATTTCTTTTTTAATATTCTATCCCAAATGTCATTTAATTAATATTTATAACATTCCACCTGATGGAAGGAATAGCTTAAAGTAACACCTAAAAAATAGTACCAATCTTTGTCTGATTTATTGCCATAGTTAACCCCATACGGAGGTGGAACATCATAGGGGTCATCAGGATCAGGAACGTAATCAGGGTCAGGAAAGCGTGAAATATAATTTTCGTTATATTCTATTTTATCCAGAAAATCTGTCACTGTTGGTCGGAATCCCATTTCCAAGGCCAAAAAGAGCCTTTCCCTCAAATGGTATTTGATCCCTATACCAAAGGGAATAACAGGGGTACCCAGGGAATAACTTTCCTCAACACCTCCTTGTGGATTATCGGGATTTCCCTCAAATGACCTCCCATTACCAAAGAACAGGGCATACCCAAACCCAATAAATCCATAAGGAGTATACCTGAATTTAGAATGTGGGGCTAGATAATCCAGGAAATGGAATTCCATAAGGGCATGACCCTCAATGAGGGTTCCCTTGAAAAAAGCATTTCTTGCCTCAGCCATGGCATCCAGTGGCCGAACACTATCTGCTGCATTCAAACGGGCTACCGAAGTCCCAAAACGGATACTCCAAACATTGTCAAAATTTCGCCTGCCAAAAAACGTGCCTTGAAGACCTATCTGCCCGGGATCTACTCTCCGGATGATATCACCCGAATAAGTGGCAACCCCTAATCCCAGACCATATTCATTTTGTTGGGCTTGTAGGCTGCCGGGCATTATTAGAAATACCAGGCTAACAATACCAACAAATACAATACACAATAGATTTTTGATTTTCCTCAAGACGCTGCAATTTATAAAGTACCCAACGAATAAAAAACCCACTTAAGTATCCTCAGGGTTAATTTATGTTAAAACTAATTCCTCATATCATATCCCCAATTCAGTTTTTTCCTTAGGGTATCAAAAAAACTGTAATCGTGGAATTTTACCAGTTTGGCAGAAAACCTTTCCCGTTTCACTGTCAACAAGGCTGAGGCGTCCACAGCGGTGGACCTTGAGTCCAATGAGATCAGAAACTTTTTGCTCCGTCCCTCTATCGAAAAACTAATTTCACTTTCATCTGAAACAATCATTGGTCTTACATTCAAATTATGTGGACTAACTGGCGTGATAACAAAATTTTTCGCCATAGGGGAGATCAATGGCCCTCCACAACTCAGGGAATAGCCTGTGGATCCTGTAGGAGTAGCCACTATCAGCCCATCAGCCCAATAACTGTTCAAGTATTCCCCATCAATGTATGTGTGAACGGTAATCATGGAGGAGGTATCCCGTTTATGAATGGTGAATTCATTCAACCCATAGGGAACACCACTAAATAATGGCTTATCCGATTCCATCCGGATCAAGGTCCTGTCCTGAATGGTGTACTGCTGATCAAATAAGACTTCTATGGCCTTACCAACATCCTCTTTGGCAATGGTGGCCAAAAAACCCATCCTTCCTGTATTGATGCCCAATATTGGAATTTCATAAGCTCCCACCATGGATACCGTATCCAGGAGTGTACCATCTCCGCCTACAGAGATCACGAACTCCATAGATTCCAACTCTTTCCGGTTACCTAATATGGTAAATCCGGTAGCTTTTGCTCCGGATTTCTTCATGGTTTTATAAAAGGCCTCGGTCAAAAAAACTTCCGCCTGATGATAATGCAATGCAGCGATTAACTGCTCAATATATGGAACAAATTCTTTTTGAAAACCTATTCCATGTATAGTAATCTTCATTGAGAAAATAGCTTTTAAATATCTAAAAAGCGAAGCAGGTTATCCAATCTGTCCTGCTCCCCACTCACTCCCATTTCTTCCTGGTAATGGTCAATAATTTTATACCCAAAACGCTCCAATGTCGCTTTGATATGTTTTAAATCAATTTGGTCAACTTTTAGGGTCAATTTAATTTTATTTTCATCCAAAGGATCATTGGTTATAAAACTGCTAAGGATTTTGGTATTTTCAGACTCTATCACCCTTGCTATTTCATAAAGGCTGTATTCAGTCATCAACATGGACAAAACCAATACCCCTCCTTGGGTCTGAATAGCCATGGAGTCAGCAAAGGCAGCAATGGCATCCTCCAGGGTTACCACTCCATGGTAAGTATTTTCCCGGTCCACCACAGCAACCATATTAGTCTGAAATTCGGATGCCACTCTCAAAACATCATAAATATGTTTATCCTTAAAAACAAAGCAGTTGTCAGCCTCCAACTCCACCTCACCAATGGTCAACTCAGGGTTGTTGATATGGTAGATCATTTCATCGGTAATCAAGCCTTTAAATTTCCCTTCCTCGACCACCGGTAATACATTGGTACGAATTTCCTCCATCCAGGACAAGGCCATCTTCACCTTATCCGAATACTTCAATGGGGGGATTAAATTATTAATAAATTCGTACGCCTGCATGTTTAAAGATATTAAATTGAACTCATTTAATAAAACGTTAATCTTCAGTCCCTAGTTTTCAAGTATTAAGCTCTAATTGTCCGACACTAGCCATTACCTCTCTTGACCCAACACTTAATCCATAGTTTAAGTAGCTAATAATCAACGATCCTTGCATTTAATATACATTAAATCGCTGAATATTTTTCAAATTACCGAAAATTGGACCCCAATCTTTTTGCCAATGGCCTTGTAGGTTTGAGATAATACAAATGGATTTAATCCGGTTACTTTAACAAACCCCATCCAAAACAAGACAAAAATAATAGTTGATCAGGAAAATTCCTGTTGGCAAAACACCCTTGCCCAATTGCAAATGATGTCAATTCCAAACTCTGTCAGGTAAGCTTCAGGGTGAAATTGAATACCTATAATTGGGAGGGATTGGTGCTCCATGGCCATTAAATTCCCTTCACAGGTTTCCAACAAAGGCTTCAAACAATTAGGCAAAGGCCCTAATTCCAGGGAATGGTAACGCGTCACATTAAAAGTATGGGGAATACCTTCAAAAACCGGATGGGGTCTTAGCTGCCTTACAGGAAAAACTTTCCCATGTACAGGCATAGCGCATTTAATGACCTTTGCTCCAAAATATTCTCCAATTGCCTGATGGCCAAGGCAAACTCCAAGCACTGGAATTTTATCATGATAATAATCCAGGATTTCCAAAAGATTTCCCGCCTTTGAGGGGGTTTCAGGTCCAGGCGACAGCACTAATCCCGCATAATTTTCCTTTTTCAAAGCGGAAAGGGGTAGATCATTTCGGACAACCTTAAGTTTCAAGCCACATTGCTTGAAATAATCCGCAAGGATATGGGAAAAAGAATCAAAATTATCAATCAGCAGTAGCATTTCCCCCTTCACTTATATCAATTAAATCCTGAATTCCCTCCATCGCATCACGAATGGCCGGGGTAAAAGTATCCAAAAGGTCAATCACTACCGGTGCTATAGGCTGAACAATAGGATATAGGGAAGATTCCTCCATTTTTTCCTCGGGAAGAACCACCTCAAAAGAGTGGCCCACCCAGAATAACAAACTCACCATAAATGCCCATTTCAACATACCCAAAACGGCCCCGGCAAAATTATCAAAGGCTCCAAGAATGGTCAAATCCATGGTTTTCTTGACCAGGTAGGCCAAAAGCCTGATGACTAAAACCACAAAAATAAAAATGATCAAAAAGGAGACAAATGGTAACATAAACGTAAGGCTTTCCACCCTTTCAGCCAAAATAGCTGCCCCCCAGTGCATAAATTTAAAAGCCAATACTAACCCCACAATAAAAGCCACCACAGAAAGCACTCCAATAAAAAGCCCCTGCTTGTAACCACTGTAAGCCCCAATGGCCAATAATATCAATATGACCCAATCTATGGTACCCAATGAATTTGACCTATGCCAATAATCCTTTTACCTTTTGGGAAATCAATTTTCCATCCGCTTTTCCTGCCAGTTTCTTGGTAGCTACACCCATCACTTTCCCCATGTCTTTGGGCCCTTCTGCTCCCACCTCGGCAATAATTTCCTTTAATGCTGCCTCCAGCTCCTCCTCAGAAAGTTGTTTTGGAAGGAATTCATTGATAATGTCAAGTTCATCCTGCTCCACCTCTGCCAGGTCCTGTCTGTTCTGCTGAAGGTAAACTTCTAAAGAATCCTTTCTCTGTTTGGCAGCTTTAGAAAGTAATTTGATTTCTTCTTCCTCAGTCATGCCTTTTTCTGAACCCTTTGATTCCTCCAAAAGTATCAGGGACTTAATTGACCGTAAAGCCCGCAGCCTATCCTTATTTTTAGCCAACATGGCCTTTTTAATTTCTCCTTCTACACTTTGCTTTAAACTCATTATTTTACGTTTATGTTTTTAGGTGTATTTTTGTAACAAAATTAGAGCATATTTTAATAAAATGACCAAATTAAGCGTAAATATTAACAAAGTTGCAACCCTTCGCAATGCAAGGGGAGGAAACAATCCTGATGTCATTCAAGTTGCTTTGGATGCAGAAAAATTTGGGGCTGAAGGAATCACCGTCCACCCCAGGCCAGATGAAAGACACATCCGCTATGATGATGTCATGCAACTTAAAGATGCGGTCACCACAGAATTTAACATAGAAGGGTATCCGGATAAAAGATATATGGAAATCATCCGCCTGGTTAAACCTGCCCAGGCAACATTGGTACCTGACCCTCCTGAAGTTTTGACCTCCAATACAGGCTGGGATACCATTTCACATCAGGAAATGCTCAAAGATATTATTGCAGAACTCCATGAATATGACACCCGGACTTCCATATTTATCAACCCAGTAGCCAAATACTTTGAACCAGCCAAGCTTACAGGTACGGACAGGGTGGAGCTATATACAGAACCTTATGCTTCCAATTATCGAACCAACAAGCAAACTGCTGTGAAACCCTATGTGGAAGTGGCAGAAATTGCACGGGAATTGGGTTTAGGTCTCAATGCCGGACATGATTTGGACCTCAACAACCTCAGGTTTCTAAAAGAACATATCCCTTATTTGGATGAAGTTTCCATTGGCCATGCCCTGATCTGTGATGCATTATATTTTGGTCTGGAAAACACCATCCAAATGTACCTAAGACAGTTGGAGGATATTTAACCTTTTCTTTTGGGACTCATTTTATTTTATTCCCAATTTTCTAAGGGCAAAACCTATCAGATCAATACCTTTGAATCCACAATGAATTAACCAGTATGACATTAAATTATAAGAAAATAGGGCAGGGAGAACCATTGATCATTCTTCACGGACTTTTTGGTTCAGCAGACAATTGGATGAGTATAGCCAAGGAGTTAGAAAATGATTTCACCATATATTTGGTAGACCAAAGGAACCATGGGGAAAGCCCAAAAAGTGACGAATGGACCTATAAAGCCATGGCGGAAGACTTAGCAGGTTTTTTGACCTCCCAAGGCCTGGAAGCGGTAAATCTTATGGGACATTCCATGGGCGGAAAAACTGCTATGAACTTTGCCCTGAAATACCCGGGGAAAGTCAAAAAACTCATTATTGCAGACATTGCCCCCCGCTATTATGATCCTCATCACCAATCTATCCTGGAAGGGCTAAATGCTATCGACTTGGAAAACCTTTCTTCCCGGAAAGAAGCAGAAGATACCCTATCCAAATATATATCCGAAAAGGGTATCCGCCAGTTTTTGCTAAAAAACCTGGGAAGAAATGAAGAAAGTAAATTTACCTGGAAGGTAAACCTCCCTGTTATTACAGAAAAAATAGAAAATGTTGGCGAGGCCTTACAGGGAAATCAGACTTTTGAAAACCCAACCCTGTTTATGCGTGGTGCCAATTCGGATTATATACAAGATCAAGACAAGGCCGATCTGGAGAAATTTTTCCCTGATTATAAACTAATATCCATTAAAAATGCCGGCCATTGGCTTCATGCTGAACAACCTGCCGCTGTGGTAGCCACCATAAAGGCTTTTTTGAAGTAAAATGAACCATTCAGCCTTACCTTGATATGAAAAAAGGAAAGCTTTACCTGATCCCCAATATCCTTGCCCCTAATACCGAAAATGAGGTAATAAGCCCACAGGTCAAATCGGTAATTTCAAACACCCGTTTTTTTCTGGCAGAAAATCTTAGGACAGCAAGAAGATATATTTCCAGTTTGAAACTGGGATTAACCATTGAGGATCTTCATTTGGAGATTTTGGACAAAAAAACAAAACCAACCCAAATTCCTACTTTGATGCAACCGGCGCTGGAGGGACAGGATATTGGAATCATTTCAGAAGCAGGTTGTCCGGGAATAGCCGACCCCGGCTCATTGGCAGTGGCATTTGCCCATCAAAAAGGAATCCAGGTGGTCCCCCTCTCAGGACCATCCTCCATGTTTTTGGCCCTGATGGGTTCAGGCTTCAATGGGCAATCTTTTGCTTTTCACGGCTATTTGCCCATTGACAAAAAGGCCAGAGCTGAAGCTATCCGCCAATTAGAAAGTGAATCTGCCCGATTTCAGAAAACTCAGATTTTCATGGAAACCCCATTTAGGAACGACCAACTATTGGATGACCTGAAAAAGACCCTCCATCCCAACACCAAATTATGCATAGCCAAAAACATTACCGGTCCGGATGAACTCATCCAAACCAAAACGATGGCTCAATGGAAAAAAGCCAAAATCGACTTGCACAAAATCCCTACTGTATTTGTGCTTTACGCCAGTGCCTGAAATGGGTAACCAATCCCGTAAATTATCCAATGCCATTACCCTAAAATTTTAATCTGAACCCAAAATTTTTTATTTCCTCCTTAAACTGTAATTTTACACGCCATTAAAAAAAAGGAAAACACTACCATATATGTCATATTTGTTCACCTCAGAGTCTGTTTCTGAAGGACACCCGGATAAAATATCCGATCAGATATCAGATGCATTAATAGATAATTTTCTGGCTTTTGATCCCAAATCCAAAGTAGCCTGTGAAACCCTTGTAACTACAGGGCAGGTTGTATTGGCAGGGGAAGTAAAGTCTGACACTTATTTAGATGTTCAAAAAATCGCCCGGGATGTCATCAACAGAATCGGATACACCAAAGGTGACTACATGTTTGACGGTAAATCCTGCGGAGTTTTGTCGGCCATACATGAGCAATCTCCAGACATCAATCAAGGGGTGGACAGGACCAGCCCTGAGGAGCAGGGTGCCGGCGACCAAGGCATGATGTTTGGGTATGCCACCAGAGAATCCGCCAACTTTATGCCTTTGGCTTTGGACCTTTCTCACAGGCTTTTGAAAGAATTGGCCTCATTGAGAAGGGAAAATAAGGACATCACCTATCTGCGGCCGGATGCCAAAGCCCAGGTTACCATCGAATACAGTGATGATAATGTTCCTCAAAGGATCGATGCCATCGTCATTTCCACCCAACATGATGATTTTGGGGAAGAAGAAGTCATGTTGAAAAAGATCAAACAGGATATTCTTGACATTCTGATTCCAAGGGTAAAAGCCCAGTTACTTCCAGAGATTCAGGCTTTGTTTACCGATGAAATCAAATATCATATTAACCCTACCGGAAAATTTGTAATTGGAGGGCCTCATGGGGACACTGGACTTACAGGAAGGAAGATCATCGTAGACACTTATGGAGGTAAAGGTGCCCACGGCGGGGGAGCATTTTCCGGAAAGGATCCATCAAAAGTGGACCGATCTGCCGCTTACGCCACCAGACATATTGCCAAAAACATGGTTGCTGCAGGGATTGCCGATGAAGTATTGGTGCAAGTATCCTATGCCATCGGGGTGGCTGAGCCCATGGGATTGTACGTCAATACCCACGGAACGGCCAAAGTTGCACTTTCAGATGGTGAAATTGCCAGAAAAATTTCCAAGATATTTGACATGCGGCCCTATGCCATTGAGCAAAGGCTTAAATTGAGAAACCCCATATATGAAGAAACCGCTGCCTATGGGCATATGGGAAGAAAAAATGAAGTGGTTACCAAATCCTTCGTTTCACAGGATGGCACATCCGTTACTTTGGATGTGGAATTGTTCACCTGGGAAAAGCTGGATTATGTAGATCAAATCAAAAAAGCATTTAACCTATAATAAAAGCGGCCCTTGAGCCGCTTTTTTCATTATATTTTTTTAATTGCTATAGAAGTTATTGGGTTAATGGGAATCCTACTGCTTTTAACTGGATAACCATTTCCTAAAACCCATCGGTAAAAGAGTAATATTCCCTTTTTCTGTTAACTTAAAATTGGAAGACGTATCTTTCAATATATCGTGTCCTCGTACATCGTACCCTGTACTTTGTACAATCAACTTGTTTTGAGAGGCTTCAGATTGTTCTTATTCACTGCCCCCGCTTTTTTAGGCCTCTTTGGGAAATAGACATAATTAACCTTTTAGTGACTTAACTAAAAGGTTAATTTGTTTTTAGGGTACTTTGAAGTAAAATTCAGAGTACAATTTGTGTAAGGAAAAGTACAATTACTGAATTGAAGGGGTTGATTTTTGGGGTGGTTTTGACAATTGGACACACCTGTCCTGTAATCCTTCTTTCCGGCGGTAGTTTTTGTCAAGCAGCTTTGTTGATGGGCGGGGATTCCTGTTGGTTTCTTCGTTTGGCAACTGCTACGGCGTTGGCTGCCATAATGCCGAACAGCACGGCCAGCTTTTCCCTTTTATCTCCCTTTACTCGTATTTTAACCAGTCCATAGTGGTTTTTATGGTTGCCGAAAGCCCCTTCCATTGCCGTTGCCCTTTGTTTGGAGACTTCAGCACTCAGAATCTTTTCGGCTTTGTTGTGCGGTTTGGGGCCTTTTTTGGGGAAGCCGGTGAATATGTCTTTGGAGGTACAATACTTTCTGTTGGCATTGGTGGCATAAATCCGGTCGGCACCCAGCTGGGAAGTCTGTCCGAAAATCCGGGTATGTTTTACCGTGGATATTTTCAACCGGGTACATTCATTGAAGTTGTTGAAGTCCAGTTTATCGATAAATGATAGCCCGCCTGTCTGAAGGATATGGGCTTTCATACCGAACTCCACAGGTTTGTTTTCCTTTCCCCGGACGATCGGCCGGAGATAAGGTTTATGGAGGGAAACGATGCGGTCCTTAAGTTCGGAGGGAGGATTTTCCAACAAAAACTGCTGCTGGACCAAGACTTTTTTGATGGTCTTCAGACAGGCAAAGTCATTTGGTTTAAGCCCCGCCCCTTGATAAAAGTCTAGGATCTCTTGTAACTGGCCAAGTCCTTTTTCCAACAGGAAGACCAGGGATTTTTTCCTTTTGAGGGTTTCCTTAAAGGATTTGCGTCTTTTACGGAAGTAGCCAAGCTGTTTGGCCTTCTGCTCCCTGTATTTTGACCGGGGCCTTTTTATGCCCAATTGTTTACATTTTTTGAACAGTTGCTTTTCAAACACCCACTGGCAGCATTCCCAGAGTAGTTTGGGGTCGGTGGGGAAACGGACATAACTTTCATAACAGGTGGCATCCATTAATAAGACGTGGCTGTTGTCCACATCCTGTTTCCAGTGATCCATTAGTACCTCTTGGATCTGTTCCCAGTGGCAATGTTCCTCGATGTAGGCCCTGATCCGTGTCATAATGGTAAGGTCCCGGATCTGTTGGTCTGCTGCCAATACTTTCCCGCAGAAATACTGAAGGCTCCAGTCGGTATTGAAACGCTCTATCAATTGGCGGTCTGAGGTATTCAGGTAGGCTTTCAAAAACATCAGGGCAAACATGCCCTTGGCACCGAACCACCTTGGGGCACCAGGCCCCTGCAGCTTTTCAGGAACAAGGCTCGAAAGCTTTTCCCATGGCAGGCTGTCATGGATCTGGCCAAGCAAGGAATTCTTGAAAAAGTGATACTTTGGAGAGTATCCGTCAAAGTCTTTGAAAATAGGGAGCTGTATGGTATCTTTCATAGTATTTTTGTCTGCAAACAAAAAATACGAAAAAGAAAACCCCGGAAAAAGCCCTTTTGGACGATTTTCGGGGTTTTTGAGTTATTTTTTCGCAACCCTGTTTATTAAGAGTCAGTGATTTAGCTAATTAACAAGAAGCCCTTTTTACACCCACATTTCTTCAATCAATTCTGTATAAAATTCCTTCACCGTCTTTCCCACTGCCCTTACCTGTTGGGATATCAAACTGGTTTCGGTTTGACCAGGTACCGTATTCACTTCTATAAAATAAAATTTACCTGTGTCTTTTTCCAGAAAATAGTCCATCCGCACTGCCCCTTTGCAATTTAACTTTTGATAAACTGCCTCAGCAATTTTACTTACCCTTATCACCTCTTCCGGTGTCATCCGTCCAGGAGTAATTTCCTCCGAGACTCCTGCAGTATACTTGGCTTCAAAATCAAAATATTCCTTTGAACTCACAATCTCCGTAGAAGGTAAAACAATAATTTCCCCAGCAATCTTGTAAATACCAATGGAAAATTCCCTTCCCGAAACAAACTCTTCCACCAATACCTGGTCATCCTCTCCAAAGGCCAAATCCAGGGCATCCTGTAATTCTTCCACCTTTTTCACCTTGCTCATGCCAATGCTACTTCCTCCATTGTTAGGCTTTACAAAACAAGGCATAGATAGTTCCTGGGCCACTTTGCAAGTATTTTCGGGGGAGTTTTCGAATAATTGAAAAGATTTGGCCATAAATAGGTCATCAATTCCTTCCACAATGGCCTTCGTGTATCCTTTGTTCATGGTAATGGCAGAAGTTAGGGTACTACTGGTGGTATAAGGTATCCCCAACATATCAAAGTAACCGGATAACTTCCCATCCTCACCAGGTGACCCATGAAGAATATTAAAAACTCCATCAAACTGGATTTTCTCCCCATTCAATGAAATGCTAAAATCATTGAGGTCGACTTTATATTCCTTTCCGGAGGCATCCTGATAACACCATTTTTCCCGGTTGATGATAATTTTATAAACATCATACCGTTCCAAATCAATATTTTTTTCCACAACAGCGGCACTTTTTAGGGAAACTTTTGCCTCTCCGGTAAATCCGCCCGTTACCAATGCAATTTTTTTCTTCATATTGGGGGTAAAGGTAAAATTTAGAAATGAAAAAATGCAATACAGAATTCAGGAACTGATTAATTTTCCTCTTTTGGGAAATGGGTTATTTGTTATTGTATTATTAAAAAATTGAACGCGAGGATCAATAAAATTCATTCTTGCTAAACTCCAGGTAAGTTTTCATTAGAAAATCTAAAGCTTGATTAGCCTTTCCCTCAATTTCCTTATATTTAGAGACAGGTAAATCCAAAAAAAAATTCTTTATGCGTATAATTCGTTTTTTCAATTTAGCAATATTTACCCTCCTACTCATTCATCCTCTTCTGGGTCAAGAAAAAAAAGTCAGCCTGGAATCTGTTTTTAAGCAGGGAATTTTCTTTCAGGAAAATATTCAGGGTATCAATTGGATGAATGATGGCCAATATTACAGCAGCTTGGATCAAAGCCAAGGATACCCGAGGGTAATAAAAATCAATATTTCTACCGGCAAGGAGGAGGAAGTTTTGATTGACGGGAAAAAATTGGGACTGGAATTTTCTGAATATGAATTGAACAAGGAAGAAACCAAGGCCCTGGTGGCCTCAGAGGTGGAACCTATATACAGAAGATCTACCCAAGCTAATTACCATTTGATAGATCTGGAAAGCGGGGATTGCCAAAAATTGATGGATGGGGAAAAAATCTCCTATGCGACACTTTCACCCGATAATGACAAAGTCGCCTTTGTAAAGGATAATGACCTTTATTACATCAGCCTTAAAGATCAGCAGCTTCATCGGGTCACCCATGACGGCCAAAGGAATCAAATCATCAATGGTGCTGCGGATTGGGTTTATGAGGAGGAGTTTTCCATGGCCAAAGCATTCGAATGGTCCCCTGATGGTGAACAAATTGCCTTTCTACGCTTTGATGAAACCAAGGTACCAGAATACCATATGCAAATCTGGGGAAATCTATATCCCTATGATTATTCCTTCAAATACCCCAAAGCAGGAGAAAATAATGCCCTGGTTTCCATCCATGTGCGTCACCTGGAAGATAATAAAACTGTTACACTTGATTCCGGTAATGAAAATGACATTTACCTCCCCCGGATTTATTGGACCGGCACACCAAATCACCTTGCCTTTATCCGCCTGAACCGCCTTCAAAACCAGTTGGATATTTTCCAGGCCCAAACAACCACTGGGGAAAGCAGTATTCTCCTTACTGAAACATCAGATACCTATGTGGACCTGGACTACAATGACAATTTACTGTTTTTGGAAAACAATAAAGGATTTATTCGGACTTCTGAAAAGGACGGCTATAAGCACATTTATCACCACAATAAAAACGGAAAATTGATTTCACAAGTCACATCCGGTAATTGGGAGGTTTCGGAATTGGTAGGCGTCGATGAAAAGGATGAAAATGTTTATTATATCAGCACAGAAAAATCCCCTTTGGAAAGGAAACTATTTGTCATCAAAATGAACGGCAAATCCAAAAGACTCTTAACCGAAGCCAAAGGCACCCATCATATCAATATGAGCCCTGACTTCAAATATTTTATTGACAAACACACCACAACGGATCAGCCTTTAAGGATATCCCTCCACAATCAGAAAGGGAAGGAAATCAAACTTCTTAAAAGCAATACTGCTCTAAAAGAAAGGATTTCACAATATGCTTTTGCTTCCAAAACTTTTTTTGAGTTTGAGACTGTAGACGGTACTATGCTAAATGGTTATATGATGAGGCCTGCGGACTTTGACCCCTATCATGAATACCCTGTTTTGATGTATGTGTATGGAGGCCCCGGCTCCCAGGATGTTACAAATGAATGGGGTGGAACAAGGGATTTTTGGCACCAACACCTGGTTTCTGAGGGGTACATTGTGGCCTGCATTGACAACCGAGGCACCGGAGGAAGAGGCAAGGCTTTCAAACATTCCACTTATGGGCAATTAGGCAAATTGGAAACCCAGGATCAAATTGCCGGAGCCCGATATTTGGCTGATTTGCCCTATGTGGACAATAACCGAATAGGCATATGGGGTTGGTCCTATGGAGGCTACCTGTCTTCCCTTTCATTAATGTTGGGAAATGACATTTTTAAAACAGCCATTGCCGTAGCTCCGGTGACCAACTGGAGATATTATGACACCATCTACACTGAAAGGTACCTAAAACCCCCACAGCTCAACCCTTCCGGCTATGATGATAATAGCCCGATAAATCATGTCAAAAAACTAAAAGGAGACTTTCTGCTCATCCATGGCACTGGAGATGACAATGTGCATTTTCAAAATTCCGTTGACTTGGTAAATTCCCTAATTGCCGCAGACAAACAGTTTGAAACATTTTATTACCCCAACAGAAACCATGGAATCTATGGAGGTAATACCACCTGGCACCTGTACAGCATGATGACGGATTTTATCAAAAGGAAACTATAAAGTTATTTAGCTTCCATTTCAACCAACCGCCTTTTCCTTGAAAAAGCGGTTGGTTGTCCTTTTTTCCAAAACATTGCTTTTTCAGGTCCTAAGCCCTATATTAATTTCCATAATAACCCAATTAATCATGAAGGAAAGACTAAATACCTCTTTACAATCCATCAGCCTTTTTGGGGTGGTGGGCCTAACTGCCTGGTCAGTATTTTATGGAAATCTTCCTACCAAAGAATTGCTTACTTACCTGATCATTTTTGTTCTGTTAGTGGAGGTTTTCAGCTTGATTTTGATAAGTAAAATCTATCCAGAAAGCCATACCTCTTTCAAAATAGGAATGATGGCAGCTCTTCTTGTCCTTTTGGGGATCAAAAGAGTTATGCCCGACTTTTTCACACCCCTTACCGTCACCGCTTTTGTGATCAATTTCTTTTATAATTTCTATACCAATCAAAAGCGACGTACAGGAAGGTTTAAAAGGAAGCCTAAGAAGAAAATTAAGTTTTGAGGGGAAAAAAGGTGGGAGTTATTAAGTTATTGGGTGTATTGGTATAATAGTATTTGAAAATACAGCATTCATCAATATAAACCCCATTTTTTTATGATTTCTCAGGCTGCGGAGCCGTCGATTTTTTTGGGGTAGGCTGTGACCTGCGGACAGGGTATAGAAATTACAAATTTCGATTAGCATTATCTATCTTTTATATTTTTTGTCTTTTCGCTATTCTTAACTCCTGGGTCTTTAAAAAGAAAACTGGTGTATTATTGATTTCCTTCAATATTAAAAACCCGCTCTCCATTTACATACTAATCCTGTTGATCGGCACGTTATTTGAAGTTGTTCTTGAAAATAAATTACCCATGAAAAAAATAATACTCCTCTTTTGCTTATTAATCCCATTGGTGACCTTTTCCCAACAAAGGTTGGAAAAATTGGTGGATGAAAGAAAACAACTCCATGAGCAGTGGAAAGACTCTGAAACAAAAAAATCCGGGATATTTGGCCACCGCACCAAAAAAGACATGATCGAAACCAACAACTGGTTGGAACGCATCGTCAAAAAGGACAATCAGATCATCGATGAACTGGAGCTATTGAAAAGTATAGAAACCACAGAAATCACCTACGAAAAGGAGGATTACAAATTTATAGCCCAGAAACAGGAACTTGATATTGGAAAGCTCAAAAGGGCATTGGCTGAAAAAGACGAAAAAATTGCTGAAGAAAAATCCAATAAAAGGACTTATGAGTGGACCACATTAATATTTTTTATCTCTACCCTGACATTGGGTTATTTATTTTATAAAACGAAATTTAAAGCTTAATTAGCAAGCCCATATCTTAGGTTCAAACCAAAAACTAAACCCTCAATTCCTTCTTGAAATTGATTAGATTTCCCTATTTTTGCGGCTATGGCAAAGACAGAACAAGCAACTGAAAATACGCAATTAAAGGATATCATCTCCCATGCCAAGGAGTATGGTTTTGTATATCCATCTTCGGAAATATATGATGGTCTTCAGGCCGTTTATGATTACGGAGCTTACGGGGTTGAGCTGAAGAACAATCTAAAGCGACTCTGGTGGGAATCCATGACCCGTCTCAATGACAATATAGTAGGATTGGATTCTGCCATTTTTATGCACCCCACCACCTGGAAGGCATCAGGTCACGTAGACAGTTTCAACGACCCTATGGTCGACAATAAGGACAGCAAAAAAGATACCGTGCTGATGTATTGATTGAGGAAAAAGCAGCTGCCCTTAGGAAAGAGGGAAAAGAGGAAGAAGCTAAATCGCTTTTGGCTGCCATGGGAAAACTTCTTGATGCAGAAGACCTAAGTGGCTTGAGGGACCTGATCATCAACGAAGATATCACCTGCCCTATCAGCGGAACAGCTAACTGGACCGATGTAAGGCAATTTAACTTGATGTTTTCTACTCAAGTGGGTTCAGTAGCTGAAGATGCTTCCACCATTTACTTAAGACCAGAAACTGCCCAGGGAATTTTTGTTAATTTTCTTAATGTGCAAAAAACTGCTAGGATGAAAGTTCCTTTCGGTATTGCACAGATTGGAAAGGCCTTCAGAAATGAAATTGTCGCCAGACAGTTTATCTTCAGGATGAGGGAATTTGAACAAATGGAAATGCAATTCTTTGTTCGCCCCGGCACAGAAATGGAATGGTACCAGGCTTGGGGAGCTAACCGTTTAAAATGGCACAAAGCCCTTGGCATTCCGGATAGCCACATCAGGACTTATGTCCATGATAAATTAGCCCATTATGCCAATGCAGCCATGGACATTGAATTTGAATTCCCATTTGGTTTTAAAGAAGTGGAGGGTATTCACTCCAGAACTGATTTTGATCTTAAAAACCACCAGGAATTCTCCAAAAAGAAACAACAGTACTTCGATCCGGAGGTAAATCAAAATTACATTCCTTATGTAGTGGAGACTTCCATAGGAGCGGACCGGTTGTTCCTGATGGTACTTTGCAATGCCTATACTGAGGAGGAAGTCGCTGGTAAAATGCGTACCTACCTGAAATTCCACCCAGCCATTGCTCCGGTAAAGGCCGCTATCCTTCCGTTGACCAAAAAGGATGGATTGCCTGAAAAAGGAAAAGAAATTTTTGACAGGTTAAAATACGACTTTAACATTGTTTATGAAGAGGCGGCCTCCATTGGGAAGAGATATACACGACAGGATTTAATCGGAACTCCCTTTTGTATCGCCGTGGACCACCAAACTTTGGAGGACAATACGGTTACCATTAGGCATCGGGATACTACCGAACAGGAAAGGGTATCTATCGATGAGTTACATGGAAGACTGGGAGAAGCTACAAGCTTTAAAAATATCTTCGACAAAATATAAAAACTGGATAGGTCCAGAGAACATAAAAAGCCCCGGAATTAATCAAACCGGGGCTTTTTTTTATGCAAATGCATTTTATTACTCACAAATTTCCAAATCCAAATGGATGGCGTATTAACGGTCATCATTAGTATCAATCACCAAGGTATTACTTTTGAGGGGAGCCAATCTAGGGGTGGGGCGCCCATCTTCATACAGTTCCCCATCTGCAAAGCTATACCACTTTGAGGGGAATAGGTCAGCTCTTCTACTAATATGTCAAGACAAATTTCTTCACAATTTACGGCCAATTCACTGGCAAAACCAGTGCTGGGGTAAACTTCGGAGCTTTCTTCGATTTCAAAAGTGTCAATATGGCTGTATGAAAAAACAGCATAAAGGTTTGGATTCCCAAGAACCCATTTTGCATTTTGTGGAACATAATATTTATCGATTGGCATTCTGCCAAAATATTATTTTTAAAACAGAACAGAAAAATGTACGACTTCATTTTGGGTACAAAGCGAAATTTTAAGGATCTAAAATCAAGGATCAACCAATACCCTGTAAGATTCATAAATACTCATTATGTCCTGAACATAGGCCACAGCCAGGTGTCCTTTGGCATAACCACTGCGAACAATAGGGTCACGGTAAACTTCCGGTTGGGATTTTCGGCTAAGATAGTAAGATACATCCCTCCAATTTTGGGTGTCTTTCCCAAATTTCAAGGCTAACCTCCAGGCATCCTCCACATGACCATGGCCAATATTATAGGAAGCTAATATGAATTTTAACCTTTCATTGATTTCAGGTACCCTTTCCAACCAAAATTTATCGAGATACTTAAGATACTGCACACCTCCCATTAGACTGGCAAAGGGATCATTGGGATTCTCCACACCAAATCTCTCAAGGGTAACCGGCATTAACTGCAGCAGTCCTCTTGCACCTGCATAAGAAGTGGCTGTGGTATCAAACCTTGATTCCTTATATACCAATGAGGCAAGCAACCGCCAATCCCAGCCTAACCTTTCGGAGCCGTCCCTGATGATCCCATCATATACGGATATTTGGTCGCCAGAAATTGAGCTAAAAGGACTTATATTTCGGTAATAGCTATTCTTTTTATTCAAAAAATATTTTCCATACAGGATGGCCAAATAGGTGGATTTTTCACTTTTATCTATCCATTGATTGACCTCTTCCAACAATTGGGGGGCATTTTTCCTCACTACCCATGCCACTTGGGAGGGTTCACTGATTTCAAGGCTTACATCTATTTCATTATAATAGGTGGCATTGACCAAGGCTACATCTTCATCCACAACCGTTAAATCTGCTTCTTCCAATACCACCTTATCAATTAAAGATTCCGTGGTCCCATCTTCTTCAATGATATCAATGTAGATCTGAAGACTGTCTTCCAGGTTTTCCAACTGCTTCTTATAAACCGTTGCCTTTTTGACATGGACTTTTTTACCATCCAATTTTTTCAAACTGTCTATTTGATTTTTGCCCCTGCGTTGGACCAAAACAGTAGACATTTCATTGATGGGTGCTGTAAAACTGGCATATTTTTGCCTTTCGGGGGTTTTTTCAAGGTTGATCGCTACTATGTCTGCTTGCCCTTTGTTAAGCTTGTAAAAAGCTTCATCTAGATCCGTCAGGATAATCAACCTAAGTCTTACATCCAGCTTGCGGGCCAGGTTCCTCAAAAGTTCATATTCATAGCCCATCCTTCTTCCACGGTAGATATAATAGCTGGTAGAAGAATTATCTACGATGGCCCGGATAAATCCCCGCTTTTTGATCTCATCAAGATCAAGTTGTACTGGGTTTTCCCAAAATGCCTTTTCCTTTTTTGCCTTCCTTGCTTTACCACAAGAAGCCAATATCAAGAAGCAGGACAATACAACAAAAATAACCGAAAGATTATGCTTCATTGGGTCTTGTCAAAGATCCTTTGACACATTGGTGATAGTCAATTATAGCATAAATATCCCAGATTGACAAAAGAAAAATCAATGGCAGAAATGTGGAAAGGGCAAGCTGAAACCCAGGTTATTTTTCAGCAATCAATTCATTTAACATTTTATACAGTTCAGTCCCCCATTGGTCCCCTTCCTTGGTAAATATCTCCTGAAAGGCGTTTTAACTCAATCTCAGCCTCTTTTATGGAATAAACCGCATCAATGAGCCTTGTTTCTGCCTCCAGGCTGTTAACCTGAGCATCCCGAAACTCCAAATAGGAAGTCAGCCCGGATTTAAATCGATCAAAAGCAATCTTGGTATTTTCCTCCACCACTTCGTAATTTTCCATTTCGATTTCCAAACGTCTTTTGCCGTTGACATATATATTAAAAGCCCTGTAAATGTCAGCCCTTAACTGATTTTCATATTGGTCCAGAACATAAGCTTGATTGGTCTGTTGGAGTTTTGCCCTTTGTATCCTTCGATTTAGGATAAAGCCATTAAAAAGATTGATGCCTATGGTGGCTCCAAAGCTAAGCCCTTCCCTTTTGTTTTGGATCAAAAAACCTGCATCAGATTCTGACACCGATTGCCTGTAAGTTCCATCCAAGGTCAATGTTGGCAGTCGTTGAGCCTGTAATTCCTTTACCTGCAAATAGGCTACATTTTCTTCCCGCTTCCGGATAAGAAGATCTTTATTGTCATCAAATGCCTGATCCAATAAATCACCCAAAACCAAATCCTCTTGCAACTGTAAGGTATCATTGACCACATATTCCTTTGGAGGGTCGACTACCAAAAGCTCATTGAGATTGATCCTGGCATTTTTGATCACTTGTTCCTGGGACAATAAAAGGGAAAGGTCAGAATTATAGTCCACCTGAGCTGCCAGGTAAGCCCTTTTGGAGGCACTTCCCAACTCATATTGGGATTTTGCAATATCCAATCTGGTTTTTGAAAGCTCTAATGTCTTTTGAAGGACTACATAGCGCTGTTTTTCCAGAACCAATCGGTAATAAGCTGAGGAAATGGCCGCCACTGTATTTTCAATCACCACCTTAGCCTGCAATACCCCGATTTCTTCAAGCTTACCCAATCTTTTTATTGCCACCAGGGCATCTGCCCGGAAACCATATATGGCATTCAGGGAAAAATTTTCATTGTCGGATTTAGCCCCATCAATATTACGAGTATCCGAATCGTTGACAAACTGTTGTTCTACATCTTCCCGGCTAGTGGACTGACCGTAACTTGCATCCAGACTAGGCAACAAAGCACCGGTCCCAATTTTCCGGTCCAATACCGCAATTTCCTTCTCCTGCAAGGCAATCTTAACATCATAATTGTTTTCAAGACCTATTATTACAGCCTTCTCAAAAGTAAGTTCTTCCTGGGCAAAAAGCTTTCCCGTTATGCCAACAAGGGCAATGATTAAAACATAAAATCTGATCATACTCTAGCTAATCTTCCCTTTTTGGATGTCAAATAGGTATATACTGCTGGGATCACAAACAGGGTCAAAATGGTAGAAAACATCAATCCTCCAATTACTGCTACTCCCATTGGCATTCGGCTTTCTGAACCCGCTCCCAAAGCAAGTGCAATGGGCAGGATTCCCAAAATGGTTGACAAGCTGGTCATCAGGATTGGTCTGAAACGGGCAGCTGCAGCTCCTACAATGGCCTCATCTACACTCAAACCATGGGCTTTCCTTTGATTGGCAAATTCCACAATCAAGATTCCATTTTTGGTAACCAGCCCAATCAACATAATGATCCCAATTTGGCTGAAAATATTCAATGTAAAGCCCAGTGCCCAAAGGGACAGCAATGCCCCACACAAGGCCAAGGGCACTGTAAACATGATGGTCAATGGATCCAGGAAACTTTCAAATTGTGCAGAAAGCACCAGGTAAATCAGGATCAAAGCAAAGATGAAAGCAAATATCAAACTGTTGGAGCTTTCCCTGTATTCTTTGGAAACTCCATCCAAATCCGTTGTATAGCTTTCATCCAGGACTTCAGCTGCTATCCTGTCCATTTCTTCCAACCCAACCCCAATGGTATTTTTTGACGCAAGGCCTGCAGAAACTGTGGCACTTACAAAGCGGTTAAACCGGTACAATTGAGGAGGAGTGCTTTGTTCCCTGATACTGACCAAATTATCCAATTGGACCAGCCGCCCATTTTCAGCTCTAACATACAGCATCCTCAGGTTGATGGGTTCATCACGGTCCTCCCGCTGCATTTCCCCTACCACCTGATATTGTTTTCCATTCATGATAAAGTAGTCAAACCGCTGACCTGAATAGGAAAGCTGAAGTGTCCTGGCAATTTCCTGAACCGAAACGCCAATATTTCTGGCCTTATCACGATTAATTTCCACCTCAATCTCGGGCTTGGTAAATTTCAGGTTGACATCAGAAAATGAAAACACCGGACTTTGATTGACCTTGTCCATAAATTCTGGAATTACCGTTTTGAGCTTTTCCAGGGTTTGGGCCTGGATCACATACTGAATAGGCAATCCCCCTCTTCTGTCACCAATGGATTGGGGCTGGGAAGCAAATGCCCTCACATCAGTTTTATCCTTTAGAATAGAAGAAACTTCCTCAAAAACCTCCTGTTGGCTTCTTTCCCTTTCATCGGCATCCACCAGGGAAATCCGCATAAAGCCCGAATTCGTGCTGGCTGTCCCAAACCCCGGAGAAGTCACGGAAATAATACTTTCCCTTTCTTCCTCACCAATAGCAGTTTTAAATTCCATGATCAACTCATCGATCACCCTGTCCATATAATCAAAAGTAGCCCCTTCAGGCCCACTCATGCTGATTCGGATTTCCCCGCGGTCCTCAGTTGGAGCTAGCTCAGTAGGGATATTGGTAAACAAAAGGTAAATCCCAAGGCCCATGCAGGCAATGATGATAAAAGAAGTCCATCGGATCTTCATAAAGGCAGAAAGTGCATTTTCATATTTCCGGTTCAACCAGACAAAAAATGGCTCGGTCACTTTATAAAACCAACTATGCACCTCCCTTTGCTTCAGTAACCTGGAGCTGAGCATGGGCGCCATGGTCAAAGCCACAAAGGAGGAAATGATTACCGCACCTGCCACCACAATCCCAAATTCCCGAAACAACCGCCCGGTGGTTCCTGTCAAGAAAATCACGGGCAGGAATACAGCAGCAAGCGCAACAGTTGTTGCCAGCACGGCAAAGAAAATTTCTTCCGCTCCTTTTTCAGCCGATTTTTGGGGGGATTGGCCTTTTTCAACTTTGGCATAAATATTTTCCAACACCACAATGGCATCATCCACCACCAAGCCAATGGAAAGCACAATCCCTAGCAGGGTGAGTACATTGATGGAAAAATCCATCAGGTACATGATAAAGAAAACCCCAACCAATGAAATGGGAATGGTCAACACAGGAATAAAAGTGGTTCTCCAATCCCTTAAAAACAAAAAGATAATGGCCACCACCAACAAGAAGGCCAATAATATGGTTTCCTGAACCTCACTGATGGAGTCCCGGATATATTCGGTAGTGTCAAAACCAATCCCCAGCTTTACATCTTCGGGAAGGTCTTTTTTGATGTACTCCAACCTCCGGTAAAATTCATCTACAATTTCAATATTGTTGGAGCCTGGCAATGGCACCAGCACCACTCCAACCATTGGGATCCCATCCCTTTTCAGCACCGTCCTTTCATTTAATGGCGCCAATTCTGCTTTCCCCACATCCTGGAAACGGACCACATTATTGTCATTTTCCAGGATGATCAGGCCATTAAATTCATCGGGATTGGAAAGGCGGCTTTTTGTCCTTACGGATAATTCAATAGTATTTCCCTCGATTTTCCCTGAAGGCAATTCTACATTTTCACTTTGCACCTTATTCAGCACATCCAGTGGGGTCACACCATAAGCCGCCATTTTGATAGGATCCATCCGTAAGCGCATGGCATACTGCTTTTCACCCCAAATCTGTACCCGGCTGACTCCAGGAATGGTTTGAAGGCGCTCTTTGAAAATATTATCAGCAATGTCGGATAGCTCCAAAAGGCTTTTTTCATCACTTTGGACATTGAGAAAAACAATGGGCTGGGAATCTGCATCTGCCTTGGACACCACAGGCGGCTCCGCATCGGGCGGCAAATTCCGTTGTGCCCCGGCTACCTTATCCCTAACATCATTTGCAGCTGCTTCCAGATCCGCCCCAACATCAAATTCCACAGTAATGTTACTGGTTCCATCATTACTGGTGGAGGTAAGGGTTTTAATTCCCGAAATTCCATTGATGGCCTCTTCTAAAGGCTCCGTGATTTGGGCTTCTATCACATCTGCATTGGCCCCAACATAGGTCGTTCGCACATTGATAATAGGCGGATCCACACTTGGATATTCCCGGACCCCAAGAAAAGTCATCCCAATAATACCAAATAGAACAATGGTAAGGGAAAAAACAATGGCCAATACAGGCCTTCTAATACTAATAGTAGATAAGCTGGCCATAATCAGTTGACTTTATTAATGGCTACTTGCATTCCTTCTTTGACTTGCAAAACTCCGGTGGTCAAAACCAACTCTCCTTCTTGAAGACCATCGATCACCTGGACTTTCTTTTCCGTTCGCCTACCAATAGTCACCTTTCTTTCCTCCACTTTTCCTTCTTTGGCCAGAAACAGTTTATAGCCGTTGAGTTCAGGCACTAAAGCCTCCGAGGGAACCATCAGGGCTTTTTCATCCACGTCCAGGTTAAACTGAATATTGACAAACATGCCTGGCAGAAATTGCCTGTTTTGGTTAGGGCTGATGGCTCTTAATTTCAACGTTCTGGTTTGGGAATCCACAATAGGCTCAAAAGCATAAACTTTTCCAGAAACTTCCCCATCCGTCGCATTATTGGAAAAAGTTATTTGGGATCCCATTTTAACCTTTCCGGCATATCTTTCGGGAATGGAAAACTCTACCTTGATCGGGTCGATATTGACGATATTGACAATAATATCAGAAGTCCCAATTACTGCCCCAACCGAAACCTGTCGAAGTCCAAGCACCCCATCAAAAGGAGCCCGAATCACCATTTTTCTCAGTTGAGCCTTGATGAGTTCGATGTCAGCCAATGTCGTATTATATTGATTGAGGGAGATATCGTATTCCTCCTGACTGATCGCTTCCCGCTCCAACAACTGTTTTTGCCTATTTTCCTGCCCTTCATAAAGCTTTTTGGTATACTCCAATCTATCCAATTGGGCTTTCAATTCATCATCATTCAGATAAACCAAGGGGCTTCCTGCTTTTACAAATTGACCTTCCTCAAAATTGATAGATTCCACTAGGCCCGTAATCTCTGGACGTAGTTCCACCGACTCATTGGGCAAAACATTCCCTGTAATATTCAAGTTATTTTCTAGCCTTTCTGGTTTCACTTCAATCACATCTACAGGGAGTTTGACATTTTCTTGTTGACCAGCAGGATTATCCTTGCTTCCGGAGGAGGCCCCTTTTCCATCTGAAAATATTCCACCCAATTGCGACTGAAAAAGTATCACCGCGATAACCAAAAGGATGACTACAAAAAGGGTTATTTTAATCTGTTTTCTCATGATTTTGTCTATGAATCAATCGGTTATGGCAAGAATATTAAAAAAACACCTACACCATTTATTATCAACGACTTACACCTTAACCATTGGTTTCAAACTGCAAAGTAAAGAAAAATTATTCCAATTTTTCGAAAATTAAATGCAGGAGGCAAATGACAGTTTTCAGTGGCAAATAACTGTCACCATGGCTTTTTCCATCCCAAATAATCCAAAGTTCTCTTCAATTTAGGTCCAGCCTCAAATCGGTAAATAAAGTTGAGCCTGTAATTTCCTGTAGCAATAGAAGGGGAAAGTTGTTGTTGACTGAGCAACCTTACCCTGTCATAAACATAATTGGCATTGATGCTCCATTTCTCGGAGTTATAGCCTATGCTTCCCCTTAAAAAATAATTGGCATTGATGCCCCATTTGATCTCCTTACTATCCCCTCTAATTTGGGTAAATCCAAATCCAAGATTTCCTGAAGCGGAGGCCATTAAAAATATTCTTTTCCAGATCACCAGGGTATAAGCTAAACCCGCATTGGGCCCTAGTTCAAAAAAGCTAACCTGTCTGATCCTTCTTTCCATATCCGACAAAGCCCCAGGGGGAATTAAAGTGGTATCTCCACTAATCTTTCCTCCGTATGCTTCCAATCCTAGCAACAAGGTTCCTGCAGACTTCTTTTGCCATTCATTTTGTAAAAATGCTGCCCGGTAGGAAAATTTATCCCCATTGAATACCTGCTTGACAGAGGCTCCAATTTTGGTCACTTTAATATCTGGCCGGTAATAATAATTATCTCCTGGCGGTGCTTGTCTTCCCTCGGGAATTAAATGATAGCCACTATAAAACTGCAAAAACAAATCAATGATATAATCTTTCTGGTAACTATGGGTTTGCAAGTCAAAATAATCACTATCCCCTTTCCCTTTTTCTGGATTTAAAAACCCAAATCCTGTCGCTAGGTTCAGGGAAATATTATTATATGTTGCCCCTACCCCCATGGTCCGGGAAGTGTTTGGCATATAATTCCAATTTGGGCCGTTTTTCTTATCCTTCAGGTTAAACCCTGTATATTTCTTGGAAAAATAAAACCTGCTGGTGACTTGATTAGGGAAGGATTGATAATAATCCTCATTTTGAGCATATCCACTTGGACAATCCAAAAAGTTCAGGACTAAAAGCCCAAACAAGAAATAAACGACTGAATTTCTATTCCCCATAAAAATGTCCTTAAACAAGCCGGCCACCTAAAATATAAAATGACCTTGACAGGACATGAAAATTAAGGGATTTATTGAATAAAAAAATACATAATGGCAAATGTCAATCCGCCAGCAATGGCCCCGGAAAGGATGTACAATTTCAAAAAGTTGCCTTCCCTACTGTACTTGATAGAAAAAAGGGAAATCACTCCCAAAATATAGGCAGTGAAAAGGGTTAGTGCAGTAGAAAAGGTCACCAACATGGCCTTTTGGATTAATTTATGGATAATTGAGCTTATCTAATTTCCTAAAAATTTTTAACTCACTGGTTACCTAACAGTTAAGGTGAAATTTAAATTACTTAACATTAAGGGGCCACCTTTACTTGCTTCCCTTCCCTGCGGGCAAACTCCCCAATTAGCGCCAATGGGAAATGAGTATCCCATAGAGAGAAACTCTTTTCAAATTCATTTTTATTATCAGGATGTACTGCCACCAAAAGCCCTCCCCCAATTTGAGGGTCACACAATTTTACCATATCCATACCTTTGACCCCTTCAACCTTGGAGCTGTAAGCACTCCAATTTTTCTCCACCATTTTAGGAAAAATATATCGGGCCAAATAATTTTCAGCACTGCTTACTATTGGAACTTCATCTAAATTTAATTTAGCGGTTAGTTCATTGGATTGGGTCATGACCAACAAATGTCCCAATAAGCCAAAACCAGATACATCTGTCATTGCAGTTGCCATACCACTTTTGGCAATGGCTTCACCAACCCGGTTTAAATGGGTTGACAGTTGAATCATTTCCTCATATTCGCTTTCCAATAACAATCCTTTATTCAAAGCTGCAGTCATCACCCCTATTCCCAATGGCTTGGTCAGGTACAGGAGATCCCCAGCTTGGGCGCCAAAATTCCGCATTAAATGATTTTTTTCCACAAATCCATTGACACTTAACCCAAATACTGGCTCCTTAAGGTCCAAACTATGCCCCCCAGCAATGATCACTCCCGCTTGGGAACATACTTCTTTGGCCCCACGCATGACTTCGGAGGCCATCTCAGCAGAAAGTTCCTCCATGGGCCAACCCAAAATTGCCTGAGCAAAGGCAGGACCTCCTCCCATTGCATAAATATTATTCAAAGTGCTGGCAGCTACCAGCTTTCCATAATCTTTTGCCTCATCCACCATAGGGGAAAAAAAATCAGTGGTGCTTAACAAATATTTACCCCCACCTATTTCATATACTGTCGCATCATCCCTGTCTTCAACCCCCAAAACCAATTGTTCATTATGAACTTGGACATGGGCACTTTGAACCAATATCTCTTCCAGTAGGTCAGGTGGAATTTTACTTCCCCCACCCAATTCACTCATATATTGGTGTAGGCTTTTTTCTTCCTCCATCATTTTTTTGAGGTTTAAATTAAATCTACTGAAAAAACATTTTGGCAACAAAAAACCATCCCCTTTCGAGGATGGCATAATATGTTTCTAAACCAGAATTCTCAAAATAAATGGAGGTATTAAAAAATTATTTCCAAAAAAAACCTCCAACTCAATTACACACACTAAAAGTCATTAGTAGAAAAAGTTGCTTAATCACCCAGAACAAATGTACAATAATTTTTACAGATAACACAATACCCTAATCACGGTATTTTTTGATTAATTAACGGAATATTAACAACTGAGGACTGTTCGTAAACTTATTTTATAAAAAAAGTTAATTCAACCAATTTTATTTTAAAAGTACCCTGAAAATTTGATAAAAGCGAAATCGCTTATATCTCAAATTATTTTCAGGTAATAATTTCTTCACAAATGAAAAGGGTCTTTTCGAATTAGATTAGGCAAAATTTCTAAAGAAGGGTAAATCCAAAGGGGCAATTTTGAAAAAACACAGATTCCTAATAAAAAACCTGCTAAATCGGTTCGATAAAAAAATTGACTTCGAGGCTTTGTGATGGGAATGAAGGCCGGCATTTCAAATGCTCCTCCCTCTGGCACTCATGGCAAATGAGAGCTGTATGGTATCATAATAGAATGGCACATTCCAAAATGAAATCATTAAGCCACATTGAAAATTAGGCCAAATTGAAAAACCTGTCTTCCTTTTAGAATAAGTGTTCTATACTTTTTCTCTAATCCAATATTTTTTAATCCATTTGGCTGGCCTCACATACCTATAAAATTTTCCCCATCCTCCTTTGATTGCCTTTGGAGGATTAATTTCACCATGAAATATGATTATTCGAGCTCCATGTGGAATTTTCGGCTTTTTCCAAAATGCAAGAGGAAATTTAGAGACACAATCATATTTAAAACTTGGACACCATCTTTCTGGCCAATAGGACAAAATTCCTTTTTCCTTCATTATTGAAGTCAAGTATTCTTGTTCATTTCTATGTTTTTTTCTTATTTCTTCAAAATTCTTTAAAAAGAAATCAAATATTTCATAATGTCTTCCTAATTCAAACCTAAAAACTGAAGAATTTCCTGTTCCACGCCACTTCTTCCTGTAATCTTTTATTATCCTAAATTCACCTTCCAATTGAAAAAATGGATCCATATTATCAACAATAACAACATCTAAGTCAAGAAAAAGAGCTTCACCTTTTAAACCATATAGATCCTTTTTAAAAACAGTTAGCTTTCTCCACATTCTTTCAGGAAGGCCATCAGGTATATTCACCTCGGGAATTGGAAAACAAACCACCTCTTTGCGAATGCCTTCTTTATTATCTGTAAAACAAATTAATTGGAAAGGGAATCTTAAATTGTTTTTTACCATTTCATAAAGCCTATTGACATACTCGGGGCCATAAAGCTCTCCCCATTTCATACAAAAAACATTCTTCATCAACCTAAAATTTAAACATTAATGAGAGTTTTGAATGAAGTTTCCATAGATTCAAATGCCTTTTTACATTAACTAAGTTTTCAAGCGGAATGTCTTTTGAACCTACCCAAAGTCCTCCATATTCTTTCCTATGATCTGTGATAAACTGTCCAAATTTGAAGTGACTCTGATACTGATGATAATGTTCCCTATTACAGTCATGAAAAATAATTATTCCTTTTGGGGCCAATAAATCTTTTGCTTTCCTCAAGCAGGGGACACGAGCCCTTCCATCAATAATTATTAAATCAAATGGTTTATATTTTTCAGGATAGTTGACATAGGTTTCAAATTCTTCGTATGTACCGTCTATTTTCCAGTCTCCTTGATTATTCCACCCTTCAATTTCACTGGGAACATGATGAATTTCAACATATGGCAACAAGTATTTACCCCCTACAGCCTTCGCCCAATCTTTGTCATGTTCCACAGAAATCCAAAGATCCATTGAATGCAATGATGGAAAATATAGAGTACTAAACCCACTTCCCCATTCCAATACTTTATTTGGTTTTTTTGCTTTTATTATTTCTTCAAAAATATCAAGTTCCTTGTTTTTCATCCAAGGCTTTCGTAACAGCCCAAATCGACGGATCAGACTATTCCAATAATCTCTCCGTAATTGATCAATAAGTGAAAATACTAGCATTCTATTTTAAAATTTCTGAAATTCCATTTGAAACTCTTTTTATTTTCTCCTCCTTCACCTGCTTTATATAGGCTCTGTTTTTTTTTATAACTGCATGATCTGCATATCCCCTCGAATGATCTAAATGGATTGAAACTGTTGAAAACCGAATTATTACTGGTTTAATGCCTATATTTATTAGTCTTTGGCCCATTTCCCTATCCTGACCCCCATATTTAAAACTATTATCAAACCCATTTACTTTAATAATATCTTCCTTCCATCCAGAAGAGTTATTACCATTCCAAGTGGCACTTGCTGGAGTTATTTTATTCATGATTTTGGATAACCATCCATTTGAAACTATTTTCAAATCCTTGAGAGATTCTTTCACACCATTTTTATATAACCATTGTATTTTAAAGCACCTTTGAGATAAAATATCCTCTTTTGTAATTAATTTGCTGGTGGTTAATGGGAGTTTATAATATCCTCCTGAAAGAAATTTCCCCTTTGAGCAATGTTTCAAATGGACATCAACAAAATCATTTCTCGGAATACAGTCCCCATCGGTAAAAATCAAATAATTTCCATTAGCAGCTATAACTGCTTTATTCAAAATTCTAGATTTTTGAAAGCCAACATCCTCCTGCCAAACATGTTGGATAGTCATCTTGGTGACTTTTCTCATTTTTTTTATAACTTCTTCTGTTGAGAGGCCAGAGCCATCATCGGCAATAATAATTTCAAAGTCCTTATTAGATTGGGCATAAAAACCCCATAATACTTTCTCTAGCCAAACAGGGTGATTGTAAGTAGAGACAATAATAGAGACAAAAGTAAAATCTTTTCGCATTTATTTTTAAATTCTCAACTTTTAAGAACAAATTAAAGTCCCTTAATTCGTTATCTTTCAGGAAAGATTATTTCACCCTGTTTGACAACAAATAAAAGGCAAACAACTATTTTCATTATGTGTTTGCCTTTTAAATCAAAGATACATTTTACTTCAATTTGGCAACGGTTTCTTTGATCCGCTTCAACGCTTCTCCCAGTTCATCTTCAGAAGCCGCATAAGAAAGCCTTACACAGTTAGGTGAACCAAAGGCAGCTCCGGTCACCAAAGAAACGTGCGCTTCATTCAGGATGTACAAGCAGAAATCATCCGCATTTTCAATTTTGTAAGATCCATTGGACTTACCAAAGAAGGCGGTTACATCTGGGAAGAAATAGAAAGCTCCTTCAGGAACGTGTGTTTTGATGCCAGGAATATCTCTCAATAGGTCCAAAACGATTCCTCTTCTCTTTAAGTAAGCATCCTCCATTTCTTTGGAAGGAGTCTGGTCACCGGTGATGGCTGCCAAGGCAGCTCTTTGAGCAATGCCGGTACCACCTGAGGTAAATTGTCCCTGGATTTTTTCGCAGGCTTTGGCGATGGTTAGGGGAGCACAGATGTACCCTACTCTCCAACCGGTCATGGCATAGCCCTTAGAGAAACCGTTTACGGTGATGGTTCTTTCAAACATTCCATCCAAAGCAGCGATACTGGCATGTTGTCCGGTGAAGTTGATCAATTCATATATTTCATCGGCAACCACAAAGATATCTTTATGCTTTTTAACAACTTCCGCGATAGCTTTTAGCTCTTCTTTGCTAAATACAGATCCGGTAGGATTGCAGGGAGAAGAATAAATTACCGCCTTGGTTTTATCGGTAATAGCTTCCTCTAATTGCTGGGCTGAAGCTTTGAAGTTATTTTCAAGATTACCTTCAATCAATACAGGAACGCCACCTGCCAATTTAATGATCTCGGCATAACTTACCCAGTAGGGAGAGAAAATCACCACTTCATCACCCTCATTCAACAAACACATAAAAATGTTAGCAATGGAATGCTTGGCCCCGGTAGAAAGGACAATATTTTCTGCTTTGGCCTCAGCGATATGGTTAACATCCCTTAATTTCTGGGCCACTGCTTCCCTCAGGTCCTGATAACCAGAAACCGGAGGATAAGAGAAATATTTTCCCTCATCAATGGCGGACTTGGCTGCCTCTTGGATATGCTTAGGAGTCTTAAAGTCCGGCTCTCCCAAACTTAAGCTGATGATGTCAATTCCCTGGCCTTTTAATTCCCGGGCTTTTTTTGCCATAGCCAGCGTTGCTGACTCTTCCATATTGTTAATACGGTCTGATAGAATAGCGCTCATTTTTATAATTGTTTAACTAGGTCTCTATTTTTATTATCACTTTACATCAATTGTCATCATAAAAAATGGAAATCCAAACCAACAAAAGCCTTAAATTCCTTTGCCAATTTTATTCCCCTTATATCTAAATGATATAATAATTGGGCAAAATTAAGGATTATGCTTGTTAATTCTAAACCTTTCCTTTATTTAGAGTACAGAATATTTATCATATTTCGTTGACTATACAAAAAGCTTGTACTTCTCTTTCTTCAAATTCATGAAAACAACGGTTTTTGGCCTATTGATTTTTTTCATTTGTTCTTGGGGAATTGCCCAGGAATCTGACAGCCTGAACAATGCATCAATCGATTCTTCTGGTGTTGTTAAGGATCGCTTGATGCCTACCACTGCCCCTGTACTCTTATTCGATGTTACCAAACAAAAGGAGGAAATAAAGGAAAAGAAGAAAAAGCGAAAAAAGAAAATCTATTTTGGTGAAAAAACCCGGAGAGGGTTTATCCGACAGGATATCAGGGACCAGACCCAATATCAAATTTTCCATTATACCACTAGAGTCAAGGAAGTGGATCCCTATATCCGGGATATATATTGGTACAATGCAGATGACAAAGTAATCCGGGACTCCAACTTTGATCCTGGGAAGGGGTATTTGTTGCACGGGCCCTATGAAAGAAGGATTGATGATTCCGTAATGGAAAAAGGAATGTATTACTTTGGCACCAAACATGGCCGTTGGATGACTTTCGACAGAAAAAACATTCTCCAAAATAAAGCTTATTTTAATGAAGGCTGGCCGGTAGATTCTCGAATCACCTATTATAACCGCCAGGACCAAAAGCTGGAAAAAATCACTCCTATTTCCTATGACCTGAAAGAAGGATATTATTATCATTTTTATGAAAATGGTCAAATAGCCGTCAAAGGCGAATACCATTATGATGAAAAGGTAGGCCTTTGGACTTCCTATTGGAATACCGATGGAGATCCCCTGGTGCGAAAAAGGGAAATCCAATACCAAGCCAAACCCTTCACCAAAAACTTCAAACCCTATATTCGGGCTGAGTGGGATAGGGAGGGGAATTTGATATATAGATATGAGTAATGGGATTTGAGTCCCCTAAATCCCCCTTTAGAGGGACTTTCGGGTAATGGTAGCGATGGGTTTTTCGGCCTCGTGGAACGCGTTATCCTTTCGGCTAAAATAGTGAGTAGTGAAATTACTTAATACTCAATACTAATCCACAGTCTGGAGATTGTGGGGAAAGGTGGTCACAAATTTAAAAACCTGGATCAATCTCAAATCTCACCTCTACTTTCAATAAAACGCATCTTCAAACTGCTTAAACCGGAACACCCCTTTTTTATCCTTGTACACGCCGACAATGTCAAAGCGGATATCTTTCATCCAGTCTTTTGCATGGATATAGTGGTCCGCTGCCCTGATGATCAGTTGCCGCTTGCGGTAATCCACAAATTCTTCGGCATATCCATAACCTGTCCCACTTCTGAATTTTACCTCTACAAAAATCAGCAGGCCTTTATGCTTCATGATCAGGTCAATTTCTGCGTGTTTGTGGCGGTAATTGGCTACTATTAATTCATAACCTTTGGATATCAACCAGTCTGCGGCAAGCTGCTCTGCCTGTTGGCCAATGTCAAATTGCTGTGCCATCGCAAATAATTTATTAATTTTGAAAAAATTAAAGCTAGAAAACATCTCTACAACCCTTTGAAAAAAGTTTGTAGAACCATCGGCCCTAAAATGCTGTTATAGCGATCATTACAAAGTCATTGCTGTGAATCAAATTATCAATAAAAAAGTAAAATTTATAGATCTGGGGAAAAAAGATTACAAAGAGACCTGGGATTACCAGGAAGAACTCTTTGCCCAGACAGTGGCCATCAAAATCGAAAACCGGAAAAATGGCCCTGATCTACAAAAAATCACTCCCAATTACCTGCTTTTTGTGGAGCATCCGCATGTTTATACTTTAGGCAAAAGCGGAGAACTCACCCATCTATTACTCAATGAAGAAGAGTTAAAGAACCGGCAAGCCACCTTTTATAAGATTAACAGAGGAGGAGATATTACCTACCATGGACCGGGCCAACTTGTGGGATATCCACTTTTGGATCTGGACAATTTCTTTACGGATATCCACAAATACCTACGTTTCCTGGAGGAAGCCATTATCCTGACTTTGACTGATTATGGCATTCCAGCTGGCCGTATTGAGGGGCTTACGGGGGTTTGGCTGGATCATGAAGCCCAAAAAAATCCCCGAAAAATCTGTGCGATGGGTGTTAAATCCAGTAGATGGGTCACCATGCATGGTTTTGCTTTTAACGTCAATGCAGACCTTTCCTATTTTGGACATATTGTACCCTGTGGCATTTCGGACAAGGCAGTTACTTCCCTCCATTTGGAATTGGGAAGACCAGTGGATGAAAAAGAAGTCAAAGGCAAAGTGAAAGACCACCTTGCCAGGTTGTTTGATATGGAATGGGAAATTTAAAACGTTAACGCCCACAAAATTAAACCCTTTTTAGAAAATAACCTTATTGGTAAGCATTGCATGAATTATGGAATAAAAAATTGGATATCCCATAAAAAGGATTGTCATGTATTGATTAAGGAGAGCCACCCTTTAGGGGATTAGGGATAGCTTAAAAACTTCTTTTATCTCCCAATTAAATTTAAAAAACATGGGTAACTGGAACTTTAAATGTTAAGTAATAATTTAAAGTTTTCCTTATTTATTAGGGTTTAACACTTTTTCCTTGATGAAAAAGTGTTAAACCCCGAAAGTTTTCGAGGCAAGGCCTGTGAAGCATCTTTCAAATTGGGTCATTTTCAATTTCGATCGCATTTCTGTTTACCCAATTTGATTTTTGGCCAATGGCTGCGGGCTAAAAATGAATGGATCTCGCTCGTCCACTTCGCGAGCTAATTCATTTTTCTACGCCCTCCACTATCGCCCAAAAACCAGATGCTTCAAGGGCCACCCCAAAGATTATTCTCAATAAATTTCGTTTCGGTTCTTTCGTGCTAGAAATCGGATACTCAGAAAAAATGTAGAATACTCACAATCAAGCCTGCCTCGATCCTTTTTATCCGAAGCCCTATAAATCAATTTAAATAAAATTTAAATTTGATCCCCAAATATACACGAACATGAAAAAAGACATCAAATTCCACCCAGCCACCGGTGTCAAGATGGCCATTGCCAAAGAAGAGGTCAATGGGCAAGCCGAATGGAGCGTTTATATCATCAACCTAAACATGATTGAGCTAAAAAATATCCTGATCACTTCCAAGGGATATGGAGCTGTCAATGGTGAACAAAAAAAGACCAGCATATTGAGGCATATGATTGAGGAATTGGGGCCCCAGAGTATAGCCAAAATAGAACCAATTGACCCTAAATTATTCAAACTCAATAATGAATTTTGGGTAAGTTATTATATATTGGATCAAATATTTGATAAAAAATTCGTCTTTGTAGAGGGCAGTATAGATCAAGAGCATATGCAACATATTCCTGAGCTTGGCCTGGAAGGCGTATTACATTCCTAATGGCCTATGGCAGATTTTTTAACGGATTTAAAAAGCATCCTATTTTTGGACATTGAAACCGCCTCCCTTGAGGCCTCCCTGGAAAAGCTTTCCCCCAGACTTCAGGATGAATGGGATAAAAAAGCCAAGCAAATTACCCTGGACAAAAACATAGACACGGATGTTTTATTCTTTGAAAAAGCGGGGATATATGCAGAATTTGGAAAGGTCATCTGCATCGGGGTGGGCTATTTCCTTTACGATCCGGAAAGGGAACAACTCCAGTTCAGAACCAAAACCTTTGCCCAACCCCAGGAGCATGATACCCTTTTGGAATTCAGGGAATTATTGGAAAAGCGGCAATGGACCCTTTGCGCACATAACGGTAAAGAGTTTGACTTTCCCTATCTTTGCAGACGGATGCTGGCCAACCGGATTCCTTTACCGGAAGTCCTGCAAATGGCCGGAAGAAAACCCTGGGAAATCAGGCACCTGGACACCCTTGAGCTTTGGAAATTTGGGGATTACAAGCATTACACCAGACTGGAATTATTGGCAGTCCTTTTTGATATCCCCACTTCCAAGGATGATATCGATGGCAGCCAGGTCAATGCAACCTATTACCAAGAAAAAAATATTGAAAGCATTCGAAAATACTGTATGAAGGATGTAGAAGTCACTGCTAAAATATACCTTGCATTTCAAGGACTGCCTGGAGACATGGACATTAAAATTATTGATTTGGACCATGATTCTCCCTAAAAATGAATATTTTTCCTATATGAGATAAACCCTAAAGGCCTGTTCATTGTATATACATATAGAAAAGCCGTTCCAAAGGAAATGAAAATAAGCCCATCCCCCTGACCCCATTTCACTTCCAATTACAAAATATTGTACAGCTTAAGCTGTGACACCGAAATAAAAGAATTTTTATGAGCAAAAAATCAAGAAATAAACATAGAGAAAATAAGAAGGGAAGTAAGAGGATGAATGCAGCCCAATTGGCTCAAAAAGTCCTCAATTTTTTAGACAATCATTATGGAAAAGAATTTTCCGTCAAACAGATCATTAAAAACCTGGGGATCCGGGATGCCGTCACCAAAGGCGGAGTGGAACCTGTATTATATAAATTGATAGATGCAGGCTCTGTTTCCAAAAATCCCCGAAACCAATTTTCTTCCACCACTACCCCTGATTTTATAGAAGGAAAAGTGGATTATGTCAATCCGCGGTTTGCCTTTATTGTCCCTGACAAAAAAGAAGAAGGGGAAGAGGATATTCTGGTCAAAGCGGCCAACCTAAAAAATGCCCTCGATGATGACCTGGTAAGGGTTATGGTATTCCCGCAAAAAGGTAAAGGAGAAAGACGGGAGGGCAAAGTCCTGGAAATTGTACACCGCCACCGTTCTGAGTTTGTAGGCAGGGTGGAAATATCCCCAAGGTTTGCCTTTGTGGTGCCGGATTTCAAAAAAATGCACCATGATATTTTTATTAAAAAAGGGGACCTTCTTGGAGCTGAACACAATCAAAAGGTAGTTGTCCAGCTTACTGAATGGAGAGACGAAGACAAAAACCCAACTGGCAAAGTCACCAGAGTGCTTGGAGAGGCCGGAGACCATGAGGTGGAAATTCATTCCATCATGGCGGAATTTGGCTTGCCATTCGAATACCCCAAGGAGCCGGAAGAGGAAGCTGAGCTGATTGCCGACAAAATCTCAAAATCGGATATTAAGGGCAGAAAGGATTTCCGGGATATTACAACTTTTACCATTGACCCGGCGGATGCTAAGGACTTTGATGATGCCATTTCATATCAGAAACTACCCAATGGCCGGATTGAATTAGGAGTCCATATTGCGGATGTCACCCATTATGTAAAACCCAAAACCCAGCTGGAGAAGGAAGCTTACCACCGGGCCACTTCTGTTTACCTGGTGGACAGGACCATCCCCATGCTTCCAGAAAGGCTGAGCAACAACCTTTGTTCATTGAGGCCCAATGAGGACAAACTCACTTTCTCGGTCACCTTTGAACTGGATGAAGAAGGAAATATCCATAAGCATTGGATTGGCCGCTCCATTATCCATTCGGACAGAAGATTTGCTTATGAAGAGGCCCAGGAAAATATAGATAAGCAATCCGGGGATTATTATCAGGAGCTTACCCTGCTGAATGACCTGGCCAAAAAAATCCGGAAAAGAAGATTCCTCCATGGGGCCATCAACTTTGAAACCGTAGAGGTAAAATTCAAGCTGGATGAAAAAGGGACACCGCTGGGGTTGATTGTCAAAGAGCGGAAAGACATTCACAAGATGATTGAGGAGTTTATGCTTTTGGCCAACCGGACGGTAGCTGAATTTGTGTTTAACAAAAACAAGGGCAAGGATACTTTTGTTTACCGGGTCCATAATCATCCGGATTTAGAAAAATTGACTACATTTGCCAACTTCGCCAAGAAATTTGGGCACCAGGTCAAAATTTCCGAAGAAACCCAGGTATCCCATACGCTTAACAAGTTGATGGAGGAAATAGAAGGGAAGCCAGAGCAAAATGTCCTGGAACAGTTGGCCATCCGGAGCATGGCCAAAGCCATTTATTCTACGGAGCCCAAAGGCCATTTTGGATTGGCATTTGCCCATTACAGCCATTTCACCTCCCCTATCCGGAGATATCCTGATATGATGGTGCATCGGCTGTTGCAGCATTACCTGGATGGAGGAAAATCACCTGAGCAAGAGCACTGGGAGGATAAATGTGTTCATTCTTCGGAAAGGGAAAAGAATGCCGCTGATGCCGAAAGGGCTTCCATCAAATACAAACAGGTGGAATATATGACCCTGGCAGAGGACAAAGCTTACAAAGGGCTTATTTCCGGGGTGACCGAATGGGGAATATTTGTAGAAATCACCGAGACCAAATGTGAAGGCATGGTCAGACTTCAGGATATGAAGGACGATTATTACGAATTTGACGAAAAAAACATGAGGCTGATAGGTGCCAAGAACAAAAAAATGATCACCCTGGGTGACAAAGTAACCGTTAGGGTGGTCAACACCGATATTGACCGAAGAACCATAGATCTGGAATTTGCCGATGACAATGACTAAGACGGATAATACCACAGCAATTTTTCAAAGCCTGGAAAAACATATCCAGGGTATCAATTATGGGACTTCTCCCAAAGAGCTCTATGATCCCATTTCCTATATCATGAATTTGGGAGGCAAAAGGATAAGGCCTTTATTGACCCTTTTGGCCTATGGGCTATACCGGGAAGATTATGAGAAAGCATTGACCCCGGCAAGTGCGGTAGAAGTCTTTCATAATTTCACCTTGATGCATGATGATATTATGGATGAGGCCCCATTGAGAAGGGGTAAAACCACGGTCCATGAAAGATGGAATACCAATACGGCCATTTTATCCGGAGATGTGATGCTGGTAAAAGCCTATGATCTTTTGCTGGATGTCCCCGGGGATAAACTGGCCCAATGTCTTCAGCTTTTCAATCAAACCGCTTTGGACGTTTGTGAAGGCCAGCAGCAGGATATGAATTTTGAAACCCGGGAGGCTGTCCAGGAGGTAGAATACCTGGAAATGATCCGGAAAAAAACCGCCATTTTACTGGGCTTTTCCCTGCAATTTGGGGCGATACTGGGAGGTGCATCCCAGGAAGATGCCCAAAGGCTTTTTAATTTTGGAGAAAGCATTGGCATTGGTTTTCAGCTTAAAGATGACCTGCTGGATGTCTATGCCGATCAAAATAAATTTGGCAAGCAGGTCGGCGGTGACATTATTTCCAACAAAAAGACCTTCCTATTGATCAAAGCCAGAGAACTGGCAACAGGAGAGGATAAGGAAAAACTGGAAGAATGGTTGGAGGCCAGGGACTTTGATAAAGAAGAAAAAGTAAATGCTGTCACTGAAATTTATGATAAGCTGAACATCCAAGCCATCACCGAAGAAAAGATGACTTCCTTCTTTGACCATGGATTTGCCCAACTTAATGAGCTGGAGGTCAAAAACCAGGACAATTTATTGGCCTTAAAGGCCCTAGCTGAAGATTTGATCAACCGGGAAAAATAATTTCCCGGTCTAACCTTTAGATGACAATCCCAATATGGAATTATCTGCCACGGTAGTCCTAATAATTATTACTTGTATAAGTTCTTACTACGCCTGGAAATCACCGGCTTTTTTGGAAAGGAGCCTGTTTTCTCCCTACCAAATTCATAAAAAAGGGGAATATGGACGGTTTATCCTTTCCGGGTTTATTCACAGGGACAGCATCCACCTGCTGTTCAATATGTTCACCTTTTACTTTTTCGGGGGACTTGTCGAACAGTTTCTCACTTATCGACTTGGGATAATTCCCGGCATTGCTGTCTTTGTAACCTTTTACCTGGCAGCCATTGTGGTAGCCGACATCCCCACATTTATCAAGCATAAGGAAAATTACCATTACAATGCCCTGGGGGCCTCTGGCGGTGTTGCTGCAGCCGTATTTGCCAGCATTATCTTAATGCCCTTGGCAGACATCTGCCTTTTTGGCCTGATCTGTCTTCCGGGTTTTGTGCTGGGCTTTCTATTTTTGATCTATTCCATATATAAAAGCAAACAGGAAACCGATGGCATCAACCATGATGCCCACTTGTATGGTGCCCTATTTGGCATTGTATTTATCCTGATCCTCTCCCCCAGCAGCGCCATTCACTTTATCGACCAGATCAAGGATTTTAGGTTGTTTTAGTTGCTCGTTTTCCTCATCGCTTTATCCGGTAAGGGATACTTGGGTTGGTTTTAGAGATTCCTGTCTTTCGTTTAATTGATTAACCGATTAATTGGTTAATTGAATCCTTCTAAAAAGCATCAAAGTAAACTCGAAACCGAAATTGTCTGTGACCCTGTAAGGGTCAAATATAATTAACCCCGGGTAGAGGCTTTTTAGCCGTCACCCGGGGAATAAATGCCGTATAGAAAGTTGCATTAGCAGCCAGGCAGTATCCAAAGACTACCCTTTTCCGCTAATGCCTTTGCCTATTAATAGTGAGTTCCTCAATATGAGACTGCCACCGTTGTCCTTCGTCCTCCCTCGCAGTGACGGTTAGCGAATAGAACTGTTGGTTTCCCAAATTTTGTATAATGGATTAACTGTTTAATTGGTTAACTGAAAACCGGGATTCGGGATTTGATAATAGTAACTAAAGCACCCCAGAGGGATGCAATAAAAATAACCACGGGTAAGCCTAAAAGGCGCCACCCGGGGAATAAAGCAATAACCTTATCCAGCATTAGCCACCAACAATCTCAATGTTGCAAACCCTTTTCCGCTAATGCCCAGGGCTTTTAATAGAGATTTTAACCTCTCGCGGTGACGTATTTCGAGTCGAGCCTGTTTTCTTCAATACCCAAACAGAACCCGCCTATCAACTCTTTCACAAATTATTATACCGTTAAAATACTTACTAAAAGATTTTTACTACACCAAAAGCACATATCACCCGATTATTTTGTAAATTTGCATTGGTTATCCCCATGGATAGAAAAGGATTTAAATGCAAATCAATCCATGAATACAACAGATTATAAACAACTGATCAGGGACTCCTATCAGGTCTTTACAAGCGGGGATGTCAGTGTGTTGGATACCTATTTCAACAGGGACGTGGTCAATCATACACCTGACCACAATGTCCCATCAGTTAAAAAAGGAATTGACTATTTTAAAGAGCAACTGAGTTTTTACTTCAGTGCTTTTTCCAATATGTCAGTCGATATTAAAGAAATCCTTGGGGAAGGTGACACCGTAATTTCCTATGTCACTGTTAAAGGTAAACATACCGGTGAACTTCTGGGTACCCCACCTACCAACCGGGAAATCAATGTAGATTTGTGCGAAATGTTCAAGTTCAGAAACGGCAAAATTTCCGAATACTGGGGCGTATTTGACAATTTGGCCTTTTTGATGCAGCTTGGCGTAATTACCGAAGAAGACCTTCACAAAAAAGGAGGCGCTTTAATCTAAATCTTATTAGTTGATCCGGAATGGCTTTTAAGGTTTTCACTTTAAAGGCTAGCAGGTATTACAATTTAAATGAATGGGGATAACCAATGTTTCAATTCAGCCAAATTTGGCTGAATTGAAACAACTGTTTAACCTCCAATTTATATTTCTTCTTTATTTTTCATATTACTTTTTTGCTTCAGGTCAAAAAAGTAATCAAAAAACCCCGCCGCTGTGCATCTTTTGGCTAAATTTTAAGCCTCCCCACGCACAGCCAAACTCCTCCTTTGTGTGAAGCATCTATTGTCTTTTTGCAGCATCACCGTCAGACATGCCTGTGCCCTTTGCATCCCACTTCTTAAATTTCTTAACGCCAAAACCTGCAAGGCGGAAAAACAACCTACTATCCCGATAAATACGCAAAAGTTGATTTTTGAAGTCAACAGTTGACGGTCCACTGTCCACAGCCGTTTTTCGTTTTAAATTTCAGCAATTCGATTAATAAAGGCGTCACTCCGAGGCTTAGGACAGGATGGAGCGGGGAAAGCCGTGGGAGTCTCGCAATTTGGTCACTGGCCGTTTCTAAGATTATGCCCTAACGGAAAGGCTGGAATTCTTCTTTTAGAAGGTTCAAATTCTGTATAAAACAAATAGGAATGACATTTAGCAAAATAGATTATATTTCCTTCTTACTTTTTCCATTGATGAAAAAGTAAGCATCCCGATAGCCATCGGGACTAGGCTGTGGGCTATGCTTCAAATTGGGCCAATCATCTTGGCGATAGCATTTGCGGATACCCCAATTTGATTTTAGGCCAATTGTTCCGGACTAAAAATAGGTGGATCTTGCTCGCCCACTTCGCAAGCTAACCTATTTTCTTAACGTCCTCCTCAATTTCCCTAAAACCGCATACCCCAAGGCCGATCAAGGGGATTGCGAACAGGAGCTCGGCGGAGTGTATACATTATTCCTACTCTAAAAGGCATCATCAAATATTATTTACGTCAATTCGAATAAATTAAAACGTCACTCCGAGGCTTAGGGCTGGATGGAGCGGAGAAAGCCGTGGGAGTCTCGAAATTTGGTTACTGCCCGATTCTATGCTTATGTCCAAACCGAAAACCTCTGGAAGGCCTGACATTATTCTTTTAGAAGGTTCCAGTTCTGTATAAAACGAATTGACATTTAAAAAATTAATTATATTGCCTTCTTACTTTTTCACTTTAGGGCAGTCTCGTTTACTTAAGCTTTACCGTCCCCGACGAATTTCCTATTGCATAGGAAACCACCTTGAGACTTGTTTATGCTTCAGGAAAATACTCCCGCACAAAGCTTCTTTCACCCTCTAGAATATTTTGGTATCTTCGATACCTGATACCCATGCTGGGCTCTCAAATTGGATATAGCCCCTAGAGGGTAACACCCAAAATTCAATTTATTCTCCTAGGGTAAGTTTTTTTTTAATAAAAAGAATAGAGGTTCATAAACCGCCTTATACCATATGCATTACCGATGTGCTTAATTCTAAACAAGAAAAATATGAATGATATTAAAGAAATAACAGATGCACTGATTAAGTTCAGGAATGAAAGGGATTGGGAACAATTTCATAATCCCAAAGACCTTTCTTTAGGTATCAGCATTGAAGCTGGCGAATTACTTGAGCAGTTTCTTTGGAAAGATTCTCCTAATGCAAATACAGAAAAGGTCAAGGAGGAGCTTGCAGATGTTTTAGCCTATGCTTTTCTTTTGGCTGAAAAGTATGATTTCGATGTTAAAAAAATTGTACTTGAGAAGATCAGGAAAAATTCGGAAAAATACCCAGTAGATAAAGCGAAAGGAACAGCTAAGAAGTATAATGAGTTATGACGGGGTTTTCAATTCAACATCATACCTTTAACACAGGACTTTTTGATCAGTTAAAAACAGATCACTATGCTAAAAATCTTTGGCCAATCGTTTACATTCTTTCTGATATTAACATTAAGGAGGCTTATGTTGGCGAAACTACCGACACTTTTGCAAGAATGAATTCTCACCTAAAAAACAAATCAAAGAAAAAACTTACTTCTGTCCACTTAATAGGTAGTCCCAAATTCAATAAGTCAGCAACATTGGATATTGAATCCAATCTCATTAAATACATGTCAGGTGACGGTAATTTCCAGCTAATCAATGGGAATTTAGGCCTTGCAAATCACAACTACTATCAAAAGCCTGAAGTTTATTGGAATCTCTTCAAATCAATTTGGGATGAGCTCAGGACGGTAGGTTTAGCAAAACATTCTCTGGAGCACATTGACAATTCAGATTTATTCAAATATTCTCCCTATAAAAGCTTGCGTAATGAGCAAGTTTACGCATTATACAAGATGTTGGAGAGCATTTTATACGATAAATATGAGATTGTCCTTATGGAAGGTGGCGCAGGAACCGGCAAGACTATACTGGCAATTTATCTCTTCAAACTGCTTGCAAAAGACAATGAAGATTTTAACTATGGTGATTTTGGTGACCATGAATTCGAATTCTTGAATCTAGTAAAACAGATCAAAAAGAAATACCCTAATCTCAAAATGGGATTTGTCGTACCCATGTCTTCATTTAGAGGAACAATGAAGCAAGTTTTTAAAAATATTAAAGGTCTCAAAGCAAATATGGTTATTGGGCCGGCCGCAGTCAGTCGTGAAACATTTGATATACTGATAGTTGATGAATCACACCGGCTGAGAAAGAAAAAAAGCATAGGTGCTTACATTGGTGCCTTCAATAAAGCAGCTAAACGATTACAGTTAGACCCTAATGAAACGAATGAACTTGAATGGGTCACTTTACAATCAAAAAAAACTATACTTTTCTATGATGAGAATCAGTCAATAAAACCTTCCGATGTTAATAAGGAAGATTTTAAGAAATTAAAAAAGAGCTCAAAAACCACCATTAAAAAACTTAAATCACAATTCAGAGTATTGGGAGGTAATGATTATGTTGATTTTATTGACAAATTATTGGGATGTAAATTCCCAAAGGAAGGGAAGAAGTTTAATACTAAAGCTTATGAATTACTTCTGTTTGACTCTGTAAGTGACCTGGTATCCGAGGTAAAACAACGTGATAATGAATTTGGCCTATCAAGGACTTTAGCTGGTTTTTCATGGGAATGGATTTCCAACAAAGAAGGGCAAAAACATTTTAAAGACATTAAGATTGGTGAAACTGAATTAAGATGGAATGCAGTCACTGAGGATTGGATTAACTCTAGTAATGCAGTTAATGAGGTAGAATGTATACATACAACCCAAGGGTATGACTTAAATTATGCGGGCATCATTTTGGGACATGAGATTTCCTATGATAAGAAAAATGGTAGGATTGTTATTATTAAAGAAAATTACAAGGATTCTACAGGAAGACAAGCCGATTCTCCAGAACAATTAAAAGAATACATTGTAAACATCTACAAAACTATGATGCTTAGAGGGATTAAAGGGACATATTTGTATGCCTGTGACCCTGACCTGAAGGATTATTTGTCAAAGTTTATCCCATTAAAATTATCTAAACCATCAACTCCAATGGTGGAATTTCTCCAACATGACGAAGTAATCCCCTTTGAGAATGCTATTCCTGCATATAGACTTGATGTAGCTGCCGGTCAATTTGGTGAAAATCAAAAAGTGGATGAGGTTGATTGGGTAAAACCTCCCCAATCTGTGCGGATAACTAAAGACCATTTTGCTTGTAGGATTGTAGGAGAATCTATGAACAAAGTTATTCCAAATGGTTCCTATGTCATTTTTAAAAAGTATAGCGGAGGCTCGAGAAACGGCAAAATAGTACTTGTTGAACACTCAGACTTACAAGATCCAGAATTTGGTTCATGCTATACCGTAAAAGAATATGAAAGCAAAAAACATATAAGTGAGGATGGTTGGAAACATGAATCCATAATTCTAAAACCAATTTCTAATGACGATGGATACGAAAATATTATCCTTTCAGATGATCAAACTTCGTATTTTAAAGTTATTGGGATTTTTGAATGTGTAATAAAATAGAACTAATTTACATCAAAGGATGTAAACCTATGGTAAAAAAAGATTTCAGAAAGTTTATTACTCCTAATAAACTTTCTACTCAGCTGGCAGAAAAGGTTTCCAAAAGCCCTGCATTTTTTTAGGCATAATGCTAAAATTCTGGTTCTTCAAAAAAATCCCCCCCCAACCAAAAAAAGGTCAGACCCCTTAACCTGACCTTTTTTCCATTGTTAATTTTCCTCAAAAACCTTAATCCCTTTCATAAGGCAACCAAACCATCATTTCACCTTTGCCGCGGTTGGCCCAGCTGTAGTAAGGGACCAATCGGATGGCTCCTTTTTCATAGGGGTTTTTACTTATCTCTTTATACAATTGCTTGTCCCAATCGCCTTCTTTTTGGTAATATACCTCTCCGGTAAGGCTGATCATTTCACTGTTGCCGATATTGAATTTTTCCGGGCTTAGCTTTTCATCCAAATCGATGATAATATCATCCACCGTTTTTCCTGCTGGCAAATCCATGGATTCTACACAGTACACTACCGGGCCTCTTTTGATGGCTACCTGGCCTTTAGCCTGCTCCACCAAAGGATTGGCGGCCATATATTTTACCGGCATCTCCAAAACCAATTTTACCTGGTCTCCTTTTTTCCATTTTCTATTAACCTCGGCATACTTTCCGGAAACCAGTTCGATGGCCTGCTTTTCCCCATTGATTTCCAAAGCTGCATCATCACACCAGCCTGGAATTCTAAAGAAAAGCGAAAATGCTTTATTAGGCACTTTTTCCATCTTCAAAGTAACCGTTTCATCCCAGGGGTATTCGGAAGTTTGCTTAATCTCTACTTTCTTTCCATTCAAAAGCTCAGTTTCTAAGTGGTTGGTACCATAGAGATTGACATAAAGTCCTTCTTCATCCACACTGTAGGCATAATTATTTACCTCCGCCAAAGTCCGGGTTACATTGGGTGCACAACAGTTGGAGATAGAAATATATCCTTCCCGCACATTCGGCCAACGCAGTTGGTAAGGCAGGTCATCCTTGGCACTTAGCGGATTGGTGTAGAAAAACTCAGTTCCTTGCAGGCTGACCCCGGAAAGCACACTATTATACAGGGACTGCTCCAGGACATCCACATACTTGGCATCTCCGGTCACTTGCAACATTCTCCAGTTCCACAGCATATTGCCGATATTGGCGCAAGTCTCGTTATGGGCTGCTGCATGGGGAAGTTGATAAGGCTTGCCATAGGCTTGATGGATTTTCTGTACCACGGTAGGGTTATAAGAAGTACCATTTGGCGAAACCCCATCATACAAAGCACCACAACCACCGGTGATGTACATTTTGCGGTGCACCACATCATCCCAGATGGATTCCAGGTTTTGGAGCAATTTTTCCTCACCGGTTTCTGCATACAAATCCGCTACCCCGGCATAAAGATAATTGGCCCGAACCGCATGGCCCATGGCTTCGGTTTGATCCCTGAAAGGCACCCTGTCTTGGTTATCATCGGTGCCATCATCGGTCTTACCGCGAATATCGATCAGGTTTTGGGCCAGTTCCAGGTACCTTTTATCACCTGTAGTACGGTACATTTCCACCACACCCATATAGTGGCTGGGGCAAATGGCATTTCTGGCCAGTTGTGGGGAAGCCTTTTTATAGAAGTCATAAAGGAAGTTGGCGACTCCTTTGGCCACATTCAGGAAATTGTCCTTTCCGGTAGCCCGGTGGTGCACACAGGCCGCGGTCATCAGGTGACCCATATTGTATTTTTCAAAGCCCAACTGCTTTTGGAGTTCTTCCTCTCCTAAAGTCCCCCATCTTTCCTCAATCAAAACAGGGGTATGCAGGTAACCATCTTTCCTTTGGGCCTTTTCAATCAATGCAATGGCCTTATCCATTTTGGCATCGATTTCCGGATCCTGCGTTTCCGCATAAAGGGCGGCCATACCTTCAAAAATTTTATAGAAATCCCCGTCATGGAAAGAAGGGCCATCAAATTCCCCCTTCATCAGTCCTGCGGCAATCTCAAAATTGCGCACCGCATGAGTTTCCTCTGCATCATGGTAGAGATCCCACATAAAAGGAAGGGTATTTTCCTGACTCATTTTAAACTTTTCACCCCAAAAGCCACCTGTCCAGGTGACATCCTGCATGTCCACACTTTTCAACTTGGCATAGGGACTTTGGGAAGTATTGACCAGGGCTTTTTCCTGGGCATTGGCTGAAATGGCTGTTAGCCCTATTCCAATGCCTGTGATTAAATATTTTAGGTTCATATTTTTTATTAGTATTTAGTAGCTAGTCTTGAGTATTTAGAATTTGGTTTGGTGTCTTTTAATGGGTTTAGTTTTATGATTTAAGTTCTTTTTTCTTAACCGTCACTGCGAGGCTTTGTAGGGAATTGAGGGGAGGAAGCCGTGGCAGTCTCATATATTAAATACGAAATTGCCTGCCTACCGCAGGCAGGCTTCATTCCGTTTCTCTCCATTCGCAATAACGGTGGAGACCTTAATCCTTTCCTTTTTTTATCTACGTCAGTAATATTGTATTGCGTCCAGCGTCTTGAGTGAGCGTACTCACTACTAACAATAAAATCTCCTTTCTCACATCTCAAATCTACTCCCCCAACATGATTTTCTCCTGCAAACTCCATCCTAACAAATTCACCACATCCATCTCTCTTTCCTTTGGCGTAACCTTTAAGCTTTTCAATTGCCCGTCTTTTAATTCCCCTTCGATGGTGGTTTGGTAAGGGGCATGAAGCTTGAACTGCACATCCCAATTTTTGGGCCAGGCGGGGAAGAGGTAGATTTTTTGATCATCGGTTTGCAAAAGCATTTCCTGCATTCCGATCATACCTGATCCGCCCCAATTATGGTCCGGTACCCAGTCAAATCCAGGACCCCAGAATGCCGGAAACCGCCGTCCGGAATCCCCCATTTTCTTTAATGTCAAGCGGGCAGCTTCCTCTGTCAAGCCCATTCGTGCAGCGAAAATATTGTCCTGCTTCCAGCCCACATGGCTTCTAAATTCAAGCGCATCGGGATCATATTGATAGGTATTGATGGCAGTCTGCAAATCTGGTCTTCCAAGGCCATAAATGCCCCAGGGATAAACCGGGTAAAGCTGCGGGGTTTCGGTATTATTCACCCTTTCCCAAAGCTTTGCGGGGGCAATCACCTTATGTCCATCAATTTCCCTATAACTCAATGGTGGCAACCGGTCCAACATGCCTTCCCAGTGGTTGACCTGGGTACTGTCCAGATAAGGCAATTCCAAAAGGCTTTCAAGGATAGTTCTTAAGCCCGCAATGGTTGAAGTGGCATTATAGGCCATCTTGTAGGTTTCATTAGCTGAGCCAGGGTAAAGCACCAAATCTCCATTTTGATCCAGGGTCTTGGCGCCCCTGTTTTCGGCAAGGTATTGATAATGCTCATCAAAAAACCGGAGGCAACTTTCAATAAAAGGCAAATATTCTTTGATAGATTTACCGGAGTATTTTTCGGTTTCCAGCATCATCTTGCAAAACTCCAACACGGTATCCCATTGGTATTCCAGCCAGGCATTGTACTGCATGCCAGGATCATAATCTTCAGGCCGGTCCCATCCATATTCTGCCGGGTTGGGCAAGCCAAAGTTTTCCAGTTGTTCGGTAAAGCTGGCCCCATCATGCCCCCAATACAACTGGCTTCGCAGTTTGGCAATTTTCCAGGACCTGAGGTAAAAGTCAAACTGGGGTTTCATCATGTCAAAATCCCCTGTCCTGACCATGGGAAAATAAACCAGGCGTTGGTTTTGAGCCGTCATGGTGCCTCCACCCCAATTTCTGTGGTCAGGAGTAAAGGGCATATCTTCTTTGGTATGAACCGGGTCAACGGTAAACAAGCCGCCGTTAAATTTGGTCGGATAGCTTCCATAGGCATTACAACCCAGCATATAGCGGAAAAGCTGATAATTCTTGCCTATCTGCCAAACGGTATCATTTTCCATCTTATTGCCCGGATCGGTAATCAAATAACTCTTTTCCCAATATGTTTTCCACCAGGCCTGGGTATTAGCTTTGGCATATTTGGTTGAGCGGACTTGGTTTTGAATCAAGCTGTCCAAACCAGACTGCCATGTATCTTGATCAGGGGTCTGCTTAGTGTGGAGATAAATTTCCAGAGAATGTTTTTGGGCTGGTTCTTGGCTGGCCAGTTTCCAGGATTTAAAATCAGTATCTTGGTAAACACCTTGTTGATTTCCGGAAGGTTCCAGATTATCCCCTTTTATCCAGCCCCCAAAGGTCAAATTCCCAATGGGATCCATCATCTGGTCTTTGACTGTTTCCATGCCTTGCTGCCTGACAGCCACATCAAAGACGGTGTTCTCATCCCGGTTATGGTGGTAAAACAACACCCCACTATTAGAGAACTGAATGCTATCCTGAAAGGTAATGGTTTCGCCCTGTGGGGCCCATTTATAGGAATTGGCATTATTGGCCGCTCCTTTGACCGGCCTGTTTTTATAGCGCCAGCTTTCATAAGCGGCTTCCAGATTTATCTTTTGCGCACTTTCAACCTCCACATGGATCACGGGCTGAAAAACATCCACCCAAAGGTCAATGGCGGTTTTTCGGTTGCCTTCCCCAGCTTCAATATGGATGGATCCTTTTTCCAAATCCAATTCCTGGCGGAAATGGCCATTGGTTTTAAAAGGGTTGGGGGAAAGTTTCATCCTTACCCGGCCCAGCTTCAAAAAGGTATTGTGCTCATCAAAAGTCCCACTGCGGGAAAAGTAAAACAGTAAATCGCCATTCTCCACCCAGACATTGAGGCCAATATCACCCCCACCCAAAGGCATGGATTCACTGGAATTTTCACTCATGGAAGTCCAAACAGGGTTATAAACCTTCAAATCCTGGGCATAAAGCAAATTGCCCGGCAACAATAAAAAACTAGTCAGTAAATAAAATACAATCTTCATTTTTCCTCCAATATGCTTTCAAATTAAAAAAATCAAGGCGAGTGACTTTCCTGTGCTATGCTGTTGAGTCTAGATGGGAGATATAAGTATTGAGTTGTGAGATTGGTCAATGTTGACGATTTCGAGCGGGACCTTCGTTCTGTGGCTTACGTTTGGAAGATCGGTAATGGAAAGGTTAGGGAGGGTGATCGGGGCTGGACATATTGGGTTAAGGATGCTGGTCGGGATTTGAAATCCTTCTCGAGCCTTTTTTCACTTCACCAAAATGATCATAAACTTTTACCCCTGAAATAAAAAAGTCCTGAAAACTGAAAGTTATCAAGATTGGCGGGCTACTTTATAGGCATCTGTTTGATCGCACATGAGTAAATAAACTAAGAATTTGGCTTTATTTTAAGATTCTTACTTTTTCCATTGATGAAAAAGTAAGCAAAAAATCTAGGCTGTGGGGTATGCTTCAAATTGGGTCACTCATCCATGCGATTTCAAATTTTGAGGCCCCAATTTGATTTTAGGCTAATTGTTCCGGACTAAAAATAAGTGGATCTTGCTCGTCCACTTCGCAAGCTAACTTATTTTTTTAACGTCCTCCTCAATTTTCCTAAAACCACATACCCCAAGGCCGATCCAAGCGTTTGAAACTCCAACCTGAACAGGATTTGCAATTCCTTTTTGCTCAATAAAAAAGTCCCGCTGCTATACTGACGGGACTATAATTCAATATTTGATAAAAACACTGATCGATTAAATTTAAGGTCACTGCGAAAGCCAAAATTACTTGAATACAAAAGAGCTGAATGACGAAGCTTTCGTAGGGTTGTCATTCCGACAAAGGAGGAATCTCTTATTTAAACGTTATTGGGTGAGATCCCTCGTTACCTCGGGATGACAAATACGATTCATTTCACTACGTGGGAGTTTGACAGCCCAAATTTTTAAAGCGAGATTGCTTCTCTCCCCGTCGCGGCGGATCGATCGCAATGACGTTTTTAATTTGTGGTTCCGCCTTCGTTATTCGTCACTGCCTGCCTGGCCGGTAGGCAGGCGAGGCTTGGGGGTGTGTTGTGGGGAGAAAGCCGCGGCAGTCTCGATTTTTGAAGACGGGATTGCCACACCCTTTTCCCCACTTTCACCACCACGCATAAGGGTTCGCAATGACGTTTTTAGATTATATTCCTGTCCATTTTAACCGAACTTTTGATAGGATTCCCCCTACCAATCATCCGTCCTAAAGGAACTCAAGGGCAATCCTCCGGTGCTGAAAACTTCGCCTACTACAAAGTCCTTGAAAGCATAGCGGATGGCAACCGGATCGCTTACATGGGGAGAGGAAAGCAAAATGGATTTTCTTCTTAACTCAGCTGTTGCTGGATAAAAACGCTTATCTTCACCTGCTATTTCAAAACTTTTTACTTCCTTCCCATAGGAAGTAATACCGTTGGGAACATTGTCAAAGGCAACTACTACCGTACTTCCTTTGATTTCCATGGCCTCAAAGGTTGGGCTGGAATACTCAAACCCTTCCAAACCATAGGTTTTGGCCAGGGCCCAATAGGCCAAACGGTGCCCACCGGCTTTTTTATCTGCAGGGTGGATATTGTTTTTCTCCCCGATATCCATCAAAACCGCCATACCGCTGTTGGGTATACGCTTGCCGGCTTTTTGTTGGGCTTCCCTGAGATAAGCAGAATTGTTCTTTTCGATCACCCGGTCAGGAGTAAACATGCCGTAATTGAATGGTGCAATTTGGGCATAGTAAAAAGGAAATTCACCCATGCCCCATTCTTTTCTCCATTCATCCACCATGGTCACCATCAATTCTTCATATTGAAAGGGACGGTCATAATTGGATTCCCCTTGATACCAAATGGCACCTTTGATCCCATAGCCAATGACTGGGTGAAGCATCCCATTGTACAAAGCAGTAGCTGTCCTGTTGGGATCCCCAAAGTCTTCCTTGGTTTCGGGAATCTCAATTTCGTCTTTAAAATCTTCCAGCATTTCCTTGCTCATCCAGGCTTCAATATTGGATCCTCCATAGGAAACATGCACCAAACCAATAGGCACATCCAATGCCCTGTAAAGCTGGGTCCCAAAAAACCAGGCCGTGGCACTGAATTCCGAAACCGTGGAAGGCTTGGCCACTTCCCATTGGCCTTCAAAATCCTGGGTGGTTTCTATGGTGGCGTTTCGAGGAACGGTAATCAGGCGAACGGATGAATTTTTGCCATTGACGATAGCTTCATTGCCACCTTTCACAGGCTGGGCTGGAAATCCTTTTAATGGCATTTCCATATTGGACTGCCCGGAACAAAGCCAAACCTCTCCAATCAGGACATTGTCCAAAGTCAGGGCTTCCCCATCATTGATCTCAATTTGAAAGGGACCGCCTGCCTCTGGGGTAGCCACTTTAATTTTCCATTCTCCCTCCTTATTGGCAGTGGTTGAATAACTTTTGCCATTCCAGGAAGTGGTTACCTCCACACTGGCACCACCTTTAGCCCAACCCCAAATGGGGGCGTCTATCTGCTGCTGTAAAACCATATTGTCGGAAAAAATGGCGGGCAATTTTACTGCTGCTTTTGCAGAAAAAGCCACTAAGAAAATCACGAGTAGTGCGAAAATATTTTTCATGGTTATTAATATATTTTTAGTTTTTCAATTTTTGATTTAATGGTTTGCTTCAGATTTTCCGGTTGCTGAGCGGAGTCGAAGCACCGATAAATCCTAAGCATCCGAAAATTGGATAACAATTGCACTCGCTATACGTCACTGCGATCCCGAACCCTGTGGAAACAGGGAGCGGGAGATGCAATCTTGTCTTAAAATAAACGAGATTGCCAAACCCTTTGCAAAAGGCAAATTACCGACATCAATTTTTTACATCGCATAGTAAATGGCCAAATGCATTAGCGGAAAGTAGAATTCTATAGTCACATTATTGGCTGCTAATGCTTAAAACCTTAACCAATTACACCCAGGGTTGCACCTCCTACGTCGGCTTACCCTGGGCTATTTTTGTTGCACCCCTCTGGGGTGCGTTTTCGATTTTTGATTTCTCCAAATGGCTTGGCCTTGCTTGAATTCCACCAGGCATTGTCTTTGCCCAAACAAAACTAAGGTCATTAATATTGGGCTCAATCACCCTCCTTTTCCAAAATCCTCACAGGCCCCAACAAACCGGCTTCCAGGGGTTCTCTGCCTTCCATCCTATCCAAATCGGCAATGGTCTGGGTAAACCTTTGATCTTGGGGTAACTTCAAATCCCCAATGATGCGGTTGGCCCAGGTATTGGTCACCCTAATTTCCAATTTATTTTCTCCTTCTCTAAGTGCCTTGGAAATATCTACCTGATATGGGAAAGTCCAGGCCACGCCACAAGGCTTATCATTCACTTTTACCGAGGCAATATTGGCCACTTTTCCTAAATGAAGCCAAATTTCACTGTCCTTATCCCCTATCCAGTCAAAAGTGGTGGAATAAGCTGCTGTACCGGAATAATACTTCACACTGTCATTGGAATGCTGGCTCCAGTCCTGGAGAGCTGTCATCTTGATGGGGTTTTGAGGGCCTCTTTGGGCAGAATCAAAAGAAACAGTCCATCCACCTTCAATTTCGCTTAGCACTTCATATTCCGGCCAATTGGTACCTTCTTCTTTTTCTTTCTGTTCTGTTTCCTCTTTGAATATCACAAATAAGGAACCATTTGCAGGAAGTTTTACAGGAATAATAGTTCTTCCTGATTCCATTTTCCAGTTATTTACTGGATATTCTCTATCCCAAACAGGATCATAAAAAACAGGTTTCCTTCCGCTTAGCCTGAATGATAATTCCAGTTCTCTTTCAATTTCTTTTTGATTGGAAATAAAATAGACCTCTTCTTCTGCACTTTTTCTATGGGCAAAGGCTAAGTCTTCATTTCGATTTCCTTCTTTATCCCTGGCAATTACATCCGGAGAAATCCCCAAAGCTTCAAAAGTACTTTGTTCATAGGGCAATTGCACCACTTTTCCTTTACCCACTTTCCAGCTTTTGATTTGCGGTTTGGTGTCGGCATTTGCTGAATACCCAGCCCATAATTCATCTGTGAATTGGGCCAAGTCTTCTGCACTGCTTTCCATCCCCCAGGTTTCTGTTGGCTTTTCATCTACCAATACAGTAGCACCTGCTTTGACCAATTCCAATATCCTCTGGGCTACCTCCACTGACATCAACTCCCCACTGGGGTTCATTTTTCTGCTTCCAGGGAAAACCAATACGGAATAGCTTGCCCCTCCGGGGAAGACCACTTTCCCCTCTTTTACCTCAGCCAATCGTAATAAGGCATCAGCACTAAAGGAGTCATAATGATAACCCCTCAATGGATCTGTCCAATCCTCCGCATCCGCCATATTAGCCGAATGTTTTACCCCTGCGGGAATCACCCTTGTAGGCTGCCCTTGATTTTCCCATCGGATCCTTTCGGCCTTCACCCTTTCTTCACCAACAATTCCTGGTAAAAACGGCACCAATCTCTCCGGCAAAACGGAACGGCTGGGAAGTTCTTCCCCTGAAAAAACTGCAATATCCACCACTGGTTTTCCCTTTTGAAGTTGGTATTGGGTGCGTTGGGCATAATCCACCCAGGCTCTTCCAGGCTCCCACCAGGTTTGATCTCTTTGGAAATAAAGCCCAATACCATCCAGGGTCATGCCTGGCTTTCTATCCAGCCAAGGGTTGTGTACAAAAACATGGTAAAAAAAGCGGTTGATTCCCAAAGCGTAATTCCGGTCTCCCAGGGTTTTTAACATGCCTGGATATTCATCCCAATCCATACGCAATTGGGTAAAGGCCTCTGCCTGGATGATCTGTTTTCCATAAATATGGCCTCCGGAAATGGCATCCCGCATATCATTGGGTTTGTCATGCGTTGGGCTGTTGAGCCAAAATTCCCCGGAAGGATAATCGATGTATTTGAAATGCTCAATACCATGACTCACCATAGTAGGGGCCACATTTTCAGAGCTGAATTTCATACCGTTTTTCTCCACCTCCTCTTTTAAGGTGCCAAAGAAATTGTCCATGATCAATTCAGAAATGGTCTTCCGCAAATCATAAAGCACCTTTTCGGAAGTTGTTGCATCCACCATGGGAACCCCGGCCATCAAGGGTAGGTAGGGCAAAATATCATAGCCCCTTCTCTTCTTGAATTCTTCCCGGAAAACAGGGGACCAATTTTGGCTACCTGCTTCCCAGCTGTCGATGTGAAAAATCTTGAGCACCTTCTCTGCCATTTCCGGTCCAGCAGTTCTGATGGCCTCCCCAAACCATTCGTCAAATTGTAGCTTCACCGCTTCTGCATTGAACTTATCCACTTCCAGTCCTTTGGCACCGCCACCGGTATAATTGGTATGTCCGGTTGAGGTGTAACCAAAACGCATGATTTTCCATTTTCCCTCAGGAGCTTCCCAGTTTAATTGTCCATTTTCATCCATAAATTCGGACACATTGACCATTTCATCCCTAGAGATACAAGTTCCTTCAGGCAATAATTCTTTATCGGCCCTTTCACTGATTCTCCAAACTGCCGCAGACTTTCCCTCATATTGATTGATTTTGGGACTGGAAGAAAGGGTAATGGTTTTGACTTTTAAAGAAGGCTTCCACTTGGCTGCATCCAAATCTTCCGCGCCGGGTTCCGTTCCTTCTTTGTCATAGATAAAGCGGAAATATTTAGCAGTGGTAACAGGAATGCTGTGGGTATACCCATAATCCCAATCCTGCCAACCATGGCGGGGTGGTTTCAACCGGGTCACTTCCCGGAAGTTTTTACCATCATCACTTACCGTAATTTTAAGCCTGTGGGCCTGATAGCTGTTTCCACTGGTTTTGATACGAATGGATCTGCAAGTAAATGGCTCATCAAATGCATATTGGATCCAAGCCTCATCATTGGTCCCAAAACGTTTGTCATTTTCCTGATCCACCAATAAAAAGTCCAATTCCTCTTCATCCAAACTGCTGCTCACCATGGGCTGCTTTTCTGCAGAATTGACCTCAAACCCCGACTTTACAGGATAGGCAAATACCGCCAAATCCTTGTAATAATCTTTATAGCTTTCGGGTTGGGCCAAATCCAGGTTTAAGCTTTTTCCTCCCTGAACCAAGGTATCGGACCAAACCACTTTTTGCATGGAAATATCGGGGGTAATCCAGGGGCCACCGGCAACAGCAAAGCCATCGCAAGCATGCATGGCCAATCTTAAATCCAAGCGGTCAGCTTCCTCCATTGCATGCCGGACCATCTCCCACCATTCCTCAGAACCTTGTAAAACAGGGCTGTCGGTCAATGGTGGATCAGCTGGACCTTTGATGGACATCAAAAATGCCCCGGCAATGCCTGCTTCTTTCATTGCCTCAAGGTCTGCTGTAATCCCCTCTTTGGAATAGGTGGAATACATCCAGTACCAATAAACCCAGGGCTGTGAACTTTCATAGCTAGGTTCAAAGGTATCCATTTGAGACTCCTGTCCCTGCTTTTGACAGGATATCAAAAGGGTTCCTACTAATAGAAAAATCAAAAGATTACTGCGGGCCATATTTTTAGATATGAGATGTGAGAAATTAGACTTTAGACGTTTTTAGAAAATAGCCCTCGTTTGAAACGAGGGCTATAAGCTTTGAGAAAATAACGAGAGCTATTTCCCTCTTTATTCTTTACTCTTGATGCTTTGTTCTTTCCAGTTATTTGATTTCCAAATAAAACGTATAGCGGTAAGGTTTGGCTGGGATTTGATATTGCTCCAGTGGTGCTGCAACTTCTGACCAACTGTCATTACCGCCCACCCCCATTTGAATTAGATCAATATTGACGGTAATGAAACCTGCATCTTCCAATTCATAAGTATGCTTGGCTTCATTGATATTTTCTTCGGTATAAGGCCAGGCACTCATGCTCAAAAGACTGTCTGCGGTAATGGTAATTCCATCCTTTTTATCAGGGGTAGTCAATTCCATCCAGCGAACATCCGTACGGTTGCCGTTTTCTTGGGGCATAACATAAGGCTCCATAAACTTTTCTATTGGCTGGCTGTAAATCCCCGCCAAAAAGCCGTGGTTCTTATCTATATAATTTTCTACGGGTCCTCTGCCATACCAGGTGATCTGATCATATTCTCTTTTAATGCCCATTGACATGCCCACTTTTGGAATATTGGGCATGTCATAAAGTGGAATCAAGGTATAATCCACTTTGACCTGGCCTGAGGGGTAAACGGTGTAATTAATGTCCACCATTGCCTTTCCTTGGACCAGGGAATATTGGCTTTTTATCTTTACTGCTCCATCTTCCAATTTGGAAGATTTCAAGTCAGTCAATTTAGGCTCCGCTTCATACCACTCTTTTAGCTTTTCATGAGGTTTCCAGCCTTTTCGGTCATTATCAGTCAATGGCCGGGTAAATAAGGGCATCAATGGACTATAAACCTGCTCCTCACCTTCCACCAAATAACTCAGAAGGCTGCCATTATCCTTTCCAAAACCTATCTGGAAATCTTCACCTTTCACCAAAATGGAATTCCCCTCTTCTTCCAAAACCAAAGTTCCATCTCCTTTTATTACTTCAGGAGCACTCCCTGGTTGTAGTCGAAACTGCTGTTGGGCAATCACATGACCTTGTTTGGCCCATAATTGATCCTCTGGCAAGGTGAAAGTAAGATTGGCCAGGTATTCTTTTCCTTTCACTTTTTCCTCGAAATATTCATTTAGGTTCAAAACACTGTCCTTGCCGGCTTTCAGCTCCAGATTTCCCAAATTACGGATATCCATAATTTTTCCTTCCTCCAATATCTCCAGGTTCAATTGATAACCTTCCAAAGACTTATCCGCATGTCTATTCAGAATTTTCACTTTGAATGCTGTTGTATCCACCAGGGTCATTTCGGCAGGTTGATACACCCATTTGCATTCATAGATGGCGGATTTGGGCCTTCCATCTGCGGCAACAATTCCATTGATACAGAAATTTCCATCATGGAGCTCCTCTCCAAAGTCACCACCATAAGCGTAAAATTCCTCCCCATCCTCGTTGGTCTTCAACAATGCCTGATCTTTAAAATCCCAAATACAGCCTCCAATCACTTGGGGAAGAGAGCGGAACTTGTCCCACAGCTCCTTCATATTTCCAGTGCTGTTGCCCATGGAATGGGAATATTCGATAAAGACAATTGGCCTATTATCGGCATGTTGATTGACCAGTAACTCAGGGGTAAATATTCCGGGATAAAACCGGCTAACCATATCCACATAAGGTTGGTCGGTAGGCACCTGAATCCTGTGCGAATGGTCTTTAGGGTAATCGGGATGGTTGGGTGGGATATAGCCATCTACCCTGTGATTTCCCTGTGCAGGTTCATAATGCACGGGACGGGTAATGTCAAAGTCATGAATCCATTCGGCCATTGCTGCATGGTTGGGGCCACGGCCGGCTTCATTTCCGAGGCTCCAGAAAATAATGCTGGGATGGTTTTTATCCCTTTGCACCATGCGGGTAACCCTTTCCATAAAGGCATGTGTCCACTGGGTGTCATTGCTGAGTTTCCCTCCTATCCCATGGGTTTCATGGTTGGCCTCATCGATGACCAAAATCCCATATTCATCACATAATTCATACAAATATGGATCATTAGGATAGTGACTGGTCCTGATCGTATTAAAGTTAAATTGCTTGATGGTTTTTACATCTTCTTCAATATCCTTCCTGGTGAGGGCCTTGCCCCTTACCGGATGGTGATCATGTCGGTTGATACCATATATATAGGTTTCCTTTCCATTGATCAAAAGTTTGCTATCATCTTCAGCAAATTCAATGGACCTGAAACCCACTTTACAACTTTTTGCTTCTAAAATCTTTCCGGATACATCCTCCAAACTTAACACCAGGGTATAGAGGTAAGGATGCTCGTCGCTCCATAAATGCGGAGACTTCACTTCTTTTTCAAAAAGGCCAAATTTCACATTGTCCAAGCGGGGATAACTTTCATTCAGAATTTCCTCCACCTCTTTGGTCAAAGGCTTATCAAAAACAGGATTATTCTCCTGGTCAAAAAGTTGAACTTTAAGTTGGCTATCAGGCACCCTTTCCCCGGTCAGGTTTTCTATTTTTGGCCGGAGGCTAAAGGTGGCATCCTTGTATTCTTCATCCAGCTCCGCCTGCCAATGGAAATCAAAAATCCGCAGTTGAGGTTCAGCCATCAGGAAGACTTCCCGTTGGATTCCGCTTAATCGCCAGTGGTCCTGGTCTTCCAAATAGGAAGCATCGCTCCAGCGAAGGACCTGGACAGAAAGGACATTTTTACCTTTTTTAAGGTAAGGACTGATATTAAACTCGGAAGGCAAAAAACTGTCTTCCCCATAGCCTACAAACTCTCCGTTGAGCCAAACCTGAAAGGAAGAACTTACCGCCCCAAAATGAAGGGTGACATTCATTTCCTCCCAATTGGCAGGTACTTCAAAAGTCCTTTGATAGGAACCAACCCCATTATAGTCATCAGGAACATAAGGGGGATTGATGGGCCTAAAAGGATAAACCGCACTTTTATAGATGGGCTTATCATAGCCTTTCAATTCCCAATTGGAGGGAACCTCGATTTTATCCCAGCCTTGAACCCTGGATTGATAAAAATCCTTGGGTGCTTCATATAGGTTTTGGGAAAACTGAAAGTCCCAATCGCCATTGAGCATAAGGATCCGGCTGGTTTCCCTATCCCCTTCCAGGGCATCCTCTAGACTTTTGAAAGAATAAGCAGTGGCCCGGGCAGGTTCCCTGTTGATGCTCGTCACCAGGGGATTTTCCCAAGGGGCAAAATGATATTTCACCGGCTTTTCAGGTACAGCAGCCGGGTCCCCTGTGACAGTTTGGGCTGACAGCGGCAAAATACTGCCCAAAATGCCAGCCCAAAATGCCAAAGCAATTTGAATCTGCTTATTCCTCATGCCTGATAAAAGTCAATTCGCTTTTTCCTAAATCTTTAGAAGTAGCAACGGCAATGCCCCTTTGGTGCTTTTCGTTTACCGCACAGTAATAATGATAAACCACGCCATCATGCTTGACTACGAAAGATTTATGGGCAAATACAGCATCATAATCTTCAGAAGGCTGGATCAGGTCTTCACCTTCCCAGTCTACCCAATCAATCAGGTTATTGGAAACAGCAAATCGGTTAAATGCACCATCACCTTCCCTGTCCGGCCAAAATGCTCCAAAGTAAAACATCACATAAAGGCCATTCATTTTTTGGATATAGGCATCACCGGATATTCCCTTGTGGTGATTGATCAAAGGACCATCACCATATCGTTCCCAGTTTTTCATATCATCAGAAACAGCCATGGCAATTCTTTCGGCCCCTTTACCTGGATTGATACTGTCTCCCCTGGCATTGTAATACATGATAAATGGATGTCCGGTGTATTCCTCCTTATCACGAATTACTGAATTCTTATACATGGTACTGTTGTCATACCAACGGGCGCTTTCTTCCGTTGGTGTCAGCACTGGTTCTTCCAGTCTTTCCCATTCATGGGCAGTAGTTGGATCTTTTTCGGTATAAGCCATACCAATGGAAAGGATTCCTGCTTCATAACCTCTTGAGTTTCCGCCAAAATAACTCATCCAGTATTTGTCATCATACTTATTCAGCTCATAGCTACCTCCCCATTCCATATCCTGCAAGGCGATGTAACCTGCTTTTTGGTTCATATCCCAATCAGTGGTATCAGAAAAGGACATGATTTTACCTTTATCTTCCCAGTGCAAAAGATCATTACTTTCTGCCAAATAGGTTTCATAACCTCTTCCTCCATATATCAGGTAGGTCATGTACCATTTGCCATCTTTCTTGAAGATGCTGGGGCAATCCATTTTGAGGTCATTGCTGGGCGGAACTTTTACAAGTCCGTATTTATAAGGAGTTTTGATTTCTTCATAAACTTCCTCCATTACCTCATCTGTAATTTCTCTGGAGGCCTCCTTTTTGGCATTTTCTCCTGATTCACTTTTGCTACCTGAACAGGCACTTGCCAGACCAATCAAAATGGCCAGGCCCATAAAATATTGTATAGATCGCATCATATTTAATAAAATTCACGCAGCCCTGTTGCTGACTATTTATTCTCAGTATTTAAAATTACTAAATGCTGAATATTTACTTTCCTGTGGTTTCATGGGAATGGATAGATGGGGAATTAAAGGAAAGTATTAGAAGACAGTTTTTTCAAAAAAATTGAGAGGGGGGTTGGGGATTGCAAATCCCTTGAATTCTAAAGGTCCCTTGTCGGCAAACCAGGATCAGCTTTGCCGACAAGGGACCACCTTAGTGGAGCCGGCCTAGGAGGCTTATCATAAAAATTTGCAAAAAAATTAATCTCTAAAAGAAGCCTGCCAAGGCTTCAACTGCAATAACCCTGGGTAATACCTGTGGAAGCTTTAACCTGGAATGCACACCAACCCCTTTGGGGGTTGAACAAATCTAACCGTATGAGAAACTCAAAATTTATTTGAAAACTATTATTGCAAATCCCCTTATTCGAAAGGCCAGCTCTGTCGACTAGTGACCAACCAAGATTTCCATTAACCTTAAAAAACAAAAAAGGCTGGCTCAAATAAATGAGACAGCCTTTTTTTATCAATTATCTTTAAACCTTATGCTTCAGCGGGAATTACGCTTACATAAGATCTACCATCATGCTTTTTCCTGAATTTTACATTACCATCCACGGTAGCAAAAATAGTGTGATCTTTTCCAAGCTTCACATTATCACCTGGATGATGTTTTGTCCCTCTTTGTCTAACAAGGATATTTCCGGCAACAACAGCTTCACCACCGAACTTTTTAATACCTAGTCTTTTACTATGGGATTCTCTACCGTTTTTGGAACTACCGACACCTTTCTTGTGAGCCATAACTTTAAATGTTTTAGGGTTATCTAAAAGAAAACCTTATAGTTTAATATCTTCAATTAGTAATTTGGTGAATTCTTGTCTGTGACCATTTTTCTTTTTGTAACCTTTTCTTCTTTTCTTCTTGAAGACGATTACCTTGTCACCTTTTACATGATCAAGAATTTTACCTGATACCTTAGCGCCATCTACGGTTGGGGCGCCTACCGATACTGTACCGTCATTTTCTGCCAACAGTACTTCATCGAACTCAACGGAAGCGTCAATATCGCCTTGCAATTTAGGAGCATAGACATATTGATCTTTTGTTACTTTGAACTGCTTTCCTGCTATGTTAACTATTGCGTACATATAAGAACTTTTATCGAAATTTGAGGTGCAAATATAAACACCTTTTTGATAAGTAAAAAACCTGCCCAAAAATAAATTAAAAATCCTAGTAGTTAATCCTCTCTGGCCTCCTAAATTAAAGTAAAAACCACCTACTTATTAGGTCCCTCTATTCAACCTTAAGGTTACAAATATTAAAAAAGTAAAAGAAATTTCTATCTGCTTGCCACAATTCCCTTTTAATGATTTACCAAATGTTGGCTGCCCATTAAATTTTAAAGAAAATTTATCCATTTTTGCTTGTGTATTTTTACAATTTGAGAATCAATCAGTTGAATACATATTCCAACATCCCAAGGCCAAAATGGGCAATAACCTTCTGAAATCAAGCATTTTGCACCACTCACCAAAACTTGACCATCGGTCAATTTTGTCTTGAATTTAGGTTTGAATTTTTTTTTTAATTTTTTTCAAAAAACTTTAACCCGCCTGTTTTGAGGGATAAAAATAAAAGTATCACTTTAACTAAAATATTATTACAATCTTTTTTACAGTCACTTACATCATTTTTGACTATCGGTCAATTTTTGGCTATTTTGGGATGTATGCGATTTTGTTTTTAAAAATTGTTAAGGATATTTGTTCAGAGGCTCTTCGAGAAAATATGAATAACCACTAACCATTTCACCCTACAAAGTGTTTATAGAAGGAAGCCAAAGAACCTATAGAAGTTAAAAACAAATAAAACATAAGTGATGCAGAAACCAGAACCCATATTAGAACAAGGAGACAATAGCCGATTTGTACTTTTCCCAATCCAACATGATGATATCTGGGAATTCTATAAAAAAGCAGAAGCCAGTTTCTGGACAGCAGAAGAAATTGACCTAAGCCAGGATCTGAAAGACTGGAAAAGCTTGGCTGATGGGGAACGGCACTTTATTTCTCATGTCTTGGCCTTCTTTGCTGCCAGTGACGGAATCGTCAATGAAAACCTGGCGGAACACTTTGTTGCAGAAGTTCAATACACAGAGGCAAAATTCTTCTATGGGTTTCAGATTGCTATGGAAAACATCCACTCTGAAACTTACAGCTTGTTGATTGACACTTATATCAAAGATGCTGCGGAAAGGGATAAACTTTTCAACGCCATCGAACATTTGGATTGTGTCAAGAAAAAAGCCGAATGGGCATTGAGATGGATCGACAAAGGAAACTTTCAGGAAAGGCTGATTGCCTTTGCTGCAGTTGAAGGTATTTTCTTCTCCGGGTCTTTCTGCTCAATATTCTGGTTAAAGAAAAGAGGTTTAATGCCAGGCTTGACCTTCTCCAACGAGCTGATCTCCAGAGATGAAGGCCTGCACTGTGATTTTGCCTGCCACCTTTACAACAACCATGTGGCCAATCAACTTCCCAAAGAAACCGTATCTGAAATTATACAGGATGCTGTGACTATTGAAAAGGAATTCGTAACTGATGCACTTCCGGTAAGATTGATTGGAATGAATGCAGATCTTATGTGTCAATATATTGAGTTTGTAGCCGACAGGCTTTTGGTGGAATTAGGCTGTGAAAAAGTTTGGAACAGTACTAATCCTTTTGACTTTATGGACATGATTTCCCTGCAAGGCAAAACCAACTTTTTTGAAAAAAGAGTGGGAGACTATCAAAAAGCAGGCGTAATGAAGGGTAAAGATTCATCTGATTCCGCCAAGTTCTCTGTAGAAGAGGATTTTTAAAATTTCTTTCTCCACCTAAACCTAAAAGAGCATGTTAGTAATTAAAAGAGATGGCCGTAGAGAATCGGTAAGATTCGACAAAATCACATTAAGGATTGAAAACCTTTGTGATGGCCTGGATTCCCGTTATATCCAACCCATCGAGGTAGCTAAAAAGGTGATTGATGGTCTTTATGATGGTGTGACCACTTCCGAACTGGACAATCTGGCAGCGGAAGTATGTGCTTCTATGACCGTAAAGCACCCGGAATACGCCATTCTTGCTGCAAGGATCGCTATTTCCAATTTGCACAAGACTACAAGTAAGTCTTTCTCCAATACCATGAAGCGGCTTTACACTTATGTAAACCCAAAAACTGGAGACAATGCTGCTTTGATTGCCCCTGATGTATACGGAATCGTCAAAAAACATGCTGCCAGACTGGATGAGGTAATTGAATACTCCAGAGATTTTAATTATGATTTCTTCGGGTTCAAAACCTTGGAAAAAAGTTACCTGATCAAGCTTGATGATAAAGTGGTGGAAAGACCTCAACACATGCTCATGAGGGTTGCCATTGGAATTCACAAGGAAGATATCGATTCGGCCATCGAAACCTATAACTATCTTTCCGAAAAATGGTTTACCCATGCCACCCCTACTCTTTTCAATGCGGGTACGCCTAAACCTCAATTGTCTTCCTGCTTCTTACTCAACATGAAGGAGGATAGTATTGATGGTATTTATGATACCTTGAAGCAATGTGCTAAAATCTCCCAATCTGCAGGAGGCATTGGACTTTCCATACACCACGTTAGGGCAAAGGGCTCGTATATCCGTGGCACTAATGGGGTGTCCAATGGAATTGTACCTATGCTTAGAAATTTTGACATGACAGCCAGATATGTCGATCAGGGAGGTGGAAAAAGAAAGGGAAGTTTTGCCATTTACCTGGAGCCCTGGCATGCAGATATCAAGGATTTCCTTGAACTGAAAAAGAACCACGGAAAAGAAGAAATGCGTGCAAGGGATCTCTTTTATGCCCTCTGGATTTCAGACCTCTTTATGAAACGGGTAGAAGCCAATGAAGAATGGTCTCTTTTCTGCCCCAATGAAGCTCCAGGGCTTTCCGATTGCTATGGAGAGGAATTCGAAAAACTTTATGAAAAATACGAAAAGGAAGGAAGGGCGAGAGAAACGGTCAAGGCTCAGGAATTGTGGTTTGAGGTTTTAGAATCCCAGATCGAAACTGGCACCCCTTATATGCTTTATAAGGATGCTGCCAATAAAAAATCCAATCAGCAAAACCTGGGTACCATCAAGTCTTCCAACTTGTGTACCGAGATCATGGAGTACACCTCTTCTGATGAAGTGGCGGTATGTAACTTAGCTTCCATAGCGCTTCCTAAATTCGTACAGACTGATGGCCAGGGCAAAAAGTACTTTGACCACCAAAAACTGTATGAAATCACCAAGGTGGTCACCAAAAACCTGAATAAGGTCATCGACATCAACTACTACCCAGTAGAAGAGGCAAGAAGATCCAATTTCAGACACCGTCCTATTGGAATTGGGGTTCAAGGTTTGGCTGATGCTTTTATCATGCTGAGAATGCCTTTTGACTCTGAGGAAGCCAGAGGCCTGAACAAGGATATTTTTGAAACCATTTATTATGCATCCATGGAAACTTCCATGGAGCTGGCTAAAGTTCAAGGTACTTATGAAACTTATGAAGGCTCACCGGTTTCCAAAGGCCAATTCCAGTTTGACCTGTGGGGCGTATCTCCAAAATCAGGAAGATGGGCCTGGGATGAACTGAAACAAAAAGTATCCAAATATGGTGTCAGGAACTCCTTATTAGTAGCTCCTATGCCAACTGCATCCACCTCACAAATTTTGGGTAACAATGAGTGCTTTGAGCCTTATACTTCCAATATCTATACAAGAAGAACCCTTTCTGGAGAATTTGTAGTAGTCAACAAGCACCTGATGAAAGACTTGATCAGGCTTGGGCTTTGGAATGACAATATGAAAAACAGGTTGATTGCTGCCAATGGTTCTATCCAGGATTTCCCTGAGGTTCCTCAAAATATCAAAGACCTTTATAAAACTGTTTGGGAAATTTCCCAAAAGGTAGTCATCAATATGGCGGCTGACAGAGGTGCTTATATTTGTCAGTCCCAAAGTATGAACATCTTCATGCAGGAGCCTAACTTTGGTAAACTGACTTCCATGCATTTCTATGCTTGGAAAAAAGGGCTCAAAACCGGCATGTACTACTTGAGATCCAAAGCTGCAACCAGCGCCATTCAGTTTACGGTGGACAAGTCCAATCTGGAAAGCTCCGCACCACAACCTTCCGGAGAACAACAAAAATCCCAAAACCAGGATGCCATAGCTTGTTCTTTGGACAACCCAGATGACTGCGAAATGTGCGGAAGTTAAAATTATTAAATGATAGATTGTTTTATTGGAAAAAGTGCCTAAGCTGTTTGGGCACTTTTTTTATGCCCTTTCCTCCACCAATTAAATTCACAGCGGAATTTAAATTCATATCAACCAGAGAGTTAAATAACACATCTATTCTCCAAAAAAGGATCCTCCTTTACCTCTGGGGATTTAAATAATAAATCAAATTGGCCCCTTAGCCTACCATACAATATTTTTATCGATCCCAAGGATTAAAGAAAGGCACTCCTCAGGTTTAGTGAAAAGATTTTGGAGTAGAAAGCTGTGGGAATTTCATTTATTATGGCGATTGCAGGCCCTTTTCACCTCTCATATCCTGCCTCAAGCATAAAGTTAGTGCCATACCAAAGGCATCCCGATGGGGTAATTATACCCATGGGTTGAAGAGGGTAGTATCCTTAATTCATCATTAATTAACCGAATCCAGGTTAGGATAAAAAATCGCCACCAACCCATAATTATTTGAATACAAAAAAGTTAACTTAGATAAAAGTCAGGCAATTTCTTTTGCAAAGAAATTGCCTGAAATTAATTTTCCCAGATTAAATATTGAACTTAGCCCAACTCCTAATGGTTTAATCCCTATATGAAAAACAAAAAGTTACTTGTCCTCCCATTTTTTTTCCTGCTGATTACCTTTGGGCTTTCCTCAGCACAGGACACAACCAGGGTATTCAAACCATTTAAGGTCGATGTAGGTATCAACCTAACCTTTCCTTCAGATTCCAAACTGGCTGCGGGAGGAGGCTTATTTGTTGAGCCACGTTATGGCATTAACGACCAGTTCCACATCGGTTTAAACATAGCGAGTAATATCATTGGAGAAGGTGATTTTATTTTTAATAATACCGAGGCAACGATCAAAGCTCAGGCCATCAGTAATCTTTCATTTATTACTGAATACCATTTTAATAAGGAAAATGTAAGGCCCTTTCTTGGCTTTATGGCCGGCATGTACCGAAGAAGCGACTACGAGATCGTGGACAATGATGATGGTACAGTTATTACAAGAAGGAATAATTCAGTGCATTTTGGCCTGGCACCCCGAATAGGGCTTATAGCAGGTAAGTTCCGTTTAAATACTACTTACCACTTTACAGGAAAAAACATTACAGATTTCCTTAGTATTGGCATGGGAATACAATTTGGGGGTGGAAAAATAAACAAGCCCAAAAGGAATTATGAAAGCAATTGGTGATTGCTGTTATTATTTTGCATTCGAAGTAGTTGGTATTTGAGTTTTTTCCTGAAAAAACAAACTTTTAACCGCTCTTGGAGCACAAAACTCGGTTTAAATCTCTTGATAATAGAAACCTCCTTGCTTTTTTAACCCGGTTTCTAATGTTTATTTTTTGACACCCTTGTGGTTTGCAGTCACATTTCTGGGGCTATCAACCCACATCTGAGGATGTCTCTTTAGATTTGGTTTGTTTCTCGTAGAGTTCTGCATATACCCCTTTCTGGTCCATAAGCAAATCATGAGACCCTTCCTCCACTAATACTCCATCATCCAATACGATGATCTTATCAGCCAGTTTTGCTGATGAAACCCTGTGGGAAATAATGATGGATGTTCGACCTTCCATGATGTTTTTCAGGGCATTGAGAATTACATTTTCCGTTTTGGTATCCACCGCAGATAAACAGTCATCCAATAACAAAATTTTGGGGTTTTTAGCAATAGCGCGGGCAATGGAGACCCTTTGCTTTTGGCCACCGGATAAGGTAATCCCCCTTTCTCCCAATCTGGTTTCAAACCCTTTGGGGAAATCAAGAATATTCTGGTAAACATCAGCATCCTTCGCGGCTTTTTCCACGACCCCTTGGGGTATACCATCCAGTCCAAACCCAATATTATTAGCAATAGAGTCACTGAAAAGGAAAACATCTTGGGGGACATACCCTATTTGTTTTCTCAATAGTGAAATATTAAAAGACCTAATATCCTTGTTATCAATCAGGATTCTACCTTCCGATGCATCATACATTCTTGTCATTAAATTGGCAATGGTAGATTTACCCGATCCTGTGGTTCCAATGATCGCTAGGGATTGCCCTGCAGGAATGCTAAAACTGACATTTTTCAAGGCCTGGATACCAGAATCAGGATATTTGAATGATAAATTTTGAACTTCCACATCCCCAACCAATTCTTGTTCCAAATTATCTTTGCTGACAATGTCATTTTTCTCATCCAAAAACTCATTGATCCTGGCTTGGGAAGCAGCCGCCCTTTGGACAATACTGGTCACCCAACCCAAAGAAGTTACCGGCCAGGTAAGCATATTCACATAAAGAATAAATTCTGCGATCACTCCATATCCAATGGCTCCTTCTATAACTTGTATCCCTCCAACATAAACCGTAACAATGGTACTTACTCCAATAAGTCCCATTATCAAAGGGAAAAAAAGTGCCTGAACCCTGGTAAGGTCTATGGATTTATCCTTATAATCATCACTAGCTTTTTGAAAATCTTTTCCACTGTCATCCTCACGGACAAAGGCTTTCAATACCCTGATTCCTGAAAAAGATTCCTGAACAAAAGTACTCAATCCAGAAAGGCTTCTTTGAATTTTTTCTGATCGCACATTGATCAGGTTATTAACAAAATAAATACTCAAGGACAGTACTGGAAGCGGCAAAAGGGAATATATGGTCAATGGAACATTTACGGTTAACATGTACCCTATTACCAAAGGAAAAAGCACCACCAGGTTGATTCCATACATCATAGCAGGTCCAAAATACATCCTCACCCGGCTAACATCCTCGGTAATTCTGGCCATCAAATCCCCTGTGCTGTTCTTTCTATAAAAACTTAGGGGTAAATTTTGATAGTGATCAAAGATTTCATTTTTGAGGTCATATTCTATCAGACGGGACATCACTATGATGGTTTGCCGGATCAAAAAAAGGAAGAATCCTCGCAATAAGGCCATGGCCAGGATTAAAATCCCGAAAACAAAAATAAACTCCAGAAATGCTTCTTTGATGATTTCACTGGCTCCCCCATTTTCAAACATTTGGTAAAAACTGAAGCTTTCAACCACATAATCTATTGCCACTCGCACCAGCTGGGCAGGAACCATTACGAATATGTTGGAAATGATGGTAAACAGAATTCCCAACAACAGATATCCCTTATATTTATAGAGGTATTTATTTAATCTCCAAAGCGGACTCACAAAATAAAACTTTTTATTTCCCTTGTTTTCTTTTATAATAATCGTTTACTTAGTTAAGAGGCGGGGTTCAAAAGTATTTAATTCTGAACACTCCATTAACCAAATAAGGTGCCCAAATATAACATAATCTAATCGGCAAAGTTCATATGTTAGAGATTAAAACCAAGGAAAAAGTCCAGGAGGGATCCATATACGGCCAAATTACATCTTTGGGTCATGAACAATTGGTGATCTGTTATGATGAGGCTACTGGCCTGAAGGCCATAATTGGAATCCATAATACCGTTTTGGGACCTGCATTGGGAGGCACTCGGATGTGGCCCTACCAATCGGAATCAGAGGCTATTACAGATGTCCTGAGATTATCAAGAGGAATGACCTTTAAAGCAGCCATTTCAGGTTTGAATATTGGAGGAGGGAAAGCGGTAATTATAGGCCATCCCCGACAAAAAAATGAAGCTTTTCTTCGTCGTTTTGGGCGATTTATAGAAAGTTTGGGGGGCAGGTATACTACTGCAGAGGATGTCAATATGAACACCCGTGACATGGAATATATTGCCATGGAAACATCCCATGTTACCGGGCTTCCGGAAGTCAAGGGGGGAGGCGGTGACCCAAGTCCAGTGACCGCTTTTGGCACCTATTTAGGCATGAAAGCAGCTGCCAAAAAAGCCTTTGGCTCTGATTCCCTTTGCGGAAAAAAGATTGCAGTTCAGGGAGTAGGGCAGGTTGGAAGTCATTTGATCCAATACTTGGTCAAAGAAGATGCTAAAGTATTTGTTACGGATATCGATGAAGAAAGGCTTCAAAAAGTAGCCCAGAAAACAGGAGCCAAGACTGTCAGCTCAGAAGGTTTCTATGATATTGACATGGACATTTATGCCCCATGCGCCTTGGGAGCGACATTGAATGATGATACCTTAGAGAGACTCCAGTGTCAGGTGGTAGCTGGAGCTGCCAATAACCAACTGGACAGTGAGGAAAAACATGGAAAGCTTCTGCTCAAAAAAGGGATTCTCTATGCTCCTGATTTTTTGATCAATGCAGGTGGCCTGATCAATGTTTACGCAGAGTACCTGGGCAAATACAACAGGGATTTGGCTTACCAGCAGGCAGAAAAAATATACGACACCTGCCTGGCGATTCTTAACAAATCAGAAAAGGAAAAAATCCCCACCCAACAAGCTGCCATTGAGATTGCATGGAACAGAGTACAGCAAATCGGAAAGGTAAAACTTTCTCATTAGTTCAATAAAAGATTAAAAACCAAATGGAATGGAGCTTAAAATCCGTGCATTTGGTTTTTTTATTATATAACTTTGGGGCTGGAAAGCGGTGAAATCACCAAAACTTCTAACCATCGCTTAATTAATTCTAACAGAACGTTCTTTATATTCCGGCAATAATGTTAAACAGACGAATACTCCGAGTTAAGGCTTTTCAAAACCTATATGCATTCCAGCAATGTAAATCATCAAATTTAAACCTGGCAAAGGATTTCATACATGATTCCTTCCAGCCTGATTTGGATAGCATGGAAGTGCAGGATAAATCAAAACTTAAAGATGAGGCCAAAACAGCAGTAGCCCTGTTCTCAAAAAACCTGAACCATAAAGAATTAATAGCCTCAGGGGATCATTCCACCAAAATAAAATCCACTGCCATCAAGGCAGTAAATCTTTTTCACCAAAACAATCAAAAAGACCTGGAATTTCTTCGCAAAAACATGGTTTCTGCGGCAGAAAACATCCCTCATTTATATCTCAATGTAATCCAGATCCTAATTGGCTTTGCTGACCACGTAGGGAATGAATACGAAAAAAAGAGAAAATTAAATCAAGAAGCCATATCCGGCACTTCTGGTGAGCTCAACCTGGCCCAAAACCAAGTTTTGGACCTTATCCGGAAATCACCTGCCTTTACCAATGAAACTACCCGCCAACAGGCAAGTACTGAAGAACTGGAATTGGAAATTCAAGAATGGTACCGGGAATATGTTAAGCCATTTGAGCCGTATCAGCAATACATCCAATTGAACCAGCCCAGCCTGGAGCAAGACCTGGACATCCTCACTGATATCACTAAAAAGGTTCTCTTTAAGAACGAAGCCATTTTAAGTTATTTTGCTGAAAAAGACCTCAGTTGGTCCGAGAATAAGGCAGTTGTTCGAAGTTTGGCATTAAAAATGCTTAAAAATGCAAAGGAATGCAGCGGAGCAGAAGATTATGAACTACCTGAAATTGCGATAAACTGGGAAGAAGACAAGGAATTTTTCCAAAATATCTTTAATTTAACTATCGAAAACGATGAAGAAAACAGGAAATTAATTGCGGAAAAGACCAAAAATTGGGATATTGAACGGATAGCATCAACAGATAAAATCATTATTTCCATGGCCCTTGCCGAAATGACTTTTTTCCCGAGTATTCCTGTAAAAGTAACCATCAATGAGTATATTGACATTTCAAAAACTTACAGTACTCCAAAGAGTAAACAATTTGTCAATGGTCTCTTGGATGTTTTAGCAAAAGAGCTAACCGATCAAGGGAAAATCCGTAAGAGTGGCAGGGGTCTTTTAGATAACAAATAAATCGAATTTTATTATGAGCAAACAAAGTAATTCAATTTTAGCTTTTGTATTGGGCGCCGGAGTAGGCGCTGCATTTGGTGTTTTATTTGCGCCTGATTCTGGCAACAATACCAGGGATAGGTTATCCTACCAACTTTCAAGATATAAAAACGATTTGGAAGATTTGGTCAAAGATTTAGTGGAAGGGAAGGATCTTCCCATGAATGAAGCCAGATCAGAAGGCAAAAAGGTAATATCAGAAGCTAAAAGCAAAGCTGAAAACCTTTTGAGTGATGTAAATAAATTAATCGATCAAATCAACAAAGGGAAAAACTAACTGCATACCTACATATGAAGTATTTAAGTTTACCTGCAATCATCCTTGCAGGTTCTCTTTTTGTTATGGGCTGTGATAACAGCAAAAACAAAGAGAAAATCGAAGAGCTGGAGAAAAAGATCACCCAACTGGAAGAAAGTCAAAAAAGCCAGCCAGTCAACGTCCAAAGTGCAAAAAAAATCGACCCTGCTAATTTGGGGGAATTTAAATTTGAGGAAACGGTATTTGATTTCGGCACCATAAGCCAGGGAGACAAAATCCAGCATAATTTCAAATTCAAAAATATTGGCGAGGCACCTTTGGTGATTTCTAATATCCAAGCTTCATGTGGCTGTACCACCCCTGATTGGTCCAAGGAACCCGTAGCCCCCGGAGAGGAAGGGTATGTAAAAGTCAGCTTTAACTCTGCCTCAAAATCTGGTGCACAAAGTCCTATGGTGACCATTACGGCCAACACCTCCCCAAGCATTACAAGACTTAGACTAAAAGGAAACGTAAATACTAATACTAAAACCAACACAACCTCAGTAGAGGGACCCGTTAAAAAATAATGATGATTAATTCGATTTTATTACAAGCAAATGGTGCCGGTGGCACTGGAATTTTAGGCCAGGTATTCCTTTTTGGTTCGATCATATTAATTATGTACTTTTTTATGATCCGACCACAGCAAAAAAAACAAAAGGATGCCAAAAATTTCATTCAAAATATTAAAAAAGGAGATCAGGTTGTAACCATAGGTGGAATCCATGGAAAAATCAGCAGCATTGAAGGTGATGCTGTCATCCTTGAACTGGATAGAGGCATGAAAATAAAAGTAGAAAAATCTGCTATCTCCGCAGAATATTCCAAAAAATCCAGCGGAACAAAATAATGGAATGTTGAGTACCATACGGAATTACATTAAATCGCTTTCCAAACAGAAAACATCTGATATCAAAGTGGTGGCCCTTTGCGTTTTAGCAGCCACCACTTTTTGGGTTTTAAACGCCCTCAATAAGGACAACTATGTTTCTGTGGTCAATTACCCTATTGAATTCCAATACAATAAGGAAGAATTTATGGCTATTGAAAAGCTCCCAACCGAGGTACGTGTGGAAATCAATGGAGATGGCTGGGACATCCTCAGAAAGTATTTTAAGTTTAATGTGACTCCATTTACCATAGAATTGGGTAATCCAGCCAGCCAGAATTACCTTTTGGCTTCCACCATCAAAAGAAGCCTTGCAGAGGTATTGGCACCAACGAAACTCCAGGCTATCCTAACCGATACCTTAAAGTTTAACTTTGACCGGATTGTCTCAAAAGAAATCCAGATCACCCTGGACACTTCATCCACCCAATTGGCCCCTAATTTTAAGCTGGCTTCCCCCATTCATATCAACCCCAGTCAAATAGAAATATTAGGACCTTCCTCTATGCTGGAGGAGCTGGGTGACCGTATTTACATCCAATTGGACAAAGAATCAATTAGCCAAAACTTCGATGAAAATATCCCCATTATCTTCCCGGAAAACCTTAGGGATTATTTGACCACTAACCATGCCAGTGTTAGGGTAACATTTGACGTTGTGGAATTCCTAAAGGGAAACAAAAGACTGAAAATCAACCAAATAAACTTCCCTCCCAATGTTTCCTTGTTAAGGGAAGTCAATTCCGTTATTATGAATTACCGGGTTGACGAAAGAAGAGTTAGCGATCTCCAAGAGATTCAAATGGAAGGGATTTTGGATTATGACAATAGAAATAAAATGGACAGCACCATTTCTATTGAATTAAAAAACATCCCTGAATTCATCGAAGGCATTGAAATTGAACCCAATACTTTTAAATTGAAATATGACTAAAAACACCCCTATCCTGGTCGGCATTACCGGAGGAATTGGAGCAGGAAAGAGTACCGCTGCAAAAATTTTTAACACGTTAGGCATTCCCATTTATTACGCAGATGAAAGAGCCAAATGGTTGATGGAAAATGATAATAACTTAATTTCCGGCATCAAGAATGCATTTGGCAACAATTCCTATTTGGAAAACGGGAAGCTTAACAAACCTTTTTTGGCTGGAGAGGTTTTTTCAGATTTGGAAAAAACTAAAATCATCAATGACCTGGTACACCCAGCCGTGAAAAGAGATTTCCAAGATTGGGCTGCACAACAAAAAAGCCCCTATGTCCTTAAGGAAGCGGCTCTTTTATTTGAATCAGGTTCCTACAAGGAACTGGATAAGGTTATTCATGTCAGTTCTCCATTAAAAATCCGCATGAACAGAATACTATTCCGGGACCCGCACCGGACAGAGGAGCAGGTAAACGCCATCATTGACCGCCAATATGCTGATGAAAAGAAAAATAAAATGGCGGATTATATTATTCGAAATAAAGAAAATAAAATGCTGATCCCCCAGGTTTTGGACATCCATGAGAAGTTACTTTTAGAACTATCAGTTTAAAAGTAGTTATTAAATTTATTCCCAAAATATACTTACCTAATTTCGATTTCAACCCCTGATATTCTATTGCTTCAGGGGATTTGTTGAATCTACCTGAGGGCAGACAGGTCCTTGATTTAAAGAATTCCTAAAGCCTTAAGGGAGGAAGATAGGGGTCCCTGCCCTTTATTCTTTTCCCTATCATATCCCTGAAAATGGTGCGCAACGGTGCTCCAGAGTAATTCATTTCTAGCCCTTAGGCCACATCAATTTTTCAGATTTTGATTTTCTTCCTTCAATCCTGAATAAAAACAATTTGAATAGGGGATTTCAATCAAAATTAATTCTTGAAAATTCGTGGCTTCTAAAAACCCTAAATCTCCATATTGATCTGATCCAGGTAAAATTTCATCCTGGTATGGGCGTGGTTTAAAAAATCAATTTTATCGATTTTATCCAATTTGTGGTTATAAAAAACTTCTATGTATTCATTTTCCAGCAAGTAGAGATTTACTTTATGGCCATAGTATCTTATCCCTACCACAAAGGTTCCTTCTGTGTAGAGCTTATTGATTTTTTTATGCAAAGGTAATTTTATAAAATCTTCCCTAACCATTACTCTTCCTTTCCATTTCCCTGCTGACAACTAAGCCATTGCCAAAACCAAGTTATAAAACTATAAACCTAAAGCTATAACTTCAAATTTCCTGGTTTTATTATTTTCAAATAATTTTTATTCATCCAGCCCCCACAACTTTAGTTACGCAATCTTTGTGTTTAAATATTGATTCAATTCCATTACTTTGGTATAATTGATTCAAAATTCTTTCATTAAAATGCAATTAGGACTAGCACAACATTTTCGAAAATTTTTTATCCCCTTAATTCTTTTGGCTCTTATTGCATTAAGCTCTTGTTCTTCTTCCAAAAGAATTAGGAAAAGCCAAGCCAAACAGGTAGTTAAAACGGCCATGTCCTATCGGGGAACTCCCTATAGATATGGGGGTACCACTCGGTCAGGGTTGGATTGTTCAGCCCTTTTGTACCTTTCCTTCCAAAGTATCGGGGTAAGCTTACCAAGAACTTCAGCAGCACAAAGCAAAGTGGGGAAAAAAGTTTCCATTAAAAAATTGGAAGAAGGGGATGTGGTGTTTTTTGCCACAGGAAGAAGAAAAAACAGGGTCACCCATGCTGGAATAATCACGGAGGCCAATAAAAAAAGGACTCAGTTTATACATTCCAGCTCCTCATTGGGAGTAACGGAGGACAACCTGTTTTCCACCTATTGGTTCAATAAACTGGTTAGGGCCAGAAGAATATTCTAGAAAATATTGTTGTCAATTTGTCGGAAAAATAATGTTTTCAACAATCCATTGAAAAGCAGGTAAAGACTTTAGGAAGTAGCCAATAAAAAGTGCCTTAATAGGAGGAAAAGGAAAAATACAAAACAATTCACTGGCGGTTAAAATCCGGAGAAACAGGATATCTCTTGAAAACTTCCTTTTTTATTTATAAAAAATTGACCTAAAGTGGATTAATTTTTAAAACATACTTTGGTATTAAGCATTATTAGTTAATTTTGCAGTCGAATAACAGAAACGCACAAATTCCTTTTACATTAACATATAAAAATGGCGAATACTGGTAAGATAACTCAGGTAATTGGTCCCGTAGTGGATATCTCCTTCGAAGGGGGGAAATTACCGAATATCCTGGACGCACTAGAAATCACTAAGGAAACCGGCCAAAAGGTAGTTCTGGAGGTCCAGCAACACCTTGGTGAAGACAGAGTAAGAACAATCGCAATGGATTCCTCTGAAGGAATGATGAGAGGTATGGAAGTTACCGACTTGGGTACTCCTATATCTGTTCCCACTGGAGAGGGAATCAAAGGGCGTTTGTTCAATGTGGTAGGGGATACAATTGACGGCCTTCCCCAAGTGGAATCGCAAAGTAAACTTCCTATCCACCGATCTGCTCCTAAATTTGAAGATCTTTCCACTTCCCAAGAAGTGCTTTTTACAGGGATCAAAGTTATCGACCTTATCGAACCTTATGCCAAAGGGGGTAAAATTGGTCTCTTTGGTGGTGCCGGTGTAGGTAAAACCGTATTGATCCAGGAGTTGATCAACAATATCGCCAAAGCATATTCTGGTCTTTCTGTATTTGCAGGGGTTGGAGAAAGAACCCGTGAAGGAAATGACCTTCTTAGAGAGATGATCGAGTCAGGCATTGTAACTTACGGTGATGACTTCCTAGAATCCCTTGAAAAAGAAGGGGGATGGGATCTTTCTAAAGTGGACCTCAATAAATTAAAAGATTCAAAAGCAACATTCGTATTCGGTCAGATGAATGAGCCTCCTGGTGCCCGTGCCAGAGTCGCCCTGACCGGTCTTACACTTGCTGAATATTACCGTGATGGTGAAGGAGAAGGCGCCGGTAAAGATATCCTATTCTTTATCGATAACATCTTCCGATTTACTCAGGCAGGTTCTGAGGTATCCGCCCTTCTTGGACGTATGCCTTCAGCTGTGGGTTACCAGCCAACTTTGGCCACTGAAATGGGTGCCATGCAGGAGCGAATCACTTCTACCAAGAATGGTTCCATTACTTCCGTACAGGCCGTTTACGTACCTGCGGATGACTTGACTGACCCAGCCCCGGCAACCACCTTTGCCCACTTGGATGCTACTACAGTACTTTCCCGTAAAATTGCCGAATTGGGTATTTACCCTGCAGTGGATCCTTTGGATTCTACTTCCAGAATCCTTGAGCCAGGAATCCTGGGCAATGAGCACTATGACTGTGCGACAAGGGTAAAAGAATTACTTCAGCGATATAAAGAACTTCAGGATATCATTGCCATCTTGGGTATGGAAGAATTGTCTGAAGAAGATAAATTGGTTGTTCACCGTGCCAGAAGGGTGCAGAGATTCCTTTCTCAGCCTTTCCACGTTGCTGAACAGTTTACCGGTCTGAAAGGTGTATTGGTGGATATCAAAGACACCATCAAAGGCTTTAACATGATCATGGACGGTGAACTGGATCACCTCCCTGAAGCCGCTTTCAACTTGGTGGGTAACATTGATGATGCTATCGCCAAAGGAGAAAAAATGCTTGCAGAAGTTAAATAAACTAATTTCCTCATTCCTTATGAGGAAAATAAATCTCAACACTTTTCAGCTCCAACAGGAGAAAGAGTGTTGGGATTTTAACACTAAATACGCATCAAAATGCATCTAGAAATAATCACACCGGATAAAAAGGTATTCCGAGGAGAAGTTTCCGAAGCAAGCTTTCCTGGGGCTTCTGGTGCTTTTCAGGTATTGAAAAATCACGCCCCGCTTATAGCTGTGCTGGACAAAGGCTTGGTATCCTTCCAAACCCACGATGAGAAAAAATCCATGACAGTTGATGGAGGTGTTGTTGAAGTAAGAGATAACGAGATTATCCTATTGGCCGAAAAAGTCTTGGATTAATCTTTTCTCAAAAGAACATACTTAAGCGAACCCTAACCGGTTCGCTTTTTTTATTTGGACCCCAGGGTTAAATACAGTAATGCCGCCAAAGAGGCTCCTGCAAATGGGCCTAAAACTGGAACCCAACTGTATTCCCAATCACTACTCCCCTTACCTTTAATTGGCAGGATTTGATGCATTAACCTGGGGCCAAAATCCCTGGCTGGGTTTATGGCATAACCAGTAGTCCCTCCTAAAGACAAACCTATTACCCAAACCAACAAGGCAACTGGCAAAGCCCCAAGAGAACCCAAACCAATGGGCGTGTTATGTTCATCGGCCAAAGAAGCTTCTGTTGAATAGAGGATCACAAAAATCAACACAAAAGTACCAATCACCTCAGATAAAAAATTAGCCCAGTAATTCCTAATGGCTGGCATGGTGGCAAAGGGGACAAATTTTAAAACAGGGTCATCTGTTTCCTTGAAATGGTCCCAATAAACCAGCCAAGCCAAAAATGACCCAAATCCTGCTCCCAAGACTTGGGCAAGGATATAACCTGGCACCAATTCCCAGCTGAAAACCCCGGCCAATGCCAAACCCAGACTCACTGCTGGATTGATATGGGCACCACTATAAGGCCCAGACACAACAACAGCAATAAATACCGATAATGCCCACCCCGTTGTAATGACAATCCAACCACTGGATTTTCCTTTGGTTTTGTTCAACACCACATTGGCAACCACCCCTGATCCAAGAGTCAGCAACAAAGCGGTACCAATAAATTCTGCGATATAAACATTCATCATGCCTAATTCAAAACCAAGATGGATTCCAAAGAAAAATCATAAGGGGTTATCCTCCTCAATCCATTCCCTGGATCGCTCTACCGCCTTGTGCCAATAGTGCAATTTCTTTTCCCTTATCTTTTGATCCATTTGGGGATAAAAGGCGGCTCCTTCCCCCCAGAGGCCTTCCAGTTCCTCAATGCTATCCCAATAGCCTATGGCAAGACCTGCCAGATAGGCTGCCCCTAATGCGGTAGTTTCTGTATATTTAGGTTTTCTAATGGCCCCCCTGATAAGGTCAGCCTGAAACTGCATCAAAAAGTTATTCCTGGAAGCTCCCCCATCCACTCTTAATTCTAAGGTCCTTTCATTCGAATCTCTTTCCATAGCTTTTAAAACATCATAAACCTGAAAAGCAATAGCCTCCAAGCCAGCCCTAACCAGATGTGCTTTGGTAGTTCCGCGGGTCAAACCAAAGAATGTCCCCCGGGCTTCCTGGTCCCAATAGGGAGCTCCAAGCCCAGTAAGTGCCGGAACAAAATATACTCCATCATTGTCAGGAATGCTGGTGGCCAAATCTTCACTTTCGGAGGAATGGCCAAATAAGCCAACCTCATCCCTCAACCATTGGATAGCTGACCCACCAACAAAAACACTTCCTTCCAAAGCGTATTGCACCTCATCCCCAATTTGCCAGGCTACTGTTGTGAGCAATTGATTTTCGGATTTCACTGGTTTATCTCCTGTGTTCATTACCAAGAAACAACCTGTACCGTATGTGGTTTTTGCCATCCCTTGCTGGACACATAATTGACCAAATAATGCAGCTTGCTGGTCTCCGGCAATCCCGGCTACAGGTATTTTAGCCGACAGGATATCACCTGCGGTTTCACAATAAATTTCTGAGCTGGATTTAACTTGGGGCAAAATAGATTTTGGTATATCAAATAGTTCCAAGAGCTCATCGTCCCACCGTTTTTCATGGATATTGAAAAGCATTGTCCTACTGGCATTGGTAATATCGGTAATATGCTCTTTGCCATTACTTAATTTCCAAATCAACCAACTATCTACCGTTCCAAAGCAGATATCCCCTTTTTCTGCTTTGACCCTTGCCCCATCCACTTTATCCAGTATCCATTTGATTTTTGTAGCCGAAAAATAAGCATCGATTACAAGACCGGTTTTTTCATTGATCTTTTCCGAAAGCCCTTGTTTTTTAAGTTCATTACAGTACCCTGAATTCCTCCTATCTTGCCATACAATGGCTGGATAAAGAGGCTTTCCCGTATTTCTGTCCCAAAGGATGGTTGTTTCTCGTTGATTGGTGATCCCTAATGCGGCAATCTGGGATGGGCGAATCTCGGCCAAGGTAATCACCTCCAAAATTACCGATGCCTGTGAGGTCCAAATTTCCACAGGGTCATGTTCCACCCAACCTGATTTGGGAAAATATTGTTTGAAGTTTTTATGGGCTTTGGCTACCGCTTGTCCCTTTTTATCAAATAGTATTGCTCTCGAACTTGTCGTTCCTTGGTCTAAGGCTAAAATGTAATCGTTAATTTGGGTCATATTTTTTGACTTTAATGAAATATTTCTTGGCTATCTTATTAAAATCTTCAAGTTCTTCTTTCACCCAGGAATCTTCCAGGCCTATTTCAGCTGCCATCACTTCAGCCACTTTTGGAGCTGCTTCGAGGGCAGCTTTGGCGTCCAGGATCAAAAGCCTTATCCTGCGGGAAAGGATATCCTCCAATTTTATGGCCATTTCCTCCCTTATTGCCCAAATTACTTCTGCAAAAGTAAAGGGGTATTGGGGGTGAAGTTTTTCCCCTAATTCAGGGCTATCTTTTATCAACTTTTGGATACTGGTGGCCTTTATTCCATACCCCCCCAAATGCCCAGGCAATTGTCGATGGGTATATCCCCAAATTTTGATTTTGCTGGAGGTACTTTCCCCCGGACTGGTACCGGTTATTTTTTTAAAATAATCCACGGTATCTTCTCCCATTTTTCGGAAAGTAGTCCATTTTCCCCCAGTAAGGGTCACCAATTTGGAGGATGAAACCCAAATTTTATGGTGCCTGGATATTTCCTTTGATTTGGCATTTGGTTCCTGTGGTGCAGCCAATGGCCGCATTCCCGCAAAAACCGAAAGGACATCTCTTCTGGTTGGCGTCCTTTCCAAATACATTCCAGCACTATGGAGAATGAAATCAATTTCCCTGGAAAGGGCCTCTGGCTCCAATCTGGCTTTCTTCCTTATAGTATCTGTAGTACCTACAATCAACTTCCCCTGCCAGGGAACAATAAACAGCACCCTACCATCCTTAGTTTTGGGAATCAAAATAGCATCTTTTCCTCCCAAAAATGATGGATCCAAAACCAAATGAATCCCCTGACTTGGCCGAATCCGAGCTTTCATTTCCATTTGATCCAATTTAATAATTTTATCCACAAAAATCCCTGTGGCATTCACCACCATTTTAGCTTTGGTTAAAAAAGTTTGTTGGTTTACCTGGTCTTTACCTTTCAAACCAATTATTTCCCCTTCCTTGTTTTTGATCAAGCCTGTGATTTTATAATAGTTCAGTACACAGCCCCCAAGGCTATCACAAGTTTGGGCAATATTTAAGGCCAGTCGGGCATCGTCAAATTCACCATCATAATATACTATTCCCCCAAGCAGGCCCTCTTTCTTAATATTTGAAATTTTTTGGATGGTTTCCTCTTTGGAAATGAAATGGGAACTCCCCAAACTCAAACTTCCAGACATCCAATCATAAATTTTCAGCCCCAAATAATACCTTATTTTAGCCCTCCAGGAATAAATTGGAATAATAAAAGCCTGAACTTTTGTCAAATGGGGAGCATTTTTTAAAAGCCTTCCCCGCTCCCTCAATGCTTCCCAGACCAAAAAAACATCTCCTTGGGCCAAGTACCTGACTCCGCCATGCACCAATTTGGTACTTCGGCTGGAAGTCCCCTTGGCAAAATCTGATTCTTCAAAAAGCACCACTTTCAACCCTCTGGAAAGTGCATCTAAGGCCACACCTAACCCGGAAGCCCCACCACCAATGACGGCAATATCCCAAGCCTCCTTTTGAGCTGCCAATCGCCTTAAGTTATCCTCCCTATCCATTTGGTCACAAATTGATATATAAAGTAATATAAAATGAGATTTTAAGAAAATTTGGGATTAAAAATGGATTAATTCAATGGACCTCGTCATTTTAATAAAAGAAATTATTATTTTCAGTATCAACATGAATACTACTGAACGTCAACATCTAATACTTGAAAGATTACAAAATGGAGGTCATCTTGATGAAGAAGAATTGGCCAAGCTTTTTGACGTTTCTACCAGAACCATCCGAAAGGATTTAAAAAAATTGGAGGAACTGGGTTTATTCCATTTTCCCCAAATGGGGTATAATTCAACCCTGTCAAATTTCAATGACACCCCTTTTCTTGGGAATGAGATAGTCAATATTGAGGAAAAACAAAAAATTGCCCAAAGAGCCATCCATTTTCTAAATGAAGATGATGCCATTATTCTGGGTGCAGGAACTACAATTTTGGCATTTGCCCAGGCCATTCCAAAAAATTTCCAATTGACCGTATTATCTGCAGCAATGGACATTTCCATGGAACTTATCAGCAAACCTAAAATTGAAATTGTTCAGTTGGGGGGATTGGTAAGGAGGAGAAATGCATCGGTGCTGGGGCCTCATGCAGTAGAGATGATGCGTCATTTCGCCTGTAACAAATTATTTCTTAGTGCAGATGGAATCAGCTTGGAGTATGGCCTGTCCACTTCCAATCTAATGGAAGCACACCTCAGTTCCCGGATGATCCGCTCTGTACAAAAGACCATCATTCTGGCAGATTCCAGTAAGTTTAATAAAAGGAGCTTCGGGAAAATTTGTGAACTGGTGGAGGATATCGACCAGATTATCACGGACCAGAAGCTTTCCACTCATATTTTTCATCAGTTGGAGGACAAAGGCATTGAAGTCACCTTAGTCTGAAGCATTTCTCCATCAATAAAAAAGGAGCCTTAAAGCTCCTCTTCTCTTTCCAACATCAAAATGGCGTTTTGGGAAACAATAAAATATTTTTCCCCTTCATAAATCACCTCATGGGCACCTGTCAGTAAAAATATTGCCAGATCACCCTCTTTTGCCTGCAAAGGCACATATTTGATGCTTTCATCTTTTTCCTTCCAAGGTTCATCATCTTCCACAGGAACCGGAATGGGATAACCAGGCCCTGCTTTGATAATATACCCTTGCTGGACTTTTTCCTTTTCCTGAACTCCCGGAGGAAGATATAGCCCGCTGGAAGTCTTATCATTGGCCTTTTTGGGTTTGATCAGAACCCGGTCTCCGACCACTAACAGTTTTTTCAGTTTGTTATCTTCTGATATCCTCATAATATTCTTGGCTTAAATGGCCTGAAAAATTTACCTTGTCTTATTAATAGAAAAAGGCATCCCGTCACCGAGATGCCTTTGTATTGCTAAGAAGATCCCGAAGAAAATTATTTTTTATCTTCTTCGTTTACTTCTTCATAATCCACGTCGGATACACCGTCTCCGGAAGAACCGGAAGCTTGATCTCCAGAAGCTTGTCCACCTCCTGCAGCGCCGGCACCTGCAGCGCCTTCTCCTTGAGTGGCATTGTACATTTCAGTAGAGGCTGCTTCCCAAGCTTTGTTCAACTCCTCAATTGCAGGAGTGATTTCGGCAAGGTTTTGTGATTTATGAGCTTCTTTTAGTTTTTCCAAAGCACCATTGATGGTAGTTTTGTTTCCATCAGAAAGTTTGTCACCAAACTCCTTCAATTGCTTTTCAGTTTGGAAAATCAAGCTATCTGCTTGGTTAAGCTTCTCAATTTTCTCTTTTTCTTCTTTATCGGCAGCAGCATTAGCTTCTGCTTCCTTCTTCATTTTTTCGATTTCTTCTTCTGACAATCCGGAAGAAGATTCGATCTTAATTTTCTGCTCTTTACCGGTTCCTTTGTCTTTGGCGGAAACATGAAGGATACCGTTGGCATCAATATCGAAAGTCACTTCAATTTGAGGAACTCCTCTCGGTGCAGGCGGAATATCGCTCAACTGGAACCTTCCGATACTTCTGTTGTCTTTGGCCAATGGCCTTTCACCTTGCAATACGTGGATATCCACTGCAGGTTGGTTATCAGCAGCTGTAGAGAACACCTCTGACTTTTTGGAAGGGATGGTCGTATTGGCTTCAATGAGTTTGGTGAATACACCTCCCATAGTTTCAATACCCAAAGAAAGTGGTGTCACATCCAACAACAATACATCTTTCACTTCTCCAGTCAACACCCCACCTTGGATGGCAGCACCAATGGCTACAACCTCATCAGGGTTCACACCTTTGGAAGGTTTCTTACCGAAGAATTTCTCTACTTCTTCCTGAATTTTTGGAATACGGGTAGAACCACCTACCAAGATTACCTCATCAATATCACCTGCAGACAAACCTGCATCTGACAAGGCTTTTTGGCAAGGCTCCATAGATCGTTTCACCAGACCTTCTGACAGTTGTTCAAACTTCGCTCTTGACAAATTTCTTACCAAGTGCTTAGGTCCTGATTGGGTAGCAGTGATATAAGGCAGGTTGATTTCTGTAGAAGAAGAGCTTGACAATTCAATTTTGGCTTTCTCAGCAGCTTCTTTTAGCCTTTGAAGCGCCATTGGATCATCCTTCAGATTGATATCTTCCTCTGATTTAAATTCATCAGCCAGCCAGTCAATGATTACCTGGTCAAAGTCATCACCACCCAAGTGAACATCACCATTGGTTGATTTTACTTCAAATACACCATCACCTAACTCAAGAATAGAAATGTCAAAGGTACCACCTCCAAGGTCATACACTGCGATTTTCATATCCTGGTTTTTCTTATCCATACCATAAGCCAACGCTGCAGCTGTAGGCTCATTGATGATTCTCTTCACATCCAACCCGGCAATTTGTCCTGCTTCCTTAGTCGCTTGACGTTCTGCATCATTAAAATAAGCTGGTACTGTAATCACTGCTTCAGTAACTTCTTGTCCCAAGAAGTCTTCTGCTGTGGTCTTCATTTTTTGAAGAATCATAGCAGAAAGCTCCTGAGCTGTATAGGAACGTTCACCGATTTTGATGACTACCGTATCGTTAGCCCCTTGATCTACCTTATAAGATGCATGTTTTTTCTCATCAGAAACCTCAGAGAATTTTTTCCCCATGAATCTCTTTACGGAAGAAACGGTATTGGCAGGGTTGGTGATCGCTTGTCTCTTGGCTGGATCCCCTACTTTTCGCTCACCATTTCCATTGTCCAAAAATGCAACAATTGATGGCGTCGTTCTTCTTCCTTCACTGTTTTGGATTACCACTGGCTCGTTACCCTCCATTACGGCAACGCAGGAGTTTGTGGTACCCAAGTCTATACCAATAATTTTTCCCATAACGTTTATTATATTTCTTTTGCTGTTTCCAATTGATTACTCGAAATCATAGTTATCAACTCATGTGCCAAGTAGTTTCTTCGCCTTTTCCGTGCCAGATTGGCAGAATTTATGACACTTCCTCAAATTGCACCAAGGAAAAAACTGCCAATTCTTATTTTTACTGGCAAAAAAAGAAGATTATTAGGGCCTCCTCTCATCCCTCTATGGACAAATAAAAAACTTCCGCTGCCACTCCAATGATTATTAATGTCCCTATAACAATAAATTTTTCAGGATAATTTATGGCGTCCTTCAACTCTTGGACATTTATTCCATAAGGCAGGGATTTCTTTCATCCCAATCCGGAAAGCTAAGCCCAACAAAACTCCAGTTGGGAAATTCCACCAATTAACATTTTTGACCTTTATTATTTATTTTTGGGTCCAAATAGGGAAAACTATTCAGCATGAAACTTCAGGACATATATATATATCCAATAAAATCTCTGGGAGGCATCCGTTTGGAACAGACTCAGGTTGGCATTAAGGGATTTCAGTGGGATCGCAGATGGATGCTTGTGGATGAAAACGGCCAGTTTTTGACCCAAAGGACCATTCATAAAATGGCCCTTTTGCAAGTACAATTAAGAGAAAAGGGGGTAGTTGTATTCCATAAACAAAAGCCCGAATTGTCCCTCCAAATCCCTTTAGAACCGGAAACACAGCATTTTATTCCTGTCACCGTCTGGAGCGATAAAGTCGAAGGCCAAATTGTCAGCCCAACTGCCAACCAATGGTTTTCTGAGTTTTTAGGACAGCCCTGCCAATTGGTTTTTATGCCTGATTTCATCCAAAGGAAGGTGGATCCAGATTATGCAGTAAATGGGGAAACTGTAGGTTTTGCTGATGCCATGCCTTATTTGCTGATTGGCCAGGCCAGCCTCGATGACCTGAATTCAAAGTTAGGAAAACCTGTACCCATGGAGCGTTTCAGGCCCAACATGGTATTTTCAGGGGCTGAGCCTTTTGAGGAAGATACTTGGAAAGAAGTCGCCATTGGGGACTGCAAGTTTAAGGTAGCCAAACCTTGCGCCCGGTGTATACTGACTACGGTGGACCAAAATACTGGAATAAAGGGAAAGGAACCCTTAAAAACATTAGCCACTTATCGCACCAAAGATCAAAAAGTGCTTTTTGGGCAAAACTTGATTGCCTTGTCCACCGGCCAGGTAAAAGTGGGAGATCCCGTAATAAAGAAGTGAGATGGGAGAAATAAGATATTAGATAGGCCACTGATATCTTATTTCCCTCATCTCCCCCCTATTTAAACTTTTTCTGTTCTTAATTTAGCACTGTAAGCCTTTACAGTTTCTACAAATACCTTTACTTTTTCAGCATTGGTGTCAGGGTAAACCCCATGCCCAAGGTTGGCAATATGCCTTCCGCTACCAAACTGATCCAACATTCTTTTTGTGGCAGCTTCTATTTGCTTAGCGGATCCATATAGTACTGCAGGATCAAGGTTTCCTTGTAAGGTTTTATTTGGACCGACCAATCTCCTGGACTCTTCGATTCCCATATTCCAATCTAAACCAATGGTTTCACAGTTTAAGTCCCCCATATCCTTTCGGGCAAAGAAAGCACCTTTGGCAAATACGGTAACAGGAACTTCATTAATGGCATCACATATTTGTGAAATATATTTCAAGGAAAATTCCCGGTATTGATCTGGCGGCAAAATTCCCGCCCAGCTATCAAAAACCTGGACAATATCCGCACCTGCTGCAATTTGTGCTTTTAGGTATTTGATAGTGGACTGGGTGATCATACCCAGCAGTTGATGGGCAGCTTCCGGCTCAGTATATAGCATTGCCCTTGCTTTGGAGAAGGTTTTGCTACCTGCTCCCTCCACCATATAGGCAAAAATGGTCCAGGGAGCTCCGGCAAACCCGATTAATGGCACTCTTCCATCCAATTCTTTTTTGGTAATTTTTATGGCTTCAAGCACATAGCCCAGATCCTCCTCAACATTGGCCACCTTAATTTTATTAAGGTCGGATACTTTCCGAATGGTCTCAGGGAACCGAGGCCCCTTTTTTTCGACCATTTCATAAGGAAGGCCCATGGCTTCAGGGATTACCAAAATATCCGAAAAAATGATGGCCGCATCCACACCCAAAATATCAACTGGCTGGATAGTCACTTCAGCAGCCAACTCTGGGGTTTGGGCCAATTCAATAAATCCACTTACACTATTTCGTACTTCCCGATATTCAGGCAAAATCCTGCCTGCCTGGCGCATCAACCAAACCGGCGTTCTTTCAACTTGTTCACCTCGGGCAGCTCTTAATAATAAATCATTTTTCAATTGCATGGGGCAAAGATAATTGATGAGATTCAATAATACGCAATGGATGAGGCAAATGGATTAGAGATGACGCAAAAAAGCCATCCCATTTTTGAAGGATGGCTTTTGAATCAATTATCTAATTATTGATTAATTTCTTCTAACGAAGTCTTCATCTGTAAGGCCAAGCATTTTGGTTACGGCTTCATAGTTCTGGAAGTCCATTCTGGCGTCCACATTGTCTGCAGGCACTACTATTACTCTAAAAACCTGATTTTGGGTCCATTCATCACCTAATATGGCAAAATCAATGGTTCCATCTAAAAATATCCTGACATCCAAATCAGTAAAATCAAAATTGTATTGCAATACCCCTTCTTCAAAATAAATATTTTGAGGAATCAATCGCCAAATAGGGTCCTCTCCCGCAGGAGACCATTTGATATAGACTAATGTTACATCATAAGGGAATACATCAAATCCGTATTCCTCAATCAGCTCATAATTATTGCCTTCATTGAAGTCAACTTCTATTTCAAATGCACTTCCAACGAAAATCCCACCATCTTCACCTGGAGGACCTTCGGGTCCCTGCGGACCTACAGGGCCTTCACATCCCTGAAAGGCCATTACGATAGCTACAAAAACAAATACAATCAACTTCTTCATAACAGGTGGGTTTATAATGAAAATCAATCTTTTTGAAAGGCTTTCCCCAATTTTATTAGGGAGTTCCTTTATTACATATTTTATTCTTCAATCAACTAAATAACTAAAATCATACCAAAAATTAATAAAAAAACTTGCCCCGCCTAAATTCTATTTTTCAAGCGGTGCAATTACTTCTACAGAATCCTCCGCTAACAAACGATCAATATAAATACCCTGGGTATTCAAGCCTTTATTTTCAGCATAATCTTCAATATCCTTTTTTATTTTCTTAGGTCTGGACATTACAAAACGGTGACCTGTAACAGTGGCAATAATAGCCTTATCGGCCTTTATTTCCACTAATTCCCAGGCGGAATCACTTTCACTTCCCCAGTAGTCCAGCCCTACAAAAACCTGCATGGTATCCAATTTTCCAGCCGGTTCTATTTTATAAATGGTATGCATGGTGGCTTTGGGATTTCTTTCCAGAACAGCTTCCACCTCCTGAAAGGAAGTCTTCAAGCCTTTATCCTGGGGCGTTCCCCTATAGGTCAAACCATATAGCTTTATCTCCTCCAAAGGTTTTACCGTATAATTTACCGGATTAAAACCTCCCAAATAATAAAAAGCCACTAAACCGGCAAATCCTACTATTAGGATGGCAATTATTGCTTTTTTCATATTAATTAAAAGATATACCTGGCTCCTATTCCCCCTGGAGTTTGACATGGCCTGGGCGATCCACCACTTCCATAAACAATCCAATTTCCGCAAATATATTTACAGGGTAGTCTTCCAAGTAGTATTCCACTCCCCCATAGGCTTCAGGGCCAAAATCAAAATTATTCCTACTTTCATATAAAGGAGTGGTCTCCCCGGTTTCCCGGTAAACATACTCTACATTTACACTTCGCAATTGGAACCCAGCTCCTCCATAAGCCAAAAGCTTTCCTTCTGTAATGTCAAATTCAGGGGTTACATCCTCATTATAAGCCACCCTTCCGTGGAGTGACAAGGCACCACCAGCACTGTTGCCCATATAAAAAGCCCCTGGGGTAGGTTTGTTACTTTCAAAAACCCTGCGGTAATAAGCGGTACTATTTGAACTCCCCCTTCCTACAATTCCCTCAAGGGAAAAATTTTCGTCCACAAACATCTTATAGGTCACGCCTAAGGGTTCTCCCAACCGTAACCCAATGGATCGTTCCTGGGAATAAGCCAGTAATGGCAAGCTCAGCATTACAAAGAGCAGCAATTTTTTCATAAATGATAGATGGTTTATAGCTTTTTAACGAGGCAAAAATACGCACTATTGCTTAATGAAATCCATACTTGATACAGCATTTTTATTTAGCTCACCATGGACTTTTTTTGCATTTGATGTAACTGGGAATAATACCCCTCTTTATCCAACAATTCTTCATGGGTTCCCATTTCTTTAACCTCTCCTTTATGGAGTAAAATGATGTTATTGGCTTTTTGAATAGTACTCAGTCTATGGGCGATGACTATAGAGGTCCTTCCCCTCATCATTTTATCGATGGCATCCTGGATCAATTCCTCGGTTTCTGTATCTACGGAAGAAGTGGCTTCATCCAAAATCAATATTTCAGGATTATATACCATGGCCCTGACAAAGGATATTAATTGACGCTGCCCAACCGATAGGGTAGCCCCTCTTTCCATTACATTATAATCAAGCCCTCCGGGTAACCTCTCAATAAATTTTTTGGCACCTACCAGCTCAGCTGCCTCCATAACCTGTTCCCGGCTGATATCTTTATTACCCAGGGTAATGTTGTAGTAAATGGAGTCGGAAAAAAGAAAGACATCCTGCAGGACCACACCGATGTGCTTTCTCAAAGTACTTAACTCATAATCACGGATATCCTCCCCGTCAATATTGATGACTCCTTTATTAATATCATAAAAACGGCTGATCAGGTTAATAATTGAGGACTTTCCTGCACCTGTTGCCCCTACCAAGGCAACAGTTTCCCCATGTTTTACTTTAAAATTAATATCCCTCAATACCCACTCATCACCATTGTAGGCAAACCAAACATTTTTAAGGGCAATATTTCCCTTAATTTTTTCAGGTTGCAACTTTCCTTCATTGGGAATATGCTCATCATTATCCATTATTTTAAATAATCTGGAGGAACTCACTACACCCATTTGAAGTGTATTAAAGCGGTCTGCAAGCATTCGCACTGGACGGAAAAACATCTGCAGGTACATGATAAAGGAAATCAAAACCCCTACTTTAAGATCCAGACCAAACACCCCGGTGGCCCCGTACCAAACAACCAACCCAATGCCAATGGCCTGAATGATTTCTGCTACTGGATAATAAATGGAATAATATAAAACGGATCTAATGTTAGCCTTTTTATGGTCCCGGTTGATGGCTTCAAATTTCTCATACTCCCGTTTTTCCCTGTTAAAAATCTGAACAATGCTCATCCCAGTGATATGTTCCTGCAAAAAGGAATTTAGATTGGAAACAGCGTTTCGGACATCATTGAAAGAGACCTTTACTTTTTCTTTGAATATATAAGTGGAAATGATCAAAAGTGGAAGGGTGCTCAAACTTACCAGCGTAAGTTTCCAGTTCACATAAAACATTACTCCCAATATGGTCACCAATTGAAGCAAATCCCCAATAATGGCGGCAAGCCCTTCACTGAAAACATTGGAAAGGGTTTCAATATCGGAAATATTTCTGGTCACCAATCGGCCAATTGGAGTATTATCAAAAAATTTCAAGCGCATCTTCAGAAGATGCCTATATAGTTTTATCCTGATATCCCTGATAATTACCTGTCCTATCCAGCCGGACAAAAAAGTATGTGCCCATTGGACCAAAGCCTGGAGGACCAACAACCCCACCAATAAATAAATAATCTTCACCAATCCTTCCTGATCTCCAAGAGCTACATAATCATCTATGGCAATTTGGATAAAATAAGGCCTACTGGGTGCCAATATTGCCAATGCTATGGTCAATAATATCAAAAAGTAAAACCTCCCCTTATAGGGCTTTACAAATTGATATAGTTTGCGTAAAACATGGGTATCAATGATATCCCCACTTTTGATATTTTCTTTATCCAGACTCAAAACGATTTCTTTCCTTTAAATATAGTTGCAGGATATTGGACAAAACTTAGAAATAATCCATGGGCGGGAGCAGCAGATCCAGCCAATCTCCTGTCTTTGCTGGTCAAAACTTTTTTAAATCCATCTAAATCAAGCTTTCCGGTACCCACTTCCACCAGCGTGCCAACTATGGCCCTGACCATTCCCCTTAAAAAACGGTTGGCCGTAATATGGAAAATCAAATGATGGCCTTTTTGTTCCCAAATTGCCCTTTTTATTTCACATTGGAAATGATTCACTTCCGTTTGAACTTTGCTGAAACATTCAAAATCCTTATGCAATAGCAATAATTGGGCAGCTTCGTTCATTCTTTCAATATCCAATTGGTAAAAACACAACCAAGACAGTTCTTCTTCAAACGGATTTTTTTGCAAAGAGATGTGATATTCATAACTTCTCCATATGGCATCAAATCGGGCATGGGCTTCTGGAATTACTTCTAATAGGTCATAAATAGCAATATCTTTTGGAAGGACAGCATTTACTTTTTTTAGAAATACCCCCTTATCCAAAATTTCCGGAAAATCAAAGTGAAGAAATTGTTGTTTTCCGTGAACTCCTGTATCCGTTCTCCCACTCCCCATTGTTTCAATTGGAGCCCTTAGTATGGTACTTAATGCCTTATTGATTTCTTCCTGAACCGAATTTGCATTGGCCTGGATCTGCCATCCATGATAGGCTGTCCCCTTATAGGCCAATTCCAGAAAATACCTGTATTGTTGTGTTTCCATCTGACTCACAAAGATACTATTCCATTGGAATTTAAGCGTGCATTATGCCTATTCCTTGCGAATATTCAAATTACCCCGTTTCTTTGTCAAAAGTTTTAAATTTTCACCATGATACAGCGCGTACAAACGATTTTCTTATTCCTAGTGGCCGTGGCCATGATATTGGCAACGTATTTCCCCATTTGGTCCCAAATAACTGAAGACCAAAGCCAGACTATAACTTTAACGGCTTGGAGCTTGACTCAGGTAGATATGGAATCCGGGGAAACCATTACCCAGAACAATACCTTTTATTTGGGCAGCCTTTCCATAGTTGCAGCATTGATTGCACTATTTAGCCTTTCACAGTTTAAAAACAGGACCAAACAGATGTTTTTAAATATGATTAATTCCATTGTCATGGTTATCAACCTGGGCCTGGTTGTTTATCTTACCTATACCTTTAATGCAGAACTCAACCTCACTGCAAGTGGCTCATTTTTGATCGGTTTTTATTGTATAGTACTGGCAATGGTATTTAACATTATTGCCAACCGATTTATAAGAAAAGATGAAATGCTGGTAAAATCTGTGGACCGGATCAGATAAAAATGCTCATTTTTACAAAAGCTGCCTACTTCTTAAAGGCAGCTTTTTTTGATTTCTGGATAAAATATTAAATTCTATTTTTTTACCTTCCTTATTCTGAAAGACTTTTAAAAAACCCGCTGTACAATTGCGGGTTTTAATCATTCATTATTCAATAAAACTCCCTTCCCATGAAATTTGAAACTTTAGCTATACATGGGGGCAACCTGGTAACCGACAGCCAAAAACCAGTCATACAGCCCATTACCCTTTCTACCACTTTTGAGCACCAAGGTGGCTCCATGTTGTATTCCAGGATCAATAACCCCAACAGGTTGGCACTGGAAAACCTGATGGCAAAAATTGAAATGGGAAGCGAAGGAGCAGCCTTTTCATCTGGCAATGCTGCCGCCATGTCGGTATTCCAAGCTTTACCTCATGGCAGCCATGTCATTGCCCCTGATGATATGTACCATGGGCTAAGGGCTCAACTGGAAGAAATTTTTGAAGACAAATTGGAAATCACTTTTACCGATCTCGCCAACCAGGAAAATTTTAAGGATAATATTCAACCCAATACCAAATTACTTTGGATGGAAACCCCTTCCAATCCTTTATTAAAAATTTGCCCCATTAATGTCCTTACTGCAATCGCCAAATTCAACAATATTGCCACTGTTTGTGACAACACTTTTGCCACTCCTGTTTTTCAACATCCATTAAAACTTGGGGCTGATATGGTCATGCATAGTGCCACCAAATACCTGGGTGGGCATAGTGACATTTTGGGAGGAATATTGGTAACAAAAGAACCCAATGAACTTTGGGGGAAAATTAGAAAAGTGCAAAGAATAGGTGGAGCCGTGATGGCACCCTGGGATTGTTACTTGTTAACCCGCTCATTGAAAACCCTGGCTTACCGGATGAAAGGCCATGCTGAACATGCCGGTATCATAGCTTCATTTTTGGATCAGCACCCTAAAGTTGAAAAGGTATATTACCCAGGGCTGGTCAATCATGAAGGCCATACTATCGCCCTTCAACAAATGTCAGGGTTCGGCGGGATCCTTTCATTTTTGATCAAAGGGGGAGCCAAAGAAGCAAACCGGGTAATTTCCCGGCTAAAATACTTTACAAATGCAACCAGTTTAGGGGGAGTGGAAAGCCTGATTGAAAGAAGGGCTGCTGTGGAAGGCCCCAATACCCCGACTCCTCCAAATTTGATCCGTGTCTCTGTGGGGCTTGAACATTTGGAAGATCTGTTGGAGGATTGGGAACAAGCTTTATCCTAGTTGGCATAAATAGAAAGCGGCCATCTTATTAAAAGTGGCCGCTTATTTTATTAACTGACTTTATTTAAAAAAGTGTGTTGAATAAGTTGGATGAGGTTTACTTATATGGGTGATCACAACTTTTGCTTGCAAAGAAAAACATAAGTTTTACTAATCACAAAGATATCACCTAAAAAAAGTACAATTTTTTTCAACTAAATAATTATATATAATTATTCTGGTTTTTTATTTATTTTGGATGTAGATACATTTAAAAAAAATACCTGTATTTTCCTATTTTTTCAAAATCAGTTATTTAACCTGCCCAAGCTTCGCGGTCCAAACTCCTGTACTGGATAGCTTCGGCCAAATGCTCCACTTTAATGTCTTCACTTTCTGCAAGGTCGGCAATGGTCCGTGAAACTTTTAGTATCCGATCATAAGCTCTGGCTGAAAGCCCCAATTTCTCCATGGCCGTTTTAAGCAAAACCTTTCCAGCTTCATTAATATGGCATACATCTTTCACCATATGAGAAGGCATCATAGCATTGCAGTAAATATTATTTTCCCCTTCAAACCTTTTCATCTGACGTTCCCTTCCTACTACAACTCTTTCACGGATGGATTTACTGTTCTCGGCTTTACGGGTGGCTGTCATCTCCTCAAATTTTACCGGAGTAACCTCCACATGGATATCTATCCGGTCCAATAATGGCCCGCTGACCTTGTTCAAGTACCGCTGTACCACCCCAGGTCCACAAACACACTCTTTCTCTGGGTGATTATAATACCCGCAAGGGCAGGGGTTCATACTTGCAATCAGCATAAAATTAGCAGGATAATCCACAGTTATCTTTGCCCGGGAAATGGTGACCCGCCTTTCCTCCAAGGGCTGTCTCATCACCTCCAACACCGTTCTTTTAAACTCCGGCAATTCATCCAAAAAAAGAACACCATGATGTGATAGGGAAATTTCCCCAGGCTGAGGGTTTCCTCCCCCTCCCACCAAGGCCACATCGCTGATGGTGTGATGAGGAGACCGGTAGGGGCGTTGGGCAATCAGTGCGGCATCCCTACCCAATCTACCTGCAACAGAGTGGATTTTGGTTGTTTCCAAAGCCTCCTGCAAGGTCAAGGGTGGCAAAATGGAAGGCAACCTTTTAGCAATCATCGTTTTCCCAGCACCTGGAGGCCCCACCATCACTACATTATGCCCTCCTGCTGCGGCAATTTCCATAGCCCTTTTAATATTTTCCTGTCCCTGGACATCAGCAAAGTCAAATTCGTAATCCTCCAAAGAATCGTAAAAAATATCCCGGGTATCAGATGCTGTGGGAGCAATATCTTTTTCACCTTCCAAAAATCCAATAGCCTCTTCCAAGGAATCCACCCCTATCACATCCAGGTTATTCACAATAGAGGCCTCTGAAGCATTAGCCTGAGGAAGGATAAATCCCTTAAATCCTCTTTTCCGCGCTTCAATAGCAATTGGCAATACCCCTTTAATAGGTCTTAACTGCCCATCCAGAGAAAGCTCACCCATAATGATATACTCCTCCAGTTCAGGAAATCCCACCTGCTCTGAGGCTTTAAGTATTCCAAGGGCTATTGGGAGGTCATAGGATGAACCTTCTTTTCGAATATCAGCAGGGGCCAAATTGACCACAACCTTTTGCCTGGGCATTCTGAATCCAAAATATTTCAATGCAGATTCCACCCTTTGTTGGCTTTCTTTTACTGCACTGTCGGGCAAACCGACCATATAAAAATTTGTCCCTTGCCCAACATTTACTTCAATTGTAATCAACTTGGCGTCAACGCCTGAAACAGAGCTTCCAAAAGTTTTTGCTACCATGTTAACTGTAATTATTACCAATTAAAAAAGGAAATCTACCTTAAGATTTCCTAATATACTATTTTTTAAACAGGCTGAAACGAAGGCTATTATTTAAAATTTTGGCGGGGCTTTATCACCGAGCTTTCTCTATCTTCCTCCTGACTGGATTTGTTTTCATTATCTTGATTGATCCCTGTCTTTTTCTCCAAATCATACAATTTGGCTTTGATTTCGTTTCTTTCCAGTTCTAACCTTTTTATCTTCCGGTTAAGACTACTGGTATACATGGATTGGAAAAACCACGAAATCAAAAACAAAACTAAGCCCACCAAAAGCCAGACTACCACATTTCCTGCAGTTAGTTCCTGTATGCCAAAACCATTTCTTACGCTGTCAAAAGCCAGGAAGAAAACCAAGGCCACTCCAAAAAATAGCGCGAGTAAAAGCTGAAATATGCTTGTCACTTTTTTCATATCTTTAAAATTAAGTTATACACCTAATATACTAAACTGACTGCATTGAGGAAAGTTTCTTATATAAACCTTCTTGTTGGATCAGCGCCTTATGAGTTCCCCTTTCCGCAATTTTTCCATTTTGGATTACCAAAATTTCATCTGCATGCTGAATAGTGCTCAAACGGTGGGCAATAACCAATGTAGTTCTGTTACTCATAAGATGAGTCAGGGCTTCCTGCACCAACCTTTCTGATTCAGAGTCCAATGCAGAAGTTGCTTCATCCAGCACCAAAATGGGTGGATTTTTCAGTACTGCCCTTGCAATACTCAGTCTTTGCCTTTGGCCTCCAGAAAGTTTGCTACCCCTTTCCCCAATATTGGTCTGGTAACCTTTTTCCAACTGAACTATAAATTCATGGGCATTGGCAATTTTGGCCGCTTCAACCACCTGTTCCTCTGAAACGTCACTTAAGCCAAAGGCGATATTATTGAATACCGAATCATTAAATAGAATAGATTCTTGGGTAACAATCCCTATCAATTTCCGCAAATCCCCCACTTTATAATCCCTGATGTCGAGTCCATCCAACTCAACTTTACCTCCGGTGGGGTCATAAAATCTTGGTAAAAGATCTGCAATGGTGGATTTCCCCCCTCCAGATGGGCCGACCAAAGCGATGGTTTTTCCTTTGTTTAGGGTAAAATCAATTTGCTTTAAGACCAAATGTTGATCGTAGCCAAAATCAACCTTATTGAACCTAACACTATCCTTAAATCCACTTATTCGGGTTGGGGATTCCACCTCTTTGACCTCCGGTTGGGTATCGATAACTTTAAATATCCTATCGGCGGAAGCAAGCCCTCTTTGGATATTGCTCATGGCCCGGGAAATTTCCTTTGCCGGGTTCAGGACTTGGGTAAAAATAATAATGTAAGCCAAAAACTCACTTGCTGTCAGATTAGATTTATTGCTGAGGACCAAGCTACCTCCGTAAAGTAAAATCCCGGCAACCACTGAAACCCCTAAAAACTGTGAAATGGGAGAAGCCAATTCATTCCTGCGTGACATGGAGATATTGACTTGGGAATAACGATCGGTCTCCCGGTCAAATTTACTGTAAACATAGCCCCTGGCACCAAAAGCCTTTACCACCCTCATTCCGCCAATGGTTTCATCTAAAATATTGACAATTCTTCCCAGTGATTCTTGACTTTCCACCGCTTTTTTCTTTAACCGTTTGGTAATGCCACCGATAATCGCCCCTGAAATGGGAATGATTAATATGGTAAAAAGGGTCAATTTTACCGACATGAAAAACAAGGCCCCAAAATAAATAATAATGGTCACTGGTTCCCTAAAAACCACCCTTAGGGATTGCACAATACTATTTTCAACCTCCTGCACATCATTGGTCATTTTGGACATCAGGTCCCCCTTTCTTTCATGGGAAAAATATCCCATATGCATTCTGCTGACCTGATCAAAAATGTGCATCCGCATTCCTTTGATCACATTGGCCCTGACTTTGGCCAAAATCACCCCAGAAAGATAGGTGAATAAATTGGCCAAAAATACCGATATAACAATGATAATGCAGACGTAAACAAGAGTCCCAAACTTCCCAAACTCCTCAGCAACCTTAATAAAATAATGGTTAAAAAGGTGAGTGAAATATTCGATGGTCAGGGAAAATTCAGGTTTTTCCAGGTATTGATCCAGGGTAGCTGGATCTACCTGTTCAAAAATCACATCAAACAGGGGCTTTAAAAGGGTGAAATTCAAAAGCCCAAAAATAATGGCCAATAATGCATAAATAATATAAATTGGAAAATGTCGCTTAAAAGGCCTGGCATAGGCCAAAATGCGTAAATATGTCTTCATCAGTGTTTAACTCTCCAGCTTTATTTAGGCTTGCAAGTTAATAATTATATTCTTCCCTACCGATATTAAGCCTAATAGCCATCCTGGTAAAATGAGCTGTCTCAGGAGCATCCAGGTCCTCAGCCGTCCTTTTACGATAAGTATGGGCCGCCTCCAAAAATAAATTGTGCCGAAGCATGTAGGAAAAATTTAATGTTCCCATTGCCACTTTATTGGAAACTCCCTGGCCAATTTCATGACCAAATAAACCCAAACCCCCAATATTCTCTAATCTATTTTTCAATACATCTCCACCCATATTGGTTTCCTCATCTGGGTCCGCTCCATATTCATGAAACACCCCTGTCCCCTTAATAAATAATCTGGGAACCGGCTGGTATCGTAATATCCCCACAAATTCCCTAAAATTGGCTCCCCTAGGATGGGCCAAAGGAGTTCGGTAATTGGTGAATGATTGATGCTCAAATTTTTCCTGATAAGTATAAGGCCTGGCTTGGTTATATTCCAACTGCAAATCCAAATTGGACACCCGAAAAGCATTGATGTACTTATAACCTAGCTGAACTCCATGTTTATTCCTTCTGGAATTCTTTCCATCTATCCCAAAAAATTCTTTGAAAACAAATTCATCCAGGGCAAATTGGCCATACAACTGCATGGACCGGCCCATGTTCCACTTAAAATCCGTACCCAACATTACCTTATCCGGAGTTCCTAATTGATGTTCCACCCATCGGTAAAAAATAACAGGATTCATATAACTCCATTCAAAATCACTGGCCATTATGGATTCAAAAACGCCAAGATTAAACCGTTTCCCCAGATTAATACCCAGCCGGTGATGGGAAAACCATTTTTGGGGATAATCCCCATCAGTTGGACGGCCTATTCCATCTAATATTACATCGGCATTTAACTGGGCCCACATATTGGTAAAGTTAAATTTCCAGACTTTTGTGTTCAGTTTAAAAAACATATAGCTGTTGGAAAAGCTAGAAAGGATCATTGACCGGTATCCTTCTCCAATAAAATTGCGATCATGACCGAGCTGGGCAGAAATATGTTTAGAAATTGGAAAAGTAATATGGCCTGTAGCTGAAAAATAGCCATAACCATTGTCTTTGTAGGGTTTCCAAAAGCCCTCCCCGGGAACAGCGCCATTTTTCTGGATATAATTTTTAATCCAGGAGGGGAAAACCACTTGATTGGTACTCAAAAAGGTGTAAAAGCCAACTTTTCGGTCAATGCTTCCCCTAAGAGCAACACCACGGGTGTTGCGAAAATTAAAATCCTCCTCCCCGGATTCTATCCCTCCCCTTAAATAAATAACCGGATTAACATGTACATCCACCACATCGTCGTGGTAGTAATAAAAATCAGATGGCTTTTTGTACAATTTTTTCAGGAAGGGTTTCCTGGACATGGCCGTTTCTCCTTCAGCAAACTCCCAATTGTCAGTATTCAAATATTCAAGGTTGAACCGGTCAACATTTCCCCATGGCAAGGGTTGGCTCAACAAATCCCCAACAAACCCTGCTACCTGATCCCTCCTATAGGGTTTAAATCCAGTATGAAATTGGTCAGTAAATTCCCCTTGGATAATTTCATACCTGTTGATCAAATGGTAATAATCAGACTTGTACGGCACATAGGCACTTTGTGCGCCGGCAAATAAAACAAGACCAAAAAGGAACTGGGGAATCAATAAAAATTTTTTCATCCGGATCAGGCTAGTTTATTACACAATTAAACAGCAACTAATATAAATTTATTGGCATTTTAATCCTTCCCTTTTAGAAAAAGATTTTTCATTCCCCATTTACCAAAAACCCTATTACGAATTTAATCCAAGAATTATTTTCCTATTAACCAATAAATTTCCCGATATTTGCCTCATTAAAGACAAGTGATTTACAATTGGGTAAATAATTCATTGATAAACATTTGGAGCGTTTTACAAAAAAGGATAACTTTGTGCCTCCATTTGAAAAAGTGACATTATACTATAAATAGGGATTACCATGAAAAAAGACATTCATCCAAATTACAGAGAGGTGGTTTTTTATGACACTTCTAGTGAATATAAATTTCTTACCAAATCCACCATCGAAACCAATGAAACCATTACTTGGGAAGACGGAAAAGAGTACCCACTTTACAAAGTGGAAGTAAGTTCTAACTCCCACCCATTCTACACTGGTAAGAAAATGCTTTTGGATACTGCCGGTAGGGTAGAGAAATTTAACAGAAGATATAAAAAGAAATAATTACCATCTTAATTTGGTAAAAGGAGTTTTAAAAAGTCTCCCGGAAATTGATTTCCGGGAGACTTTTTTATTTTTGTGTCATGGATAAAATCACACTATTTGACGACTCTGCCTATAGGGGATCTCTTTTACCTTTTACTTTTACCCGCCCAGTAGCTGAAATACGGGTCGGGATATTGACCATTCGGGAAAAATGGGAGAAACACTTTTCCACCGACTGTACTTATTATACTCAGGATTACCTGAGGGAGAAATTTCCTCTGCCTGATGGAGAAAGTTTATTTGTCAATGGAGGATTGTGCCCTGACCAGGGATTGGTGTCAGCTATAAAAACCCTAAAACCTGATCAAGCGCTTTGGAAGGAGGGAATTCTTCTGGCCAGTCCGGTTGATAATCCCAAAAACTTCAATTTTGACAATGTAAAAGAAAGCAAAACTGCTATCGAATACGAAGGGGATTTTACCCTTATCCATAAAAACTGGCACATATTTCAACATAATGCCCTGGAGTTAAGAAAGGATTTTGTCCTGATCACCACCAATAGAAAATCTATTGGTATCCAGGATCCACACACCATTGTATATAATCCTGAGATGATTTTTGTGGAAGAAGGAGCCGATATTAAAGCCGCAGTGCTCAATGCGGAAAACGGCCCTATTTATATTGGGAAAGATGCCCAGGTACAGGAAGGGGCTTTGATCAAAGGTCCATTTGCCCTTTGCGAAGGATCCACTGTTAATATGGGAGCCAAAATGAGGGGAGACAGCACCATTGGCCCCCACTCCAAAGTCGGCGGTGAAGTTGCTAATTCAGTTATTTTCGGCTACAGCAACAAAGGCCATGATGGCTTTATTGGCAATACCATCATTGGGGAATGGTGCAATTTGGGTGCGGACACCAACACATCAAACCTGAAAAACAATTATGCGCCAGTGAAAATCTGGGATTACACCAAAGGTGGATTTACTAATACCGGGCTTCAATTCTGTGGTTTGATGATGGGCGACCATTCCAAATGTGGTATCAACACCATGTTTAATACAGGTACAGTCATTGGGGTAGGTGCAAATATTTTCGGAGATGGATTTCCCAGGAATTTTATTCCTTCCTTTTCCTGGGGAGGAGCATCTGGTTTCACTACTTTCCAAATCAGAAAGTTTAGTGAAACGGCCATGAAAGTTATGGAAAGACGAGGAAAATCATTTGATGATAAAGAAAGGCAAATCATCCAAAAGGTTTTTGATACTTCCCGTCCTTACAGGATTTGGGATAAAGAAGTTTAATTGAACAAAACATAGATATGTTATTTTCCTCCATCCCAGGTTTAGAAGAAACCAAAGCAAAACTGGTTCAGGCCATCCAAAAAAACCACTTAGCCCATGCTTTGTTGTTTCATGGCCCTGAAGGTTCTGCAAACTTGCTCATGGCCCTCGCTTTGGCCACTTATATCAATTGCGAAAACCGGGGGGAATCTGATGCCTGTGGGCAGTGTGGATCCTGTCAGAAAATGAAAAAACTGATCCACCCGGACCTTAGTTTTACCTTCCCTCTCCCGGGAAGCCTGCTCAAGGAAGATGACGATGGTAAAGACAAAAAAGTAAATGTCCTTTCACCCTGGAGGGAATTTGCTCTGCAATCACCTTATGGAAACCTTCAGGATTGGATTTACCATAATGGATTTGAAAAAAAACAATTGAACATATCAAAGGCAGCTGCTAAGCAAATTATCAAGACAGTATCTTTAAAATCCTTTGAGGGAGGATATAAAATGATCCTCATCTGGATGCCGGAACTGATGCACACCGCTGCAGCCAATGCCCTGTTAAAGGTGTTGGAAGAACCGCCGGAAAAAACCCTGTTTCTGATGGTCTCCACTCAACCTGAAAGGTTATTGACAACTATTTTGTCCCGTACCCAGAAAATTCTGGTAAGGACCTACTCTGATGAGGAAGTAAAAAACAATTTGATAGCCGAGGACCTTTGTTCTCCGGAGGGAGCACAGCACATTGCTCCTCTTGCAAATGGCAATATGAGAGAAGCATACCGGCTTGCAGAACAGGTAGTAGATGAAAATACAGCAAAGTTTGGTGATTGGATGAGGGCGTGCTACAATCTAAAAATAGAAAAGATCGTAGTTTGGGCGGATAATTTTCAGACATTTGACAAAGAGGCTCAAAAAGGGCTGTTGTTAACCGGGCTTAATGTCCTGCGTGAATGTTTACTTCAGCGCAGTCAATTGGAGGTTCTGATGCGAACACCTCCAGAAGACAAGGAATTTATTGAGAAGTTTAGCCTTAATGCCTTGACGGAAAATAAAATCTTGCGCATGTACCAATTGCTCAATGAAGCCCATTATCACCTGGAGAGAAATGCTAATGCCAAAATTCTATTTGCTGACCTGTCTTTGAACCTGTCAAGGGTGATTAGAAAAAAAGAGACGGCATGAAAAAACGCACCATAGGGAGACGGGAAAAAATAAGCCTTCCTGAATGGGGATACAGGCTTATCTCTGCCAAAGTGGACACCGGAGCATATACCAATGCCATCCACTGTGAGTATGCCAAGGAAAATGAAACCAACGGAAAAAAGGTATTGGAATTTCGCTTGCTTTCTCCCCAGCACCGCCTTTACAAAGATCAGGTTTTCCAAACTACAGAATATTCCAGAAAAAAGGTGAAAAATTCTTTTGGGGAAACAGAGATAAGGTATAAAGTAAGCACAAAAGTACTTATGTTTGGGGAAGAATTTAAAACTGAATTCACCCTGTCTGACCGGTCAAAAATGCGGAATGCCATCCTATTGGGCAGGAAAATGCTTAGCGGCAAATTTTTAGTAGATGTGGATGAAGTAAACCTTTCCAAAAAACATAAATCTTCGCTGAAATGAGAATTGCCATATTATCCAGAAACCCCAATTTATACTCAACCAGAAGGCTTTACCAGGCAATTGAAAAAGCAGGCCATGAGGCCATGGTAGTAGATCATTCCCTTTGTGACTTGATCATCGAGCAGGAAGGCCCCTCCATCTTTTACAAAGGCAATAAATTACAAAACATTGATGCCATCATTCCTAGAATTGGGGCCTCCGTCACTTTTTATGGTACGGCCGTGGTCAGGCAATTTGAGCTGATGGGAATATTTTCTGCTGTGGACTCTCAAGCCATAGTCAGAAGCCGGGATAAACTCAGAAGTTTGCAGAACCTTTCCAGGGAAGGACTCGGCATGCCCAAAACTGCCTTCACCAATTTTTCCAAAGGGGGAGAAAAACATTTGATAGAAAGAGTGGGGGGCGCCCCTTTGATCATTAAATTACTGGAAGGTACCCAAGGCTTGGGTGTGGTATTGGCAGAAACCAGAAAAGCCGGGCAATCCGTTATAGAAGCATTTCATGGTTTAAAAGCCCGGATCATCGTTCAGGAATTTATTAAAGAGGCCAAAGGAGCAGATATCCGGGCATTTGTGGTCAATGGAAAAGTAGTTGGGGCCATGAAGCGCCAGGGTGAGGAAGGTGAATTCCGTTCTAATCTCCACCGAGGTGGAAAAGCTACCCTGATCAAATTATCCCCTTCAGAAAGAAAAGCTGCATTGACAGCTGCCAAAACCATGGGCCTAGCTATTGCCGGAGTGGACATGCTCCAATCCGACAGGGGCCCTTTGATCCTGGAGGTCAACAGTTCTCCAGGTCTTGAGGGGATTGAAAAAGCCACCGGGGTCGATGTAGCCGATAAAATCGTAGATTACATTGAAAGGTCAGTCAATAAAAAAATTAGCAAAAGAAAAATTAAGGAATAATGCAGCCTATCAAAATAGGAACTAGAGGAAGTAAGTTGGCCCTTTTTCAAGCCTACCATATTGCAGATTTATTGAATGCACAGGGTATTGATACTGAAATTGTCAAAATAGAAACCAAGGGGGACAAAGTCCTGGATGTAGCCATTTCCAAAATAGGCAGCAAAGGGGTATTTACAGAAGAACTGGAACAACAACTAGCCAGTGGGCAAGTGGATATTGCTGTACATAGTGCCAAGGACATGCCTTCCAGGCTTGGAGAAGGGTTTGAGCTGATTGCTTTTACCAAAAGAGAAAAAGTAAATGACATCATCCTAAGCCACCATGAGCAAATCGATTACAAAAATCCAGAAAAACCATTGGTACTAGGCACTTCATCTACCAGAAGGGTGGCTACCTTGAAACATTATTATCCCCATATCAGGACGACTGAAGTTCGAGGAAATTTGCAGACCAGAATTAGAAAAATGAAAGAAGGGGCCTGCGATGCCTTGTTATTGGCCTATGCTGGCGCTCACCGGATGGGCTATGATGGCTTGATAAGGCATGAACTTTCCCTGGAGGAATTTATTCCTGCTGTTGGACAAGGAACTATTACAGTAGAAGCCTATAAAAATCTGGATGAGTCGTTGAAGAATAAAATCATAGAAGCCACCCACCACTATGAAACTGGATATGAATTACAAGCAGAAAGAAGTTTCCTAAAAGTCCTGGAAGGAGGATGTAGCATACCCGTATTTGGCTTGGCAAGGGTAGATGAGGATCATTTAACACTGGAAGGGGGAATCATCAGCCTGGATGGAGAAGAACGTATTCAACTGGAAGTAAAAGGCTCAGTAAATGATGCGGAAAAGTTGGGGGCTGACCTTGCCCATCAAGTACTACATACAGGAGGGGACAAGATATTGGAAGAGATCAAAAAGGAAATCAACCATAAATAATGAAAAAACTGTTTATTGTGGCCCTGGCCCTCACCACTTGGATCAGCTCCTGTACTTCAGAAAAGGATGCTTTGGTTAAGATCCAAACCAGACATGGAAATATCTATGCAGTGCTCTATGACCAAACCCCAAAACACAAGGAAAATTTTATCGAACTTGCTCAAGCAGGTCGTTTTGACTCCACCGAGTTTCACCGGATAATTGATAATTTCATGATCCAGGCAGGTGATGTTTTCAATAAAGAAGAATTACCTGAAGAAGAATGGTACACGCTTCCTTCGGAACCAGTCGAGGACCTGATCCATGAAAAAGGCGCCCTGGGTGCTGCCCGGCAAGGAGACCATATCAACCCCGAAAGGAGGTCCAGTGGATGCCAGTTTTATATTGTTCAGGGTAAAGTTTATGACAAAAAAGAACTGGTCACTGATATGAAAAGGTTGCAGCAAACTTTCATGAAGTATATTGGCCTTGAAAGCAATAAACCACTGGAAAATCAATACAAAGAATTATATGAATTCGGGGATTTCAGTGGAATTAATGACCTGATGCTTTCCAAAAAAGCATATTTGGAGGAATTTTATAACCTTAACCTGGATAAAAAATTAAGTCCCAAACAGATCACCACTTACACTTCAGTGGGTGGAACTCCTCATTTGGATGAAATGGGGTATACAGTTTTTGGAAAAGTGGTCAAAGGCCTGGATGTTGTTGATAAAATTGCCGAAGAAAAAACCAATGCCAAAGACCAACCAATTGATCCGGTTTATATCACAGTGACTGTCGAGGAGGTTTCAAAAACAAAAATCACCGAGGAATACGGATTTGAATACCAAAAAAATGAATAAACCCAACCTGATCATTACAGGAGCCAATGGCCTTTTGGGCCAGAAATTGGTTAAAAACCTCCTGGAAAAGGATAAATTCCATGTCATTGCCACAGGTAGGGGAAAATGCAGACTTCCCCACTCATGGAAAGGTTATACTTATTGTTCCATGGATATCACAAAGGCTGGTGATGTGCAAGAGGTATTTGACCAATATAAGCCGGAAATCCTTATTCATGGCGCTGCCATGACAAATGTGGACCAATGTGAATCAGAAAAGGGAGCCTGCTACCTCCAAAATGTTGAAGCCATAAAGCATTTGGTAAAAGCCTGTGAGCAACATCAAACCTATATGGTCCACCTTTCTACTGATTTTATTTTTGATGGAGCAGATGGTCCTTATACTGAGGAAGCTAAGCCTAACCCCATCAATTATTATGGGGAAACCAAGCTCCAGGCCGAGCAAATAATTGAAAGCTCCAACATTTCCTGGGGCATTGCCCGGACCGTTTTGGTTTATGGGATTTCCCATGACATGAGCCGTTCCAATATTATTCTTTGGGTAAAAAAATCCCTAGAAGAAGGCAAAACCCTACAACTGGTCAATGACCAACTCCGCACCCCCACTTTGGCCGAGGATTTGGCGGAAGGCTGCATTTTAATGGCGGAAAAAAAAGCAAAGGGCATTTTTAATATTTCTGGAAAGGACCTTTTGACCCCCTATCAAATGGCCATACAGACTGCTGAGTTCTTTAAATTAGATATTTCCAAGATCCAAAAAGTCGATTCCAGCACCTTTACTCAAGTAGCAAAAAGGCCCCTCAAAACGGGATTTTCTATAGAAAAAGCGAAGGATCAGTTAAAATTTAAGCCAAAAAGTTTTAAAGAAGGAATTGCAATTCTGGCAAAACAACTTAATTTAGCCAATTGTTGAAAAAACAGGTTTTTCAACCTTAATACCGTCAAAACAATTCATTGGCTGCCTAACACATTACTTAACCAACAGGCTATCAATGAATTCCCTAGAACAAGTCGATGAAACTATCCTTGAGGCATTATTGTTGATTTGCATTCATCAAGTCTTATTGGATGAGTATGAGATTGATGGTAAAAGGAAATGAAAACAGGGGGATATTCCCCAAATAATCCAAAAACACAATCAAACTTAGAATCATTATGTATAGAAGATTTCTATCCTTGTTACTTTTTTTAATGCCATTTAGCATATTTGCTCAGGAGGCACCTGTAGAGGAAGAATTGAGTTTTGCACAGCGCATTGACCAGTCTTTCCAGCCAATTGCAGATGGTTGGGAAAGCTTTGTGTTGTACCCAATCCCAATTGGGGATTATAGTATTCCCTTTATCCTCATTCTGTTGGTTTCTGGTGCTACTTTTTTCACCATTTATTTCAGCTTTCCTGCCTTCACCAAAATGAGGCTTTCTATCAATACGGTCAGGGGAAAGTATGATGAGTTAGAGAAAAACTACAAAGACCCTGACAAAGCGGGTGAAGAGGTCGATGAAAGTAAGGAGGGGGAAGTGAGCCACTTTCAGGCATTAGCTACTGCAGTTTCAGGTACCGTAGGATTAGGGAACATTGCCGGAGTGGCAGTGGCAATTGCCATTGGTGGTCCTGGAGCAACTTTCTGGATGATCGTTTGTGGTATCCTAGGAATGAGTAACAAATTTGTGGAGTGTACCCTGGGGGTAAAATACCGGGACGTGGATTCCCAAGGAACCGTTTACGGTGGCCCAATGTACTATCTTTCCAGAGGGCTAAAAAATATTGGTAAAAAAGGCCGTTTAGGCCAGGCACTAGGAGGTCTTTTCGCCATTTTCTGTGTCGGCGCTTCCTTTGGCGGGGGAAACACCTTCCAATCCAATCAGGCAGCATCCCAGCTTTCCCACCTTTTGGGAATTGATTTCAGGACCTATGGTTTCTACATTGGTATTGTTTTGGCTATCCTGGTAGGGGTTGTAATCATTGGTGGAATCAAAAGGATTGCCACCATAACTGAAAAAATTGTCCCTTTCATGGCCATCATATATGTACTTGCCTCCCTGGTTATCTTGGGTGCCCATTATGACTATATTGATGATGCATTTGGATTGATTATGAAAGGCGCCTTTACTCCATTTGCTGGCTTAGGCGGTTTTGTTGGGGTATTGATAGTAGGCTTCCAGCGCGCGGCCTTCTCCAATGAAGCAGGTGCAGGATCTGCTGCTATTGCCCACTCCGCAGTAAAAACAAAGTTCCCCGCAAGTGAGGGTGTAGTTGCTTTGCTTGAGCCACTAATTGACACCGTTATTGTATGTACGATGACCGCTCTGGTAATCATCTTCTTCAACATTGATGGAGGATTAGGCAATATGCAAAGTGTCTTTAAGTACGGTGGAGATGGAAATGGAAACGTAACACTACTTGATGGAGGAGCTTCCATTGGTGGGGTAGAATTGACTACCATGGCCTATGATACAGCCATTCCTAATTTCTCCTATGTATTAACGGTTGCCATTATCCTATTTGCTTTTTCCACCATGATTTCCTGGTCATATTATGGTTTGCAGTCATGGAAATACCTATTTGGAAGAAGCAAGACTTCCGATTTAACTTACAAAGTATTGTTTGTGCTTTTTGTTGTTGTAGGAGCATCTACCACCCTAAACGCAGTGGTTAAATTCTCTGATGCAATGATTTTGGCACTTGTATTCCCTAACATGATCGGACTGTTCCTCTTGTTCCCACAAGTGAAAAAAGAGTTGAAAAAATACACTAATGCCATCAAGGACCAAATCAAAGGGGAGCCAGTGGAAGTCACAGAAAAAAATAAAGAAGAAGTAAGTGGATAATACTATTCCTTGCCAAGGGCAATTTCTCTTGGCAAGGTATTTGAATATTGCGTTAGTGTAAAGTAGTATTGTACTTAAAACAACCCAAGCAATGAAAAAAGTATTGTTCGTTATTCTGGCATTTTTAGCCATTGGTGCTGTTCAGGCACAGGACTTTTCTATTGGTCCAAAAGTGGGTATTTCCCAAGGAAACATTAGTGTTGATGGAGACGGTTATGAAAGTGGCAGTGATAAATTAGGTTATCACGTGGGTGCTTTCGTTAGAATGGGCGGTAATTCCCTATATGTACAACCGGAAGTTTTATATACCAACACAGGAGGGGAAATAAAACAAACCCAAGGGCCGGAACAAAGAACCTTTGAAGCCTCTTTTGACAGGCTGGACGTGCCAGTAATGGTAGGATTTAAGTTGGCGGATTTCTTCCGGATCCAAGGTGGTCCTATTGCCAGTTTCCTTCTGAACTCCGAATTTTCTGCGGAAGATGAATCACCTGACTTTAATAATTCCACAATTGGATATCAAGCCGGTATTGGCTTGGACATATCCAATATGATCATAGACCTAAAATATGAGGGGGCTTTGAGCAAACAGGCAGAAAGTATCGGCGGCATACCTACCGACCAAAGACAAAATCAGTTGATCCTTTCTTTAGGTCTCCGGTTGTTTTAAAACCCAACCACGAAATTTGATATCAAAAAGCCCGGAAAAAACCGGGCTTTTTTTTTATTAAGATTGTCGAATTGGAAAACAACCCAATATCAAATCGACAGCATTGTCTTTACTTTTGAATCCTTATTTTAATCTAACTCAGGGCTCAATTCATTTTTTATACTTCATCCATTCCCTTCCGGGGTTTTTCTTTTAACTTTTTGTATTCTGAAGGGGTCATACCGGTAACTTTTTTAAACTGGGAAGACAAATGCTGAACACTACTGTATCCCAATTTCCAGGCCATTTCACTTAAATTTAGTTCTTGATAAAAAAGCCATTCCTTTACCTTTTCTATCTTCAGATTAATAAAATACTTTTCTATAGTTACCCCCTCCAAGGTACTGAAAAGATGGCTCAAGCTACTGTAATCTTCAGTAAGGTGCATGGTAATCCATTCCGACATATTGATTTCACCGGAGATTTCATCCTTTTGAAGTAACTGATGTAATTGGTTTTTTATGGTTTCTATTTTTTGGTGTTCTTTGGCCTTTAGAATTTCAAAACCCAATTTATTTAACTGGGTTTCCCATTTTTCAAATTGATCTTGAGTGGGCTGGATGGGCAAAAAAACTTTCCCCAGCATCACTTTTTCATAACCTATCTTCTCCCTTTGGAGGGAATCTTCCACCGCCATTATGCAGCGGGGACAAACCATATTTTTTATCAGGATTTCTTCCATATTGTAATTTAAACCAAAGTCTTGTCGGCTAAGTTCTGACTCCCTCCTCCTATTTCCAAGCTACCTAAAGCCAATTATCGCAACAAAATTAATCAATACATCTATTTTCAGTTAAGCTGCTTTCATTGAGGCCTTAAGGAAATTAAAAATAATATTGGTCCATTTGCCCTTAACAGCAACTTTGCTTTCAGGCAAACTTGCTTTAATTTGCCTTGCCAAATCCCAAAAATATCATGCAAGAAAAAACCCTTCCCATGAAATTTGACCGGAAATCTTACCCGGACAGTACTTTGCTAGAACTTTATGAGGCCTTGTTAATGCCCAGAAGAATAGAAGAAAAAATGCTGATTCTCCTCCGGCAAGGTAAGATATCCAAATGGTTTAGCGGATGGGGCCAGGAAGCCATTAGCATTGGAGCAGTTATGGCCCTGGAAAAGGATGAATATATCCTTCCTATGCATCGAAATCTGGGGATTTTTACCGGCCGTGGGATTCCTTTGAACCGCTTGTTTGCCCAGTTTCAGGGAAAACCTTCTGGTTTTACAAAAGGCCGGGACAGGAGTTTCCATTTTGGTTCAAAAACCCACCATATTGTGGGAATGATTTCTCACCTTGGCCCACAACTGGCTATAGCGGATGGAATTGCCCTGGCCCATAAATTATCAAGAAAAAATAAAGTGACCCTAGCCATCACAGGTGATGGGGCCACCTCAGAAGGGGATTTCCATGAAGCCCTGAATGTAGCAGCCGTTTGGCAATTGCCAGTTATATTTTTGGTGGAGCATAATGGATACGGCCTTTCTACCCCCAGTGAGGAACAATTCCGTTTCAAAAGTTTTACGGACAAAGGTCCTGGATATGGAATGGAAACGGAAAAAATCGACGGCAACAATGTGTTGGAGGTTTATGATTGTATCAAAAACTGGGCAGAGGATATTCGAACGAAGCCGAGGCCTGTTTTAATTGAAGCTTTAACATATAGAATGCGTGGACATGAAGAGGCTTCGGGAACCCGTTATGTCCCTGAGGGCTATTTTGAGGAGGGAAAGGCTAAGGATCCGGTATCCAATTTTCAATCTTTTCTCAAAGATAAAGGGTTACTTACCAACTCACAGCAGGAAGAAATCGACCTTAAAATAAAATCAGCCATTGAAAAAGGTTTAAAAATGGCTTTTGAGGAAGAAGCCATACAGACCAATGTTGAAGTTGAATTGGGAGACATTTATCATCCAAGCCCTGAAATTGTTCCTCCAAAGCATCCCGAAAAATCCATCGAGAAAAGATTGGTGGACGCCATTAGTGATGGATTAAAACAATGTATGGAAAAGCACTCCAATCTTATTCTAATGGGCCAGGACATTGGCACCTATGGTGGAGTTTTTAAGGTTACTGATGGATTACAGGATAAGTTCGGAAAAGAAAGGGTCAGGAATACGCCATTATGTGAAAGTGCCATCATAGGCTCTGCCCTGGGGCTTTCCATACAGGGGTATAAAGCCATGGTGGAAATGCAATTTGCAGATTTTGTGACTTGTGGATTTAACCAAATTGTCAATAACCTGGCAAAAACCCATTACCGTTGGGGCCAGCAAGCAGATGTCCTCATCCGTATGCCCACTGGGGCAGGGGTCGGAGCCGGCCCTTTTCATTCCCAATCCAATGAAGCTTGGTTTTTTCATACACCTGGTTTAAAAATCCTTTACCCCTCCACCCCTTATGATGCAAAGGGCCTGCTCGCCTCTGCCGTCGCGGATCCAAACCCATGTTTATATTTTGAACATAAAGCACTGTACCGTTCCATCCATGGAAATGTTCCTGAAGAATACTATGAAGTTGAAATAGGGAAAGCTAATCTGGCAAATAAAGGGGAAAGATTAAGCATCATTACTTATGGCATGGGAGTCCATTGGGCATTGGATGCAATAAAGGAAACTAAGGTGGACGCTGACCTTTTAGATCTAAGGTCATTACTACCTTGGGACAAGGAGGCGGTTAAAAGCACTGTTAAGAAAACGGGAAAAGTGATTATCCTCCATGAAGATTGCCTTACAGGAGGAATAGGTGGAGAAATTGCAGCTTGGATCAGCGAAAACTGCTTTGAAATGCTAGATGGTCCCGTTATGCGGGAGGGCAGTCTGGATACCCCTGTCCCCTTTTCAGCTGCCCTTGAGGAAAATTTCCTTCCTGCAAAAAGGTTTAAGGAAAAATTGATTCAATTGGCTGATTATTAAAAAAAAGGAACCCTTAAGGGGTTCCCCTGTTGATCTTGTAACAAAATTGGAAGATATCAAAAGTACAAATACTTGGTTCTTCCCTGAGAATCTTTGATTCGGAAATAAATATCCCTAGCTTCAATGTGTTTGAAATGGTAGTCCCGGGTAAACCCTTCTGAAACATTTACCCAATCCGAACCAATTCTGCAATTATCATTATCAAAGATATCAACCTGGGTTCCTGGCTCCTCAATACCAAGCACCATGATATTGATGGTATAACGATCTTTTACTTTTCCATAGGCCACCATGGGAAGTTTTGTACTTTCTACACTTTTTGTGGTAACTCTATAAATTGCTTCCTCTCCCCCTTTTTTTACTCTAACGCGGTAATTACCGTGACGAAGTTCTGAAAGATTATATGGGATAATGGTCGGTTCTTTAATTTCATAATTACCCTTTACAACCAGATTATTTTTATTGTCATAAATGGAAACGAACACTTTTCCAACCGCATCGCTGAAATGGACATAAACATGTTTATGTGAGGTTTCAACCGTGGTAAACGATTTTAAATTTTTTTCAACAGGATTTGCTGCTACTATAATAACCAATCCTAATAATAAGAGAGCAGAAGTGAATAAGGTTTTCATGGCAAGGTGTATTTTAGTGATGATTTGTTTTTTTGATTTACAATTACACCTACACCAAACACATACCAATTGGTAAAATAAGCTTCATAAGAGAATTTTTATAAAGGAAAACCTATATACTACAACAAATATTTTGTGTTTTTCACTACTTTGGCACACTGAACTCGCCATTATTTTGTACCAATTCCGAACCATTGCCTGAAGAATTGTTTTAATACCGAACACTTTTGACCAAAAACAAAATATTTGAATGGGATTGGGAAGTTGAAAGGAGCTAACATTTTTTTATTTACTTTTTTTTTGAGAAAAAAAATCCAAGCTTTTACTTGTTTCAATTTCCACCAAATATTGTCCTTAATCGGACAGTACACTGTACCATTCCGAAACAATTTTCTAATCATTCTTTCATTACCCCCTCCTTTGGTGAATCTAAATATCCTTTCGTAGAAGCTACCAAAATTACCTGAATGAAAACTTATATTTTCCATTTGAAAAATATATGGCACAAACATTGGCGCACCAGAATAAGAAACCAAACCAATTATTATGATGACTAAAAGACTAATGATGATGGGGCTAATGGCCGTTTCAGGATGGGCCATGATTTCTTGTAACCAAAAATCTGAAGAATCCCCCCAAGCAAATTTAAACGTCCATGCCAGGGCCATTGCTGAAAATGAGAACCAGGAAAATGCCAGGATTATTTCCGGGGCTAATATCATTTCTATGGATGTTGCTTTTGGAAATGTAAACCTGAAAGGTTCCAGTGAAGGGGATAGTGACATATTGGTTCCTATATCCGCAGGCACTGATTTCCAATTAAACCTGGTCAATAGTGCCCTCCCACTTAGCAAGCCACTTGGAACAGTAATGGTAGAACAAGGAAACTATTCAGGGATTTCCCTTCAGTTTAAACAGGATGAAAGCCTAACTGAAGCGGACAAAATGTTCGAAAAAACATTTTTGATTGAAGGGAATGTCAATGAGCAACTACTCTCCATTTACACTAATGGTGAAGAAATTTTAAATGCTGCTGCAGAGGGAAGTAGTTTAAGCTTGGAAGGCAACCAGGATGTATATTTAAATTTTGACCTTAACCGGCTTTTTCAGGAAGTAGACCTGAGTTTGGCTGTGGACGGGGATAATGATGGCACAATTGAGATTGAGCCTACCAATCAGGATGGCAACCGTAATATTTACCTCACCATCATAGGAAACCTGCAAAATGCCCTTTTCATTACAAAGAACTAATACTAAAAAAAGGCTGTCTGAATCCAGACAGCCTCTATTTCCTTTTTTTATTATAGGGCTGGCAGGTAAATTACAACCCATTCCCCTTACCTCAAACACCAACCCCTTCAAAATTCCAATTTTTTTTAATTAAATCATTTACCAGGCACTATTTCCCTCATTGGAATTACCAGAAACCTTGACGGTACTTTAGAAGGAAAAATCACTTTTCGTGAGCAAGGTATTTAGTTTCTTTTCGTCGTTCACCCAACAACACCTTGAAGTTGTCAAGCATACCCTGTTTTTTGGTAGATACTTCTATTTCATATGCCCCTTCTGCTAAGGCGGACATGTCAAAGTTTTTCCTAAAGATCTTATCTCCTTTGATAACCTCTTTATAAAGCACTTTACTTTTGCCATCCTTAACCTTGACCAAAATTTCTTCATCCAGGTCAGAAATTGACCTTAACTGAAGTTTTCTCTTCCCCACTTTTTCAATGAGAAGAGTTGGTTTCTTTTCTTTCTCTTTGCCTAGGTCAGTAGGACCTGTTTTACAAGCAAATACACTTCCTGAAATACACAATACTACTAATGTTGCAATAACTAATCTCATGGCTTAAAAATTTTAAGGTTTAACATGATTGACCATCACTGGTCTCAAACCTCTGACTTACCCCGTAGGTTTTCGCCATTTGCTGAGGCTAGTTATTTTGGGCAGGCACTCTGATCTTTTGATCTATAACAAACATAACAAAAATACGTTTTCATTGCAAACAATATATAAAAAAACATATATAATTATCATTATATTAAAACAACACCTATTTTATTGAATTTTAATTATTTAATATTTCCAATTATTAAAACTTACCAAATCCACCTCCCCAAAACTTAAATTCTTATTATTTAATTAATTCAAAATTTTATTTTTATTTTAATTAAATAAAATATTTAAACAAAATTTAAAGCAAACTTCTTCTTTTGGACAGAACTTTAATTTACACCTGCCAAAAAAGTCAAGCAACAGACAGAAACCCACTACCACACAACAATTGCCTATGCTAAAATTATTTTTTGATTAGAAGATTTTTGGCCATGATTTTATTACCTCCTCAAAAAAAGCTCACAGCCCGGTCAGCATCCACAAGGTGAGAGAAAACTAAATTCGGATAAAAAACAATCCCACTTGTCTAAAACGGAGGTCACTGGGCCACGGTTTACGGTGATAGCGGGCCAGCCATTCCGGGAATCACTGGGCCAAAAATAGAGTCGGTTTTCCGGAGGTCACTGGGCCATTTTAGGATTCCCGAGCTGTTTGGTACCGGAGGTCATTGGGCCACTTTCCATGATAAGTTATTAGCCTTGTAGTCGAATAACAGCAACTACATGGCAGGACAAAGAATAGACATCATGGATTTAAGAAGTTTGATCACCTTCAAGCAGAAGGGGCTTAGCAACCGAAAAGTGGCAGACCTATTGGGCGTCAACCGAAAGACCGTTGACAGTTATGTCAGGCGTTTCAGGGATCTTTCCCTTGGGTACGGGGAACTGCTCTCCCTTGACGGCAAAGATCTACAGGAACTTTTCACCGAGACAGGGCAGACCGAAAAGGAACGTTATGAGCATCTCTCGGGGTGTTTTCCCCACATCGACGGGGAGATGAAAAAGCCCGGCTGTACCCTGCAGGTACTGTGGAAGGAATATATCTCCCAAAATCCGGAAGGCTATAAATACAGCCAGTTCACCTGGCACTACCGGCAATGGAAGAAGCGCAACAACGCCAGTGGCAAGCTGTCCCACCGTGCCGGGGAAAAGCTTTTCGTGGACTTTTGCGGAAAGAAGCTGCACTACGTTGACCGCCGGACTGGGGAGCAGATAGCCGTAGAGGTTTTTGTTGGTGTCCTGCCCTGCAGCCAGTACACTTACATAAGGGCGGTGCCCAGCCAAAAACGGGAGGATTTTATCAGCTGTCTGGTCTATTGTCTGGGCTGGATGGGCGGGGTACCCTATGCCGTCGTCCCTGACAATCTCAAATCAGCAGTGGACAAGGCCTCAAAATATGCCCCGGTCCTCAACAAGACCTTTTCGGATTTTGGCCTCCATTACGGCTGCGCCCTTGATCCTGCCCGGCCCTATAGCCCGCAGGACAAATCACTCGTGGAGCGTTCGGTCACCCTGGTCTACCAACGGATCTATTACCCCTTGGGCAACCATACCTTCTTCAGCCTGGAGGAGCTCAATGCGGCCATTGCAGAAAAACTGGAGGAGTACAATGACTACCTGCTCAGCCATGGACAGGGCAGCAGGCGAAGCCAGTTTTTGGACATCGAAAAGGAGTTCCTGCAGCCCCTTCCCAAAAGCATCTACAGCATCCGTTATTATAAAAAGGCCACCGTCCAGAAATCCTCCCATGTTTACCTGGGAGAGGACAAAAACTATTATAGCTGTCCCTATCGCTATATGGGCAAGAGCGTGGAGTTACAGTACAACCGGAACACCGTGGAGATATTTTACCGTCAGGAGCGGATCGCATCCCACAAAAGGGCTTCCCGGCAAGGCCAGTACATCACCATCGGGGAACATATGCCCAGCAACCACCAATACTACAATGACTGGAGCCCGGAATACTTTGACCGGAGGGCACAAAAAGTTGGTCCGAACACCCAGGAGTATATCGGAACGTTGATCGGCCAGTACACCTATCCCGAAATCGGCTACAAACAGGCACAGGGGATTCTTTCCTTCTTGAAAAGCTATGGACAGGAGCGTCTGGAAAGGGCCTGTAAACGGGCACTGGGCTTCGAAAAAGCCTCCTACCATACCCTTGAAAGGATACTTAAAAACAAAATGGACCTCGAGGAACTGCCTCCTGCCAAGGATCATTTAACCCCGGGTCACAAGAACATCAGGGGCTCCTACAGCTGACAGGCCGCCCTCTTGATGAAACGAATTATAATATCCCAACCAAATGAATTATGAACGAACACAACACCATTGAAAAAATGAAACAGATGCGCATGGGTACCATGGCGGAACTTTACCACAAGAATCTGACAGAACATCTCTATCAGGACATGTCGGCCGACGAACTGTTGGCCTTTCTAGTGGACAGCGAATGGGAGTACAGGCAGAACAAAAGCATAGACAACCTCATACGTCAGGCAGGGTTTAAACAGGCCGCTGCGGCAACTGACATTGATTACCATAACTCCCGTAACCTGGACAGGGGGCTGTTTGAGAGATTGCTCGGACTGGCCTTCATCAAAAACCGGACGAACATCATCCTTACCGGGGCCACCGGATCCGGGAAAAGTTACCTGGCCCAGTGTCTTGGGGTCAGGGCCTGCCAGCACAGGTTCAGGACGCTTTATTACAATACGGCCAGGTTTTTTGATGCGGTAAGATTGGCCAAGCTGGAAGGTACCTACCATAAACTGCTCAAAAAGCTCGAAAAAACCAATGTGCTCATCTTGGACGACTTTGGTCTGGCCCCGATGGATGGGCAGGCCAGGATTGCCCTTATGGACATCATGGAAGACCGCTATGAGAAAAGTTCAACGATCATTGCATCACAGATACCGGTCAGCCAATGGCATGGAACCATTGGTGATGACAGCATTGCAGATGCCGTGCTCGACAGGCTCGTATACTCCTCACATAGGATAGAACTGGAAGGAGAATCCATGAGAAGCAAAAAGAAGTTGGACAATTAAATTTTAACCCTATTATTGCACTTGGAAAGTGGCCCAATGATTCCCGGAATCCGTGGCCCAGTATACGCCGGAAACACTGGCCCAGCATCGCCGGAATAGACACCACTTGACTGGAACCAATTAAACAACCAATTCGCAAACCATCTTGATCTTTATATTGAAGTAAGAAAAATTATTGAATTTAGTTTTTTTTACCCAGGCCATAAAAATTAGTTTTAACACCCCCAAAGAATCCTACCAACTTGTTCTTCCCAAATGACCAACCAGTCACATGAAATCCTCAAAATCCAACCTAATAACCAGGTATTCCAACAAAAAAAGCCACCTGTCTCCAGGCGGCTTCAAATATCTTATTTTTTCTAATAAAAAGAGAAACAGATATTTTCCAGTTTTTACTCCCTTCATGGGATTTTACAGAAACCTTTTCGGCTCTTTAGAAGGAAGAATCACTTTTCGTGAGCAAGGTACTTGGATTCTTTTTGTCGTTCACCCAACAACACCTTGAAGTTATCAAGCTCACCTTGTTTCTTGGTGGACACTGCAATTTCATATGCCCCTTCTGCTAAAGCAGACATGTCGAAGTTTTTTCTAAAGATCTTATCTCCTTTGATAACCTCTTTATAAAGCACTTTACTTTGGCCATCTGTAATCTTAACCAAAATTTCTTCATTTAGATCAGAAAGAGACCTTAACCGAAGTTTTCTCTCTCCAACTTTTTCAATAAGAAGTGCTGATTTCTTTTCTTTTTCTTTGTCTAGGTCAGCAGGACCTGTTTTACAAGCAAATGTACTTACTGAAATACACAATGCTACTAATGTTGCAATAACTAATCTCATGGCTTTAAAATTTTAAGGTTTAACATGATTGACCATCACTGGTCGCAAACCTCTGACTTACCCCGTAGGTTTTCGCCATATGCTGAGGCTAGTTATTTTGGGCAGGCACTCTGATCTTTCGATCTATAACAAACATAACAAAAAGACATATTCATTGCAAATATACCAATGATTAATATCTATTATTACCAATTATTAAACTATATAGACCTTTTATTGAATTTTAATTATCACACATTTTCATTTATTAAAACCCATCAAACCCATTTTATCAAAACTTATAGCCTAATTATTATATTTTATTAAAATTTTATTTCGATTTACAATCAATAAAATATTTTTTCCAAAATTTTAATTCAAACCTTCTATTAGACAGAACTTTAATTTACACTCGTCCAAAAAAGTCAAAGAACAGATAGAAGAAGCGGCTTCCTACACCTATAGATTCGATATTGCCATAATCTAGGTTCAAATTATCTTTTGATTAGGTGGTTATTCCCTATAGTTCTAGTTTTCTAAACATTCAAGGAACCGATACGGATCACACGTTGGAAGAGACCATATTCTGACCAAATAAATTTCAATTGATTAAAGTCAGTTAACCTCCCAATTTCAATTATTCATCAAAACCTAATCCCAATAATCAGATTATTACAGAAAAAAAGCCGCCTGTCTCCAGGCGGCTTCAAAAAATCTTTTTATTCTTGATTAAAGGACGGATAAGTATTTACCATAACCATAATCATCCCTTACCTCAAAAACCAGGTCATCCAATGACCTTACTTTTTTTATCTTAAATAGCTTCCCGTACTTAGTACCCTCAAAAGTATCCTTATATATTACATGTCCCTTATCTAGAATTAGAACATATTTCTTAGAGGCATCAAAAGATTTTACAAGCAAGGCTACCTTTAAATCATCCATTACCTTCACTTTGGTAAAATACTTGGATGTTTCTTTTTTCTTTTCATCCAAATTCACCTTGAAGTTTTCAATGGTCCCATACTCTTTAGAATACACTTCAAATCCATAGTATCCTTCCTCTAAAGCTGACATATCGTAGTTCTTTCAAAAGGCTTTGTCCGTTTTAATAACATCCTTAAAAATCACTCCGCTATAGTCATCTTTGATCTTTACCATAATTTTACCGGTAGGGTCGGAAAAATACTTTAACTGGATTTTTTCTCTCCTATCTTTTCAAGAAGAACAGTTGACTTCTTTCCTTTCTCTTTGTTTAGGTCAGTATGACCTGTATTGTGGGCAAACGCACTTCCTGAAATGCATAATGCTACTAAAGTTGCAATAACTAATCTCAAGGCTTTAAAATTTTAAGGTTTAACATAAAAGACCATCACTGGTCGCAAACCTCTTGCCTTACCCCGTAGGTTTTCGCCAATTGCTGAGGCTAGTTATTTTGGGCAGGTACTTTAATCACGTGATTGTAATTCAAACGTAACGACAGGGATTTTAATTACAAATACATTAACAAAAAAAAATTTTTTAATTAATGATTCAATAACATTTAATAAATATTGTTACATATTCCATATGTAACATACCGAATCCGGTTGCGAAAAACATATTTAAAAATTATCAACATTTTTCATAAAAAATCATTATTGAAGACAAAAAAACTTATTCTTTAACTTTCAATTGATAAAAAACATTGACATTTCTTTGAGGTTTTCCCTTCAAATTATCGTTAAAATAAAGGCTACCATCAGCATCCAAATGGTCCAGGGTTCCAAATTCAGCAGTTTTTTCTATTACCCCCACTTGTTTGCCATTTTTTATCAGTAAATAATACGGGTGGACATATTGTTTTTTAGCTATTTCAAATTCTGCTGACCGATAAAAATTTTCATCTTTAGATTTCAATTGAGCAAGGACTTCCTGGGGAATTTTAGTACTGAAACCTGCTAAAATAAAAGATTTACAAATTCTTAAATCCGTAAAGGAAGGGTAATCCTTTACGGATTCCCCCTGATATTCCTCCAAAACATTCCTACGATAACGGTGGCTTAAAATTACCGTATCTTCTAAAACGGGATCTTTACCGGAGAAATCATACAAAAACAATTGATCTCCTACGGTAGGCAATAAAGCAAGTTCTTCCTGAACCTCTTCAAAGGCAACCAATGGCAAGGATTTCCCAACATAGGTTTCAGTTTTTTTGGGTTTCCATCCACTGGGATAGGTTTCTAACCAATCAATTTCCCCATTTTGAAGATTATAATTAAAAATGGTTTTGACCGAATCATAGAATGCGGGACCTATTTCCTCTGGGCTGAATAGATCTGGGTCAAATGAATTGGATTCTTCCCCGACCATTTTCGGAATTCCTTCTTTTATATACGGATGAAAGGTCGTCCTATAAGTGTATACCCGCATACTATACCTTTCCTTATAAACGGCAGGGAATTTATTTATCTTCCTCCCCTCCATATCAAAAAGATGGTAACCGTCGTAATACCCCTGGGCCAACCAGTGGCCCTTATCCAAAAAACGGTATCCTAAAGCGCCATTGGCACCAATACCGTTTTCCCCTTCATTAAGTATGTCGTATTCTTTTAAAACCGTCCCGTTCTTATCTATCAAATAAGGTTTTCGGCTTTCCACCCCTCTCATCAGAAAACAGCCATTTTGCGAAGAATAATCATCAATCACTAAAGGCTCCTCCACTTCTATAACTAGTGAATCAACCATTTCCAATTCCAATTTCGCGAGAGGGCCATTATTTTTAGAGTTTGATTGACAGGATAAGGAAATAAGTACCAAACCAATCAAAAGGATATGGAGGGAATTAATCATTAAATAGAACAGGGTTTATTCTTTTTTCAATAAGGAATTAAATGGATGGCATTCAAGAATCAATAGAAACCTTAAATACTGGCCTTGATCAGTTTATTAAATCTATATTATCCTCAAATGGAAACCTATTAAAGATATAGTCCGTATTTTTATTAAAATCCAAAGGCTGGTAGTATAACCTTAATCGCAAACTTTCAGGAATATTTTCATAATACTGTAGCAACCGGGCAATACCTTCAGTTTTTAAAACCCGAAGTTTTACTGGAGCCAGGCCCATTTTTATCATCTCAAGTTTCCTGGCTGCCCCTCTTGACAAGTCAATTGTTCGTTTGGAATTCCTGGGCAAGCGGTCATTAACCCTAACAATCACTTCTTTCCCATTGACCAAATTAGTTACCCGAAGTTTGGTACCAAATGGAAGGTGTTTATGTGCAGCTGTCATACCGTCCATGTCAAATATCTCCCCATTGGCGGTTTTTCGGTTATGAAATAACCTCCCATAATAGCTGGCCACCCCCTCTTCGATCACTAAGGAAGTTTCCTCCTTAACAATCCCCTCCTGAGACCAAACCTCATTGATCATCAATAACATGCAACAGCTTAGAATGAAAATCACCTTATTCATAATTTTCGGGCATATCAATTTTGATGCCAATAAATGTCACCAATAACTAATAGACTTGCTTGCCAAATATTAAGGTCCTAAATTTAATCTGAAATTGGTATATCAAGAACTTATTCCCCATAAATATATGCTAAAAATCCTTCACACTGCCGATTGGCATTTGGGAAAAAGATTGCAGGAATATTCCCGCCTTGAAGAACAACAACTGGTTCTACAGGAAATAATTGAAATTGCCGATCAGCAAGAGGTAGATCTGATATTACTTGCCGGGGACATATTTGACACTTTTAACCCCAGCCATGAAGCCGTTGAGCTACTATATAAAGCTTTAAAAAGATTATCCAATGACGGTAAAAGGCCCATCATTGCCATTTCAGGCAACCATGACAGCACCCAATTTATTGCTGCCCCAGACCCTTTGACCAGGGAATTGGGGATTTTTTTCTACAGTAAATATGACCAGGAATTTACTACCGGAAAGTTGGAAAGTGGATTGGAGCTTATCCGGGCAGATAAGGGTTTTATGGAATTAAAACTTCCCCGATTCGATTTCCCGGTCAGGATCATCCTGGCCCCCTATGCCAATGAAGTATTGCTCAAGCAATACTTAGGTGAAATGGATAAAGAAGTAGCTTTCCGAAATGTTCTAAAGGAAAAATGGAAAAACACCGCAGATAATTACTGCGATGAAAATGGGGTCAACTTATTTCTGGGCCACTTTTTCTTTATGAAGGAAGGAGAAAAACCCCAGGAGGAACCCGAAAGCGAAAGACCCATTTTACATGTGGGGGGAACACAAGCCTTATTTAGCAATTTGATTCCTGCCCCCATCCAATATGCTGCCCTTGGCCACTTGCATAGGTACCATTCAGTGGATAAAAATCCTTGTCCGGTAGTTTACAGTAGTTCCCCTTTGGCATATAGCTTTAGCGAAGCTAACCAGGAAAAAAAGGTGGTATTAGTGGAAGCATTACCCAATCAGCCGGTAAATTATCAGTCCATCACTCTTTCGAAAGGAAGGCCGCTTTATCAGAAAACCTTTACCAACCTTCCAGACACTTTGCAATGGCTTGAGAAAAACCCTTACTGTTTTGTGGAAATTACTTTTGAAACCGAACAATCCATTGAAGCGGAAACCCGAAGGGCAATAATGAAGGCTCATGATGGAATTGTCAATTTGATCCCTAAACTAACAGGTGAATCAGCCCTACTCAATAAAGGGCTTCAGGCTCAGGACCTCAGTCAGGACATGAACACCTTGTTTAAACGTTATTACCAAAGTGCCAATGGTATGGAACCCAACGAAGAAATCATTTCCCTTTTTAACGAAATTATCAGCCAAAACGACCCTTCATGATTCCCATTAAACTTGAAATCCAGGGCCTCTATTCTTACCAGGAAAAGCAGACCATTGACTTCACACAATTGACGGCGGCAGGATTATTCGGCATTTTCGGCCAGGTGGGCAGTGGCAAATCCTCTGTCCTGGAAGCCATCCTGCTGGCCCTCTATGGCAACACTGAAAGGCTTTCCAACAGAGGGGAGAGAAACAGCATGGTCAATTTGCAGAGTTCCGTTCTTTCCATTTCCCTGGAATTTAATGCAGGCAAAAACAACCAAAACACTTATAAAGCAAGTTACCAGGCAAAAAGAGATCCCAAGAATTTTGACAATATAAAACCTGCAGAGCACATTTTTTATCATCTGTCCAATGGTTCCTGGGTACCTACTGAACAAAAAGGGGAGGAACTGGTAGGCATGAAAATGGAACATTTCCGTCAAACGGTGATCATCCCCCAGGGCAAATTCAGGGATTTTATTGAGCAAAAACCCAAAGAGCGGGCCGATATGATGAAAGAGTTATTCGGACTGGAAAAGTTTGATCTTGCTGATAAAACCAAAAGGCTGATGAGCCAGATCAGGGAACGAAAAATCCAACTGGAAACTCTTTTAGGTGGTTTGGAGGAGTACACAGAGGAATTTTTAACAGAAAACTTGGAGCAACAAAAGCAATTAGCTCTCAAAAAGGAGGAACAAACCAAAGAGTTGACTTCTAAGGAAGCTGCTTTGCAAAAGGCCAATATTATCAAGGAAAAAGCTGAACAACTTGCTGGCTTAAAAAATGAACTAGCATCTTTAGAAAAAAAAGAAGGCCATTATCAACAGCAACGCAAAATATTGGACCAATACCAAAAAGCCTTGGTCCATTTCAAACCACTTTTGGATCAAATTAAAGAAAAAGAATTTGATCTGGAAAAATATGAAGTAAGCGTTACAGACTGTGAACGGTTCAAAACAAGTTATGAAAAATCAGTTGAAGTATTAGAGCTGAAATACCAAAAACTTTACGAGGATTATGGCAAAAAAGGAGAAAAAGAGGCAAGGATAAGAGACCTTCAGCAGGTTAAGGAGTTCAATAAATTATTGGAGCAAAAACTGCCCCTACGCCAAAAATACCTTCAACTGGAAAAGGAAACTTCAAGTTATCAGGAAAAGGCTGATAATCTATCCAAAAAAATACAGGAAATGGAACTTCAATTGGAAAAAATGGATGTTCCAGAAATGGAATGGGTCAGCCAACTTGAAAACACCTATAGGGAATTGAAGCAAAATATTGTCCAATTAGAAAAATTAGAAGGCTTCCAAAGGCAATTAGAAAATGAAAAACAGGCAATAGACCAAAACCGAAAGGAAATTCTTGAGGGTTTAAATTCAAAAAACGATTCCCTTGAAGCAGTCATAGAAAATGAAAATGCCCGCCTGGAAAAGCTTGAAAAAGAACGGGAAAACCTACTTCAACAAAAAGGTTTATTGAGTTATACCCGGGTTTTGGAAGAGGGGGAACCTTGTCCTCTATGCGGTTCCAAGGACCATCCTGCTCCACTACACCCTGATTTTGACGAAGACTTCCTCTCCAAAAACCACACTGAGCTCCAAGCCACCAAAAATCAACTGGACAAGATTCGCCAAGCACAAACTACATTGGAGAAAAAACAAATCCAATGGGAAACCATTCATACCAGAGTAACAGAATCCCAGAGGGAAACGGATTTACTGGCAAAAAGAAACCGGGAACTAATTGTCCCCCTGGAAGAAAAAAACCTGGACAGCATTTCCCAATTGGCGGCTCATTTGGATGCCTGTAAAAGGGTTTTAAAGGAAGAAAAAGCACTTCAGATGGACCTCAAAAAATTAAGAGGTGAAATGCAGTCTTCCCAGAGGGAAGCGGAAAAAGATCTTGCGGCCTTTCATGAAACACAAAAAAAACTGGATACCCTAACGACCAGGATTGAGGCAAAACAAAACGAAGTCCATTATTCCGACCTTTTGGATAAATATAAGGGGGTGGAAGAAAGTAAAATTGACACTGATATTCATAAGGTAAAGCAATATATCGAGGACCTGGAGGTTGCACTACCTAGAGCCCAGGATGCCTTAAAGGCAGAAAGGCAGAAACAAGCCACCAACCTTGCCAATCTTGATAATTTTAAAAAACAACTAAAATCCTCCCAGGAAAATCACCAAAAACTGGTCTCACAATTGAAAACAAACCTGGATACCCATGGCTTTGAGAATAAGGAAATTGTGATCCAACTATTGGAAAAGGAATTGGATGTAGATCAAATTGCAAATGAAATAAAAGCCTTTGACAGGCAAAAGGACTTAACATTGGCCGAAATCCAAAAACTAGAAAGCCAAGAAGCTGTGAAAAATTTCCAACCTGAAACTTTCAACGCTTTGGAACAGGAATACTTTTCCCAAAAAACCATTTTGGATAAAACCAAGGAGGCCCTTTCCCTGTTGCAGAACAAGATCCTTGAAATAAAAAACAAACTCGCGGAAAAGGAACAGCAACAAAAGGAACTCAGGAAAGTAGAAAACAGGGAAAATAACTTAAAAGAGCTTAATAGGCTTTTTTCCGGCAGTGGATTTGTGAAGTTTGTCAGCAATATATACCTCAAAGAGCTGGTCCAAACAGCCAACCTTAGGTTTATGAAGCTGACCAAAAACAACCTCAGCCTGGATATTGATGAAGGTAATATCTTTTGGGTAACTGACCACCTGAATGGAGGAAGGAAACGCTTACTTAAAACCCTTTCGGGAGGGCAAACTTTCCAAGCCTCCCTTTGCCTAGCATTAGCCTTAGCAGAAAAGGTAAAATCCCTCAATAGAGCCGAGCAAAGTTTTTTCTTTTTGGATGAGGGATTTGGGGCATTGGACAAAAATGCGCTTAGAATAGTTTTTAACACACTCAAATCACTCCGTCACGAAAACCGGATCGTAGGCATCATTTCCCATGTGGAAGAACTTCAACAGGAAATAGAAGTGTATGCCCAAGTGGAATTGGATGGAGAAAAAGGCAGCAAAATAGCTTATTCATTTTAGCAAGTTGGGGATGAAGTCAACAATTTTGATTTTTCCCCTTTATAACCATTTCCAATTTTACTCATTCTTCTTTGTATGGTTTACCACTAAAGGGCCCAAAACGACATTTTTAGGTATATAACCGATATTTTACAAATTAATACTGTAATAGGCATATTTATTGAGAAACATGGTTGATAAATTATTTTAAACCAACAAAAACATCGTTTTTATGAAATGTACCACGAAATTCCAGAGGCTTTTTTTGGGAATTGCCACCACAGCCATTGTTGCATCATGTTCACAAACTGATGAAACTCCCGACACTCAAAGCCATGTATCCATGAAAGCTACCATGGCCACAAGCACGTCCACCGAAAGCAGCGGTGGAGGCCTTACTTATGGTAACCTAACCTTTACGGATGTAAAGATGTCCGTGGAAGACATCAAGCTGAACTTGAGAGCAACCAGTGAAGCAAGCAATCAGCCTACCATTGTAAACCTTAAAAATAAAGGACCACAGGTCTTGACTTTGGTAGAAGAAGGCCAGATAGTTGTTGCACCTGTAGCTGATGCCACTGTTTACAACGGTATTTACGGAAAGGTTGATTTTAACTTGATTCCTGCGGCGAATGTCCTAGAAGATGATGAAATGTTTGGAAAATCTGTATTAGTAAAGGCAGATTGGAATGGCATCCCTGCTGAACTTTCTCTTGACATTGAAGATGAAGTAGAGGTTAAGTTTAACAAAGGCATTGAAGTAGATGGAGCCAAAACTTTCATCTTGATCCTTTACATGGACAGATTGCTTGATGGCATAGATCCTTCTTCCATTGTGGATGGAGACGGAGACGGCTTGATCGAAGTAGGTCCAAGTGATGATGATGGAAATGTAGAAGTATATGAACAACTAAAAATGAACATCGAAAGCTCTTTGGAAATGAAAAACGGAGAATTTGATGAAGACAAGGAAATGGGGAAAAATAATTGATCCCAGCCCGATAAAAATAGCTCCCAAGGAATCCCCTGGGAGCTTTTATTTTATTTAGCTGCTACACTTTCTTTATAATGCTCTTTAGGCTGACTTTTCAGTATTTTTACAGCTGATTCTGCGGTGATATCCCTTTGGGGATTGGCTAGCATTTCATAACCCACCATAAATTTCTTTACCGTGGCAGAACGCAGCAATGGCGGATAAAATACCATATGCAAGTCCCATTCAGGATGCTCTTTGCCATCTGTTATGGCCTGATGAAGGCCTGCAGAATAGGGGAAAGAAACCTTGAAAATATTATCATACATGATGGTCAACTTTTTATAGGCATCCGCCAAAGCTTCCATTTGTACCTGGTCCATCTCTGCCAGGGAAGCAATATGGACTTTTGGTGCAATCATGGCTTCAAATGGCCAAACTGCCCAGAAAGGCACCAATCCAACGAAATAATCATTTTCAAATAGGATACGCTCATCCTTCTTCAATTCCTCCTTCACATAGTCCACCACCATGCTTCTGCCATATTTCTCAAAATATGCAGAAAAATTTTCCTGTTTTTTGGATGGCTCTACAGGGACAGATTCCTGCGCCCAAATTTGCCCATGCGGATGGGGATTGGAGCAACCCATAACCGATCCTTTGTTTTCAAAAATCTGAACATAATTGATAAATGACTTGGCACCCAGGTCAAGGTATTCTTTTTTCCACAATTCCACTACTTTAGTCACAGCCTCCACATCCAGCTCAGGAATGGTCAGGTCATGCCTTGGGGAGAAGCAGATTACCCTGCAGATCCCCTTTTCACTTTTTGCGCGGAAAAACTCCCCTTCTACCATTTCCCCTTCAGGAATATCCTGGGTCAGGGCACCAAAATCATTTTGGAAAGAATAGGTGCCTTCGTATTTGGGATTTTCATCACCATTGACACGGGTATTCCCGGGACAGAGGTAGCATTTGGGATCATATTCTACTTTTTCATCCTCTGCTGTGCTTTCTTCCTGTCCTTGCCAGGGCCGTTTGCCACGGTGAGGCGAAACCTGCAGCCATTCCCCGGTAAAGGGGTTATATCTTCTATGGCTATGGTCTTCAAAATTAAAATCAGACATGGTATATTAGGTTTGATATTGTATTTGTAATTAGTAATTGGTTGTTGCTTGTTGCTGGTTGTTGGGTTATAGGTCAAATGCTTTAATCGTTAAGCGTTAAACGTTAAGCCTTCCACAATCCAACATCCAAACAATTCGACAGTTCAACGATTCGACAACCTACACCCGGCGGGTGCCGTCAGTGACATCTACCTCATAGATTTGGAGTTCTTTTCCAAATTCTTCCTTGAAGGCTGCTGCTATTTCCTTTTCGTAGGTTTCTTTTTTGGCCTTTTCCACCAAATTGATGGTACAACCTCCAAAGCCGCCCCCCATCATCCGGGCTCCGGCTACATATTCCTTGGATTTAGCAAAATCAGCAAGGAAATCCAGTTCAGGACAGCTCACCTCATATTTTTGGGAAAGCCCATCATGGGAACCGTACATCTGCTTACCAAAACCTTTGATATCTCCTTTTTCAAGCATTTCACACCCGGTAAGAAGCCTTTCATTTTCTTCAATTACATATTGACAGCGGGTATTAACTACCTCACTGATTTTGTCCTTAACTTCATCCAGCATGGGCACCGTAACATCTCTTAAGCTTTTTACTTCAGGGTGAACTTTTTGAACAGCGTCAACACCTTCCTGACATTCGTTTCTCCGGTCATTATAGGCAGAATCTGCCAGGGAATGTTTTACCTGGGTATCACAAAGGATAATTTGATAATCACCAAGTTCGATTGGGAAATAATTGTATTCCAGGGACCTGCAGTCCAATCTGATAGCATGGTTTTCTTTGCCCATCATGGAGGCAAATTGGTCCATTATACCACATTTTACACCTGCAAACTCATGTTCGGCTTTTTGGGCATATTTCAGCATTGGGATTCTCTCCAGATTAAGGCCAAACAACTCTGAAAGCGCAAGGCAAACCCCGCATTCCAGGGCTGCTGATGAAGACAGTCCTGCCCCAATGGGCACATTTCCTCCAAAAACCAAATTGAAACCGGATAGCTCGTGGCCTGCCTTTTGGATCTGGGCAACAACCCCCATCACATAATTGCCCCAGCCTCCATCCATGGGTGAGAAATCATCCAATGAGAAAGTCAGGGATTCCTGGTAATCATAAGAGAACAAATGGCACTCATCTGAGCCATTTTTCTGAATGGCTATTACCATCTCCTTATCAATGGCAGCAGGAAGGACAAATCCTTCATTATAATCAGTATGTTCACCGATCAGGTTGATCCTTCCAGGGCTTTTTACCAAAATAGGATCCTGATCAAATAAACTTTTAAATTTTGACGCAATGGTATCAGGGTTCATGATTAGGTTGCTTTTATTTATTTATTGATCGAGAATTTAAATTTTGTGAAAGAATCAAATTCCTCTCCGGGTTTTAAAACTACAGAAGGGAAGTGTGCTTTATTGGGAGAGTCAGGAAAATGCTGGGTTTCTATGGCAATCCCTGCATGTTGATGATAAGTGCTTCCATTTTTCCCTTTCAAGCTTCCATCGAAGTAATTGGCAGTATAAAACTGCACACCAGGCTCTGAGGTTGACACTTCCATTTCAATGCCGCTTTGGGCATTTGAAAGCTTAATATTTGGCTTTTTCTGATCAAGGACCAAGGTCTGGTCAAGCCCATTTCCTATTTTCACTTGAGGATGATCTGCAAAAACGCATTCCCGGATTTTTTTGGGCTCCAAAAAATCATAGGGGCTGTTTTTTACGGAAAGAATTTCACCAGTCGGGATGCTTTTTTCTTTTACAGGCACATAGAAAGGTGCATTGACCTGCAAATCATGGTCTAATATGGATTTTGAAAAATCTCCTCCCAAATTAAAATAAGCATGGTTGGTCAGATTTACCACAGTTGTTTTATCAGTCTTTGCTTTGTAATGGATAGTAAATTCATCTCCATCACAGAAGCCAAAAAATATTTCCACCTCTAGATTTCCAGGATAATTTTCCTCTCCATCCGGGCTGAGGTAGCGGAGTTTAAGGCCATTTTCGACTATCTCTGCTTTCCATATCTTTTTATCATATCCTTCTTTCCCTCCATGAAGGTGGTTTCCCTGATGGGAATTATCCAACTGTATGGTTTTTCCTTCCAAAGTAAAAGTTCCTCCCTCAATCCGGTTACAGACCCGGCCCACGGTACTTCCCATAAATGCCCCGGATTGAAAATAAGCTTCGGATTGATAACCTTCAAAACTGTCAAAACCCAATACGACATCCTGGAGCTGGCCTTCCTTATTAATTACAAATAAATGGGTCAGAGTGGCGCCATAATTGGTGACACATGCCTTATGGCCTTTTGGACTTATGATGGTATAAAGCTGGATTTCCTGACCGTCTTTGTTTTTACCAAAAACGGTCTCCTCTATCTTAATTGCACTTTGGGTTTGGTTAGATGCTGACAATGGATTGGTATTTAATTATTTGGCTTTGATTTTTTCTTTCAAATCGCCAAAATAACAGATAAAAAAATGCTTTCCGGCCTCTTTGTGCGTTATTTTTGAAAAAAACGTTCCCGAAAACGTTTCCAGCCCTTTACTTCTTTTGGGAAGATTTTCTCATAACCAATTCTGTTTCCAAAACAATGGTCCTGGGTTGAAAACCTTCCGGGTCTATCAGTTGATCCAAAAGATTATTGGCTGCCAATTTTCCCATTTCATAAGCAGGTTGGTCAACGGTGGTCAAGGAAGGATCAAGTGCATCCGAAAAAGGCATATTGGTAAACCCTACCAAGGCCATTTCCCCGGGGATTTTAATTCCTTTTTCCTTAAGGACTTTCATTACATCGACTGCTACAGGGTCATTGAGAGCAAAAATAGCGTCCGGCCGGCTTTTCAATTTCAACAGATCTTCAGTCAGAGACCTGTTGCTTCTTTCAGTGAGATCACTATGGGCAATCAATTGGGGATCCACTTCTATCCCCACTTCCCGAAGTGCTTTTTCATACCCGTCCAACCTTTTTTTACAAATATACAGCCCTTCCGGCCCTGACATAAATGCAATCCGCTTACATCCCTGGCCAATCAAGTGCTTTGTTGCTTGGTAAGCCCCTTGGGTATCGTTTACAGTTACCGTGGTAACCGGCAATTCTTCATAGATCCGGTCAAAAAGTACAAAGGGAATTTCTTTTTCATAAAGATTGGTCAAATGTTCGTATTGTTTTGTCTCCCTGGAAAGTGAAATCAATAGTCCGTCCACCCTACTTGATATTAAAGTTCGGATATCGGATTTTTCCTGTTCGTAATTTTCATTGGACTGGCAGATCATCACATTGTAACCTCGCTTATATGCCGTATCCTGGATTCCACTGATGTTGGCTGCAAAAAAATGGGAGGCCAATTCAGGCACTACAATCCCCAGCGTTTTGGTTTTGTTGACCCTCAAACTCTGGGCCACCACATTGGGGGAGTAATTCATTTCCTCAGCAGTCCTTAGAACCTTTTTCCGGGTTTCCAGCTTAATCTCAGGGGAGTTTCGCAATGCCCTGGAAACGGTAGAAATCGAAATATCCAGTTTCAGGGCGATATCGCGGATGGTAACTTGTCCTTTTTTCATGATCTCCTTTACTCATTCAAAAAATAAATATAATTAATTTTTATTCACCTGAAGCATATTAAAGAAATGGAGCGGGAAAATCGTTTTTATAACTTTAAAAGTTGGGTTTATTTAATTGATTCGAATTTATTAGGTACTAAGTACAAGGACAGGTGTGCAAGTAGTAACTTAGAAAATTAGGAAGTTGCCTTTTGAGGAGGAAAAATAATTGTTTGAGACCAAACCAAAGATTGGAGCATATCAAATAAAACATTGGTCTTTTGGGGCTTAGACCAAGAAAAGAAATCCAGCTAACAATTAATATTTTGCCAAAATTGGATATTTCATTTACCCTAAAAGCCAAAATGTTTTTTTCACCTTTAAACAAGCGATCAAGTCTATTCTTGATAAAGTGTAAAAAGCACTGTTTCCCCCACGGCCCTCAAGGTCCTTTTATCTATGATTTCCATATTATCAGTGTGCTTGTGATGGTACCTGCCAAAGCCAAAATCAGGGGAATAATCGATTATATCGATCATTGGAATTTTGGCCACTTCATTTACAGGAATATGATCATCGGTAATGGGATGGGATTTTCGCATTTGGAAAAAATCACTGTGGCCTATCATATGGGAAATTTCCCAGACTTTATTGACAATATTTTTTGCATATTGCATGGAAACACCCTCTTTATAAAACTGGGCTCCCTTTGCCCCCACCATGTCCAACAAGATACCATAATAGGCAGAATAACCTGGCTCATGCGGATTCTTGGACCAATGTTGTGAGCCCAGACACCACCACTGCGCATCATTTCTACCACTTTTTGAGGTTTCGGGTTTCCCATCATCCTCCCCGTCAAAAAGGATAAAATCAATGCCAATATCTGGGTTCTTTTCCGAAGAAGTGATCACTCTTGCTATTTCCAACAAAACCCCTACCCCGCTTCCGCCATCATTGGCGCCATCTATGGGTTCATTTATTCTTTCGGTGTCTTTATCAGCCATTCTCCTGGTATCCCAGTGAGCAGCCAACAGGATTCTTTTTTTGGCATTTGGTTTAAATGAAGCAATGATATTGGTCAACTCCAATGTTTTGCCATCATAGGAGCTGGCCGTAAATTCCTGGGATTTTACCTCCAGGCCATAACCTTCCAGCTTTTGAATTAGCCAGGCTTTGGTCTCCCTATGGCCTTCTGTATTTGGAACCCTTGGTCCAAAATCAACTTGCTTTTGGATAAAATGGTAAGCAGAATCAGCATTGAAGTCAGGAACCTCCTTTTTTAATTCGGCAAGGTCTGGTTTATCTTCGGTTATTTTTTCGGTATTATCTCCACAGGCCCATAATATCAAGGCCGAGGCCATCGCCCAAATAATCCTATTCTTCATATGCCCAATCCACTTTATCTTTCATGTCTTTGACCACTACCCCCACATCTTTCAATGCGGAGCGAATTTCATCCACACGGTCATAATTTTTGGCCAATTTAGCTTCTTTATATACCTTCAACAAGATCTCCAAAAGTTCCTCACCACGGTTTTCAGATTCTTCCACTAAGCCCAGTATATCCTCCACAAAAATGGTGAAGGTTTGGATCATTTTATCAAATACAGCTTTTCCCAGCTGGCCAAACTTCAATTGGCCTGTATATAAACTGTTAATTTTCTTCAGGATATTAAATAAATGACCAATCGCTTGGGCCGTATTGAAATCATCATTCATGGCCCGGTAAGCATTTTCAATACTTTTTTCTACCTGTTGGATTTGTTTTTCATCCTTTTCAACTCCTGCCTCCTCCTGGAATTCCAACTTTTTGGCCACCCTTAAACCATTGATGATTTTTTTATATCCTTTTTGTGCAGCCTTTAAGGCTTCATTGGAAAAATCCAAAGTGGACCTATAATGCGCCGTAAGAATAAAAAAACGCACCGTCATAGGCGTGTAAGCCTGATCCAGCAATTCATGCTTCCCAGAAAAAAGCTCTTGCAGGGTAATAAAATTCCCTAGGGATTTGCCCATCTTCTGGCCATTGATGGTGATCATATTATTATGCATCCAATATTTGGCAGGATCAGCATCATGGCTGGCATTACCCTGTGCAATTTCACACTCATGATGGGGAAACATCAAATCCATCCCTCCACCATGGATATCAAAATGATTTCCCAGGTATTTTGAGCTCATGGCAGTACACTCCAGGTGCCAGCCCGGGAAGCCCAACCCCCAAGGGGACTCCCATTTCATCAGGTGTTCAGGAGAAGCTTTTTTCCACAAGGCAAAATCAATAGGATTTCTTTTTTCATTTTGGCCTTCAAGTTCCCTGCTCCCACTCAACAACTCCTCCAATACCCTTCCGGATAGTTTCCCGTAAGTCTTTTCTTTGTTGTATTTTAAAACATCAAAATATACGCTTCCATTTACCTCATAAGCCAAGCCATTATCCAAAATTTCCTGTACCAATTTGATCTGTTCTGGAATATGGCCGGTAGCTCTTGGTTCAATATTGGGTTTTAGCGTATTCAATGCCTCCATATCCCTGTGATAGGTATCGGTATAATGCTGGGCCACCTCCATGGGCTCCAATTGTTCCAGCTTGGCTTTTTTAGCTATTTTATCCTCTCCATCATCCGAATCTCCCTGCAAATGCCCAACATCCGTAATATTGCGGACATACCTCACTTTATAATTTAGATGTTGCAAATACCGGTAAACCGTATCAAAGGTTACCGCCGGCCTTGCATGCCCAAGGTGGGCATCACCATAAACGGTAGGGCCACAAACATAAAGTCCCACCAAAGGAGGCTGAATGGGGGTAAAAATCTCTTTTTCCCGTGAAAGTGTATTGTAAATCTTAAGTTCTTGTGGTTGCATACGGCAAATTTAATTAAACCCTTTAAAAATCTATAAGGATTAAAAACCTAAACCCATTTTGAACTATTTACCGGGTAAGCCAAGAGGACTCCCCTGGCCCCAATAAATTCAGGTTTTAAAAAGGATGATTAAAAAGGAATTTTCAAAAATAAACATCAAACATGGATTTTTATTGCTAATTCATTTCTTTTTTTACGAAAAAAAATTTACTACCTTTGTACCGTATTAGCCGTTTAAAAGAGAGGGGACACAAAGTCCCCTCTTTCATTATAGGTAGATTAAGGTATGAATTTAAAGCAGACGATCACTGAGATTGTTGACAAGCATCTTCCCGATGAAAGCCATTTTGTGGTGGATGTCCTCATCAGTCCAGGAGGGCCAAAGCAGAAGTTAAGTGTGTTAATTGACGCGGACGGTGGATTAAAGATAGACACCTGTGCCCGGGTAAGTCGTGCTGTTGGGGAAGAACTGGAGGCCAAGGAACTAATTGAAAACGCTTATGTGTTAGAAGTTTCCTCACCGGGCATTGACCATCCTTTGACTTCCTTAAGGCAGTATCGCAAAAACATTGGCAGGAGCCTAAAAATCACCTTGGAAGAGGGAGGTCACCTGGAAGGACAACTAGTTTCGGCTGACTCTTCCTCCATTACCCTAAAGGTCAAGCAAAAAGAAAAAGGCAAAAAAGCAACTGAGCAGGAAATGCCTATAGCTTTGGAGCAAATCAAGAAATCAATTGTATTAGTCTCTTTTAAATAAAAAAAATGGATGCTAAAGTTCTTATAGAATCATTTGCAGAGTTTGCAAGATCAAAAAATGTGGATCGTCCTACAATGATCCGCATCTTGGAAGATGTATTTAGAGCAATGATTCGTAAAAAGTTCGAAACAGATGAGAATTTTGATGTGATCATCAACGCGGACAAGGGTGACTTGGAAATCTGGAGGATCAGGGAGATTGTAGATGACAATTCAGAAGACATCTGGGACCATGACAAAATCAGCCTATCCGAAGCAAGGAAAATTGAGCCTGACTTTGAGATTGGCGAAGAGACTTATGAAAGAATTGAATTGGAAGAATTTGGTCGAAGGGCAGTGATGATGGCTCGCCAAACTTTGATCCAAAGGATCAAGGATCTGGAAAAGGACCTTTTATTCCAACAATACGAAGAGCTGGTCGGAGAAATCATTTCCGCAGAAGTTTATCAGATATTAGGCAGGGAAATGCTCCTGATGGATGGAGAAGGCAATGAACTAATCCTTCCCAAAAATGAGCAAATTCCAAAAGACCGGTTTAGAAAAGGAGACACTGTAAGGGCCATTGTCCATAAAGTGGAAATGGTCAATGGGAATCCAAGGATTATTCTTTCCAGAACTTCTCCTATTTTCTTGGAGAGACTCTTTGAAAATGAGGTTCCTGAAGTTTATGATGGCTTGATTACCATCAAAAAAATCGTCAGGGAACCCGGAGAGCGTGCCAAGGTAGCCGTGGAATCCTATGATGACCGCATTGACCCAGTGGGAGCATGTGTGGGGATGAAAGGAAGCAGGATCCATGCTGTGGTACGGGAATTGCAAAATGAAAACATTGATGTCATCAATTATACGGACAATTTGGAACTATATGTTTCCAGAGCATTAAGTCCGGCCAAGGTAAGCTCGATTCAGAATAATGAAGAAGAAAAGCGACTTTCTGTATTTTTAAAACCGGATCAAGTATCTTTGGCTATTGGTAAAGGTGGATACAATATCCGTTTGGCTAGCAGATTGGTGGGATATGAAATTGACGTATTCCGCGAACTGTCTGATTTTGAAGAGGAAGAAGATGTGGATCTAACTGAATTTTCTGATGAAATTGAAGGTTGGATAATAGAGGAATTGAAAAAGACAGGGCTTGACACAGCCAAAAGCGTCTTGGCTTTGTCAAAAGATGACCTTATCAGAAGAACAGAACTTGAAGAGGAAACCATAGAGGAGATCTTCAAAATATTAAAACAGGAATTTGAACAGTAAATAGGATAGCCTGTAAAAAGGCAAATCATTTACACCAAAAATAAATTTAGCAAGAGGTTTTAGCGTATGTCAGAAGAAAAAATGATGCGATTAGGCCAGGTAGCCAGGAAGCTCAACGTGGGAATTTCCACGATTGTGGATTCCATGGCTAAGAAGGGCTTTGATGTAGAGAGCAACCCTAACTCCAAGATCAGTCAGGATCAGTTCAACATGTTGGCGAAGGAGTTTAAATCCTCTGCCCAGGAAAAGGAGGAAGCTTCTCATCTTTCTATTGGTAAACGTCACAATGAGACCTTTACTATCAAAGCCGAATCTGAAACTGAGCCAGAAAAAACAGAAAAGGAAGAACCAGCCAAACCTGCCCCTGAAAAACCAAAAGAAGAAAAGGCAGAGAAAAAAGAGGCTGAAAAAGTGTCTAATGAAGCTCCAAAGCTTCAGGGCATCAAAGTATTGGGCAAAATAGACTTGAACAAAAAAGGGCAAACCCAAAAAGAGGAGGAAAAGCCTGAGCCCAAGAAGGAAGTACCAAAAAAGGAGGAAAAAACCTCCCCTAAAGCAGAAAAACCTGCTGAAAAGGCTGCGGAAAAACCCGCAGAGCCTAAAAAAGAAGAAAAAACACCCAAGGCTCAGGAAGAAGAGCCAACTAAGGCTGTGAAGCCTCAGCAGACTGAAAACGCTAAACCAACATCTAAGGAGGAACCTGAGAAGGCCCCTCAAAAAGACGCATCAAAAGAAAAAGAAAAGCAAGCTGAGAAGCCCGCTAAACCTGTTGCTAAAAAAGAAGAAGAAGGATCTAAAAAACAAGAGGAAGTGGAAAAGGACGCTTCCGGAAAAGTCATTTCCGCTAAAGCGGATGCTTTGAAGGGGCTTACCGTTTTGGGGAAAATTGACCTGCCAAAGGATAAACCAAAGAAAAAGCCCAAGCCAGTTGCTTCTTCCGATGAACGAGGCAAAGAGAAAAAGAAAAGACCGCGTAAACGTATAGATAAGCCGGGAGCCGGCCCACAAGGCGGCCGCGGCCCCCAAGGAAAAGGAGGCGGCCCTAGAGGAGGCGGTCCTAGAGGAGGTGGCCCAGGAAGTGGCCCAGGAAGTGGCCCAGGAGGTCGTAAAAAAGGAGGCGACAAAGGAAAAGGATCCAGATTCCAAAAAGTGGAACCTACCCAAAAAGAAATCCAAGACCAGATCAAACAAACTCTTGCCAGACTTCAAGGCGGTGGAAAATCCGGTGGAGGCAAGAGCAAAAGCAGAAGAGATAAACGTACTGATAGGAAGAAGGATTACGCTGAGGAAGGATTGGAAGAAAGCAAAATCCTTCGGGTAACCGAATTTATCTCAGCTAATGACCTGGCTTCATTACTGGACATTTCGGTAAATGAAGTTATCTCCGTTTGTATGTCTTTGGGCATGTTTGTTTCCATTAACCAAAGACTGGATGCAGAAGCTATTACCATTATTGCAGATGAATTTGGATATGAGGTAGAATTTACAAAATCTGATGAAGAGGAAGCCGAGGTTGAAGAGGAGGATGCTCCTGAAGATCTGGAATCCAGAGCGCCTATTGTGACCATCATGGGTCACGTAGACCACGGTAAAACTTCCTTATTGGATTATATCAGAAGTTCCAAAGTAACCAGTGATGAGGCCGGGGGAATTACCCAGCACATTGGCGCCTATGATGTAATGACGGACAATGGTGATAAGATCGCATTTTTGGATACTCCTGGTCACGAAGCCTTTACCGCGATGAGGGCAAGGGGTGCCAAAATCACGGATGTGGCCATTATTGTAATTGCAGCTGATGACAACATCATGCCGCAAACTAAAGAGGCCATTAACCACGCTCAAGTTGCTGGAGTGCCTATGATCTTTGCCATCAACAAAATTGATAAACCAAACGCCAACCCTAACAAAATAAAAGAGGAGCTGGCCAATATGAACCTTTTGGTGGAAGACTGGGGAGGTAAATACCAGTCTCAGGAAATTTCTGCCAAAACAGGTCAAGGGGTTGATGAACTGCTTGAAAAAGTATTGTTGGAGGCTGAGATTCTGGAACTGCAAGCCAACCCTGAAAAAAATGCGGTAGGTACCGTAGTGGAAGCCTCCCTTGATAAAGGAAGAGGATATGTATCCACTGTAATGATCCAGGCCGGTACATTAAAAATCGGTGACATCATGTTGGCAGGTCAACACTTTGGCCGTGTAAAAGCCATGTTTGATCATACAGGTAAAAAGGTAACAGAAGCTGGTCCTTCCACCCCTGTTCAGGTACTAGGACTCAATGGGGCTCCCCAAGCCGGTGATATACTGAAGGTTTACGATACTGAAAGAGAAGCCCGGGAAATTGCTACCTCCAGGGAACAAATCAATAGGGAGCAGAGCATGCGAACCAAGAAACACATCACTTTGGATGAAATTGGTCGTAGACTGGCCATTGGAAGCTTTAAAGAACTCAACATCATTATTAAAGGTGATGTGGACGGTTCTGTGGAAGCCCTTTCAGATTCCTTGTTGAAACTTTCCAAAGATGAGGTTAGCGTAAACATCATTCATAAAGGTGTAGGACAGATTTCTGAATCCGATGTATTGTTGGCCTCTGCATCTGATGCCATAATTGTCGGATTCCAGGTAAGACCTTCCACCAGTGCCAAGCGATTGGCAGAGCAGGAGGAAATTGAAATCCGCCATTACTCTATCATTTATGATGCCATTAACCAGATCAAGGATGCCATCGAGGGTATGCTTGAACCTGAATATGAAGAGGTAATTACCGGAAATATCCAGGTAAGAGAAGTGTTCAAGATTTCCAAAATCGGTACTGTGGCCGGCTGTTATGTAACCGATGGTTATGTAACCAGAAAGAACAAAATCCGAATCATCAGGGATGGTATTGTTATCCATGATGGGGAAATCGATCAGCTTAAACGCTTCAAAGACGATGTAGCCGAAGTTAGATCAGGTTATGAATGCGGTATTTCAATTAAAGGATACAATGATATCAAGATTGATGATACAATCGAAGGCTATGAAATGCGTGAAGTAAAACGTAAAAAATAATTCAGAATTAATTACACACTAAATAGTAAAAGGACAGTTTTTGTAAACTGTCCTTTTTTGGTTTATCATATTCGGGGGAAGTTGAACTGAAATCCGCATTAGAAAATCTTATCGGATTAAAAGAATTAAAGCTTTAAACAGCTTCCAACAACATTTATTTAACAGGAACGAGGTCCAAAGCTCAAGACCTAGGAAATTTATGTCAAGATATGATGTGTGGACAATTAACTCCTTTTTGAATCTGCAATAGTCATTTCCCTTTGGTTTTTCATCTTTAATCTGCTATAATCAAAGTGGCACGAAAACCGCTTAAAGCAAACTTAAACCTATTAAAAATATGCTTATTGCTCTGGCCTTATTAATGAAAATCCTTTGCTATTCCGCATTGATCTGTATCCTTGTAGGTTTTATCAGGCCTGTCTTTGTGCTTTGGTTTATGGACCGGTCCAACAGGCTCAAGGTCCTTCAGGTTTATGGGTCCCTGTCCATAGTGTTCTTTGCCTTATACCTTTTTATCAGCCAGTTTTTTCTTCTTGATTAGATAAAATGTAATCTCCGTTACCAGTAATATAAAGTTATAATAATAGGTCGAGGAATCGCCCTCAGCAGGCCAATTTTCACAGATCTACCTTGGGAAGTCAAATGAACATTTGTGTAATTTTATTAAATTATCCTTCCTAATGTCCACTTGGGGGAAAGGGAAAAATCAGATTAGATTAATAAAATCAGTGTAATTAGGGAACCAATTCTTTACTTATTTTGACCGTCAGAAAAATTACCGAAATCCAGAAATATTAATCCTTAACCAATTCATTCAGAACCTCCTCATGCACTTCTAGGTCCGAATTGCTGAACAATATAAACTTGATTGTCTTTACGTTTTTCAATTGCGGGGCTTCTTTGATGATGGTTTGAAAGGCCACTTGGGCCGCCTCTTTTACCGGATACCCAAATACTCCAGTTGAAATGGCTGGAAAGCCAATGGACTCAACTTTGTTCTCATCAGCAATCCTTAGGGCATTTTTATAACAGTTGGATAACTTCTCCGCCTCAGGCTTGTCTTGCCCATAAACAGGTCCCAAACAGTGAATCACATGTTTATTGGGAAGCTTATGGCCACCACTGATGACGGCTTCACCAGGTTTAATGGGAGCCATTGCCCGGGTTTCTTCTTCCAATCCTGGCCCAGCTGCCCTGTGAATGGCACCGGCCACACCACCTCCCATTCTTAATTGGGCGTTGGCTGCATTTACAATGGCCGTCAGGTCGGGCTGCTTGGTGATATCGCCCTGTTTATTTTCGATTATTACCCCTGCTACTTTATGTCCCATAATCTAAAAATTTAATTTCCTTTATAAATTACCACAAAATAAGCAGGTATTCAAGTAGGTATCCTATTGGATTCTCTTACAACGGAAGGCAACAGGCTTATTGTCCTGACCTGTAAAAGCAATCAAAAAATCGTGTCCACCATCTTTCAATTGAAATTTCTTTTTGATCTCCGCCGCTTTCATAGGATGGTTTCTTACTACTACATTGGCTATTTTGTTTGGAAAAGTTTTTTTTACGGTTCTTTTGTCCAGCTTCAATGGCTCCAAAATCTCAAAAGTTTTTCCCTGCAGGCCAGTGGGTATCCATTTTCCAGTATAAAGGTGGGTATTTGGATGGAGTTTTTTCACGCTATAATGGTGTGCAAATGATTTAAAAGCTCCTGCTTTTAATATGGCAGCAGAGGGTTCGAAAAGATAACTTTCCGGATTGGCCAGTTCCAGGCTAGCACTTTCCTCCTCTCCATATGTAAATTCAAATGGGATAATGGGCTCCTGTGACAATTCATATGAACTTACTTTTACCTCTTCCATACTTTTTTGCTCATCCCACAGCAAAAGAACCTCTTTCACCTCATTTTTTACGGCCACTACCATCACCTGATTGACTTCCGGCAATTCGTTTATGGCAGCCTTGATATCCAACATGGGGGAAGCTTTTATCATAATTTGTTTGGCTTTCCCTGTCATAAGTTGCCAATTTTCCACCACATTGGGTTCACAATCAGCCAATTTGTAAAGTTTCTGGTTTTGGTCTCCTCTTCTTGCCGGATCAATAAACAAACAATCAAAAGATTTGAAGGAATTTTTCAAAAATTCCATTGACTCGCCCTGATGGAATGTAATTTTATCTGGCTGTGTATGGAGAACATGGAAATTCCATTGAGCTATTTGAGCTAATTCCTCATTCCTTTCCACATAATCTACCTGACCAAAACTGGAACTCAAATAAAAAGTATCTACTCCCATTCCCCCTGTCAGGTCAGCCAAACATGCTCCTTTCACCTTTTTAGCTTTAAACTTTGCTGTCAGCTCAGAGGAACACTGCTCCAGAGGAACAGCATCGGGAAAAATCACTTCTTTATTCCCCACCCAAAAGGGAAGTTTTTGTTTTACCTTTTGTCGGGCTGAAATTTGTTTGATGGCAGCTTTAAGGTCAAATGCTGTGATTTTGCCATGCCTTAAAAGCAATTGTGCAGGATCTTCCTGAAGATGATCCTGCACAAATTGTATCAGTTCTGGTGTGTAGATTTTTTTAAAATCCAATTTATACCAAGCTATGTTCCATCAAATAAGAGGCAATCTGCACCGCATTGGTGGCAGCACCTTTTCTAAGATTATCTGCCACAATCCACATATTTAAGGTCTTGGCTTGGGATTCATCCCTTCTCAAACGGCCTACAAACACTTCATCCTTTTTATGGGAATTTAATGGCATTGGATAAACATTATTGGCTACATCATCCTGAACAACAACACCTGGAGTGGCTGCCAATATTTCTTTAACTTCTTCCAGGTCAAAATCCTCCTTGAACTCAACATTAACAGATTCAGAGTGACCACCCATTACTGGAATACGAACGGTAGTAGCTGTTACCTGAATGGAGGGGTCATCGAAAATCTTCTTGGTTTCGTTGATCATCTTCATTTCCTCTTTAGTGTACCCATTTTCCTGGAACACATCAATGTGAGGCAAAACATTCAAGTCAATTTTATGTGGATAAGCTTTTTCTCCATCTTTGCCTTCCCTTTCGCTTAGCAACTGGTTAACCGCCTTAAGGCCACTTCCGGTTACCGATTGGTAGGTGGAAACGACGATACGCTTGATGCCATACCGCTCACGCAATTTGGAAAGGGCCAATACCATTTGAATAGTAGAACAATTAGGATTGGCAATAATTCTGTCATCAATTTTTATAGCCTTGGCATTGATTTCAGGAACCACCAATTTTTTGGTAGGATCCATTCTCCAAGCAGAGGAATTATCTACAACGATAGTGCCCATTTCTGCAAATTTGGGTGCCCACTCTTTGGAAGTATCACCTCCTGCGGAAAAAATGGCAATATCTGGCTTTTCCTCTACAGCTTGAGCCAGGCCAATTATAGTATATTCCTTGCCTTTAAAGGTTAACTTTTTTCCTGCTGACCTTTCACTGGCCACCAATAGAAGTTCATCAAATGGGAAATTGTGCTCTGCCAGCACCTCTAGAATCTCCGAGCCAACCAATCCAGTGGCTCCCACAACCGCTAATTTCATTGTTGAAAACTTTATATTAATTGATTTTTATACTAAATTAAATTCCATCCATTCTAACCAACAGATGGAATTGTTTTGTCATTATTAATTCACATGGACCTTATCTTCATATAAGGGATTCATGTTAAGGAAAATTCCAATTCGGACAAATTTTTGAATCCTAACCAGGCCATTTATACCGGCATCCAATTTTTATCGGACTGTACAATGGCTGGTCAATAACCCAAACGAGCTATGAAAACCTCACACTTAACCCAGTTTTTGACCTTATTTTTCCTTTCCAACCTTTTTTTGCCGTACCTACTTTCGGCCCAATCATCCATTCAGGATTTCGACACAGAGTTTAATTATGTCGACCACCCTGATCCATTTCTTCCCAATTGGTCAGGAAATGAAATTCATGAAGGTTCCAGACGCATTTTCCAGGCCTTGGGAGAAGGCTTGGAAGGCTCTCATGCCCTTGGCATCCAGACCATCGGGAGTTTCAACGCCGAAATTTACATAAAATCATCCACTAAAAGCGCAGAAAATCCTAAAATATCATTTTTTGCCAAAACTAAACAAAACGGATCAGGGAACCGGCCCGTATCGGTATATTATTCCTGCTCTTTTGATGGAGGCAATAATTTTAGCCAACCGGTACAAATAGGTAATGATCAAACCTTTACAAACCAAGACAGCCCATTTAAATTATATGAGGAAGACCTTCCTAAAGCTTTTGCAGACAAAGACCAAATTACCATTAAACTGGAAGTAATTTATGGAGAAGGATCAGGGACTTCTGCCAGGCTTTTAATCGATAATTTTACCCCCCCGTTTACCGACCAAGAGCCTCCCCTATCTATTGATACCGCTTTTCTTCAAAGCCCCTATAAATTGAATTTCCAAACCACAAAAGCCTTAAAGGAAATCCAGGTGAGTCAAGTATCCCTATCCAACCATAATTTAATAATGCTACAAAAAGAAAGTAAGGATTCCTGGGTTTTAAAAACTGAAAATCCAATGAAATCCCACCCCATACATTTAACCTTGAATAATTTGGGACAAGAGGGAAAAACTATTGATTATACCATCAAAAATGATCATGTTTTTCTTGGTCAATATTATTTCCTGGATGCCCAAACTATCCATTTGGGTTTTACTCAAATTTTGGATCCAACCTCAGCAAGCCATACCGATATTTTCGAAATAAATGGAGAACAGCCCGAAGACATCATATTAGCAGATAACGAATTCAGCCTTTCACTCCACCTATCAGAACCTATTTCACTAAACTCAAAAGCTGATGTAGAAATTCAAAAAATTGTCAGCCAATCAGGATTTGAAAGTAAAACCCAGGAGCTTGAAGCTCTATATACAGACCATATCCAATTTCTGGAAGTAGCCCAACAAGACAAAATCATTTTAGATCATGACCGCCCTTTAAACCCCAATATAATCCACTCCCTTTCATTTAAAATTACGGATGAAAATTTTGTTCTAAACCCTGATTTTGATCCTGAAAAACCAGAAAGGTTAACTTTAAGAGTAAACCCAGGACTTAAAGAAAATATCATTTACCAGTTAGATGTCCCACTTCGTTTGGATCAGGATGGCCAAATTATGGCTGGATCAAATAGAAGTTTTTCCCTGGATCTTTCCCCTCCCAAAATCAATGAAGTAAATGTTATTAACCAACAAAAAATTGAAATCAATTTTTCAGAGCCAGTTGATTCCATTATGGCCATCATTCCAGAACATTATTCTATCAATGGAAAACCTCCGGCAGAAATTAATTGGGGAAAAGAAAAACACCAAGTTTTCCTTAAACCCAAAGAGAAATTAATTTCCGGAAAAGGTTACAATTTAATAGTTAATGGAGTAGAAGACCTGGCAAGAAACCCTATTCAAGATGAAGAATTTTTCTTCCAATATACCGGCCCGAATTCCCTTGACTTCAAAGCAATTGTTATTAACGAAATTATGCCTGCACCAAAAAAAGAGAATCCACTACCCTATGCAGAATATATCGAGATTTTGAATCCAGGGGAAGACACTTTAGATCTGGTAGGGTTACACTTGGCTAACAGCAAGACAGAGGTCTCCATCCCCAATTACAAATTGCCTCCCCAAGGGTATTTAATCTTGGCCAACCAGGATGATAAATCTGCCTTTGAGCCTCATGGACCTACAGTAGGGTTAACATCCTGGCCCCGATTTGTCAATAGTGGGGATCAAGTAAAACTACTCCAAAATAAGGTCTGCCTTGACAGCTTGGCATATTCTGAAGCCAGCTTTGGTTCATCTTCCCTGGCGGATGACGGTATTAGCCTTGAAGTTGTCAACCCCTATTCTCCCTGCAACCAATCCTTAAAACTCCGGCCTTCCACTGACCCTAAACTAGGGACTCCGGGGAGGAAAAATTCCGTTTTTGACGATACCCCCGACCTTGTTGGCCCAAAGCTACTAGGCATAACGGTCATGGATTCCACCCATCTAAGATTGGATTTTGATGAAACCCTTCAACCTGATTTAACAAGTTCAAATTGGACCATCAGCCCTGCTTTGGAAGTTATTCAGGCAGATTTTGTTCCCACATCATTGACTAAGTTGGTAATAAAGGTTGACCAGCTTTTAAAAGAAAAAACTCTTTATTCATTAGAAGTGAAAAATATCAGGGATTGCCAGGGAAATTCCATCCAACCTCAATTTGCCCAAGGAAATTTTCAAGTTCCCTCCTTAGCCTCCAAAGGTGACATATTGCTAAATGAAATTCTTTTTCATCCCCAATCCGGGACTCCAAAATTTGTGGAAGTTTATAACCATTCCTCCAAATTCATTGACTTAAATAATTGGAAGTTGGCCAATATTAAAGAAAAAAAAATCAGTGACCGGGAATTCATCTCCACAAATTCCTTAATAATTGAGCCCCATAGTTATTTGGTTTTTACCGAAAGTCCGGAAGAATTGATTCAAGTATACCCCAAGGCCAAAAAGGAAAATCTGATAGAAATTCCAGACTTGCCAAGTTATCCAATTTCAGGGGGAACAGTGATATTATTAAACCCGGAGGAAAACATAGAAGAAAGAATGAATTATAACGAAGACCTCCATCATGAACTCCTAAAGGATCCCCAAGGAGTTTCATTGGAACGTATTTCTCCTGATCAGGAAGCAAATGAGCCAGAAAATTGGCATTCAGCAGCAGCTTCAATTGGTTTTGCTACCCCAGGATTTAAAAATTCTCATTATTATCCCAATGAAAATAAAGAATCTATAGTACAGGTTTCCCCTAAAATTTTTACCCCCAACGACCCTATTAATCCTCCTTTTACCACATTCCGTTATCAATTGCCTAAATCCGGATTCCTGGCCAACATGCGTATTTTTAACACTGGAGGACATTTGATCAAGAAAATTTGCCAAAATGACATATTGGGCCAATCTGGAATTTACACTTGGGACGGGACCAATTTGAAAGGTCAAAAAGTTAGGCCTGGATATTATATCCTATGGGCAGAAATTATCAATCTAAATGGAGAAATTTTACCCATTAAGAAAACTATTATTGTTGGGGGCAAATTGTAACGCTATCTATCACCCACCTTCAAGAAAGTATAATTAGCCGTTAAATAAATTACCATAAACACCTGTTTATTTGTATATTAGACAATAAACAGAACTAATAAAGCCTATTATGTCATCAAAATTCTATAACCATGAAACAAGACCTCATAAACCAAACTTTAAAAACCTATTTCCTTTCTAAGGGGAAAACCTTAAAGGTGATTCAAAGGTATTTGCGGGTCAAATACAATTTGAATATAGAAGAAAAACTACTTAAAAAAAGACTCAGGGAAATCAGCCCCTCCTAATCATTTTTTGAATCAAACAACTACATTTTTTCCACCAATTTTTTCTTGAATAATATTAATTAAACCATTTCCCGAATCCCCATTCTCTCTTTATTCTCCATTTTATATGGGGTTCGGATAATTCTTAAAAGGTCAACCGGTCAAAACAAAAATCTAGGAAATACAGTTAAACCCTACACGGATATACGGCCAATAAGCAAGTAAAAAGTTGTTTTTCACCAATGAAATGCTTAATATCCTATAAGAAATTGTTCAGGATTGGAAAAAAAATCATTTCACCCAAAACAATCAATAAAATTAATGTTTGAATTTTACCCCCAATATAAAATTTTAATAAACCCATTTTTATTCATTTCTCGTATTTTAGAATAAAATGGGGAGAAACCGCTTCTCCCCGATATAAGCCCAAAATAAACTTGAAATCACATTTTTGATTTTAAAAAGTGCCCCTTATTTTAGGGAACTTTTTAGTAATCGAAAAAGTGATACAATAATTACTCTTAACACTACGAACTATGAGCCAAGAAGAAAAAACATCATATTCCAAAGAAGAACTTAAGGAATTTGAAGAATTGATCAACAACAAATTAAGTGTGGCAAAAGAAGAGCTCAACATGCTTAAGGAATCCTTAAGTAAGAAAAATGACAGTGGAACTGATTTTACCGCCGCTACATCCAAATTATTGGAGGACGGTGCAGATACATTGGAAAGAGAAAGCCTAAGCCAGCTGGCAGCCAGACAACAAAAATTTATTATCAACCTTGAAAAAGCTTTGATCCGAATTAAAAATGGAACCTATGGCGTTTGTGTGGATACTGGGAAATTAATCTCCAAAGAAAGATTAAAAGCCGTTCCCCACACCATGCATTCCATTGAAGCAAAATTGGCAAAAAAATAGAATTGGAGTTTTTACACAGACATATTGAAGCGCTGATATTTTGCACCCCCACTCCGTTAGGCATTAAGGATATCCAAAAATGCCTAACGGAGATGTTTGAATCTGAAGTCCCAAAAGACCATATTGAAAAGGCAATCAAGGACCTGAAGGAAAAATACCAAAAGGATGATTTTTCCTTTGCTTTGGAGCATTTGGGTAATGGTTTTCAGTTTCTGACCAAACCTGCTTATCAAACAAGTATCTCTATCTTGCTCAAGCAGCAGTCCAACAAAAGGCTTTCGACGGCCCAGATGGAAACCCTTTCTATCATTGCCTACAAACAACCGGTTACCAAAAGTGAAGTGGAGCAAATCAGGGGGGTAAATTGTGATTATTCCGTCCAAAAATTATTGGAAAAAGAACTGGTCACCATAAAAGGGAAATCTGAAAGTATTGGAAGGCCCTTGCTCTATGGAACCAGTGATAAGTTTATGGAGTATTTTGGCATCAATACCCTCAAGGATCTGCCCCAACCCAAAGACTTTTCCCCGGAAGAAAATCAGATCGGCAATCAACAGGAATAATTCTTCCTATTACTCCCGGATTTTAAAAAGTTCTACATTTCAAGGTGATTTTGGAAATCTCCAGAAGTTTTAAGGATACAAACAGGATACGACCTACATGGGCTTCGTCTTGTATCTCATGAGAAATTTGGGGTTAGTGGCATGGTATAGGAAGATCCAACCATTCAAAATTAATTTTTCGCTTGTCAAATCCTTTAAGAAACGGTTTGCCCAAAAAACCCCAGTTTTCAGGAGGGTCAAATATTTCAAATAGCCATTCTTTTAGCCCTTGAAATAAGATTTCCCCCAAGACATCATCATAATCTCTCAATATCTCCCTATCTTTGCAGCCCAATACCCCAGAGAACAATAACAAATTCAATCTGAAGGGGTTAGTCTAACAAAAACTACAGCAGAGATGCTGCAATACAATGAAAAAAAATCAAGGAGATCATCGTGAAAACAGGTCCGGTAAAAAGGGAAGATTTGAAAAGTCTTCAGGAAGAAGTGATAAAGATTTTGGCAAAAGCAAGAAATCTGGTCATGGAGAAAGCCGGCCAAAAGGCTCATCTCACAAAGGCCGTGACTTTGACCGTAAAAAAAGCCATGGAGACCAAAAAGAAGCCTTTTCCCCTTTAAAAAAATACGGAAAGAACAAACCCTCCCATTGGGAGGATAAACCAGAAGAAGAAAAAGAAAAAACAGTATATAAAGGCAGAAACAAGTCCGAAAAGCCAATTTTTGAGAAAAAAGCATGGGATGAAGGAGAAAAAAAATCCGAATTCAAGAAAAGCCGGTTTAAAAAACCTTTTTTCCAAAAGAAATCTTCCAAAACCCCTAAACCGGAATATAACTTTAAAAAGATTCAAAAATCCAGAGGGCAACATCCCGGTCAGGAAGAATTAAGGCTTAACAAATACATCGCCAATGCTGGAATATGCTCAAGGCGTGAAGCAGATAAGCTCATCGAAAAAGGCGAAATCAAGGTAAATGGGGAGATCATTACGGAACTGGGCCATAAAGTCCACCGGTATGATAAAGTGGTTTTTAAAGGAAAACCCATCAATCCAGAAAAGCCGGTTTATGTTTTGCTGAACAAACCAAAGGATTTCATCACCACCACCGATGACCCTATGGACCGGAAAACAGTCATGCACCTAGTTCAAAATGCATGTGAAGAAAGAATATTCCCTGTGGGTAGGTTGGACCGGAACACCACCGGATTATTATTATTCACCAATGATGGAGAGCTGGCTGCTAACCTTTCCCACCCATCCAGCAAGATCAAAAAAATATACCAGGTCACATTGGATAAACCCATCTCAAAAGGAGACGTGGAAGCCATAATAGAAGGCCTTACTCTAGAAGATGGTTTGGTAGAAGTAGATGATATTCAGGTTTTGTCCAAAGACAAAACCATTTTGGGTATAGAAATTCATGTAGGAAAAAACCGGATAGTCAGAAGGATTTTTGCCCATCTTGGCTATGAAGTCACAGCATTGGATAGGGTAACCTATGCAGGCCTAACAAAAAAAGAAATCTCTAGAGGAAAGTGGAGGTTTTTGTCCGAAAAAGAGGTGATCAATCTTAAATTCTTTAAATAAGATTGCAAGAATAAATAAAAAAGGCGGAGCTCAGTTTTCCGCCTTTTTTATTAACTCAATAACACATTTCATACACAAAAAATAACTCTACACTACAAAATTTTAACACCAGCCTATTGCATCGCTTTGATCAGGGCTTTGGACTCAAACTCACCCTGTAATTCAACAACCAAATATTCTCCTCCATCATCTCCTCCAATAAGCAATACCAGGTCACGAACCACTTGATCATCAATGGAATAAATGGCAACTTCATTCCCTTTTTCGGAAAATTCCATCATTAATTCGTATTTCTCCTTTTTTAGTCCCTTTCGGAGGGATTTAAAGTCTTCCTTTGCTTCCTTTCCATTAACCGGCAACTTAAACAGTTTTATTCCATCTACGGATTTCATCAGATCATCCAAATCCTCTTTCCCCATATCGATATTAACCCCTTTGGTAAAATCTAAAAAATTGCCAGACAAATCCAGATGAAAAAAATCTTTTTCACCTTTATACTTGGTAAACAAGTCACCTACACTATTGCTTTGCCCATAGGCAATACCTACTAGCCCAACCAGGGCAATGATCAATATTCCTTTTTTCATCATGGATTTATTTTAAGTTGATAGATATTTGCTGTTACTTTTGCTTTTTCCCTTTTTGATAGGCGTCCATCCCCGGCAAATCCGTTTTTTCGGCAAGCATATTTAAGTCCTGATAAGTAAATCTTCCCGTCAAACTCAATAAAGTAAATTCCGAATCAGACCCCGAAATCATTAGTAATTCGGCCACCTTTCCGTTTTCTTCCTTGACCAAAAACTTTAGACTGCTCTCTTTATCCCTTACATCCATCAATTCTTCATATTTATTCCTATTGAGGACGCCCATGGCTTCATCAAAAAGTGACAACCCATCCACTTTTTCCCCACTTAAAATCCTTACTCCATTTAACTTGGATATTAATTCCCCCATGGCTTGAGCATCCTTATCCTGATCCCCTTCAGCAGCAGATTTCAGAAAACCACCAGCCATTTGCATCATTTTGGGACTGATATAAACCCTGGAAAAATTCTCATTCTCAAGATACTTGGAGAAGAATTTTTCAATGGCATCCTCCTGCGCTTGAGCGGAGAAGGTCATTAATACCATTATTAAGATACTGCCTATTTTTTTCATCACTTCTCTTCTTTTATTTCATCTATGTTCAACCACTCATTGGCTTTATCCAAATGCTTGATATTATCCATGGCATTCAAATGCCCCGTCCCTTTTTGCATATTCTGTCGAATTAAGCTTAATGCATCCATCACTTGGTGATAAGCCAATTCTTCTTTTTCCTGCTGTTGTTCTTCCAAAAGCCATCCTACCCCAAGACAAACCAGAGCAATGGCTGCCACCTTTTGCCAATTCCGCCATTGAAATCCTGTTTTAGGAGGAATTTGTGGAACCGGTTCCTTCATGCCCAATGCCTCCAATCCAAGAAAAAATTGTTTTTCTTCTTTAAAGCCCTCCGTATCCTTCAAAAGTTGCCTGATGAGCTTTTCTTCTTGCAGGCTTGATTGGCCTTCGTAATATTTTTCCAACAGCTTATTTAATTGCTCCTCCATCCTGTTTATACTCCTTTAAAAATACCCTCAATTTTTTCCTTGCCCTGAACAAATTCACTTTGATTTGGTCCATAGAAATTTCCAAATATTCGGCTATTTCCTCATAAGTCAGGCCCTCCACTTCCCTCAAATGAAATATTTCCTGCTGCTTTTCGGGAAGCTGCTTTAAGAAATGAAATACCAATTCAATTGCAGAGGAAGAGTCTTCGGAAATTGAGTCAGGCTCCTGACTCATTTCCGAATTGGCCTGAAACACCGTCCATCTTTTCCTTTCACGCAATTTTTGGAGACTTTGGTTTTTCAACACCCTCACCATCCATCCCCTAGGATTTTTCATTTTCTGAAGCTCATTCCTTTTATCCCAGGCTTTTTCAAAAGCCTCTTGCAAAGCATCTTCTGCTTCCTCCTTATCTTTGAGCCAATGGTACGCTAACCGGTAAAGCTTGCCTCGCAAAGTCCAAATGTATGCTTCAAAAAATGTTTTCATTTACTGGGCTAATGGAGTTTGGAAGGAAATGTTACAGATTTTTTTCAAAAAATTTATTTAAAAATTCTGAAAACACACTAATGTGCCATTAAACCTAAATAAGTTTTCACATCAAAAAAAGCTGTCTTTTAAGCATTCTAATCAATTTCACCTTCCTTCATTACGCCCATTCAGACAAAATAGGTTAATTTTAAAAATTCATATCAAATGGAAAACAACAACCCATTATTTGTAATTGGTACACAAAAATAAAATCATGGATTATAACAAAATTAATTTCACCCATCTTGACCAGTTCCAAAAGGGCATAAAAAAAGCCTTGAATTTCTTCAAGGCTTTGGGTGGTGATGAGTGGGCTCGAACCACCGACTCACGGATTTTCAGTCCGATGCTCTACCAACTGAGCTACATCACCGTGTTAGAGTGATGCAAAGGTAGGTATTTGTTCTTTCCATGCAAACCCTAATCAAAAAAAAATATTTAAGAAAATTTCGACCAAATCAATAAACAATTCAATATGAGTATCTTACCGCAATTAATTTTTATCCTTGTTTTTGCGGGTGCAGGGTATATTCTTTACAAAAGGATTTCCTTCCTTAGAAGAAATATATTACTGGGTAAAGCCGAAAGCAGAAATGATCAACCTTCAGAAAGGTGGAAAACCATGGGGCTTGTAGCATTTGGGCAACAAAAAATGTTCAAACGATGGCTTCCAGCTGTATTGCACCTGATGATTTACCTTGGGTTCATCATTATTAACTTGGAGGTAGCCGAATTTATCATTGATGGCTTTTCAGGCCAGCACCGGGTATTTGCCCCCTTTTTAGGAGGGTTTTACACGGCCGCCATCAACGGATTTGAATTCCTGGCTGCTGCTGTTTTATTTTCCTGTGTTGTTTTTCTGATCCGAAGGAACATTACCAGGGTTCCCAGGCTGACCATGAAAGAACTCAATGGTTGGCCAGCTTTGGATGCCAACCTGATCCTTATCATTGAAATTGCTCTGATGGTGGCCATCCTTACCATGAATGCTACTGACCAGCTTTTGGCAGAAAAGGGGAATCCGCATTACCTTGCCCTGGGACCGCTTTTCTTTAGCGGATTAATCAAGCCCATATTTGCGGGATTAAGTGAAGGGGCATTGGTGTTTCTTGAACGCTTTGCTTGGTGGTTTCACATTATTGGCATTTTGGCATTTGCCATTTACATTACTTATTCCAAGCATTTACATATTTTCCTGGCTTTCCCAAATACCTGGTATTCCAACCTCAAACCAAAAGGGGAAATGGAAAATATGCCGGAAATCACCAATGAAGTTAATATGATGCTAGGAATCCAATCTGAGGAAAATGCAGCAGCCCCGGAAGAAATAGGTCGCTTTGGTGCCAAGGACATCAATGACCTCAGTTGGGTCAATATTATGAACGCCTATGCTTGTACGGAATGTGGCCGTTGCACCTCAGAATGCCCTGCCAACATCACTGGAAAGAAGCTTTCTCCCCGTAAAATCATGATGGACGTAAGAGACAGGGCTGATGAAGTAGGGCAAAGCCTGGACAAAGGAGGAAAAGGGCTGGAAGACGGCAAATCCCTATTGGGTGATTATATTAGCAAGGAAGAAATCAATGCCTGCACTAGTTGTAATGCATGTGTTGAAGCCTGTCCGGTAAACATTGACCCTTTAACTATTATTATGCAAATGCGGCGATATGTGGCCATGGAAGAAAGTGGTTCTCCTGCTCAGTGGAACTCCATGTTCCAAAATATGGAAACCAGCTTTTCCCCTTGGAAATTTGCACCAACAGACCGCTTCAATTGGGCAGACAAGGTGAAAGATGAAGATATGCCTTAAAATAATACCTAGGTAAGTCCAATATCTCACATAAGTTTAACTTTATGTATCCTGCCTATTTTAGTAAGAAGAAAAAAACCACAATATTTCCCTAAATCGAAAGGAATTAGGGAAATACAAAAATCAAATTTGAAATTAAAAAGCAAAAAAAAGCATGTCAACCTATAAAGTACCCACTATGGCCGAAATGGCCGCATCAGGAGAAAGCCCTGAAATATTATTTTGGGTAGGCTGTGCGGGCTCTTTTGATGACCGCTACAAAGCCGTCACGCAGGCTTTTGTCAAAATCCTCAATAAAGTAGGTATCAGTTTTGCAGTGCTTGGGCCGGAGGAAGCTTGTACCGGTGACCCTGCCAGAAGAGCTGGAAATGAATTCCTGTTCCAAATGCAAGCTGTAGGCAATATCCAGGTCATGAATGGCTACAATGTCAAAAAAGTAGTCACTGCTTGCCCCCACTGCTTCAATACCATAAAAAATGAATATCCCGCATTAGGTGGGAATTATGAAGTAATTCACCACAGCCAATTCCTACAATCTCTGATCAATGAGGGAAAGATAGCCCTGAAAGGAGGTGGTGATTTCCAAGGCAAAAAAATCACTTTCCATGACAGCTGTTACCTGGGAAGGGCAAATGATGTATATGAAGCTCCTAGAGAAATCATCAAAGCCCTGGATGTGGAATTGGTGGAAATGAAGCGGTGCCGCAGCAAAGGCCTTTGTTGCGGAGCAGGAGGGGCACAAATGTTCAAAGAGCCAGAGCCTGGCAAAAAAGACATCAACATCGAAAGGACAGAAGAAGCACTGAACACTGGTGCATCTGCCATTGCAGTAGGCTGCCCTTTCTGCCTGACAATGATGTCTGACGGTGTTAAAAATAAAGAAAAAGAAAACGAGGTGAAGGTATTTGACCTTGCCGAACTGATCGCCAAAGACCAGGGCTTGTCTTAAACCCCTGGTCACCTTTTTCTTCTGGAAACATTATTCAATTAAAAATATTATCCCAATGGTTATTTTTTACCCTTAGGAATCATCTCGAAACTTTTCATCCTAATTCCATTTACCTATTTTATTTGGGCCTTGGTGGATGTAGTTCAAAGCCAGTTTCCCTAAAGGGAAATCAAAATCACTTGGGTAGAGGGGTATATCTTCGTCCCATTTTTCAGATTCATTTTGCACCTATTGTCGAGTAGAAAAACAAATTCCCCAGATATTAACCATTTTATACTTCAAAAAGCATCAAAAAGCCCTATTTTACCGTTTAGAAAGTAGGGCTTTTTGACCCCGAAATTGCATTAAAAAATAAAAAATAATAAACCATGTATTTGCCTTTTGAACAAATGCCAGAATCATCCAGGGTATGGGTATATCAAGCCAACAGACCCTTCACCCCTGAGGAAAGCAACTTTATTGAAAACAGACTTACTGCTTTTTGTAATGAATGGACAACCCATGGCGATTTGATGCCTACCTCTTTTGATATCAAATACAACCAGGTCATTGTACTGTCAGTGGATGAATCTCAGATTGGTGCCAGCGGTTGTTCCATTGACAGCTCAGTTCAAGCCCTCCGGGAAATTGAAACAGCACTGGAAATCAACCTGCTAGACAAGGGTAAAATTTCATTTATTGAAAAAGATCAAATTACCCAAAGCAGTTTGGGAAAAATAAAGGACCATATTGATTCTGGTCATCTGACCGAAGAAACTCCTGTCTTAAACCCTATTATTTCTACAAAAGAGGATTTAAAATCAAAATGGGTTATTCCGGCCAAACAAAGTTGGTTGAACAAATATTTTGTGAATTAATTCTGATAAATCTTCTATATTAGAGCAAAGGTCAATAAATACAAAAGTTAAATTCCCAAGATGAAAAACCGTTTTCTTCTCCCTGTCTTTTTGGTCTTCCTGTTCTTGGCTGCCTGCAAGAGTCTGCAGCAAAAGGGAGCGGAGCAATTTAAAACCGGGGAATATCAATTGGCCATTGGGACCTTTTCCAGGATATTGGAAAACAATCCGGAAAACACTGAGGCCAATTTTTATATAGCAGAAAGCTACCGGCTTTCCAACCGAATCGAAGATGCTCTTCCCTATTACAATAAGTTATTGGAGGAGGAGGGTTCTTTCGAGAACTATTTTAAAAAAGCTAAAAGCCTCCACGACAGGGGAGAATATGAAGAAGCGGTAGAAACCTATACCAAGGCCAAGGAACAAACCAATAGCGACAGTTTGATGAACCTGGCAGAAATGGGAATCAAAAACATCAATAAATTAGAAGAAATTGAAAACTATTGGCCTTACCATGAAATTCAGAATTACCAGCTTCTCAACACAGGAGGAATCGATTATGCCCCTGTTGTAAGTGAAAATTTCCTTTATTTTACCAGTTCCAGAGGAGCAGGGGGAGTTTATCCAGCTACCGGACAAGGGTATACCAAACTTTATCGTACGCGTGCCGATGGGATCAAAGTGGATGTTCAGGGCATCCAGCCTCTTCCTGAATTCAGAAACGAAGAAGGCCTAAATCAGGGCGCCATTGCTATTAGCCCAGATGGCAACACCATCATTTATGCCCGTGGAAATTCCACCAGTAAAAATGACTTGCCCGAGGTAAATTTATTTGCTTCTTATTTCAAGGGAACCACCTTCACTGATCCGATTTGGATGCCCGTCAACGAGGAGGAAACCTATTGGAATTCCACCCCAGCATTTAGCCCGGACGGACAAGTCCTGTACTTTTCCTCCAACAGACCCGGGGGCTATGGAGGCACAGACCTTTACAAAGCCACCAAACTGGCCAATGGAGATTTTGGTAATGCTCAAAATCTGGGTCCAGAAATCAACACCCCGGGAAATGAAATGTTTCCCCGCCCAGTATCCTCAGATGAATTTTTCTTTTCTTCAGATGGACACCCCGGCTTTGGGAAACTGGATATTTTTGTTGCCAAAACGGAAGATGGGAAAACAACTGTAAAAAACCTTGGAAAAAACATCAATTCCACTGCAGATGATTTTGGCATTTACTTCACTAATTACCCCAAAGAAGGTTTTATTAGTTCCAACCGTGAAGGGGGAGTGGGCGATGATGACATTTATTATTTTGAAGACAAAACCCCTAAACCCAAATTGGTCAATGTATTTCTGAAAGTCACTACCCTTCAAAAAACCGGAGAGGATACTGAAGAAGTGCTTCCACAAACCCGTGTAGCGGTATATGACAGCACAAGAACCATGGTTGGCGGGGATTTTTCCAATTCCCAAGGGGAATTACGATTCAAGCTTCAACCCAATTCAGTCTATTCAATCGTTGCTTCGAAAAACGGCTATTTTACCAAAAGCATCAATTACAGCACCAAAGGGAAAACGCCCCCTAAGGAGGAACTGGTACAAGATATTACCAATGTTTCTCTGGACACTACCTTGGTATTGGATAAATTGGAATTGGAAAAAGCCATTGTTCTTGAAAACATCTATTACGACCTGGACAAAGCCAATATTCGTCCTGATGCTGCCAAGGAATTGGACAAATTGGTCAAAATCCTAAAAGACAATCCTGAGATAAGGATAGAGTTGAGTTCACACACCGATGACCGGGCGAGTGACGCATATAATGACGACCTTTCACAAAGAAGGGCTGAATCTGCTGTTAACTATATTGTATCCCAGGGCATCGACAAAGACCGGTTGGTGGCTAAAGGATATGGCAAACGCCAATTGTTGATAGAAAATGCCCAAACAGAAGAAGAGCACCAAACCAACAGAAGGACAGAGTTTAAAGTAATCGAAATAGAAGAGTAATAGTTTAAACCCTCAATGCGATACAAAACCCGCAGCTCTCCTTGCTCTGTGGGTTTTGTTTTCCAACTTGAATAAAATATTTAGGGTATCTGTTAATGCCTTCTAATTCTATTTCCATTTTTCCCCAAGCAAAGGAGGCCCCCATTGTTATTTTTGGTTGGGGTGAGGCAAAACTTTTTTCTCATGGCTAATAAATACAGTTATTCCTTAAATTATTACTCATCCAATAAAAATCATGGAAGTAATTAGCAAGTAAGCTTATGCCTGATTTCCCTATCCTTCCTAAAATCCTTACCTTTACCAAAAATATAACAAAGTCGATATTCTGATGAACGAAAGATATATGCAAAGAGGCGTGTCTGCCTCCAAGGAAGATGTGCACAAGGCCATCTCCAATTTGGACAAAGGGCTATACCCCAAAGCTTTTTGCAAGATTGTGGAAGACACCTTGGGTAATGATCCCAATTATTGCAATATCATGCATGCAGATGGAGCAGGTACCAAGTCCTCACTGGCCTATCTTTACTGGAAAGAAACCGGGGACCTTAATGTCTGGAAAGGAATTGCCCAGGATGCCATTATAATGAATATAGACGATCTGCTTTGTGTGGGAGCCATCAACAACATTTTGGTTTCCTCCACTATTGGTAGAAACAAAAACCTTATCCCCGGGGAAGTTATTGCTGCCATCATTAATGGTACCGAAGAAGTACTCCAAATGCTTCGTGACAATGGTGTCAATGCCATTTTAACCGGGGGTGAAACCGCTGATGTTGGAGACCTGGTTAGGACAATAATTGTGGACAGCACCGTTACTGCAAGGATGCCCCGCGAGGAAGTGATCTCCAATGATAAAATCCAGGCTGGAGACGTTATTGTCGGCCTTTCCTCTTATGGTCAAGCCAAATATGAAGATTTTTATAATGGGGGAATGGGCAGTAATGGTTTAACTTCTGCACGTCATGATGTCTTTAGCAAAGTTTTGAAAACCAATTATCCAGAAAGTTTTGACCCCTCAGTTCCGAATGATCTGGTCTACTCCGGGAAATATCAATTGACTGACCCCGCACCAGGTACACCTGTAGATATGGGGAAACTGGTTTTGTCTCCCACCAGAACCTATGCACCAATTATGGTGGAAGCTTTAAAGTATTTGAGGCCTCATATCCATGGATTGGTCCATTGCAGTGGTGGAGCTCAAACAAAAGTGCTTCATTTTGTTGATGATGTCCATGTAGTAAAAGACAATTTGTTTGAAACTCCTCCTTTGTTTAAAATCATCCAGGAAGAGAGTAAAACTGACTGGAAGGAGATGTACAAAGTCTTCAATATGGGCCACCGAATGGAGGTTTATTTGGAGGAAAAATATGCCGAGGAGATAATTGACATTGCTGAACAGTATGGCGTGGATGCCCAGGTTATTGGCCGGGTGGAACCATTTGATGGAAAAAAGGTCACCATTAAAAGTGATCACGGTAATTTTGAATACCAATAATATCCCAAACTTCCATTTCAAAAAATGCTTTCAAAACTCATGAAAATATTGGCCTGGTCAACAGGCCTTTTGCTTTTATTGGCACTAGTGCTTCTCAAACAGGTGGATTGGTCTCCATTGGAAGAACAGGGCTATTATCAGGAAACCATGGAAGCTATTGACCAACTTAAATGGGAACAATGGGAAAATGGTTATTGGATGGCGGGTTGGTCGAGTGTTAATGTCACCCCCAGTGATCCGGTAGACCTGGTAGGTTACAAACCCCGCGGGGAATATGAATTTGTGCAGGACAGCAGCTTTGTCAAAGTTTTGGTTTTGGGCAATGGTCAGCAGAATATTGCTTTTTTGAATTATGAGCTATTGATCGTCCATCCCTTTTTGGCAAAATCCATCCAATCCGAAATAAAAGCCCATTCCCCAGAAATTGACCATGCTTATTTCACTGCAACCCATACCCATAGCGGAATGGGAGGATACATTCCAGGTCTGATGGGCAAAATAGCCTTCGGTGGCTTTGATGAGGAAATTGTTGACATGTTGGCAAAAAAGACCATTTATGGCATCCAAAAGGCACTTAACAGCCAAGACACCGTAAAGATCAGCTATAAAAGAACCCCTGCAGCGGATTTTGTGGCCAACAGGTTTATTGCCAGTGATCCCGTAGATCCTTTTTTCAGGCAATTAATCTTTGCAAAGAGAACCGGGGAAAGAGCCACTTTTCTCACCTATGCAGCCCACGCCACCTGTTTGAGCAGTAAATTTATGGGCTTATCTGGGGACTATCCGTTTTACCTGACCCATTACCTAGAAGAGGAATTCGATTTTGCCATTTTTGCGGCTGGAGCTGTAGGCAGCCATAAACCAGTCCCCCACGGAAATGACCCAAAAGCAATAAAAACATATGCAAGGGAGCTGGACTTAATTCTTGATGACAGTATCCCAAAAGCTAAACAAGTTGTCCCCGATAATTTTTCCTGGGGCCATTTCCCTTTATCCCTCCCTGAGGCCCATTACCGAATTAGTGATAATATCCGGTTAAGGCCATGGGTCTTCAATGGTTTATTTGGAGATACCAATGCCCATATTGACCTGGTGAGAATAGGAAACACCCTGCTACTGGCTTCCAGTGGAGAAATATCCGGAGTATTTTATGAAAAATGGGAAAAAATGGCCAAAGCTAAAGGGCTTAACCTGATCATTACCACCTTTAATGGAGGATACATGGGCTATATCACCCCAGACAAATATTATAATCGACATTACCATGAAGTCCGTGACATGAACTGGTATGGCCCTCATAGCGGTTCATATTTTGATGCCATCATCAGCCAAATCATCCAAAAAATACCCAACAGTTAATTCTCAGGAATTATATCAAAAATTTAGTCTAAATGACCTACTGATAAAACCCTGAAAATCAATTAACCAGCCTGTTTAATCCCTAAACTATTCCCAGGCGAGATATAACCTTCAATTAATATTTTGAAAATAAAATGGACTTGATCCAGCCACTATCAAATTCAGTTAGGACCTTTTCTTTCCAACCAAAGGAGTCAAAGTATCGAAAATAATCAGGAAGGTTTTTACGGGGATTATTGCTCACCCATTTGAAAAAAGTCATCATCAAAGAAAGCAACCTGGCCTTTTCTTTCTTTTCAAAAAAGTCGGTAAATATCCAAAGGCTAGAAGATTTGGTTTTTTCCTCCAATTCCTGGAACAGATTTTGGATTTCTTTGTCTGGCAAAATATCCAAAAAAAACTGTGTCACCACAACATCAAATTTTTCCTTTGGCAACCATGTAAAATCATTTTCATACGTCCAAATAACTCTGTCCCTGATTTCCGGCGGAACTTTTTTCCAAGCCATATCCATCATCACTTTTGACGCCTCCACAAAGTAAACCATACCAGAATACCCCACCCTATTGGCCATTTCTGCCAGGTTTTCACCTGTACCTCCCCCAAGCAATAAAACTTTATCCCCTTCTTTGATCTGTTCCAGATGCTTGAACTTACTCTCAGTATAAGACTTCCCTAAAACCAACTTGGCAATGGGGTCGTAAACTCTCGCGATATAATCATATTGGTTTTGGCTCATTAACTAAAGATATTAATGTTTAGCACATTCTCATTAGCTATAGAAAAATTATTCCACCGAGTGCCTTTATTTTTTTTAAAGGAGTAATAAAATCAATGGGAGCATGTATATCCCATCAATCCGCCTTCTGATTTTTTCTTTTTTAAGGTAGGGTTGAAAAAATGCAATGGCATGAACCAAAAACATAATGGTCAATAACACCAAATGCATATAATAGTAGGAAGGCAGATAAATAGCCAATGCTGCCAAATAGACCAACTCCACTCCAACCAGGCAATTCAATAAACTTTTTATTTTTCCGGTCCCAATTGAATTGACGATTGAGGTCAATTGGTCCCTTTGATCGGAATGCTTATCCAAGTAAGAAAGCAACAGGAGGTTAAACCAGGCCATTAGAAGATAACCCAAGATCATCAACCAAAACACGGTAGGAAAAGGACCTTTTGTATAACGGATCCAAGGTGCCAATACAATCCCCAGTGTGTAAAAGCCCGCGGTTGAAAATTCTTTTAAAAAAATGATTTTTTTTCCATAAAACTTCAAAAACAGGATATTCCCCACTATGAGCAAGCCCAAAATAATTCCAAATGTGATAATCCCTGAAAAATGAACATAATTCCAAACCAGGTACCCCCCCAATATGCCTACCAAAATCAACCAAACCAAGAGCTTATTGAAATGGACCTGATGGAACAGATGGCGGGCAGAACTTGCCCTTCCTTTGATGTTTTTAGCATCCATTAGGTGATCAAAAGTATAAATCCCCCATACTGCCAGGGCCAGCAAGAGGTATTCTACCCAGGTCAATTCCACTTCCAACAATCGCTGGAAAAACAACATCCCAGCACATGCCCCAAGCACCACATCCAGAGATAACCATTGAAAGAAATTGTAATATTTGGAGAGCTTTTGCAAAAACACAAGTGTAAAGATACAATCCTTGCACATTAATTTGAATATCCCCTTACCTTTAAGTCTTATTTTAATTTTACTCATAAATCTCAATGCCCAAATGAAAAAAACCTTATTTACCCTATTTGTTTTACTCAACTTTTTCACCCTTTGCCTTGGCCAAACAAAAATTAAAGTTGCCTGTGTTGGCAACAGCATCACAGAAGGACCGGGAAGGCAACATCCGGAGAGTTACCCCTTATTGATGCAAAATATTCTTGGAGAGGAATATGAAGTGATAAACTTTGGAGTCAGCGGCCGTACTTTACTCAAAAAAGGAGACCGTCCTTATTGGGATGAACCGCAATATGACCAGGTTTTGGATTATGAACCGGATATTGTGGTCATCAAATTGGGCACCAACGATACAAAACCTCAAAACTGGAAACATAAAGAAGAATTTGTAGAAAATTATATTGATATGATCCGATCCTTTGATTCGGCAATGCCTGAAAAGGGAGAAATTTATGTTTGTATTCCCGTTCCCGTGTTTGAGAGCCGCTGGGGAATCAATGCTCCAGTTCTTGAAAAAGAAATGATCCCCATGCTAAAAAAGATCATCAAATCTACCCGTGCAAACAAAATCAATCTCTATCGACCTCTAAAAAAGCATGCGGACCTTTTTCCAGATGGAATTCATCCCAATAGCGAAGGGAATCAGATCATGGCTGAGGTAATAGCAAAGAAAATTGACTAAAAAAACATCCTAAATGGTTCTTTATGGTGTACCCGGTTACAAGTGATTATTTATTTTAAATGGAGGATACAAATAATTATGTTTTTGAAAAGTTAAGATTAATAAATTCAAGTAACTCTGGAGGCTTAAAAGGTTAAGCATGAATATCCACTCACCTTAGACCAATAAAAAAGGCTCTGAAAAGAGCCTTTTTTATTAAAATATGATTTGTATAAATCAAGCCATTTCTTCAAAATGGGCATATTCCTCAACAGGAATACAGCTGCACATCAGGTTCCTATCTCCATACCCAGCATCAATCCTTCTTACCGATGGCCAGAACTTATTGGCTTTAACATAAGGCAATGGATATGCGGCTTTTTCCCTGGAATAAGGGAATTTCCAATCATCACTGGAAACCAAATGGGCAGTATGAGGTGCATTTTTCAATACATTATTTTCTGCATTGAATTTTCCTTCTTCAATTTCCCTGATTTCCTCTCTGATAGAAAGCAAGGCATCACAGAACCTATCCAATTCAGCCAAAGACTCAGATTCCGTTGGTTCTATCATCAAGGTCCCCGCAACAGGAAAAGAGTTTGTAGGTGAATGGAATCCGTAATCCATCAGGCGTTTGGAAACATCTTCCACCTCTACGCCAACTGATTTAAACTGCCTGAAATCCACAATCATCTCATGGGCTGCCCTTCCTTGAGCACCCGTATAAAGGATCGGGAAATAAGGCTCCAGCCTCGCTTTAATATAATTGGTATTGATAATGGCTTGTTCGGTAGCATGTTGAAGGCCCTCTTTTCCCATCATAACGATATAAGCATAGGAAATAGGCAATATGCTGGCACTTCCAAATGGAGCAGCTGAAATAGCCGAAATAGGAGTCTGCCCTCCCGTTTTCACTAATGGATTGCTAGGCAAGAAGGGCATTAAATGATCTGCTACACAGATAGGCCCCATACCTGGCCCCCCACCACCGTGAGGGATACAGAAAGTCTTATGGAGGTTGAGATGGCATACATCCGCTCCGATTTTCCCAGGACTGGTCAAGCCAACCTGGGCATTCATATTGGCACCATCCATATAAACCTGTCCCCCATTTTCGTGAATAATTTGGCACATTTCCCTAATGGCTTCTTCAAATACCCCATGTGTAGAAGGGTAGGTCACCAGGAAGGAGGACAAATTATCCTTGTGTTGTTCGGCTTTTGTTCTGAGATCATCGATGTCAATATTACCCTGTTCATCACATTTAACGATCACCACTTTCATCCCCGCCATAACAGCCGAAGCAGGATTGGTACCATGCGCAGAGGAAGGGATCAATGCCACATTTCTATGGTCCTCTCCCTTACTTTTATGGTACTCATGGATAACCATCAAACCTGCATATTCTCCCTGAGCACCAGAGTTGGGCTGAAGAGAAGTTTCTGCAAATCCGGTAATTTCAGACAGCCAATTTCTCAAATCCTGGAAAAGCTCATAATACCCTGCAGCTTGGTCCTGAGGGGCATAGGGATGCAGTTGGCCAAACTCTGGCCAGGTAACAGGAACCATCTCCGTGGTGGCATTTAACTTCATGGTACAAGAACCCAAGGAAATCATGGAATGCACAAGAGACAAATCCCTGTTTTCCAACCGCTTCAAATAACGAAGCATTTCATGTTCGGAATGGAATGAGTTAAAAATAGGATGTTCCAGATAGGTGGACTTTCTTTCCAGTCCTTCTGGAAATTCCATAGATAATTCCTTGATAAAGGGCTTCAAATCTACCGGGTGGGCACTGTGGTGAGTGGATTTGGAAAATACATCTACGATTTTCTTGACATCCTTCACAGTCTTAGCCTCATCAAATGAAAGATAAATATACCCTTCTTCATACCTAAAATTCATCTTTGCAGAAATGGCAAAAGCCCTGATTTTGGACTGTTGCACATCATCCACCTTGACTTTGAGGGTATCAAAGTAATTGGTATTAACTTGTTCAAATTCTAATTCTGCAAGACCCTGGGCGGTTAATTTGGCCAGACCATGGATCCTGGTAGCAATTTCCTTCAAGCCTTTTGGACCATGGTAAACTGCATACATGGCCGACATCACAGCCAATAATACCTGGGCAGTACAGATATTTGAAGTAGCTCTTTCCCTTTTAATATGTTGTTCCCTGGTTTGGAGGGCCATCCTGTAGGCTTTATTGCCATCCATATCCACTGATGAACCGATGATCCTGCCTGGAACTTGCCTTTTGAAAGCATCCTTGGTGGCAAAATAAGCTGCATGTGGACCACCAAATCCCATCGGAACGCCAAATCGCTGGGTGGTACCAACTACCACTTCTGCACCAAGCTCACCCGGAGGGGTCAGCAGGGTCAAGGCCAGCAAATCAGCAGAAAATGCAGTATAAACCTTGTTTTCCTTGGCTTCATCCACCAAACTTTGGTAATCAATAATTTCCCCATCAGAATTGGGGTATTGCAAAAGCACCCCATAAAGGTCCGGATCCTTCATGTCCAAATCACTCAAAGGCCCCACCACCAAATCAATTCCCACCGGGAGTGCTCTGGTTTTAAGAATTTCCTGGGTTTGGACAAAAACTTTTTCATCAACAAAAAATCGATGCGCTTTTTTCTTGTCTTTTTTACGGGCCGCATAGAGCATATGCATGGCCTCTGCTGCTGCAGTTCCTTCATCTAACAAGGAGGAGTTGGCCAGCTCCATCCCGGTAAGCTCCATCACCATTGTCTGAAAATTAACCAAAGCTTCCAACCTTCCCTGGGAAACTTCCGCTTGATAAGGAGTATAAGAAGTATACCAACCCGGATTTTCTAAAACATTCCGCTGGATAACACCCGGAACAATCGTATCGTAATATCCCAAGCCGATAAAGGATTTAAAAATCTTGTTTTTATTGGCCTGCTTCCTAAAATCTTTCAAAAAAGCAGCTTCAGATTTTGCTTCCGGCAGATCGAGGGCTTTGTCCAATTGGATGGACTTGGGAATGGTCTGGTCGATCAGCTCTTTTACCGATGAAACACCGATCTTTTCCAGCATCAGTAACTTATCCTGTTCTGATGGACCGTTATGTCTGTGTTCAAATTTTACTGTGGGCGTCAAATCAATTTTCATAGCAATACGATACGTCAATAAATCAGGGCAATACCCTTACTTTTGATTGCACAAAGGTATAAATTATTGACCGATAATGATTTTCTTTTCCAAGATTTCTCTGGGGCATTCCCCCATAATCACAAGCAGTTTTAAACTTTTACAAAATATTGTCTAGCTTTAAGAAATAAATCTTTATCAAACTCAATTTATGGGAATGAAGCATAAACACCTTTTGGCCTTTGCCATTGCCCTCCTTGTTTCCTGGCAATCTCAGGCCCAAGAACAACCCGAATCGATCCAATACGCTGCCACCATTACAGAGGCTGACCTGAAAAACCACCTGCAATATCTGGCATCAGACGAACTGGAAGGCAGAGACACCGGGGAAAAGGGCCAAAAACTAGCGGCCAAATATTTGGCTGATTTTTATAAAGAAATAGGCTTGAAAGGCCCTGTTGAGGGTAGTTTTTTTCAACCTTTTGAATTGGCAAGAATCACATGGGGAGATTTGTTCCTAAAAGTAGGCAAACAGAAATTGACCCAAAATGAAGATTATGTTTTTATCGGTGATGCCGACATGAAAAGAAAATCCAAAACCGAACTAGTCTTTTTGGGCCTGGCCAATGAAGAAAATTTAGCCAATATCAACATTAAGGATAAATTTGTAGGTCTTTGGGCCATTGGCATAAATGCTGGAAATGTAGTGGACAAGGTTATGGAAAAAGGTGCAGAGGGAGTCATCATGGTTACCATGGAAGGGCAGGCCAATTTTGACCGCCTTGCCAACCGTTATCAAGCTTTGACTGGGAAAGGCCGGTTAGGTTTTGAAAAGCCCACAAAGGATAAGCCTGTATTCCTGGTCAGTTCCAACAAAATGGCCAAGCTCTTTGAGCAGCCTATTGACATTCTTAAAGAAGCAGCTAAAAACAACCCGGAATCAATCCCTTCAAAGAAATTGAAATTTAAGGTGGAAAAGAAAAAGGAAATGGTGGGTACGGAAAATGTTTTGGGATACCTTGAAGGAACTGACAAGAAGGAAGAAATCCTGGTAATTTCTTCCCATTACGACCATATTGGCATCAATAGTAAAGGAGAAATCAATAATGGAGCAGATGATGATGGCTCAGGCACCGTTTCCGTTTTGGAAATTGCCCAGGCTTTTGCCGAAGCCGCCAAAGAAGGTCATCGACCTAGAAGATCTATTTTGTTCTTAAATGTAACGGGAGAGGAAAAGGGCTTATTAGGTTCGGAATATTATACTGACAACCCTGTATTTCCTCTTCGAAACACGGTTAATAACCTGAATATTGACATGGTCGGAAGGATTGATTATGAATATCAGGATAAAGAATTTAAGGATTATGTGTATGTCATCGGCTCGGATATGCTCTCCAGTCAATTAAAAACCATCATTGAATACAACAACATTACCTATACCGACCTGATCCTTGACTACCGGTACGATGCTGAGGATGATCCCAACCGCTTCTATTATAGATCAGACCATTATAATTTTGCCAAACACAATATCCCAGTTGCATTTTTCTTCAATGGGGTTCACGATGATTACCATCAACCTACCGACACCGTGGACAAAATCGAATTTGATTTGATGGAAAAACGGGCCCGACTGATTTTCTATACGGCTTGGGACTTGGCCAACCGTGAAAACCGCACTCCAGTGGATGGCAGCAATACAAGGTAAAAAGAAAAAAAGCCGCCAAGTTTAAATTAGCGGCTTTTTTTCTTGAATTTAGATTTTTATTGGGCAACGATGGATAAAGTAATTCAGTGAAACCTGACTAAGGTAAGGATTTGTATAACCCCCAATACTTTAAAAAATTGGAAGAATAACCAGGTAAAATGTCACCCTAATAAAATTGGTATAATTAATGGACTTCTCGAATTTAAGGCGGTAACATTCCAAACATTAAACCTAAAAACTTTAAAACCCTCTTTACTTTTTCTGGTTTCTTCGCTTCATCTGGTTCCGGTTTTTCTTGGCCTTGCTATTTTTGTTTCCCCTTTTGGGTTTCTTGGGCTTATGAATATGGCTACTTACATGGGATTTTTTCTCATGGAAAGCCCCTTTGAAATCGGGGTCTGCCTTTCTTTTTTGATTATCAATCTCCCGTTCATAGCCTTGTTTTTCAGCAAATGGAGTAGGAGTAATCTCTACCTCTTGGGGAATTTCTTCCTCCGGTACCTTCATGCGGATAATTTCCTCTATCCGTTCAAAATGGTATCCCTCAGCAGGATTAATAAAGGTAATGGCCTCCCCTTCATTTTCTGCCCTTCCTGTCCGTCCAATCCGGTGGACATAGTCCTCATAAATCAAGGGGACATCAAAATTGATCACATGGCTGACCATACTGATATCCAATCCCCTGGCAGCAACATCAGTGGCCACCAAGATTCTCACCAATCCTGATTTAAAATCCTCCACTGAATTGATCCGCGTATTTTGCCCTTTGTTGGCATGAATTACCCGGATATCCCCCATCCCTTTCCTTTCCAGGTAATTATAAACTGATTCAGCATTTCTCCGGGATTTGGTAAAAACAATGACCCTTTTGACTTTCTCATCATTCAACAAATGGCAAAGAAGGTTGATTTTGGTCTTAATATTTGGGATAAAATATTTGCGCTGGGAAATAGTTTCGGCAGTAGTTGCCTGAAGGGCCACTTCCACCTTTTCCGGAAATTCCAGAAACTCCTCGGAAATCTTTTCTACCCTGCCAGAAAAAGTGGCTGAGAACAGCAGGTTTTGCCGCTTAACAGGAATTACTTCCAAAATGGCTCTGATCTGGGGCATGAAACCCATATCCATCATTTTGTCCGCCTCATCCATTACCATGGTCTTGATATTCCGGACAAATATTTCTCCTTTTTTGTAAAGGTCCATAAATCTACCCGGGGTCGCCACGACAATATCCACCCCTTCCTGCAATTTTTCGATCTGGGTTTTGGGTCCTACCCCACCATAAAGGCAGACGTAACGTAGGTCAGTATTTTTTCCCAGGAAGATGATAGCCTCTTCAATTTGCATTACTAACTCCCTTGTGGGGGCCAAAATTAGGGCCCTGGGGTGATTGCCTTGCGCATATTTTGCTTTCATCAAAAGCGGAAGCACATAGGCAGCAGTTTTACCGGTTCCAGTTTGAGCAATCCCTAGGACATCATTCCCTGCCAAAATCAGGGGAATGGCCTTTTCCTGGATCGGGGTGGGTTTTTCGTACCCCGCTTCACTGACAGCTTCCAAAAGCTGCTTATTCAATTTAAATTTCTCAAAAGACTGCGGGGTATCGGACATGTTTTATTAATTTTAGCTTCCGGTTAAATAAAAGGATTAAAATTCACTTCAAAAAAATCCACGAACAGCAAATTATGATGAAGCGCATATTAATCACAGATGCAAATATAGTAAATGACGGTAAGATTACCCGTGGGGATGTTTTTATTAAAGATGGGTTAATTTTTATTGCCGGTGGAAACCTTAAAGAGTATGAAGCCGATATCACCATCGAAGCCAATGGTAAATACCTCCTCCCCGGCTTGATTGACGACCAAGTACACTTCCGCGAGCCCGGCTTGACCCATAAAGCAGAAATTTACACCGAAGCCAAAGCAGCAGTTGCCGGGGGGATCACATCCTTTATGGAAATGCCGAATACCGTGCCCCAGTCCACTACTTTGGAGTTATTGGAAGAAAAATACAAAATAGCTTCTGAAAGATCCCTTGCCAACTACTCCTTTTACCTCGGAGCCACCAATGACAACCTTGAGGAAATCCTAAAAGCGGATCCTAATAATATTTGCGGGATAAAGGTTTTCCAAGGTTCCTCCACAGGCAATATGTTGGTGGATAATGAAGAAACCCTGGAAAAAATTTTCGCAGAATGTCCTTTACTGATTGCCACACACAGTGAAAACGATGATATCATCAAGGCCAATCTTGAAAAATACAAACAGAAGTACGGGGATGATATTCCGGTCAAATTCCACCCTAAAATCCGGTCTGAAGAAGCCTGCTATGATGCTTCCAAAAAAGTCGTGGACCTGGCCAGAAAACATGGCACCAAGTTGCACATTCTTCATATCAGTACAGGAAAAGAAGTTCAGTTATTTGACAACACCCTTCCCTTGGAGCAAAAGCGGATTACAGCAGAAGCCTGTGTGCACCACCTGTGGTTTTCAGAAGAAGACTATGAGGAAAAAGGAACATTTATCAAATGGAACCCTGCAGTAAAAACCGCCAAAGATCGGGAAGAAATATTAGAAGGTGTATTGGATGATCATATAGATGTCATTGCTACTGATCATGCTCCCCACACCTTGGGGGAAAAGGACAACCCTTATACAAAAGCTCCCTCCGGTGGGCCTTTGGTTCAGCATTGCTTGGTGGCTTTACTGGAGATGTACCATGAAGGCAAAATCAGACTGGAAGACATTGTCCAAAAAACCAGTCACAATGTGGCCACCTTGTTTGAGATTGAAAAAAGGGGCTTTATCCGGCCAAGTTATCATGCTGATTTGGTGTTAGTGGACCTGGAGGCTCCCTGGACAGTCAACAGGGACAATATTATTTCTAAATGTGGTTGGTCTCCTTTTGAAGGGCAGACCTTCCGCTCAAGTATCACACATACAATAGTTTCCGGTCAATTGGTTTATGAAAACGGGATCTTTAACGAAGACAAAATGGGTGAAAGGCTAAAATTTTCCAGAAAATTATCTGAGTAATCTATTGTTTTGAAATAAGCAGTATATTACATTTGCAATCCAATCAGGAAAAAGTCCTGATAACAATTCAAAAATGGTGATTGTAGCTCAGTTGGTTAGAGCGCTGGTTTGTGGCACCAGAGGTCGCCGGTTCGAATCCGGTCTTTCACCCGAAACCCCTCGCCCACCGAGGGGTTTTATTTTTATCAGCCCAGAAGGAACCTAAATGGCATACATTTTGTAAAATTTGTTATTGATCGAACCCTTAAACTAATTAGATAATGTTTACATTATTCAAACCATCGCCAAGCTTCCCAAAAGTTAAACCTGTGAATTTAAAAAATATTCACATGTATATGGTGAAGTTTGAAGAGTCCCTCAAGAATTTTGAGGAGGTTCAAAAAGAAAATATCAACTCTTATCCCCGATAGAATCAAGAGGGTCATAAAATCATAACCTTTATTTTTGGTGCATTTATTTTTCTTTTAAGAGTATTGGAGTATTTTTATAAAGACGCAAACTTTAACATTACTCCATGAGCTACATCCATTTTGACAAAACAGAATTAATCAACCTTAATTACTCCTTAGAAAAGGAAATCATTCGATCAAACAGGTCAGGGTCCTACACCAGCACCACCATCATTGGATGTAATACCCGGAAATATCATGGACTGCTAGTTGCCCCTCAGCCCCAGATTGACAGCCAACTCCATGTACTGCTTTCCACGGTTCATGAAACCGTCATTCAAAGAGGGGCAAGTTTTCATTTGGGCTTGACAAAATATCCAGGCCTATATTTCCCCCGGGGCCACAAATACTTGGAAGATTTCAGCTCTGAGCCCATCCCCCAATTACTTTACAGGGTGGGCGGCGTCATGCTCAAAAAAGAATTAATCCTGGACAGCCATGCCGACAGGGTGATGGTCAAATACACCTTAATGGATGCCCATTCTCCCACAACCCTTCAGATTAACCCATTTTTGGCTTTTAGAGGTTACCATAGCCTTAGCAAGGCAAATACCTTCGTGAATAAAAAATACAACCCCATCAACCAGGGTGTTCAATTTCAATTATATGATGCTTACCAGCCCCTGTCCTTACAAATTTCCAAGGAAAATGAATTTGTACCCGTTCCAGATTGGCACTATAACATAGAATATTTATGTGAAAAAGAACGTGGGTACGATTACCAAGAAGACCTATATGTACCCGGATATTTTGAATTTGATATCGAAAAAGGGGAATCCGTAATTTTTTCCGCAGGCCTGGAAGAGGCAGACCCAAGCCTTTTGGCCTCTGCATTTGATGATGAAATCAGTCGAAGAATTCCCCGTAGCAATTTTGAAAACTGCCTCAAAAACTCGGCTGGGCAATTTATCGCCAGAAGAAACGGGGAAACCAGAGTTGTTGCCGGCTATCCCTGGTTTGGATGGTGGGGAAGGGATACTTTCATTGCCCTCCCAGGGCTAACTTTAGCCCAGGGAGACTCCGGAGCATTTTTGGAAGTAATGGACACCATGTCCAAAGACCTCCACGGAGCCTTGTTTCCCAATGTGGGCAGTGGAGTGGAAACCAATATGAAATCCCTGGATGCTCCCCTGTGGTATTTTTGGGCGTGGCAACAGTATGAAAAATTTACCAATGATCGAAAAACCATTACAGAAAAATACCTCCCCAAACTCCAAGGCATAATTGATGGCTTTATTAATGGCACAGATTATAACATTAAAGTTCAGGATAACGGGCTTTTGTTTGGAGGTCAAGAAGGGGTAGCCCTTACCTGGATGGATGCTGTGACCACCAATGGCCCGGTAACCCCAAGATCAGGTTGCCCTGTTGAAATCAATGCACTCTGGTACAATGCCCTCTGTTATTTATTTGAACTTACCGGAGAACAAAAAATCGATGACCTTGCCCAAAAGGTCAAAGCAGCTTTTATTGAAAATTTTTGGGATGAAGAAAAACAATACCTGGCAGATGTCATTAAAAACGGTGCAAAAGACTGGTCCATCAGACCCAATATGGTCTTTGCCACTTCCCTACCCTACAGCCCTCTAGAAGATGAACAAAAAGCAGAAATACTAGAAACCATAAAACTTAATTTACTTACTCCCAGGGGTTTGAGAACTCTTCCTCCGGATGATCCCTCATACAAGGGTTACTACCAGGGCAATCAATACCAAAGGGACAATGCTTATCACCAGGGTACCGTTTGGCCATGGTTATTAGGCCATTTTGTGGAAGGATATCTTAAAATCCACGGAAATGCAGGCAAACATATGGTGGAAAACCTGATCAAAGGTTTTGATGAAACCATGGCACAATACGGTGTGGGCACTATTGCCGAAATATACGATGGGGACCCTCCTCACCGACCCCAGGGCGCTATCTCTCAAGCCTGGAGCGTAGGGGAACTGTTACGAATCATGCATCTAGTCAAAAATCTTTAACCAATATTTTTAATGAAGGTATTAATGTTTGGGTGGGAATTTCCACCACATATTTCAGGTGGATTGGGTACTGCCTGCTATGGATTACTAAAAGGAATGGCACAATATAACCATGAGATTATTTTTGTGGTACCCAAACTGTGGGGCGATGAAGATCTCTTGGCTGATTTTGTAAGTGCCAGTGATGTTCAAATCGATTACAGGGAAAAAAAGTTTAAAGAAATCTGGGAACAGCTTACCTACCTTGAAGTCAGCTCCTTTCTTGTTCCCTATCTTGGCCCGGAGGAATTTGCCAAATATTCCGATGCCAGTATTCATGACCGAACTGACGTAGCCGAAAGTATTTTTGCCAATAAGTTTTCCTTTAGCGGGAAATACGGCATTGACCTGATCATGGAAGTTTCCCGTTACGCACTTGTCGCTGGGCAAATTGCCAAAAACAAGGAGCATGACATCATCCATGCACACGATTGGCTTTCCTTTCCCGCGGGAATTGCTGCCAAGAAAGTTAGTGGAAAACCACTGATCGTCCATGTCCACGCCACCGAATTTGACAGGTCAGGTGAGCATGTCAATCAGAAAGTTTATGAAATTGAAAAGTCAGGCATGGAAGCTGCCGATAAAATTATCGCCGTCAGCAACCTGACAAAAAAAATAATCGTCGAAAAATACGGTATTCCCGCAGAAAAGGTAAATGTCATCCACAATGCCGTTTTGGATGTCAGTATCACCCAAAACAATGCAAGAAAAAATGTTCCGGAAAAAATAGTTACCTTTTTGGGAAGAATCACCTTTCAAAAAGGTCCAGAATATTTTATTGAAGCTGCCAATAAAGTACTCCAAAGAGATAACAATGTCCGTTTTGTCATGGCAGGATCGGGAGATTTGCTTAACCGGATGATAGACAGAGTGGCGGAATTACGTATTGCAACCAAATTTCATTTTACCGGATTTTTGAAAGGAAATGATGTGGACCAGATGTTTGCAATCAGTGATGTTTATGTAATGCCTTCTGTATCCGAACCTTTTGGGATATCCCCATTAGAAGCAGTAAGGCATAATACCCCTGTAATCATTTCCAAACAATCCGGGGTGTCTGAGGTGTTAAACAACGCACTAAAAATTGATTTCTGGGACATTGATGCCATGGCTGATTCCATCTTTGCACTTCTCCATTATAAAGGTATCAATCAGATGTTCCGTCACCTTGGCACCGAAGAACTCAAGCGACTAAAATGGGAACATGTCGCTGAGAAAATATTTAACCTCTATCATCAAACCATAAACAATTAAATTATGAGAACCATTTGTTTTTATTTCCAAGTTCATCAACCCTACAGGCTCAAGCCTTACCGGTTCTTTGATATAGGGGAAGACCATCATTATTGGGATGAATTTGCTAACAAAAATATCATGAGAAAGGTAGCCGAAAAATGCTACCTCCCTATGAATCATTTGCTCCTTGAACTGATCAATAAATACCAAGGGCAGTTCAAAGTAAGCTTTTCCATTTCAGGAACCTTTATGGACCAAATGGAAGCCTATGCCCCCGATGTACTGGAAAGTTTCCAAAAACTGGTCGATACCGGAAATGCAGAACTCCTAAATGAAACTTATGCCCATGCTCTTGCGGCCTTAAAGAGCAAAAATGAATTCCAGGACATGGTGCGGAAACAACAAGAAAAAGTAAAAGCCTTGTTCAATGGATATACCCCTAAAGTATTCCGGAATACGGAGTTGATCTATTCCGATGAGATCGGTGCCATGGTAGCTGAGATGGGGTATAAAGCTATTCTTACGGAAGGAGCCAAACATATTTTGGGCTGGAAAAGCCCTAATTATGTGTACTGCAATGCCATTGATCCTAAACTAAAAGTTTTGCTAAAAAATTTCCGGCTAAGTGATGATATTGCTTTCCGGTTTGGAGAAAAGGGCTGGGCAGATTGGCCATTGACTACAGACAAATTTGTCAATTGGATCAACCAAATCCCTCAGGAAGAAGAGGTAATCAACCTCTTTATGGACTATGAAACTTTCGGTGAGCACCAGTGGGAGGAAAGTGGAATATTTGAATTTATGCGCCACCTGCCAGAAGCCGTATTCAGTAAATCCAATTTCACGTTTTCTACCCCTTCTGAGGTAGCAGCTAATATTGCCCCTGTTGGGAAAATCCATGTCCCCGTACCCATATCCTGGGCTGATGAGGAAAGGGATTTGACAGCCTGGCTAGGCAATGACCTTCAGGATGAAGCTTTTGACCGTTTGTACGAACTGGAAGATATGGTAAACAGGTCCTCAGATCCCCTAATCCAGCGGGACTGGAAATACTTACAGACCAGTGATCATTTCTATTATATGTGTACCAAATTCTTCTCTGATGGTGATATTCACGCCTATTTCAGCCCCTACGAAAGTCCATATGAGGCCTTTATCAACTATATGAATGTTCTGAGTGACTTTATGCTAAGGCTAAAAAAGGACCAGGAAGACCGATTGATAGAGGAGGGTGAGGATAAAAGAACCACTGCTTGAACAAAAAAATAAATAAAAATCCCCGGGGATTTCCCGGGGATTTTTTTATTCCACTTCCATATTTTCCACATTCTTAAAGTAAACCTGTTTATCCGCATCCAGATCCACCAACACAGCAGAATCATTCTGAATGTATCCTCCAAGAATCTGTTTGGATAATTCATTGAGAATCAACTTTTGCATAGTCCTCTTCAATGGCCTGGCACCAAACTGCGGATCAAAACCAACTTCACCCAGATAATCAAGTACTTCCGGAGTAGCTTCAATTTCTATACCTGAAGCCTCCAACCTACGCTGAACCTCTCTCCATTGAATATCCACAATTTTCCGGATTACCTTTTTGTCCAAAGGTTCAAACATGATGGTTTCATCTATCCTATTGAGGAATTCTGGCCTTACAGATTTTTTCAGCAATTCGAAAACTTCCAATTTTGTTTCCTCTATCACCGCTTCTTTGTTCCATTCCTCTAAGCTTGCAAATCGCTCCTGGATTAAATGAGAGCCAATATTGGTGGTTAAGATGATAATGGTATTTTTGAAATTGGCCACCCGGCCTTTATTGTCTGTTAATCGACCATCATCAAGCACTTGCAACAATATGTTGAAAACATCCGGATGGGCTTTTTCGATTTCATCCAAGAGGATCACAGAATAAGGCTTCCTTCTTACCGCTTCAGTCAATTGCCCCCCTTCATCATAGCCAATATAACCCGGAGGGGCCCCCACCAACCTGCTGACCGCATGCCTTTCCTGGTATTCTGACATATCGATCCGCACCATGGCATTTTCATCATTGAAAAGGTATTCTGCAAGGGCTTTGGCCAATTCAGTTTTACCAACACCCGTGGTTCCCATAAAGATAAATGAACCGATCGGTCGCTTAGGGTCCTGCAGCCCTGCACGGCTCCTCCTGACCGCATCGGAAAGGGCGGAAATGGCTTCTTTCTGGCCTGCCACACGCTTACTTAATTCCTCTTCCAGGTGGAGTAATTTTTCCCTTTCACTTTGGATCATCCTGGAAACAGGAATACCGGTCCATTTGGCCACCACCGCAGCCACGTCTTCAGAATCCACTTCCTCTTTAAGCAAAGGAGAGCCTTTTTGCATCTCTACCAATTGGTTTTGGAAGGATTCCAACTTTTTCTCGCTTTCGGTAATTTTTCCATATCGGATCTCAGCAACCTTTCCAAAATCCCCGGACCGCTCCGCTTGATCGGCCTCCAGTTTGTACTTATCAATATTTTCCTTCTCCCGCTGAATACCGGTAATTACGGCTTTTTCACTTTCCCATTTGGCTTTTACACTTTGCCGCTTTTCAGAAAGTTCAGCTATTTCCTTACTCAAAACAGCTTCTTTGTCTTTGTTTTTCTCACGCCTGATGGCCTCCCGCTCAATTTCCAACTGCATGATCCTGCGATTCAGCTCATCCAGCTCCTGAGGCAAGGAATCTATTTCCATTCTTAATTTGGCTGCTGCCTCATCCATCAGGTCAATGGCCTTATCCGGCAAAAACCGGTCTGTAATATATCTTTGGGAAAGCTCTACGGCGGAAATGACGGCATCATCTTTGATCCTCACCCCATGGTGCAATTCATATTTATCCTTGATACCTCGTAAGATGGAAATGGCATCATTGACATCTGGTTCATCCACCATTACGGTTTGGAACCGCCTTTCCAAAGCCTTATCTTTTTCAATGTACTTTTGATATTCCTTCAGGGTAGTTGCACCAATAGCATGCAGCTCGCCCCGGGACAAAGCAGGCTTAAGGAGATTCGCTGCATCCATGGCTCCCTCACCACCGCCTCCAGCTCCGATAAGGGTATGGATCTCATCTATAAAAAGGATGATTTCCCCATTGGAATCGGTAACCTCTTTAATAACAGCCTTTAGCCTTTCCTCAAATTCCCCTTTATATTTGGCACCAGCTACCAGTAAGCCCATGTCCAATGAAATCAGGGTTTTGGTTTTTAGGTTTTCAGGCACGTCCCCACTGACAATCCTTTGTGCCAAACCTTCTACAATGGCAGTTTTACCTGTTCCGGGCTCTCCAAGAAGGATAGGGTTGTTTTTGGTTCTCCGGGCCAATATTTGCAACAACCTTCTGATTTCTTCATCCCTCCCAATGACAGGATCTATTTTGCCCTTTTTGGCCAACTCATTCAGGTTCTTGGAATATTTTTCCAAAGACCTGTATTTGGCTTCCGCATTCTGATCAGTCACTTTACTTCCTTTTCTAAGTTCTTTTATTGCCTCGATCAGGGATTTTTCTGCCACCCCTTGATCTTTTAATAACCTGGCCACCTTATCCTTTCCAGCCAATATTGCTAGCAATAAATGCTCAATAGCAACAAATTCATCTCCAAAAGTCTTTAAATAATCCTTGGCTTTGATAAGAACTTGATTGCTATCTTGGGAAAGGTAAGGCTGTTGACCACTTACCTTAGGATAAGAATGGATAATTTCATCCAGTTTTTGATTTAACAGGGAAATATTCACCCCCAATTTTTTAAACACAAAATCTGTAACATCCTCATCTTCGGAAAGAATCCCTTTGAACAAATGAGCAGGTTCAATGGCCTGTTGCTGCTCGGCCATCGCCAGCTCCGCCGCCTTTTGGACGGCTTCCTGTGATTTTATGGTGAATTGTTTAAAGTCCATATAGCTTGTTCTTTTTTTGCTTTATTGATTGTATTCGAGCTCAGGAATACCCTAATCAAAATCAACACCAATGGAAATTATTAGCCAAACCCGGAAATAATGACCGGAAAAACCACAAAACCAGCAACTTTAGCGTCATTTTGTCAGAGCAATTCGGTCACAAGAAGACTTGGGCAAGAAGCTTGGGACTTATCCAAAATTATTTCCATCATCTCCAGACTATTTGCTACCTTTGTAAAATGATTATGGAGGGAAAGCGAGATATCAGGAAATTAAGTTTGGAGCAGTTGGAGGAATTCTTCCTTTCTGTAGGGGATAAAAAATTCAGGGCCAAGCAGGTCTATGAATGGTTATGGAACAAGTCATTGAAGAATTTTGATGACATGACCAATATCTCCAAAGACACCCGGGAAATGCTAAAGGACCACTTTACCATCAACCATATCCAGGTGGATCTAATGCAACATTCAAATGATGGAACCATCAAAAATGCAGTAAAACTTTACGATGGTAAGATCGTGGAATCGGTACTAATTCCTACCTCCAAGAGAATTACCGCTTGTGTTTCCTCACAGGTGGGCTGCAGCTTGGATTGTAACTTTTGCGCAACCGCCCGATTGAAAAGAATGCGTAATCTCAATCCTGATGAGATTTATGATCAGGTAGTGGCCATAAAAGAGGAAGCTAACACTTATTTCCAAAGGCCATTGACCAATATTGTTTTTATGGGGATGGGTGAACCATTACTGAATTATGCCAATGTCCTTGCGGCAATTGAAAAGATCACCTCCCCAGAAGGGTTGGGAATGGCGGCCCGCCGGATTACCCTTTCCACTGTGGGAATCCCCAAATTGATTAAAAAATTGGCTGATGAAGAGGTAAAAATTAATCTGGCCATTTCCCTGCATTCTGCCATCAATGAAACCCGCAGCAGGTTGATGCCGATCAACGATGTCAACCCTATTGAGGATTTGGGAGCCGCCCTGCAGTATTGGTATCAAAAAACTAAAAGAAAAGTCACCTATGAATATGTGATTTGGGAGGGCATTAATGATGATGAAAGGCATGCCAAAGCCTTGGCCAAATTCTGCAAATTGATCCCCTCTAAAGTCAATATCATCCAATACAACCCCATAGATGACGGAGAATTTAGGCAAGCTTCCCAATCCGCAGTGGACATGTATGTTGAGATACTGGAAAAACAGGATATTGTGGCCAAAGTACGTAAATCCAGGGGGCAGGACATTGATGCAGCTTGTGGCCAATTGGCCAATAAAAATGAGGTGGCCAGCCTTTCCTAAAACCGCCCTCCCCGTTATTTGCCATTTAAAAGGTTTTTCGACAATAATTGGTTAGAAAGTTCATTCTTCTGTTTTTTTTCACTTAATTTAATTAGAAAGAAAACACCACAACCATGAATAGAACCCATATATTAAAAACCGCTTTGGACCTATTTAATCGCCGAGGTTATAGTAAAACCCATCTGGAAGATTTACTGGAGGAAGCTGATATCACCAAACCCAATTTTCTGGATCATTTTGACAACCTGGAAGAAGTAGTCACCATTTTATTTATTCAACTTTGCGAAGAGTCGGATGAGGCTGCGGAAAAAATCGACAAATCAGTACCGGTGCTGGGAATGCTTCATGAAATTATGTTGGCCTCCTATCAAATTCAGGTAAAATACCGTTTTATCTTTCATGATTTTTACAATATCCTCACCAAAATAGAAATTATCAAGGACAGGTATTTCGAATTGATTTCTCTTCGGAAAACGCAACTGAAGCATTTATTTGAAAACCTGGTAGGTGAAGGGATTTTTAAAAAAGAAATGATTCCCGGCCAATTTGACAACCTTGCTTCCCAAATCACTATGCTTTCAGATTACTGGCTGGCACATAATCAGATCATGTTTGGCCCTCCCCCAAAACCTGCATTTTACAGCAAGCTTAATTACTCCATCATTGTCCCCTATCTTTCAGAAATAGGCCTTGGGGAATTCAAGAAATTTCTTAAAACAACCAGCCCTAAATTGGATTAATATTTGTGGTGATAAAGTTTTACCAAACTAATATCGCCATGAAAAAACTATTATTAACCCTTTTACTAGCTACAAGCATCAGTATTGTATTTGCACAAAGCAAAGGAGATTTCAGAGTCCAACTAGGAGGAGATTTTGGATTTGACACTGAGTTATTTGGTTTAAACTTGGGCGGTGAATATTTTTTCACAGATCAAATTTCGGCTGCCCCTAACTTTACCTTTTATTTTCCAGATTATGGAAGCCTCAACACCCTCAATGTGGATGCACGGTATTATTTTACCCAAGAAATCCTGCAATGGTACGGCATGCTTGGTTTTACCAATAATTGGGTAACGATAGAAGCTACAGGTGATGATTTCACAAGCTCAAATGCAGGAGCCAATATTGGCGCAGGCGGAGTCTTAAAGTTTGCCGACCAACTGGCATTTAATCCAGAATTAAAATACCAAATCCAGGATGGAGGCCAGGCAGTTTTCCGGCTTGCTTTGGTGTATTTTTTTAATTAAAAACTTTATCAAACAAAAAGGACAGGGCTCCCTGTCCTTTTTGTTTCTTTTAATTCAACTTTTCAAAAACCCCTTATGATTTTACTCCACCCCCAATAGACTTATTTTACTTTTATTCGATACTTCAAACCGGACCAAAAAAGCAACCCTCCACATCTAAAAAAATATGTCTCCAGGACTTCCCCAATTGATTCTTTTTAAAAATACAGCTACGATTTATTGCTATAATCGAACAATTTTCTCTTTTCTTCCTTAGACAGGCTATCATACCCTTTCTCAGCTATTTTATCCAATATCTTGTCAATTTCTTCTTGGGTAGCCCCGTTACTTCCTTTTTTATCATCTTTCAAAGGTTCAGAACGGTAAGAGGTTGATTTTTTTCGGTAGGTAACTTTAACATTCGGCCGGGTAGAAAATAATTTCTCAAAAAAATTCCCTACAGCCTGAACTGGAATCCCAAGGTCGGTACCCTTTTGTAACAAAACAATATAAAAATACCCCAGAGCAGCACCTCCCAAATGGGCCAATTCCCCTCCGGCATTAGCTCCGGTACTGTTGGCAAAGGCTATTACCACATAAAAAATGGCAATATATTTGATCTTAACCGGACCCAACAGGATCAAATGAAACGAAGTATTAGGCGTTAAAGTAGCTGCCCCCACGACTATGGCATATACCCCTGCACTAGCACCTAACATCAGGGCAGAATCCAACCGTTCACTAAAAAAGGGTGCCAAATTGTACATCAACACAAAAAGCAAAGCACCTGAAACCCCTCCAAGAATATATAAATTGGCCAGTTTGCGGCTACCTAGGTATTCATTGATCAAAAGGCCAAACCAGTAAAGGAAAAGCATGTTGAAAAGGATATGAAAAATCCCCTCATGCAAAAACATATAGGTGATAATGGACCATGGTTGAAAGACAAAATGGCCAACTGATGCGGGCATCATCAGAAAAGAAAGCATCTTATCATACAATCCCCCACCTCCTCCAATGGTCATAAACACCCGGAGAACTAAAAATACCAGAAAAACCAGCAAATTAATAGCAATGATTTTATACAGGCTATTATTTTGATGTTTAAATGCGTTCTTTAAGTTATACCAGAAACCTCCGTACATGATCAATAAAAGCTAGTTCTATTTTTTTTCCAGAAAGTTACCAAAATCGCCCCTATTATTAAACCACTAAGGTGGGCAAAATGTGCCACATTATCCATGGGATTATTTAAAAGGACACTATAGACCGTATAAAGTCCATAAAACAACACTAAATACTTGGCCTTTATGGGCATAGGGGGAAACAACAAAAAGAGTTGTGTATTGGGAAACAGCATCCCAAAAGCAATCAATACCCCAAACAATGCACCGGAAGCTCCTACCATAGGCACATTAGCTTTGGACTCACGGATATATTTCATGCTGTCCTCTGCCCTTTGAATGTAATTTTGATTATCGGGATCATGGCTATAATCGTCGATAAAATCATATATTCCAGGTTTAAACATGTGCCTATTTTCCGATACAAATTGATTAAACATCTCAGGGTCGGGATTATTGTAAAAACTTTCCAACTGGTTATCCAATTGGTTCATTTGATAGGCCGTGTACCCGGAATACAAAACTCCTGAACCAATCCCACAAACCATCCACAAGATCAAAATCTTCTTTGGCCCTAGAAACTGCTCCAATAAAGGCCCGAAGATAAAAAGCCCAAACATATTGCTGAACAAGTGCCAAAAGTCGGCATGCATGAACATATAGGTCAGCAATTGGAAGGGCATAAACCTCCTGCTTTCAATATAATAAAGTGCAAGCCAAGCTTGCAAATCCTTTAGAAAGAAAGAGGTGATCACGAAGACCCCAATAGTAATCAATAAAAGGTTTTTGACAACTGGTGTTAAAGATCTGAACATAAATTATTTCTCAAAAAAACTGCGAATTCTATTTAAATCAAGCTTTTCAAAGGTTTTGTTCCCGGAAAGTCCATAATTGGGGTTTTGACAGGCAAATAGCTGACCAACCAGGGTTTCCATTTCCTGGGCATTTAATTTTGCTCCTTTTTTAATGGAAGATTTTTTCGCCAATGACCTTGCCAAGTTTTCCTTGTTTTCCAGGGAAAGTTCGGATTTGAAATGGTTAAATTGTTCCAAAAGCCCTTCAAATAAAGCTTTTTCATTGTTGATGGACACATCAGCCGGCACCCCTTTCACCAATACGGTATGCTGCCCAAATTCTTCCACTACAAATCCCAAATCGGATAATTCCTCCTGTAAGTCCATCACAAGGGCAAAATCTGCAGGGCTTAAGGAAATGCTTTGGGGAAACAAACATTGTTGTGATGCCCCTCCTGCATTATTCAGTTGTTTTAGGAAGCGTTCATAAAGAATCCTTTCATGACTGGCCTGTTGGTCCAACAGAAGTACTCCGGAACTCATCTGAGCTACAATATACGTCATTTCCACTTGAAAAGTAGCCCCCTTTCCTGCTTCTTCGGAAGATAACAAGCTTTCCTTTTTTTCTACCTCCTCATTGGCTTTACTGCTGAAAGTGAGCAATTCGGTACCAACCTCCTCTTTTCCTTGCCTTAATGCCTCCGTCTTAATTGGATCAGAAGAGCTGGAATGTCCCTCAAATAAACGCTCCCATTCGGTACTATCTTTTTGTTTGTACAATGGGGAAGTAAAGGTCTTGTAATTGTTTTCCCGCTTGACATCATCACTTTTTTGCTCGTCATTTTTCCAATTTTCAGAAAAATTAACATCCATGCTAAAATCCAAGGTAGGCACCACATTATGGGCCCCAAGGGCTTGTTTGACTCCTGACCGTACCACTGAATAGATAGTCCTTTCATCGTCAAATTTGATTTCAGTTTTGGTAGGATGAACATTGATGTCAATATGGCTAGGATCAATCTCCAAAAACAACACATAAAATGGATGTTGATCTGAAGCGATCAAACCTTCATAGGCATTGGAAACTGCATGATGCAGGTAATTGCTTTTTATATAGCGGTTATTGACAAAGAAATACTGTTCGCCTCTGGATTTTTTGGCATTTTCAGGTTTTCCCACATACCCTTTTATCTTAACATGAGGGGTATCCTCCTGACAAGCCACCAGCTTACCCTGATAATTTTTTCCAAATATCCCTACTATCCTTTGGCTTAGCTTTCCAGGGTTGAGCCTGAAAAGTTCCATATCATTTTGCATCAATGAAAATTTGATCTCAGGATAGGACAAAGCAACCCTTTGGAACTCCTCCACAATATGTTTCATTTCCACAGGATTGGACTTGAGGAAATTCCTCCGGGCAGGAACATTATAAAAAAGGTTTTTTACTGCTATAGAAGTCCCGTCAGGACACACAACGGGTTCTTGTTTTTTGACCTCTGAACCTTCCACAAATAGCAAAGTCCCCAACTCCTCTTCACTTTGTTTGGTCTTCATCTCCACTTGGGCAACCGCAGCAATGGAAGCAAGGGCTTCACCCCTAAAACCAAAGGTCTTAATGGCAAAAAGATCTTCCGATTTTCTGATCTTCGAAGTGGCATGCCTTTCAAAACTCATCCGGGCATCCGTAAGGCTCATTCCCTTACCATTGTCTATGACCTGAATCAGCATCTTTCCAGCCTCCTTGATCATTACCTGTACCTCTGTGGCCCCTGCATCTACGGAATTTTCCATCATTTCTTTTAGGGCAGAGGATGGCCGCTGCACTACTTCCCCCGCAGCTATTTGGTTGGCAATAGCATCCGGAAGCAGCTGAATTATATCACTCATGTTTTTTCCCTTTCAATCTAAAAAATAAAACAACTGCCGCTATTCCGATGGCCAGATAAAGCATGTAGTAAAGAATATCCGCCCCCCAATAAAGGTAACCGGTAATGGTGCCTACCAGGAAAAGTAATATGATCAATCGAAGCATACCCACACTATTGAATATGCTGGAAGGTTTATTCCGAATCGGCCCCCCATGGGTAAATGCCCCCCTGATAGTGGAGGCATGATAATCCTCCTCTTTCAATTTTTCACCTATTCCTTCCCCTGGTTTCAATAAACCTTTGGCCTCAAGCTCCCGTTTGATTCTGGCAGTTTTTTGTTCTATTTCTTCCTTTACAGGATCATAATGCCTGGGTTTCATTTCAAACCGCATTGGCCGGGCCGTTTTAAATATGGAAGGAAATTTCATGATAATTTCTGATTCGTTTAAACGATTATTTCGTTAGTAAGGAGTAATCCAGCAACTGTTCATCAAAATTTGATAGGCAGAAGCTTGATTTTTACGTATGTTTGGGCCGTCAATTAATAGCGGTGAAATACGTCCTTACAAAGGTATTTTAAATTTTAAGCAATAAAAACTAAACATCTGCATGCGGCAAAAAGTTTGGATCACCCTTCTCTGCATATTTGTTCAAGTAAATTTGATCTTTGCCTTTCCTAAAGTGGAAGGTAACCAAGACCCTTTGAGGGCTTTGGATCCCAAAGCTCAGAGACAATGGGTGGACAGTGTTTTTAACAGCATGTCCTTTGAAGGCCGTCTTGGACAATTGTTTATGGTGGCTGCATTTTCCAATAAGGACCAAGAACATGTTGAAGAAATCAGCAAACTCATTCAGGAAGAAAACCTTGGAGGGCTTATTTTCTTCCAGGGAGGACCGGTCCGGCAAGCCAAACTAACCAACCACTACCAATCCATTTCTGATACCCCACTATTCATTGCCATGGATGCTGAATGGGGAATCAGCATGCGGCTGGACAGTGTTTTGCAGTTCCCAAAGCAAATGACTTTAGGGGCCATTGAAAATGATGAGCTAATATATAAGATGGGTACTGAAATTGCCCGCCAATTTAAAGCAATGGGAATGCATATCAATTTTGCCCCAGTAGTGGATGTCAATTCAAACCCCGAAAACCCGGTGATTGGGTACCGGGCTTTTGGAGAAGAAAAAAAGAAAGTGGCACAAAAAGCCCTGGCTTACATGAAAGGTTTGCAGGACCATGGCATTATGGCCAATGCCAAGCATTTTCCCGGGCATGGGGACACGGACGCTGACTCCCACTTTACCACGCCAGTAATCCAAAATTCCGAAAAACATATTTCCGAGATAGACCTATACCCTTACAGGCAATTGATTCGTCAGGACCTCATGAGTGTAATGGTGGCCCACCTTCACATCCCAAGCCTCGGCACTACTTCCAAACTTCCTTCTACCTTGAGTAAGAACGTGGTTACCGACTTGCTAAAGGATGATCTTGGATTTGAAGGGCTTATTTTCACCGATGCCCTAAATATGAAAGGGGTAAGCCAGCACCACAAACCCGGAGAGGTTGACTTATTGGCCTTATTGGCGGGAAACGACATTTTGCTTTACTCAGAGGACGTTCCTAGATCAAAAAAATTAATCCTTGAAGCAGTCAAAGAGGGACGAATCAGCGAGGAAGAAATTGACGAACGGGTAAGGAAAGTGCTCAGGGCCAAATATTGGGCTGGACTCAATCAAAACAACCCTATTTCTACCGATAAATTGGTGGAAAGGGTAAGTACCTTTGAAACAAAGGCCCTCATAGAACAACTTTATGCAGCCTCCATTACCATGGTGGCCAATAAAGGTGATTTCCTGCCCCTAAAAAACCTGGACCTCCTTAAAATGGCCTCCATCACGGTAGGTGATGGTGGTGGCACTTTTCAAAAACAACTAGACAGGTATGGTCCATTTCATCACTTTACCCTTCCCAGGAACAGCAGCACAGGCACCTACAGGGCCTTGCAAGAAAATCTAAAAGATTACAATACCATCGTGGTAGGAATCACCGATGTAAGTAATAACCCCAAAAAGGATTTTGGCATCAAGGAAAGTGACATGTATTTTATCAAAAACCTAAGTAAAAAATACAATGTCATAACGGTACTTTTTGGGAATGCATATGCCGCCAAATTCCTGGAAGGAATGCCACATGTATTGGTGGCCTATGAAGAAAATGAATTTACTGAGAAAATTGCCCCTCAAATTATTTTTGGTGCCAGACCGGCCCTTGGAAGCCTTCCTGCTTCAGTTAGCCCAGATTTTCCTGCAGGAACGGGTTTAGAGCTTGAACCGATTGGTCGCTTGGGATATAGCCAACCCGAAACACAGGGAATGGATAGCAGGGTGCTCTTGCAAATCGATGAAAAGGTGGAGCGGGCAATTGCAAAAAAATCTACACCAGGAGCCATCGTTTTGGTAGCCAAAAATGGAAAGGTGGTATTTGAAAAAGCTTATGGACATCATGACTATTCCCAGTCCAGGCAGGTGACCCCTAAGACCCTTTATGACATTGCCTCCATTACCAAAGTCATGGCCACTACCCAGATCTTGATGTTTTTGGAAAGCAGAGAACTCATAGACATGGGTGATCCCATAGGCAAATATCTGCCAGAACTTAATAAAACCAACAAGGGCAAATTGCTATTGAAGGACATCATGGCCCACGAGGCTGGATTGGTTTCCTGGATTCCTCATTATACCCAAACCCTTGAATCCGGTCATTGGAAAAAAGGCTATTATTCTGACCAGGAAAAAAGGGGTTATTCCATCCAAGTAGCCAAAGACATGTATGCCATGAACACATTGCCAGACAGTGTATGGAAATGGACAATTGAATCAGAGCTTAGACCTTTACCCTATGGCAAAAAGAAATATGATTATAAATACTCGGATCTGGGCATGTATATGCTTCGAAGGTTGATTGAAAAAGTAGTCAACCAACCCATGAATGAATTTTTGGAACAAAATTTCTTTGAGCCCCTAGGCTTATATACATTGACCTATTTACCATTGGAAAAATATGGTCCCGAGGACATTGCCCCTACTGAAAACGATCAAATATTTAGAAAATCAACCATCCAGGGATATGTACATGACCCCGGAGCAGCTATGTTGGGGGGAGTTGGTGGCCATGCCGGTTTATTTGGTACAGCCAATGATTTGGCGGTCATGATGCAAATGATGCTCCAGGGAGGAAATTATGGTGGCGTAAACTTATTGGATGCAAAAACCGTAAAAGAATTTACCCAACGTCAATCCGACCAAAGTAGAAGGGCTTGGGGTTGGGACAAACCAGAACCTGAACCTGATAAGGGTGGAGGGGCTGGTAAACTGTCCCCAAAAAGCAGTTTTGGTCATACCGGTTTTACAGGAACAGCAGTATGGGCTGATCCAAAAAATGAACTGATATATGTATTCCTTTCCAATAGGGTACACCCGGATGCAAGCAATAACAGTTTGCTGACAGATGATGTTAGAACTGATATACATGACATTATCTATCGTTCCCTTAAGGAACAATGAAAAATTCCGGGTTTTTTGAACAAATTGGGAGGGATTTGTTGTTAAAGGAAGCATTATTTACAAAATGGTTTTTTAATAAAGAAAAAATGAGAATTGGAATTGTCTGTTACCCAACATTTGGGGGGAGTGGCGTTGTAGCTACTGAATTGGGAAAAGCCCTTGCAAAAGAAGGCCATGAGATACATTTTATCACATACAGGCAACCCACTCGACTGGATTTTTTTAATGAAAATTTATTTTACCATGAAGTAGATATCAAAAGCTATCCGCTTTTTGAACATGCTCCCTATGAATTGGCTTTGGCAAGTAAAATGGTCAATGTAGTGGAATTCGAAAAACTGGACCTATTGCATGTCCATTATGCGATCCCACATGCTTCTGCTGCCTATATGGCCAAGCAAATACTCAAAAGTCAGGGTATAGAAATTCCAGTGGTCACCACCCTCCATGGTACGGATATTACCTTGGTAGGGAAGGATCCCAATTATGCCCCTGTAGTCACCTTCAGTATCAACCAATCCGATGGTGTAACTGCCGTTTCTGAAGACCTGAAGAAAGCTACCTTTGAACATTTTGACATCAAAAAGGACATTGAAGTGATCCCCAACTTTATTGACCTGGACCGCTTCAAAAAACAAAAGAAAGAGCATTTTAAAAGGGCCATTTGTCCCAATGATGAAAAATTATTGGTCCACACTTCCAATTTCAGAAAGGTAAAAAGGGTGGAAGATGTGATCAAAGTGTTTTTTGAAATCCGAAAAGTTCTCCCCTCAAAACTCTTATTGGTGGGTGACGGTCCGGAAAGGGATAAAATGGAACGCCTATGCCGTGAGCTAGGTACTTGTGAAGACACCCGGTTTTTGGGAAAACTGGATGCGGTGGAAGAGGTTCTGTCGGTTTCTGACCTTTTCTTGATCCCTTCTGAAAAAGAAAGTTTTGGATTAGCGGCCTTGGAAGCCATGGCTTGTGAAGTCCCAGTCCTTTCCTCTAATGCCGGAGGGATCCCTGAAGTAAATATAGATGGAGTAACAGGCTTTGCTTGTCCTATTGGAGACATCAAAGAAATGACCCAAAAAGCCCTGTTTATCCTTTCAGATGAAAATCTTCCAGGATTTAAAAAGCGGGCATTGGCCAGGGCAAAAGAATATGATGTTTCCAATATCCTTCCCCATTATGAAAAATTTTATAAGGAAACGATTGAAAAAACTTTAACATTGACGAAATAACACAAAGGACATTATTATTTCTCCCAAAGGATAAGTCCTTTTGATTTCAATCCATTAAATTTGTGGCATAAGGGGAGCTGTATTGAAATGTCCTTAATTCAACTTGCAGGACCCCAGATCAGAATTAAAATAATCTTAGGATGAAAAAAATTGGAAGACTGGACAGACCCGACAACAATGGTTCAGCACAAATGTTCCATAATCCTGTATTGGAAAAGTTATCCCGAACACATATAAGTATTCCAATTATCATGTTTTTGGTAATAGGCGGGGTGTCAATTTACAAAGGGATTACCACCACTGAAACCCCCATCCTTTTAGGGATTGGAATTTTATTACTTGGTTTGCTTTCCTTTACTTTCGTGGAATATATGATGCACAAATATTTTTTTCATATGGTGCCCAACACCAAATTGAAAGACAAATTACAATATTCCGTACATGGGGTCCATCATGATTACCCTAAGGACAAGGATCGATTGGCCATGCCTCCATTTATCAGTGGTTTGTATGCCTTGATTTTATATGTGGTATTTGATTTTATCATGGGAGATTATGCCTGGTATTTTCTTCCCGGTTTTCTGGTTGGTTACTCTTTGTACCTTGGTGTGCATTATGTTGTTCATGCCTATCAGCCTCCCAAAAACTTCCTGAAATCACTTTGGGTCAACCATGCCATCCACCATTATAAAAACCCGGATGTAGCATTTGGAGTAAGCTCTCCACTTTGGGATTTTATCCTTGGAACCATGCCCAAAAGAGATTAAAAATAAACTGGCCTTCTTTCATTAAAGAAGGCTTTTTTGTGAAATACTAAACCCAAACCTAACCGATAAAGCCCTAAATATGAAAATCAGCATAATCGGTCTTGGCTGGCTAGGGGAACCCTTGGCCCACCATTTGATCAGTCAAGGCCATGAAGTCACGGGCAGCACCACCTCTGAGGAAAAACACCAGCAGCTCACCAAAGAAGGAATTCCCAATCAAATCCTAAAATTTGTCCCCCATCCAGAAGGGAAACAGTTTAACCGTCTATTTAAAACGGATGCCCTAATAATAAATATTCCCCCCAAAGAAGACACTTTCCGGACACTTTCCATCCAGAACAGATTAAATATGTAAAATCATTGGCCATCCAATCAAGAGTAAAGAAGGTCATATACACCAGTGCCACTTCGGTATACCCCAATCTCAACAGGTTAATGAGGGAATCTGAAAAGTTGGACCACAATAATACGGGAAACCCTGCCCTATTGGATGCGGAAAACCTTTTGTGGAAGGACCGGGATTATGATCTTACAGTCATCCGTTTGGGTGGTTTGTTGGGAATGGACCGTATTCCAGGAAAATATTTTTCCGGAAAAGAAAATGTTCCTGGCCACCCTCCTGTCAATTATATACATCAATCTGACGCCATCCGCCTGATTACTTTTATCCTTGAAAAAGATATTTGGAACCAAACCTTCAATGGTGTAAGCCCTATTCACCCTAGCAAAAAAGAAGTTTTCCTTAAAAACGCCCAAGAACTGGGCATTGCCCCACCAAGAAGTTTTGATCTGGGAAAAAAAGCGGACTGGAAAGAAATTGATGGTACAAAAATAGGGGAATTTGGGTTCCGGTTTATCTATGAGAACCCCTTATTTTTTGATTATTTGCTTTAAATCAAAATAAAAAAATTTAATAATTGGCCCGAAAATAGCTTTCTCACAGTCCGAAAAACCAAAACTACTTTCAAAAATACCCCTTTGCCAAATTATAATTTACAAATACGGATCAATATCAAACAAATATTCTGAACCCAATTTCAACAACCCCTGATTATCAGGTTCATTCGTTTATACGAATGTGCGGTTTTATAAAAAAAACATAAGTCTCTATATTTGCATAGCTGAAAAACAATAATCATGGACAAATTTTCATACATTTCCAATGCCCATGTAGCTTATATTGATGAGCTATATGAAGATTACAAAAAAGACCCAGAATCGATTGACCCCAGTTGGAAAACATTTTTTGATGGCTTTGATTTTGCCATCTCCAAATATGGGGATGATGAAGTACCCAGTAAAACTGACTCCCAGGCCCCCAATGGAAGCCTGGCCACCCGTGGCACCATTATGGACATGGAGCAGTTGCCAAAGGAAATAAAAGTCAGGGCATTGATCCATGCCCACCGTTCCAGAGCTCACCTTCGCTCTAAAACTAACCCTGTAAGACCAAGAAGGGACAGAAAAGCCCTGATTGACCTAGAAGATTTCGGGTTAGAGGAAGCTGACCTAAACACTGAATTCCAGGCTGGGAATGAAATTGGTATTGGAAATGCCAAGCTAAGCAAAATCTTAGAATCCCTGAAAACCATCTATGAAGGTTCTATGGGATTTGAATATTTATCTATCCGGGATCCGGAAATGTTGGATTGGTTGAAGCAGAAAATTGAAAAAGAAGCTTTGACCTTCAATCCTCCAACAGAAGAAAAAAAGAGAATTCTGTCCAAGCTTAATGAGGCTGTGGTTTTTGAAAACTTCCTTCACACCAAATACCTTGGTCAAAAGAGATTTTCCCTGGAAGGTGGGGAAAGCACCATTCCATTTTTGGATGCTTTGATCAACAAAGGTGCTGAATTGGGTGCCGAGGAAGTGATGATTGGGATGGCCCACCGTGGAAGACTCAATGTATTGGCCAATATCATGGGCAAAACCTATGAGCAGATTTTCTCGGAATTTGAAGGGACTGCCAAGCCTGACCTAACCATGGGAGATGGAGATGTGAAATACCATATGGGATTTTCCAGTGAAATCACCACTAGCTCCAATAAAACGGTTAATTTGAAACTGGCTCCAAACCCTTCCCACCTGGAAGCTGTAAACCCAGTAGTGGAAGGATTTGTAAGAGCTAAAATCGACCATCAATATAAAAGTGACAAAAGTAAAGTCATTCCTATCCTGATCCATGGGGATGCTGCAGTTGCCGGACAAGGCATTGTATATGAGGTTACTCAAATGGCCCACCTTAAAGGTTATAATACCGGTGGCACTATCCATTTTGTCATCAATAACCAGGTTGGTTTTACCACAGATTTTGATGATGCCCGGAGTTCCATCTACTGTACGGATGTAGCCAAAATCATTGATGCTCCAGTGATACACGTAAATGGGGATGATCCTGAAGCAGTGGTTTTTGCTGCAAAGTTGGCTGCAGAATTCAGACAAAAATTCAAAAAAGATATTTTTGTGGACATGGTCTGCTACAGAAGACATGGTCACAATGAATCTGACGAACCTAAATTCACACAACCTGAGCTGTACAACCTTATTTCCAAACATCCTAACCCAAGGGAGATCTACAATAAAGAGCTTTTGGATAGAGGGGATGTGGATGCCAAACTGGCCAAACAGATGGATAAGGAATTCCGCAAATTGCTTCAGGACAGACTCAATATGGTGAAGGAAAAACCACTTCCCTATACCTTTTCTCCATTTGAGCAAGCCTGGAAGGAGCTCAGAAAATCCAAACCAGAGGATTTCGAACAATCCCCGGATACCAGCATTTCCGAAGAAGCTATCGAAAAAGTAGCCGAAGCGCTGACCACTGTTCCAAAAGGCTTCAAACCACTCAAGCAGATTGAAGCACAGATGAAGCAAAGGAAGGAAATGTTCTATAACAGCAAAACCCTTAACTGGGCTGCTGGTGAATTATTGGCTTATGGATCCCTATTGTTGGAAGGGAAAATTGTCAGATTGACGGGGCAGGATTGTCAAAGGGGAACTTTCTCTCACCGACATGCAGTCCTTCATGATGCCAACACCAACAAACCTTACAATTCCCTACAGGAATTGAAAGACAGTACTGGACATTTCCAGATTTATAATTCCCTTTTGTCTGAATATGCCGTATTGGGTTTTGAATATGGCTATGCCATGGCCAATCCAAATGCCCTGACCATTTGGGAAGCTCAGTTTGGAGATTTTGCCAATGGTGCCCAGACCATGATTGACCAGTTTATCAGCTCTGGTGAATCCAAATGGCAAAAGATGAATGGCATTGTAATGTTATTACCCCATGGCTATGAAGGACAAGGGCCTGAGCACTCCAATGCTAGACCTGAAAGATTCCTTCAGCTTTCTGCAGAATACAACATGATAGTGGCCAATATCACCGAACCATCCAACTTCTTCCATATGCTAAGAAGACAGTTGACCTGGGAATTCCGGAAGCCATGTGTGGTCATGTCACCAAAGTCCCTTTTGAGGCATCCTAAGGTAACCTCCCCTATGGAAGAATTTACCAAAGGTCGTTTCAGAGAGGTTATTCAGGACAGTAGGGCCAATAAAAAGGATGTAAAAAGAGTGGTTCTTTGTTCTGGAAAAATCTATTATGAGCTGGATGAAATCCGTGAGAAAGAAAAAGTAAAAGACGTTGCCATCGTCCGTGTAGAACAGCTGCACCCACTTCCAAAAAATCAGATTTTGGAAGCTGTAAAATCATTCTCCAATCATTCCGAAGTAGTTTGGGTTCAAGAGGAACCTGAAAACATGGGTTACTGGACATACATGATGAGGGCATTGTTCAGGGATTTTCCTATGGATGTGATCGCCCGGAAATCCAGTGCCTCTCCAGCCACCGGATACCATAAAGTACATGTGGAAGAGCAACAGAGCATAATCAATAAAGCACTTAAACTTTCATAAATCCCCCAAACTCCTTTCTGGCAGATCCGGAAAGAAGCTTTTTTGGGCTTAATTTTAATATTTAAATCGATAATTTGAAATTAACCTTAGACCAGAAGGTTTGGGGGTAAAAAAGACAGCCATGAGTTTAGAAATCAAAGTCCCTGCAGTAGGGGAATCCATTAGTGAAGTTACAATCGGCCAATGGTTCAAAAATGACGGTGACTACGTTGAAATGGACGAGGTCATCTGTGAACTGGAATCTGATAAGGCCACTTTTGAATTGACTGCCGAAGCAGATGGTATTTTGACCACCAAAGCTAAATCAGGAGATGTATTGGAAATTGATGAGGTGATTTGTGAAATTGATACCAATGCTTCCAAAGAGGATGCTACCTCAGGTTCCAAAACTGAGGAAAAAGAGAGTGAAGACAACGGATCTGAAAGCAAACCATCCAGCTCCTCCAATGGTGGTAAAACCGGGGAAGTGAAAGAAATGGTCGTTCCCACTGTGGGCGAATCCATTACTGAAGTAAACCTGGCCTCTTGGCTGAAAGAAGATGGTGATTTTGTAGAGATGGACGAAATCATTGCTGAGGTGGATTCTGACAAAGCTACTTTTGAACTCCCTGCAGAAGCCCAAGGTATTTTGAGACATGTAGCCCAAGAAGGGGACACCCTTGAAATCGGTGGCTTGATATGTAAAATTGAGGTGGTTGAAGGCGAAGCTCCATCAGAAGAAGAAAAAGAAGAAGCTTCATCCTCTGCTTCCGCTACTGCACCAAGTTCCGACAAAGATACATATGCCACAGGCCATGCTTCCCCTGCAGCTGCTAAGATTTTAGCAGAAAAAGGCATCGATGCCAAAGATGTAAAAGGCACAGGGAAAGATGGAAGAATTACTAAAGAGGACGCCGAAAAAGCTGAAAAACCAGCACCAAAACCTGCTGCCAAAGAGGAGAAGAAAGAAAGCAAAGAAACTGCTCCAGAAGCTCCAAAAGTAAGTGGAGAAAGAGAAAGCAGAAGGGAGAAAATGACTTCCCTGAGAAGGACTATCTCCAAGCGTTTGGTTGCTGCCAAAAATGAAACAGCCATGCTCACCACCTTTAATGAGGTGAACATGAAACCTATCATGGACCTTAGAAAGCAGTACAAGGAAATGTTTAAAGAAAAGCATAATGTCAACCTGGGCTTTATGTCTTTCTTCACCAAAGCAGCCTGTGTAGCTCTTCAAGAATGGCCAGCGGTCAATGCCCAAATCGATGGCAATGATATTATTTATCATGATTTCTGCGATGTTTCCATTGCAGTATCTGCGCCAAAAGGCCTGGTAGTTCCAGTAATCCGAAATGCCGAATCTTTATCTTTTGACCAAATTGAAAAAGAGGTGGTTCGACTTGCTGTTAAAGCCAGGGATGGGAAACTGACTATTGATGAAATGACAGGAGGAACCTTTACCATCACTAATGGTGGTATTTTCGGATCCATGATGTCTACGCCGATCATCAACCAGCCGCAATCCGCCATCTTGGGTATGCACAATATCGTAGAAAGGCCCATGGCAGTCAATGGAGAAGTGAAAATTCTTCCCATGATGTACCTGGCCCTTTCTTACGATCACCGCATCATCGACGGCCGTGAATCTGTAAGCTTCCTGGTAAGAATGAAACAATTACTGGAAGACCCAGCCAGGCTTTTATTGGGTGTTTAAGAAGAGGCAGTACAAAGTACCAGGTATTAGAAACATTAATCCTGGTACTTTCTTTTCTTGTTTCAATAAAGATAAAATTTTGTTTGATTCAATTAATTGAGCTTCATTATCAGCTTCAAATTAATTCTTTAACCATAGCAATTTTTATCATGCACAGATACAAGAAACTTTAAGCAGGGCAAATCGCCATTGGTTTAGCCGTTGACATTTTCAAAATTACCGAACCCCTTCCCCAGGAAGAAATCCTAATCGGTAATTCGATCAACTTTTAGGCTATTCTATAGACTCAGCCTTTGAATTAGATACTCAACTGAATATTTCCAATAAGCTGGATTAAATTGACGGCAATTCCTTTGCAAAGGCAATTCATGAATTGGAAATCATTCAAACTCCGCGAAGTTTAAATCTAAAAAATAATTAACCAGGGGTACCTTAAAACTTTGTACCTCGTACAAATAAAACAACCATGAAATACGACCTTATCGTTATTGGATCCGGACCAGGAGGTTATGTGGCCGCTATTAGAGGGGCACAGCTCGGTTTAAAAACTGCCATTGTTGAAAAATATCCCACTCTGGGAGGAACCTGCTTGAATGTAGGCTGTATTCCTTCCAAAGCATTGTTGGACTCTTCTGAACATTATCACAATGCTGCGCATACTTTTAAAACCCATGGCATTGACCTAAAGGATTTAAAAGTTAACATCAAACAAATGATTGACCGTAAAAATGATGTGGTCAAGCAAAATGTGGAGGGGATTCAGTATTTGATGAAGAAAAACAAAATCGATGTTCATCAAGGCGTAGGTTCTTTTGTGGATAAAAACACCATCAAGGTTACCAACAGTAATAAATCCGAAGAAATCACCGGAAAGAATATTATCATTGCCACAGGTTCCAAGCCTTCTTCCCTTCCCTTTATAGAAATTGATAAAAAGAGAATCATTACTTCCACCGAAGCATTGAACCTGAAAGAGGTGCCCAAGAAAATGATTGTAATTGGCGGAGGTGTAATTGGCCTGGAATTAGGTTCTGTATTTGGTCGAATGGGCACCAAAGTTTCTGTGGTGGAATACATGGATTCCCTGATCCCCACAATGGACAAAACCATGGGCAAAGAGCTTCAAAAATCCCTTAAGAAAATGGATTTTGAATTTTTCTTGAAGCACAAGGTTACATCTGTTGAGAACAAGGGAAAAGAAGTCATTGTAAAAGCTGAAAACAGTAAAGGCGAAACCGAGGAATTAAAGGCAGATTATGTTTTGGTTTCCATTGGTAGAAGACCTTATACCGACGGACTAAATGCTGAAGCAGCTGGTGTGAAGATTAATGATCGCGGACAGGTGGAAGTGGATGAACACCTAAAAACCAACGTGGACAATATCTATGCTATTGGTGATGTGGTTAAAGGAGCCATGCTGGCCCATAAGGCAGAAGAAGAAGGCGTTTTGGTTGTGGAACAATTAGTTGGTCAAAAGCCGCATATCAATTACAACCTTATCCCGGGTGTGGTTTACACTTGGCCTGAAGTTGCTTCTGTAGGTTACACTGAAGAGCAGCTTAAAGAAAAAGGCATCAAGTATAAAACTGGAAAATTCCCCTTTATGGCCTCAGGACGGGCCAGGGCATCCATGGATATAGATGGACTGGTAAAAGTTTTAGCCGATAAAGAAACTGATGAGATTCTAGGAGTCCACATGATCGGCCCAAGAACCGCCGATATGATTGCTGAAGCAGTCGTTGCCATGGAATACAGGGCATCAGCAGAAGACATCGCCCGAATGTCCCATGCCCACCCAACTTATACGGAAGCATTCAAAGAAGCCTGTCTTGCTGCTACGGAAAACAGAGCTTTACATATATAAATTTTATTTTTACTTTAACCAATAATAAAGGCCAGGGCTATTTCAGCCTTGGCTTTTTTATTTCCCTTTCTTTTTAATAAAATTTCCATTAAAAAAATGGCCATAAAGTCTTTGGCAGCCCCTCTCACAAATATCTTTTTATTTCATCGTGATAAATCCAATTCTTGGGATGTTAGTTTCAATATTTTCCTTAATTTTGCACCAATTTAGCCATAAGTAAAAATCTTATACAAAACCTCTCTTAAGCATGCCTAAAGACAAAAGCATCAAACATGTACTGATTATCGGAAGTGGTCCAATTGTAATCGGCCAAGCCTGTGAATTTGATTATGCAGGTTCCCAAGCATCCAGGTCACTCCGGGAAGAGGGTATCACGGTGACCCTGATCAACTCTAACCCGGCCACAATTATGACCGATCCGGTTACAGCAGACAATGTTTACCTGCTTCCCTTAGAGAAAAAATCAATCATAAAAATTCTCACTGAGCACCCGGATATTGATTGTGTGCTTCCCACGATGGGTGGACAAACTGCCCTGAACCTTGCTATTGAAGCCGATAAGGCAGGCATTTGGGACAAATACAATGTTAAAATGATCGGGGTGGATATTGATGCCATTGAGACTGCCGAAAACAGGGAAAAATTCAAAGCCCTGATGGAGAAATTGAACGTTGGGGTTTGTATAGGTAGAACGGCAACTTCTTTCCTACAGGGAAAAGAAATTGCCCAGGAAATCGGATTCCCTTTGGTCATCAGACCATCTTATACCCTAGGAGGAACCGGTGGAGGTTTTGTTGAAAAAGAAGAAGAATTTGAAACAGCCCTGATGAGCGGGCTTAAGGCATCTCCTACTCACGAGGTCCTGGTTGAGCAAAGTATTCTGGGATGGAAAGAATATGAGTTGGAGGTGCTTAGGGACAACAAAGGAAATATGATCGTGATTTGTTCGATCGAAAACTTTGACCCTATGGGAGTCCATACTGGAGATTCCATCACCGTGGCCCCTGCCATGACCCTTCCTGACACTGTTTATCAGGAGATGAGAAACCAGGCCATCAAGATGATGAACGGTATCGGTAATTTTGCCGGGGGATGTAACGTTCAGTTCTCTGTTAGCCCAGACAACTCGCAAATCATCGGTATTGAAATCAACCCAAGGGTATCTAGATCTTCTGCATTGGCCTCCAAAGCTACAGGTTATCCTATCGCCAAAGTAGCAGCAAAACTGGCCATTGGATATAACCTGGATGAATTGAAAAACTCCATTACAGGGACCACCTCTGCCTACTTCGAACCTGCTATCGATTATGTAATTGTAAAAATCCCTCGTTGGAACTTCGATAAGTTTAAAGGATCGGACAGAAAATTAGGCCTTTCCATGAAAGCCGTTGGAGAAGTGATGGGGATTGGCAGAAATTTCCAGGAAGCTTTGCAGAAAGCCTGTCAATCACTTGAAATCAAAAGAAATGGGCTGGGCGCAGATGGAAAAGAGCTTACCAAGCAAGATGAAATTTTGTATAGCTTGGAACACCCCAGCTGGAATAGGTTATTCCATATTTATGATGCCTTCAAATTAGGCATTTCCTTTAGGACCATTCAGGATCTTACCAAGATTGACAAATGGTTCCTTAAACAAATTGAAGAACTCGTTCACCTGGACATTACCTTGGCCAAATATACCTTGGAATCCATTCCTAAGGATTTGATGATGATCGCCAAGCAAAAAGGTTATGCCGACAGACAAATTGCCCACTTGTTAGGATGCCTTGAAAGTGAAGTGTTTAAGAAAAGAAGAGAGGAAATGGGCATTAAGCGGATCTACAAATTGGTGGATACCTGCGCAGCGGAGTTTGAGGCCCAAACCCCATATTACTATTCCTCCTTCGGAGATGAAAATGAGTCTGTTCCTTCCAATAATAAAAAAGTCATCGTATTGGGATCCGGACCTAACCGGGTGGGTCAAGGAATTGAATTTGATTATTCCTGTGTACATGGTGTCCTTGCAGCCAAGGAATGTGGTTATGAGACCATCATGATCAATTGCAATCCTGAAACGGTTTCTACGGACTTTGATGTGGCGGACAAACTTTATTTTGAACCGGTATTCTGGGAACATATCTACGAAATCATACTACAAGAAAAACCTGAAGGGGTGATTGTTCAGTTAGGTGGGCAAACTGCCCTTAAGCTTGCAGAAAAGCTGGAAAAATATGGCATCAAGATTTTAGGTACCAGCTACGATGCACTTGACCTTGCCGAGGACAGGGGAGAATTTTCCAGCCTTTTGAAGGAAAATGATGTTCCTTATCCACAATTTGGCACTATTCACAATACTGATGAAGCATTAGAATTGTGCAAGGAAATTGGATTCCCACTTTTGGTAAGGCCCTCCTATGTATTGGGCGGTCAAGGGATGAAAATTGTAATCAACGAAAAGGAACTTGAACAACATGTAGTAGAGGTTTTAAAAGACATCCCTGATAATGAAATCCTCCTTGACCACTTCCTAGAAGGTGCAATTGAGGCTGAAGCGGATGCAATTTGTGATGGAGAAAATGTGTACATCATAGGCATCATGCAGCATATCGAACCAGCGGGAATCCACTCGGGGGATTCTTATGCGGTATTGCCTCCATACAATTTGGGCGATTTGGTGGTAAGACAAATCGAAACCTATACGGAAAAAATTGCTCTCGCCTTGAAAACAAAAGGGCTGATAAATATTCAGTTTGCCATCAAGGATGATCAGGTATATGTAATTGAGGCTAACCCAAGAGCTTCCAGAACCGTACCTTTTATCTGTAAAGCTTACAGGGAACCTTATGTGAATTATGCCGTCAAGGTAATGCTGGGCGAAAATAAAGTAACCGACTTTGAATTTAAACCATACAAAAATGGTTATGCCATCAAAGAGCCGGTTTTCTCATTCCATAAATTCCCTAATGTTAATAAGGAACTTGGACCTGAAATGAAATCAACCGGAGAAGCCATCTACTTCATTGATGATTTGATGGATGATTATTTCCTAAGGATTTATTCTGAAAGGAACCTGTATTTAAGTAGATAACAAAAAAAGCAGTTTACATGGCCTTTTATCTGGCCATGTAAACTGTCCTAAATAAACCAATAACATATGGGATTGATTCTCAAATTTATTTTAATTTCCATTGCCTTGTCTTGGATTTTCTCAAGCTTGTTGCGGTTTTTCCTGAAAAGTAAATTCAAAGTTTTTATAAATAAGGTGAATGAAGCCCAACAGGAAGAAACCAGGAAGCAAAGAAAGGAAGGGGAAATCAAGGTAGATTATATCCCTAAAAACCAAAACCAAAAAACCTCCAATAATATCCAGGCAGGTGAATATGTGGATTATGAGGAAGTGAAAGAGTAAATTGGTAATCGATTTTTCATTTGTTTTTTCCAAGCATTAAATGCTTAGCTTTATTCTTTTTAAAAAGTATCCAGTAATACATCGTACCAAACCCTAAGAATTAATTGAGGAGTTTGTGATATTTCCCCAACTTACCCTCTAATATTTTAAATATCATTTTTTTCGGAAATGTTGAGACCCCAGATATCGAAAGGAAAATTTTGAACCAAAAAAATTATTTTATTTCACAGGTAAATAGCTTAAAAAAAAATTTCCAAATTCTAAAGCCTGGATATCAAAACGGTCAACTGTATTTAATAAGTAACCCCACTCATCTAAAATTTTAATTCTCACAGCAACCCTTACTTCCCTCCATTGGCGCGTAGATCGTTAAGGCAGTTTTCTCCAAGGCCTGGGATAACATCCTCCCTTAAATTAATAATCCGGGTTTGTACCGCCCAGTACATCAAGCAATCCTCATTATCACAATGACCCGGATAATCTTCATCGAGATGATCTATTACCATGGGAGTTCCCAAATCCACCAAACCCAAAAGATGGCCAATTTCATGTTGCATTACGGTGGACTCCAGCTTTCCCCGGCTGGGTTTTCCGAAACCACCTGAATTTTCAAAAATCCGCTTTCCCATTAAGGCGACGGAGGTATTTCTATGAGTTACTCCAAGACTGTATTCAGTACCTGTGTCCTCATCAAAATACCCGTCCAAGATCAGCACATACACCCCCAATTTTTCACCCACATTGTAAGCTGTTCTGTTTTCATCCTCAATTTGTCTGATTTCCTGAACAGAATATTTTTCCTGATCCAAACCACCAATTTCCTGTACAATAACCTCTATTCCAAGGGGTTTATTTACCAACCCTATTAAAAAGTTTCCTAATTTATCAACCATTTCCTCCGTAGGCCGAAATCCTTCCATATATTGGATTTCAAGTTGGACGCTGTTAAAATCATTTGCAGATAGAAGGTCATTTGCAGAAACCCCCGGAGCCCTTTTTGCTGCCCTTATATCAGGCTGGTCCTCCAAGTTTTCATCCGGCCCCAAATCGCAGGAAGAAACAAGGAAAATGATCGCTAATCCATTTAAGAACAGTAATAATTTATTTCTCATATGTAGGAGTTTGCCCAATTAAAAGATTGGGAAATTTTAATATCTAATTTTAATCAGTTTTCACCTGCAAATATTATACAAATGTAAATATTCCAAACACTTATTTTTAAACGGTTAGCTTATCCGGGGCTTTTTCTTCCTGTTCCAGACTTCTTTTTGCCAAAACAATCAACACTACAGATAGTGCAAACAACACAGAAGCAAGTATGGACAACACATAACTATTTTCCTGAAAATTTTTCCAGGCAAATATTCCCAAAGAAGTTAAGGTAACTGAAAACATAAAAAACATAGGAATCAACACAAAAGATGCATTTACCTTTTTACGGATTAGCCACACCGCAACGGTCAATAAAGCCAAAGCTGCCAGAAGTTGATTTGCTGAACCAAAAATAGGCCAAAGTGTAGTAAATCCTCCAGATTTGATCAAAAGGATGGAAAGCAACACTACAATTCCTGTGGAAAGATACCGATTATTGGAAAGCCCCTTCCCCACCGGGATATTCATTCCTTCAAAATATTCCTGAAAGGTAAATCTGGCTAGTCTGGTACAAGTATCCAAGGTGGTCAGTGCAAATGCAGAAACCGTTAATGCCACAAAACTCACGGCCAATCCCTCAGAAATTCCAAGTGAGCTCATCATGGCCCCCAATCCATTCGAAAACATGGTGACCGGGCCCAGGGAAGTCAAATTGGCTAAATATTCCTCCCGGCTGATTACAATGACTGCACCTACAGATATTATCGCCAGAAAGGATTCAATCAACATCCCGCCAAATCCCACTACCTTGGCATCTGATTCTTTATTAATCTGTTTGGAGGTGGTACCTGATGCCACCAGGGAATGGAAACCACTAATAGCCCCACAAGCAATGGTAACAAATAAAACGGGAAATAAATATCCCAAATTTTCCGTTGAAACATGGACCTGGCTATCCATTTTTATTTCAGGGTTTGCCCAAATCACCCCTGCCACCGCCAGAATGATCAACCCATATAATAAAAAGCTATTCAGATAATCTCTGGGCTGCAACAAAAATGAAACAGGAGTGACCGATGCCACAAAAGCATAAGCCAACAAAATATAAAGCCATATCTGGTAATCCAGCTGGAAAGGTATCTGCATCCCCAAATACACAAAATAGTACATCAGCACCACTCCTATGACCGAAGCTATTACAAAAAGGGTTTTCTTTTGGGCCACTGCCTTGTTGATAAAACCAAAAATAATCGCCAAGCCTATAAACAAAATGGAGGCGGAAGCAACACCGGAATTATTGATAAAAGTCCGGGCAATGATATCTGCAAATACAGCAATCACTAAAATCAGGGTTGAAAAGCTAAACAGCATAAACAACTGTTTACCCTTTTGTCCAATATTATTCTGGATAATAGTACCAATGGATTTTCCCTCGTTTCGCATGGAGGCCACCAGACTTCCCAGGTCATGTACTGCTCCAAAAAAAATTCCACCCACCAATATCCAAATCACCGCTGGCACCCAGCCAAATGTGATGGCTATTATGGGCCCTACTATCGGGCCAGCCCCAGCAATTGAGGCAAAATGATGTCCCAAAACAACTATAGGCCGGCTGGGGACATAATCCACCCCATCCTTCAGGGCATGGGAAGGAGGCAAGTTCTTATTGCTAATTTTGAACTTCCTAAAGACATACTTGCCATATATAAAATATGCCCCCAACAAAATGGCCCCGGAAAGGAGCAGTAAAACGGATAATGTCATGTTGTTTATTGGATTTATTGTTCCCGATTGCTATATTATAATTGCTTTTGGGCAAAGGTACGACCTAAATTTTTATTTAATAATGGTATTCAGTAGGTTTCTTCCTTTGGCTCCAACAGGTCCTTGACCAAAAGCAAAACAAAAAATTGCCCTACCCTTGTTCCTAAAAATAACCACCAGGAATCCCCATTTTATTTGCCCGAAATACCACAAATCAGATTTTAAATTTTAATTCCAAACCATGATGAATGAAAAGTTTATCTTTTTGCTTACTACATTGGCTTTATTGGTATTGAGCCATATTTTGATCTGGCTTACCTTTAAACCTCTTTCAAGGTTGGTTTACAAACCAAAGACCCCCGGGGGAAAAAAATCCCTTGGCAAATTGTCCAATGCTTTAAAATGGGGGCTTTTCTTTGTGATCTTTCCACTGACAGAACACTTGTTCTCACCTGAAGAATGGGCTATTTTTAGTGGAAACAAGGTATTTAGAATCCTATTTATTATTAATTTCTCCTGGATATTGATAGAACTGTCCAATGTCCTGAAATATTATTTTTTGGATTTTTACACCCTGGACAAAGCCGATAACCTAAAAGAAAGGCGGATTTATACACAAATTAGTTTTGTGAGGAAAATAGCCATATTGGTCATTGTCATTATGGCCCTATCAGTCATTTTAATGAGCTTTGATGTCGCCAGGGAAGCAGGGCAAGGCATATTAGCTTCAGCAGGAGTGGCGGGCATTATCATTGGTCTTGCTGCCCAAAAGTCCATTGCCAATCTTTTGGCTGGTTTTCAGATTGCCTTTACCCAGCCCATCAGGATCGATGATGTGGTTGTTGTGGAGGGGGAGTGGGGAAAAATTGAGGAGATCAATCTCACATATGTGGTGGTTTGTATCTGGGACCAAAGGAGACTGGTTTTGCCCATTTATTATTTTTTAGAAAAGCCATTCCAAAACTGGACCCGAACCACAGCAACCATTTGGGGAACAGTATTCTTATATGTGGATCATACCATTCCCATCAATGAACTTAAGGAAAAACTGAAACAGATTCTGGACCATACCCCATTATGGGATGGAAAGGTACAGGTCCTGCAGGTCACCGATGTAAAACCCAGCACCATTGAACTACGTTGTTTAATGAGTGCCAAGGACAGCCCGACAGCATTTGATTTGCGCTGTTTGGTGAGGGAGGAAATGGTCCGTTTTATTCAGGAAAAATACCCTGCTTCCCTTCCTAAAACCAGGGTTTTGATGGATCAAGCAAAGCAGGAAAAATTCAAGGAAAACGGACCCGAAGTATGAGAAACAAACAATTCGTTTTATTTACCGGATATTACCTATAAATTTGTAGTCTCTGAAAAGAAATTTTTCAGTCAAAACGCACAATTTTATGGCTTGGTTTAAAAGAAAAGACGCTGGAATAAAAACTTCCACCCAAGAAAAAAAAGATGCCCCTGATGGCCTCTGGTTTAAAACACCGAAGGGTAACATCATTCATACCCGGGAGCTCAAAAACAACGCATATGTCTGCCCAGATGATGACTATCATGTAAAAATCGGCTCCAAGGAATATTTTGAAATATTGTTTGATGACAACCAATTCAAGGAGCTGGATAAAAATATGACTTCCGGCGACCCCCTTCATTTTGTAGATAGCAAGCCTTATACCTCAAGGATTGAAGCTACTATCGAAAAAACCTCCCTCAAAGATGCAGTCCGCACTGGAGTTGGCAAAATGAACGGTTTGGATCTGGTTGTTGCCTGTATGGACTTCAATTTTATTGGCGGTTCCATGGGCTCTGTTGTTGGGGAAAAGATTGCCAGGGCCATTGACCACTCCCTGAAAAATAAAATTCCTTTTATGATGATTTCCAAATCTGGAGGTGCCCGGATGATGGAAGCTGGATTTAGCTTGATGCAAATGGCCAAAACTTCTGCCAAGTTGGCTTTGTTGGATGAAGCAGGCATTCCTTATATTTCCTTATTAACGGACCCAACCACGGGAGGCGTAACCGCATCCTATGCCATGTTGGGGGATTTTAATATCGCAGAACCTGGGGCCTTGATTGGCTTTGCAGGCCCTAGAGTGATCAGAGAGACCATTGGCAAGGACCTCCCCAAAGGCTTCCAAAGTTCTGAATTTGTCTTGGATCATGGCTTCCTTGATTTTATTGTAGACAGGAGGGAACTGAAAGGCAGATTAACTACCCTTTTGAACCTTTTAAAAAATTAATTCAAGCTTATATTCCATTCATCAGAAATAAAGTTAAAATTTGGCCACTACTTGGCCTTTTTTATGGAATAATAAATATATTTGTACTCCCCAAATAAGGGGCTTACCATACTGAGAGAGAACTAGAAAAACATTATTAAATGAGTTCAGTAATCATTTCTTCGATTGTAGCATTTACTTTGATAATTTTGCTACTCGTTTTGATTCTCCTTTTTGCCCAATCCAAGTTGGTGCCTTCTGGAGATGTTAAAATCGTCATCAATGGAGACGAAGACAATCCAATTGTAGCTTCTGCCGGATCCACCCTTCTTTCCACGCTTGGCGGCCAAAAAATATTCCTTCCCTCTGCCTGTGGCGGTGGTGGTACTTGTGCCATGTGCAAGTGTACCATTGAAGAGGGAGGTGGAGAAGTGTTACCTACCGAGGTAGGACACTTAAGCCGTTCCGAGCAAAAAAGCAATGTGAGACTTTCCTGCCAGGTAAAAGTGAAGCAGGATATGCGCATCCGTATTCCTGAAGAAATCTTTGGTATCAAGAAGTGGGAATGCGAAGTGGTTTCCAACTACAATGTATCCACCTTTATCAAGGAATTTGTGGTGAAATTACCTAAAGGGGAAACTTTGGATTTCCAATCCGGTGGATATATCCAGATTGATGTACCTGAAATCACCGTAAATTTTAAGGATATTGACATCACCCCACATCCTGACCTTGGTCACCCAGACGATGTGTATAAAAGTGACTGGGACAAATTTGGTTTGTGGGATTTGGTCATGAAAAATGATGAAGAGTTGTTCCGTGCTTACTCTATGGCCAACCATCCTGCAGAAGGAAACATCATCATGTTGACCATCCGTATTGCCACTCCACCTTGGGACAGGGCCAATAATAAATGGATGGATGTAAATCCTGGGGTTTGCTCCTCTTATGTATTCTCAAGAAAACCTGGAGATAAAGTAACCATTTCAGGTCCATATGGGGAATTCCACATCAACCCTACAGATAGAGAAATGATATATATTGGTGGTGGTGCTGGAATGGCTCCTTTGAGATCACATATCTTCCACCTTTTCCATACAGAAAAGACCGACAGAAAAGTATCTTACTGGTACGGGGGACGTTCTAAAAAGGAACTTTTCTACGTTCCTCACTTCAGAAATATTGAGAAGGAATTCCCTAATTTCAGTTTCCATGTAGGCCTTTCCGAGCCGCTTCCGGAAGACAACTGGAAAATCAAAAAATCCCTGGATGATAAAGAAGGAGATGGTTATGTAGGATTCATCCACCAGGTGCTTTATGACAACTACCTGAAAGACCATCCAGAGCCAGATGAGGTTGAATTTTACTTATGTGGGCCTCCATTGATGAACTCCGCAGTACTTAAGCTGTTGGATGACATGGGTGTCCCTAAAGAAAATATCAGGTTTGATGATTTCGGTGGTTAAACCCAAAAGAGCCTTGCAAAAGCAAGGCTCTTTTTATTTTCCTCTTTATTTTTTAATTATTTTTGATCAGGATTCGGCTTTTTCCTAGGGAACATATTTTACATTCCTTAGACTGCCAAATAACAATTAATAAAACCATCGATATTTCCTGGATTACTGCCGGGCCAAAACAACACTTATGGATTTACAATTATTCTTTGACCCTGTTCCTGAAACTATCACCCAACAAAAACATTCTCATAATTCTTTTTTCACCCATATCAACTATCATGGAGAGCTTTTTCCTGACCTGACAGGCATCCAGATAGCCTTGGTAGGCATCCAGGAATCCAGGGGACAAGGGGAGGCGGAAACCATGCCCGAAGCAGCCAATGAAATTCGAAAAAAATTATTCAAGTTAAAAAAAGGCTTGGCTCATTACAAAATTGCAGACCTGGGCAATATAAGAAATGGGATAGACCTTCAGGAAACTTACCTCCGGATCCAGTCGATTGGAGAATATTTGTTGGAAAGACAAATATTGCCCATTTATATTGGCGGTTCCCATGATGTGGATATCGGACAGTATTTATCCTATGAGGGAATGAAAAAACTGGTCAGCATGCTCACTGTGGATGCTAAAATTGATATGGATGATGAAGGGATGCCTTTTGAAGTCCATTCCCAGGATATTATTCTCCATCAACCTAACTTTCTTTTTAATTATACCCAGCTTGCCTATCAAAGCTTCTTGACTGACAGGGATTTGGTCAATGTAATGGAAAAACTCTATTTCGATCATGTCAGACTTGGAGCTCTGAGGGACAATTTTAAAGAAGTAGAGCCCTTAATCAGAAATGCTGATCTGCTAAGCTTTGATATTTCGGCCATCCAATCGGCGGATGCCCCTGGAGCATCTGATGCCCAACCCTTCGGGCTTACTGCGGAGGAAGCCTGTCAAATTGCCTGGTTTGCAGGAATGAACGAAAAATTAAGCAGCATAGGCATTTATGGATACCAACCTAGCTATGATGACCAAAGGAAAAAAACAGCTTCAGTAATAGCAACAATGGTATGGTATTTTATTGAAGGTTTTTATCACCGAAAAGATAGCCTTTCCTTTAAAAGCAATGATTACACCAAATACACTGTTTCCCTGGACTCCAAGCCTTCCACATTGGTGTTTTTCAAAAGTAAACTCAGTGGGAAATGGTGGATGGAAATCCCTCAATCCAACAAGGAAAAATTTGAACGGGGTACCATCATTCCTTGCAGCTATCAGGACTATCAAACAGCCCAAAGGGGGGAAATCCCCGAAAGGTGGATCAATGCCCAGTTAAAACTTTACTGAAAATGAAGGGAATTACCCGACAACAACTGGCATTAAGAAATGGACAGGACAAACCTGAAATCTGGATTGCCTACAAAGGCATGGTGTATGATGTAAGTGCTTCCAGGTTATGGAAGTTTGGAAAACATTATGAACATTGGGCTGGGCAAGATTTGACCGATGAGCTCAAGGACGCCCCTCATAATGAAAATGTATTTAATAAATTTGCCCCGGTAGGGCGTTTGATATAAAATCATGATTTTAATTGCAGATAGCGGAGCCAGCAAGACAGATTGGAGGGTCATTGATGCCAAAGGACAAATCTCTCAATACCGCGGTCTTGGCTTCAACCCTTATTACCAAGACCAAGAGGACATCACCCGCTCCTTACAAGAGGATTTTTTTCATCAAAGCGAGGAAGGAATAAAGTCAGTTTACTATTATGGGGCTGGTTGTTCCAATATCAAAAACAAAATTTTGGTCAAGGAGGCCTTACAAAAGCAATTTAAAAAGGCCGTGATTTTTGTGGAGCATGATTTACTGGCAGCAGCAAGGTCCACCTGCGGGCATGAAGCTGGCATTGCTTGTATTTTGGGAACTGGCTCCAACAGCTGCGATTATAATGGTAAAGATATAATAAACAGCAGGCCTTCCCCAGGTTTTATTTTAGGGGATGAGGGAGGAGGTGCCTATATAGGCAAACAATTCTTAAAGGATTTTATTTATGAAGAAATGCCAGCCCATATCAGTGAAAAGGTAAAGGAACATTACGCTTTGGACTATACTCAAATTCTGGAAAATGTGTATCAAAAGCCCTTTCCAGGTCGTTATATGGCTAGCTTCTGTCGGTTTATCACCCAGCATAAAGCAGATCCTTATTGCTATAACCTCGTCTACCAAGCCTTTAAGGATTTCTTTGCCAAACATGTTCAGAAATATCCAAACCATACCCAGAAAAAAGTCAATTTTGTGGGATCAATTGCCCATTACAACAGTGATATATTGAGAAAGGCGGCCGCTGATCTGGATATCCATGCCAATATTATTATCGAATCCCCCATTGCAGGTCTCACCTTATTCCATCAAGCAAACCCATGAGCATTACCGAAAGCAGTTCCTACTACGATAATCTTGAAAACATGAGTGTTGGAGAGCTTATTTCCAACATTAACCAGGAAGATCAAAGTGTTCCTATAGCGGTAAAAAAAGCCTTGCCAGAGATTGAAAAACTAATAGAAAAAATCGTTCCCCGAATGGAGAAGGGAGGGCGGTTATTTTATATTGGCGCTGGGACCAGTGGCAGATTGGGCATTTTGGATGCTTCTGAATGCCCCCCTACTTATGGGGTACCTCATGATATGGTAATTGGCATCATTGCCGGGGGAGATCAAGCCATCCGGAAAGCGGTAGAAAATGCAGAAGACGATACTCATCAGGCTTGGAGGGATATCCAAAATTACGGTTTTAACGAGCAGGACACGGTGATAGGAATTGCTGCTTCAGGTACTACACCTTATGTGATCGGCGGTATCCAAGCTGCCCATCAAAATGGTTTGTTGACAGGCTGCATTACTTGCAATGAAAACTCCCCTTTATCAAAAGTTTCCCAAAATCCAGTTGAGGTGATAGTCGGACCTGAATTTGTCACTGGAAGTACCCGTATGAAGGCGGGCACGGCCCAAAAACTGGTACTGAACATGATATCTACAGCTGTAATGATAAAACTTGGAAAAGTTAAGGGCAATAAAATGGTCAATATGCAACTTTCCAATGAAAAACTTGTCAGAAGAGGCACCAAAATGATCATGGAGGCAACCGGCTTATTTGAAGAGGACGCTAAGAAACTTTTGTTGAAATGGGGTTCTGTCAGGGCTGCCGTTGAAGAATGGGAATCCCAAAAAGGCAAAGGAAAATAAATGGTGCGGAAGAGTTTGGCAGATTTAAATTGAAATAATTTTCTCCATTATATGATCCATCTGAAAAGAAAGCTTATAATCAGTATAGGTTTAATTTAAATCAATAGTTGAAGACTTAAAGCTGGAAGCCAGTTGTGACTTCAACAAAATTAACCCCGGGTACTTACCCGGGGAGGTTTGAATTGTGATTTCCTACAAACCCCATTAGGGATTGAATTGAAGTTACTGGTTGAAAAGCGGGTAATTAAATTATTTTTTTATCACTTTGATAAATTCTTTATGATTCCCATAACTTATTTCCAATATGGATAAACCGGTAGGTATTCCGGATGATACCTGTAACCAAATGTCCATTCGTCCATTAAATGATTCCAAAGAATATTCCCAATGATTGGCGAAAGGATGGATTAACTTAAAGGTTACCGGCCCATTTATGGGTTTGGTTAGATTACCCCTAGAAACAGTTATTTGGTTTCCAATTACGGGGTTGGGATAAATTTTCCAGCCTTGGTTGGAACGGTCTTGGCATGGCACCCTTGTGGATAGTGTATTTCCAAAGCTAAAAGTCCCATTATAATTCACCTGTTTGATTCTATAGTAAACCCTGTCCCCAACAGGAGAAGTCAATTCATCCTCAAATCGGTATTTCATTTCTTCATTTGACCATCCTGCTGCAGGAATTTCACTTACTTTTTCAAAATTTAGGGAATTATCCAAGGCTCTTTCAATCTCAAAATGGCTGTTTTCCCATTCTTTGGCTGTGGCCCACTCCAGTATTACTTTTTTTGATCTTTCATCAAACCTAATTTCCTCATAAAGGTATTCCACCGGCAATAACCTAAAGCACCAATCACCGGTAATAGATTCCCAATAGCTTTCTGAGCTTTCCTGTACAAATGGAGCATTACATCCACTGACTGCATCGGAAGGATGATTGACCTCAGTTCCACATTTAAATATTTTTGCCTCTGAAGAGGTATTCGAATACGTTTGATAAGAAGTTACTGAACCATCAAAAAGCCTGAAATAAGGATCTCCTGAAAGGGCTATGGCCTGGAGATTAGCCGTAGCTTTGTTGTCAAAAATAGCCCGCCCAGCAAGACTTAAACTTGTCAGGTTCAATACTGCATTCTCCTCCACCAGGATATATGAATCTCCTTGGGCTTGAATTCCGGAACAAACATTTGCAGTTCCATTACCCCTTAATATCAGTTGATTTTTGGTTGGAATAAAAGAATCTTCATAACCAGGTTCCCCGGCATCCAAATACAATTGTTTGACCTCCAATATTCCTTCAACAGTTAAAATATTGGTATTTCCTGTTGTAAAATTAAAGTTTCCACTTCCCCTCAACACTGCATCTGAAGCCACATTAATTGAGGTACCTTCATACGAATTCCCAAAGGCATTTTTAACATTTGTGACTTCGAATTCTATCCCATCCCCAATATTTAATGTGGATTGTTTATTGTAATTGATATCCCCATTAATAAATACATGGGAAATTTCTCCTGTTGGAACCGCATTGTAAATACTTAATTGGGAAGCCGGATTAAGGTAAAGATTGTTTGACAATACCAAACTAATATTTTCATCAACTGTAATATTGTATTCTGGAGCATAGAAAGAGAAGTCATACCCTGGGTCTATCACCAAATCTGAATTGATAATCACATTAACCTCGCAATTATTTTTAAAATTATTATCGTTAAAGCCAGGGAGATTACCGCTATCTACCAATGGTGGATAGGTGCTTGATGAGTTTTTGTTGCAACCGGTGATATTTACCTTGTCCCAACAATTTCCATTGGTCCAAGTTTGGTCGCATCCTGAATTTCCTGGACTATAAGTGTAGGTTTGGGCAATTGAAATAGAATATAACAGGAAACTGAAAAGACAAAGCCCTATTGATTTAGTAAACATGTTTCAAATCATTTTCTTAAAAAACCTAAAAATCTAAAAATCTGAATTACTGATACTTACAAATGATATCGGTGAAATATCATTACCAAAACCCTTTATCAATAATAAACATTTTTTTGATTACAATCAACATTTTTTAGTATATGTAAAGTTTTTATTTCTGATTTATTTTATTTAATATTCCTTAAGTCCAGACAAAAAGAGGAGTAAGTCCATTACTCATCCATAAATTAGGACTGGGGTGAATTAAAGCTTTTGAAATAAAATCGGAGACAAATCTTAACCAAACAGCTATGTGATTCAGTTGCTGAAATTACTCCTTAAGATCAGGAAAAACATCAATTTTTAAATCCTTTTTTCTTAGATTTCAAATTTGCATTTTGATGTATAAATGGATTATTCACACCAGACACAGACATTTAGAGTCAGGCAACAATGGCACACAGTTTGAATTATTTGATTTTTTATTTTTAGGGGACAATGATGTTTTCCTAACAAACAATGGGACAAACTATACCTATTCCCATGGAATTTTTGGATACGTCGATACTTGGAATAATGAAAATTGAAGGAACACCTCCTTAATTAGTCTCTCTTTTCTAAACTTAGAACAAGTACTTCCCAAAGATAATTCATCCGGTACAAGTCCTTCTAAAGTTATTCTAACCGATCAAATTGCATATAAGCCTAACTGGAGTAATAACAACTTTTGGAATTCATTCAACCATCAGGAAGGCAAGGCCTACGACAAGGTAAAGCAGGTCAACCTTGACTGAATATTAGTAGCTGAAAGGAAAACCGTAATGTTGAAATCTTAAACCAAAAAATCGAAGTAAATTAGCCCTATTGGGAAAGTTTACCTTAATCCGATTAAAGGAGACCAATTGCCCTTAAAATTAAATATGACCATCGAAGAGTTCGATAAAAATTTAGGTTAGGAAATCTTTGCGCACTCGGCTTCTCCGAGAAAAATCCTTCATCCTGAAAAGGGCAAACCTGCACCCAAATAGTCCATGGGATATCCCCAAGGAGAACTGCGACCTTGGTGGGTATTCTCAAGCAGAACTAGATAAAAAAATTTCAATCCCAAAAAACAGGATATAATGCTCTACATCAGATCTGTATTTTTTATTATCTACAACCTATTTCGAGCATTTATCACCAAATATTAGAACTAAAATTTTCCATAAAATACATTTTTCTAATCCCCAAAAACATTTAAATATCCTTCAAAACAAAATTTTCAATACTTATTTTAATTAATTGCAAAATATAATTCTTTTAGGTACATTTGAAAAGAATAATTATCTATCACCCAGAAGTATATGACTCCAAAACCACAACCTATTTTTTGGACCATTGTGCTTTTTACTATAATGGTTATGACGGGCCAGTCTGCCTCAGCCCAGACCTATACTTCTGTATCAGGATGCACGGATTGGGACGATCCCAATTGTTGGACCAAGACCAATGATGGATCCGGATGCACCAATTCTACCAGTGATACCCCACCGACAAATCCTAGTGGAACCTGTGAAGTACACGTAATAATTCAAAGCCCTATGACCAAAACAGCTGGGACTACAACTTTTGGAGGACAGTTTAAATCCATTACCATTCAATCCGGAGGTTCATTGGATATCAATGGGGACGCGGCGATTGCTTCAGATGGGGATATTGATTTTATTTTTGAGGAGGCCAATCAATCCATTGATATCAGTGGACAATTAACTATAAATGAATTAGGAGTCCTTTCATTAACAGGAGCGCCACGAGAACCCGAAGAGGAAATTACAGACTATTTAAATCTTGGTTCCCTATATATGAGGGGAAAATCTGTATTTAATATTGATGACAATAGCGCGGTTGACATAGCTGGATACACTGAAGTTCATACGCCATCCAACGATCCCGCAAATTATTCTACCATCAATGTTGATGGAAATTTTTATTCCACATCAGTAAAAATCCGTGGGAATTCCCACATTAGGTTTATTGTGGAGGAAGATGCAGAAGTACAAGCTTCCCAAACTGATGGAAATTTAGAAATGAATGGAAATTCATCCCTAACTTTTATTGGGGATGCTGATGATGCAGGAGGAGATCAAGACGGAATGAGTTATATTGATGTAGGAGGTGCAATTTCCACAAATGGATCAGGAGCTGAAATTGTAGCTGATGATGCTACCCTATTTACTTGCAATACTTTTCCTGAGGGAATCAAAAAAACTGAAAAACGCCAAGGAAAATTCGAAGAAGGAAACTGCCGTATCCTTCCCGTAATATGGTATGATGTAGAGGCAAATTTAATCCCCAACATGGATGAATCCCTTCTTGAATGGTCCACAACCAAAGAATGGGAGACCAGCCATTATGAAATTGAACGCTCTGTAGATGGAATTGGACAATTTGAGGTTATTGGAGAAATCCAGGCCAGGGGCTGGGCAGACACCTTTTCCGAATACCAATATCAGGATTTAAACCTGCCGCAATCGGGAGAAAGAATTTATTACCGGCTTAAACAAGTAGATTTAACTGGCAAATTTACCTACAGCAAAACTGTGATGGTAAACATTGGCATGAAGCCAAACCCCAGCCAGTTACAATGGATGGCCTTCCCTAATCCAACTAATGGTGACAATTTAAATATTACTGCAAATAATAAATTTACTTCCATTGATGACAATGTTACCATCAGCCTATATTTACCCGGACAAACTTCTCAGGCCTTTTTAAAAGTATCTAACCCACCATCTACCATTCGGCTGGATCAATTGATTTCCGGAGCCCCTAAAGGCTTATTGATCCTGGAAGTTTCTTGGGGAAAAAGGGTAGAAAGATTAAAAGTACTAAACCGCTGAGCTTTACACCTCCTTGTCAAAGTACCTTTGGACAGGAAGATTGCAAAAGACTTTTTTAAGAATGCTAACCGAATTCATTTTTTTTCGGTTAGCCATTAATAAAATCAACCAACTCCAGATACAAAGATGAAAAACCGGAATTAAGCCGAGTAATTCATAAACCTAAAAGGTAATGGTAAATTTATTTTATATCCAATGCAATATTAATATTTCCAATAAAATAAATCCCAAGCTAAAAAGGAAAGTAGTGCCATGGGAAGGTAAATTACAAACATCTAACCAACCCAAAAACCAGTCTTTTTAACCATATACTTGCCATATTTACATGGTGGATATAACGGTTTGATTTGTGCCACCCTTTTCGGCCAAACTGTGCCAGTCCTTTCGGTTTAAACCGTGCCAATTCCAGGGCAGATTTCGGTTCGAACCGTGCCACTTTTGAAAGATCAAGTTTAACCTGCTATATCGCCTGTAAAAAAGAGCGATATGGCCAACATACTTGATCCTATGGATATAAAGCAGATTTTCAGTTTACACAGGGACGGGCTCAGCAACCGGAAAATAGGTGCCGTACTGGGGATTTCCCGCAACACGGTCAACCAGTACATCTCCTGGCTTGCAGCCTCGGACTACGAAGTTGATGAGGTTCTGTCCCTTACCAGCGTTAAATTAAGGGAGCTGTTCCCTTCCCGCACAACCATAAAGAATGACAGGTTTGATGCCCTGATGCGTTATTTTGACCAAGGGAAAGCCGCCAGAAACCACCCGGGATTTACTTTTCTGCACCATTACGAGGAGTACAGGCAGCTTGTGGATTCTCCTTACAGCTATACGCAGTTCATGGAGCATTACCATAGAAAATATCCCAGGGAAGAGGGATCCATGAAGCTTGAACACCTTCCAGGCCATGAGGTGTTCATCGATTTTGCGGGCACAAAGATAGAAGTCGTGGACCGTGATACCGGGGAAGTCAAAAAGGCGGAAGTCTTTGTGTCAGTGCTTCCCTTCAGCCTGTTCACCTATGTAGAGGCATGTTGGAGCCAGAAACGTGAGGACCTTGTCCATTGCATGAACAACATGATGTGGTTTTTTGGGGGTGTCCCCAGGGCCGTGGTATCGGACAACCTAAAATCGGCGGTCAGCAGGGCCAGTAAATATGAACCGGAGATCAACCGTTCCCTTAAGGATTTTGCAAGGCACTATGATTGTGTCATCAATCCCACCAGGGCATACAGCCCCCAGGACAAAGCACTGGTCGAGAATGCGGTACAGCTGAGTTACCAGCGCATATACTATCCCCTTCGGGAGATGACCTTTTTTTCGATCCATGATCTGAACCGGGAGATAAGAAGGCTGTTGGAAAACTACAACAACATGCTTTTCCAGAGAAAGGAGGCCAGTAGAAGGGAGCTTTTCCAGTCCATGGAAAGGGAATGCCTGAAACCGCTTCCCACAGGCATATACCAGCTCAAGGACTATACCAGGGCAAAGGTCCAGAAGATAGGGTACGTCTACTTCTCCCCGGACAAAAGCTATTACAGTGTCCCGTATAGGTATATCGGAAAGTCCACCCAGATCCATTATACCAGGGACACCGTGGAAGTCTACCATTACCATGAAAGGATCGCCCTGCACAAAAGGAACGGGGCAAAGGGTTGCTACAACACCAACAGGGAACACCTCAGCAGTACACACAAAAAATACCTCGACTGGAGCCCGGACTACTTCAAGAAGCAGGCAGCTCCCTTGGGCTCCAATGTGGCCACATGTATCAGTGAACTTTTTATCGAATCAGATTACCCGGAAACGGCCTACAAAAGGGCACAGGGTATCATAAAGCTTGCAAAGCTTTATGGCAGGGAAAGACTGGACTCCGCATGTGGCAGGGCCATATATGCCAAGGCAATATCCTACCGCAGGATCAGGAACATACTTGAAAACAACCTGGACAAGGTCACCCCGGAAGAGCTGGACAAAAAAGAATCCCATATTCCCGACCACGAAAACATCAGGGGTGCATCCACTTACCAATAAACAAAACAATTATGAACAGTAACCAGACAGTAGAAAAACTCAGGCAGATGAGGCTCAGTGCCATGGCAGAGCTCCATCATCAACACATTGGCAGCAACAGGTTCGCCGACTTTACCGCCGATGAATACATCGCCCTACTGGCAGACCACGAATGGGAAGACCGGCAGAACAAGAAAATGGCCCGGTTGATCAAAAAGGCCGCTTTCAAACAGAAAGCATCCGTTGCCGACATCGATTACAGCCATAGCAGGAACCTTGACAAGAATATGTTCACCAGGCTTGCAGGGCTTGGCTTCGTGGACAAAAAAGAAAACATTATCATTACCGGACCTTCGGGGGTAGGGAAAAGCTATCTGGTACAGGCCCTGGGAAACCAGGCATGCCTGATGGGGTACAGGACAGTATACAGCAGCACCTCAAGGCTGCTGTCAAAACTCAAGCTCTCCAAAGCCGACGGAACCTACCTCAGGGAACTGAGGAAACTCCAGAACACCGACCTGCTCATACTCGACGACTTTGGGCTGCAGGCTTTTGATGCAACGGCAAGGGAAATAGTATTGGACATCATTGATGACAGGTTTACCGAAAAATCAACCCTTGTATCCTCCCAATTGCCAGTATCCACCTGGTACGATATCATTGGGGAAGGAACCATCGCAGATGCCATACTGGACAGACTGGTAAACTCTTCCCATAGAATAGACCTCAAAGGGGAATCTTTGAGAAAGGGAATCTTGAAAAATGAATAAAAATTAACCTACTTTAAATGATCTTTCTTAGTGGCACGGTTTGACCGAAATCACTGGCATGGTCAGACCGAAATAACCACATGGTTAATTTTAACCTGGAAAAAGATGATTTCAACAGGTTTTGGTCCTTATTTTTTAGCTCTATTTTTTTTAATGACATAAATAATATTTTTCATTATTTTTTACATTTTTATAATAATGAAATGACCGGACTTAAAAAACTTCCATAATTATTTAATAATCAACGCTTAAATCCTATTCATTTTTGTTTCACATACAGTTTATCGCTTCTTAAACATATTTTTGTATTTTTTAATTATTTTACTTTAATTTTAGGCGAAATAAAGAAAAAACCGGAATATCCCAGCCAATTTCATGGAAAAGCGAGTGTCTTACGATTACCCCTTTAAGACGACAAATGATCCAGCCTATGAGTGCTTAATCAATTTGTCCCAAGACCTCCTTAAGGCCACCCATTGCATATTAAATCTTTGCATGGAAGACCTTAAAATTTATTGCAGTGGGAACCTATCCCCTGATTTACACCATATCAATCAATCCATTATTGAAAAAACAATCGAGGAAAACAGACCTATAATAAACCTGGACCCTGCCCAGGTCCTAATATCCACAAAAATAGTCCAGTTCCCTCCCTTTGTTAGTTTTCCGATTATTAATGAAAAATCCTTATTAATTGGAAATTTGTTTTTGGCAGACCCCCAATTATCTGACCCAACTAAACTTAATGAAATCTACTTTCCCCAACTGAAATTAATTTGCCATCAAATTTCCGTAATCAACCAGCAAAAGGAAAAAATCAGGGAACTTGAGACCCATCTTGAATTAAATGAAAAGATGAAAGCTAATCTTAAAAGGAAAGTAAACAGCAATAAAAAAATCTTTAAAAAGAAATCCCGGTTATTGGCACATGTCAGCCATGAGATCCGAACTCCCATGCAGGGGATAATCGGCCTTACAGAAAAACTTAGGAATTCACCCTTAAATCAGGAACAAAAGGAAATTCTTGACAATCTTTCTATCTCGGAAAGCACCCTGATGAATCTGGTCAATGAAGTTTTGGATTTTTCCAAAATCAATGATTCGGGCTTCAACCTTCAATTTAAACCAGGATATATCCAGGACATCATTGAGGAAGTCAAGATCCTATACACCCCTATGGCCAATGACAAAGGCAATACGATCATAACGGAAAGTCCAATTTTACCTCCATTGGAAATTGACGTGCTAAGGCTCAAACAGGTCATGAGCAATATGGTCAATAATGCCCTGAAATTCACCACCAATGGGTCAGTAACTATTAGGGCACAAAAAAGCGAAACTGTGGATGGTCAGGATTGGTATCGTTTTGAAATTGAAGATACTGGAGTTGGCATATCCAATGACTTTAAAGAAATAATATACAAGGAATACAGCCAAAGCGGTAATTTCGATACCAATGGCGGAACGGGTTTGGGATTAGCCATTTCAAAAATGATTATCGATAAATTTGGTGGTAAATATGGATTTGTTAGCCCTGTAGACCCTAATAATGAAGATCAACCTGGGTCTCTATTTTGGTTTTCTCTACCTTTAAAAACTTCAACCGAAACCCCAAATCAAACAAAAAAAGAAATCATCCATCAATTTCAGGGAAAGAAAGTCCTATTTATTGACGACGATCAATTTGTACAAATGGTCTGTAAAAATATGTTAGAACAGGAGGGACTTTTCCCAAGAGTAGTATCATCTGGGCAAGAAGCCATGGAATTGATGGAGAAGGAATCATTTGACCTTATTTTATCTGACCTCAACCTTCCTGGAATGAACGGGTTGGAAATAGCCCAAATAATCAAATCAGAATACAATTACCAAGGGCCCTTGGCCTGTATTTCCGCCTACCAGGATGAAGATTCCATTCAAAAAGCAAAAATGGCAGGATTCAATCATTTCATAAGCAAACCCTTTAACCAAAGGACATTAAAAAAACTGCTTTCCAAAATCAGTGATTAAAATAATTATTAGTTAAATTTAAAAAGAAGTAGATCAATTTTTTTTATAATTCTACAAAGTAAAAGCTGTAAGCCCTTCGAGGATTAACAGTTTAACTAATTATTATTTAAACCAATAATATTGGATAATTTAATTTCATTTCCCAACCCCGTCTTTTTTTAATTGAAATTTTATATCAACTTAATGATAAAGAGAAATATAATCAGAAACAAAAAAATCAATTTTTTCATAAAAAAGAAAATTCAATTAATTAGATTAATACTTCAACAAATTAAACCTCTTCATTTTGTTCCTTGAAAGGTTAATTTGGAGGACTCCCTCTTTTTCCACCCCAATTAAATCTTTCTTTAATTTAAACTGTTTAAGTTATTACATAGTGAAAACTATCGGAATATTAGAACTAAAAAGGCACACCACTATTATAATAAACAAACAAAATCTAATTTCATATTTGAATATAAAGTATTTAAAACCATTTTTTTGCACTTTAAATATTAAACTATATTTTTTTCACTTATAGTAAAGTTTTTATTATTTTCGTTTTATCATTAGAAGAACAATCTTCCTAATCCAATCTAGGCCCAAACTAATTTTTCTCAAAGAATTTACTGTAATCACAAATTCCTTACTAAAACCAACTTTATAAACAAAATGAACATTAAAATTCTTTTAATAGAAAGAAATAAAAATGATTATTTAAAAATAAAATTATTTCTACAAAAAAAGTACAACAAACCTATCATTCATCATGTTTTTAATTGCGTGGATTCTTTCATTTTTTTATCTAAACCCTTCAAATATGACATTATTTTATTTAGTTTACCTAAACAAAGCCGAAATAGAATTTTTTTAACTAAATCTTTATCCTTAAGAGCAAAGGGAACCCCTATTATTACCCTTAGTGAAATAGATGACCCAAACCTTGGTATAAAATCCTTAAATCTGGGAGCAACAAACCACCTAAATAAAAATAAACTATCCGCCTCCTATTTATCCAAAAGCATTTATTTAAGTATTAAGCAGCAACGAATTCAATCAAAAATTTTGAATTCTGAGAAACTATACCGTCAACTATTTTATTTAAGCCCAGTTCCTATGTGGGTTTATGACACAAACAATTTTCAACTCCTTGACATTAATGAAGTCGCTGTTGACCTCTTAGGTTTTTCAGAAAAAAAAATCAGTGCAATGACTATTTTAGACTTCATTCCCAATTTAGAAAAAGAATCAGTCAATCAAACTCTCCAAGAAATACAACAAAAACCAAGGGATTTTAGAAAAGGGATCTATTCCATTATTACCCAAAATGGAAACGAAATAAAAGTTGAGATAGACGGAAGGCCAATTGATTTTGGAAATCATCAAGCCAGAGTAGCAGTAGCAAAAGATATTACAGGTCAATTGGCCAATTTGAAATTATTAAAAAAAACCAACAAGAAATTACAAACAGCCCAGGAAATTGGGAAAACAGGGTATTGGGAAATGTACCTTGATACCGAAAAGGTCTATTGGTCTAAGGAATTATACAAAATTCTGGAAATGGGCCCTAACCAAGGTCCTCCTACTAATGAAACCTATTTTTCCATGATCCATCCAAGGGACCGAGAAAAATTTAACAAATCTAGGAAACAACTTCTATCTGACACATCGAAAAAAAAATTTTCAGAATTAGAAATTTGGATTACATGTGGAAATAAACAGAAAAAATATGTCTACCAAAAAACTTTTCTAATAAAGAAAAACGGCTTACCATTTAAACTGGAGGGAATACTTCGAGATATAACTTCCCAGAAAAAAGAAAGGGAAAGATCTGAATTATTCGAATCAGTAATAACGAATACTAAAGATGGAGTTATCATTACCGACAATAATATAAATGACCAAAAGGGTCCAAAAATCCAATATGGAAATGAGGCATTTACTCAAATCACTGGATATACCCAAGAAGAAATTGTTGGTCAATCTCCGGAATTTTTATTGGGATCAAATCAAAACAATAAAAGCATTTGGAAATTAAAAAAATCACTTAAAAAAGGGACCCCTTGCCAAATTGAAATTGTTAATTTCAAAAAAAACGGAGAAGCTTTTTGGAACAGTGTAGCAATTTCACCTGTCGAAAATGAATATGAAGGAATAACGCATTGGATTGCAAATATAAGAGACATAACTCCAATAAAAAACTACATAAAAACTATTGAATCTCAAAACAAAAAATTAAAAGAAATTGCCTGGACACAATCACATATTACCAGGACTCCACTTGCTAGGATAATGGGAATCGTAAATTTGCTTTGTGATAGTTTGAACAATCCTTCAGAAACCCAAGACCTTTTGCCACTTCTTGAGCAATCTACAAATGAACTTGATCAAGTTTTTCGGAAAATAAATAAAATGACATCAAATATTGATAACATTTAACAAGTTATTCAAAATAAAAAATTATGGATTAATATATCACCTAACCCATTTTTATTTTAATAATTATAATATTATTCTAACCTCAAAGTGATTTGTTTAATAGGCTGGTTCAATGATCAAAACAAATAGAATGATCCTTTCACTAAGAATTAATTCTAAATACACCTATTTTTCTAACTTCTACCTGGTAAAAAGTAACTCAAAAGCTCAACAGCTGCTCTCTACAACTTTCTTTCTCTAAAAAAGATCATTAATTTCATGTTTTGATCCATTATTTTGACCCATGACTCCAATTCAGGCACTTAAAGACTATTATGGCTATAACAGCTTTAGAGGGAACCAGGAAGACATTATTAATTCCATATTAAAAGGAAATGACACCCTTGTCCTGATGCCTACAGGTGGGGGAAAATCGATTTGTTACCAAATCCCTGCCATTGTCCAACCGGGTTTAACTTTAGTTATTTCCCCCTTAATTGCCCTGATGAAGGACCAGGTGGATAGCTTAAGGACCAATGGGGTCGAGGCAGCTTTCCTTAATTCCAGTCAAAGTACCAGCGAACAAAGGTTTATTTCCCAGGAAATCCAGAAGGGTAAAATAAAGCTATTATATGTTGCGCCGGAGCGGTTATTTGGAGGGGCAGTTCCTCTCACCGAGATACTGCAATCCTCCAAACTTTCACTTATCGCTGTGGATGAAGCCCATTGTGTTTCACAATGGGGACATGATTTCAGGCCCGAATATTTAAAAATAGGAAAGTTAAGAAAAGCCTTTCCAACAGTTCCCTTTGTTGCCCTAACAGCCACTGCTGATCAGCAAACCAGACGGGATATGGCTGAAAAACTGGGGCTCATCAAACCCAAATGGTTTATTTCTTCTTTTGACCGTCCCAATATTACCTACCGAGTTGCTCCCAAAAGGAATTCGTTTGATAGGCTACTGGAATTTTTGGAATTTCACCAAAAGGATACTGGTATTGTTTATTGTCTTTCCCGTAAAAATGTTGAAGATACCGCAGAAAAACTGCAAGAAGCCGGCTTATCTGCCCTCCCCTACCATGCTGGGTTAGACCGGGACAAAAGGGCTTCCAATCAAGAGAAATTTATTCGGGATGAAGTAAAAATCATGGTGGCAACCATAGCTTTTGGAATGGGCATAGACAAATCCAATGTACGTTTTGTAGTACATATGAACATGCCCCAAAATGTAGAAGGCTACTATCAGGAAACCGGCCGTGCAGGAAGAGATGGGCTTCCCAGCGATGCACTGATGTTTTACAGCACGCAGGACGTTATGACCTTGGAAAGAATGCTGGAAAATTCCGACAACCCGGAGTATGTGGAGATCATGAAATCCAAGCTCAATCGAATGAGGGAGTTTTGCCAAACCAGTACTTGCCGAAGGCAATACTTAATGAATTATTTCAGTGAAAAAATGCCTGATCCTTGCGGCAATTGTGACATCTGTTTTGGAAAGGAAAACCAACAGGACATGACCATCCCCTCACAAATGCTCCTTTCTGCTGTAGCAAGACTCAAGGAAGCCTTTGGTTTAGGCTATATTAATCTTGTATTAAGGGGGTCTAAATCCTCAAAGTTGCAAGCTGAACATCAATCCTTATCCGTCTATGGCATTGGAAAAGACAGAACAGAGGATTTTTGGAAAAAACTGGGAAACCAATTGCTTCAAGAGGGATACCTGGCAGAGGCTGGGCAAAAATTCCCTACCCTTAAACTAACTCCCATGGCCTGGGAAAAGTTAAAAACCAAAGAAAAAATTTTGCTGGCCATGGACCAGTCCATTTCTTCCAAAAACCAAAAATCCCAACATGAAGAGGCTTTATTAGATGGACTAAAATTGTTAAGAAGATCAATTGCCCAAAAAGAAAATGTACCTCCCTATGTGATTTTTTCAGATGCCAGCCTTACTGAAATGGCCACCTATTTTCCCATAAAAACGGATCAACTTTTAACTATCTCCGGAGTAGGACAGGTGAAAGCGGAAAATTATGGCACTGAATTCATAAATCTCATCCAAAAATATATTACCAAACATAATTTAAAACCGCGTAAAAAGCTGGTATCCAACTCCAGGTCAAAAGGGAATTCCAACTCCCAGGCTTTGACCCTAAAATATTTCAGGGAAGGCCAAAACCATTTCCAAATCGCTCAAATTCGTGAAATGGCCTTAACCACAGTTGAAGGACATTTGGCCAACCTGGTAATAGAAGGAAAAATTGATCCAGAGGAATTAGTTTCCAAAGATGATTTATTGAATATCCGCCTTGCATACAGGAGACAGGAATCATCCTACCTCCGGCCACTTAAAGAACACTTTGGAGAGCGTTATTCCTACTTTCAATTAAAAATAGCAATCGCAGCGGAAAAACAGGCTTGAAATTTCTTTTCACACTTCACCATTTTTTGGTATTATCATCAAACCAGCTCGTTAAATACACCTATCATTTCATTTACGAACAAAAAAAATACCCCAATTGGGGTATTTTTTGGTCTTTATATAAGTGTTACCTTTGATATGGGTGATTAAGCAACTTTTTCCACTTCCAATTTTAGTGTTTTAAAATTTAAAAGAGGTCATTTTAATTCTTAATTTTTTTAGACCTCTTTTTTTATTGCCTCTCCCATCAATTCGAAAATCCAGAAATGAAAAAGTCAAAGTCTGGAGACTTGGACTAGGTTTGTGTAATAAAAGGTCTGACTGATCCAAAACACATTGGGGTCCCAGTCTGAAGACTGGAACCAATAATTTTTATTTTAACCAAGCCAAGCTTATCTCATCGGGTGTTTTCATTCGGTCTGCCAATCTCATATATCTTGAGGATAGGCCCGACAAATAGTCCTGCGCTTTTGCTGCCGCACCATCTAAACCTGTAATGGTTTCAATCTTCCATAACTTTACCAAATGATCAATTATCCTGGCATAATCCCATCCGGTATAAACCCCTATTTTCTGTGTAATAGCAGAAAATTGATCAAACAAGGTAGGATTATCTCCTCCTTTTCCCATCAGTACAGCCGGCATGACAATTTGCTTTCTCATCATCTTTTCAAAAGCCAGCATAGCTCCATTGGGATCTATTTCAAAAATCCTTGACATAAAAGATTTATAGGCCCTTTCATGTCTTGACTCGTCCCCTGCAATTGTTTTACATATTCTAGCCAAAACATGATCCCCCGCTTTATCCGCCAATTTACCGGTATTCACATGGGAAACTTTTGTAGCCCTTTCCTGGAAGGATGTATAGATAATGGCCTGAAACGGATCTTTTTCAGATTTGGGATCAAATCCATTATAGATCAGGCGGTGAATGGTCTGTTCCACTTTTCGCATATCCGCTCTGCCAGAAAGATAAAGATATTTGTTCAGGAGGTCTCCGTGCCGGTTTTCCTCCGCTGTCCAGGCTTTGGACCATTTTACCCAGCCAGAAGGGCTAAGTAAATTGCCTTCTGGGTTGATCCCCTCCACCAAATTAAAATAAGTCTGGTAACTGGGCAATGCCTCCTCCGTAATCATGTTTCCAATCAAAGAAGTAATTACAGTATCAGGTATTCCAGCCGCCCTTTCCTGCAATTTTCTTATTTCATCAAAGGCATCAGATTCTGCCATATCAGGAAGAAAATCGGTGGGTTGCCAGCATTCATCCGGATCCACCAAAATATTGTCCACAGCATCATCTACCATTTCATTTAATTGACTGATGACTTCCAAATTTTTCTCCAATGTGTAATTAATATCTTCTGATTCTTTCATAAACTTTTCATTAATGAACCATCAAGGAAATTCCCATCAAATTCCGTTTTCTTTATCAGCGGCTTGAATTTACCACTTTTACCCAAGTGTGGATAATAATGAAAACGGGCCTTTAAGGAAGATGTTTTCCAAAACAGCACAAGGTAGGCATTAATCAAGCAAGGCCAATATAAAATAACAATAAAAACATTCAAAGTAAAGAAAGAGACAAATTCATGAGTCTATTTTTTCAATTCGGGTTAGAAAACCACAGTGAATAAGGAAGGTAACCTTATCTTAAAAATTACTTAGTAAAAAAACACCCCACAGGCTTTTCTTAAAAAGCCTATGGGGATGTATATCCTGGGGAGATAAAACATTAATAATTGAGCTCGTAAGCTACCACCTTATTTCTTTGGAAGGTAGGTACCAAAACAATGTTTTCATCCTTCAAAAAGCCAATATCTGCAGTATTTGAATTATCCGCTTTGGAATCCAAAACTTTCCAGGCTTTTTCCCCCTTTACAACCCAAATTTCACCCTTCCACTTACTGGCCAGAAATTCTCCTTCACCTAAAACTATCAGACCGTCACCACCAACAACTTTTTCATTTAACAATGTGAAGGACCCGTCTTTTTTGTATTCTTTAAGGCCGGAGCCATCCAATCCATAAAGAACACCATCGGCAAAACGCAAGCCATTGATACTCTCCTGGCCTTCTGCAAATAGGGAGACTTCACCATTTTCAAGTTTGTGGATTTTTCCTGTACGGGTATCCGAAAAATAAACAACGCCATCATTAATTGTCACATCATTCAAAAACACCGCATCGGAAACGGGATAAGTTTCACTTATGCTGGAAGATTCAATATCTATTTCAACCAATTTATCAATATCGGTCACATATAGTTTACCTTCATCGATAGCCATTCCCTTGGGAGCATCCAAGCCAGTCAACCATTTCTTTTCCACAATATCCCCTTTATCATTAATGATGGAAATGTATCCATTACCATCTTTATCTGTTGGGTTGCCATCAATATTGGTAACATAAATTTTTCCGGTGGCCTCATCCACCAATACCGATTCACAGGTAATTAATTCTTCTGAAGTTTCCCACAAATAGGTCAAGGAAGGTTCCACACTTTCCTCCACTACCTCTTCTACAATTTCTTCGGCTTTTTCTTTGGTCTTCTCAGCGCCCCCACATTGCCAGAAAAGGAGCCCTGACAGGGCTAAGCCAAGAATTAAATTGTTGGTTTTTCTCATGGTATTTTTCATTTTGGTTTATGATCAAAAAGAATTAGTTGTATAAATCTAGCAAAATTAGCGCGATATTACATTTCAAATTTAACCGCAATTTGTATTGAAAGTATTTAGTAATTGAAATATTGCGTATATGGCACGTCCTGGGTAATCCGACAATTCCCTTTCACATTACCTTCTGACTCTAATCAATCAACCCCCCAATCTTATTTAACCAAATACCAGCCCTTTGGGTCCACTTTAACCGGCCTTTTGCTTTTTACTTCTACAGGTTCGGGACCCAAAATCAGCCGCTCCACTCCTTTAGAGGTCTCTACTTCCATGGGTAGGGAAAAATCAATATTGTCCAGTTGGATTTCATATTTCCTTTTTCCCTTCTTCTTAATTTTTACATGGGGCACTTCAGTGGTATAGAGATACAAATCAAAAAAACCTTGAAGGTCCTTTCCAGAATAACGCTGCACAAAATCAGTAAAATCTTTGGTACCAACCAGATTTTCATAGGTATAAGCTTTGTCCTCCACAAAAGCCTTTAGCATAGGGAAAAAGACATCATCCCCCAAAATATATCGTAATGAATGGAGTATAAACGCTCCTTTACTGTAAATTTCTGAATGATAAGCCTCATCAGTGGTGGTTTGAGCTGGAAAAGCAACAGGGTTTTCATTTTTGATAGACCTGGCCACATCCCTTGCATGTTTATGATAGGCACTTTCCCCACCATGCTCCCTATAGAATAGCCAATCACCATAGGAGCAAATGCCTTCATGGATCCAAAAATCTGCCCAATCTGCAACCGTAACCTTATTGCCCCACCATTCATGTCCCAGCTCATGATATAAAAGCCAGTCATAATAGACCTCACCTATCCTGGTAAACTGGTAATTGTTTCCATAAGCATTGATGGTCTGATGCTCCATACCCAAATAAGGTGTTTCAACCAAGCCTATTTTGTCTTCAGGAAATGGAAACTCACCAAAATATTTTTCCTGGGTACGGACGCTAGTTTCCAGGATTTGCAAAAGCATTGGGGCTTTAGCGGCATTTTCTTCCAGGACATACACTTTCATGGGAATTTCCCTCCCACCCCGGGAGGTGTAGGTTTTTTCTTCAAGATGCAACCTTCCCATGGTAAAATTGATATTGTAATTATTGATGGGATAATCGGTAGCCCAATGGAAATAATTAAAGCCGGTTTTGGTATCATTGGAAATCAAATTCCCGTTTGCGGCAACAAAATAGGGGTAAGGCACCTTAAAATGTAAATCCACTCCTTCTGAAGGCTCACTGGAAGGATGATCCAAACAGGGCATAAAAATTTTTGCTCCCTCATTTTGGGAGGAAAGCCCCATCCAATGATTTCCTTTTTGGTCTCTTTCCCAGGTAAATCCCCCCACCCAGGGAGGATTGGTGGCAATGGGAGTTTTTCCACGGTAAAAAACCTTTACTTTATTACCCGAATCCTCGACAGGGAAAATATCCAAAGTATCCCCATGATGATCAAAAGAAATGTTTTTCCCTGCCATTTCCACTTTGAGAACTGTATATCTTTCAATAAGATTTAGCCTAAGAGTATCCAGTGCCCCAGTCTTTTCAAAACTAACCTCCACATAACCGTCAATGGCCTTTGTATTGGGTAACAATTCCAGGTTTAACAAATAATGCTTCACCTTATATTGATTTTGCAGTGGATCTTTGGGACCACCCCATGTCCAATTCTGTACTTCTTGGGCCTCAAGTTGAAAGCTGACAAAAAGTAACAGCATCAACAGGCAAGGTTTGGTTATTAATTTCATATAGCCAAATTAGTTTTTTAAACCCGGGTAGGAAAGCCCGATTATATTAACGGCATTGGAACCACTTTAAAATTCCCAATTTCCGGCCGAACAAAAAATCTAACCAATTTAGCAGAATAAAAGAAAAATTACTTTCAGAATAATGTCCATTGGTTTTTTTAAGAGTCATTGGACATAAGAAAATTTACTCAACAAGGTTTACTATATCCCCTCCATACAACTAAAGTGGTAAAAGAGGGGTTTTAGGGGAACCTGATAGAAGGATAAAATTTTAGGGGACTGTTTATTAATTCAAGTTTTTTACCTTAAAACCATTCAGCTTTCCAACATTATCAATCCTCAAGGGAATTATAACTGTCGACCTGCTCCAAAACCCAGTCCTTGTATTTGTTAAAGCGGAAATCCAGCCATTTTTCTTTATAGCTTTGGGATTCCTCAATTAAAAAGGTAAATCTTTCCATGGCTTTGTTTTTCGTCAGGGCATCGTACAAATCTTCTTGGAAAGAACGGTTTTCCACAAACTGATCCGTAAACTGATCCATAATAAAGGATTCCTGTGAAGGTTCCATTTTCACAAATTCTGCATAATTCATAGGATCAGCATCTATTTCGTCCAATAAATCCTCCTCCTCCAGGGTCAAATCTTCCGAAAAATTTTCTTCTTCATCTGGAAGGTGATGAATAATCTTTTTGTCTTCCTGATAATAACATACTTTGCCTTTTAAAAGATATTTGGCAATGGTACTAACTTCTTTTTCTGATAGGGTAAGCATCTCAATGATGTTAAAATTAATTTGGGAGAAAATTACGGAACAAGCCCTAAAAATCAAATAACCGGCTAAAAAATTCATACTTGTTTTAATTTAGAGCCCATTAAAAAACTTTGAGGATTTGACTAAACTTATTTTTAAGCAATCAATTGCCTAAAAGATTCGTTTTCTATATTTGACCTGAGATTCAGTGGAGTACATTTTTATCCCCTAATTAAGATTTTCACTTTTAAAAGCATTAAAATATGAAATCCAGTTCAATCCTTTTTTTTCTTTTATTCTCTTGCATTTTTTTTCAGGTAAAGGCCCAAAATAATTTTAAAGAAGCCTTTATCATAAATCTGGAAAATGACACCCTTAAAGGTTTGATTAACTCAAGGTCCGAATTTAAAAACTACAACTCTTGCCAATTTAAACGGAATGGAGAACTCACCACTTATCAACCCAACCAAATTCACGGTTTTGGCTTCCAACAAGGTAAATTTTATAGTGCAGAAATCATTAAAAGAAAATTTGTGGAAACCCTGGTATTTGGGGACCTTAGCCTTTACAAATACAAGTCCCAATATTTTTTAAAAAAGGAGGGCAAAACATACAAACTTCAACCCAAAGACAACGAAGTAAATTATAGAGGAAAAAAAGCAGTTTATGAAGACAAGAAATGTTGAAGAATAGTAGCTTTCCTTATCTCCGATTTCCTTTCTAAGCCCAATGAGTTGGCCCAAAGGGTAAGTTTACAAGAAAATAGCCTTAGCCGTTTGGTTTCCCGGTACAATCAATGCAAAGGGGGGGATTTTGTGGCCTTCAAGGAATCCAAACCCTGGACCAAATTACAAATTAAATGTGGGAGCAAGCATTGGAATGCACCAATCCAAATTGGGGATTTATGAAGAATTTGAGAATTTGCTATTTTATCTGGATGGACCGTACTATTCAGTGGCCCCTTCATTTGGTGTAATTTTCACTCTTTCCTCCCCTAGATTATCCGAGCGGATATCTTTTCAAACTGAGGTTCACTATTTCAAATCCCATTATAGCTCCCACTTAATTATTGAAAGGAGCATCACCGAAATCCATAATTCCAATATCAACCTGACTACCTTTTCGGTCCCCCTATCTCTCAAATACACGGTACCTTATGAAAAATTTGCATTGAGTTTTCAGGGTGGCCTAAATGTGGATTACCATTTGGAGAAAAAACAAAATGGGATGCCCAAAAAATTATGGGGGATAAGGTAAATAAAGTAGAAAGGGGAACCCCATTTATCATGGAAAAAAACCAAAATGGATTATGGGCTGGAGGCGCCATCCAAAAGTCTTTGAAAAAAGTCAATCTGGATCTTTCCCTTCGATATTTCTCCATGCCCGGTCACAATGCCCATTTTTTCAGTTTAAGCCGTATAGGTTTGAATTTGATTATTTCGAGCAAATGAAGAGAAATTTTAGAATATATAGACTAGGGGGGCTATTTGTGATCAACGGACAACCTGCCCAAAAGGATGAGTTTTAGAAAAATCCCATTAGCATACTTGATAAATGAGGAATAAGAAAAAATAACCAACTGATTTACAGGAAATTTAAACAAAACTCAATTTTAACCGTAAAAAAACGCATACAGGGCTTGCTTATCACAGTTCAACCCCCTACATTTGTATCACCGTTCAGCAAGGAGCGGACAACAAATAGAAGTCAATAGACAAAACATATATCGCGGGATGGAGCAGTTGGTAGCTCGTCGGGCTCATAACCCGAAGGTCACAGGTTCGAGTCCTGTTCCCGCTACTACGAAGGATACCAAATGGTATCCTTTTTTTATGCATAAAATTTAGCTCAGTGGGTTCATATTAGCCTGAGGCTGACATCAGGTCGATCCGGTTCCCGCTTCTATAAGGACACTAGAAATGGTATCCTTTTTTTCCAAAATTTTGACTCATCGGACCTCCTATGAACTTCTTATGCACCAGATATACATCCATTATCATATTAAATTAAGCGTTATGCTTTTTTTTTTTTGCATTTAATCCTTTACACAGCGTGTCTAAAACGGAGGTCACTGGGCCACGGTTTACGGTGATAGCGGGCCAGCCATTCCGGGAATCACTGGGCCAAAAATAGAGTCGGTTTTCCGGAGGTCACTGGGCCATTTTAGGATTCCCGAGCTGTTTGGTACCGGAGGTCATTGGGCCACTTTCCATGATAAGTTATTAGCCTTGTAGTCGAATAACAGCAACTACATGGCAGGACAAAGAATAGACATCATGGATTTAAGAAGTTTGATCACCTTCAAGCAGAAGGGGCTTAGCAACCGAAAAGTGGCAGACCTATTGGGCGTCAACCGAAAGACCGTTGACAGTTATGTCAGGCGTTTCAGGGATCTTTCCCTTGGGTACGGGGAACTGCTCTCCCTTGACGGCAAAGATCTACAGGAACTTTTCACCGAGACAGGGCAGACCGAAAAGGAACGTTATGAGCATCTCTCGGGGTGTTTTCCCCACATCGACGGGGAGATGAAAAAGCCCGGCTGTACCCTGCAGGTACTGTGGAAGGAATATATCTCCCAAAATCCGGAAGGCTATAAATACAGCCAGTTCACCTGGCACTACCGGCAATGGAAGAAGCGCAACAACGCCAGTGGCAAGCTGTCCCACCGTGCCGGGGAAAAGCTTTTCGTGGACTTTTGCGGAAAGAAGCTGCACTACGTTGACCGCCGGACTGGGGAGCAGATAGCCGTAGAGGTTTTTGTTGGTGTCCTGCCCTGCAGCCAGTACACTTACATAAGGGCGGTGCCCAGCCAAAAACGGGAGGATTTTATCAGCTGTCTGGTCTATTGTCTGGGCTGGATGGGCGGGGTACCCTATGCCGTCGTCCCTGACAATCTCAAATCAGCAGTGGACAAGGCCTCAAAATATGCCCCGGTCCTCAACAAGACCTTTTCGGATTTTGGCCTCCATTACGGCTGCGCCCTTGATCCTGCCCGGCCCTATAGCCCGCAGGACAAATCACTCGTGGAGCGTTCGGTCACCCTGGTCTACCAACGGATCTATTACCCCTTGGGCAACCATACCTTCTTCAGCCTGGAGGAGCTCAATGCGGCCATTGCAGAAAAACTGGAGGAGTACAATGACTACCTGCTCAGCCATGGACAGGGCAGCAGGCGAAGCCAGTTTTTGGACATCGAAAAGGAGTTCCTGCAGCCCCTTCCCAAAAGCATCTACAGCATCCGTTATTATAAAAAGGCCACCGTCCAGAAATCCTCCCATGTTTACCTGGGAGAGGACAAAAACTATTATAGCTGTCCCTATCGCTATATGGGCAAGAGCGTGGAGTTACAGTACAACCGGAACACCGTGGAGATATTTTACCGTCAGGAGCGGATCGCATCCCACAAAAGGGCTTCCCGGCAAGGCCAGTACATCACCATCGGGGAACATATGCCCAGCAACCACCAATACTACAATGACTGGAGCCCGGAATACTTTGACCGGAGGGCACAAAAAGTTGGTCCGAACACCCAGGAGTATATCGGAACGTTGATCGGCCAGTACACCTATCCCGAAATCGGCTACAAACAGGCACAGGGGATTCTTTCCTTCTTGAAAAGCTATGGACAGGAGCGTCTGGAAAGGGCCTGTAAACGGGCACTGGGCTTCGAAAAAGCCTCCTACCATACCCTTGAAAGGATACTTAAAAACAAAATGGACCTCGAGGAACTGCCTCCTGCCAAGGATCATTTAACCCCGGGTCACAAGAACATCAGGGGCTCCTACAGCTGACAGGCCGCCCTCTTGATGAAACGAATTATAATATCCCAACCAAATGAATTATGAACGAACACAACACCATTGAAAAAATGAAACAGATGCGCATGGGTACCATGGCGGAACTTTACCACAAGAATCTGACAGAACATCTCTATCAGGACATGTCGGCCGACGAACTGTTGGCCTTTCTAGTGGACAGCGAATGGGAGTACAGGCAGAACAAAAGCATAGACAACCTCATACGTCAGGCAGGGTTTAAACAGGCCGCTGCGGCAACTGACATTGATTACCATAACTCCCGTAACCTGGACAGGGGGCTGTTTGAGAGATTGCTCGGACTGGCCTTCATCAAAAACCGGACGAACATCATCCTTACCGGGGCCACCGGATCCGGGAAAAGTTACCTGGCCCAGTGTCTTGGGGTCAGGGCCTGCCAGCACAGGTTCAGGACGCTTTATTACAATACGGCCAGGTTTTTTGATGCGGTAAGATTGGCCAAGCTGGAAGGTACCTACCATAAACTGCTCAAAAAGCTCGAAAAAACCAATGTGCTCATCTTGGACGACTTTGGTCTGGCCCCGATGGATGGGCAGGCCAGGATTGCCCTTATGGACATCATGGAAGACCGCTATGAGAAAAGTTCAACGATCATTGCATCACAGATACCGGTCAGCCAATGGCATGGAACCATTGGTGATGACAGCATTGCAGATGCCGTGCTCGACAGGCTCGTATACTCCTCACATAGGATAGAACTGGAAGGAGAATCCATGAGAAGCAAAAAGAAGTTGGACAATTAAATTTTAACCCTATTATTGCACTTGGAAAGTGGCCCAATGATTCCCGGAATCCGTGGCCCAGTATACGCCGGAAACACTGGCCCAGCATCGCCGGAATAGACACACAGCGTACTGGTAACAGGTTTGTACTTTTCATTGAGGATAATTTTCTAGCAATACCTGTAGAACTGGATTCCTCAGCAGAGCTACTGAAACTCGGGTTTATAGCCCGTTTCATTATGGGGTAAAGACCATTTCCAGGAACCCACCATATTGCGTTATTATCTCCTTCTATTACCCAGTAGCCTGGGCTGTCTGGGTCATCTGGATCAACCACATCCCAGAATATCATTTCTTCTAATGGATAGGCAGAAAACCCGGTTATGTTTGTAGCATCATTATTAAAACCCGGACTTAGAGGGTTTCTTAGATCTCTCCAATCAGTCGCCTTCAACTTCCCTCCTAAATTTTGTTCTTTTCCTCTGTCCTCTTCAAAACTATCTAATTCATTAACCGGCATACCAAGGTAAGACTCTAATTCCTTCCAATCCTCATCTGTGGCCACATGCCATCCACAAGGGCAAATATTCCTTTGATCTTTTACCGCATATACTGTGTAGTACCCGCAAACTGGATAAAGGTTGGCCGAGGTCAGGACAACAGCCGACATACTCTGATCAAAATATTGCTCCATAAGGAAGGGGGCCATTTCCTCTGGAATCTCCTCACCATTACAAAAATTAGTGGCTTTCAGGTTTTCCGCCATCCAATACTGTTCCCCAATTTTAACTACTTTATAGGCATTTCCGCTGGCATCATACACTCGATTATTATTCCCTACTTCAAAATACTCTTCATAATATTCAAACGGCCCAAGAGCCAATTCTATATAGCTCACCTCACCTTCGGTTAGTTTTAAAAAGAAATGGTAATGAACATAGGCTTTTACTTCAATAAGCTTCTCAAAAGGACTACCATTGAAAAACTCATAGATTTCCAAAGTGGGCTTGAGGCCTTTTTTAACGTATACGTATAAATAATGGCTGTTTTCCGTCAAATGAAGCTTATGGTCGTCCCCAATTTGAGAGGATTCCACATACTCAGTTCCAACCGTTATCAGTCCATATTCAGTACTTGCCTGAAGAGATATAGTTAGGTTGGTGTTATGGAGCGAAAATTCCACTTCCACTTTAAATGGCAAAAAGCTTTCAAACTCCCCTCCCTCTACCTCTGATTTAAAAGTATATTCTCCATAGGGCAGCTTGATTTTGTAAGCTTCGGTAAAGTCATTGGGATTGTATTCAAGCGAGTATTCTTATCCAGTGGCTTGGTTGATGATATCAATGGTAGCAGATTCCCTGAAGATATGTTTCCAAGTGGAGGGTTCAGACGTTCTTCCGTTGGGAATATTGCTATCAAATTCGCTAATAGAAACCGCGAAAAATTTAACAACACCTTTTTGTAGGCTTTCAGGTTCTGTCTGGGTACATGCGGCAATAAATAACAGGACCAACAGGCAAGCATTTGATCTGTTCATAACAATAAGAATTTTACTTGAAAAATAATTTCAAAACGCTCATTTTCAGAAATTTAACTATTTGACAGCTTGATTTGAAAAGAATAAATTTTAATGCATTTCAACCACAATAAAATGTAAACAAGAAGATTTAAAGCCTTAAAACCCTACTTCAAATAGGTTATCAGTCCCCCCATTTTTATTCGGCACCCCTGCATTTTTTTTGAAAATACACCAAAGTTTATTTGGCTTTTCTGGAAAAGTGTGCTCACTAGGAAAAAAACAAGTACCTTTGTAAAAAATTATTGAGATGACGGAAAAAACACACAAAGCTGGCTTTGTAAATATTATTGGCAAACCCAATGTGGGGAAGTCCACTTTGATGAATGTGCTTGTGGGTGAGAGGCTTTCCATTATTTCCTCCAAAGCCCAAACCACCCGGCATAGGATATTGGGCTTGATGAATGATAAGGATTACCAAATTGTTTTTTCGGATACGCCCGGCATGCTCAAACCAAAGTATGAACTGCACAAAAGCATGATGAGCTTTGTGAACCTTTCTTTGGAAGATGCCGATGTTATCGTCTTTGTTACGGATCTATTTGAAACTGAAGAGGAGATAGAAGAAATCATTGAAAAAATCAATGCTGCAGGGGTTCCGGTTTTATTGGTGATCAACAAAATAGACCTTTCCAAGGACAATAAACTGGAAGAAGTAACCCAGTATTGGACCGAAAGACTGAAGGCGGATACCGTCATCCCCATCTCAGCCACAGAAAATTTCAATATTGAAAAGGTGTTGCAGGAAATTCTGGACCGTCTGCCGATTCATCCACCCTATTATGACAAGGAGGAACTCACGGATAGACCTGAGCGTTTTTTTGCTTCTGAGATTATCAGGGAAAAGGTATTTACCAATTACAAAAAGGAAATCCCTTACAGCACAGAAGTAGCTATTGACGAATTTAAGGAAGACAATAAATTGATCCGGATCCGGGCCTTGATATTTGTAGAACGGTCCAGCCAAAAAGGTATCATCATTGGAGATAAGGGTAGCGCAATAAAAAAAGTTGGAACTTTGGCCAGGGAGGAACTGGAAAAGTTTTTCGGCAAAAAAGTTTTCCTGGAAACCCATGTCAAGGTGGAGGACAACTGGAGAAAAAATAAAAATAAATTAAGAAAATTTGGTTACGACCAATAAAATAAAGCAATAAAGCAATGCCAAATATAGTCGCCATTGTAGGAAGGCCCAATGTGGGCAAATCGACTTTTTTCAACCGTCTGGTGGAGGAAAGAAAAGCCATAGAAGATAATGTAAGTGGAGTTACCAGGGATAGGCATTATGGCCATGCCCAGTGGGGAGGAAAATACTTTTCTGTGATCGACACAGGCGGATATGTTACGGGTTCTGACGATGTATATGAAGCAGAAATCCGTAAGCAGGTCAGATTGGCAGTTGAAGAAGCTTCGGTTATTCTTTTCCTGGTGGATTGTATTGACGGACTCACCGACCTGGACAAGGAATTTGCCAATGAGCTGAGAACAACCAACAAGCCACTCTATATTGTGGCCAACAAGGCCGATACCCAAGAAAAAATGTTGATGGCCAATGAATTTTATGAATTAGGATTAGGCCATAGCCGTATTTTCCCCATTGCAGCCGCAAGTGGAAGTGGAACTGGGGACCTATTAGATGAGGTGATTGACAACTTTGAAGATGTGGGCGAAGAAAACCCTGATTTGGGTATCCCAAAAATTGCCATCCTTGGAAGACCCAATGTGGGCAAATCTTCTTTTCTCAATGCCTTAATAGGTAAAGAAAGGTTTATTGTGACAGATGAAGCAGGGACCACCAGGGATGCCATCAATACTCGTTACAAATTGTTTGGGAAGGATTTTATCATTACAGATACGGCTGGGGTAAGAAAAAAATCCAGGGTTAAAGAGGACATTGAGTTTTATTCTGTAATGCGTTCTATGAGAACATTGGAATCTGCAGATGTCCTGGTCATCATGGTGGATGCTTCCAGGGGCCTGGAAGCCCAGGATGTCAACCTGATCAGTTTGGGCATCAAAAACAACAAAGGTATTATGATCATGGTCAATAAATGGGATTTGATCGAAAAAGACCATAAGACCATGGACAAGTTTAAATCAGATATGCTGGAGCGATTAGGGGAAAACAAATGGGTTCCCATTATCTTCACATCTGTCCTGACCAAGCAAAGGATTTTCCAAGCCATTGAGCTGGCAGTTAAGGTCTATGAAAACAAAACAACCAAAATCCCTACCTCCAAACTCAATGACAAATTGCTTCCGGAAATCGACCGGTATCCACCGCCAGCCTGGAAGGGAAAGTATATCAAAATCAAATATATCACCCAACTTCCAACCAAGAATCCGGCCTTTGCATTCTTCTGCAATTTGCCGCAATACCTAAAAGCACCTTATACCAGGTACCTGGAAAACAGGATCAGGGAACACTTTGATTTTCAAGGGGTTCCGGTAAAAATAGTTTATAAGAAAAAGTAAAAAATTTATTTTTTAAAATTGCTTGACAATATTAATCCCGGGTGTATATTTGTGCACTTTATTTTAATATTCAAACACATGAAAAAAGTATTTACTTTATTCGCCCTAGCAGGTTTACTATTCACTGCATCTTGTGGCCACAAAGAAGTTCAGGAAACTGAAGAGACTGTAGAAATTCAGGTTGAAGAAGCTGAAGAAGTCATTGAGGAATCCGTAGAGGAACTTGAAGAAACTGTAGAATCAGATCAGGAAAAAGTGGAAGAAACTGCTGAGGAAGTAGTAAACCAATAATCCACAAATTTTGGAATGAATTTTCTTAGGAGCATTGAGCAATCAATGCTCTTTTTTTGTTTATTTTGAACCATCATGGCAGCCAATGTAAATAGGAAAATTTTTGAAATTCTGGATAAAATGGCCCCGGCCAATGCTGCTCAATACTGCTGGGACCTTTGGCACGAAGACCCTTTTCACCTGGTCATTACCCGGAAAAGGAAAAGCAAATTGGGGGATTTCCGGTACAATACCTTAAGAAAATTTCAAACCATCACCCTCAACCAGGACTTACATTCCTACCAGTTTTTGATCACCTATATTCATGAGGTGGCCCATTACCGGGCATTTAAAAAATTCGGCACCAGCATCAAACCGCATGGTCCGGAATGGAAAATGGAATTTCGAAAATTGATGAGCCCAATGCTTTCTGACTTGGTCTTCCCCAAAGATATTTTATTGCCGCTTAAAAACCATATGCAAAATCCAAAAGCCAGTTCAGGAGTGGATTTTTGGCTGACCAAAGAACTGAGGAAATACAGCAATGAGATGGGAGCTGAAAAAGTCATTTACCTGGGTGAATTAAAGCCGGGGAGTCAATTCTTACTCCGGGGAAGAATTTTTCAAAAAATTGAAACCAAGAGAACCCGGGTACTTTGTACCGAGTTGGATTCGGGACAAAACTATTTAATTGCTTCCCATGCTGAAGTAAAACTTCAAAGATAAATTCACCCCTCCCTCAACACCAAAAAATCTAATCCAGGCTGACCTGACAAAGAGATATTGAAAATAGAATTAGCTGCAAAAAGGACAACCAATTCTAAAGCCAACCTGGCCATTTTCATTAATTGATTAATTTCAAATATTCTACTTGATCAGCCCATTGAATTTCAATAATCACCAATCCTTTAGGAAACTTGCGGATGATTTCTCCAATTGAAGGGTTAATTTCTCCTAAGGATTCAATAGTGAGGGGCTGGGAAGAAGTAATGGCATTGAAAACACGGATAGTGATTTCTTCACTGTTGTATTGATCACTATTCAGTAACCCTATTTCTACTGTTTTTCCCCTTGAGGGATTAGGGTAAACCCTCCAATTACCCTGCGAAGATTGCACTTCAGGCAATTGGACTGAATATATAGGGCTATAATGAAATTCTCCATTAATCCCCACTTGCTTAATCCGGTAATAGATTCTTTCGCCTCCAAGGGGCAAATCTTTATCTTCAAAATGATATTGACTTGGGACTTCTGACCAGCCTACCGCTGTTTCTTTATGGATATTTTCAAAATGATCCACACCTCCTACAGAACGTTCAATGATAAAATGATCATTTTCCCATTCCTTCAGGGAAGTCCATGAAACCAAAACAGCCTGATTATTTCCAGCAATATCTACATGGATTTCACCCCATTCCACAGGCAGGGTGCGACACCCGTACAAAAATTCTCCATTATCCTTTTCGGTTTTCGCCTCCTCCTTCTTTATTGCCCCACAATAATATACCTTAGCATTATCAGAAGCAATAATTTCGGCACCATTACTATTGTTGATATCCCCACCAACATACACTTCACTATCCCCATTAAAAGAGATTCCAGAAGACCCTCCTAATACAATATCTTCTTCAATAAGAATTTCCGCATTACCATAACTATTTAATTGATGATTACTCCCTCCCTGAATATCTATCATTTGGGTCCTAAAAAATCCGTAAACATTAATTTTTGAGCTATTTCCATTATATTCCGTTGGCCCGGAAGAAATTAAAGCTCCACCTTCCTCCAATTCCAACACAGCCCTGCCTTGCAAATCTATGGAATTCACTAGTACATAAGAATCTTCATCTCCATCAATGGTCAATTTGGTACTATCTGAACTTCCACCCAAGGAGACTACCAACTCTCCATTAATATTAAATTCACTCCCTCCATTGAGGATAAAATCCATTTTTTTATCTGATGCTATTATTGCATTCCCTTCCAGCTCAAAATGTGCTCCATTTGCAATGGTCAAGCCGCCAAAAGCCCCACCAAATTCCATATCACCCATATAGGACAAATCCTCATTGATGACAATATTCACTTCACAACCAGTCCCATCAAGGGGAGGAGGAGCATTTTGGGGAGAAGCGCATCCATCTACATTATCTATATCCCAACATGCCCCAGTCCCCCAATTTCCATCACATCCCATGTTACTGGAATCATAGGTAAATGTCTGTGCCCAGCCCTTAAAACCGAACATCACCAAACCTAAAAACAAGAAAATTAAAAATTGAGGACGACTCATATTTGCGAAATTTTTTTATCAAATTTTCGCAATTTATATATGGTTTTTTGCATTTCAAAAAACCAACAAAGAAAAACAAAGCAAAAAACCCTACCTCCCTACCTATCAGACTATTAGGTTTTTTTTATTATTTTCTTTTAAAATAAATTGCATTATTCAATAAACAACCTGCTTTTTTTTGGGTTTAAAAATATATTTCAGCTATAATAATTGTTTTGAAAAAAGGGGCGGCAATATTCCTATTAATTTGAGAGAAATCATCCCCAATAGTTTGAATAAAACTTTTTTCTAACCTAACCTTACAAAAAAATAAATTTGATTTTATTGTCCTTTTTAAAGAATAATAGCCAGATAAATTGACATTAATTGGGCCTCTCGTATTGATTTTTGAACTCATCGAGACCATTTCCAATAACCATGGATTAGAATTTATTTGAAAAAAAAAACGGGGAGTAAAACCTTAATGAATGTTTTACCTCCCCGAAAAAAAATCAATTTATTTCAAAGCACATTAACCAAAAACAATGTATTTCTTAATTGATCAGTTTAATAAATTCTATTTGGTTACCCCATCGAATTTCTATAATCACAAACCCACGGGAGAACTGACGGACTAACTCCCCAACTGAAGGGTTTAGACCTTCCAGAACCTTTAAATTTAGGGTTTGGGAGGTTTGAACTGCATTAAAAACACGGACACTAATTTCCTCCCCTTTATATGCACTATTATTGAGAAGTTTAACTTCTATGGTTTTACCTTTCGCCGGATTTGGAAATACGCTCCAATTTCTTTGAGAAGAAATAATTTCAGGCATTATTACCGATACCGTTTGGCTGTAAGAATAGTCACCATTGAGCCCTATCTGTTTAATCCTGTAATAATATCTTTCCCCTCCCTGGGAAAAACTATGATCTTCAAATTGATAATCAATTGCTGAGTCAGACCAACCAATTGAAATCACTTCACCAATTTCTTTAAATTTATCCACTCCCCCTGATGAACGTTCAACCACAAACCGGCCATTATCCCACTCTTTAAGAGTTGTCCATGAGACTAATACAAAATAACTTTCCTTATCAAATTCCAAGTTGACACCCCCCCAATCCACAGGTAGAATCCTACATCCATATTCAAAATCCCCATTGTCATATTCAAAAGCCTTGGGTGGTTTTTTGATTTCTCCACAATAATAAACCTTAGCATTATCTGAGGCGATAATTTCTGCACCATTGTTATTGTCAATGTCCCCTCCCACATAAACTTCACTATCTCCATTAAAAGTAATCCCGGAAGTACCGCCAAGCACAATGTCTTCTTCTACAATGATCTCAGCATTACCATAGGAATTAAGCTGGTGCTTATTTCCTCCCTGAATGTCAATCATATTGGTACGGAAAAATCCATAAACATTAATTTTTGAACTATTACCGTTATAAGCTGTGGGTCCGGAGGAAACTAAAGCACCCCCATCTCCCACTTCCAATATTGCCCTTCCCCGTAAGTCAATAGAATTCACAAACATATATGAACTCCCATCCCCGTCTATATACAACATGGTACTATCGGAGCTTGAACCTAAAGAAATAACCAATTCTCCGTCGACATTAAATTTACTTTCACCGGTTAATTGAAAATCCATTTTTTTGTCGGAGGATATAATAACATCTCCAGTCAAATCAAATTGAGCTCCATTACCGATATTTAAAGTCCCAAATGTTCCTCCAAACTCCAGATTTCCTGAATAAGTAATATCCCCATTAATAAAAATATTCACCTCACAACCAACCGCATTAGTTGGGGGTGGTGCACTATTTGGGGAACTACAACTATTGACATTTTCTACATCCCAACATGCCCCTGTACTCCATTGGCCATCACAGCCAGAATTGGAACTATCATAAGTAAAGGTTTGCCCCAACCCAAGGCTTGGAATCCCATAGCTCAAAATCGCAAACAATATAAAAAACAACCTTACCATATTTTAAATAATAAAAAAGCTTTTTGAGTATATTTTTTTGTATTTCAAATATAGTAAAATGTTGGAAATAAAAATATTATTCCACTAAAAATCATCTTTTAACCCATTAATTATGAACAGCTTACACACTTTTAAAGGTATATCCAACGGGTTATCATCAATAAAAAGCTAAATACAGTAAATATTCGACAGATTTATTTGCAGAAAAAAATTCGCCCTTTCGCTTTTAAGGACTGTCAAAAGGGAAAATTTAAGATAGGATTATCCTCAAGTCTCAAAAATCATGAAAAAAAAACTCAAGAATTGAAAATCCCCCCTTCAAAAAAGGGATGAAAATCAATCCGAATAAATCATTTTTATAAATTCAACTTTATCGCCCCACTGGATTTCAAAAACTATCAAGCCTTTGGGAAGGATCAAAAGGGCATCCTCAAGAGCTGTTTTTAAATTTTCTACAGAACTCACAGAAACAAATGGAGTTGAATGTAATGGACCAATAACCCTCACTCGCAGAACCTCTCCATTGTATGCTTGTTTCTTCATTAGTTCAATGGAAACCCTTTTTCCCTTAATAGGATTAGGGTAAACACGCCACACTCCACTTTTAACAATAGCATTGGGAATTTTAACCGAAAGCACTTTGCTATAAACAAATTCCTCATCAAAGTCAACCTGTTTGACCCTATAGTAAATTCTTGTAGCATTGAAAGGTAACTGTTCATCCACAAATTCATAATGAGACAATGTGGATGTCCATCCCAAACCTTCAACTTTTCCTATCACTTTAAAATCTTCAGCATCATCAACAGAACGCTCAATTTCAAAATGACTGTTTTCCCATTCCTTGGTAGTGGTCCATATTATCCGGACATTTTTATTCTCCTGTATAAATTGCGCCTCAATATCCTGCCAGACAACCGGGAGTATCCTTAGACACTCACCGTCTGTAACCTCATTGGCCTGCAGAACATCTTGCTCCTCTTTACCACTCCTATCATAATTATCTTCCCCTGAATCCAACACTATGGTTCCTAATCTACCATCCAAAAGTGAACTCTCCCCATTGTTCTCTATAAAAGTTGCTGTCCGGATAATAACGCAGGGGCTTCCTATTCCTATAACCGTACCACTTTCACTACCCCTAGCATTTCGAAATCCATCAGTAACAGATTCAATAATTCCCCTTAGTGTAATTTCTCCTGTATTGGTAATTTCCCCATGTGCCCTAAGGGAATAAATATCAGCATTTCCTGACTCGTTATGGAACTCATTTCCGACATTGACTATAAACTCCTCCTCGGTTGAATTAAATTCACCATTATTCACCAAATCACCTGAGACATTAATTGAACCATAATTATTAAATACCCCTCCGTTCTCTATATTCAATTGATTATTTTCTTCACGACCTTCTCCTCCCGGTGGTATATAAAATCCAGCTTCAATGGCCAAATCCGCATCCACATCTCCATAACTTTGATAATCACCATAACTGTAATTATTAAATACCTGACCATCCTGAATGGTCAATACTGTATTCCCCACAAATTTCCCATAATTATTTACTACCCAACTTCCACTCCACATTTGCCCCCAATTTGCTGAATTTGGCTGGGTGAAATCACTGGAAATTTCAAAAGTTATCCCTTCATCGATACAAACCGTCGAACTATCGCTCAAATTTAATTCTCCATTAAAAACGCCACTTCCCGTAATACAAACAAAGGCATTTGCAGGCATATCAAAGATTCTTGATTCTGTTCCTGATACTGTTATGGTGGTATCACAAATGGTACAGGATTGACCGTAAATTTCTACCCCTGTAAAAAACAAGCTCATGCAAAAAGCCCAAAGGAAGTAAAAGCGTTTCATCTTTCATCAAAAAAAATTGCTAGTTAATTTTCGAAGCATATTTAATGCTTTTCGAATACTTAATTTAGCATTTTAAAGACATAAAAGAAAGGAGAAAACACCATATACCATTGACTATCTGGCAGTTAAAACACCAACAGCAACTATCCCAAAATCAATGGTGACAATAAACAAACAAACCCCCGAAAAAAGTTATTCCGGAGGTTTGTATTAATTAATGATAATATATAAAACTATGTATTACCCATTCATACTGATCAAAAATTCGGCATTGTCCCGGGTACCTTTCATTCTTTGCAATAGGAACTCCATGGCTTCCTGAGAGGTCATATCCGACATCAGCTTTCTTAGGATCCAGACCCTTTGCATTTCTTCCTTCTCCATCAATAGGTCTTCCCTTCTGGTTCCGGAACCTGGTACATCGATAGAAGGGTAAATTCTTCGGTTGGAAAGTTTACGGTCAAGGCTCAATTCCATATTACCCGTTCCTTTAAACTCTTCGAATATCACCTCATCCATTTTGGAACCTGTTTCTACCAGTGCCGTTGCAATAATGGTCAAAGAACCTCCATTTTCAACATTTCTGGCAGCACCAAAGAAACGTTTTGGTTTATGGAGAGCATTTGCATCCACCCCACCGGAAAGGATTTTACCAGAGGACGGAACCACTGTATTGTATGCTCTTGCCAAACGGGTAATGGAATCCAAAAGAATTACTACATCATGACCGCATTCTACCATACGTTTGGCCTTTTCCAATACCATGGAAGAAACTTTTACATGACGTTCGGCCTGTTCATCAAAAGTAGAGGAAACCACTTCTGCCCGAACTGATCTAGCCATATCGGTAACTTCTTCCGGCCTTTCATCTATCAAAAGGATCATCAAGTGAACCTCAGGATGGTTTTCGGCAATGGCATTAGCAATTTTTTGCAGCAACACCGTCTTACCGGTTTTGGGTTGGGCAACGATCATTCCTCTTTGCCCTTTTCCTATAGGAGCAAACAAATCCACAATTCTGGTGGAAAAATTATCCGCCTTGGTAGTCAGCTCCAACCTATCCTCAGGAAAAAGAGGGGTCAAATATTCAAAAGGAATCCTATCCCGGATTTCTTCGGTAGTTTTACCATTAACGGTGCCAACTTTCAGAAGGGCAAAATATTTTTCTCCTTCCTTTGGGGGACGGATCTGCCCTTTGATGTTGTCTCCGGTTTTTAAGCCAAAAAGTTTAATTTGAGAGGGCGACACATAAATATCATCTGGAGAAGCCAGATAATTATAATCCAATGAGCGCAGGAAGCCATACCCATCAGACATGATTTCAAGCACTCCTTCATTTTCAATTATTCCATCAAAGTCTTTTACGGCTGAAGCATATTTCCTTTTTCCATTAGAAGGAGTGTCCTCCTGGTCTTTGATATTTTTTCTTTTTGGATGGTCAGCTTCTGCATCTCCTCCCTCAGTGGCCACCCGCATGGCTTCCTCATCTACCAAAGCCTTTTTCCTTGGCCGGAAAGCCCTTGGTCTGTTTTCATCTTCCGCATTGCTGGCAAAAACTTTTTCTTTTTTGTTCTCAGCAGATGGTTTTGCAGGCTTTTCCTTACCAGCATCCTTCTTAGGACCATTTTTAGAATTTGAAACGGAAGTTTTTTCTTCCTCCTTGGCTTTTGACGGATCCGCCACATTTTGGCGCTTAAACTTAGGTTTCTTTTCTGCCTTAGGCTTGGGAGATTCCTCTTCTTTCTTACTCTCTGCAGGCTTTTCTTCAGATTTTTCCTCTTCTGATTTGGAAGGCTTTTTCTTTGGGAGGGCTTTTTCAGGGGTGATTGCTTGTTGATCCAAGATGGCGTAAATCAGGTCATCTTTTTTGAGAGACTTGTAGTTTTTTACTCCCAATTCTTCTGCTATCTCCTTTAATTCAGATAGCAATCTGATTTTAAGTTCTTCGATGTTATACATAAAAAACGTATGAAATGTACTTGATGTGAATTAATTGAAATTAGTACGGTGACTATTTAAATGATTGGTATAAAAAGGTATTATGATGAATTATAACCGATCCACGGGGAGGGGATCGTGAATGTTTGATACTACAATATTACAGTAAGCTAATTTAATACGCAAACTTTTTTTTCAGTATCGGTAATTTCCTGATGGTTAGGTAAAGCCAAATGATTTTTTAATGGTTAAATTCATTATATGTTTCTTCCATTTTGACTGCCCGTTGAATTACCATATTGCCAAAACATTGGGCAAACTGGGTCAAAATTGGAATTAATAAGATGAAAGTTGAATTGAAAATTTTTAATCCAATATTTTAAAACCCATTATTAATTTACTCATCTCTTATAAAAATTCAACTTTCCATTGACAACAATACTATAAAATCCAATACCAATCCTACCCTCTCTACCTGAAATCATTATCTTTGCATTCCAAAATCAAAGCAATGCAAATCTCATGCTACAGGTAAACTATATTCGAGATCATTTTGACCAAGTTCTGGAGGGCCTTCGAAAAAGAAGCCTTCCGGATGCAGAATTTAAATTAAAGCAAGTTCTCGATACCGATAAAAAAAGAAAGGACACCCAAGCAGAAAGGGACCAGCTTCAGGCCGAATCCAAAACCATTTCCAAACAAATTGGCATGTTGATGAAGGATGGTAAGAAGGAAGAAGCAGAAAAGGTAAAAGCCCGAACAGCAGAAATCAAAGGGCAAATCAAAAGCCTGGAGGAGACATACAACTCTGCAGAGGAAGAACTCAAGCAGTTATTATATAATATACCCAATGTCCCCCATAACAGTGTTCCTGCCGGAAATACCGAAGATGACAATGAAGTGGTCCTGGAAAACGGAGTTGCACCCACCTTATATGATGGAAAAAAGCCCCATTGGGAACTGATAAAGGAATATGACATTATTGATTTTGACCTTGGCGTAAAGGTTACCGGTGCAGGCTTTCCGGTTTATAAAGGCAAAGGAGCCCGCTTGCAAAGGGCCTTGGTCAACTTTTTCCTGGATGAAGCACTTCAACAAGGTTATAATGAAGTGCAACCTCCCATATTGGTTAATGAAGACAGCGGATATGGAACCGGGCAATTGCCTGACAAAGAAGGTCAAATGTACCAAGCCACGGCAGACAACCTATACCTGATTCCTACTGCAGAGGTACCTATTACCAACCTTTACCGTGATGTCATCCTTCAGGAAAAAGACTTCCCAATCAAAAACACGGCATTTACTCCATGTTTTAGAAGGGAAGCAGGTAGTTGGGGTGCCCATGTTCGTGGCCTGAACCGACTGCATCAATTTGATAAAGTGGAAATAGTCCAAATCAGTCACCCTGATCATTCTTACCAAGCATTGGAAGACATGAGCAGCTATGTGCAAGGTTTATTGAAAAAATTGGAATTGCCTTACAGGGTTTTAAGGCTTTGCGGTGGGGATACAGGGTTCACTTCTGCTTTGACTTATGATATGGAAGTTTTTTCTGCAGCCCAGGAAAAATGGCTGGAGGTAAGTTCTGTCAGCAATTTTGAAACCTATCAGGCCAATAGGCTTAAATTAAGGTACAGGGGAGAAGATAAAAAAATCCATTTAGCCCATACCCTAAACGGAAGTGCCCTGGCTCTTCCGAGGATTGTTGCAGCTATTCTGGAAAACAACCAAACAGAAAAAGGGATTAAAATGCCTGAAGTTTTGGTGCCCTATCTGGGATTTGAATGGATCAATTAAATGAGATGATAGATGTGAGACTTGAGATGTGAGATTGTCCGATCTTATATCTTATCTCACTTCTAATATCTCGGTCAATTCCTATATTTGCCCCATCATGTGGAAAGAAATCACCGTACTGGTCCAGAAAGAAGTCACCTTGGAATGGCGGCAGAAATATGCCCTCAATGGGATTTTATTATATGTGGTCAGCGCGGTTTTTATCACCTATCTGAGTGTGGGAGCCAAACAGGGTAACTTGGGTGTACCCACCTGGAATGCCTTATATTGGATCATCATCCTTTTTTCTTCAGTAAATGCAGTGGCCAAAAGTTTCGTCCAGGAACATCAGGGAAGACAGCTTTATTATTATACAGTGGCGTCACCTGAAGCCATTATTATATCCAAAATCATTTATAATACCCTTTTGACCCTAGTATTGGCATTTTTGGGTTATTTGGTTTACAGTATCATTTTGGGTAACCCTGTTCAGGACCAAGGGCTTTTTATGCTCAATCTTTTATTGGGTTCCGTTGGGTTTTCTGCTTGCCTGACGATGGTTTCAGGCATTGCTTCCAAAGCCGGAAATAATGCCACCCTAATGGCCATTCTTAGCTTTCCTATCATCATCCCCATACTTTTAATGGCCATCCGGATTTCCAAAAATGCCATTGATGGACTGGACCGTGGAGTCAGTGCGGACAAATTACTAACCCTGTTAGCAATTAATGCTATAATTGGGTCAACAGCCTATATCCTGTTTCCTTATTTGTGGAGAAGTTGATTTTATTGGATTAATGGCACTTCCTTTTCTACCATCAAATTTCTTTATTTAAGAAAGTATTATATTCTTTTATATAAGCTTATTTAGTACAAAGTACCAGGTAAGATGTATGAAGATGTGAAAAAAGGCAGGTAAGTAGTATGTGGAGTATTTGGTATTTTGAAAGGTTTAATTTTTGAGTCGGAGACTCAACTTACATCGTCCCACGACACAGTCGACGGGACACCCGGGCCGGGCCAAGGATGTACAAAGTACGAGTCACGAAGATTGTAGAATAAAAAGTATTCACCATGTTGTTGGGGTATTTGGTATATGGTAAGCCTGACCCATATCAAAAATCGAATTGGGAGGCAACTTTATCACGAATCAACCACATAATTCATCCTTCTTAAATCTCCATTTTAAATTCTAACTTTTAATTCTTAGTTCTGTAATACCACTGGATTTGCTTGGCTGGTGTACAGGGGGTAAATACCCCTGGCCCCTACTCAATACTTAATTCAACTTTTTTAGGAAAAGGTCGAAAATGAGGAACTTATAACTTACTTTTGCACTTGTATAGCAAATTAGTTACCATGCGAGCATATTGGTGGAAAGTATTGGCGGTCTTGCTGTTAGCATATACTATTATCGCCGGACTCCTCTTTGAAGTACCCAGATTACCCATTCTTAACGAAACTATCAGAGCCCTGTATTTTCATGTGACCATGTGGTTCGGCATGATCCTTATGTTGGCTGTGGCTGTGGTTTACAGTATAAAATACCTCCGCACCAATAACCTGAGACATGACGACATGGCCATTGAATTCACCAATGCAGCCATCCTTTTTGGGGTATTGGGAATCATTACCGGGATGCTTTGGGCCAAGTTTACCTGGGGAGATTATTGGAGTGGAGATCCGAAGCAAAATGCTTCAGCCATTGGTCTGCTGATGTATTTTGCCTATCTCATCCTGAGAAATTCCCTGACAGATGTCCACCAGAGGGCACGAATTGGGGCCGTCTATAATATTTTCGCTTTTGCGGCATTTATTCCCCTGATTTTTATTTTGCCCAGATTAACGGACAGCCTTCACCCAGGAAATGGAGGCAACCCTGGATTCAACGCCTATGACATGGACAGCAACCTGAGAATGGTCTTTTATCCGGCCGTAATTGCTTGGACCCTGTTAGGTGCCTGGATCAGCACGGTAAGGGTAAGAACCAAAAGACTGGAAAGAAACCTAGAAGACAAACTTATCAATCAAGTATAAATGCAGAAATGGCTATTGGTTTTCCTGCTTTTCGTCAGCCTTCAGGTGGCGGCACAGGAAAAAAAAGAAATCAAATCCGAAGACTATAAAAATTACAGTGTGGAAATGGCCGACCAAATGCGTGAAGATGGCAAAATATATGTCCTTGTAGGCATTATAGCTATTGTTATGGGAGGGCTTTTGTTTTATGTAGTCAGCACAGACAAAAAAATTTCCAGACTGGAAAGAGAATTTAGAGAATAACCCAAAACCTGCCTGAATAAATTGCGTTAGTGCTTAAAAATTATTGATTACCATGAAAAAAGGACATTTACTAGGGCTTGGGATCATCGCCGTCGCCATTGTAATCATCATCACTTCCATTGGTGATGCCAGCAGTTATGAAAACTTTTCCACAGCCAAAGAAATGGCACTAAATGGAGACGATGAATCCATCCATGTGGTTGGTGAACTTCAAAAGGACGCTTCCGGAGGGGTTACTGGCTTGGAAGTAAGCGAGGACAAAACTTCCTTTACATTTATGATGGTTGACAAAGAAGGTACTGTACAGCAGGTATATTACAATGAGCCCGTGCCTGCCGACTTCACCCGTTCGGAGCAGGTGGTCGTAATCGGTTCCTATAAAACTGAATCCATGTTTGTCGCAGAAAAAATCCTGATGAAATGTCCTTCCAAGTATCAGGAAAACCAAGTGACAGAAGCTTCCTAATCCAAAATCTAATAATTGATTACCGATTAATATGATGAATACCCTCGTTGGTAATATAGGCCATTTCATGGTGATACTTGCTTTTGTAAGTGCCATGATAACGGCCTTTTCTTATTATAAATACAGTATTGCCCCAGAAACGGAAAAGGCTTCCTGGCACAGGTTTGGCCGGATTTTCTTTTACATCCATGCCATTGCCGGAATAGCTATCGGCGTTACGCTTTTTAATATCATTTATAATTTCCGTTTCGAATATTTCTACGCCTACTCCCACTCTTCCCGTGCCTTACCGGTGCACTATATGATTTCCAGTTTCTGGGAAGGTCAGGAAGGCAGCTTTATTCTCTGGATATTTTGGAATGTGATATTGGGTTTGGTGTTGATTCACACTAACAAATCCTGGGAAGGCCCTGTCATGGTGGTGTTTTCCCTGGTTCAAGCCTTTCTGGTTTCTATGATCCTGGGAGTGGTTATTGGCGATCTAAAAATCGGGAGTTCTCCATTTATCCTGTTAAGGGACGTATCCCAAGCCCCTATCTTCAATATCAACCCTGATTTTGTGCCTGAAGATGGCACAGGGTTAAATCCATTGCTTCAAAATATCTGGATGGTCATACACCCTCCGACCTTATTCCTGGGCTATGCATCCACTTTGGTCCCATTTGCCTATTTGATGGCAGGCCTTTGGAAAGGGAGATACAAAGAGTGGATCAGACCCGCATTGCCATGGACAATTTTTTCTGGCCTGATTTTGGGCATGGGAATTATTATGGGTGCTTATTGGGCCTACGTAACACTTAATTTTGGAGGCTATTGGAACTGGGACCCTGTGGAAAATGCCTCCTATGTGCCTTGGTTGATTATTGTGGCTTCCATCCACACCATGATCACCTTCAAGAAAAGTAGCACTGCGCTAAAAACCTCAATAGTGCTGGTCATTCTGCAATTTATCCTGGTCCTGTATGCCACTTTCCTTGTGAGAAGTGGAGTGCTGGGAGATACCTCGGTGCATTCATTTACGGATCTAGGTTTGTCAGGCCAGCTTTTGATTTATTTGTTTTTCTTTATGGCCGTGGCCATTTTCCTATCCGTCAGATCATGGAATAAAATCCCTACTTCTGATAGAGAGGCTTCCGTATATTCCAGGGAGTTTTGGATTTTCATAGGAGCCACCACTTTGGGATTAATGGCTTTCCAGGTCATTTTGCCCACTTCCATACCCGTTTACAATGCCATCATAGAGGCTTTTGGCGGAATTTCCAATTTGGCACCACCCGCAGATCAGATTGAATTTTACACCAAATTCCAATTGTGGTTTGCTGTAATTGTGGCTTTGCTTACAGCGGTAGGGCAATATTTCTGGTGGAAAAAGATGGATAAAAAGACCCTGAAAAATGCGCTTGCTACCCCATATATTATCTCTTTGCTATTGGCAGCAGCCATAATTGTTTTGGCCAAGATCTACACAATTTCCTATATGATCATAGTCCTGGCCGGAACCTTTACCATTGTGGCCAATGCAACCATACTTTCCAAATTGGTTAGGAAGTCCACCTTCAAGTTGGCAGGGGGATCACTGGCCCATATTGGTCTGGGTTTGATTCTGATCGGCATCATGTTCTCCTCCGGTTATTCGGATGTGATTTCTATTAATATGTCCGGCTTGACTTATAAAAAAGATTGGGAAGATGAGCTAAATAAGGAAAATGTCTTGCTTTGGATCAATCAGCCTCTGCAAATGAAAGATTATAAAGTCATTTATCGCGGAAGGCACAAAAAGCTGGAAGGTGTTCCCGGGTATGTCAAGGTCGACAAACTGGAATCCACCGACAAGCTCAATGAGGCCATTGCCCTGGAAGACATTGTAGTGGATGGAACTACTTATCACAAGAAAGGGGACAAAGTGGATATAGTCCTGGAGGAAAACAGCTATTTCAAGATCGAATATTATCAGGAGGATGAGCTGAAATTCACCCTTTTCCCCATGTCCCAGCCCAATCCTTCCATGGGCTTGATTTCCTCACCAGATTCCAAACATTTCCTGGACAGGGACCTTTATACCCATATCTCTGCCATCAACAACTATGACGATCCCGAATGGGGAGATGATCAACGCTATGAGGTCACCCCCGGGGAACAATTCCATTTGGCCGATTATGTAACCACTTTCCAGGGGGGAGAAGTATTGGAAAACGTGGAAGGCGTTGACCTGAAAGAGGGCGATATTGCTGTCAAGGCCAAAATGATAGTAGATGATCATGACAAAAAGATTTCCCTGGAGCCGATCTTTTTGATCAGTGGTAACAAAGTAGGCAAAATCTCAGATGTCAACCATGATCTTGGTGTAAAGGTCGAGGTAGAAAGCATTGTCCCGGAAAAAAACCAATTTGTCTTTAAGGCCAACAGCTACCAAAAAGATTATGTGGTGATGAAGGCCATGGTCAAACCCCATATCAATGTCCTTTGGATTGGGACCATTATCATGTTGATCGGATTTGGAGTGGCCATTTACAGAAGATATGACGAGTTTGTCAAAATGAGAAATAAAGGGATGGAATGACATTAAAAACCGCTTAGTAGGTATTTGATTCCATTAATCTTAAAAACTGCCACAACCTTCCAGGAATTAAAAGCCTGGAAGGTTTTTTTATGGGAAATGAATTGCCAATCCTTAAATTAGACAGGTATCAATTTATAGTTATTATATTTCGGGGATAGTTTAAAAGGGCCAATACTGAAAAAATCCTCCAGTTCGACCATTCTACAAACCAAAATTACAAACTTCTATGGAGAATTTTAAAATCGCCATAATAGGATCCGGTAATGTGGCCTGGCATTTAGCTCCAGCACTGGAAAATGCAGGACATACAATTACTGAAGTTTATAGCAGGGATATTTACCGGGCAGAAAAAATTGTCTCGCAATTGTATTCTTCAGAATCCAAGGATGACTTGGATTTTTCGGAAAGTGAGGCAGAGATCTATATCATTGCAGTCAGTGATCATGCTATAGCTGGTATTGCGGATGAAATCATTTTGCCAGAAGAAAGCATATTGGCCCATACCTCTGGGACGATGCCCCTGGACATTTTAGCCTATAGTTCTGCCTCCTATACTGCTGTGATGTATCCCCTGCAGAGTTTTAGCAAATCCCGCCCCCTGGATTTTGAGGACGTTCCGTTTTTATTGGAATCTGACGACCAAACAACCCTCCAAAAAATCAAAAAATTGACCAAAAGCCTTTCTCCACTCCAATACATAGTCAATTCAAAAGACCGCATGGCCCTTCATGTGGCTGCTGTTTTTGCCAGCAATTTCACCAACCATATGATCCGGATTTCCGAAGAAATCATGCAAAGGCAAGGTTTAGACTTTGAAATGCTCCAGCCATTGATTATCGAACAGATCAGTAAGACAATCGATTTAGGGCCTCAAGCTGCACAGACAGGTCCAGCGGTTCGTGGAGACCTCAACACCCTGGATCAGCACCATCAATTCTTAAATTATAATGAACAATTGGCCGAAATCTATAAACGGATATCACAGGATATAATTGATGTCAATTGAATGGAAACAACAACTATAATTGGGAATATTGAAAGTGTTATTTCTGTTACCTGTGTTTTGGGAATTGCCAATTGTGGTTCTTTTTGTTTTGGGCTTTCAGCCTTTGCCCTAGCTTTATGCATAGTATCAATTAATAAAAACACATTTTTTATCACCTTTTACGATTAAAAAATTTAGAATTTTCAAATAACCAATTAAACTTAGCTTCTTTGGAGCCATTTTTCCCCGGAATACGTTATTTAAAATAACAAACTGCTGGACTCCCGGAGCTATCGACAAGATAACCGGGTCCGCACCTTAAGCCAAAGGTGAGGTGTTCACCAACATCTTCCTTTGGTTTTTTAAGTACATTTTCCTGCTAAAAGTACTTCATCCCTGTTCCTACTTATAAACTTTCTGCTATTTTTGACCTATGAATAAACTACCGGCAGAAAAGGCTTTTACCATACCTGCATTCCTCAGGATCATTAGGCCAGGCAATCTGCTTATCTTAGCCTTTGCCCAATTGATGACCGCATTTTTCCTGGTGGAACATACCCAGTCCGGAAGACCTATTTTGGAAGACTTCTCCCTATACATTTTAATATTATCCACTGTAATTATTGCAGCTTCGGGATATATCATCAATGATTACTATGATCTCAAAATTGATTATATCAACAAGCCCGATGAGGTGGTCATCGGAAAGGGAATGCGCAGAAGGGTGGTCATGTTTTTGCACAGCATCCTCAATTTTATAGGCATTGCCCTTGCCGTTCTAGTCAACTTAAAGGTAGGGCTGGTCCATTTTGTAGCTGCATTTCTATTATGGTGGTATAGCAATTCTTTAAAAAGATTACCCCTTGTGGGCAATTTGGTGGTGGGGGCATTGACAGGGTTAGCCATTTGGATCATTGGATTTTATTATCAGCAATCCCAGCTCCTTGTGCTTACCTATGCCATTTTTGCTTTTTTTATCAACCTGATCAGGGAAATCATTAAAGATATTGAAGACCGGGAGGGGGATCGCAAACATGGCTGCAGAACTTTACCCATCGTATTGGGCTTCAGATCTACCAAAAATATCATTTTCATTATTGCCGGTTTATTTGTTATTTCCATATTGACGGTGGCTTATAAAATAAACAACCCCTTATTATATTATTATTTCGGGGCCCTAGGGGTACTATTCTTTTTATTTATGTACAAGATATATTACGCAGACCGAAAAAGACATTTCACCGAACTTAGCCTTCTTTCTAAAATCCTGATGTTAACAGGAATAATAAGTATGGGCTTTTTATAGGGGATCTATTCTATAACCATTGGACAAGAAAATGCTTAGCTAAAAATAATCCCTATTTTTGTAACCTAAACAGTTATTTTTGACCCATAAAAAAGAAATCTACTTGAAAAAAATTGCCATACTAGCCTCAGGAAATGGCTCCAATGCCGAAGAAATCATCAATTATTTCAAGCACAACCCCAAGGTAGAAGTGGCCTGTATTGCTTCCAACAAACCTGAAGCCTATGTGTTGGAAAGGGCCAAAAACCATGAAATCCACCATTTTTCTTTCACAAAGAAAGAAATGGAAGAAGGTATATTAGAAAAAACATTCCAGGAATTGAAAATAGACCTGGTGGTTTTGGCAGGTTTTCTGATAAAAGTTCCTGACGGGTTGTTGCATTTATATCCCGAAAGGATCATCAATATCCATCCGGCCCTATTGCCCAAATTTGGAGGGAAAGGCATGTATGGGCTTCATGTACACCGGGCCGTAAAAGAAAAAGGAGAAAAAGAAACCGGGATTACCATCCATTATGTCAATGAAAAGTATGATGAAGGCCGGATCATATTCCAGGAAAAGGTAGAAGTGGAAGAAAAGGACAGCCCAGAGGAAATTGCCCAGAAAGTGCATGCCCTGGAACATAAATATTTTCCAAAAGTGATCGAAAGTCTGCTATAATCCGCTGATTTTCCTAAATTTGCCCATTGAAATTCAAATACCCAACCCATATTTTCAATCAATATTTTCTAAAATGGCTGTTAAAAAAATAGAATCTGCCCTCATTTCAGTATTTTATAAGGACAACCTGGAGCCCATTATCGCCCTTTTAAAAGAACAAGGGGTGAAAATTTACTCCACAGGAGGCACTCAAAAATTTATTGAAGAGCAAGGAGCTGAGGTAACTCCTGTAGAAGAACTTACCGGATATCCTTCCATCTTCGGAGGCAGGGTCAAAACCCTTCACCCCAAAGTTTTTGGTGGCATTCTCCACAGAAGAGAGGAAGAAGGTGACCTTTCTCAAGCAGTGGAATTTGGCATACCTTCCATCGACTTGGTGATTGTAGATCTTTATCCTTTTGAGGAAACGGTAGCCTCAGGTGCTGCTGAACAAGATATAATTGAGAAAATTGACATTGGTGGAATTTCCCTTATTCGTGCAGCTGCAAAGAATTTCAAGGATGTAACCATTGTTGCCTCCCGGGAACAATATGGAGAGCTGGAGGAAAGATTGAAAAACAATGGTGGCGGAACCACTATGGAAGACAGAAGGTACTTTGCTGCCCAAGCATTCCAGGTTTCTTCCCATTACGACACCCATATCTTCAACTATTTCAACCAGGAAGAAGAAATTCCTGCTTTGAAAATCAGTGAATCCAATGCCAAAACATTGAGATACGGTGAAAACCCACATCAAAAAGGTGTTTTCTATGGCAAATTGGATGACCTTTTCGACCAATTGAATGGAAAAGAACTTTCCTATAACAACCTGGTCGATATCGATGCAGCAGTAGCTTTGATAGCTGAGTTTGACCAGGAAACGGCATTTGCAATTTTGAAGCATAACAATGCATGTGGGGTTGCAACTGGAGCTTCTGTAAAAGAAGCTTACCAAAAAGCTTTTGAGGCAGACACTCTGTCTGCTTTTGGAGGAGTATTGATCACCAACCAAAAGGTGGACAAAGCAGCTGCTGAGGAAATGCACAGCTTATTCTTTGAAGTATTGATTGCACCTGCTTTTGATGATGATGCCCTGGAAATCCTAAAAGGAAAGAAAAACAGGATATTGTTATTGCAAAAATCGCAAGTGGGTGGCACCAAACTGGTGAAAACCTTGCTAAATGGTTATATCGAGCAGGATAAAGACCTGGCCACTGAATCCAAAGATGATTTTAAGGTGGTAACCAAGGTAGCTCCAACCGAAGAGCAAAAAGATGCCTTGGTATTTGCTGCCAAAGTCTGTAAGCACACTAAATCCAACACCATCGTCCTTAGCAACCAGGACCAGTTGTTTGCAAGTGGAGTGGGACAGACTTCAAGAGTTGATTCACTAAAACAGGCCATAGAAAAGGCAAAGTCTTTTGGCTTTGACCTGAATGGAGCTGTAATGGCTTCCGATGCTTTTTTCCCTTTCCCTGATTGTGTAGAAATAGCCTCAAAAGAAGGAATTGCATCTGTAGTCCAACCAGGCGGATCCATCAAGGATAAAGACAGCATTGAATTCTGTGATCAAGCAGGAATGAGCATGGTGATGACCGGAGTTAGACACTTCAAGCACTAGAAATCATATTATACATAAACCACTAATCCCTGGCTGAAAGGTCAGGGATTTTTTTTTAAAGATTGAAAAACTTTAATTCCTATTTCAAAAAGCTCCGGTTAGGTTTCAGAAACAGTTCGGAAATCAGAGATTGCCCTGCATGGGAAACTGTCCGGGATTTGTAATCCTGAATCAGCAATAAAAGTGGATTTGTAATCCACATCCCCAACTAACCATAAATTCTCCCAAAGTTTGGACTGTTTTTTGCTTATTGAGGGGCAACCGGGAATCAAACATCGGTTATCACCTTAAAAACGGGCATTAAGACCACAAAAAAGCCTTTTGAAAACCATTGAGCATATCACCTATAATAGGCTTTTAAAAAAAAAAATTAATGCCCTATTATAAATCCAAATTAAGGTAATAATTTTGTCCTACTGCGTTTTATTTAAGCATTGTTAATGCTAACTTTAAACGATCAACTCATAGATAATTTATAAGCAAATACCAGCATGGGATTATTCGACTTTTTCTCTAGTGATATCGCCATAGATTTAGGAACCGCCAACACCCTCATTATTCATAAAGAAAAGATCGTCGTAGACGAACCGTCGATCATCGCCATAGATAAGACCAGCAACCGCATTCTTGCTGTGGGCAGGGAAGCAATGAACATGCATGAAAAAACGCATGAAAACATTAAAACAGTCCGCCCCTTAAAGGACGGTGTGATTGCTGACTTCTATGCGGCTGAGCAAATGATCAGGGGGTTGATCAAGATGATTCCGGGCCATAAAAAGGGCATGTTTCCCCAATCCCACAGAATGGTAATATGTATCCCCTCAGGAATTACAGAGGTGGAAAAAAGAGCCGTAAGGGACTCTGCAGAACATGCGGGGGCCAAAGAGGTTTATATGGTGTACGAACCCATTGCAGCTGCCATTGGTATCGGCATCGACATCGAAAAACCCATGGGCTCCATGATTGTGGATATCGGAGGTGGAACCACTGAAATTGCCCTGATTGCGCTTTCCGGCATAGTAGCAGACCAATCCATCAGGGTGGCCGGTGATACCTTTACCAAGGATATCCTGGATTATATGAGGAGACAGCATAACCTTTTGATAGGAGAAAGGTCAGCAGAAAAGGTGAAAATTGCCATAGGGTCAGCATTGACTGAGTTGGATGATGCTCCAGAAGATTATGAAATACGAGGCCGGGATTTGATGACGGGAATTCCAAAAGTCATCAAAGTCTCTTATTCGGAGATTGCTTTTGCCTTGGACAAGTCTGTTTCCAAAATTGAAGAGGCTGTATTGAAAGCTTTGGAAATCGCCCCACCCGAACTTTCGGCCGATATTTACGACAATGGAATACACCTTACCGGTGGTGGGGCCTTGCTTAAGGGATTGGACAAAAGACTCCATCAGAAAACCAAACTCCCCATCCATATCGCAGAAGATCCATTAAGGGCTGTAGTAAGGGGAACAGGTACTGCCCTGAAAAACATAAACAGTTTCAGAACCGTACTGATGACCTAAAATTTAAATGCAACGCATTTTATTATTCCTATACAGCATTAGGGCCTTTTTGTTGTTTATTATTTTGGAAACCCTGGCCATTTGGCTAGTCACTTCCTATAATTCACCACAAGGGGCTGTTTTCTTTAATAGCTCAAATTTTATCACTGGGAAATTCCTCAACACCAAGGAAGGTTTTACTTCCTACTTTGAACTGGCTTCTGCCAATGATGCCCTTGCACAGAAAAACGCAGAACTTCTCAAACAATTGGACCAATTGAGTCATCCTGCAGATAGTGTCCACATTCCCTTGGACAGTACTTTGGAAAGTCGATATAATTTCAAGGCTGCCAAAGTAATCAACAATTCTATCCGACTGAACCAAAACCACATTACCCTTAATAAAGGTGCGAAAGATGGAATTAAGGCAGGAATGGGGGTATTCAATGAACAAGGAATTGTAGGCAGGGTAAAGGGTGTCTCCAATAACTTTGCATCGGTAATTTCTCTGCTTCACACAGATCTTTTGATCTCTTCAAAAATTAAATCAACGGATGTCTTTGGATCCACTCAATGGGATGGAAAATTATCCAACAAGGCCAAACTCAAATATGTCCCAAGGCACGTGAAAGTTCAAGCAGGAGACACGGTGATTACTTCCGGGTATAATGCAGTTTTTCCAGAAGGCTTGTTGGTGGGCACCATCGATGAAGTAAAACCTGGAACTGAAACCAATTACCTGGATATCACCATAAAATTGGCTGTCAATTTCAGCCAATTAACTTATGTGTACTTAGTTGAAAACAACAGGGAAGCAGAATTGGATTCCCTTCAAGACAGTCTGGATATCGTCAATGAACAGTAGAACGATCATATATAGCATAGGAAGTTTCATTATTTATTTTTTTATCCAAATCCTGGTACTCAAAAACCTGGTGCTTTTTGGTACTGCCTTTTGCTTTCTTTATGTGCTTTTTCTCTTATTGTTACCTATTGAGTTAAAGACTATCCCACTCATGATTTTGGCTTTTTTGCTGGGGTTCAGTATTGATATCTTTTATGATAGCCTGGGTTTTCATACAGCTAGTGCAGTAATGCTTGCTTTTTTGAGGAAACCCTGGCTAAACCTTATCACCCCAACGGGAGGTTATGATCCTAATACACCGCCTTCAGTATTGAACATGAGTTTTAGCTGGTTTTTCGTTTACAGTTTCCCATTGATATTGGTACACCACCTTACTTTCTTTTTCATTGATAATTTGGGCACTTCCATGTATCTTTCTTTGTTGTATAAAACGCTGAGCAGTGCTGCTTTCACCTTTATCATGGGTATTATCATCCAAGCACTGTTTTATAAGAAAAAGAGGGGAATTTAATGGACGAAAAGAGACCAGGTGTCATCATCATTGTAATCGTATTAGTTGGAGTTATTTTGCTTTCCAAACTTTTTATGATCCAGGTGTTGGACGATAGTTTTTTGAGGAGAGCGGAAAGAAATGCAGTTCAAAGATTAGTGGATTATCCTTACCGGGGTTTGATTTATGACCGGAACAATAAGCTTTTAGTTTATAATAATCCTGTGTTTGACCTGATGGTTATTCCACAGGAATTTAAAGTCAAGGATACCACCAAGTTTTGCAGGATATTCCAATTGGAAAAGGAAAAATTGATTCAAAAATACAATGAAGCCAAAGCTTATTCCTGGGTAAAACCATCCCCTTTGATCAAGCAGGTGAGCAATACGGACTTTGCTAAAATGCAGGATTACCTGATCGACTATCCTGGCCTTTTCATCATGACCAGATCTGTCAGGGCATATCCAGATTCAGTAGCATCCAGTACCTTAGGCTATATTGCAGAAATAATGCCCTGGCAATTGGAAAGGGATACAGCAGATTATTATTCCCAAGGAGATTATATTGGCCATTCGGGTGTAGAATCTTTTTATGAAAATGCTCTTCGAGGAAAAAAGGGAGCTAGGTATAAAATGGTCAATGTAAGGGGAGTGGACAAAGGCTCGTTTAAAAATGGCCAGTTGGATACCGCTTCCATCCCTGGAAAAAACCTCCAATCCACCATTGACCTTGAACTGCAAAAATATGGTGAAAAGCTTATGCAGGGAAAAAGGGGATCGGTTGTTGCCATACAGCCCAAGTCAGGAGAAATCCTTTCTATGATCTCTGCCCCTGTGTACGACCCCAACCTTCTTGCAGGAGCTGCTTATAGCAAGAACTACCTAAAACTACAAAACGACTCTACCAAACCTTTGTTTAACCGCCCCATCATGGCCATGTATCCCCCAGGATCTATATTTAAGGTCGTCCAGTCCCTAATAGGGCTTCAGGAGGGAATATTGTCACCCAATACCACCTATCCATGTAACAAAGCCCTGGTCGCCTGTCATAATCACCCCAGCCCGGTCAATTTATTTGGCGCCATCAGGAATTCCTGCAATCCCTATTATTATCAAGCTTTTAGGCATATAATCAACCAGGAAGTGTCCAGTAATACTTATACCGATACGCAAATAGGGCTGGACAAATGGAGAAAAGCAGTGATGAAATTTGGACTGGGGGACCAGTTGGGAATTGACTTAAAAAATGAAAAAGGAGGAAGTGTTCCTTCCAGCCAGCTATATGATAAATTCTACGGAAAGGGACGTTGGAAATATTCAACCATTTATTCCTTATCAATAGGTCAAGGGGAAATGCTGGTCACCCCTTTACAGATGGCCAACCTTGCTGCTATCTTTGCCAACAAGGGGTACTATTATACGCCGCACTTGATAAAGGCAATAGATGGTAAAACTGAAAATATTCCTGAAGAATATCAAAAAAAACACGATGTTGGTGTTGATCCACATCATTTTGAGCTTATACAAGATGCAATGGCAGAAGCATTGTATGGCACTGCAGCCAGGGCTATTATGAAGGATATTACCATTGCGGGCAAAACAGGTACGGCCCAAAACCCTCATGGGGCAGACCATTCGGTATTTGTGGCCTTTGCTCCCAAAGAAAATCCCCAAATAGCCATAGCAGTATATGTGGAAAATGCTGGATGGGGAGGACGGGCTGCCGCCAGTACGGCCAGCTTGATGATAGAAAAATACTTGAACGGCCAAATAAAAAGAAAGGCCTTGGAAGATTATGTATTAGTTGGAGATTTCTTCGATTGACGTGAGACAAGACGATTTATATATCAACAAAATTGACTGGCTGACCATTTTAATTTATGGATTGCTGGTGATGATCGGATGGTTTAATATTTATGCAGCCGTTTATGATGAGCAAACTGCCAAAAGCATATTTGACTTCAGTATTAATTCGGGAAAACAGTTGATCTGGATCGGTACTGCTGTGCTGTTGATAACATTAATCATGGTTGCGGATTATCGTTTATTTGACAATCTAAGCCTGATTTTATTTGGAATTTTTGTCCTTATACTGATTCTTACTCCAATCATAGGTAAGGAAATCAATGGCCAAAAAGCCTGGTTTGAACTGGGACCTTTCCGGTTGCAGCCGGGGGAATTTGCCAAATTTGCTACAGCCCTTGCTTTGGCCAAAATCATTGAAAAACCCTCATTTGATCTTAGCAAACCCAAATATCAGTTTCAGGCTACCTTGGTTATCCTTATACCAGTAGCATTGATCATGCTGCAACCTGATACTGGGACAGCTATGGTTTACAGCGCCTTTTTCATTATGCTTTACCGTGAGGGCATGCCCCAAAAATATTATGTATTGGCACTGATTTTTATTGCTGTTTCCTTATTGTCCCTGGCCGTTGAAAACAACCTTTACCTTGCTGGAGGAGTGGTTTTTGTAATCAGCTTCCTCATCCTTATGGGCAAGAAAAACTGGAAAAGAATCCTTTCCTTGGGATTGATTGGCCTTGCTGTTATCGCATATAGCTATAGTCTTGACATGGTGGTTTCAAAGCTTCCCTCCCACCAACAAAATAGAATCATGGTACTGTTTAATCCGGACATTGATCCTTTGGGAGTAGGTTGGAATGTTACCCAATCCAAAATTGCCATTGGCTCGGGTGGATTTTGGGGGAAAGGATACCTGCAGGGCACCCAGACAAAATTTGACTTTGTACCCGAACAGCATACGGACTTTATTTTCTGCACCCTTGGTGAGGAATTTGGCTGGGTTGGAAGTTTGATAGTGGTATTTCTTTTTGTATCACTTTTGGTAAGATTGGTGTTTTTGGCAGAAAGGCAAAAAACCCGTTTTTCGCGGGTTTATGGCTATAGTGTGATTTCCATTCTCCTCTTTCACTTTATGATCAACATTTCCATGACCATAGGCTTATTTCCTGTTGTTGGTATTCCATTACCTTTCTTTAGTTATGGAGGGTCCTCATTATGGTCCTTTACTATACTGTTATTCATTTTTATTAAACTGGATTCTCACAGGATTCAATTATTGGGAAGGATGAATTAAGGGAGCATTTATTGGGGTATTGGTAATTGGGTGGTTTTCATATACCCAATTACAAAAAACCTCCATTTTAATAATCCTGGAATGTGCTAACCCCTCGGGAATTTAAAAATTGCAAAGCAATCCTTTATTCACGGCATCCCCAAAAAAACCTCTAAATCACTTCTCATCAAACTTCCTATAAACCAGTTGTAAAAACTCCCTGACTTCTTCGGATTCCTTGTCCCAGCTTAATTCCTTGACATAACGCTCATTGATCAATTCTATGGCCTCCACAAAACTATCGCAATTGTCAATCAACTTGAAGGCATGGGCCATCAGGTCAGGATTTCCATCAAAGAGGCTCTTGGTAAACATAAAACGTTGATTGATGGCCACCCCATCTTCCAGACTGGAAATAGGACCTTTTAAGATGCCACTTTGCTCAGATTCAAAATGGGCCCAGGCCAGGGCAGGATCAATGGTTTCCGAGCCTGTGACTCCGATGGGCTCTCCCTCCCGAACAGTTGTACTAATCTTTTCCTCTTCCTTAACTCCTTCTAAATCTTTTACTTGGGATTCTTCTTTCATTGTATCTGGTTCCGGAATCAATTCTTCCCAGTCAATGGGTTTCACTTTTTCCAATGGTTGAAGTAAGGCCCGGGTAGATTCCAAATCCACCACATATTTTTCCCAAAAAACCCCTAATGCTTTCTCTAATTCCTCCTTAGTAGGATTATTTTCGGCTTTTTCGGAAAGGTATTTTAATAACTCAGGATGCCATTTAATATATTTCTTTGCCGTCTTAAAATGGGACCTCATATTTCCCTTCTCACTTTTATCTATTTCTCCAAAGAAATAAACCAGTGGATCGACGGCCAAAATTGCTGCATCCATCACAGCCTCTTTCATCAATGGTTGGAAATAGGGCTTTTCTATTTTTATGGCCCGCGAAAGCACTTTCATAAAATCCTTTAAAGCTTCCGAAACAGCTACATCCCGGTAATCAAAAAACGGATTACCTTTTATTTTTTCTATTTCCTCCTGCCACTTTTCGAACAGAGTTTTTATTATCAGTAAATTAACCTGTGTGCTTGGGGTAAACTGAATGATTTCCTGGCCGGTCATGTATTTTTTTGTTCCAAAAAACTCCGAGCAAATCTTATTTGTAAAAGCATCTGAATAGCTTTCCAAATAATTGAGGTTAATTTTATCGTTCATTAGTTCGTATATTTCCGGTGGAATTAATTCAAATCAAGCCCAAAATAGTAATTGAATAACTTTACTACAAGGAGAATGCTACAAAAGAACAATCGGGGATTTACCTGATTGAATCTTTATTAATGGAACAAAACATCTTTCCACTAACAAAATAATATCTGTAAGTTCAATTCTTTTCATCGAAGCCATAGGGCTAACATGAAAATAACCTAATGCTTTGAATAATAATGTTTATTGAACCTTTAATAGGAAATAATCATCCCAAAAGCCAAAAAGGACATATCGAGGTGATCTGTGGTTCCATGTTTTCTGGAAAAACTGAAGAACTGATTCGCAGGTTAAACCGGGCTTTAATCGCTAAGCAAAGAGTTGAAATCTTCAAACCTGCTGTTGATACCCGCTACCATACCTATAATGTAGTCTCCCATAATGAAAATGAAATCCGTTCTACACCGGTCAATTTTGCTGATGATATAATGCTTTTAGCTGGTGATTGTGATGTGATTGGCATTGACGAGGTTCAGTTTTTTGACCAGCAAATTGTTTCCGTAGCCAATAAGTTGGCCTCATTGGGCAAAAGGGTAATTTTGGCAGGTCTGGACATGGACTTTGAAGGCCAGCCGTTTGAACCTATGCCACAACTGTTGGCCATCGCCGAATATGTTACCAAAGTACATGCCATCTGTATGAAATGTGGTGATCTGGCCTCTTACAGCTTCCGGCTATCGGGAGAAAAAAGAAAAGTCATGCTTGGTGAAAAGGATGCCTATGAGGCTAGATGCAGAAAATGTTTTTATGAAGAAAAAAAATAAATTCCTACTTTTTCTTGTGGCATTAACTGCCCATGTGCTCTCCAGTAATGCCCAGGGACAAATCCCAGTCGGAACTTGGAGAATGCACCCCTCATATACCACCATTAGTGAAATTTCCGGAAATAACACCACCATTTTTGCAAGAGGTAACCAAGCTTGTTTTTACTTTTCGGTGGAAAACCCAATACCACATCCCCTGACAAAAAAGGATGGATTATATGGTCAGGATTTTAAAAAAATGGCCTTTTCGGATGGGGCAAAAACACTGATATTAACTTATCCAGATGGCACTGTTGATCTTGTAAAGGAGGATAAAATCAAAACAATTACCCTTATCCGGGATCAAAGTTCCATTCAGGACAAGACAATTTACTCCATTCAAATTCAAGAGAAAATAGCTTGGATGGCTACTGCTTTTGGTCTGGTAAAATTGGATCTTGAAACCGGTACCATAGTGGATTCCTATTCCCAAATCGGGCCTCAAGGCTCCACCTTGGAGGTTTGGGATGTAGCTATTCAAGAACAGTCAATATGGATCACTACCCCGGAAGGCCTTTGGAAAGGGGATCGGTCAGCCAACCTAAAAGATTTCAGAAACTGGCAATTATTGCAATTGGAAAATCCAATGGCCCAATTGTCTTTTTCAGGAAATTCTCTTTTTGGCCTTGGAGAAGACCATAACATTTATCTCTGGAACAGCAGTGAATGGGAATGGATCTCTGGGGCATCTGACGTTAAAATTTTAAAAGCCATCCAAGGGCAATTGTATTTTTCCTCCGGAAACACGATTTACAGTTTAAATGAAAACGGATCATTTCATCCTGAGTTTTCATCAATTGAAGTTAATTTTTTGGATTTTCACATCTCGGAAAACCATTTGTTCCTGGCCACGGAAAGCCAGGGGGTCTTGGCTTGGGACACCTACCAAACCATTTTTCCAAATGGTCCAAATGCACCCATAAAATCTTTTAGTTTGGCAGGAAAAGATATGTTCGGCCAACCCATAGCTTTGAAAAGAGATGGGACTGTTGATATTGCCAGCCCTGCCACAAGTAGTAAATTTGAAATGGGTTTTTGGGAAACATTACAAGGGCCTACCTTGATCACGGATATTAAATATGCCAACCAACTTTTATTTGCTGGTACTTGGGGGGATGGTTTATGGAAAAAGGATGCAGACCTATGGGAAAAAATAAATCTCAGAGGACTTTCAGAACATTCCTTCATTTCAGATATGGCCTTGGATTTCAAAAACAACCTTTGGCTTATTTTACTAAAGGGGCCAGACAAATTAATAAAAATCACCCCTGAGGCAGCAATCTCTTTCAATATTTCAGGTTTAATCCAACCTATCAAAATAAAAGCGGATCCAGCTGGTAACCTTTGGATTTTGGAAGGCACCTCCGGAAATCATAGAATCCGAATATTCAAGCCGGTTGAAGGAATCAATAGAATCTTAAGTAGTTCACAAAACCTGGGGAATTTACCTTCTGCTCAGGTTTTAGATTTTGACATCAGTTCAAAGGGAGAAATTTGGATAGGGACTAAAAATGGAGTGGCATACCTTCCCTCTATATGGAACATCAGTTCCAGCTCTTCTGTTAATGCCATTATTCCATTTTACCAAAATCGCCCTTTACTTTCAGGACAAGAAATCCAAGCGCTTCTTAAAGCCCCAGACGGAAGTATTTGGCTGGGCACAAGCAATGATGGTTTGTGGCATTTTTTTCCGGAACAGGAAAGTTTGCGAAACTTTCATAAAAGCAATTCCCCCCTTCCATCCAATGATATACAGCAGCTATCTTTGGATCCAGTTTATGGGGAGTTATTTATTAAAACTAAAACGGGAGCTCTTTCCTATAGGGGAGTCAGCATACCCCCTGTTGCCCAATTGGAAGACTTGAAAATTTTCCCCAATCCAGTCAGGCCTGATTTTTCAGGGCTTCTTAGTATTGAGGGATTAACAAATTTTGCGACCTTAAAAATCACCAATTCGGTGGGAAGGGTGGTTTATTCCTGGAAGGTAAGGGGAGGAAAATCCACTTGGAACCTCAGGGATGCCAAAGGAAACAGAATTCCCCCAGGGGTTTATATGGTATATGTAGCCAATGAAATGGGAACTGAAAAAGTTGCTGGTAAATTTCTGGTATTGTAATGCTGAAGAAAACACAAGGAATCGTAATTCATTACATCAAATACAGGGAGACCTCCATCATTGTAAAAATTTTCACCCGGGAGTTGGGCCTGAAAAGTTATATTGTCAATGGGGTAAGGAGTGCAAAATCCAAAAATAAAATGGCTTTCTACCAGCCATTGACCCTATTGGACCTGGTAGTCTATGACCGGGAAAATGCCTCTCTCAACCGGATTTCAGAGGTTAAACTCGCCTACCCCTTCCAAAGGATTCCCTTTGACTATTACCGGAGCGGAGTGGCAATGTTTATTGGAGAAATTTTAAGCAAGTGCATTTACGATAACTATCAAAATGAATATTTATATGACTTTATCTATAATTCTATAGAATTGCTTGACCAGGAGGGCATCAATCTGGCTAATTTTCCATTGGCATTCTTACTGGAAAATTCCAGGTTTTTGGGCTTTGCGCCAAATAATTCTGAAGAATTGTTTGATCAAATCCATGAAACCATCAATGACCCAGTATATGCTCTGGAAGAAAAAAAATACCTTGATTTGCTTATTCATAGCACTTATGACCAAAAACTCAAAATCCCAGCAGCCATCAGGCATAAATTATTGGACCATTTGATCCAGTTTTACCAATGGCATTTAGACAGCTTTGGAAAGCTTAATTCGCTTAAGGTCCTTAGAAGTTTGATGTGATTTCCTAAGGCACTTTTTTTGCTTACCCAAAACTGAGAATAGGGCAAACCTAACAGTTACACCAATGGTCTTGTGGAAAAAGCACCTTTCTTTTTTTATAACAAAAGGAAGGTCAATAAAGTGTATATTGCCTTCTGGTATCATTTTGGGTACTCCCAGCTTTCCAAGAGATTAATTAATAATAATCTCCTTTTGAACCTGAGAAAAAGCACCTTTTAGCTCCTCTCCATTTTTTTCTTTCAACGTTACCTTCAGGTCAAAGAATCCTTTAGGCAAGCCATTTATTTCAACCGGAACAACCTTTTGCAGGGTGTATTTTTTATCATTGATAGCTATTTCCACCTGCAGGCCTTCTTCCTCCAAATCCCCGCCAATTAATAAAAAATCCACAATCACGGGCTCACCTTTTTCAAACTCCTGATCATTGACAGGACTGTTCAAGGCCAAAAACGGCTCTCCACTTTCGGGAAATGGCTGGGATCCCCCCACCGTAAAATCACGATCGACATAATTTCCATACTCCTTCAGGGCCATTCCATTTTCATCCACCAAATAGGCTACTGCCCTATAAGTGCCCTTTTCAAATTCCTGGTTAAAGATGGGCATATTGTACCCCACCGGATCATTTCCATTGAGGATCATTTTCAACTGGAAGCCTTTAATACCATTTTCAAAAGGGAAGTTTTTGATATTAAACTCAAAAGACACTTTTCCTTCCTCAAAAGATTCATTTTCCAAAGGGGAATACAATTCCAAAATGGCATCCGGGTAAGCATTGGTGAAGCTAATAGGTTTGAAAGTCACATTTTCCAGGGAGGGTGCCGATACCTTAACCTCTTCAAATTGGTTGTTTGAACTCGATTCCTTATCTGATCCGCAGGAAATCAATACACAAATAAGTAGAAAAATTGCATGAATTTGGATAATCAACTTCATAAATCGATCAATTGGGTACACTTAAAGATATTTAATTTTCCATTAAAATATTAACTTGCACCATTAATTGACAAAGCCATGAGTAAAATTCTTTATACTGAAATTCCTTCCCTTGATTTAGCTGATTTTAATTCCAATGACCCTGAAAAGAAAGCTGATTTTGTCCAAAATTTGGGTAATGCCTACCAAAATATTGGATTCGTGGCCATCAAAAACCATGGTTTGACCGCTGATCTGCAAGCCCGTTTGTATGAGGCCATCCAAGTTTTTTTTTCATTGGATGATGAAATCAAATTAAAGTATGAAAAACCCGAAATCGGGTATCAACGAGGATATACAGGTAAAGGAAAGGAAAGTGCCAAGGGTAGAAATACTGGTGATTTAAAAGAATTTTATCATGTAGGCCAGGATCTGGACCATATTCCAGATGAAGACAGCATCAAAGGAGATTATCCTCCCAATGTTTGGCCCGAAGAAATTAAGGAATTTAGAGAAGTATCCCTTAAAGTTTATTCTGCAATAGAAAAAGCCGGAAAAACCATGCTTCAGGCCATTGCCCTTCATTTGGGTTTGCCTGAGGATTATTTTGAGGATAAAGTGGCCTTTGGAAATTCTATTTTAAGACCCATTCATTATTTCCCTATAGAAGACCCGGAAGCAGTCCCTTCCGATGCGGTAAGGGCAGCAGAACATGGTGACATCAACCTTATCACGCTTTTGATGGGTGCCAGTGCGGATGGCCTTGAAGTATTGAGGAATGACGGCCAATGGATCCCCATCACCGCCCTTCCTGATCAACTGGTAGTCAATGTAGGAGATATGCTGGAAAGGCTGACCAATAAAAAGCTGAAATCTACCATTCACCGGGTGGCCAATCCTCCCAAAGAAAAAATGAATACCAGTCGATATTCCATTCCATTTTTTATGCATCCCCGGTCAGAAATGGATCTTACCTGTCTGGAAAATTGCATTGATGATGAACATCCCAAGCAATTTGAAGATGCCACCGCGGGAGAATTTTTGGAAGAAAGATTAAAGGAACTTGGCCTAAAAGTTTAAATCAGGGTGACAGTCAAAAAGGTAAAATATTATCTCTTCCTCAAAGATGTCATCACACTTTCTGTCACCGCTTTTGGCGGTCCCCAAGCATTTTTGGCCATGGTGCTGGATATGATGGTCAAAAAGCGGCATTATATTTCCGAAGAAGACCTTTGGGAACTTCATGCTTTATGCCAGGTGCTTCCCGGCCCCACCTCCACACAAACCATATCTGCCATTGGTTACCGGATCGGGGGACCCAACTTAGCTTATTTAACCCTTTTGGTCTGGATTTTACCGGCAACCTTGATCATGACCGGGGCTGCTATCCTTGTGGATTTTCTTCAAACCCAAACCACCGGATCATTAAACTTTGCCAAATTTATTCAGCCTATGGCAATAGGGTTTATCATTTATGCAGCCCATAAGACCATTGGTAAGATGGTCAAAACTCCGGAGGCAACCGTCCTAATGATGCTTTCTGCCTTTGTGGCCTTTTTCTATAACTCCCCGTTTATTTTCCCCATTATGCTTATTGTGGGCGGGGTAAGTACTTCCCTGAAATTTAATAAGCAACCTAAAATTGAAGAGAAATCAGGCATAAAGGTCAAATGGGATAATTTTGTCCTTTGGGGAGCGGTTTTGATTGCTGCAGCCATTCTGGGACATTTTACCCGTATGCTTCCTATCCGTTTGTTTGAGAACTTCTACCGGAATGGAAGTCTAATCTTTGGGGGAGGGCAGGTTTTGGTTCCCTACCTTTATACAGAATTTGTGGAATTTAAAGCTTATCTCACCTCAGAAGAATTTCTTACCGGCTATGCCATTTCACAAGGAGTGCCGGGGCCTACATTTAGCATCAGTTCTTATATCGGTGCCCTCTCCATGCGCGGAATGGGAATTGGAGGAGCTATTACCGGCGGTTTAATTGCTGCAGCTGGAATTTTTCTTCCCGGCACCTTTCTGATTTTCTTTGTCATTAAATTCTGGGATGAACTAAAAAAATACCGGCCGGTTCGGGCAGCACTGGAAGGGATCAATGCAGTCAGTTGCGGAATGTTGATTGCTGCAGCTTATTTGCTATTCGAACCTATGCCTGCCAATACTTTTAACATCACCGCCATTGCAGGCACCTATCTGCTGTTGCAATTTACCAAAATCCCCACCCCACTGATTATCATAGTAGGAATCATTGTTGGAGTAGGGTACCATTTTATCCTCAACAACTGGGTATATTAAAATATACAAGTTACTTAGGAAAAGGCACTAAGATGGGGTAGAAATACCGTAAAATATTGAATATGGTTTATTGAATATAAGGTATTTGGCATTGCTACCATTTCACCTTTGAACTTCCTTAAATGAAATACCCGAAATTGAATTATGGAAAGCAAACCTGAGAATTTGTCTTGGTTTCCTTCCCAATGCTAAAATTTAATACCTATTAAGCTCCTTTTCCTTCCATTCCACCTTAATGAATGCCCCAATCAGTGACACCAGGGCAGTAATCAAAAAGAAAACCAAACTGAAAGCCACTGCAGCATTTTTATCAATCCCAATATATTGGTGACTATAAATAAAGACCAATTCCCTGGCACCAACACCCCCAATCGTCAGAGGCAAAACGGCCACAATAGATGAAAGCAAAAACACAAATTGATAGGCAATGATTTTTTCATTTATTCCCAAAGCTGTCAAGATAAAATAGGCACAAATCAATTGAGAAACTTGAGTAAGAATGGAATAAGCCCCGGTTTTCAATACCGATTGGGAAAAAGTCTTAAACCACCATTGGACAATCAATTTAAAGCTTAGGGGAACCATTGCAAGCCCTAGGACAGCCAAAAAATCCCAGCTTACCCCTTCCAACAATGGCCATTGAATGTCCACAAAAAATAAAAGCCCAAACATCAGAAATACCAGGGCCGCCAAACCATTTAGCCGGTCCAAAAAGACCGCTGCCAATAAAGACTTTACCGGAGATTGATGGTATTTATTAAGCAAATACACCTTATAACCATCTCCACCAATTCCTCCCGGAAGAAACAAATTGTAAAACATTCCAATGCTGTATAGCTTCAGATTTTTCTCTTCTGAAATCCTTAATCCCAAATTCCTGAAATAACAATTCAACCGAACAGAGGAAAACAACTTGGATAAGGCAAAAAACAGGGTGGCCAGAAAAAGGTCAAACCATTGGGCAGTCCGGATTACCTTCCAGGTGGCCTCAGCATCTATTTTTCGGAATACAAGGTAAATGGCCCCGGCGGTAAGGACTATTTTTAGGATCAGCTTTAGTGTCTTCTTATTCACCCCGATAGACATCTTTGACCTTATAGGTCTTTTTGTTTTGAGACTCAAAGTAGGTTCTTACAATAATCTCCGCCACAATTCCTGTGGTGATCAACTGTACACCTCCCAGAAGGAAAATCACTCCGGCCAACAAAATGGGCCTTCCCCAAATATCTTCCCCCGAAATTTTCAGTATCAACATATAAATATTGATAATCACCCCAATAAAAAAAGACAGTAAACCAATGGTTCCAAATAAATGGATTGGTCGCTGGAAATACTTTTGGAAAAAAAGCATTAGGATCAAATCGGCAATCACCTTAAAAGTCCTGTTCAGACCATACTTAGAAGTTCCATGGATCCTGGGATGATGCTTCACATCCACTTCGGTCATTCTTGCTCCCTCTTGCTTGATAAGTACGGGAATAAAGCGGTGCAATTCTCCATATAGCCCCATATCCTGTGCTACATTAGCCCTATAAACCCTTAAGCTGCAACCATAATCTTTAAGATTAGCCTTAGTTGTGCTTCTGATGATCCAGTTGGCCAGCTTACTTGGGATTTTCCTGAGCACAAAGCCATCTTGACGATTGGCCCGCACTCCCGCTACCACATCCCAATCTTCTTTAATCGCCTTTTCCAACATCATTGGAATATCGGAGGGATCATTTTGAAGGTCCCCATCCATGGTGGCAATATATTCTCCTCGGGCATGATCAATCCCTGCAGCCAAAGCAGTGGTCTGCCCATAATTTTTATTAAAAATCAGCACCCGGGTCCTGCCGTTTGCATATTTTTTTGTTTCAGCAACCGTTTCGTCATAGGACCCATCATCCACTAAGATCAACTCATAATCATAATTATCTAATGCGGAATAAATAGCTTTTAAAAGTGGCTGAATATTATCTTCTTCGTTATAAACTGTAACGACTATTGAAAGCTGTGGCTTGGACATACAAATAAAATTTGGCCAAAATTACAGCTTTTTTAACCCCACGGCAAGTCTCTTAATTAAAACCTAATCTTTTCATAATATTCAATTGACCTTATTAACTGACCAGGGCAACCAGATTCGTTTTATGCATATTCAACTTGACAAAAAAAGGAAAGGGGTTTTCATTTTGTTTATTCTTGGAATTATCCTCCATTTCCCCAATTTATCCGGATTGAGCATTTATGCTTTGGATGAGGAAAAACAATTAGTGGGTGGTACTCACCTTTAATGGGGAATACCGCTTTGACAAACCCCCATTGCATTATTACTTTTTTGTTTAAATGAATTTTCCGTCAGATTTTTCCCATCCTTGTTTGGCTGCTTAACCCTTTTAATCAATTTTCTTTTTACCAAAAGACACCTGGGTTACCGCCCCGCCCTTTTGACCTTATTAATATTGACAGCCAGTCTCCATTGGAATATCCAATTTCATATGGCAGTTCCAGATCCATTTTTGATCTTTTTTATGACTGCTGGTTTGTTTTTATTTTATGAATGGAACCTTCATCATTTCCAATCATGGCCCCACATGTTGGGATTTTATATTTCACTTGCCTTGGCGGTATTTTGCAAAGGCCCAATTGGAATTAGCCTTCCAATTTTATCCATCCTGCTTTTTTCCACTATTGGCTTTGCCTCCGCTATTCTATTTTTGGTTAAAGGGGAAATACCTCCCTTCTTTATATAACTTGGGAGCAGGTTTTATTCTATTAAACTTGCTGTTTTTTTACGGCGCATTTCCAAAGATTGACCAACATAACCCAGTGGTCAACTCTCCATTACATAAATTAAAAGAAGGAAAACTTTATTATTATAAGATATATAACCCCTCCTATTCCTTTTACCTTCGAAAATCCATTTCCAAGGTCCCAAACCTCCAAAAAACAGAAGGGTACCTGATTACCAGAAAAAAATATTTGAAGGTTTTGGACCAATTTGAGGTCAATTATCAAATCATGTTTGAAGGGAAAGACCTATTTGAACCTCCAACCACGGTCATTGTAAAACTTTCTCCATTGTCGAATTAATTTTCTAAGGATTAACCAATAATATTATTATTGAATTGCCAAAATTCTTTTTTTACTTTTGCCCTGGTTTTAACCTGCTTCATTTTTCTGGCATTTTTACTTTAAACAAATGAAAGGTACTTTCTCTTCAATTGGAATGCAGACCTCACCTTGGCTGGTCATATTGGCTTTTACGTTTCTAGTTGCTCCCTTCGCCTTAGATTTCCACTTGCATTATCCAGATGAAATGTATTACAGCAATGCGGCCATCAAGATGATGCAAAACAATGATTACCTCACCACTTATTTGGGAAGCGGGGAATTAAGGTTTAAAAAACCGATCCTAACCTATTGGGGGGTATTGGCTGGGTTTAAAATATTCGGCCCCTCTGCCTTCAGCTCAAGAATATTTTTCCTATTGGCAGGATCTGCTTTGGTATTTATGGTTTTCAAAATTGGAAAATTAGCCACCGGTAATAAAAAAACCGCTTACATATCGGCATGGATTGCGGCCACACATCCTGTGGTGATATTTAGTAGCACCCGTTCCATTCCGGATATCCTTTTGACTTTATTCATGACAATGACGGCTTGGGGGATTTCAGGTATGATTAAATATGGTAATGATTCACCCAAACGATACATCTGGTTAACCTATCTTGGTATAGGTTTGGGATTTGAGGCAAAAGGCCTTCCGGCTGCTGCTTTGGGTGCTATTGGAATCGGTTATTTGATGTGGAATCCTTGGAAAAAAATCCATTGGAAAAAAATATTGAATTTGCCAGCCATCTTAATATGTGTGGGTATTGGCCTATTTTGGTTTATAGCCATGTACTTAAAATTTGACACTACCTATTTGGACTCCTTTTTTGCCGACCAGGTGGGCATTCGCGTGGGCAGTAAGATAGCAGTATTTTCCAAAAACCTTTTGTTGGCTATCAGTTTGATGGTGCTATTGTTTATTCCCTGGGTATTTTTCGGATTTCCTACAATCAAAAAACATTTCAAGCCTTTTTGGCATGAAAATAAACCTTTCATTGGTTTTGTAATTACCTGGACTATAGCGATCATTTTAATGTCAGCTCTGGTATTCAAATTTTATGAAAGGTATCTCCTCCCCGTTGTTCCCCTTAGTGCTGTAGGTTTAGCCATGTTACTTGAAAAGGAGAATAGCTCCCGGTTGAACAAGTTTTACCGTTGGGGCATGATTTTTTTCCTGGCTATAAATTTTATCCTATTGGTGGTTGCCTGCTACCTTAATTTGGGAATTGGGGCTCCTTATTGGATTTATTTTGGTTTAATATTGGGTTTGATGGTTTTTATCCTCTTAGGGAACCAGTTAGCCAAAAAACAACAAAATGTAACCACATTAGGATTAAGTATTTTGATGGTTTTTTATTGGGGGGCTTTGGTCACTTACCAGATTTCCATTCCTAACCAAGGAGCACAATTGTCAAATTTTGTCGAGGAAAACGATATTCCTGAGGGCTCCAAAATCGGATTTATAGGCCACATAAGGACAGGCAGCAAAATAAGGATTGGGCTGGGTGAAGATTATTTCATGACAGACCTACCAGATCAGGTTCCTGCCAATAAGTTAGCGGATTTTCAATATTTGATCTGCGATGAAGCTGGCTTGGAACAAATTCCCCAATCAAAATTCAAAATTCAAACAGCTGCCATTAATTGGGATCCGGATCATATCCCTAGCCTTTTGAAAAGTATTTATCAGGGAAAAAGTGACCAACTTTTTCAAAAAATAGGGAAAAGGTATTTTTGGGCTGAAAAATTACCCTAAGATAAATACCTCTAACCTTTTAAATTTCTTTTCAGGACAAAACCATGTCACTCCATCCATGGACCACACAGCTTACCCTATTAATAAACAGAATTCCTATTGTTTTTCTTTGATTTCATCGTATTTGGGGCCCAGAAGGACAGTTGGAAGATTAAATTGGGGGTTTCCGAAGGACAATTTGTCTTTTCTCTTTAGTCTGATTTAATTGGGAGATTGTAGGCTGCAGCCCTCCAAAAAATTAATACCTATTCACCTGAACCTCCTTGATATGGGTTAATCCTTCATATATAGCAATCCGGACAATCCTAATGGTATCTCCCCGATAAATGGGATATTGGATTTCCTGATAGATTAGCCGGTTAAACCCATTTTGGACAGCGGGTATTTCATCTTTTCCGCGGTGGACAAATATCCCTGAGTAACCTTTATTTTCAAATTGGGAAATTCCAGCCCAAAGATCAAATTGATTTTTCCTTCTCCCCAGGTTGATCACATAAGTTTGGGGATTTCCAGAAACGTAAAAAGCCATTTCCGAGGCAAAATGATAATTGTCGCTAAAAATAAAATACTGTTTTAAATCTAAACTGTCCTTCAAAAAATCAACTCTTTTTCCTATTTCCCTATATCCTGCCAGCCTGGCTAAGGGATCTTTTTCCGGCCGCAAAATCCTTTTATAGCCAAAGGCATCCAAAGTGCTGGGATTCATAATAAACACTAAAAAACCTGCCGAAATCAAAGTGGCTACCTTAATGTACTTTTTCCAAAACCTAGGGCCATTGGCCACCAACCATCCAAAACAAATGGAAAGCTGGACATAAGCAAAGGAAGGCCAATTCACCTCCACCCTGTTCAAAAAAGAAATTCCAAAAAACAATAGCCAGGACATAAAGGCAGGCAGCAACAAAAAATAAAACTCTTTCTCTCTTTTCTGCCCCCCCCTTTTAAAGATCAATATTAGAAGAGGTATAAAGAAAACAGATATTATGGCTCCTTGTCCCAGGACAAATTCACTCACATTTTTGAAGGTGTCTCCCCAATTCAGAGGACTTCCAAAGGTCTGGACTCCTCCCAATGTCCCCAAATGCTTAAATGTCACAAAATCGTGCTGATAATTCCAAAAAAGAATTGGCAATAAAGATAAAGAGGCTCCAAAAAGGTAAAAATAAAATCCTTTTTGGATCAATTTTTTTGGATCAATCATTAATAGATAAACTACAATAGCCGGAATGGACAAAAACATTACATTTTTGGACAACATGCCCAAGGCAGTTGCTAGCCCTGCTCCGCCCCACCAAACCATTCTGTTTTCTTCTATAGCACGCCAAAAAAAGTAAAATGATAATGCCCAGAAAAAAACCAGTGATGTATCCGTTGTATGAAAAAAGGAGGCTAGATGAAAAAAGGGCATTACGACCAGTGTAATTCCAGACCAAAAGGCAATTTTTGGGTTCTTGAACATCAGCAAGGCCAATTCAAAAATCACCCAAACAGTGGCTGCTCCATATAAAACGGCATTGATCCTGACGGCTAAATCAGTGTGCCCCATTATGCTGGTACTGATAAAATTATTAACCGCAACCATCAAAGGTTTTGAATAATAATTCCAATCCAGATTTTGAGACCATAGCCAATACTGAGCTTCCTCGGAAAAAAGGCCAAGGGAAGTGGTAATAGTGAAAAGAATTTTCACTATTGAAATGATCACTATAATTATGAGCAAACTCCTTCTTGCAACAAGTGCAGTTTTCATGACTCCCTTTGAAAATCAAGCTTATCAAAAGCAAATTCCAATTCTTTTCCCCTACAAATTATGGAGCCCAATTTCCATCCCAGTAAATATCAAAAACACCAATCAGTACTTTATAATGTGTTTTTTCCTTTTCTTATACAATTTAGTGAATTTTAAACAATAGGATAATCCGATTTCATGCTTTATTTTTTGTTTTTTTCAAATGTTTTAAGTTTTCGGACATGGGATTATTGATGCTATTATTCAGCCGATTGAGTCTTTAACTATGTAAAATCTATTACGCCAAATCCATTTATTTATTTGGTCCCAGATGGAGTTGGGAAAAGGCTAATTTCCTTTTGGGGAGCAAACCCCTCTTTAAAACTTATTCTCGGAAATAATTTCGAATGATTATTCTTGCCACAATAGCAGAAAAAAAGCCCAAAATAGATCCTATTAACACATCAATCAAAAAATGTTGCATCAGGTACACCCTACTAAATCCAACCAAAACAGCCATTCCTAATAATAAAATAAAAACCTATGCCTCTTGGGATAAAACATAGTCATCATAGTTGCCAAGGCAAAAGCAGTAACAGTATGCCCGGAAGGGAAAGAATGCCATTGGTGCATTTCCACTCCGGGAATAAGGGAGAGTTCCATATCTTCATAAACTTTGGCCGGTCTGGGGATTTTGGAAAAAGGATATGGTTCAGGATGACAGAAGCAATCATTTGGATAGCAGCATTGAAAACACAAAGGAGTGCATAACCAAAGCGGAAAAATAATTAAACTGGAAAGATGGCCAAAAAAACCAAACCATCACCCAAATGGGTAATGGTTTTAAAAACAAATCGGCTCCCAAAAAGTGATGCTGGTTTATAAAAAGTTCAAAGTCCCCTTTGGGCCAACCAAGTAAAACAATCCATCCAATGATACAGATTAAAAAATAATAAAATATAAATACCTCGGGTACTGATTTCTTTTTCACCTCATTTCTTTGACTCAAAAGTAAAAGGGAAAAAGCAGTAAGGAGTTAATTAAAAATCATGGGTAGGTTAATTTTTAAAAAAGCCCTATAAAAAGCAAAACCTTTCCGAAAGGAAAGGTTTTGCAGGTGAATTAATTTTCTCGGATTTACTTATTGCCTTGCTACAGCCATTTTTTCTTTAAATTTTTTGGTTTGTCTTCTCAAACTTTCAATGACTTCATCAGCAGATTCTTCAAAAGACTGGGATTGATGCTTGGCAAAGAGTTGTTTCCCCGGTACATTCAATTTGATTTCAACGATTTTGTTCTCACTCTTATCATTTTTATCAAGTCTCATAAATACTTCACCGTCTATAATGCGATCATAATAGGTATCCAGTTTATCGGCTTTTCTTTGGATAAAGTCGATTAACTTTTGATCTGCGTCGAAATGGATTGAATGCATTTGTAATTTCATGATATTAACCGTTTAAAAGTTAAACTTTTATTTAAGCTTTAGGATGTGCTTGTTCAAACACAGCCTTCAGTTTTTCCATAGAATTGTGGGTGTAAACTTGGGTAGCCGCGAGGTTGGCATGCCCCAGCAAGTCTTTTACCGCATTGAGGTCAGCACCTTTATTTAACAAGTGCGTTGCAAAAGTATGTCTCAGCAAGTGAGGGCTACGCTTTGTGGTTTGGGCGAAAAGATCTAAATACTTCCTCACGATCCTGTAAATCATCATAGGGTAAGCTTGCTTTCTTGTATTATTAACGATAAAATAATCACTCTCGTTTACATTTGAAAATGTTTCTGCACATACTTTTCTATACAGAATAATATTTTCAAATAGCCCTTTTGTCAACGGAATTATTCTCTCTTTTTTCCGCTTCCCCTTTACTTTTACAGACTGCTCATGAAAATCTATATCCGACCATCTCAATTGAATCAATTCAGAAAGCCTGACACCCGTAAGATATAGGAACTCCATAACCATTTTGTCCCTTTGTCCCTCAAACTCCTTTCCATAGTCCACCTCCTTGAAAATTTTCTCCATGGAAACTTCCTGAACAAATTCCGGAAGTCGTTTGGGGGTTTTGAGGGATTTTAATTTATAAGTTGGGTCTTTTGAGATTATATTGGAGCGGAGCAAAAATTTGAAATAGGACCTTAAGGTAGCCAATTTGCGGTTTACAGTTGTAGCAGACCGCCCCTGTTCCACCATATCCACCAGCCATGCCCGGATCTCTGCATGATCTGCTTCCTCAATTGCCTCCTTTCCGAAAGCTTCTTGAACAAAATCACCAAATTGTTCCAAGTCATTTTGATAAGCCAGCACTGTATGTGGGCTGACCCTTTTTTCGTGTTCAAGGTAGTTTAAAAATGAAAAAAGCATATCAGAGTAATTAATACTCCAATATGCTTAATTATTCGTTAGAAAAGAAACTTTAGATTAGTTCCCTTCTTCGTCTCTCAATTTTTGTTTGTAGGAGGCTTTGATAACTTCATTTCTCCTTTTGACAGATGGCTTTTCAAAATGCTGACGAGATCTCAACTCTCTGATAGCACCAGTTCTGTCAAACTTCTTTTTGAAACGCTTTAGCGCTTTTTCAATGGATTCGTTCTCTTTTACGTTTACTACGATCATGTTTTTTACACCTCCTTTCGAAGCGCAAATATAGAAGCTTGCGTTTACAAAACAAAATTTGGAGCTAAACTTTGGGCTGGGTAAGGGGTAAATGGTATTTAAAGTAAGTAATAATTCAGAACTTTAACTTTCAAATCCATAAATTGTGCATTGCACAAATCGACCGTTTTTTGAAGTACATTGATCTGATCTTTTCGCTTTGTTCTTGAATCTAATTGCTTCACTTGATGGTAATTCAGAAAAAATCTCAATACTCACTACTATACACTAAAAACTATCAACTCTTAACTTCCACATCCAATACAATCAAAATGACTATCCATAGGTTTAGTCCCGTTCAATTGCATTTCCAAATTGTGAATTTTATCCCTAACTTCCATATCCTTAAACATATCCCCGGTCAGGCTGGCCTTTAGTTTTTCAATCTCTTCTTGAAGGGCTTTTTTTTGTTCTTGGTTCATAATAAGTGCAGTTTATAGGTTGAAGCAAGATTAAATATAAATAAGTTCAATTAAAATATGTAATTTTTTCTTGCAATCTGGTAAATCATTGCAAATGAATACAAAAAAAATCATTGATTAAATAATAATATTTCTTCAACCATTCCCTATATCTCTTTGCCAATTGTAGATAATATTTTATTTTAACAAAGAAAGAAAATTTTTCACAGATGAATAGGGCAACGCTTATGGAGCTTAGTCAACTAAGAAAAGAACTGCATCAAAACCCTGAAGTGTCGGGGGAAGAAAAGGAAACTGCCAATCGCATAATTGAATTTTTTAAATCATACAACCCTCATCAGATCATAACCAATTTAGGCGGGCATGGCCTGGCTATTATTTATAAAGGAAAAGATCCTGGCCCTACAACATTAATCAGGTGCGAACTGGATGCCCTACCTATAGAAGAGGATCATGACCTAAAATATAAAAGTAAAATTCGCGGAAAATCCCATACCTGTGGTCACGATGGGCACATGGCCATTGTTTGTGGACTTGGCCCTTATTTGAGTAAAAACCCCGTAAAAAAAGGGAAAGTAATCCTGCTATACCAACCTTCTGAAGAAACCGGAGAAGGAGCCAATCTGATTATCAAGGATCCCAAATTCAAAAAAATCAAACCAGATTATGCTTTTGCCCTCCATAATCTTCCCGGATATCCGCTCAATGAGGTTATCATGAAAAAGGATGCTTTTGCCGCAGCATCCAAAGGGATGATTATAAAACTAAAAGGAAGGACTAGCCATGCCGCCCACCCAGAAGCCGGAAACAGCCCTGCAGAGGCAATGGCAAAGATTATTGTTGGCCTCCAGGCTATCCCGAAAAGTATGAAAACCTTTGCTCTTATTACTGTAGTCAATGCTGTCTTGGGGGAAATTGCATTTGGAACAACTCCGGGAAAGGTTACTATAAGGGCTACTCTTCGTTCTTATGATGATAAAACCATGAAATCCCTGACCGAATATGCTGAAAGAATTGCCAAAATAATTGCCAAGGAAAACAAACTGGGAATCACCATTAAATACACCGAATGTTTTGACAGCATTGTGAATGATGAAAAGGCCTGGGAGTACGCCAATAATGCAGCCAAAAAATTGGGATTTAAGGTCAAACATATTAGACACCCCTTCAGGTGGTCGGAGGATTTTGGCCATTTTTCCAGTCATACCAAAACCCTATTATTTGGCATAGGAGCCGGAAAAAAACAACCTCAATTGCACGAACCCAATTACGACTTTCCAGATGAAATCATACCTACAGGTGTAAAGATGTTTACCCAAATTATTGCCCAGCTTAATGGATAAAATGGATTTGAAATTCTGAAAAACAGATTTCTTCATTTTCACCCAAAAAACAGCCCATGACAACTCCAAATCCCTCTGCAAAACTCCATACCTCTTACCTTGAAATCAGTAAATCAGCCTACAGGCAAAACATTAAATTCCTACAAAATCAGATAGGTAAAAATACGCGTATTTCAGCAGTGATAAAAGGGAATGCCTATGGACATGGCATAGACAACATTGTCCCCATAGCAGAGGAAACCGGGATCCGGCATTTTAGCACCTTCAGTGCCGATGAAGCCTATCAAGCCCTCAATTGCATCAAAAAGGACAGCCACATCATGATAATGGGAATGTTGCACAATGTGGACCTGGAATGGATCATTCCCAAGGGGATCAGTTTTTTCGTTTTTGAATTTGACAGGATGTTGGCTGCCGTCAAAATGGCCAAAAAATTGGGCATAAAGGCTAAAGTACATATCGAAGTGGAAACGGGGTTTCACCGCACCGGATTTGAATGGAATGAAAAGGAATTTTTACTGGACATTATCCACCAAAACTCGGAACACATCGAATTGGTAGGTTTGTGCACCCACTATGCAGGAGCGGAAAGCATTTCCAATTATGTCCGTATCCAAAATCAGATCAAAAGGTACTTGGAGTTTAAAGATTGGTTCAATGAAAAAGGTATCCATTTTCAAACCTACCATACGGCATGCTCGGCAGCCTGTTTAAATTATCCCGAAACCGTCATGGACATGGTCAGAATTGGTATTTCCCAATATGGATTTTGGCCCAGCCAAGAAACTTATATGAGCAAATTTAAGCAACTAGCTCCCAATAAAATCAACCCACTAAAAAGATTAATCAGTTGGAAAAGCAGCATCATGAGTATAAAAGAGGTGGAGATGGGCAGTTTCGTTGGGTATGGGAACAGTTTTATGGCACCTAGAAATATGCGGATTGCCATGGTTCCTGTTGGGTATTCCCATGGTTTTAGCCGGATGCTGAGTAATTTAGGCAAGGTCCTTATCAATGGAAAAATGGTATCTGTCGTTGGCACCGTCACCATGAATTCCATAACGGTGGATATTACAGACTTACAGAACGTCCACAAAGGAGACGAAGTAGTGATCATCGGAAATCAAAAACAAAGTGTAATCACGGTTGCCTCTTTCAGTGAATCCACCCAACAGGTCAACTATGAATTACTTACCCGACTGCCCCAAGAAATACCAAGAAAAATTGTCTCTTAAGCCTTATTTATTTTTCCGCTGATCCATTTTAAGAACCATTTACAGGATTTTTCCCTGAAAAATTGTCACCACCCCCCTAACAAGAATGATCTTTGCGGGGCTTTCCCTTATTATCAAAGGGGTTAGCTTTATCCTAATCAATTAAAGCAAAGAACACCTTATTTTAAATCTAAATTCAATTAATAAAAAACCAAAACTCATGAAATTATTCAATGCATTGTTGGGCTTCGCCTTACTTTCTATTTCCTTTTTTTCCTGTACTGGACCGGTTGATATTGGAAAACATGAATGGAAGGTAATGTCCATCAACGGAGCTGCGGCCACCCAAGAGCAATTGTCCAATATGACCCTTAAATTCGGTGATGGACAAAAAGTATCTGGACAGGCACCCTGTAATGAATTTAGAGGGAAAGCAGTTTACAATAAGGAAAAGATTAAATTCTCAACACTTTATACGGATAGCAAAAATTGCGATGAATTTAACATCGAACAAGCTTACCTGGCTTCATTGGAAATGAGTGCAACTTATACTCAAACTGCAGACCGTTTGGTCCTTTATGATGACCAGGGAAATATTACTGTGGAGATGCAAATGCTAGAAGAGTAATTTCCACACCATAAAAACAACAAAAACAGGCCATTCTTAATAAAGGAATGGCCTGTTTTTGTTAATTAAAGATAACGGTCCTGTTACCGATCACCATCACTTTCCTGGCCAAATGGTATTTGATGGCCCTGGACAGCACTACTTTTTCCACATCCTGCCCTATCTGAACCAGTTCCTCTACGGTGTTATGATGCCTTACCCGAGCAATGTCCTGTTCGATAATCGGACCTGCATCCAATTCCTCGGTCACATAATGTCCAGTGGCACCAATAATTTTAACTCCTCTTTTATAAGCAGCATGATAGGGTTTTGCCCCTACAAACGCTGGTAAGAAAGAATGGTGAATGTTAATAATCCGATTTGGATAATCTTTAATAAAATTAGGACTAAGGATTTGCATATACCTGGCTAACACCACAAAGTCCACCTGATTTTCCCTCAGCAGCTCCAATTGCTTTTCTTCCTGCTCGGATTTGTTTTCAGGAGTGATGGGCATATGGCAAAAGGGAATGCCAAAAGCTTCAACCGGTTGCTGAAGATGAGTATGATTGGAAATCACTAATGGTATTTCCACCTGAAATTGTCCTGAAAAATACCTCCCCAAAATGTCAAACAAACAATGGGACAGCTTGGATACAAATATGGCCATCCTCGGTTTGGGATGGTTGAAATGTAAGGAAAAATTCATTGAAAATTTTTGAGCTACAGTTTCATCAAAAATCCTTGATATTTGATCCTTCTCGATCGCAAAGGATTCCAATTCCCATTTGGCCCTCATGAAGAAATCACCTGTGTCCTTATCAATATATTGGTCCACTTCCTGGATATTTCCATTGTGGAAATATAGAAACTGGGAAACAGCCGCTACAATTCCTTTTTGATCTTTACATTGGATGATTAAAATGGCAGATTCCATAAAACGAAAACATAAAAGTTTTTTCAACAAAATAATCTGCCCTAAAAATATGGATTTTTTGTGAATTGAAGCCTCCAAAAGATGACTTTAGGCCAAAATCTACAAAACCTCCCAGATCACCTTAATCCAATAAAGCCTCTATATCTTCCTTGTTTAGGCTCTTCATAAAGCTCTCTTCCGTATTTATTAGCTCACCTGCCAATGCCATCTTTTTGTCCTGCAGGGCCATAATTTTTTCTTCCACCGAATTATGGGTGATAAATTTATAAATGATCACTTTGTTTTCCTGTCCAATTCTATGTGCCCTGTCAATGGCCTGAGCCTCCACTGCTGGGTTCCACCAAGGATCAAGCAAAAACACATATTCTGCTTTGGTAAGATTCAAACCAACACCACCAGCTTTAAGGGAAATCAAAAAAATCTTAACCTTGTCATTTTCCTGAAATTCCTTAACCTGTCCTTGACGGTCTTTGGTAGCTCCATCCAGGTAAGAATATGAAATATTGTTCTCATCCAAGTACTCCCGGATAATGCCCAAATGTTTTACAAATTGACTAAAAACAAGCACTTTATGACCTTCACTCACCGTGGATTCCAGCATGTGAATAATATCTTCCAATTTTCCAGAATCTCCCCCATAGGATTGGTCAGTCAATTTTGGGTGGTTAGCAATTTGCCTTAATTGAGTAAGTCCCCGCAATAAGGTAAAATTGTTTCTATTCATTCCAGGGAAGCTCATCTCCCCAACAATTTTTTCCCGATAATAGGCTTTCACCTCCTCGTAGGCTTTTTCCTGATCAGATGTCATGGAGGAGTATTTTACATTTACCACCTTTTCTGGCAGATCAGTTGCAACCTGATTCTTGAGCCTCCTTAAGACAAATGGCTTGATCATGGCATGCAGTTTGGAAGCCTTGTCCATATCATTCTTCTTCTCAATGGGAAGTAAAAACTGCTTCTTAAACATGCTTTGGCCACCAAGCAATCCCTGATTAACAAAGTTCATTTGGGACCAAAGATCCATAGTACCATTTTCCACTGGTGTCCCGGTCAAAATCAACTTGTTAGCACAAACTAATTGATTAACCGATTTGGAGATGATACTTCCCGGGTTTTTAATGGCCTGCGACTCATCAAGTATGATATAATTAAAATAAAAATCCTTCAAAATATCGACATCCAACCTGGTGATCCCGTAGGATGTAAGGACCAGGTCATAATCTGCAAAACGGCTATTGTCCTTTATCCTCTGTGAACCCGTATAAACCAAAATCTTCAGGTCAGGGGTAAACTTCTTCGATTCCAGCTCCCAATTGTAAATTAAAGAGGTGGGCATTACCAGCAAGGAGGTGGCCCCGTTGGTTTTTTCTTTTTCATGGGCCAACAATGCCAGAGTTTGAACGGTTTTTCCCAAGCCCATGTCATCCGCCAGGCATCCCCCAAACTTATATTCATTTAAAAACCTTAGCCAATCATAGCCTGCCTTCTGATAGGGCCTTAAAGTACCTTTGAATTCTTTTGGAAGTTCATAGGACTCAATGGAGGAAAAATCCTTGAGTTTGGCAAGTTTTCTGCTCAGGGTCAGATCGATCAGATTGCCTTTCTGTAATTCCTGTGCAAGGGCAATATGATGCTTTTTGAGCACCATATTTTTTTCCTTTTCCTCACTATCCTCTAGAAAGCTGAAAATTTCTGAATAGTTGACAAACCAGGAATCCGGAATTATGGCTATTTCTCCATTAGGAAGTTCAAATTCTGATTTTCCCTTTGTCAACAACTTTCTGATTTGAGCAAATGGAATTTCAAAAGTTCCAAATTTGATGATGGCATTAACGTCAAACCAGTCAATATTTTCTTTAACCTCTACTTTAATGGAGGCTTGACCTATAAAATACTTTTTGCCATTATTACTTTGATTTTGCTGGATTCGGACCCCCATCCCTTCCAATGCCTCTCTATTGGCATTGAGCCAATCAAATGCTTTGGATTTCACTAGGGAAAACCGGCTTGCCTTTACAGGCAAGCCAAGGTCCCTCAGATAATCTCCGTAAGATTTTTCCTTTTCCAGGTCCCGTATTACTTTATGGAAAATATAATTATCGCCCTGCTGTTCCAACTCTACATTATTAGTCCTTTTTTCCTCCGACCGGAAAGCATATTCTCCATATTGGAATTTAAGGTCAAAAACGATTTTGTCCTCTATTTCACTTTGATTCTCATTTCCAAAAAGGTCAGCATGACCATTTCCAGGAAGATCACTTAGACTCAAAAGCGCTTCCGGCTGGCTCCTTTGGACCTTAATATCGAACCCCTTGGCAAAGACATCAAAAGAGGCTACAAGTTGGGTGATGAACTTCTGGTAATAGGACTTTTCTACTTTCTTGGGGATGACAATGAATTTTTTATTCAGAAAGGGCTTTAACTTTTTGCCATCCACATTTTTCTCAAAATTGTAAAGTTTACCGTTAACCACTAGCCAAGCTGGCTCCTCGCAAAGCAGGTACCCCCCCTTATACTGCCAGTCCAACTTTTCCCCGTCGTACTTGATAGTTGGGAAGTAATGGGTATTGTCCTCATTTCTGCGGAAATGAAAAAGTACAGTGGCTTTTTTTGGAAGAACCTCAATTTCTTTCCAAACAGGGTTGCCATCATTTCCCATCTCGAATAAACGCTTACCTTTTATTTTTTCCAGGATCTTGGACCGGAGAATTTCCAATTTTAACTCTATTTGATCCTTGACATCCTTATAAGAAGCAGCGGTATTTCCATTATCATATACCCTTCTCAAAAACTCTTTTGGTTTTATCTTTTTGTTATTGAAGGGTTTGACGATAACATCATGCTGCATGCTATCCATTAGCTTAATCAGTTCGTAATCGGTCTCATCCAAACCTTTTTTAAATTCCCTTGCATTTTGGGAAGCAATATTTTGGTGGGCAAATGAAAGCCTGCCTTTTTCATCCAATTGAACCACGAAAGATTCAAACAGAATCCCCAGGTATTCATGACTAAAAAGGGAATAGACGATTTCAAATGGTTGGTCAGGAGAAACTATCATTTTGAATTGATTTGATCAAATTGCGGCTATGGCCACAGTTTTCCAAAATATACTAGCTTGCAAAGTAAAAAATAATAATAACTTATAACAGGGTTTGCCCCATAAAAATCAGGCCGTTTATAAGTTCTCCCCCCTATAAGTGCTCCACCGTTTTAACTTTGGCGGCAATGGCTGCGGGCCGATACGCGGCCAAAAAGGTAATCACCACAACGCTGATACTGGTCCACAAGAAGTCAGTCCAAATTATTTTCACAGGATAATTTTCCACTACAGAAGAGGCCACTCCCAGTGAAATCAATCCATAGGTATCCTGCAACCAGCAAAAAACAAAGCCCAGCAACAAACCAATAATGGCTCCGGAAAAAGCAATAATAGCTCCCTGTTTGATAAAAATGGATCGTATCAGCCGATTGGTAGCTCCCATAGCCAACAAAACTGCAATATCCTTTTTCTTTTCGATGGCCAACATGCTCAATGAAAAAAAGATATTAAAAGAGGCCACTGCCAGAATAAAAGTCAGGGTGATAAAAACAAAAAGCTTCTCAATTTTAATGGCCCTCAACAATCCGGCATGTTGTTCATCTGCATCTTTTACCGAAAAGTCTTCTCCCAACAAAGCTTTTAGTTTTTCCTTGACCTGCCCAATTCGATAATTATCGGCCACATTTATTTCTAATGAGGTTCTTTTATTTTGGTAGTTTAATAGATCCCTGGCAAATGCCATCGGTACAATGATATATTCATCATCAAATTTTTTTTCAACACTAAAAAAACTGGCTGGCCTGATAATGTCACTATTATACATTTGCCTTGGGTCTATAGTACCTGCTCTTGGGGCTTTAGGATAATACACCCGGAGTTTTTCAAATTCATTATCCAAATCAATTCCCAAAAAATACCCTACCCCTCTTCCAATGATGGCAGCAGGTTGGTTTTGGGTTCCCAAGGTTAAATCCCCTATAAAATAGCCTTTATTAAACCGTTCTTCATCCAAAAAATTATCGGTAACCCCCTTTAAAGTTACCACCATTTGGTCCTTACGGTAGCGGAGTAAAGCATTGTCCTCTATGACTTCAGTTAGGGTTTGGACCCCTTCTACCTCCCGAATTTGCCCAAGCCACTGGTCATCCACCTCAAAAGATTTCCCTCTCACCGGCTCAATTTTTAGTTCTGCATCAAAAGAAGCGTACAAACCCCTGATCAAATCTTCCAGGCCATTAAAAACAGAAAGTACAATGACCAGCGCCATAGTTCCCACCGCTACTCCCACCATGGCAATCCTAGAAAGGATATTGATAAAATTCCTTTTCTTCTTACTGCGGAAATAACGGGAAGCGATAAAAAAAGATAAATTCACAGGTCAGGTTTACTTTTCGGTCAGGTTAATAGGCCAAATCAATTGGGTTAATTTTAATCTTGATCCTCTTCATCCTCATCATCCTCTTCTTCAGGAATATCCAAATCAGAGATCACTTTTTCCATATGCTGCGCATATGCAGAGGATTCGTCCAAAAAAAAGACCAATTCCGGAATGGACCTTACACTCTTCCCTATCCTATTCCCCAAATTTTTCCTGATTTCTTTTTTATGTTCATTGATTTTTTCAAATAAAACCTTGGTGTCGGCCAATAAAAAACTCAAATATATTTTGGCAACTCCCAAATCCGGGCTCATAATAACATGGGTAACAGTCACCATTGCTTTTCCTACCAATGGTTTTGATTCCCTTTGGAAAATTTCACCCAGTTCTTTCTGTATTAACTTTGAATACTTTTGTTGTCTTTTACTTTCCATTCTTGAATAATTATGGTTGCAAATTTAGTGAATTAAATGACTAACCTTTAATTTCGTAGCTTCAGAATATATAAACATCAACATATATTATCCTTGCTTAGTTTTTTTAGAATCAACGATCCATTTCGCATTATAGGAATTGTTCTCCTTTTCCTACTTTTCAGTACTCCATATATTTTGATGGACATCCCATTGCTAAGTCCCGAATTGACTTGGATGCTTATCGGGGAAAGGATGAGTGAAGGCCATTACCTTTATGTGGACATCATTGATGATATAGGCCCACTATCAGCTTATATTTATTGGCTGATTGATATGGCTATAGGGAGGTCCTGGTGGACTTACAAAATCCTGGCTTCCCTGGTTATTTTATTTCAGATCACTTATATCAACCGGCTTTTTATAGCTTATCGGGCATTTGAGGACAATACCTATATTCCAGCTTTGGTATTGATTATTTTATTTCACCTTTCATTTGACTTTTTGACCTTATCCCCAGCTTTAATGGGGACTACCTTTATCATCCTGGCTTTGGGACAGCTATTTTCCCTTACCTTGCTCAAGCAAGAAAGTACAGAATCGGTATTGATGGTTGGAATATTTGGAGGAATTGCCACCTGTTTCCATTTTCCGCTTGCCATATTCCTTCCATTTCTCATTTTTACTGGGATCATGGTCAGTGGATTTAGTTTTAACCAATTGGTGCTATCCTTGGTAGGGTATTTCCAGCCTTTGGTATTCTGTGGCATTTATTTTTTCTGGATTGACGCGTTTCCCCAGTTTATTTCTGAATTTATCCTGGCCACCCGAATTACACAAATTTATCCCCATGTGGGCTATTTGGATTTGGTTATATTATTGTTGATACCAATGGCATTTACCTTTGGGGGGTATTTTATAGGGACATTACTGAAAAGCATCACCGTCAACCAGCAGAAACAAAAACAATTGATGGTCCTATTCTTGATTTTTGCACTTCTCTCTGTATTATTGGCCAACCACAGGACACCTTATCAAATGGTGGTTATACTTCCCGGCATGACTTATTTTATTGCCCAAATTTATATTTACCTGGAAAAAAGACGTTTGATCAATTTATTCTTTTACCTTTTCCTTATTCTGGTTCCTTCGGTGGGTTATTTTTGGTCCTTACAGAAAATCCAATCCGGAAAAATTTATAATTATGCCGTAAATGAGGTACCCCCATCCTCTCAAAAGGAAAAAATTTTGGTTTTGGGGGATGATATCAGTCTTTATCAAAATGCAACCCTGGCCACCCCTTACCTTAATTTTCGTTTATCAAAAAGAATCCTGACCAATTACGATGATTTTGATAAAATGTCCCAGGTATATCTAAATTTCAAAAACGAAAAACCTGCCAAAATCTTCGACCGGGAAGGGGTATTCCAAAAATTGCTCCAACATCTTTTACCGCTTCAGGAAATGTACCAAGAAGAGGAAAATGGAATCTATTCATTAAAAACCAATACTTCTTACTGACAATAGAATAGAGTAATTAGGGTAGTTGGGAATAAGGAAATTTAGAGCATGAGGTATAGGGAGCCTTATTATTTACACACAACCCTTAATTTTCATTTCATCGGTTTATCTCTTGGCTCCGACATTAAGGCACCCTGAAAAAGCATTCAAATTAGGACTCAAATAAAAAAAGTGGCCCTTTGGAGGCCACTTTTTTTATTTCAATTTAGCCAAAGGGGTAATCCCTCCTTTGGTCTTTTGATTGATATCAACGAGAATTTCTGCATCCAGGGGCACAAACACATCTACTCTGGAGCCAAATTTAATAAAGCCAAACTCCCCTCCCTGAATAACAGGCCCCCCTTCTTTGACATAATTTTTTATCCTTCTGGCCACAGCACCTGCAATTTGCCTTACAAGGAGCTTACCCCCATTCGGCTGCTTGATCACCATAGTGGTCCTTTCATTTTCATAGCTTGATTTAGGATGCCATGCCACCAAATATTTTCCGGGATGGTATTTGAAATATTCCACAAAACCACTGACCGGGGAACGGTTGACATGCACATTAATGGGGGACATAAAAATGGAAATCTGTTTGCAGCGCTTCTTAAGGTATTCTTCTTCCTCAGATTCCTCGATAACCACTACTTTTCCATCTGCAGGTGCATAGACAATGCTCTCATCATCAGGTAATGCAATGGTGGGGTTGCGGAAAAATTGCAACACCAATAAGTAAATGATGATGCTGCCGAGTAAAATAAGGTTTAATGCCGTTTCCTGCCCGGGCATCAATTGATGTGTTGCTAAATTGATGGCGGTCAAGATAACCAACATCAAAAACAACAATTTTCTTCCTTCTTTGTGAATTGTCATTATTTAATTTTTAACTAGCCTTAAACCAATGATTTACAAACAATTAAAGTTCCCAAATGGATAACAAATTGCAAATCTTGATAAAACAACTCCGCAATTTGCACATATTTCTTCTTATGTTAAAGAAAAAATTTCGGAGCGTTTCAGTTAATATTAAAGGCCAAATCTCTTGTTTGGATCAAAAATTGTAAAATTCAGTTGCTCATTTAGCTTCCATCCACCAATTTTAGTGTTTAAAATAACAAAGTACGCCTTGGGGGCATACTTTATTATTAAAATTAAGAAAATTATTTTTTTTAAAAACCACCACGATAATTATAGGTTTGAGCCACCTTATCTATGGCCACAATATAAGCTGCAATCCGCATGGGCACATTATACTTTTGGGACGCTTGGTACACATGATCAAAGGCTTCCTTCATGATCCGGTCTGACCTCCTGTTTACCCTTTCTGCTGTCCATTTGTAACCTAACCTGTTTTGGACCCATTCAAAATAACTTACAGTTACTCCTCCTGCATTGGCCAATATATCCGGAACTGCCATAATTCCCTTTTCATTGATTACTTTATCGGCATTGAAGGAGGTTGGACCATTGGCACCTTCAACGATAAGCTTGGCTTTAATATTATTGACATTTTTTCCGGTAATCACATCTTCTACTGCAGCGGGAACCAAAACATCCACCTCCAGGGCAAGGATTTCCATGGGATCCGACAATTTCTCTGCACCTTTGAACCCTTCCAGAGTTCCTTGGTTGCCGTCTCGATAATTGATGGCTTCCTGAATATTGATCCCATTTTCATTAAAATATGCCCCTGAAATATCGGATACGGCCACGATTTTTAGTCCCCTTTCTTCCAATAAGAAAGCTGCCCAGGCCCCAACATTGCCAAATCCCTGTACCGCACAGGTTGCCTTGAAAGGATTTATTTTTAATTTTTCCATGGCGGTCAGGGCGGAAACCATAACTCCCCTGCCTGTTGCTTCTGTTCTTCCCAGAGAGCCTCCCAAAACCAGCGGCTTCCCGGTTACCACAGCATTAACAGTCATCCCGCGAGCTTTCGAGTATTCGTCCATTAACCAAGCCATTTCCCTGGAACCTGTTCCCAAATCTGGCGCTGGGATATCCTTATCCGGACCAAAAACATCAATCATGGCAATTGTGTATGCCCGTACCAATCTTTCTATTTCCCCTCGGGACATTTCCCTGGGATTACACCGAACCCCGCCTTTGCCCCCTCCATAGGGAATATCTACCACCGCACATTTCCAAGTCATCCAGGCCGCAAGGGCCCTTACCTCATCAACATTCACATCCGGGGCAAATCGAATCCCTCCTTTGGCCGGGCCAAGGATATTGGAATGAATAACCCGGATTCCTTCAAACACCTGGATTTCTCCACTGTCCATGGTGATGGGCAGAGATACTATCACCTGTTTAGCTGGGTTTTTCAGGACATTATAGACCTCATTGGAAAGCCCAAGTTTTTCTGCAGCGATGTTAAATCTTTCCATCATGGACTCCAATGGATTTTCTTTATCCTTAATGGGAGCTGGTTCTATATAAGCCATATTTGGGTTTAGTTTTCGGATTGATATATTTTAATAATACATACGATATTTTAATCAGTTCCTGCTTAAAATATCTTTAAAAATGCAGCAATAAAAGGGGCTGATAGTAAAAGACCGTCAAAACGGTCCATAAATCCTCCGTGTCCTGGTAAGCCCCTTCCCGAATCCTTTATCGCTATACTTCTTTTAAACAAAGACTCTATCAAGTCTCCATAAGTACCTGCAATGATAATTATACCTGCAATGCTCAACCATTTCCATTGGGGAATAACCACAAAATACTTTGAAAGCAAAAAGGCCGTTAAAATAGCCATGGCTGCACCTCCCAAGCTTCCTTCCCAGGATTTCTTTGGAGAGACTCTTTCAAACAACTTGGTCTTGCCGAATTTTGTTCCGGCAAAATAAGCACCGGAATCACTGGCCCAAAGCAGAAACAAGGAGCCAACAATTACCTCATAGTGGAATGTCCCATCCACAGAAAAGGTGGCCATGTTCAATAAAGCAAATGGCACCGCAACATAAAAAATCCCTAGAAAGGTATACGCAATTCCTGTAAAGGGCTTTTTATCTGACTTACCATACAACTTTATAAAAAAGGTCAAAGAAACCAAGGGAAATACTAAAAAGTAATACTTATCCGGAAGGTGCTTCATTTCCACCAAAAAGGACATGGAAAATATCAGCAAGCCCAGGAAGGTACCAAAACTCTTTAAGGGAACCATTCCATCCAGGCCGCAAAGCTTATAAAATTCCAATTGGGATACCGCTAATATGGCACCAAAAATGATAAAATAAGTCCACTCACTATAAATAGAGCCTCCTAGGATGATGGCGGCCCCGATCAACGCGGTAATGATGCGTTGCCCCAGTTCGCTGTAATTAGTAATATTAAAACGTGATTTCATTCTTTATGATATTAATCGCTTCCAAGGCTTGGTCTGTACTGACCATGACTTGATAACTACCGTGAATCTGGTAAACAGATTCTTTTTTATTTAGCACGATGGCCGTAATGCCTTTCTCGACCAGCACTCCTTTGACAATTTCTGCCCTGATAAGGGTGGAGGATTCAAATACCTTTTGCCATCTTTTCATTGTAAGTCTCCTTCCTGGTTTGTTCAATAAATACTTTAAAGCAAAGGATAAACAATGCCAGGCCAAAAAGAATGCTCAACCAGGAAAAATTATCGGTATTTTCTATATCAAATTCAACCATCCCCAATTTATTGGCATAAATCATAATGACCGTTAAGGAATTATTGAGAATATGGGCCAACATAGGGTAAACCAAACTTCCGGAATAAAGGTATAAGTAGCCGAATAAAGCTCCTAAAAACAACCTTGGGAAAAAACCATAAAACTGAAGGTGAATGGCAGAAAAGATGATGGCAGAAATCCAAATCCCTGCATGGGCATTGCCTGTATAGTGATGGAGTTTGGGTTGTAAAATCCCCCTAAAAAGATATTCTTCCCCAATTCCAGCCAATATTCCTATCACCAATAGGCCCATCAAAAACTCTCCCATTCCTGAAAAATCTGTCAGATATCGGGTCAGTTCCATCAGTTGGTCTTCTTTTGCCCTGGCAAATTCCTCAAAAGCTTTCATAAAGCTTGGGAACTGAATACTTGAGTTCCAATCGATGATCATCACATTGAACATCATAAACCCCAGCAAAAGAGGAATTATTAATAATAAAAGATTGAACTTTGACTTGTGAAATTGTTGTTTCCATCCCAAATCCGCTTTGTCCAAATACCGAACAAAAATAAATCCTCCGGCAAAAAAGCCCAGCCCGCCTCCAAATCCTTGGAGGAAAAGGATGGCCATCCTTCCATTTGGATGATCCAAATTTCCCATAAATAGGGCAGGGAGCTCTTCAACGGGGATTTCAAACAGATAAGGGACCAGCAAAACTGCTAACCCTTGTAATAAGGCGAGGGCGCCAAAAGTGATTAGAACCAGCAATACCAAGGACAAGAGCCAGTTGTGTTTTGCAGCTATTTGACTTTGGGTTTTATAAATCTCCATAATTGGGGTAAATTTACAGGAAAATTATAAATCAGTCGTGGTAAAAATAGGAAACTTAGCTTTAGGGGAATTTCCATTACTGTTGGCACCCATGGAGGATGTCAGTGATCCGCCATTTCGAGCGGTGTGTAAGGAAAATGGTGCAGACCTTATGTACACCGAATTTATCAGTTCGGAAGGTTTGATTCGGGATGCTGCCAAAAGTGTGCAGAAACTTGATATTTTCGAGTATGAACGCCCCGTCGGTATTCAAATTTTCGGCAATGAGATCTCCTCAATGCGGGAGGCAGCTGCCATTGCCGAGCAGGCAGGTCCTGATATCCTGGATATTAATTATGGCTGCCCAGTAAATAAAGTAGCCTGTAAGGGAGCCGGAGCTGGAATCCTTTTGGACATTGACAAGATGGTGTCCATGACAGCAGAAATAGTAAAAGCTGTTGATATACCTGTAACTGTTAAAACCCGGCTAGGCTGGGATCAAAACACCATCCGAATCAATGAGGTAGTGGAAAGGTTGCAGGATGTCGGAATACAAGCCATTAGTATCCATGCCAGAACCCGGAAACAAATGTATAAAGGAGAGGCAGATTGGAGTTATTTGGCCGAGGTAAAAGAAAATCAACGTATCCATATTCCTGTTTTTGGCAATGGGGATATTGATAGTCCAGAAAAAGCACTGGAATACCGCAACAAATATGGTGTGGATGGAATGATGATCGGCCGGGCAGCCATCGGATACCCCTGGATTTTTGATGAAATCAAGCATTATTTTAAAACAGGAGAAAAGCTACCTGCCCCCGACTTGGAAGAAAGGGTAAAAGTAGCCAAGCAGCATTTAGACTTTTCAGTCAGGTGGAAAGGTGAAAAGCTTGGTATTCTGGAAATGAGAAGACATTATACCAATTATTTCCGTGGCATGCCTAACTTCAAACCTTACCGCACCCAAATGGTCACTGCAGATACCTATGAGGAAGTTTCTAACCTTTTGGATCATGTGGCTGTTGATTTTGCGGATTATCAGTTTGCATAACTTGAATAACTCTTTATAAAAACGGCTTGAAGGCACTATTCTGGCCGTTTTTATTTTTCTCACAAGTAATGTTTTTTATGGAAAATACTCTTTCATTTTTTTCCGTAATAGTAGTATTAATCTTACTTATTATTAATGGGTATAAGTCCTATTTACATTACCTGTTTCTTTACCGGAGAAACAAAATAAAAAACTGGAAAAATTATATCTTTTTACCTACAGAAGACCTTGAATATTGGTTTCATATAACTCTTCCCTTTTACATTTCCTCCTTTCAAAAAAATAAGGAAGAAAGGAAAATAAAGAAACTCGTTAAGACTTTTTGGATAATTTTACTCTTTTATTTTCTTATTTTATTTCTATCCTTTTCATATGTGAACTTCAAAAATTGATTTTGGAAAAATCAGAATAAAACCCCACAAATCATGGTTTAAGCAACTTTCCTAAGTCCTCGTACATCGTACCATGTACAAAAACCATCCCTATGAAAAATACGCAAACATACTATTTTGTCGAAAAACCCAAAAAAAAACAGCCCCTCATTCCCCCTTCAAACTTTTCCTCCACGCATAAGCCAACATGGTCAGCTGGGCATAACTGTTCACCCCTGCCTTTACCCCTTGGGTTTTCAGAAAAAGGTCATTTGACCGCCGGCTGAGCTCCAGGGAAATAGGTACTATTTTTCGGTTGTTGTCTGCAATAGAGGTTAAATCATTCCGAACCCCTTTATTAAGTTGCCCTAAAAAAGTCCGGTAGGCTGTACTATCTTTCTTATATAAATCTTTCATTTGGTACCGGAACAACCTCAATTGACCGGAATACTGCAAAAGTGGATTATCGCTATTGGTGCAGATAACCCAACCAATGAAATTAGCTTCTCCTTCATTGGTTACCCCATAACTATGGGCCATTTCATGGGCAATGGTAAAAGGCTTATCCAAGGGGTGAAGGGTAGGATCTATATAACTTTCTCCTGTAAAGGGAAAATAAATCCCCAAAATGCCCAATTTTCGGAGTAAGCCGGAGGGGTACAACTGTTTTGTTCTGGGATTGCCAGTAAAATTTAAGCCCATCAAGTACAAATTTTCACTTGTGGTTGCCCTGACTATTTTCTCCAATTCTGGAAAATCAAGGGTTTGCTGAATTGCAGAATCACTATCCGTAATATGCGGTCGTAATTGGGAAAGGATATTATGGGTCAAATCCAATTCTTTCATCAATTGTCCATTTTCCAGGGGAATAGGTTTTAAACTCAATTGTTGAAAAATCGGTACCCTTTGATAGTTAAAACCCCATAATACCAAAAAAAAGAACACCACAGCGCCAACAAAATTGAAAAAATAACGGACAGAATAGAAAGCTTTATCCTTCCAGCCCTTTTTAAATCTTACCTTAAAAAAGTACCGGAAAATAATAAAACCCAATACCAGCAAAAAAAGATAAATTGTTGGAAATGGTAACCTGGAAACGGAGACATCAATCACATTCCGTATGCCTGGGAAAAAACTTCTGGAATAAATAATTTCTGTTTTTGCAGGAAACTGAACTGCAAAAAACCTGACCACTAAAGCGATCACACCCAAAAGGGCCCAAGTCCAGTTGTGCTTTAACATAAAATTTGGCAAAAAAGGGTATGCAATTGGAAGGGGAGAAGAAATGGGGCCATTTATTGGCCCCAGATCAACAAAGCTCTTTTAAACACCTTCTGCTTCCACGGTTTTCACCTCTTCAGGCAGCATTCTGGTCAGCAAATTTTCTATCCCCGCTTTAAGGGTTACGGTACTGGAAGGACAACCCGAACAAGCACCTTGAAGCAATACCTTAACAACACCATCCTTGAAGCTATGGAAAATTATTGCGCCTCCATCTTGTTCCACGGCAGGCCGTATATACTCATCTAAGATACCTTTGATCTTTTTGACGGTTTCACTGTCGTTTTCATCAAACAAAGGATCCTTGTCATAGGCAAAATTAATAGGGGACTTTCCTGCTTCCAGAAATTGCTTGATATGGTCACGAATATGGTCCTGCACTTCTGCCCATTCCACATCTTCTTTTTTTGTAACCGTCACAAAATTCGACATGATAAAAACCCTGTCAACTGCAGCAAAATTAAACAGTTCTTTGGCCAAGGGAGAGCTATCAGCGCTTCCTTCATCAGGATAATCAAAGCTAAGCCCTTCTTCGGTCAACATAAAATTAACCACAAATTTCAATGAATTTGGGTTAGGGTTAGCTTCCATGTAAATATGTACTGGTTTCTTTTGTTCTTGCAACATGATTTGATTTTTTACCTTCTAGCAATCCAAACAGGAATAAGAACAATTAGTTCCTTTCCCCAGTGGTTATTTTTTGTTTTGTTGATTTTGTTTCTTTGGAATCCTCTTCATCTACAGAGGTAAGAGGATTCGATTTTCTTATCAATCCCTCTGGCAATTCCCCCTCTGTACTTGCTACAACCGTACAAACTGTAGCATCCCCGGTAACATTGACCACAGTCCTGAACATATCCAATATCCTGTCAGGAGCAATAATGAGGGCAATTCCAGCAGAAGGAACACCTATTGACTCCAAAATAATGATCAGCATGATCAAGCCAGCACCTGGCACTCCAGCGGTCCCTATTGAAGCCAGGGTTGCGGTCAGAACAATGGTTAATTGCTGGGCCAAAGTCAGGTCCATACCTAATGCCTGGGCAATAAAAACTGCCGCCACCCCTTGGTAAAGGCTGGTACCATCCATATTTACAGTGGCACCCAAAGGCAAAACAAAGCTACTTACCTCCTCAGAAACTCCAATTTCCTTTTCTACCTGCCGCATGGTCACAGGTAAGGTGGCAGAACTTGAACTCGTTGAGAAGGCCAATAACTGCGCTGGTCGGATGGCTTTGAAAAAATCTAAATACCTGACTTTCGTAAACAATTTTAAAACGGAAGGATAAATGGCCAGGATCAAAAACAGCAATCCCCCAACTACTACCAAACTATATTTCAATAAGGCCAATAACAATTCAAGGGCTGAGCCTGGGTTATCTCCTGCAATCTCAACTATTAAGGAAGCCATTAATGCAAATACCCCATAGGGAGCAATGATCATGATAAATCCCACAATTTTGATCACTACCTCATTAAGGCCATCAAAAAAAGCGATGACCGGGGCCGATTTAGATTTTGGAATCTGCAATAGCGCTATCCCAACTAAAATGGCAAAAAACACCACTTGTAACATGCTGGCATTATCGGCCGCAGCTTGGAAAACATTTTCAGGAACAATATCCTGTAGGGGTTTGAGGGGGCTTTGTTCTTGAAATCTTTCTGCCTGAGAGGTCTTGGACCCAACATCTTCATCAAACTGAGCCATCAAATTATCCCGGGTTTCTTCGGGCAAATTTTTACCTGGCTGGAAGATGTTAACCAATAATAGGCCAGAGGAAATGGCAATTACCGTAGTACAGATATAAGTGGCAATGGTCTTGCCCCCTATCCTGCTTAATTTGGATATGTCTCCCAAATTGGAAACCCCTACGATTAGGGAAGCCAAAACCAGGGGAACCGCTATCATCTTCAGGGCATTGATAAAAATGGTCCCAATTGGCTTGATGTAATTGATGGTAAAATCCGGGGAAATTTCACCCTTGATAATAACCAAGCCAAAAACCAGGCCCAACACCAAGCCAATAATTATCTGTGTATGCAGCGGTATTTTTTTTAACATATCACTGGGCTTATTACCCTTTTGGCTCCAATTTGCTTAACCTGTTTAACAAAAGATAATCTGCCAATACCAAAGCCGTCATGGCCTCTACAATAGGAACTGCTCGGGGAACCACGCAAGGATCATGTCTTCCCTTACCTGAAACTGTCACGGATTCTCCACCTTCATTAACACTTTGTTGGTCCTTCATAATGGTGGCCACTGGCTTAAAGGCTACTTTAAAATATATGTCTTCTCCATTGGAAATACCTCCCTGGATACCTCCGGAATGGTTGGTTTTTGTTCTTACCCGGTCCCCTTCTTGATAGAATTCATCATTATGCTCAGACCCTCTCATGATAACACCCTCAAAGCCGCTCCCAAATTCAAATCCTTTTACGGCATTGATGCTCAGCATGGCTTTTCCCAATTCTGCATGCAAACGGTCAAATACTGGTTCTCCTAATCCTGGAGGCACCTCCTGAGCAACACAGGTAACCACCCCACCAATTGTATCCCGGCTTTTTCTAATTTCATCGATATATTCGATCATATCTTCTGCCACCTTGGGATCCGGGCAACGAACAATGTTCTTTTCAATTTCTGAAAAATCCAGTTCCTGATAGGGTTTCTCCAGTTTTATTTGCCCTGCCTGGCTTACAAAAGCATTGATTTTCACACCAAAATGCCCCAACAGAAGTTTTGCCACGGCCCCTGCAGCTACTCTGGCTGCAGTTTCTCTGGCACTGCTTCTTCCTCCCCCACGGTAATCCCTTACACCATATTTTTCATAATATGTATAATCAGCATGTGAAGGACGGAATTTGTCCGCAATATGGGAATAATCCTTACTTTTCTGATCAGTATTTAATATGACAATGGATATGGGGGTACCAGTTGTCTTTCCTTCAAATACACCGGAAAGAATCTGACATTCATCTTCCTCTTTCCTTTGTGTGGTGATTTTTGATTGCCCTGGCTTTCTTCTTTGAAGTTCAGCACGGATAAATTCTTCATCAATAGGAAGTCCGGCAGGACATCCGTCGATAATCACACCCAGCCCTTTTCCGTGAGATTCACCAAAGGTGCTTATCTTAAATACTTTTCCAAATGAATTCCCCATTACCTTTTTTTCATGATCATAATGGCCAGCATAATTACTGCGCCAACTAATAGCAAATTGATAAAAGTCGAAAAATAATACTTATATCGCTGGTTTAAAAGCTTATTGTCCTCAAGTTCTATGAAATCATAAATTCCACCTAACCTGGTAGAAGAAATAGACTCATTAATTTTGCTTTCACCCACCACATTCAAAATGGCTTGGGGCCTTAGGGTATCATACCTTTCCAGACCGGTATTGAAATATACCCATTCAAAATGGTTACTTAAGGGCAGTTTTCCAGGCTCATTGACCGTCAAATAATATTCGAATTCCTTCGTCCCGGTTACCCGGCCCCTTCCCCGGTTAATTTGCTGCCTCTCATTGGGGTCATAAGTATTCAGCTTTTGGATATTTTTCTTTTGGGGAGCATTGATGGAGTTAATATTACCTTCACCGCGGATTGCAAAATTATAGGTTATCCCTTCTCCGGTTTCCACCTTTTTCTCTTCAAAATTTTCCATCAACCTGAATTGTCCCACACTTACTTCATTTTTCAATGGGTGAGGAGGTAATGGTTTAACTTTAATGGTTTTCCCCTTGGCATGAAAGGTTTTATAACTTTCCTGCCTATTATTCCCGAAGAAGGTGGGATTTTTGGCCACTTTATACTTGATCATCTCCCATTCTATATCCGGCAATTGAATTTCACCTTCATTGAAAGGATAAAAGGTAGCCTCATACACTTTAAATCTGGTCCAGTTTTTTCCATCTATCCGTACCCTTTCAGGTTGGATATTGGTAATGTTAAAATTTTCTTCCCATGCATGGGTGGGCTTTATTTTTTTGACAATTTTTTCCAATTGTTTACCTGGCTCATAAAAATCAAATGGTGCTTGGTTGGTTTCTGCCATAAAAAAAGCCAAGCTGACATTAAATCCCTCGCCAACGTACACTTCCTCCTTGTCTACATTCATGGAAAAAAAAGCCTCATCATCCAATTCAATAAATTCCTGCTCTTCCCCGTCTGAGCTTCCAAAGAAATCATCAAAGGAGTCTGTGGACCTCCTTTGAGCCGCTGACGCCTGTTTGGGATCCGTAACTTTAATTTCTTTCCCAGGAGATGAAACCGGGTTGCCATTGAGCTGCATGGTAAAGTCCTCAAGAATAAATGTCCCTTTCCTCAGTGGTTTATAGTACTGGACAATACTATTGGTACTGTTCATTTGGCCATTGACCACACTCATAGAAGAAGATTGGGAAATTCCCTGCTTTTGGAACCCATTTATTTCCGGAAACTGGTCATAAGACTTTATTTTTTCATCTGAAATAGTTATTTTTATGCTGAAAGTTTGATTTATCCCTACCTCGCTAGGCCCTAATTCCACCTGTACCCCTTGGCCAAGAGCAAATGTGGTTATCATAGAAAGTAAAAATACTAGATTGAGGTAAAGCTTCGTTCTTTTCATAAATGCAGCGCTGGACTAAATTATTAACGCAAAATAACAAGGATATTTTAAACGCAACAAATTTGGGAAAGTGCCGTATCTGATTTTAGTTATTGTTTAACATAAATTAAAAGAATTACCATGTTGGAATATGTTAAAACCATTTTAATGAAGGTGAGTTTTGACAAAAAACTTTTCGAGAAAGAGTTAAGGAAAGGCCTCAATTTGCTAGCGCCTTCAGAGCTGAGAGAGTTTAAAGATTGGTGTTATAAGACTTTCGCCAAGATTTACTTGGCGGTGTTGAATAAGTATTTTGTTAAACTTGCCTAAAGTTTAGCCCTTGATTAAGGGGCTTTTTTTAACCCAGATCTTGATTTCAATTTCCCAATAAAAACGCAAAGGCAAATTATCATGTTGATATTTGCCTTTGCGTTTTGAATTTTAGTGGAAGGTAAACCGGATTGATAAGGCAATCTCATCACCCCACCAACCAGAATAACCGCTCAGATTAAATGCAGGTTTATAATCCAATGACAAGTTCACGGGAGCATCTACAAATTTATAATCTAAACCAATGATCCCATCTATACCAAAAATGGTATAATCTCTGTCGGGATTACCAAATGGGTGATCACTATCTCTTCCCCAAGACCCAAGGTGAAGACCACCTCCATAGAACCAACGAAGACCTCTAATTTCCCTCACATTTCGGTGTTTCTCATAAAGGCCGGTAATTAATAAGCCCCTCCACCGGGTGTGAAGAATCCCCTCAATAGCGTCATCCCGCTCTAAAAAGTGCTTAACGGTCAACCCATTGGTTACACCTGCACGGAGGCCTACCCCGGTCCGGTAAGTCTGAGCTTCTGCTTCATTGCAAAGCACAATGACCATCAGCGCAAAAACAGCTATAATTGCTTTTTTCAACATAAAATAATTGGTTTAATTTATGAAAATGTAATAATCTCATCTGGTGTAATACAAGAATCCAGCGATATATCATGGGATTCTATTTCTATCATTTTTTCCGGTGGAAAAAATGACAAACCTACTTTTTCCACTAGGGGCGAAAGTTCTTTCAGAAAACGGTCATAAAAACCCTTTCCATATCCTATTCTATTACCTTTCAAATCATATGCCAAAAGTGGGACAAACACCAATTGGATCAAGTGCTTTTCTACTAATTCTACCTGATCCGGAATCGGTATTCCCCACTGGTCTTTAGTAAACAAGGTCTTTTCCAATAATTTAACGGTTTTCATTTCACCGCTATCAAAATCCGATATGGAGGTGTAAACATTCTTCCCCACGGCCAATAATTGATCCAATAATGGAAAAGTATTTATCTCATAGAGCCTGTCGATGGGTAAAAACAAATGCATATGTTCCACTTCAGGTTTTCCTTCCAGGAAACTAAAGGCTTGATTGGTAATTACATGGGAATATTTTCGCCTTTGGTCTGCCCCTAAATCTTTTCTTTTTTGCTTATATGCTTTTCTGAGCCTAGCCTTTGGATCCATCCTTTTCTAAAATAATAAAATCAAATTCCAATGGGTCAAAGTTTTGATGAAGTTCTTCGATAAATCCAGAATTTTCAAGGTAGTAAGGAAGAAAATTATCTTTACGTTCTTGAGCTACCCCACCCGGGAATAAGATTTCCTTAATTTCACCCATTTGTCTTAGGCCTATTTCCAAACGTTTTTCCTCCGCCCTTCTGAGTTTTTTACCAAAATGATCCAAAACTTTGTTGGCCCTGACCTTAGCAGCCTCTGATGATGGATTCAAGGAAGGATCAATTTCCGCTGCACTCTCGCCCAGTTCATCAAAAAGGTCTGAAATGATTTTATGCTCTTTCTCCAACTCTAAATCTGAAATAGAGTTCCTTTTGACATATTCTTTTTTCCAATCCTGATAATTTTCAAACACATCCGCTTTCTCCAATTCCAAAGCTTTCATTTTCCGCTGCACCTTTACATCAAAGATCAAGGCAAAATTTCTGGGTAAAAGTAAAGGGAAACTGATTTTATAATGGTCAAACACCAATTTTAATTGCAACCAATAAGCAATTTCTGCTGGACCTCCTAAATAGGCCAAATTGGGCAACACGCACTCCTGATAAAGGGGCCGCATGACTACATTTGGACTAAATTTCTCAGGATTTTCCTCAATCAACCTTAACAATTCATCCTCTGGAAACCTCAGTTCAGTATCTATTATATGATATTCATTACCTTTTTTAACAATCCGAGACCTTAAACCTTTTTCCAGGTAGAAAAAGTTAATTTCCCTTGGAAAAACCTGGCTTTGGTACCCCAACTTTTCCAATTTGGCGGTTTGTTCATTCACCAAATCATTTGCCTTATTGGATAGAATGTCATCCTTTATTACAGGGGCAAAGATTTGCTTCAAAGCAGGGTCATTTCCATCCAGGATAACCAATCCCTTTTCTCCAAAAAGATGATCTACGTATTTTCTAACAGCTTCAGCCAAGTTCCTGGATCCCAAATAAGCTTTTTTGAAAAAATCAGGAACAAAAGTCAGCTCCTTTAGGAGGGCTTCCAATTCCTCATCTTTTACAAAATCTCCTACAGCTCCTTTTTGCTTGCTGTTCCAGGTATATTTTTTCCCCTCGTAAGTAAAATGATTGATTTCCTCAAAATCATGGTCTTCAGTAGCCATCCAATAAACCGGCACAAATCGGTAATCCGTATATTCTTCTGAAAGCTTTTGGGCAAGATTGATGGTGCTAACTATTTTGTATATAAAATAAAGCGGGCCTGTGAACAAATTCAATTGATGGCCGGTGGTAACAGTAAAAGTATTTTCATCAGCCAAAGCCTGAATATTGGAACTGACCGGAGAAGTTAATTCCATATTCCCATATTGGCGTTCAAGGGACTGGACCAGCACCTTTCGTTTTTCTACTTCAAGGTTTCTACTTTTAATGACCTTTTTAAAATTTTCCAGATTTGGAAATTCACAATAAAAGGGCCGGAGCTTTTCATTTTTTCGGATATAATCTATAAAAATGCTGGAAAATTGCCCGGTACACTCCGGCTCAACAGTAGATTTCAACATGAGTTTGACAATTGAGTTGCTGCGCTGTTTTTTGATTATGTTTGTTTAAACTTGAATTTGGGTTATAAAGTTCGTGATTTTTTTCCTGAATACAGGAACGGTTTCCCTTTGGTTTAAACTTTTCAAAAATTATATAAGTAATACTTGTTCAGTACCAAGTACCTTTGATCACAATTTGATGTAAAGTCAAAAAATTTTGGAGAATCCATGAATAATAAAAAAGAATGGCCTGTAAAGGGAATGAGTTGTGCGGCTTGTGCCAACAGTGTTGAAACCACATTGAACAAGCTGAATGGAGTTCGCAGTGCAAGTGTAAATTTTGCCAATCATTCCGCTCTTTTAGAACTTGACAAGGAGGCTGACCCTTTTGCCATCCAAAAGGCTGTTAGGGAAGCAGGTTATGATATCCTTTTGGATGAAAAGGAGGAAGTAGACCTTACAAAAATTCAAAAAGAGGACTATATACAATTAAAAAGAAACACCATTGCAGCAGGGATCCTAGCTGTCCCTGTATTTGTGATGGGCATGTTCTTGCCTCAAATTCCCTATGCTAATTATATAATGTGGGCACTAACCACCCCGGTGCTTTTTATTTTTGGCAGGATTTTTTTTATCAATGCCTTCCGGCAAATCCAACATGGAAAAGCCAATATGGACACCTTGGTAGCCATGAGTACCGGAGTGGCCTATGCATACAGCTCATTGAACACCTTCCTCCCGGAATGGCTGAGCCAAAGGGGCATAACTCCCCATGTGTACTTTGAAGCCGCTGCAGTGATTGTATTTTTCATCTTGCTGGGAAGAATGTTGGAATCGGGAGCCAAGGCAGGAACAGGAAAAGCCTTAAAAAAGCTAATGGGGCTTCAACCTGATGAAGTGACTGTGGTGGATGGCAAAAATGAAGGCATAAAAAAAACCAGCGAAGTCCAACGGGGAGAGACCATTTTGGTCAAACCAGGCCAAAAAATCCCCTTGGATGGAAAAATCATTGATGGAGAATCATTTGTAAATGAAAGTATGCTTACCGGGGAGCCCCTTCCCTTGGAAAAGCAAGTGGGGGATCAAGTTTATGCCGGTACCATCAATCAAAAAGGCAGCCTTCAATTTGTGGTGGAGCAAGCGGGTGATGAAACCCTATTGGCACAAATCATCCAAAAAATTAAAGAAGCCCAGGGATCTAAAGCTCCAGTTCAAAAACTGGTGGACAAGGTAACCTCTGTCTTTGTACCCATCGTTATCGGAATTGGGCTTTTGACATTCTTGATTTGGGGTTTTAGTGGGATTACAGAACCCTGGGTACATGGTATGTTAGCTTTGGTGACGGTACTGGTTATAGCTTGTCCCTGTGCACTTGGTTTGGCCACCCCTACCGCCATCATGGCAGGAATTGGAAAAGGAGCTTCCATGGGCATTCTAATCAAGGATGCGGAAAGCCTGGAAACCGGCCATAAAATAGACACTATCATTTTAGACAAAACCGGCACCATTACGGAGGGTAAACCAGAAGTAAGTGCAATTAAATTTGCTCCTGAAACCAAAGATCCCCAAAAAGAATTACAGGTTATTCTTGCCTTGGAGGGAAAAAGTGAACATCCTTTAGCCTCTGCCATTACCCAATATTTGAAAGACCATCAAAAAGCGGCCATCAGCAATTTTCAGTCTCATACGGGAAATGGAGTATCAGGAAATTTGGGCCAGGACAGGTACCTTATAGGCAAAAAAAGCTGGTTGCTTAAGTTGGGAGTCCAACAATCGAATTGGATTGAGGACTTCGAAAAAGAAAATTTAGAAAAAGGATCCATTTTGATCTATATGGCAAAAAATAACCGGATTTTGGGATTGGTAAGCATTTCCGATCAGGTCAAAGCAAGTTCCTCTAAGGCAATAGCCGATTTGCAGAAAATGGGGATGGAAGTCCATATTCTTTCCGGTGACCAGGAAACGACAACTTCATCCCTAGCAGAAAAAGTTGGCATTAAGCATTATAAGGGAGGGTTATTGCCTTCTGATAAAGCAGAATATATCAAATCTCTCCAAGGCCAGGGAAAAAAGGTGGCCATGATTGGGGATGGCATCAATGACAGTGAAGCTCTGGCAACGGCTGATTTTAGTATTGCCATGGGCAAAGGCACCGATATTGCTATGGATGTGGCAAAGGTCACTTTGATCCACTCAGATTTAAAGCAGGTGCCTGATATGTTTAGGCTCACCCAAAAAACTGTTAAAACCATCCGTCAAAACCTTTTTTGGGCCTTTATTTATAATATTATTGGGATTCCCATTGCTGCAGGAATATTATTCCCATTCTTTGGATTTCTTCTTAATCCCATGATAGCAGGGATGGCCATGGCGCTTAGCTCGGTGTCTGTGGTTTCCAATAGTTTAAGGTTGAGTAATTAACTTCACTTTAAAACCCCGTTTCGAGCAAAATAAACATACTTGCCACCCATTTCAGGTGAAAAGGGAATCGAAATAACAGTTAAAAATCTACTTCGGCCTTTTTAGCCGTAGTCAATAATAAAATTAAAAACCAGTAAAATGATAAAGCTAAAAACCAATATCAAATGTGGCGCTTGTGTAGAAGCGGTTACACCTAAATTGAATCAATTGCCAATCACTGAATGGAAAGTGGACCTCAAGGATCCGGACAGGATCTTGGAAGTCACAGGGCAAGTTTCAGAAAAAGAAATCAAAAAAGCCCTAAACGAAGCAGGATATGAAGGGCAAGTGATTTAGGAAAAAAAAAGCCAAAAGCTTCCCCTATTATTTTATTAAGTTTGCAGGACAAAGCGGTCCTTTAATACCGTTTAAATATTTACCATTGCACCTGACCAAATTCCATACTCTTGAATGATCATTTTTTATTAAATGGAGGGAATGGGATTGAAATCCTGGAAGGGGAAAATTGATATATGATCAGCTACGAAAGATTTATTCTGGAAAACGGATTAGAAGTGTTGGTTCATGAAGACCATAGCACCAAAATGGCCGTGTCCAATATCATTTATAAGGTGGGCTCCAGAAATGAGCTTCCTGGAAAGACGGGGTTGGCCCATTATTTTGAACATTTGATGTTTGGCGGATCCAAGCATGTCCCATTTTTTGACAATACCTTGGAACGTGTAGGCGGAGAGTGCAATGCCTTTACCAATACTGATATCACCAATTATTATATCACCCTTCCTGCAGTTAATATCGAAACCGCATTTTGGCTGGAATCTGACAGGATGCTATACCTCAACCTCAATGATAAAACCATTGAAACCCAGAGGAGGGTGGTAATGGAGGAATTTAAACAAAGGTATATCAACCAACCTTATGGTAACGCCATGCACCATCTCAGGCAAATGGCCTACAAAACCCACCCCTATCAGTGGCCAACCATTGGCCGCGACTTGGATGATATAGAAGGTTATAACCGCAAAGACGTAGAAGACTTTTACCAAAAACATTACAGCCCAGACAATGCTGTTATTGTGGTGGCTGGGGATGTAAGTTTTGAACAAATAAAAGGATTAGCCGAAAAATGGTTTGGTAACATTCCTTCCAGAATGGGAAATCATCATAAAATTCCCCAAGAGGACATTCAAATTGAAAAAAGAACCCATACCCTCCTTGCAGATGTCCCCACAGATGGCCTTTATAAGGCTTACCATATTCCAGGCAGATTACAAGAAGGTTATCTGGAATGCGACCTGATTACTGACATTTTGGGCTTTGGCAGGTCTTCCATGTTAGAACAGCAACTGGTCAAAAACACCAAGGTCTTTGCCTCCTGCAATGCCTATATATTAGGAAGCATCGATCCAGGGCTGATGATCTTTTCAGGGAAAATGGAAAAAGGACAATCTGCAGAAGAAGCAGAAAAAATCCTAGACGAGGTGGTCCGTGGATTTATCAATAATCCCATAAGCCAAACCACCCTGGAAAAAGTCAAAAATCAGGCAGAAGCCATGAAAACCTATGAATCTGTCCAGTTGATCAACAGGGCCATGAACCTGGCTTATTATGCCCATTTGGGAGATCCAGACCTCTATCAAAGGGAATACGAAAAGAAAACATCCCTTACTGCCGACCAAATAATAGAAGTGGCCAAAGAAACCATTGTAGAAGAAAATGCTTCCGTGCTTTATTATAAAAGTGATGGAGCTGATTGATCGGTAGTAATTGGTTATTCAATTATTAGTTATTTAATTCCCCTCAGTAGCACACCGGCCCTATGCTACCTTTTGTGAAAAATAACAAGGAATAAATGGCAAAGGCCTCTTTCGATTTACAGCCCACCCCTGGAATGACCCCGGTTAATATTCCCTTAAGACTTGTTAGCGGCTATTGCCATTGCCCTTCATTCAGAGCAACTCAAAAATAATTTGATTAACTTCGCCGCATGAACACAAATTTTAGAATCGGATTTGGCTATGATGTGCATCAACTCCAACCAGGTTATGATTTTTGGTTGGGAGGTATCAAATTGGAACATTCCATGGGGGCAAAAGGGCATTCAGATGCTGATGTTCTGATCCATGTGATTTGTGATGCCCTTTTGGGTGCTGCAAACCTGAGGGATATTGGCTACCATTTTTCAGATAAAGACCCAAAGTATAAAGGTATTGACAGCAAAATTCTGCTAAAGGAGGTGATGAAGTTATTGAGGAATGAAGGCTATGAAGTGGGCAACCTGGACAGCACCCTCTGCCTGCAATTGCCTAAAGTCAACCCCCATATTCCAGAAATGAAAAAATGCCTATCCGAAGTGATGGAAATTCCTGAAAATAATGTTTCCATTAAAGCTACTACTACTGAAAAATTAGGTTTTGTGGGACGTGAAGAAGGAATTTCCGCTTATTGCGTGGCGTTAATTTATAAGAAGGACTGATATAACTAGATTTGAGAGAACCTTACCGTTGAAAATACAATACTTTGTACCTAGTACAATAAAGGGTATTTTGTATTGGGAATATGAAACATTAAAATTCCCAAAATCGAGGTTGGTCTTTAGTCCATATTCTTGGCTCTCGCTCCTAAAGCAAATAATAGGAAACCCAAAAGTACTTCAGTGAAATATTTAGAAATAACATTATGGACAAAAAGCTTAAGCTGATCGAAACGGAAGATGGGTCCCATTCCATTTATGTTCCTGATTTGAATGAAACTTATCATTCTTTCCATGGTGCTTACAGGGAATCTGTACATGTTTTTTTGCTTTATGGTTTGGAGCATTGGGCAGTACATAATCCGGAAAAGGAACCTATCAGAATTTTCGAAGTGGGCTTTGGCACGGGCTTGAATGCCTGGTTGACGCTGGTTTGGGCCGAGCAAAACAAAAGACCGGTCCTATACCACAGCATTGAGCCTTTTCCAATTCCCGAGGAAATTTATCAAAAGCTGAACTATACCCGAGTGGATAAAACCATCCAGCATTTTGAAGATTATTTTCAGGAACTTCACAAAGCCCCTTGGGACCATGGAGACGCCATTACTCCCTATTTCAATATGAAAAAAGAGCAAACCACATTGCAGGATGTGCAGCTATATCATTCCGATGTGGTGTTTTTTGATGCCTTTGCGCCCAGCAAACAGCCTGAACTTTGGGCCAAAGACCTGCTCAAAAAAGTAGTGGACCATATGAATCCAGGTGGCGTTTTTGTTACCTACTGCGCCAAAGGCCAACTCAAAAGGGACCTTGCAGAGTTAGGTCTAAAAGTAGAAACCCTCCCTGGCCCTCCCGGTAAAAAGGAAATGGTGAGGGGAAGGAAGGTTTGATGGCGTATTTGGGGTTTTTCTAGGGCTGAGTTCCGACAATGAAAAATTTTAGTCTCTACCACTTATTCTATCCTCCTAAATCTTTGTAGAATTAACTAGACCTTCTTTGAAAATAATTAAACTATTGTCTAAGTACCTAATGATATTACCTCTACCCCAATCCCTCCAATGAGTTCAAGGGAATATCTTGTTCTTTAGCATAATCCAAAGCTTTGTCCAGCACTTTTTGTGGAATGAGAAGTCCCACATTCAGTATAGGTGTCAAAACCCTATGTTTCAAAATATTTTTCCAAGTCCGACTTGCTGTTAAAGAACAATTGACTTTCCAAGATTTCCAACTCCAAGCCTTCTTGTCTGCCGGTTTTTCTGATCCGCATTTCCAACCAATTATCAGTTGGATCCAATAAAATAATCTTTCTAACTCTTTCACTTGCTAGAACTGGTATCAGCTTCCTAATGTCTGAAACATCTTCTTTTGAAGGCACATAATATACTTTCACTTTTTGACCTAACAGAAAATCGGAAAAAGCTTTCATGCTGGCCCTGTGAAACTAAAGCTTTTGCTTATGGTAATTGTATTGTCTAAAAAACAGGTGTTCTTCCACCAGATATACAGGATAACCATTTTCAAGTAAAGGATTTGTTTCAAACAATTGATTGGGAAAAATGATATTAACTGTTTTCATTTTTAATTGGGAAATCAAACGAAATAAATTCGTGCTTTTCCCCGTGACTTGTGGACACCCTTCTGTTTGCAGAGTTTATCTCCAAAATTGCTGATATATAAAGGAAATTAAAATCACTTCCTCAAATCCTCCAAAGACTTATATTTTCCAAATTTTTTCTCCACCGCCATGAACCTATAATCAAAAATCCCCTTGAGCTGTCTTTTGATAAAAAGGGTATTGGCTATATTTCCAATTAAACCAAAAGGAGGCTGATAGGTGACAATATCGGACATTAATACACCTCCACCTTCCAAAGGAGTCAATCGGTGTTGGTGATGCCAAAGGGCATAGGGCCCCACCCGCTGTTCATCCACAAAAAATTCTTTATCCTTGATATGGGTGATTTCCGTTACCCAATTCATTTTTATGCCAAGGAGCGGGCTTACTTTATAGCTGATGATCATTCCCGGGTACATTTTATCTGGAAGGTCCTTAGATGTTATATCAAAACCCATATGATCAGGGGTGATTTCCTTCAGGTTGGCAGGGGAAGAAATAAAATCCCAGACTTCATCAAGGCTTGCAGGGATTTTTTGTTCGGTAAATAGTTGATAATGTGCCATGGATCCGTTTCTTAATCTTTTTAACAAAGAACAGTTCTTCATTGAAAATGTTTTGGCACTACAAGTTTTGTCAGCTGTTTAACCACCAAATGCTAATATTGAGTACACTGGCAAAGCTAACCCAAAGGATATAGGGAATCTGTAAATAGGCTGCCCATTTATTTACTTTGTAAAAGCGGTTGATCATCAACAGGATTAAGGCCCAAAGCACCAAAATTTCCAGGGCTGCCCAGCTGGGCTGGTGGAAATAGAAAAAGATAAAGCTCCAACAAAAATTTAAAATAAGCTGAACAAAAAACAGGCTCAAAGCCAGGTTCCTTCCTTTGGATTTGGGGGATTCCCAAATCATGTATAAACCCAAACCCATAAGTGCATACAAGAGGGTCCAAACTGGCCCAAAAATGCTATTGGGTGGGTTGAAAATGGGTTTTTCCAAGCTGGCATACCAGGTTTGGATATTTCCGACATTGGCCAAGCCGGAGATGCTGCCTGCCATAATTATCCCAAGTATGTACATCAATAATCTTGGCCAGTGTATTTTTTTATGGTTATGATTTTTAGTGGAATCCATTATGATTTTTTTATACCCAATTAACTGAATTATTAAGATGGTTGAGGGGTATTGAAAATAGCTTTAAAATTAAAGTACCCAGTAGCAGAGGACCTTGGACTGTTTTCTGTGGACCAATATTACCATGAAAATTTTTTAAGCCCCTATTGAAATTTCAAGTATGAATAGGTTACCCCCTCATCGAAGACATTCCTCCATCCACCGGCAAAATCTGCCCGCTTATCCAGGTGGACTTATCAGAAAGTAAAAATGCCGCCATCTCCGCAATATCTTTAGGCTGTCCAATCCGCTTCAAAGGATGCCTTTGGGCATTGGCCTGACGTTTTTCTTCGCTGCTCAACAGGGATTCGGCCATAGGAGTGTCTGTCAAAGAGGGAGCAATGCAGTTCACCCTGATTTTCGGTGCCAGTTCCGTAGCCAAGGCCCGCGTCAATCCTTCTAATGCCCCTTTGGTAGCGGCCACTTGTGCATGATAGGGCAAGCCTAACTGCACCGCCACAGTGGAGAAAAGAACAATAGAAGCCAAATGGACTTTCTTCAGCTTGGGCAATGCTTTTTGAATGACCTTGACCGCCCCCAGTAAGTTTAGGTCCAAATCTTGTAAGAAATCCTCCTCCTTGATTCTTAAAAAGGGTTTCAACTGAATACTTCCTGGGCAATATACCAGCCCGTCCAAATGCTCCGGAAGTAAGCTTTCATCCCATCCACCCTCTTGAACCTTCAACTTAAATGGGGTAAAGTTTTCCTTTTTTTCTATTGGGTGCTGAAAATAACTTCCCCAGACCTGATGACCTGCATCGATTAAATCCCTGGTTAACTGTTTACCTATTCCAGATGAAGCGCCGATTACTAAATAATTTTCCATGACTTTAGAACCAGCTCTCTTTCAAATTGTTTACTGGAATTTACTCTGACTTGCGCGGTAATTTTTTCTGTCCAGAATGTTGATCCTGACAGAAAAATCCAGAAGGCGGAAATTTTGGCGTAAGTCATTTTTTAATTTCAGAATTCCATGATTTTTTAGTCCAAAATCTGAATTAACAACTCCTAAACCAAGAAACAGCAAAATTCTTAAAATAACCTAAAATAGAAATCCTTTGAATATGAATGTCTTACAGATTTTTTAGAATTTTACATACCTGTTTTTTATACGTTTATTTATTTTTTTTAACTATTAATAATCTGTTTAACACAGTTGAAAAAACGCGTGCTTACCCTTTAATTTTTTTCAATAAAAAGAACTAATTCCCTTTAAAAACAGTATTAAATATATTAGACATGGCCATGGACTTAAAAACAATTTGGAAAAAATACATTCCTTCATATGAAATAAGGAATGAACTTTCTTTTCAGCCATTGCTAAATTGGTGGGAGAAAAGATCAAAAGAGTCCTCGGGACTTTATAATATACAGCTAAAAAAATTGTTACAGGAGTCCAAGGGGCATCCCTTACTTTTGCAGGATAAGATCGAACTTGAGGACATATTGAATGATCCCGAGGCTTTGTCCTTTGTTGTCCATAGTATCTCTCCGGTATCTTTAGACCCGTCCAAACAATTATTTATGATGTCTTTACCATTCAGTATGGACATCATCCATGCATCCACCGGTTTTGAAAAGCATTTCCTTTGTGACAATGCTTTCTCTAATTCTTCTATAGGGGACAAAATGAAGGCCATGTATTTCACCAAAACGTTTATGGCATATAAACTTATTTTTAAAAAGTTTTATGACTTAGACATAGATGTCAAAGGAAGCTTGGTGTATGAAGTGTTGGATACCAAAAAAATCAAAAAATATTTCTTTTCGGAGATAAACACAGATTTTGTGGATGTCTTCTCAGAAATGGAATTGCCTGATAAGGCTATTATCTTAAAATCCTTTTCTTTAAAAAAGGGCCCTGGAAAAATCGAACTGGAAAATTGGAAAAAAATCCTTCCAATTGACCGGTTCATATTTAGGGGATTTTGTTTCATTAACCTTAGAGATATTACCCCCACAGAAAGCATTTATGAATTGAACAATGCCTTGTTGCACGACAACGATTTTTCTTCCCCTGGTTTTTTAGAAAATGTGGAAGATTGTGTAAAAAGTCTTTTGAACTGTAACCAAATAAAAATAGGCGTCGCTGCTTTTCAAAAGTTTGACAACAAATATTTGATATCGGACCGAAGGATAGCCAATAGCTTTTTGATCAAGCATTTATGCAAAAAAGATTGCCATGAAAGTTATGGTAATGTTGTGGAATTTCTTTCTACCGTAAAGTCCCCCATATTCTTAAATGATTTCACCCCCTGTGACCAAGCCCCAGCATCTTACCAGCACATCAGGGAAATTGGCATCGAGGAAATCATTTTAGTTCCACTTCAATATGGGGAAAATTTGGTGGGAGTATTGGAAATCTGTGCTCAGGAAAAAGGCATTTTGAACAACCTAATGCTAAAAAAACTCAAACCCATCAACCAGCCCCTGGCTATTGCCCTGCAAAAAAACATGAAGCAGTTTGAGTTTAAGGTCCAACAGATTATCCGGAATAATTATACCGCCATTCAGCCTTCCATAGAATGGAAGTTTAATGAGGTGGCAGTCAATAAAGTATTGGATCAGGAAAATGGGCTTACCACAGATTTGCAGCCTGTGGTTTTTGAACAAGTTTATCCTTTATATGCAGCCGTTGATATCAGGGACTCATCTTCCACTAGATTGGAATCCATTCAAAAAGACCTTCGCCAGCAATTGAACATGGCCTTGGACATTATCCATTCCGCTTTGAAACTAACCGCTTTACCGGTTTTGGAAAAAATGGCCTTCAAAATCCAGGAAATGTTGGATGATATCCAATTAATACTGGTTTCCGATGATGAATCAAAAATCAATAATTTCATTAACCAGGATTTGGACCCTTTATTCCATCACCTAAGAGAGGTCCAGCCCTCCTTAAAGATCGACATTGATGAATATTTCTCCCATTTGGACCCAGAATTAGGCGTGCATTATGATAACAGGAAAGCCTATGAAGAAAGCTTGGAAATGATAAATATTGCTATTAGCAGGCAGATCGATCAGGCACAGGTGGAAGCCCAAAAAATGTTCCCCCATTATTTCGAAAAATACAAAACAGACGGAGTTGATTATAACATTTACATAGGTCAGTCACTGGTAAATAATAGGGTATTTGACCCGATATATTTAAAAAACTTAAAACTGTGGCAGCTTTCCACCTTATGTGAAAGCGCCTTTGTCAGCCAATCCATCCAAGAAACACTCCCCATCCAATTGGAGACCACTCAGTTGCTTCTGGTACACAGTAATCCGCTTTCCATTAGCTTTAGGATGGATGAAAGGAAATTTGATGTGGAAGGAGCATACAATATCCGTTATGAAATTTTGAAAAAACGGATAGATAAAGCCCTGATAAAAAACACCAAAGAGCGACTTACCCAACCAGGTACCATTTCCATAATTTATTCACAAGCCAAAGAAGCAGAGGAATATCAGGATTATATTGGCTACCTGCAATTGAAAGGCCTGTTGGGTACTGAGGTAGAACAATTTGATTTGGAAGATTTGCAAGGGGTTAATGGCCTGAAAGCCCTTAGGGTCAAAGTAGGTAAACCACAGGCTATACCCTTCCCTCCCACAGAGCATATCAAAACTGAAAGCCAAAAGTAAAAGTAGGCAAAACCTCTTCTTCACCTATGGATATTGTACCTGTTAAAACCATCATATTCATAGGAGCCAACCAAATTCCTACCCCATAGCTATTATGCCATTTATTGGAATTTTCTCCCTCTAACCAAACTCTTCCTATATCATGGAATAAGGTAAGCCCAATGGTTGCTGGAAATAACCGGGTGGTAATTCTATTCAATTGGATTCTTGCCTCTGTGTTATTATAAATCATGGCATCCCCCATATAGCGGTTTCTCCGGTAACCTCTCAGGTTATTTTGGCCTCCCAGAACCTGGGCTTGAAAAAATTCATAATCCCCCCAGTTGACCCCACCCCCAAAACGGGTAGCCCAAGTAACCCTCGATGGGATCTGCCGGCTCCAATACAATGAAAGCTCAGAAATCCAACTGGCCAGGTCTTCACTATAATCATTAAGGCCCTGATAGTAGGAAAAAGAATGAAGGAATTTAACCCCTCTTTGGGGCAATTTAGGATGATCAGTATGGTCGATGACCAGTTGGGCATTTCCTCCTGAAAACAATTTTTCTTCATTCAATTTTTCGATGTCAATATCGGTTTGCCCAGAGGAATAAATAAACTTCCCGATATTATCATCTTCATCCATTTTACCCCTTTGAAATAGAGGACCTAGTTTAAGGTGAATGTTCTCATTATAATCTTTCCTTATCCAGGTGTTTAGTTTGATTTGATTATAGCGGGCCCGGTAATAGCTTGGTTCGAATTCATCTTTCAAAAATTCACTACTTTCATTACCATAACCAAAAAAGTTATTGACATTATTAGGCGCATTGAAAGATGCATCCCATTCCAAATCCAGGGTTCCGAACATATCTACCGCATGACCCTGGTAATAAATATTGGAAGCTCCGGTTTTTATGGCAATGTTTCCCTTGATTTCCTGTTGAATAGCATAGGGTTCTTTTCTAAATCCATGCTTGGTCCATTGAACTCCGCCTCCTATAAAAATGCCATCATCAACATTGTATTCTAAAGATGCCAATGGCATAAGCAGATCATATTTAAATGCTTTTCTGTCAAAATCATAAATGCTGGATTCTTTTGACTGAATTACTTTGGAGGATTTTCCCAATTTCATATCATCATCCTGCTTTTTCCAATGATAGATCCAATTGGCCTTTTTTCCCAGTTTACTTTCATCCACAATTTTATCTTCCTCCAATCCACTCAAAACCCTGACTTTGATTTTTCCAGGTCCCTCACCGGTAATAGATATTTCATCCTTTCCTCCCATTCCGTAAACCCTTACTTCTTTGGTTTCCCAAGGATCAAATTTTCTGTTGAAAATTTTTTGCTTGATATCGCCTTTCTTTGAAATCTTGCTGAGTTCCACATCCACTTTTCCATCAGGCTCATGCCTGATTTCAATCAACTCACTTTTATAGGTGCCATACACATCAACTTTTTTGGACAGGAATTCATAATATTTTAAAGCCTCTTCTTTTAGCCATGTTTTTCTGTGCTTGAGTTTGGCAATTATTTCTTCTCCATGGTGTTGATATATTTCTTTGGGCAATTCCTTTACAGCCCTTTCAATTACATCATCGTCCATCTGATCCACAAAAACATCTAATTCATCTTCCCAGTCCTCCTTGTCTAAATCATTCAAAAAAGAACGATCAAAATACCGGGCATTGAACATGTAACCATTGACATCCCGGAGTTCATAACCAAAGCCCTGGAATTTAGGCATGATCCATTTTCTGCTGGCTATTTTTGGGAAAAGGCCTTCATTGACAAAAAAGGCCTGGTCCCGGTCTCTAGGCATGGGCAGGAATTCCCTTCCTTTTTTCTTGACTAGGCCAATCCACCTCCATTGATCATCATGGCGATCCCAGTCCCCGATCAACAAATCCAATATCCTGGCCCTGAGAATATATTTTTGATTTAATTCAAAATCCTGATCTTCAAACCTCTTCCGCAACATCTTATCGGTGCTATAAAATTTATAATCCTCATCCTCCAACTCTTGAGGGGAAATTTCCCTGCCTTCATAAAGGTAGACCGCTCCTCCAAATCTCTCCTGGTAGGATCCCAATGCAGGATCATCCGGCAACCAAACCAGTTCAGGATTGGTATGGAAAACTCCAACTGCATCAGCAAGCGTTGGAATTATCAAAGCCCCATAAGGGTGAGAAGCTGATATCTGATCCTGGACAATATCCTTTGCAATTGTATTCCGGAGGGATTGTGGGATAGCAGATTCGGGATATTTTTCTATCGACCTTAATACAAATTCATCCTTATTCTTATCCTCCAAACGCAGAGAGCGGGTTTGCATTCCTCCACCTTTTTTCAGGATCTTCATTCCTCCTTTTTCCTTCTTCAGGTCAAAAGTCCGGAACCTAACTATCTGCCCCCATTCTGCCCGGTAATTTTCCCCATACAATTTTTCCTGGGATGCACTGGCATGATATTTTTTACTTGCAGCCACCTCTACAGAGTCAGGAAATTCCCTAGGGCCCTTAGAAAATGCTTTTTCCTCTTCATCATGATGTTGAAAAATGACCTTTTCATAAATTGGTGAAGTTCCATTTTCCAGACTGTAAAAATTTAATTTAACCTTCCCATCCTGAAAAAAATCCAAAGTAGAAAATCCCTGATTTTCATAGGTAAATTCAGCGGGATTTTTCCGTTTTATCCTGGAAGACTTAGACCCTGCCCCACTGACAATATATTGGACCCTTTGGTCAATGGTATATTCCAGTGCATGTTCATGGCCGGAAATCACCAAGGAGCTGGGGTGCTGGACCAAAATTTCTTCCAGGCCATTGATAAGCGTTTGATATTTGGGATGGGGCACATCCTGGATATTTCCCAAAAAAGTGCGGTATAAAGGATATATGGAGCCTATTATGGGAAGAGGCACATATAAATCAGGATTGGCTGAGGTTAATGGAAAAATATGGTCCTTCCAGCTAAAAGCGCCATTATGCTCTCCAAAGGTTTTCAGGGGATGGTGCATGACAAGCATGATCATTTTTTCCCTATTGTTTTCAAAAATATCCCTGATCCTTTCTAAAAGTTCTTCCTCCGATTTGCACTCACAATCTGAATCAATTCCTGGCTTTTCATTGGAATGTAACCACCATTGGCTGTCTATAAAAACCAATAGGGCTTCCTCATTGAAATTGGAAACATAAGGACCGGGGCAAGCATCTTTGGGCACCCAGTTTAAATTTTTAATATGCAGGGAATCGATAAATGCCTGTGACCTCAATATAGCTTCCCAACCTCCATCTTTGCCTTTTTTCCAGTCATGATTTCCGGGAATCAACCAAACTTGCCCCTCCACAAATTGCGCTGGCCAGACCTGGGCCTTTAGGATATTCTCGCTCTCCAATCGGGCTTCATCCCCAATGATAGGCATACCTTTGGGATAAATATTATCTCCAAGGATAATCAATTCAGACCTAACCTGCTCATCCTCTTCCTCCATTATTTGCTCAATTAAACTGCTTATTGGATGTAACCCATTTTCCAATTCCCCTCCATCACCGACTAAGTAAAGTCGCTGTTTTAATTCTTGACCATTTGCAAATGCGGTCAATAGAAAAAAAAGCAGGATGGGAATTTTCTTTATCATTGCTGGTTTTTCTTGTAGTTAAATTTTAAAATATTGGCATTACCATCTCTGGCTTCATTGGAAATAAACATATCTCCCATTTGATTGAAACAAATGCCCTCAGCCTGCTTGAATAATCTGGGATTCAATCGGAATACTTCCTCATAATCGCCAAATTTGTCCATAACCAATAACCATTTTCCAACCGAAGACAATACATAATACTTTCGATCTACCGGATTGAAGGCCACTGCTGATGGTTTTACGGTCAGCTTATAGTGCCTTTCTTCATTTAATAATTCCCGGATTTTCTTTTCGGTTAATTTAAAATCTTTGGCATTGGAAAACTGGTTGGAATTCAAATCAAAAAAGAAGGCACTGGCCACATTTTTATCCTTGTCCAAATTGCACTTTTTACAAAATAGAATTAACCTGTCATCATCATAGTAACCCAAGGCTTCCATATCTCTTTTTCCATTAAATGGAAAATCGTGTTTTTTAGCATCCACCTCTTTGGAAAAAATGTCCATAATCTCATAAATATCTCCATTGCTCTTCAAGGCAAACAAGCCCTTTTCGACAAAAAGGATATCCTCCACATCCATATTTTTTGCATACTTGCTCCTTCTGACCACTCTGTTGTCAGGCCAGTTCAGTTCATAAACAATGGCGGCTTCATCCTGAATGGCCCATATCCTATTTTCAGGGCCAATGGTCAATCCTGAAATTTCATCTAAAGCCATGGGAAGAATCATCTTTTCAGGTTGGTCCAGATCATAATTTTCAGGTGAAACATAAGGCCCGGGAAACCTATTTTCCCGTAATCCACAGGAATTGGTTAGTATAAAAATCAATAAGCATATAAAAATAAGCCGTTTCATGTTTTAGAATATTTATACTGTTAAATTTAATTGATTACAAGTATTTTTGATTATGCAGAATGCTAAAAATCCATTATTAGGAAAAATCGAAAGCCATGTCAGGGAATTGTTTGAAAAGTATGAAGGCCAGAAATTTAAATATCACAATTTAAACCATACCCTTGATGTGGTGGAGGCTTCTAAGGAAATGGCCAAAGCCTATAAGTTAATTGGTTTAGATCAGGAAGTATTACTTGCGGCCGCTTGGTTTCACGATACAGGCTGTTGGATTAGATCGAAGCTGGAAAACCATGAAAAGGAAGGGGCGGAGCTGGCACGGGAGTTTTTATTAGAAGAAGGCATTGAGAAAAAATTTATTGAGCGAGTTCAAAACTGCATACAATCCACCCAAATGCCTCAGTCCCCCAAAAATTTGATAGAAGAAATATTATGCGATGCAGACCTTTCCCATCTTGGTAAACCGGAATATTTTGACCGTTCCCTTCTTTTGAGGGAAGAATTGGTGCAATTGAAAGTGTTGGATATGGATGAACTATCCTGGCTTAAATCCAATTTGATTTTTTTGGGTAAACATGAATACCATACCGAATATGCGCAAAAATCCTGGACTCAAGGAAAAAGTAAAAACATGGCACTGCTTGTTGAAGAAATAGATAAAAGGAAAAAGTCCAAGAAGAAAAAACCAAAAAAGGAAAAAAGCACAGAGAGAGGGGTTGAAACTCTATTCAGGACCACCTCCAGAAATCATTTGGAATTATCCTCCATTGCAGACAACAAAGCCAATATCATGATCTCTGTAAACTCCATTATACTTACCATTATCGTGTCGGTTTTGCTGAGGAAATTGGAAGAATACCCCAATTTTATAATTCCAACCGTAATCCTTTTGGGCACCAGTTTAACCACCATGGTATTTGCCATACTGGCTACCCGGCCCAATGTAACCTCTGGCAGAGTTACCCAGGAGGCAATAGATAAAAATGAAGCCAACCTGCTCTATTTTGGCAATTTTCACAAAATGAGCCTGCAAGAATACGAAGAGGGCATGGGAAAAATGATGAAGGATGCGGAATTTCTATATGGCAGCATGACAAAGGACATCTATTACCTGGGAAAGGTCCTTGCCAAAAAGTACATCCTGCTCCGGAAAAGTTATACGGTCTTTATGTTCGGCTTCATCATTTCCATCCTGGCTTTCTTGGTGGCTTCCATCTTCTTTCCCGTTGATACTTATTAGGGTCGTTGGCCATAAGGTAAATACACCTCATCCTAATTTTTCTTGAATCTTGTTTCTTGGCTCTTGTTTCTTCTATTTCTACGAAAAAAACGCAAAATGAAACTCCAAAGAAACTCTGTTTTCTTTTAAACCTTAAAACTGTCCCATTATTTCCTGATAATTAATGGCCATATGACTGGTATCGTAAAATGCAATTCCATCTTTTACCAGGATGACCTGCGGAGACTCATGTTGAATTCCAAACTCCTGCTCAATGGCATCAGATACCTCCCTGTAAGACAATAAATCCAGGTAATAAGGGGTAACTACCTGGGAATCGCTATCCTTCCAGTTTCGCTTAAGCCTGTCCCAGGCCATTTGGCTAAGGGAACATTGGGTAGAATGCTTATAAAGCAAAACAGGTTGCAATTTGCTTTCTTCCTTGATCTGCTGTATCTGTGATATTTGGTTGATAGTTTTCCAGGACATAAATGAAAGTTGAATAAACAGTAAATTTTTACTTGAACACAAAGATAAGAGATTTCATAGAACCAATTTCTATTTCGCCCAGCCAGAAAAGAGTATCAAGAGGTACTGTCTCAAAATCCAAATTACTAATTGACCCTTCAATAATTGTTTATCCCCAATTACCTTATTACTTTTTTGCTTCAGGTAAAAAAAGTAATCAAAAAACCCCACCGCTGTGCATCTTTTGGCTAAAATTTAAGCCCTCTCACGCACAGCCAAACTCCTCCATTTTCCGCATCACCTATAGTTTTTTGCAGCATCACCATCAGACCCGCCTCCCGGAGGGCAGGCATGCCAGTGCCTTCTGCAACCCACTTCTTAAATTTCTTAACGCCAAAACCTGCAAGGCGGAAACCCTTTCCCGAAATTTCACTTCTGAAAAAAAATAAACAAAAACTTAAAAAAGTTTGATTTTGTTAATCAGAAAATCCTATAGAAAAAAACCTGCAAAACCCTTTCATCAAAAATGAAATGAAGGCAATTTATACCACATTAATATATAATCGGGTTTTAATATACTAAATACTCAAATACCATTTACTTCCCCCTCCCTTAAGAAAATTTAACGCATGATTATTGCAAAAGCCTCACATGGATTCCCAAAATGTCCCGTTGAATTCTTAATCTTGTGGGGCAAAGAAAAATGACATGAAAAAGTATTGCTATATATTAATATTGCTGTTGCCCATTTTGGCCTGTAAGCGCATCAACCCAGAAAAGCCAAAATTTGACGGGGAAATTTCACCTTTACCTAAAGCGACTTCCAAGGTCAATGTTCCCCTGACCATCCCATTGTCCTATATAGAAAAAAACCTCAACCAGAAATTGAGTGAAAAGCTTTATTCTGAAAAGGGCCTTGACATGGGTAATGGCTTACATACTGATCTGGATGTGTTGCGGAAAGGAGAAATTTCCCTAAAATCCCTTAACAATAATCACCTCCAGTTGGAGCTTCCCCTCCAACTCAAAGGGAAATTAAATATCGAAAAAGAAATCTTCGGACAGGTGATTTCCTCCTCCCTGCCTTTTGATGAATCCTTGGCTCCAAGGGTCAGTTTCGAGCCTGAAATAGGCCGAAATTGGGATGTCAACATCAAAAACATCCAAATCGAAAGCTGGGGAAGGTCTTTGAAATACAACCTGCTGGGCTATGAAATTGACTTTGACCCCATATTAAGAAAACATGTTCAAAAGATGCTGAACAGCCAATTGACCGGAGACAATTTGACCCGGATAAGTTTCAGAAATATGATTCAGGAAACCTGGCAAGTGTATGGCAAGCCTGTAAAGCTTGAACAAAATGGATTTGATGTTTTTGTATATTCCGTCCCCAAAAAGATAAAGGTTAAAGAATCATTGACCGCCAATCATGAGCTAAAGATGGCCATAGGAATAGAAGGGGAAGTATTTACCCAGGTAGGAAGTAAACCTGAAATGAAGGTCCCGCCCTTGCCCGACCTATATTATAATGGGGAAGATCGCAATTATCTGGATGTCACTTTGCCTATTGCCATTCCCTATCAAAGCCTCAATAAATACCTCAACAAGGAAATGGCCGGAAAAACTTTTCAAATTAACAGTAAAACCCAATTGACCCCAAGGGGTTTTACCACACAGCAATTTGGAGACCGTGCATTAGTAGAGGTTGAATTCACTGCCAAAAGAAATGGCAAAAAAGACCTTCAGGGGAAAGTTTTCTTGGTAGCTAGGCCCACTTATGACCCCAACCGGGAGGCTGTTGTTTTTGAGGACATTGATTTTGATCTACAGACCAAAAACATCCTGGCAAAAAGTGCAAGCTGGATGCATCAAGGCAAAGTCCTGGAGGAAATCCGGAAATATGCGGAATATCCCATTGGAGATTATATTCGGGAAGCCCGGTTGGAATTGCAGAAACAAGGGTATATCGAAACGGATTTTGCCACCTTTAGGGTAAAAAGACCTGAATTGGATGTCGAAGGAATCTACACCACCAAAGAAGATATCCGGATTTATTTGAGGTCAACTGGACAGATGGGAGTGGAACTGAAATAGTAGAAGTGAGATTTGAGACATGAGATTTGAGAATCTTTGCTCTTTATTCTAACCTCTTTCCTCTTAAATTTACCATCTCATCAAATCCCTATAGTTCCTGACTCCTTTTTGTTCGGCAAATTTTAACAATTTGAGTAGCAATTGGGCAGTCAGGAAAGCATCTCCTGCGGCGGTATGTCTGTCATGGATTGGGATTTTATAACGTTCACAAAGGGCATCCAGGGAATAATCTTTCAAATTTACCCGGCTGGGATCCAGCCTGATTCCATGCTCCAACCTAATGGCCAAGTCCCCGGTATCCAAGACGGGGTTTAGCAATCTTTTCAATCCGTAAGGACGAACTGCTTTTTCCAACATAGCCACATCAAAACCTGCATGATGGGCTACCAAAATACCTGTCCCCAGATAAGGAAGAAATTCTTCTACAAAATCATCCAGGGGAAGGGCATTTTCCGATTGAATGATTTCGTGGATTTTGATACTGGATATATTTTGCTTTTTAGAGAATAAGAGATGCTCCTTGGAGGTTTCTATTTTGATCTTTTTTTCCTGGATTTTCACCCCTCCAAAGGCCAAAATATGATCTTTTTTTACATCTAGACCAGTCGTTTCTGTGTCCAGGACCACAAACTCCAATTCGCCTAATGTTCGACTTTTGGGTATAGGCTTTTCAAATCCGGCCTCATACTTCTTGACCAGTGGGGTTTTGGGAGGCCTTTTTTTAAAAATATTAAACCAACTCATCAATCTTGAATTAAATCGGTTTGAAACCTAATAGCCAATACCTCTTGAAGCTGATGAATGGGGGAAAAAGCATTTTTAAGAAGTTGTCGTTGTAATTTCCCTAAGGAACCAGGGCTTATAAACCTCCCTGAATTACCATTCCCTATCCCTTCAATGGCCCTTAAACGCATAAATATTTCATAGGCTTTTCCTGCCTCCAAAAACAATTCCTTGTGCTTAGGCTCCAGCTCAGCCAATTTTTCAAACCTTCGGAAAGTATTATTGATTCCAACAATGCGATGACTCAATACCAATAAACGGGCAGCATCAGCCAAGGGCATCATGGCCCGCAGCTTAATATCAAATTTGTCCTGGTGATCCCCAGAGTTTTCCACTATAAAATTTCTGAAAAAGCCCAATGGAGGAGGGTTTTGAAGGGCATTTTTGGCCAAAAAGCTTAAAAAGGTTTTTCTTACCTCGATAGTCTGATAAACATGATCCGTCATTTTTTCCACCAAGGTTTTGTTCCCATACACCCTCCTAAAATCAAAAAATATGGTGGCATTCAATAGAGATTTTTGATCAGGCAAATTGATCCAATGACTGAAATAATCCTTCCATACAGATAAGGGCTGGCACCATTTGGGATTGCTGGCCATCACCTCACTTGGGCAGGTATGGAAGCCACAGGAAACCAAAATGTTAATTACTTCCTGGGCAATTTCTCCAAAATAGGCTTTGGCTTGGTTTAGCTTTTCCTCAGGGACATCCTCAAACACCAGTGCATTGTCCAGGTCCGTTCTCAGCAACTGTTCCTGTCTGCCCTCACTTCCCAGGGAAAGAAAGCTGAAAGGAATCTGGGTAATCTCCTCCGGATAAGCCGAATCATATTTCTTTTTGGCCAATACTACCGCCCTTTGGATGATTACATCATTGACCTCGGAGATGATGCTGGAAACAAAATCAATAGAAACCTCATTTTCCAGATAATATTGAAGTAAGGCCTCTGCCCTGTTCCGGATACTGGCCATTTCCTGGATATTCCAGGTATTCATCAATGCGTTGATCAAAACTGCAGGGCTGTTACCCTGGGACAAAAACACATCATGGTCGGAAAGAATCCCCATGACCTTACTTTGATCGGTTCCATCTTCGGTCAAAATCAAATGATGGATCCGGTTTTTGATCATGGTCAGGTATAGGGAGGGGAAATCGCTTTCAATGTGCATGGTTATCACCGGAGAAGTCATGAGTTCCTCCACAGTTGTGGAATAGGGCAAGCCCTTTGCCACCAAGCGGTTCCTAAAATCTTTATCGGTAATAATACCTTGGGGAAAGCCTTCATGATTTAAAATGGCAATGGATCCTACCCCCTTTTCCTGCATCAATTGGGCGGCATGTCTTACCGTATCCCCCAAATTGCAATGCAAAACCTGTTTGGAAAAGTTGATTTTTCCTTTGCCCGAAAAAACAGACAGGCCATGGTCGGTGGAAGGATCTCTAAATAAGCTCCTGGCCTTTTGGGATTGGGAAAGATCCGTCCGGATCACCACCTGACCGGCAGCAAATCCTGCAGCAAAATAAAGGCTGACTTGACTGTTTTCCTTTAAAATCTTATCAAATACGGCCACCGGAACCGCATAAACCAAACTATCTTCTGCAGCAAAACCATTGAGGACATAAGGCCTTTTTCCCAATAAGGCCAATACCCCAAAAACATCCCCTTCATCGCAATAATCCCTTATTTGCTGCTTCCCATCCTCTTCTTCCGTAAGATTGATGGATCCTTCTTTCAGGACAAAGAAATGAGGTTTGGCAGGATCACCTTTGTGAAACATGTATTCCCCTTTGGCATAATACATTAATTCCACCTCTTTGGCCACACTTTCCAAAAGCTCATCGGAAAGAAAACTGAAAGGAGGAAAACGAAATAGAAATTCCTTAACCCGGTTGACAATGACGTTTGACATGGTTATTTCGGTTGGAGCAGTTGGGAAAACCATACCTTATTTTGATAAGGCTTGTCATTATTGCTCATTTTGGTTGGCAAATTACTCAAAAACTCCCGAAAGGTAAAAGTAAAAAGGTATCAAGGGGGGGTATTACTGATTGACATTATTTGAATTAGTTATTGGTTATTTATTATTTGTTATCAAGAAATTGAGATTCATAAATCTTGACTCCTGAAATGTGAGGCTATAACTCAAAAAAAAAGCCGCTTTTCTTCAATCGAAAAACGGCCCTTTATAAACACTAAATTTGGAATTAATTGATTCTGTTCTTTTTAATTTCTTCTACTACCTCGGGATCTAATAATGTGGAAGTATCTCCCATATCATCCATTGCTCCCTCTGCCACCTTACGTAAAATCCTTCTCATGATCTTTCCGGAACGGGTCTTAGGGAGTCCGGATACAATCTGGACTTTATCAGGCTTGGCAATTGGTCCGATTATTTTCCTCACCGTTTCCTTGATCTCATTGGTAAGGTTTTCCACTGTACGGTTGGTCATATCACAGATGACATAAGCATAAATGCCCTGACCTTTTACTTCATGGGGATAACCTACCACTGCAGATTCAATAACTTTGGGGTGCTCATTGATGGCATTTTCCACTTCTGCGGTACCCATTCTGTGACCAGAAACATTGATCACATCATCCACACGACCCAATATCCTGTAATAACCATCATGGTCCCGTTTCACACCATCACCGGTAAAGTACATTCCCTTGTAAGTAGCAAAATAGGTTTGCTTACACCGTTCATGATCACCATAGGTGGTCCTTAACATGCCTGGCCATGGGAATTTTATGCAAAGGTTACCTTCTACCGAATTTCCTGTCAACTCATTGCCTTCAGGGTCAACGATGGCCAGTTGCACTCCAGGCAATGGAAGGGTAGCATATGCAGGTTTATTGGGGGTTACACCGGCCAATGGTGACACCATAATTCCTCCGGTTTCCGTTTGCCACCAGGTATCCACAATGGGACATCGGTTTTTGCCCACATGGGTATGATACCAGTGCCAAGCTTCTTCATTGATCGGTTCTCCTACAGTACCCAACACTTTAAGTGAATCCAATTTATAAGGCTCAATGGGTTCGGTGCCATGGGCCTCCAATGCCCGGATGGCAGTTGGAGCAGTGTAAAATTGATTGACTTTGTATTTGTCCACTATGGCCCAAAAACGGCCTGCATCCGGATAGGTAGGCACCCCTTCAAACATGATAGAGGTAGCCCCCGCCAACAGTGGACCATATACAATATAAGAGTGTCCGGTAATCCAGCCAATGTCTGCTGTACACCAATAAATATCACCTGGAGAATATTGGAAAACATTTTCAAATGTATATTTGGAATAAACCATATACCCTCCAGTAGTATGGACAATCCCTTTAGGTTTGCCTGTAGATCCTGAAGTATAAAGGATAAAAAGCATATCCTCACTGTCCATCTCGGTAGCAGTATTGGTTTCTGCCTGACCTGCAATAAAGTCATGCCACCAGTAATCCCTGCCTTCCTTCATTACCACATCCTGCTTGGTTCTTTGATAAACAACCACGGTTTCAACATCATTGGTCTTTTCAAGGGCTTCATCCACTACAGCTTTCACCTCGATTTTCTTTTTTCCCCTAAAATTACCATCAGAAGTAAGTACTGCTTTCGCCTGGCAATCCTCGATCCGGTCAGCAAGGGCATTGCTGGAAAATCCTGCAAAAACCACGGAATGAACCGCCCCAATCCTTGCACAAGCCAGCATGGCTACTGCTGCTTCCGGCACCATGGGCATATAAATGATCACTTTATCACCCTTGCCAATTCCTTTGGCTTTTAGGGCATTTGAAAATTTACATACTTTATGGTAAAGCTCCTGATAAGTCAGCACCCTGCCTTCCTCATTGGGGTCATTGGGTTCCCAGATAATGGCGGGCCGGTCTCCCAAGGTAAAGAGATGCCTTTCCAAAACATTTTCAGTGATGTTCAGCTTTCCATTAACAAACCATTTGACATCCGGCCCCTCAAAATTCCAATCCAGCACCTTGTCCCATCTTTTCCTCCAATGGAAGGAATCAGCAATACGGGCCCAAAACTTGTCCGGTTCTGCTAAACTTTTTTGATATTCATGAAAATACCCACTCAGGGTATGTATTCTATCACTCATGTCAGCGCTACTATTTTAGGTTTTATTATTAATCTGGTAAATTATCAATATATCAAAAATTAAAAGAATTGCTCTTCCTGCTTTTGAGCATTTCTTGCCTGCCAAAGGAAAAGGACCATTTTCATTGGCACATCCTTCATAAAGCTAAGCAAATAATTGCTTAATCGGATGTCATAGCCGTTAAGTATTGTTAATTATTCTTTAATCACACCATCAACACTTAATGGGTATGGGCTTTTCCTGCTCCTCTTGGCACCCTGATATCCTCAACCAAATCTTGAACTTCCTGTGGAGGTGGAGGTGTCATTTTGGACACAATAAAGCAAACTAAAAAGTTTAAAATCATGCCCAAAGAACCGACGCCTTCAGGAGAAATACCAAACCACCAGTTATCGGCATCCAGCTCGTTGGGATGAACACCAAAAAGTTCCTGACCAAACTTGAAATAGATTATATAGCTTAGGGTAAATATCAGGCCACACAACATCCCGGCAATAGCACCTTCCTTATTAATCCTTTTGGAAAATATCCCCATGATAATCACTGGGAAAAAAGAAGCTGCCGCCAAACCAAAAGCAAAGGCAACCACTTCGGCCACAAATCCAGGAGGATGAATTCCAAAATATCCGGCAATCACCACAGCTGCCGCCGCAGCTGCCCTGGCAATGAGCAATTCTTTCTTTTCGGGAATATCGGGGTTAAAATTTTTCACCAAATCCCTGGAAACGGAAGTGGAAATCACCAATAATAGTCCTGCTGCAGTGGACAGGGCTGCCGCCATCCCCCCTGCGGCAACCAACCCTACAACCCAATTGGGTAGTTTGGCAATTTCCGGGTTGGCCAATACCATGATATCCTTGTCAATTGTCAGTTCGTTGACTGCCTCATCGGCTGAATATTGGACAATACCATCTTCATTCTTATCATTGATTTTTATCAACTCGGTTTGCTGCCAATTTCCCACCCATTCTGGCAAATCGTCTACCGGCTTTTCTGCAACTGTATCGATAGCATTATAAATCCCAAATGCGGCCACCGCAGGAGCAGTGGTGTACAAAATGGCTATAAAAACCAAGGCAAATCCAGCAGACAAACGGGCATCTTTCACTCTTGGTACAGTAAAAAACCGAACTATCACATGGGGCAATCCTGCCGTCCCCACCATCAAAGCCAAAGTAATGGCAAACATATCCATCATGGGCTTACTGCCAGTGGTATATTCATGAAATCCCAAATCTGTTAATACTCCATCCAGCTTGTCCAATAAAAAGGTACCATCTTCCACAGTACCCCCCAATCCAAGTTGTGGAATTGGGTTGTTGGTCAACTGCATGGAAACAAATATGGCAGGTACCAAAAAAGCAAAAATCAAAACACAATACTGGGCCACTTGCGTATAGGTAATTCCTTTCATTCCTCCAAGCACTGCATAAAAGAAAACGATAGCCATCCCGATATAAACTCCGGTATTGATATCCACTTCCAGATAGCGGCTAAACACAATACCCACACCACGCATCTGTCCGGCCACATAGGTAAATGAAATAAAAATGGCACAGATCACTGCCACCACCCGGGCCTTGTTGGAATAATAGCGGTCACCCACAAAATCAGGTACGGTAAATTTTCCAAATTTTCTCAAATATGGCGCAAGAAGCAAAGCCAAAAGCACATAACCACCTGTCCAGCCCATTAAATAAACAGATCCATCATAACCGGCAAAGGCAATCACCCCGGCCATAGAAATAAAGGAAGCAGCTGACATCCAGTCAGCTCCTGTTGCCATGCCATTGGCCAAGGGAGAGACCCCGCCTCCGGCAATATAAAATTCTTTGGTAGAACCTGCCCGGCTCCAAATAGCAATTCCAATATATAGGGCGAATGACAGCCCTACCAATATATAAGTCCAAGTAAGTATATCCATGATTTTTTCTAAAAATTGAATTATTCGTGTACATCAAATTTCCTGTCCAGCCTGTTGAGCAGCCAGACATACACAAAAACTAAAACAACAAAAACATAAATGGATCCTTGCTGGGCAAACCAGAACCCTAATTTATATCCACCCAATTGGATATGATTCAGGGGTTCTGCTAAAATAATTCCGAAACCAAAGGAAACGGTAAACCAAACAGCCAATAGGGAAAGAAGTATCTTTATATTCTTCCTCCAATAGGCCTTCATTTTTTCTTGATGACTCATGATCAAAGGTTAAAATTTTGGGGTTAGGTTAATTAGTTATTCAGAAATATTAATTGGCCAAAACACTAAAGAAAATAGCTCATTTCCTTCCAAACATAATTCTCCAATTAATTTTCACCCCTGAATTAACAATAAAATCCCTGATAAGCCATAAAAAACCCAAACATTTTATAAGCCAATCAGCACAGTAACATACGATCAATTAATTTTCGAAATATTAATCACCTCGGAATATTTACCATCAATAAGCCTATTTGAGGATATCAAAAGTAAAAAATTGTACTGTATTGGCAGATTAATCGATCAATTGATTAGTTCAACCCCAAAAGGGGTTGTTGACTGGGTGTCCATCTGGATTTGCAACAAAAAACTGGACAAATGATTAAGCTCTATGTTAATATAATAACGCCTGCCGCGGGCTCCTCAAATTGTCAGTGCGATATTGAAAAAAAAATCACCCTGACAATTTCGAGGTCAGTCTTTATACGGTAATTTTTTTGTTGGTTTTTCCGAACTGATCAGGTGATAGGTACCCAAGTGAGGAGTGTCTCCTGTTCCTATTGTACCAGATTTCAATAAATTCGAAAATTTCCTGTTTTGCTTGCATTACTGATCCGTATTTACGGTATCCTGTTTCCGATTTCAGGATTTTGAAGAAGTTTTCAGCTACTGCATTGTCCCAGCAGTTTCCTTTTCTGCTCATGCTCTGCCTCACCTTTTCAGAATCGAGTTCATTCTTGAATTCACCGCAGGCATATTGTACGCCCCTGTCTGAATGGAAAACCAGGTCTCTGAAAAAAGGCCTGTTGATCTGTGCCATTCGCCATGCCGGTATAACTGTTGCCCCGGCATGCATGGTGGTGGACATCGACCATCCGATTATCTTACGGTCATACAGGTCCATGATCATGGTCAGGTAAAGCCATCCCTCTTCTGTCCAGATGTAGGTAATGTCCGATACCCATGATTTTGCAGGGCCATCAGGGCTGAAGTTCCTGTTAAGCAGGTTCGGACTGATTCTGAAACTGTGGTTAGATTCAGTGGTACAGACACTGAACTTCCCCGATATCACACTCCTGAGCCCATTTGCTTTCATTATCCTGGCAACCCTTGGCCTGGACACCGAAAAGCCCCTGTCCCTAAGCTCAATGGTTATCTTCGGACTTCCATACCGGCACTTGCTTTCAGCATAGATTTTATGGATTTCCCTGGATACTTCTTCTCGCTCCTCAGCACATTTGGATGGTTTTCGGTTAAGCCAGCCATAAAAACCGCTTCTGCTTACTTTAAAAACCCTGCACATCTTTTCAACAGCAAACTCGTGCCTGTGAGCCCTTATGAACCGGAATATTTGTTGTCCCCCTTGGAAAAGATGCTTACTGCCTTTTTTAGAATATCACGCTCCAGTTCGGCTTCTTTCAGGGCTTTTTTCAAGGCAAGGATTTCTTTCTCTTCTTCTGTTAGATGCTGTTTCCCGTTTCCGGGAAAGCTGCTGGATTCACTTGCTTTAAATTCCCTGGCCCAACGCCTGACCAGGTCTGGTCCAATCCCAAGTTCTCTTCCAACTTCAGTACTTATTTTTCCATTCAAATGAAGCTCTACGGCCATCGTTTTAAAGGCCTTGTCAAATGTTCTCCTTTCTCTATTACTCATTGTTTCAAATTTAAGAAAAGAGCTTAACTTATTGTCCAGTCAAAGGTATACACTCCAATCATCTTTATTAACCCCGGGTTTCACCCAGGGTTATTGTGGTTGAAGCCTTAACAGGCTTCTTCCCTCACCTCGGTCTGTGTCCCACAGAATGGTCCATTTCATAACCAAGGAAATTTTTTAGAACTGATTTTCTCCAATCCAGGCCTTTTTCATTCTGTCTTGAAGTTGGTTTGGGTTTCAAAATCCAGGGTTGTGGAAGAAAATCTCCAGTTGGGAATTATTAACCTACAATAGCTCCCTTGAAAGATAGGTTAAATTAATTAAGAGGCCACCACAAGTTTCCTCAAGCCTGTAGGGCTTGAACAAAAATAACCCTGGGAGCATCTTAGAGAAATTACAGAATCTATTCCTTCCAACTCCAGAGGAGTTGAACATTATTAAAGCGATAAAATAACTTAACCCAACATCCCGGTAGCTGAGCCATTAATCAAAATCCAAAGGTTACGGTTTAACAATTAACGAATTAACAAATCACAAAATAACTTGTCCTTCAAGATTCCCACTACAAATCAGGCAATTATATTTAAGGAATTATCCTTACAATGAATATTCCGAAAGTATGGCAATCAGCGCAGCCAAAACACTAATCAGTAGGCGATTAAGGTGAAATTTATGGTGAGGGCTGGTCTCAAAAAAGATAGTTGTACTGATGTGCAAAAAACCTCCTGCCACCAGACCAAACATCACTTCCATAGCTCCTGAGCCAATCAGGTTTCCTGATAACATCATTCCACTGGAAACCATACCTAAAGGGGAAGCCAATGCAAAAAGCCCTAACAAAATAAACACCCACTTCCTGGAAAGGCTATTCGCCAAAACTGCGACTAAGGCAAAAGCTGCTGGGGCCTTGTGCATAACAATGCCCCAAAGCAGGGTTTCACTGCCATGGTGGTGGCCCGAAAGGGAAGGCTGCTGGGTTAGCAATGTCCCTTCCAAAAAAGCATGCAAGGATAATCCCACCATCACCATCCAAACTGTCTTTTTGCTTCCACCATGATGATGCATATGACCATGTTCCACCCCAGCTGAAAGGAACTCCAAAACTTGTTGAAGCAAAAAACCAATCAGAACATATAGGCCCATGTAATAGGCGGAATCAGTTTTGCCAAATAGCTCTGGCAAAATGTGTAATACGGTAATGGAAAAAAGGTAAGACCCTGCAAAAACCAGGATCAATTTAAAATTCTTTTCTTTCCATTGGGGAATAGTAAACGCCAAAACCCCAGCCACAAAAGCGGAAATAAAAAGTATAATGAATTGTAAGATCATTCCTGTATATCTTCTTTTAAATGGGAAACAAAAGGTTTAAGCTGCTCACTTACATAGGTCCGCATACCTGAAGAATCATTATATATCAAAAAAACCGAAATATTTTCCATTTTTTCCTCCCATTCAATGGCTTTTTCTTTGCCCATCACCATCATGGCAGTGGCAAAAGCATCAGCGGTCATACAGTCCTCTGCCAGGACCGTAGCACTTAAAAGCCTGTGATTAACGGGATAACCGGATTTAGGGTCGATGGTATGAGAATATTTCACACTGTCTTTGACATAAAAATTCCTGTAATTTCCAGAGGTAGCCATCCCTTTATTGTCCAGGGCAATGATGCTGAAAATATCTTGGGCTCCTGCTTCCTCTTCAGGAGTATTAATCCCCACCTTCCAAAGCTCACCATTTTCATTGGTTCCCTTTGCTATCAGCTCACCCCCTATTTCTACCAACATATCGGAAACACCTTTAGCCTCTAAAAAATCACCGACCACATCCACCCCATAACCTTTGGCGATAGCACTAAAATCCAGATAGACCTCTGGTCGGCTTTTCCAGGCTTTTAGGGAATCAAATTGAATCAAATCAAAGCCTACCCATCTTAATATTTGCGGAATAGCAAGGCTATCACCTTTCTTTTGCCCCCCCTCAGGGCCAAAACCCCAGGCATTAACCAATGGCCCCACCGTAGGGTCAAATGCTCCCTCCGTCAGAGCGTGAACCTCTCGGCTTTTTTCTAGTACAGTCGGGAAAAAGGGTGATTCAAAAACCAAGGTATCCTGACGGTTAAAGCGGCTCAATTCTGAATCTTCCATATAGGTGGACAATGATTGGTTAAATGCCAACAACAAAGAATCCACAGATGCCTTAAAATCCCGGTTTAGCTGATCCAGATAAATGATCCGGTAAGTAGTTCCCATAGTTTCTCCACTGATCACCATTTTACCTTCCTTTTCGGGTACAGGAACTGAAGTGGATTGTTGGTTTTGCCGGTAGAGGTAAACCAAAAAGACCACCATCAGCAGGATGATAGAGTAAATAATGTTTTTCCTGGCGTTCTTATGCATGGATTTCAAAATTTCCCGAAAGTTACCTTTATATTTTAAGATTGAAAAAATTGAAAGATTTAAAGATCCAACCAATTTAAAAATGGCCAGGTCCTCAATCATTCCATATTAAACCCTATAATTTTTATTTCTCTATAAATCGTTATTATATAATAAATATAAAATGAAAAGGAGTCTTTTTACGCATTTTCCAGCTCGGCCCTTGGTGGGGTTGGTTTTAAGGAATTTGAGGAGACCGAAAAAAAAATGAGCTAGCTAGCGAAGTAGCGAGCGAGATCCGCTCATTTTTAGGTCGGAACAATTTTCTTAAAATTTAAATTGGGTAACCCTAAATTCAATCTAAAAGACAAAACGAAATACCCAATTTAAAAACTCCACCACATGCCTAGATTTTTTGTCTACTTTTTCATCAATGGGAAAAGTAGATCCAATTAAACTAAACCATATGATTTGAATAATAGGCAACGAATCATTAAGAGGATTTAAATTTCTTCCAATTCTATATTTCCTATATTTGTAAGCAAGGAAAGCGGACAACATGAGAGAAGATTATTTAAGTGGCGACAATGAACATTTAAGTTCCACGGACAGAGAGGTGGAAAAAGCCTTAAGGCCTCTAAGCTTTGATGACTTTACCGGCCAGCAAAAGATCTTGGACAACATCCAAATATTTGTAATGGCTGCCAAAAAGCGGAATGAGCCCTTGGACCATGTCCTGCTTCATGGCCCTCCTGGATTGGGCAAGACTACCCTTAGCCATATCATTGCCAATGAACTGGAGTCCAATATTAAAATCACTTCAGGCCCTGTATTGGACAAACCTTCCGATTTGGCAGGTCTTCTGACCAATTTGGAAGAAGGAGATGTGCTCTTTATCGATGAAATCCACCGCTTAAATTCCGTGGTAGAAGAATACCTTTATTCGGCCATGGAGGATTTCCGGATAGACATAATGCTAGATTCCGGACCTAATGCCCGCTCGGTCCAGATTTCCCTCAATCCATTTACCCTTGTTGGAGCAACCACACGTTCAGGTCTTTTAACTGCCCCACTCCGGGCACGTTTCGGGATCAATGCAAGGCTGGAATATTATGATGCCCAATTACTGACCGATATCGTCACCCGTTCTGCTGGAATCTTAGGGGTTCCCCTTGATGAGGTTGCCGCCTTTGAAATTGCCCGCAGGAGCCGGGGCACCCCCAGGATTGCCAACACGTTATTGCGCAGGACCCGGGATTTTGCAGATATTAAAGGACAAGGAAAAATCACATTGGACATCGCCAAAATGGCCCTTAATGCCCTAGATGTAGATGAAAATGGTTTGGATGAAATGGACAACAGGATCCTTTTTACCATTATTGACAAATTTAAAGGCGGCCCTGTTGGCATAAGCACCATCGCTACGGCTTGTGGAGAAGAAGGCGAAACCATTGAAGAGGTTTATGAACCATTCCTGATCCAGGAGGGTTACCTCAAAAGAACTTCCCGGGGAAGGGTGGCCACAGAACTGGCCTATAAACACCTGGACATCCGCCCTCATTTCGGGGGGCAATTCGGATCCCTATTTGGAGAATAAACAAAATCTAAACTCCCCTCTATTATAAGGTACAATTTTCCATCATGCATCCAGATCATCATGCTTCTGTTCTAAAAAAAATAGCCAAGGAACTGGGCTTTGATTTTTGTGGCATTTCCCAAGCAGAATTTATGGAGGAAGAAGCTCCCAAACTGGAAGCTTGGCTCAATAAAAACTACCAAGGGAAAATGGGCTATATGGCCAACCATTTTGACAAAAGACTGGATCCCACTAAATTGGTGGAAGGAGCCAAAACAGTGGTCAGCCTGATTTACAATTACTATCCGAAACAAAAACTTCCTGAAGGAAAATCTGATTACAAAATTGCCAAATATGCTTATGGCAAAGATTACCATTTTGTCATCAAAGACAAATTAAAGACCTTTTTAACCCTCCTTAAGGAGGAAATCGGAGATGTTGAAGGAAGGGCTTTTGTGGACTCTGCCCCGATAATGGAAAGGCAATGGGCGCAAAAAGCTGGACTTGGCTGGCAGGGTAAAAACAGCCTCTTGCTCAACCGGAAAATGGGCAGCTTCTTTTTCCTTGCAGAATTAATCATTGATCTGGAGGCTACTCCTGATGCTCCAATGACCAAGGACTATTGTGGCACTTGTACCCGCTGCATTGATGCGTGCCCTACGGATGCCATCGTTCAAGCCGGTGTGGTGGATGGATCCAAGTGCATTTCTTATTTCACTATTGAGCTCAAGGATGAATTGCCCCAATCCATGAAGGGAAAATTTGAAAACTGGATGTTTGGATGTGATATCTGCCAGGATGTATGTCCCTGGAACCGTTTTTCCCAGCCCCACCATGAGCCTCAATTTGAACTTCATCCAGACCTTAAAGAAATGACCAACAAAGACTGGGAAGAAATTACCCAGGAAACATTTAGCAAAGTATTCCAAAAATCAGCCGTGAAAAGAACCAAGCTGAAGGGGCTGAAGAGGAATATCAATTTTTTGAAAAAGGATTAAATAGTATGTGGTATGTAGAATTTGGTATTTGGATCTCTTTCCCCGGTTGTGCTGGGGCACAGCTGACGGGATAACACCGATCTATGGGACAACGCTGTCCCCGAAGACGAGGAGCCTATCCCTAACACTAAGGGAAAGTCCCCCTCAAGGGGAATTTTGGGGTTTCAAATCTCACATCTGAATACTTTCCCAGTTTTCAACCAATTCACTCCAACAGTTTCAATATATCATCCATATAATCCCTGTCGTTGGAGAGACGGGGGACTTTATTTTGACCTCCCAATTTGCCACGGGCTTTCATCCATTTTTCAAACAAGCCTTCTTGGGCAAAATGAATTTTGGGTTTGTCCAAAGCCAAGTCTTTGTACCTTTTGGCATCATAATCGGAATTGATCTGCCGGAGGGTTTCATCCAGTTTTTGCTTGAACAACTCTCCATCATTGGGCATGGTTTTGAATTCAATCACCCATTCATGGGCTCCCTTCCCATCAGCACTGTCAAAATATACCGGGGCAGCTGTAAAATTAACTATAGTGGCCCCGGTAGCATCAGCAGCTACCTCTATTGCTTTTTCGGCATTCTCCACGATTACCTCCTCCCCAAAAGCATTTATAAAATGCTTGGTACGGCCGGAAATTTTGATGCGGTAAGGACGGATGGAGGTAAACTTGACCGTATCTCCAATCTTATACCGCCAAAGCCCTCCATTGGTGCTGATCACTATGGCATAATTTTTTCCTAACTCTACTTCTTCCAATGGAATGACTTTGGGATCCTCCTTGTCCCATTCCTCCATGGGAATGAATTCATAAAAAATCCCATAATCCAACATCAATAAAAGTTCATCGGAATCTTTTTTGTCCTGAATGCCAAAAAATCCCTCAGAAGCATTATAAGTCTCCATATAATGCATTTTTTCTGATGGGATCAATTCCTGAAAAAGCCTTCTGTAAGGCCCAAATGCTACTGCCCCGTGGAAGAAAATTTCCAGATTAGGCCAGACTTCCAGGATATTTTTAGAATTGGTGATTTCCAGAATCCTTTGCAACAAAACAATAGTCCAGGTGGGCACACCGGAAATGCTGGTCACATTTTCCTTGAGAGTCTCATTAGCCATCTTTTCAATTTTGGCCTCCCATTCGCTCATCAGGGCGGTTTCAAGGCTAGGTGTTCTTGCCAACTGGGCCCACATGGGAAGGTTCCGCATGATCACAGCGGAAATATCCCCATAATGGCTGTTTTTGTTGACATCCAAGGTATTGACCTGGCTGCTGCCTCCAATGGCCAGGCTTTTTCCGGTAAAAAGTTTACTATTAGGGTAGTTGTTGACATACAAGGAAAGCATGTCCTTTCCCCCTTTAAAATGGCAATCCTCAAGGGATTCCTGGGAAACAGGGATAAATTTACTACGGCTTCCAGTGGTGCCTGAAGATTTAGAAAACCAATTGATATCTGTTGGCCAAATGACATTTTGCTCACCCTTCATGGTCTGCTCAATATAGGGTTGCATCTGCTCATAATTGTGAATTGGCATTTGCCTGGCAAAATCCTGATAGCTTTTGACATCGGAAAAACCGTACTTTTTCCCAATCTGGGTTTTCCGGGCGGTTTTGATCAGGTCAAAAAAAATGTCCTGTTGAACTTCGATGGGGTTTTCTTTGAAATTATCAATTTGACCAATTCGGATTTTAAAAATCCAGGTCATAAAAGTATTGAGCACCTCCATAAATTAACTTATATCTTTCTTTTTAACTCAAAATGTTTACCCAAATATACTTTTCGGACCTGTTCATCAGCTGCCAATTCTTCTGCAGTACCCGCTTTGAGCAATTTCCCTTCAAACATCAGGTAAGCTCTATCGGTAATGGAAAGGGTCTCGTTCACATTGTGATCGGTGATCAAAATGCCAATGTTTTTATTTTTTAGTTTGGCCACAATGGACTGGATTTCTTCCACGGCTATGGGATCCACCCCGGCAAAAGGCTCATCCAAAAGGACAAACTTTGGGTCCACGGCCAATGCCCGGGCAATTTCTGTCCTTCTTCTTTCCCCACCCGAAAGGACCATACCCAGGTTTTTGCGTACATGAGTAAGGCTAAACTCCTCCAATAACTCCTCTACCTTCTCCTTCTGTGCGGTTTTGGACATATTGGACATTTCCAGCACAGCCATGATATTTTCCTCCACACTTAATTTCCTGAATACAGAAGCTTCCTGGGCCAAATAACCAATGCCCAGGTTGGCCCTTTTGTACATGGGAAGTTTGGTTATTTCATCCTGATCCAGAAACACCCTGCCCTCATTCGGCTTGATCAAGCCCACAATCATATAAAAGGAAGTAGTTTTCCCTGCTCCATTGGGTCCCAACAACCCTACAATTTCCCCTTGTTCTACTTCCACGGAGATATTGTTGACGACTTTTTTCCCTTTATATATTTTGACCAGGTTTTCTCCACGTAATATCATCTCAATCAAATTTTATGTCCTTGACATACAACTGCAAGGTACTGGTATTTCTAAAAGTATTTTCTCTTATTTCAAAGGCAATATTAAATCTCATCTTGCTGTTGAGCATTTCATAATAGGTAGCAAATCCAAAAGCAATGCATACCGGGAATGTCTGCTGCCCATCCTGCACGATTTCAAATTTCAAATGTTTGTCCTTAAGCACCCTGATGTTCCGGGCATAAACCTGGTTAGCACAAAAAACCGGCTCAGGATTACCAGGCCCAAAAGGCGTCATCTGCTGCAATATATTATAAAATTTGTAATTGATCTGATCCAGCTCCAATTCATCATCTACCTCCAGCACAGGTTTGGTATGGATATCGGATATTCTTTGGCTGACAACCTCCTCAAATTTTTCCTGAAAAGCCTCCACTTTGTCCACCGCCAAGGTCAATCCGGCTGCATATTTATGCCCGCCAAATTGTTCCAATAAATCACTGCATTCACTGATGGCCGAATAAATATCAAAATCAAAAACTGACCTCGCACTCCCTGTGGCCTTGTTGTTAGATTCTGTCAAGATAATGGTAGGCCGGTAAAATTGCTCAATGCAACGGCTGGCCACAATTCCGATAACCCCTTTGTGCCAATCCTCTTTAAAGAGGACGGTGCTTTTATAAGGTCTGATGGCCTCCATATCTTCGATCATCTGGATGGCCTCTTTGGTGATATTTTCGTCAAAGTTTTTCCGGGCAGAATTTACATCCTCCACCAATTCAGCCCGCTGTAAGGCATCCTGGATATCTTTAGAGATCAATAATTCCACGGAAGCTTTGGCATGTTCAAGCCTTCCTGAAGCATTGATCCGGGGACCAATGCGGAAAACAATATCCGAAATATTGATATCCTTATCGGTTTTTAATTGCAGCATTTCCCGCTGCAAAAGGTGCTTATTGGACAGCAATTCATCCAAACTCCGGGTTCCTTTCCCTGCCAAAATCAAGGCCATCAAGCCCGGGCGGGGGTTGTTATTCAACCTCTCCAGTCCATAATAGGCCAAAATCCGGTTTTCACCGGTAATGGGAACAATATCAGCAGCTATACTCACGGCCACCAAATCCAAGTATCCGAACAAATGGCTGGCATTTTTTCCGGTTTTTTCGACAAAAGCCTGCATCAGTTTAAAACCAACACCACATCCACTCAGCTCTTTATAGGGATAATTACAATCTTTTCTTTTAGGGTCCAAAACTGCAAGTGCATCCGGCAGTTTTTCCCCAGGGGTATGATGGTCACAAATGATAAAATCCACCCCAAGGCTTTTGGCCAGGGCAACATTTTCGAGGGCTTTGATCCCACAGTCCAGGGAGACAATCAGTTTAAAGTCGTTTTCAGCGGCATAACGGACCCCCTTTTCAGAAATCCCGTAACCTTCCTGATATCGATCGGGAATATAAAAATCAACATGGGGATAAAATTCATGCAAATATCCATAAAAAAGGGCCACGGAAGTGGTTCCATCCACATCATAATCACCGTAGATCAGGATCTTTTCATTTTGGTTTACAGCCTGGACCAAGCGATCCACTGCAATATCCATATCTTTCATCAAAAAAGGCGGATGGATTTTATCCAGATCTGGCCTGAAATACTCTTTGGCTTGTTGAAAATCATCCACGCCTCTGTTCACCAGCAAATTGGCCAATGTTGGGTTTACATTAATCTCACTGCTAAGGGATTGTACTGTTATTGGATCTGCTTTACTTTTTATTTCCCACCTAAACTCCATGCGGTCTAAATTACTAAACTATAATGCTTCTATATCAAAAAAATGTGCAATAATTTGATCCAGTTTGAATCCTCCTTAGGTAAACCACGGATTATCAAATAGATGAAAAGAAAAATGGATATTTCGGAAGAACAACCTGGAAAAAGGTTTTGGGGCAAATTAGTTTAGAAGTATGCGAAATTTATTATTGGGGAGTTCACCCTTTCTTACTCCACCACCTGATCCATCACCTCATGTAACTTTACCCTTTTACCATCTTTATAAGGAACAATCCAGGCGGTGCTGATGCCAATTTTTCGCATCAATTTCTTAAAAGTATTGGCCTCTTCATAGTCCCGGTAATATCCAATCAGCATCTTCTGCATATTATCATTCTTCTCTACCTCCATGGCAAAATCTGATGGAATTTCCTTTTCATATTCCTTTTGGGTCAGGGCACCAATTTGCACCCTAAAGACCACCCCATGATTCCATTCCTCTTCATGAAGCTCTTCATGGGCTTTTTCCATCATCACACTGGTATAGTCCTCCTCCAATTGATCATACTTTTCCTGTAAGGTTTGCATGGCCATTTTTTGATTGGCCATCATTTCCTCCACAGCCTTCAATTTCAGAGCTTTTGCTTTCAGAGAATCTATCTGTTGTTCCTGTCCTTTTAATTGCTCTTTGAGGGCTTTGAGATCTTCTGGGTCCATTTTTCGGATTTCTTTTTTAAGGGCTTTTTTTTCATCCCTGGATAGTTGCGCGAAAGCGGAAGTAGTCCCCACCAATACCAAACAAAGGTAAAAGCAACTCAAGAAAAGGTATCTTAAAACCATATTTCCTATTATGATTTAGCTATAAATAAAAAAAGAAGAAGCATTATGTACGTAAAGTACAAAATACACTTCTTCTTTTAAAATTTGGATAAAGTAAAGTTAAAATATCGGTCTTTTTAGATTTAAAATGACCGGAATTTTACTTCAAACCTCCAATCATATCTTCTGGTTTTACCCATTCGTCAAATTGCTCATCAGTAAGGTAACCCAAATCCAAGGCTGCCTCTCTCAAGCTGGTTCCTTCTTTATGGGCTTTTTTAGCAATGGCAGCCGCCTTTTCATAACCGATATGGGTATTGAGGGCAGTTACCAACATCAATGAGTTTTCCAGGTGCTTCTGGATAAATGGCGTATTTGGCTCAATACCAATAACACAATTGTCATGGAAAGACACACAGGCATCTCCGATAAGACGGGCAGAAGTCAACAAGTTGTGCACCAACATAGGCTTGAACACATTCAGTTCAAAATGGCCATTGGAGCCACCCACTGAAACTGCCGTATCATTACCAATTACCTGGGCACAAACCATGGTCATGGCTTCAGCCTGGGTTGGGTTTACTTTCCCTGGCATGATAGAAGAACCGGGCTCATTCTCAGGAATCAATATTTCACCGATTCCTGAACGGGGGCCGGAAGAAAGCATCCTGATATCATTGGCAATTTTCATCAAGCTAACCGCCAATTGCTTCAAAGCACCATGGGTTTCAACAATCGCATCATGAGCCGCCAAGGCTTCAAATTTATTAGGAGCAGTAACAAATGGTTGGCCAGAAAATTCAGCAATCTTTTTGGCCACCAACTCCGCATAACCTTTAGGGGTATTCAAGCCTGTACCTACTGCAGTTCCTCCCAAGGCCAATTCAGAAAGGTGGGCCAGGGTATTTTTCAAAGCTCTAAGGCCATGATCCAACTGCGCCACATAACCTGAAAATTCCTGTCCCAAAGTCAATGGCGTTGCATCCATAAAGTGGGTACGTCCGATTTTCACCACATCCATAAATTTATCGGACTTGGCCTTCAGCGTATCCCTTAGTTTTTGAACCCCAGGGATGGTGGTTTCCACAACCATTTTGTAGGCCGCAATGTGCATGGCAGTTGGGAAAGTATCATTGGATGATTGTGATTTGTTCACATCATCATTGGGGTGGATTTTTTTCTGTTCATCTTCCAGGCTACCACCTAAAAGCACATGCCCACGGTAAGCAATCACCTCATTGGCATTCATATTGGATTGGGTACCGGAACCGGTTTGCCAGATCACCAATGGAAACTGGTCATCCAATTGGCCTTCAAGGATCTCATCACAAACTTTGGCAATGGTATCTGCTTTGTCCTGAGGCAACACGCCCAACTCTGCATTGGTCAAAGCAGCAGATTTTTTCAGGATAGCAAAGGCATGGGTAATTTCAAGAGGCATCCGGTTGCGTTCACCTCCGATTTTAAAGTTATTGATGGATCTTTGGGTTTGGGCTCCCCAGTATTTGTCCGCAGGGACTTCCACAGGGCCCATGGTGTCTTTTTCTACTCTGTATTTCATTGGTATGTTATGGTTTTTATATTATTCGTTAAAAATCAAAGGCCAAAAAGCCGGCTTCTGCACTACACAAAGCAGGAGGGGTTTTTAAAGGCGTTGCTAAATTACTACCTGAGGGTTAAAAACCATAAATGAAGCTTGAATTTGTCCCCAAAATCATTTGTTTTTTTGGAGGCTAAGCATTTCATGGAAAATTTCCTGGGACTGTTTGACCTTTCTTTTGAAATGGATCCAAGCAAAAATGATATTTCCAACACCCACCGTAATGGTGATCAGGGCAAACCAAGGCTCGGAAGCTGCAAAAAAGAAAAAGATCCCCATGGCCAATGTTACTACAGACCAAAAGATCAAAAAGAAAATGGACCCAGAAAAAAGGGTGAAATCCAAAAAGATGATGCAACCTGAGGGCGTCGACTCTACTTTTCCCTTAATTAAAGGCAAAAAACTATCTGCCTTGTTGATGAGTAGGGAAAGCCGAAAACTATCCTTTTCCACCCTGCCATTAAATAAAGGTTGATGCACAGCCTGTTCCCCACGATAGGTTAGGTAATCCACTTTTTGGGTTACCGATTTCAATCGCATAATCACTTCCTCTAAGCTCATGGAGGAAACCAATACTTCACTATAGCGGGGCAAGTAGTGCATCTTCAAGTCCTGCCTCCTCAGGCTATTTTAGGATTTGTAAGCGATGCAGGAGATTTCCACATTTACATTTTTGGGCAATTTGCTTACTTCCACCGTTTCACGGGCTGGGGGATTGTTATTGAAATATTGCCCATAGGCATCATTGATGGTGGTAAATTCATCCATGCTTTTAATAAAAATAGAACATTTTACCACATCTCCAAAATTATAACCTGCTGCATTGAGGATGGCATCAATATTTTTCATTACGGCATGTGTTTCCTCAGTAATGTTTTCATTGACAAGCTCTCCAGTCTCTGCATCCAAAGCAATTTGCCCAGAAACAAAAAGAGTATTTTCTACTTTTACCGCTTGGCTATAGGGGCCGATGGGAGCAGGGGCTTCCTTAGAATAAATAATTTCTTTTGCCATATTGATTCAATTTTTGACCAATTTAGGGAATTCCTTTGAAAATGGATACCAGGAATTAAGTACTAGGCACAAGAACTGAAAATAATAATATGTGGTATTTGGCACCCTCCGAAAATTAATTCAAAATCTTGGGTATTTATTGAGTCAGAGATTAAACTTTTATAGTCCCGCGGCACAGTTGGCGGGACAACCAGGCAAAGCCAGTGGAACAACCGGTATCGTATTCCGATGAAAACGGAAGTCTTAAGGATTACCCCACCCTACCAATACTCAAATCTAATACTGCCCAAATAAAAAAACGCAGATGAAACTACCCTTCATCTGCGTTTTTAAATATTGATAATCCAAAAGCTATTAGGCTTCTGTTTTTCCTTTTGTCAGCAATTCTTTAGTCAACTTGTTCAAAGCTTCCACTTTATATTGGAAATCATCCTTCAAAGTATCACGGTATTGATTGATATTTTTTACCATATCATCAATATCATCCGGAATAATTTCCTCCAGTAATTGCCTTAATCTTTTGGCAATCGTAGGGGATTTTCCATTGGTGCTGATGGCAATTTTCACATTGCCCTTGGTCACGATACCTCCCAAATAGAAGTCGCAAAGATCTGGTGTATCAGCCACATTGACTAGCAAATACCGTTCTTTGGCGTCCAGATGGATTTGCTTATTGACTTCTTTATCATCGGTGGCAGCTATGACAATGTGTTTTCCAGCAAGGTATTTTTCGTGATAATCATCCTCAATAATGGTGATGTGCTTGCTTTGGGCTGCCATTTCTCTGACCTCTGGGGAAATCCAATTGGCCACAATAGTTACATGCGCATTGGGGCTGGACTTGAGGAGGAAAGTTAATTTTTCCAAACCAACATTCCCTGCACCTACCAATAAAGTATTGAGCTTTGCAACCTTTAAGAATACGGGATATAATTCATTCATGGCTAATTCATTGGATTAAATGGGAAATGGGTCAGCATTCCCTTTCTAAGGGAAATTGTTTTCCTTTAGAGGGAATTGATCACTTCTTGGTATAAAGCGGCCATTTTGAGGCTTTCCCGGACCACTTCTCCTACAATGATAACAGCTGGGGCACCTATTCCGGTTTCCTTAACCTTTTGTTCAATATCATGAATGGTCCCAGCCACCACCTTTTCCTGGGGAGTGGTTCCGTTTTGGATCAGGGCAATGGGGCATTCTTTTTTGCCGGCATTTGAATAAGCTTGGACAATTTCAGAAAGCTTCCTAGTGCCCATAAGGATCACCACAGTTGCGGTGGACTGTGAAGCTATTTGGATATCCCTGGACAATTGCCCAGAAGAAGTGGTTCCTGTTATTACCCAAAAGCTTTCAGAAATCCCTCTTTTGGTAACCGGAATCCCCTGTGAAGCAGGCACGGCCACGCTGGAAGTAATACCAGGGATGACCTCGGTTTCAATACCATATTGCTTTACATGGTCAATTTCCTCTGCTCCCCTTCCAAAAACAAAGGGATCGCCACCTTTGAGCCTGACCACATGCCCATATTTAAGGGCATAGTGGACGATCAGGCTATTGGTGTCTTCTTGAGGGTTATTTTTACTGCCATGCCTCTTGCCCACAAAGACCTTGAGGGCATTTTTTGTGGCATGCTTCAATAAAGATTTATCAACTAAGGCATCATAAAGTATCACATCCGCTTTGCCAAGGGCCAAAATCCCTTTTAGGGTGATCAATTCTGGATCACCAGGGCCGGCACCTACCAGCGTTAATTTCGGCGTGATGCTTGTTGTCATGCTTGTACCTCCTTGGCTCGGTAATCGCTGATGGCATGATATACCTTTTCAGCTTTTTCATAGTAAGCTTTGGCAAAATCTTCGGTTGGTTCATTGTTTTTGATTTCATAAACAATGTCAGCAAAGCTGCTGCCCAAATCCATTTTACCCGCTTCTATAAATATTTCATCAAACTTCTCTACAATGTTAGCGTAGGAATTGGCTGATTTTCCTTCAGAAACCAAAATGGCTTTCGCAGAATTGATCAACGCGGCATAGGTATGGTAAATACCATTGGACCATTTTTGCGCTTTAAGGTTGTCCTCAGCATCGGCCAGTTTTTCCCTGGATTCCAAAAGCAAGGTAGAAACCAAATCAATCACTACACCGGCACATTCACCTACTCCCACCGCTTTGACATAAGGACGGTCATTGCCCCAATCAATAAAGTCGGATTCTACTACATCGTCTGTACTGGTCAAAGGCTTAAGATTTTCATAGAAATACATCTGGCCTTGACGGTCATAGTAGTCCACAAAGCTTTCCCCTTTTTCAGCATTTTTCTCAAAATCATCCAAAATGATTCTTAGTGCTTGAGGAGCTCTTTTACTTGGGATCTTGATCACTTTGTCTGCAAACCTTCCTTGGCCGTCACCTATAGTTCCTCCACCCAACAATACCTGAAGGGCAGGAATCACGGATTTGCCCACCTTGATGGACATGCCCTGGAAGCCAATAGAAGCCATATTGTGCTGACCACAGGCGTTCATACACCCTGACAATTTGATGGTCAGGTCCTTATTGGACAAATATTGTGGATATTCCTTGAATATAATTTCTTCCAATACACGGGCAGCACCGGTACTACTGGCAATTCCAAGATTACAAGTATCAGTACCTGGACAAGCAGTAAGGTCTCCAAAAGTATTGTAACCATAGGCGACCATGTCCAGTTTTTCAAGTTCTTTATAAAGTACAGGCACCAATTCTTCCTTCACATCCCTGATCAGGATATTTTGGCGCAGGTTAAGCCTGATTTCATTATTGGCATATTTATTAATCAAATAAACCAATTGTCTAGCTTTATCAGTGTAGAAGTCGCCCAAGTGCACCTTGATACCAATGGCCACATAGCCTTTTTGCTTTTGTGGAATTACATTGGTTTCCAACCATCTTTCATAAGCCGGTCCTTCTGGAGTTTCCACCGCTGGAATTTCGGGATTAGGAAGGGTTTGATTGGCTTCATAGTCTTTATGGTCGATTGGATAGGATTTGTAGGGAACAGCCTTTTGTTCTTCTTCCACCAATTTTAGGAAAGCTTCCAATCCAATATCCTTGATCAGGAACTTCATCCTGGCTTTCATCCTCTTGGCACGCTCACCATGTCGGTCAAAAATCCTAACCACACCTTCTATGAAAGGAATGATTTTATCTGTTTCAAGGAATTCATAGACCACATCTGCATGGCGAGGTTGAGAACCAAGTCCTCCACCCAAAAGCACTTTAAACCCTCTCACTTCCTTTCCATCAACTTCTTTGATTTTAGGAATGAAGCCCAGGTCATGAAGGTAAGTCAGGCCGGTATCTTCTTCACTGGAAGAAAAGGCAATTTTAAACTTCCTTCCCATTTCCTGGCAGATTGGATTCCTAAGCATATGCTTAAAGGTAGCATCCGCATAAGGAGTCACATCAAAAGGTTCGTTGGGGTCGATGCCTGCCATTTCAGAGGCAGTGACATTCCTTACAGTATTACCACAAGCCTCCCGAAGGGTGACTTCATCCTGTTCCAGCTCTGACCAAAGCTCTGGAGTTCGGTCCAAGCTTACATAGTGGATCTGGATGTCCTGACGAGTGGTGATGTGCAATCTTCCTGTGGAATACTTATCGGAAACTTCGCAAATCCGCTTCAATTGCTCCCCGGAAACCCTTCCGTAGGGCAATTTGATTCGGATCATCTGTACCCCTTGCTGACGCTGGCCATAAATACCTCTGGCCAGACGCAGACTTCTAAATTTTTCTTCATCAATTTTACCGTCCCTGAAAAGTGAAATTTTCTTTTCAAGTTCGATTATATCTTTTTCCACTACGGGATTTTCTATCTCTGATCTAAAGCTTTGCATAGCGGTCTTTTGATTTTTTTGTGATTAGGTCAAAGGCCAATTTCATCATTACCCAGCTCATTGTCAAACAATTCTGGATTTAGCCTTTTCCATTTATTGAATGAAACCTACACTTGTCGTGTCAAAGGAACCTTCATCGATTAAGATAAAACTTCCATTTGATTTATTGACATTGTAAGGATCAAAGTGAATCGGTTTGCTCAACCTGAAATTCACTTTTCCGATATCATTAAGTTTGAGTTGGTCAGCAGGTTCCTGACCTGAGAAATCGGTATGAATTAAACCTTCAATGCTGTCCACTTTGGCCAAAACCTGGTTGACACCATGTTGAAGGATATATTTTGCTCCGATTTGCAAAGGCTTACTGTTCACCTGGCAAACGGTGGCAGATAATTGTTTTTCAGATTTTGGCAGTTCATTGGATTTCACCAACATGTCCCCACGGCTTACATTAACCTCATCCTCAAGGGTGATGGTAATGGAGCTTTCAGGAACGGCTTCATCATACTCTTGGTCAAAGAAATGAATGGCTTTCACTTTGCTTTGGGTTAGAGAAGGCAATACGGTCACCTCATCCCCAACAGCAAGATTCGCCCCGTACAACTTTCCAGCAAAACCCCGGAAATCGTGATGGGTATCCGTCTTTGGACGTACCACATATTGGACTGAAAAACGGGCGGCACTGTGGCCTTCCAAATCATCAATCTCCAATCCTTCCAGGTAATCCAACAAGCTAGGACCTTTGTACCATGACATTTTATCTGATCCCCCGGCGATATTGTCACCATGAAGGGCACTTACTGGAATAAAGGTCACCTGATCTTCAGTATAACTGCTTTTTGCAATCAGGTCTTCAAAGTCTTTTTTTATTTCATCAAAAACCTCCTGCTCATAGTCCACCAAGTCCATCTTATTGATGGCCACAATAACATGTCCCACTCTCAAAAGGTTGTTGATAAAGAAGTGACGGTAAGTCTGTTCGATCACTCCTTTTCTGGCATCGATCAAAATAATAGCAACCTTGGAAGTAGAAGCTCCCGTAACCATGTTCCGGGTATATTCTACGTGACCAGGGGTGTCGGCAATGATATAATTGGTTTTGTCGGTATTGAAATAAATATGGGCCACATCAATGGTAATACCCTGCTCTCTTTCTGCAACCAATCCATCTGTAGCTAAAGAAAAATCCAAATAATCAAATCCCTTTTGTTTACTGTTCCGCTCAATGGCTTCCAGTTTATCAGTGGTCAGTGATTTGGTATCATACAATAGCCTTCCGATGAGGGTACTTTTTCCATCATCCACACTTCCTGCAGTAGCTATATTGACAAGTTTTCTATTTTCAGTGCTCATTTTTTTCTTTTTTAAAGAATCGTGAAGTTTTGTTTTGTGCCTGGAATCGGTTTTTCTCGGTTTTAATTAGACCTAGAAATAACCTACTTTCTTCCTGTTTTCCATGGCTGCTTCGGAGCGTTTATCATCGATCCTGGCTCCTCTTTCAGAGATGGTGCTTTCCCTGATTTCATCCACCACCTCTTCCAAAGTCTCCGCATTGGAAAGCACGGCTGCTGTACAGGTCATGTCACCCACAGTTCTAAATCTTACCATTCTTTCTTCCACTTCTTCATGGTCTTCACGGTACACATGTTCAGAAGCTGACCAGATCAATCCATCACGCACAAAAGTTTCCCTTTTGTGGGCAAAATAAATGGAAGGAATTTTAATATTTTCAGTTTTGATATATTCCCAAACATCTAGTTCAGTCCAGTTTGAAATGGGGAATGCCCTAACATTCTGTCCTTGGCCGATTCTCCCGTTCAGCATGTCGAACAGCTCAGGACGTTGGTTTTTTTCATCCCATTGTCCAAAATCATCCCTTACGGAAAATACTCTTTCTTTTGCACGGGCTTTTTCCTCATCCCTTCTTGCCCCGCCAATGCAGGCATCAAACTTAAATTCTTCAATGGCATCCAACAAGGTGGTGGTCTGAAGGGAGTTTCTGCTGGAATAGCGTCCTTTCTCCTCAGTCACTTTTCCTTGATCGATGGCATCCTGTACATTCCGGACGATCAATTCAAGCCCAAGTTCTTCTACCAATTGATCCCTGAATTCAATGGTCTCAGGGAAATTATGTCCAGTATCCACATGCAAAAGTGGAAAAGGTATCCTAGCAGGATAAAAAGCTTTCTGAGCCAACCTTACCAAAGTAATGGAGTCTTTTCCTCCGGAAAATAACAATACAGGTCTTTCAAATTGCGCCGCAACTTCTCTAATGATCTGAATGGACTCAGCTTCTTTCGGATTTGGAACAAATATATTATTCATGCTAAACATCTATTTTGTATGTAAACCACATTCTTTTTTTGAATTTTCCCACCACCAACGGCCGGCCCGGGGATCTTCCCCTGGTTCAATCGCACGGGTACATGGAGCACAGCCAATGCTTACAAACCCTTTGTCATGCAAGGGATTGTAAGGGATTTTGTTGTCCTGAATATATTGAAGCATGTCATCCATACTCCAGTCCAACAATGGATTATATTTTAAAATTTGGTTGCCTTCATCCCACTCGATCTTTCGCATGGAACTCCGGTTATTGCTTTGCTCTGATCTCAATCCAGTGATCCAAATCGTATTCCCTTCCAATGCCCGCTTCAAAGGTTCCACCTTGCGGACATAGCAACAATTTTTTCTGTTTTCAGGAGACAAATACATACCGTTGATGCCCATGTCATTGACCAGCTCCTCAACGGATTCAGATTTGGGGAAATAAGTTTTGATTTTAACCTTGTACTTAGCTTCTGTCCTGGAAAGCAAGTCATAGGTTTCATAAAACAATCTTCCAGTGTCCAAAGTAAATATGTTGACAGGAAGCTTGTTTTTGGCAATGATCTCTGTAATCACCTGATCCTCCTGTCCCAAAGAGGTAGAAAACACCACTTTTCCTGGATACAATTCGCAAAGCTGCGAAATTGCCTCAACAATAGAAAGCTTTTCTACCCGAACAGATAAATCATCTATAAGTTCCTTATTCATCTCTTTTTTAGTTTTGTGCGGCTTTTTCCCAAACACGTTCGTGAAGGTAATAAAGGACCATTTTACTGACAACCTCAATAGATCCAATGGATAGGGCCATATCGACCTGGCCGGTCACCCAATAAGAAATCACCATGGTATCTATGGTTCCCACCAACCTCCAGGATATGGACTTGATCACGCTCTTGGCGTTGCTATCCCTTCCTTCATTATCTGCAAATATTCTTCGAAGAGGCTGATCAAAAATCATAGACTTCCCTAATTAGTTGAACCACAAAAGTATATAAAACCTATAAAAAAAGTAGGGTTTATAGGAAAATTTTTTTTAATCCTTATCCAAAATATCTGCCAAGGTCTTGTTTTCCAGTATATTAAGTGTTTCATCTCTCACCTGGATCATTACCTTATTCAAACCGCAAACATCTTGGTCCCTACATTCTTCACAAGGCTCGTAGTAGTTCAAACTCACACATGGCAATAATGCAATTGGCCCGTCGAGTAAACGGATTACCCTGGAAAGTGGAATTTCATGGGGTTCTTTAATAAGATAATAACCTCCCCCTTTTCCTTTTTTACTTCCCAATAGACCCGCCTTTTTCAATTCCAAAAGGATATTTTCTAAGAATTTATGAGAAATGCCGTATTCGGCAGCAATATCCTGAATCAGAACCGAACCGTCCTCCTGGTGTTTTCCCAGGTAGGTCAACGCATGAAACGCATATTTTGTTTTCTTGGATAGCATCCTACAAAAATAGGAGTTTTAAGGAATTCATCCCATCAAGTACCATTAATTTCAATTTATCTACATATAATACCATGATAACCTCTAAAGTTCCCTTGTACTATCCTAATTATAATTAGGCATGGAGCACTCTTTCCTGGGCCTACTTTCCCTAAACCCAATACTAACTTAGTTAAAGCGAAAATCCCCACCATAATGGGCGGGGATTTTCAAAAATTAGCACCAAAAGGAAACTAGATCATATCCACGCTTCTTTTAACAAATTCTGTAAGGTCTTTGCCTGACAGCATTCCCTGAGACAACATGGCCAAATCAAAAGCCTGTTTGGCCAACCTGGTCTGGTCTTCTTTATTCTCTGCTTTGAGGATTTTGTCCACGACTTTATGGTTACCATTGATGGCTACCTTATAGCTATCTGGCATAGCCCCATAGAAGCCCATGCCACCTCCACCGGTTTGGGCCATGTCTTTCATCCTTCTCATAAATTCTTCCATGGTTATGGTCACCGGCAATTCTTCTGGACTCAAGCCTTCCACTTCAACAGAAAAGTTTTGGTTGTCAATAGCTTTTTCGAAGATTTCTTTCACCTGCTTGGTCTGATCTTCTGTCAGAACGTTTTCTGGTCCTTCGTCTTTCTTGATCAATTTATCTGCCACATCAGCATCCACACGCTTTAATGAGGTTTTTTCCAGCTTTTGCTCAAGGTGATTGATGAAATGGCTATCAATTGGAGAATCCATCACCAATACATCATAATCCTTTTTATTTGCCGACTGGATAAAGGCATCTTGTTTGGCAGCATCTGTACTGTATAGGAAAATAGTCTGGCCATCTTTATCGGTTTGGTTGGCTTTTACTTTTTCCTGGTATTCATCCAAAGTAAAAAATTCCCCGGCGGTATTTTTCAGCAGTGCAAAATCCTTTCCTTTTTCGTAGAATTTTTCCTCACTGATCATACCATACTTCACAAACAGCCCTACATCATTCCACTTTTCTTCAAAACCCTTTCGGTCCTTTTTGTAAAGTTCACCTAATTTGTCAGCCACCTTTTTGGTAATGTAATTGTTGATCTTCTTTACATTACTATCTGACTGAAGGAAACTCCTGGACACATTCAATGGAATATCAGGGGAATCAATTACCCCATGCAGCAACATCAAAAATTCAGGGACGATATCTTTCACTTCATCAGTGATAAATACCTGTCTTGAAAACAATTTGATTTTGTTGCGCTGCAACTCAAATTCATTTTTGACTTTGGGGAAATAGAGTACACCGGTAAGGTTAAACGGATAATCCACGTTCAAATGGATCCAGAAAAGTGGATCCTCGCTCATAGGATACAGCTCTTTATAAAAATTGAGGTAATCCTCGTCTTTCAGTTCATTTGGGGATTTAGTCCATAAAGGCTCGGTGGTGTTAATAATATTGTCCACCTCCACAGATTTATATTTTGGCTTACCTTCATCGTCCTTGCCATCTTCCACACTCTCGGTTTTGGTTTCAAACTTGATGGGAACTGGCAGGAACTTGCAATATTTATCTAGAATCTGCTGAATTTTCCATTTGTCCAAAAATTCTTCAGAATCTTCATTGATATGAAGGGTGATTTCTGTGCCTCTTTCCTTCCTGTCTCCAGGACCTATTTCAAATTCAGTACTTCCATCACATGTCCATTTGGCAGGCTCAGCCCCTTCCTGATAGCTCAGGGTCTGGATATCCACCCTATGAGCCACCATAAAGGCAGAATAGAAGCCCAATCCGAACTTACCTATGATTTCATTGGCATCTTTTGCATCTTTAAATTTCTCCACAAATTCGGTCGCCCCAGAGAATGCAATCTGGTTAATGTATTTTTTGACCTCTTCTGCAGTCATCCCGATTCCTTTATCGGTAACGGTGATGGTTTTCTTGTCCTTGTCAAAACTTACTTCAACTGTCAAATCCCCCAAATCACCAGAGTATTGCCCCAATGTAGCCAAACGCTTAACTTTTTGCGTTGCATCCACCGCATTGGAAACTAACTCACGAAGGAAGATTTCGTTATCTGAATACAAAAACTTCTTAATGATCGGGAAAATATTCTCGGTATGAATCGAGATGGTACCTTTCTCCTGCATAACTATTTTCGTTTTATATTTATTTTCAATGGAATAATTCCTTCATATCAAGGCCTGTTCCAAAGCTTTATCTCCGCCAAAATGACAGTCCAATCTGAAAAAAAATAACAGCCTGTTCACATTTCCTGAAAAAATTTCTACCTGGAACAGCTGCGTCCCTTCCTTACATAACGCATCCTCTAATACAAAAAATTCTATTTCTTCCATTGTTTCAGGGATTTAGGAGATTTATTTTTCCCATTTACCTGACAAATTGTTAAATTAATTAGGTATATGAACCCAAAGAACCATGGCTTTTTACCATCGATTAGGGGAAATTCCCCCCAAAAGACATACGCAATTCAGGCAGCCAGATGGAAGCCTTTATAAAGAGGAACTGGTAAGCTCCAAAGGCTTTTCAGGCATTTACAGTAATCTTTACCATAAGAAAAACCCCAATCGCGTAACCCAAATTGGTGATCCCCGGCCTTATCATTGGGAAAATGCCCAGGAATACGGGCTTCGGCAAACCCACCTTAAAACCTCCCAGGTCACCCATACGGGCAAAGATTACCTCCTGTCCAGAAAGATTTTGCTTCAAAATCAGGATGTCATGATGGGAATTTGTGCTCCGGAAGAACGACATATGGATTATTATTTCAAAAATGCAGATGGGGATGAAGTCATATTTGTCCATGAGGGGGAAGGACAGTTGGTCTCCCAGTTTGGCATTCTTCCAGTAAAAAAATGGGATTATATTGTCATCCCCCGTACCACCATTTACCGCTTTGAATGGAAAAAAGGCCCCTTGAAATTATTGGTCATTGAATCCCACAGTCCGGTAGAAACGGTCAAAAGGTACCGCAATGAGGCAGGTCAATTAATGGAACATTCCCCTTATTGTGAAAGGGATATCCGCCCCCCAGAATACCTGCATATGGAAGACAACCCAGGGGAATATCGGGTCCAGATCAAAAAATGGGGCCAGCTTTTTCAATACCACTATGAACACAGCCCATTGGATTTGGTAGGTTGGGATGGGTATTTATACCCTTATGCTCTTTCCATCAAAGATTTCGAACCTATTACAGGCCGAATTCATCAACCCCCTCCTGTTCATCAAACCTTTCAGGCAGATGGTTTTGTCATTTGCTCTTTTGTTCCCCGGTTATTTGACTACCACCCACAGTCCATACCGACCCCTTATAATCACTCCAATATTGACTCGGATGAAGTGCTGTATTATGTAGACGGGGAATTTATGAGCAGAAAAGGAATTGATATAGGATCTTTTACCCTCCATATGGGAGGCCTCCCACATGGACCACATCCCGGTGCTGTAGAAAAAAGCCTTGGAGCCACCAAAACAGAGGAAACCGCGGTAATGCTGGACACATTCAGACCATTCCAATTGACCAAAAATGCCCTTGAATACGTTGATAAAAACTACCCCATGAGTTGGACGGAGTAGATTTAAGTACGAGGTAGTAATACAATAATTCTTTTAACAGGTAGGTGAAATGTGGATTTTAGCATATTCCACCCCCTTACATCTCAAGTCCCCATCTCATCTCTCCTACTGTTCTTCCCACAAATTCCCTATCTTTGTCCTCCAAAATCTAATCTTTCCTTATGAGGCTTCATTCCAATACAGTTTACGGCGTAGTACATGCCATTGAAGAAATTTTTAATGAAAAGCAATTTGCCGATAAGGTAATCGAACGAACCCTTAAGTCCAATCCCAAATGGGGATCAAGAGACCGGGGATTTATTGCAGAATCAGTTTATGAAATGGTTCGATGGTGGCGGTTGATAAAAGAAATCAGCCCTTCTGAGGATATTTTTCACCTCTTTGGCACCTATTGGTTGATGCAGGGTAATGAACTTCCCCCTTGGCGTGAATTTAAAGGCATTGACCCCGAAGCCATCAAAAGGAATTACGAAAAAACCTATGACCGGGCCACTTTACAATCCATCCCCGATTGGTTGGATGAAATGGGATCTGAATTATTAGGCAAAAAATGGGACAAGGAAATTGACACCCTCAATGAACAAGCTCAAGTGGTGATCCGTGCCAATACCCTAAAAACTACCCGGGAAGATTTAATGAACCGCCTCAAGGAAGACGAAATAGAAACCTTTGCACCCAAAGGCTACAAAGATGCTTTAGTGCTGGCCAAAAGGCAAAATATATTCCGGCACCCAGCCTTTAAAGAAGGATGGTTTGAGGTGCAGGATGCTTCTTCGCAGTTGGTTGCTCAAGCTCTGGATGCTGAACCCGGTATGCGGGTAATTGATGCCTGTGCCGGTGCGGGAGGGAAATCCCTTCACCTTGCTGCATTGATGCAAAACAAAGGAAAAATCTTATCCATGGATCTGGAAGGATGGAAGCTCAAAAACACCAAGTTAAGGGCCCGGAGAAATGGCATTAGTATCATCGAAACCCGGGTCATTGAGGGGAATAAAACCATAAAAAGGCTTAGCAATAGTGCAGACCGTTTATTACTGGATGTCCCCTGTTCCGGCTTGGGGGTATTAAAAAGAAACCCCGATACTAAATGGAAGTTAAGCCCTGAATCCATTGCGGAGGTAAGGGAGGTCCAACAAGACATCCTCCAAAAATACAGCAATATGTTAAAACCAGGAGGCTTAATGGTTTATGCCACCTGCAGCATTTTACCCTCTGAAAATCAATTTCAGGTTGAAGCCTTTTTGAAAAGTGAAAAAGGCAAGGAATTCGAACTCTTGGAAGAGCAGAAAGTTCTGGCACATGAAAGTGGTTACGATGGATTTTATATTGCCAAATTAAAAAGATCCGAAACTTCCTCATGAATCAATTTTGCTTGAACTGGTTTTAATGGACAACCCAAACAATATCCCCTTTCCATCCGGATTGAAGCATTACTTTCTCAATTCATCCATTTCCCCCACTATATGAATCCTTTTGGAAAGAGGACATTTATAAACAAGTATTAATCTAAAACCTTGGGCCAGGCTTAATCTGACTTGAGGGAATTCAACAATACATTTCCCGCATACGCTATTTCCATGCTTGGGTCCAACAAACTGGCCTTTAAATTGGAGGTGATTTTTTGCTCAACTTCTTTTTCAATTTGAACTGCATTTGCCATCTCCTAAGAAACTCTATGAAAATGGGGGCGGTTTGAGGAAACTTCTAAGTATTTTGAAGAATTTTTGAAAATTGTAGGAAATAAATAAACAGGGTAAATGAAAACCAAAATCACCTCCCAACCAATAAGCATTTTGAATTTTAATGGTTTTACACAATCAAACGAATATTTGAAATCCTTGTGATTCCAAAGAATATTCCATGGTCAGGAAAATTTTTGTAAAAAATTTAAAGAATTTTTCCTTTCCCATTGATTCTCGTCTAAAAATGTTTGTATCTTTGACGGGCAAATAGGGTGACTTAACCAAATTTGCCATGAATCTAAACACGGATAAATTCCTCTTTGAAGCACTCACTTACGATGATGTGCTATTGGTACCGGGATACTCAGAAGTATTACCGCGCGACACCAACACTTCCACACAGCTTACTAAAAAAATCAGGTTAAACATTCCTCTGGTTTCCGCCGCCATGGATACAGTTACCGAGGCGGAATTGGCCATTGCAATTGCCCTGGAAGGCGGCTTGGGCTTTATTCATAAGAATATGCCCATCGAAAAACAGGCTGCCCAGGTAAAAAAGGTAAAACGATCTCAAAGCGGCATGATCCTGGATCCTATTGTCCTGGAAAATGACGCCAAGGTAAAAGATGCAGAAGCCATAATGAGGGAATTCAGCATTGGCGGAATTCCTGTGGTGGATGAAAAAAGAAACCTTAAAGGCATCATCACCAACCGGGATTTGAGGTTTATCAAGGACCAAAACAAGCCCATCAAGGATATCATGACCTCTGAGGATCTGATCACTGCCAAAGCAGGAATTACCCTCGAGGAAGCCGAAGAGATTTTGCAGGAGTATAAAATCGAAAAACTCCCCATAATAGATGAAAACAGCAAGCTTACCGGCTTGATCACCTATAAAGATATCCTGAAAAGGAGGGACAAACCCAATGCCTGCAAGGATGAATATGGCAGGCTAAGAGTGGGTGCCGCTGTAGGGGTAACTGCAGACATTCAAGACAGGGTGCAAGCCTTGGTGAATGCCGGGGTGGATGTAGTATCTATCGATACAGCTCATGGACATTCCAAAGGTGTGATCGAAACCTGTAAAAAGATCAAAGAACTGTTTCCTGACCTGGAAGTGATTGTTGGCAATATTGCCACACCCGAAGGAGCCCTAGCACTTGCAGAAGCAGGAGCAGATGCGGTTAAGGTAGGGGTAGGTCCGGGAAGTATCTGTACCACCAGGGTGATTGCCGGTGTAGGCCTTCCCCAGTTATCAGCAGTATTTGAATGTGCTAAAGCCCTGAAAGGGACTAATGTACCCCTTATCGCAGACGGAGGTATCCGATATTCCGGAGACCTGGTAAAAGCCATAGCTGCTGGAGCAAGTTCCATAATGATTGGTTCCCTGCTGGCAGGAACTGAGGAAGCCCCAGGAGAAATGATCATTTACCAAGGCCGAAAATTCAAGACTTACCGGGGAATGGGATCATTGGAAGCCATGGAATCAGGATCCAAAGACCGGTATTTCCAGGATGCAGAGGACAATATCAAAAAACTTGTACCGGAAGGCATTGTAGGCAGGGTACCTTTCAAAGGATTGGTAGCTGAAGTTCTTTACCAAATGGTAGGAGGCTTGCAGGCAGGTATGGGGTATTGTGGCACCAAAACCGTAGTAGACCTTCAAGAAAACGGCAAATTTGTTAAAATTACTGCGGCAGGTGTCTATGAATCTCACCCCCACGATATCAGCGTGACACGAGAAGCGCCTAATTATAGTGCAAAAATGTAAGAGTCACTTAAAAAAATCCATAAAAAAAGGCTGCATTATTTAGCAGCCTTTTTTTATGGATTTTAAACCAACAAAGGATTTTTAATTACATCAAGATCCAAAATATTGAACTTAATCCATACCCAGAAAATCAATTTCAAACACCAACACAGAATTAGCGGGTATTAATCCTCTTTCAGAGTCCTGATAAGCGTAAGGGGAAGGAACAATAATTACCCCTTTTGCACCACTTCTCAATTTTTTTATACCAATACTAAATCCCCGGATTGCAGCACCTGTAGTCTGGCTATCCACCACAAATTGGAAAGGGCGATACTCATCCCCTTCTTCATGGAGGTCATTTTCTTTGGCCACAGCTTCAATATTGGTATCAAAAACAGTACCGTCCAGCAGCTTACCGACATAATCCAAATAAACCACATTTCCACCAGTAGGCCTGGAAGCATTTCCCTCTTCCTGAACGATTACTACGACCCCTGTTTCATCATGAATCCTGTATAGGCTGTCATATTCGGCAGTTTCAAGGAATTCAGCAATCTTAACACTATCCTGTTTTAGATTTCCCTCAAAATCATACACTGGCCCTCTATCAAATGGATTGCTGCTCTCGCAGGATGCCAATATCCCTAATACCAGCACAACCAATATACTCCAAAATATTTGTCTTAATTTATTCATTGGTATCTTCTTCATTAATTTTCACTTCCAAAAGATGGACATCGAAGATCAAAACAGAATGGGGTGGAATTACTCCCAAGTCCCTGCTCCCATATCCCCATATGGAAGGAATAAATACTTTGGCCACATCCCCTTTTTCCATCTTTGATAATGCAAACTCAAAACCAGATACGAGCCTATCATTTTGCCCATCTCCGAGAAATTTCAAGTGTAAGGGAGCATAATTTCTATTTGAATTGTAAATGCCCTCCTCCTTGGCCACTTCTTCATTTGAAGTATCAAATACGGTTTCATCCAAAAGGGATCCTGTATAATCTACTTTTATGGAATCTCCTTTTTCTGGATTTATTCCACTTTCAGAAATTGATTCCCAAAATATAATAATACTAGATTTCTCATCTCTATATTCACTGACCCTGTCAATGGAATGATCATCCAGGTACTCTTCTATTTTTTTTAATTCCTTTTGATGAATTTCTTCCGGGGTTTCTATTTCCGAAAGACAAGAAGAAAGCAGCCCAAAACATTGGACTGCTATTATCAATCTTAAAAGCCGGTGAAAAGGTTTATTTTTCAGCTTTTTCAACGTCTTTTACTTCTACGTCAAATACCAGAACAGAGTTTGGTTTGATCACCTTACCGGCTTGTCTTGGACCATAGGCCAATGGAGAAGGAATCAACAATTTTGCTTTGGCTCCATTTTTCAATAACTGAAGTCCTTCATCCCAACCTGGGATGACCCTTCCTTTACCAACAGGAACTTGGAAAGGCTCATAGTTTCTGTTTTCTTGGAAAATTTCATTTTCTTTGGCAATCGACTCAAGGCTGGTATCAAAGATAGTACCGTCCAAAACGTACCCTGTATAATCTACAGTTACCTTGTCTCCTTCACTGATTTCTTCTCCTTTACCTTCTTTCTCGATAATGTAGAAAAGCCCGGATTCAGTTTTAGTGGCATTCAGATCCTTTTCAGCCATATAATCCTGAATGGTTTTGATATCCTTGGCCAATTGTTCTTCAGCTTCTTTTTCCCGTTTCATACGTTGTTTTTCGGAAACCTCAGCCATAAAGTCCTTCATCTCATCCTCATTCAAGACATCTACCACTCCGATGTTTAAGGTGATATTTTCTTCTTGTTTCAAGAAAGGTGGCACATTCATTTCTCCAAATACTTTGGCAGCGGTAGTAGTAAACTGGATGCTGTCCCCATTTTTAAGCCCCATAAAAATTTCGTCCACACCTGGTCTTACTTTGGTGGTGTCGTAATTTTTTATGGTATCATTATATTGCATATAGGCTGGGGCTCCATTTTCAATGCTGGAAAGGAAAATGGAATCATTGGCATTTTTCTTTGCAGTAAAATTGTAAATGATAAACTGGCCATTTTCCGGTTTCTCACTTCCCTCATTAAGGTAAGTGTATTCGGTGCCGTCTTCTGTGGTTTTGGTCTTGTTACACGCAACCATCGCTACGGATGCAACCAGCACCCCAGCGGACAATACTAAACTTTTAATGTTTTTCATTGACTAACTCTAGTTGATTTAATAATCTATCTTGGTTCTCTTTTATTAATTTTTCAAACTTCTCAAGGGTTTCTTTTAAGGTAAGGTCGGACTTTCCTCCTGCGGCATTTTTATGTCCCCCACCATTAAAGTATTTGGCGGCAAATTTATTTACCGCTATATCCTCGGTAGAACGGAAAGAAATTTTCACAGCTTCTTTTCGCTCGGTAAATAAAGCTGCAATTTTGATTCCATCCAAGGACAAGGCATAATTGACCAGGCCTTCGGTATCCCCTGTTTGGGAATCATATTTTTTTAGGTCCTTTTTGCTAATCCAAAAATAGGCTGTATTCAGCTCATTGAGAATTACCAACCTTCTGCTTAGAGCGAAGCCAATAAATTTGAGCCTGTTGACCGAATTGGTATCATATATTAGGCGGGAAATTTTGGCATTGTCAGCCCCAAGTCCGATCAGCTCCGCGGTGACTAGGTGAACATGTTTTGTTGTATTCGGATGTTTGAAACCTCCGGTATCCGTCATAATCCCTGAATAAAGGCATTCAGCAATGTCCTCATCGATTAGTTTTTTATCCCCAATCTTTACGATAAGGTCATAAACCAATTCGCAAGTGGCAGCAGCTTGGGTACTCCAATACCTGAAATCCGCAAAATCTTCAGGATCCTGGTGATGGTCAATATTAACCTTAAAGGCCTGGGACCTCCGTACCATTTCTCCAAGCTCATTGATCCTGCTCAGGCAAGAAAAATCAAGGCAAATGATGATTTCAGCCTGATTCACACGCTTGACAATTTCTTTCTTGTGGTTTTCCTCCTCAAAATTCAACACCTCATCATTCCCTTTCATCCAATAAAGAAATGAAGGGTAATCAGAAGGAGTCACCACCGTCACTTCATGGTTTTTCTTCACCAGGTAATTGGCCATCCCCAATGAGGAACCCAATGCATCAGCATCAGGTTTATGATGGGTCGTAATGACTATTTTTTTTGGTGAATTCAGAAGTTTTTTAAATGACTCTAATGCTATCATCTACGTAATTTTGGTCGCACTTTTCACAGCACACAAGATGCAAATGTCCACATTATTTTTTAAAATTCCCAATTTCCATAAACCGCTAAAAACGAACAACATACAGCTTTAATAAGCCAATTAATGCATACTTTCCATGAAAAACACTAATTTTGAAACCGAAAGTTAAACCAAAGCATATAAACAAATTCAAATGGCAAGTAACAGAACATTTACGATGATCAAGCCTGATGCCTTTGGCGAAGGCAATTCAGGTGCGATCCTAAAAATGATTGAAGAAGCAGGTTTTAAAATTGTGGCCATCAAAGCCACCAGGTTATCTGCTAAATTGGCAGGTAAATTTTATGCCGTCCACAAGGAAAGGCCTTTTTATAATGACCTTTGCAACTACATGTCCTCCGGTCCTATAATTGCTGCCATTTTAGAAAAAGACAATGCAGTGGAAGATTTTAGAAAACTGATCGGTGCCACCAATCCTGAAGAAGCCGCTGAAGGAACTATCAGAAAGCTTTATGCTAAGTCTATTGAAGCCAATGCAGTTCATGGCTCCGACTCTGACGAAAATGCTGCTATTGAAGGGGGCTTCTTCTTCAACCAATTTGAAATCCAGTCATAATCTTATTGGATCTTTTTGGAAATGACTTTGAAAAGGCCCCGGGTTAGACGGGGCCTTTTTTTTATTCATTTTTTTATTGGTCTGTGAGGAGAAAGGCCAAGGATTAGAATCTACCTACGGTAGTCTGGTTGTGAAACTGTCTAAACTACCTTCGAACAGGCAGTTTGTCGAAAGCCGAATGGTGAAGGCCGAATATTGAAGGCCAAAAGCGAAAATATGAATCCAAAAATGCGATGATACTTCTAAAGAAAGTTGCTGTAAAGATTTTTTCTAGATACTAAAACCTTGATACTCAACACAGCAGCTTTCCTCTTTATACTTGATTCTTGGTTGTATAATACAACTAGTTAACTTCCCAACAAGGAACAATCTCATATCTCCCACCTCAATTCTCTCCCATCATGCTTCTTCCCTTTTCTTTGAAAAGAACACCTGTCTGATCCACCTGGGCAAGAAGATGGCCCCTAAAAACAAGTAGGGATAATAAGAGAACATCCTCCACAAAATACTAGTCACGAAGGTGTAATTGGTCAAAAATTCGTTGAAAAACTGGGCAAAGAAAAACTCTGCGGTACCACTGCTCCCTGGTGTAGGGGATATCATCATGACAATCCACATGATGATCTGCCTGGCAAAGACGATGACATGGTCTATCAAACTGAGTGATTCGTATGCAGAAATCAAGGCATTCAGCATCAAATAGCGGGAAGACCAAATAAAAATAGTTGAAGAAATAATCAGGAGCCAATATTTGGCAGATTTGCCCTGTAATTCCTTAGAAGATTCCATGATTTGGTTGCCGTATTCCCCGGCATTATATTTCCATTTCTTGATCCAGCGAATGCTAAATATTTTTAACAACACCCACTTGAAAACCCTTGGCCTATAAAACAGGGCCGCAGCCATAACCATACTGTACAAAGCGTACAGTGAATAGCTAAACCAGAAAATATATTGAAGGCTGTTTTCTAGTCTTAATTCCAGCACTTTACTGTCCGGGAAAATACTTCCTTGGGCAAAAAACAGGACTATTGGGGCTCCGATGACAAAAAACAAATTGTCCATAATGGCAGTCAACATCACAAAAGCAATGGATTTTCCCAGCTTGATCCCCTCTTTATGTAAGATAAAGACCGCTACCGCCGTGCCCCCCACAATGGAAGGCGTCACCGCAGAGGCAAATTCCCATAAAATAATTACATAAATGGATCTTATCCAAGTAAGTCTTTTGTCTGTAATCTCCCTTATTCGAAAAACATAGCCAGCATCCCGCATAAAGATTACCAGGATGGCAATGCATATGGAAAGGGAAGAAGCATCAAATACACTTCGCAAGTCGGCCTTTTTGATGGAAGGGTCAGTATAAAACATCAAAAAAACAATCCCCAAGCCGATCAGCACCGGAATCCAAACTTTATTAGGATTGAGTGTTTTAAAAATCTCTTTATTATCTAACCTCATACGAACTATTCCGGATTTTCTTCAGTCTTCTCTACCCAAAAATTGTTGAATCCCTCCCCCAGTTTGAGGGTAACTTGGGACAGTTGCAAAAGCTCCAAAATGGCCAGGAAGGTATAAATCACAAATATTTTGTCAGGCTTGTAAGCAATAAAATCTGTAAACGCCATGCGACGTTTTAAACCTATCCGCTCCAGAACAAAGTTTTTTTGCTGGTCAATGGTATAAGGATACTGAACAACAGTATGTTTGGTATCATCAGTTCTTGAAGAATATTTGGCCATGACACGCTGAAAAACCTTTAAAATTTTGTAAAGGTCCAAATCCTGGATTTCCCGCTCCACATCTTCAGTTTTGCTCAGCTCCTTCAGTTCTTCCTGAATATTCCCTCTTTTTTTCTTAGAAAGCCGGTTTTCCTCCAAATCGGACAGCTCCCCGATCACTGATTTGTACTTTTTATATTCCAGTAAATGTCTGATCAGCTCCTCCCGGGGGTCAATTTCCTCCCCATTCTCATCCAACTCCGGCCTGGGAATCAACATTTTGGATTTTATTTTCATCAATGAAGCCGCCACCAATATAAATTCACTTGCCACTTCAATCTCCATTTTTTCCAACCGATGTATGTAATCAAGGAAATCAAGGGTGATTTTGGAGATGGGAATATCATAAATATCCAATTCGTCCCGCTCAATAAAGAACAGCAAAAGATCGAAAGGTCCTTCAAAAAGCGGTAATTTGATTTCGAAACTCACTGGATACTATTTATTTTGTATTATTTTTGCGGTCAAATTGAATTCAAAGATATTACATATATACAAAATTCAAGGTGTGACCGTTCAAAATCAATAAGAATTCTTATTGAGAAAAAGATTGGCTATATTAAAACAAAAGAATTGGGTCGGAGTTATCTAATTCTAAACACGACAATGGCATAATGTTGATACAACCTGGCAAATTTCTGGCTCAAATAAATTCCCCTGAGGATCTAAAAAAATTCCCCAAAGATCAATTGGTACAGGTCTGTGAAGAGTTGCGCCAGTATATCATTGACAGTGTATCCGTATATGGGGGCCATTTTGGGGCCAGCCTTGGCGTGGTGGAATTGACCGTTGCCCTCCATTATACCCTCAATACCCCCAAAGACCAATTGGTATGGGATGTGGGACATCAGGCTTACGGCCATAAGATCCTGACCGGAAGAAGGGAACAATTCCATACTAACCGATTATACAAAGGGGTATCCGGCTTTCCCAAAAGAAGTGAAAGCCCTTATGACAGTTTCGGCGTGGGGCATTCAAGCACCTCCATATCTGCGGCCCTGGGAATGGCCATGGCATCCAAATATTCAGGTGATGCCCTTAAACAACATGTAGCCGTCATTGGTGATGGAGCCATGACTGGTGGAATGGCTTTCGAAGCAATGAACCATGCTGGCGTTTCGGACACCAACATGATCATTATCCTCAATGATAATTGCATGTCCATCGATCCCAATGTGGGTGCCTTAAAGGATTATCTGACCGACATCACCACCTCCCAGATTTACAACAAGGTAAAAGATGAGCTTTGGAGAATTTTGGGGAAATTCAGCAAATTTGGATCCAGCGCCCAAGAGGTGATCTCAAAAGTTGAAGGGGCTGTAAAATCAGCCCTGTTAAAGCAAAGTAACCTTTTTGAATCCCTTAACCTGAGGTACTTTGGCCCCGTGGATGGTCATGATGTCACCCACTTGGTGGAAGTTCTCAATGATCTAAGAAAAATACCAGGTCCGAAGATTTTACATTGTGTTACGCTCAAAGGAAAAGGATATGGCCTGGCCGAAAAGGACCAAACCAAATGGCATGCCCCAGGGAAATTTGACAAAATTACCGGGGAAATCGCCAAAAAAGTGCACGACACCCCTCAGCCACCAAAATACCAGGATGTTTTTGGACATACTTTGGTAGAGCTGGCTGAGAAGGATGAAAAGATAATGGGCATTACCCCTGCTATGCCATCGGGATCTTCCATGAACATCATGATGAAAGCCATGCCTGAAAGGGCATTTGATGTAGGCATTGCTGAACAGCATGCGGTAACATTTTCTGCTGGGTTGGCCACCCAAGGCATGAAGCCTTTTTGCAATATTTACAGCACCTTTATGCAAAGGGCCTATGACCAGGTAGTCCATGATGTATGCCTTCAAAATCTTCCCGTGGTTTTCTGTCTGGACCGGGCTGGATTTGCAGGTGCTGATGGACCAACCCACCATGGAGCCTATGATTTGGCTTATTTCCGCTGTATCCCCAACCTGGTGGTCAGTGCCCCGATGAATGAAGAGGAGTTGCGTAATATGATGTATTCGGCCAGCAAATATGATGGGCCCTATTCCATCCGTTATCCCAGGGGCCAGGGGGTCATGGCTGATTGGAAAACGCCTATGTGTGAAATTCCAACCGGTCAGGGAAGGATCGTTAAAGAAGGGGAAGAAGTGGCCATCTTAACCATAGGCCATATTGGCAACTATGCAGTGGAAGCTTGTGAGATGCTGGAAAAAGAAGGATTGAATCCTGCCCATTTCGACATGCGGTTTGTCAAGCCATTGGATGAAGAATTGCTCCATGAAATTTTCCGCAAGTTCAAGAAAGTGGTGACCGTTGAGGACGGTTGTTTGTTGGGTGGATTTGGATCAGCCATTTTGGAATGGATGATGGATCACAATTATCAATCTCAAATCAAAAGGTTGGGCATCCCCGATAGAGTGGTAGAACATGGAACCCAATTAGAACTTCATAAGGAATGTGGTTTTGACCCGCGGGGAATTGCCAAAGCTGTCAAAAAAATGGCTCATTTGAATTTAGCCTAGTTCTTTAAGGCCCTGGGTTTTCAAATAATTTTTTTTAGAGAATTCTGTAATCATTCCAGGTAATCCCTGGGCCCCAGGTATTAAGTACAATGTACAAAGATTGGATTGGGGAAAGTATTTGTTATTTGGAGTATGGGGCATTTTGGAAGCCCATATTAACCTGAAAACTTAAACCACTGATTTTTTTATTATTCGTGGTGCCAGATACTGACCGTAAAAACACAATACTCATTACTCAGGACAAAAGACTACAATTAGCTAAAAGGTGGATTTCCACAAAATATCCATTAATTTGGTAACTATTCAACTTAAAAAAGAACACCAAAAATGGATATCCATTATACCGACAAAGGACATGGGAAACCCGTTATTTTTATCCATGGATTTTGTGAAACCAAGGAAATGTGGGGAGCATTTGAAGAAGCTCTTTCCCCTTATTACCGGATAATCTGCCCCGATTTGCCAGGTTTCGGAGAAACCCGCTGGCACCAGGAAGAAATTACATTGGAAGAAACAGCCGCCATTCTCGAACATTGGATCAAGTCCCTCCAACTGGAAAAACCAAAAGTCATTGGCCATTCCCTTGGGGGGTATGTTACTTTGGCTTTGGCTGAACTGATGGATAATCAATTGGGCGGAATTGGGCTTTTTCATTCTACAGCCTATGCAGATGATGAGGAAAAAGTCGGGGTTAGGAACCGGACTTTGACCTTTGTGGAAAAACATGGAGTGCAAAAATTTGTCGAGTCTTTTGTCCCTCCACTTTTCTCAGAGCCCCACCGGGAAAATATGAAAGACACCATCGATCAGGTAGTCCAGTGGGCCAAAACCACCACATATGAAGGTCTAGTCTCCTTTACTAAAGCCATGAGGGACAGAAAAGACCGTATGGACGTGTTAAGAGAATTTCCCGGCAAAAAGCTGATGATAGCCGGGCTAATGGATGGAGCGGTAAAAATAGAGTCCAGCAAACAGCATCAAGGTTATGTGGATGATTATCATGAACTGCCAGAAACCGGCCATATGGGTATGTTTGAAATGGAAAAAGAAACCATTCAGATTGTTAAGGATTTTCTGGAAAAGTAAATAATCATTTGACTTTCTTCTGGGATAAAAGGTCCACGAATTGTCACTAATAAAGTTTTATATGAAAAAGGCCTTCCTGGCTTTGAAACCCAAGAAGGCCTTTTTTACTTTTTGGAGCTTATTCCCTAATTAAAATTTCACATTTACACCTGCCATAAAGTTAATTCCGGCCATAGGGTAGTAATAATTCTCAGTAACCAATTGCCTGCTTCCTTCTGATTCACCAGGGACATAATAGCTAAAGGTATAACCATTGGGTTCGTATTCTTGATCCAATAAGTTATTTACTTTGACATTAAATTCCAGGGCTTTGACAAACCTGGGCCTAAGAGTATAACTCAACCTTAGGTCATTAGTAATATAGGCATCCAATTTCCTGTTTTCGTTTTCTGTGTTGTCCAGGTATTGGTCACCCACATATTTATTGAGCAAACTGATTTCCAAATTGTCCACCGGTTTAAAATCAATAGTGGCAGACCCTACTATACTTGGAGAAAAAGCAATTTCCGTATCTGTGTATGTAAAGGATTCCTGCTGAAATTCTTCAGCTGCATAATCATCCACATACTCGGTAAATTCGTCAATTTTATTTCTACTGAAGGCAATATTACCTCCTAAGGTCCAAGCAGGGGAAAGGCGTACAGCTCCATTTAATTCCACACCAGCACGATAAGAGCTTTCCACATTTTCCCTGATATAAGCCCCTACATCATTGATCTGGCCGGTAAGGATCAGCTGGTCCTTGTATCCCATATAGTAGAAATTGGCATTATAGCTATAATTTCCTTTTTGGGCCCTAATACCAGCCTCCACATTGTTAAGTCTCTCCGGACGGGGGATTTCAGTAATGGGGTTATCCGTAAAATCACTTCTTACAGGTTCGCGATTGGCAACGGCATAAGAAGCATACCAGGTTTCACCCTCTCCGGTTTCATAACTTAGACCTACTTTGGGGTTGAAGAAATCATAACTTTCTTCTCCATCCAAAACTCTCCTGTCATCATTGATCCCTTCAAAGGTGTAATCAATCTGACGGAATTGAAGGTCACCAAACAGATAAAGTCTTTCCTTAACTTCATAAGTTGCTTTCAGATAAATATTGCGGTCATCTTTTACTGCATTATTATCATAATACCTGTCTCGGATATCGGTATCTCCGGCAATCCTGGCCCAGATAATTTCACCATAATGATCCCCGTCGTAGCGGTTGGCACCACCGCCAAGGATCAAATCCCAAAGCCCATCATCTGAAACATAGTTAAAGGAAAAGACACCTCCATAGAAGTCATTATCAAGCCATCTTCTCCTGATAATATCCGTGCTCTCGATGGTCTCTCCACCAATCACAACCGGGTCAAGCCCATAACTGGAAAAGTCATCATCCTCACGGTATTGCTCATAATAGCCCCTTCCATAGGTATAGTGCAGGGCTGCATTGGCTTTCCAATTATCTCCATATTTCCCGGTATAAATGAATTGATAATGATCCTGCTGGTAATTATCAGTTTCATTTTCATAGGTATAATAATTGTCTGTCCTGTCATTTTCCAGTTTGGATTCAGGAAGTCCCCACCAGGATTGATAGGTTTGCTCGTTTCCGGAAAATACATTGACTTTAAAAACATGGTCATCGCCATAATAACCACCTGACAAATAATAACTTTTCAGGTCAGAAAAAGCCCTATCGACATAGCCATCAGAGGTGATTTTTGACAGGCGGGCATCCACCGTCCACCTGTTGTTGAGGAGGCCAGTTCCTGCTTGGACGGTATGCTTCCAGGAATTGAAGGAGCCAAAGGAATTGGCTACCTCTCCATAAGCTTCTTCTTTTTTTGTATCTGTCTGAATGTTCATGCTGGCCCCAAAAGTGGCGGCTCCATTGGTGGAAGTCCCCACCCCCCTTTGGATCTGAATATTGTCAACAGAACTGGCAAAATCCGGCATATTTACCCAGAAAACACCATGGGATTCCGCATCATTGAGGGGAATTCCATTTACCGTTACATTGATTCGGGTCTGGTCAGATCCCCGGATACGAAGGCCGGTATAACCAATTCCTGCTCCTGCATCAGAGTGGGTGACTACTGAAGGTGTATATTTTAAAAGGATGGGCAAATCCTGCCCCAAGTTATTTTTATCCAACTCTTCATTAGTTATGACCTGAAAGGTGGTGGGAGTCGTTTCTGAAGCCCTGGTAGCAGAAACAATAAACTCCTCTGTCAATAGTGTGCTGGGTGCCAAATGGATTTCCACATCTTCAATCGGAACCTCTATTTCCGTCCTAATGGTTTGATAACCGATATAAGACACTTTTAATTGATAAGTTCCACTTGGCACATTCCGGATGTGAAAATCCCCCTGCAGATCAGAAGTACTTCCCCTTCCGGTGCCTTCCAGGATGACATTGGCTCCTATCAACTCTTCTCCAGTTTCCGCATCAATGATGCTTCCACTCACGTTGTTTTGGGCAAATGCGCCAATGGCCACCAATGAAAATATGGCGGTCAATAATAAGCTTTTCATAATAACAATGATTTTTTTGGTTAAACAAGAAGAAATCAAAAGGGGCGATTCCTCCATTATTTGTTTACCCTTTTTCCATAGAAAATGGAATTTTCCCTTCGCCGGCACTACCCGGATCAGGTGATATGGGTATGATCTCAGCCCGTGGTATTCAGGCACCCCTTGTAATCGATCGTTTCTAATGCAAAGTTAGAAGGAATAATTTAGAATGTAAAAAGCAATTTTAACAGCTTAACCCTCCATTAATGTGATGGACACATATGATCTTCAATTTTTTTAATTCATAGAAGGAATTTCTGAGTTATTCGGGAATTAAGTTATTGAGTATCGCTTCTCATCAAGCTATTCAAGAATTTTAAAGCCTCGAAGAGCTCTCCTTCTCCTCCTCAAGAGTCCGGATTTTCCAATAACTAAATAACCCATTAACCAATTTCTACAAATACCTTCCCCGTAAATTCAATAAGCTAGAAACCAAATCCTAAAAAAGTTAAAATTCTAGTTACTATTGTCTTCAGCAAATACCTTTTTCAAAAAGCCATCCATATATCCAACTGTCGTATCCACCCAGGGCTCAAAAAGCCAAAAAGGATGCATTTTTACATCAAATTCATATACCTCATGGTAAATGCCATAATCTTCCAGCATTTCCACCATTTCTGCCTGACCTGCATGAAAACGGGGAAAACCGCTGTTAACAAATAAGGTAGGCACAGAATTTTCATCCACCCAATACCCTGGAGATGCTTCTTTCCAGATTGCTGGCACTTGAGTAAAGGTTCCGCCCAACCAAAATGCATCCGGGGAATCAGGACTTCTTGGGCTTTTCAAAGACAATGGAGCCAAAAAGTTAATTGCGCCATCAATATCCATAATGGCTTGCACTTCACTTGAATATTCCTCCCAGCCCTGCTTGCCTTCCATTTTATCCACATTATTGGTCAACCCTACTAAAGATGCCAATTGGCCTCCAGCAGAACAACCAGAAATTGCTATTCTGTCCGGATTAATTCCATACTGGTCAGCATGAGCTCTGGTCCAGCGAATTGCAGACTTGATATTATGGACAGCAGCTGGATATTTGGCTTCCAGGGAAAGTTGGTATTCCACACAAATGGTAACAAAGCCTTTTTTGGCCAACTTTTTGGCCATGGGTACCTGCAGGGATTTGTCCCCCGACCTCCATCCTCCACCATGGATTAGGAGAATAACTGGAAGATTTTGGGAGGACTCCGGGTAAAAAATATCTAAATGAAGCGGCCTATCTCCATAAGGGGTATCTTTTAGAACAGTATAAACCACATCCCTATCTTCTCGTACTCCTTCAGGAAGTTCATCCTTCGCCAGTTTTGCCTGTGGAAAATCTCCTTTTATTTTCTCCCAAACTGCCTGGGCATTATAGGAGGTATCTCTGGGAATGGTCTTTTGTTGGGACCAGCCATTGGTGCAGCAAAGGGAGATAAAAAGGGCAGTTAAAAGTAAGTTCAGTTTCATTAGGGGTAAAATCCATTTAGTGAAATAAATTCATTTCATCCATCCAAGTCTCACAGATGGCTGTCCATTGGTTGGCAGATCCGGGATTATTTCTAAGGGCAATGCTATGACCACCTTGTGGAAATATATGAAGACTGGCATTGACACCTTTTTCTTTTAGGGCAATATAATATAGGATACTATTCATGGAGCTTACAACGGGATCATTATCAGCATGAACAATAAAAGCTGGTGGTGTATTTTCTTTTACCTGTTTTTCACTGGAAAACTTACTGACCAATTCCTCACTAGGGTTTTCGCCCAATAAGGCCTCCCGGCTGCCCTCATGGAAATGTTCTATCATACTTACCACAGGTGAAACCAATATTTGGAAATTGGGCAAAAACCCCTGAGCATCCAAAGAATCGCCAATTCCAGCATAATCATTTTCCAGGGTACTTAAGGTTGTCGCCACATTTCCCCCAGCAGAACTTCCATAAACCCCAACTTTTTGAGGGTCAATTCCCCAATCCTTTGCCCTAGCCCTAATAATTTTCATGGCCCTTTGCGCATCCTGAAGGGAACCATAGGCAGGCTTGATCAAATCCGGGGAGGTGGGCAGTCTATGTATCAGCACAAATGCATTTACTCCTATGGTATTGAACCATTTGGCAATTTGTAAACCAGCGATGTTATAGGTTAACTTTTGGTAACCTCCCGGAGGGCAAATCAAAACTGCACTTCCCGTATTTTCTTCATTTGAAGTGAAAAAAGCATATAGCCCAGGTTGGTCCACCTGGGTTATCCTCTCCCTTTCCTCAACCCGTTTCAATTTCAAACCCTTGGAGTTAGGCATTTTGCCTTTTGGCCAAATTGGGATATAATCCTGGGAATAAGACGGACCAGCTATCAAAAAAAGTAAAAAATAAAACGGTAAGGCTTTCAAATTTTTTAGATCCATAATTGAACTTAAAGTTAGGTTAAAATTATAAGTCCAAAATTTAAAAAGAAAGAGCTGCAGAAACAGCTCTTTCAAAAATTAAACTAAAGGAATTAGTGGTTTATAGGTTTAATTTAAATGATTAATTATAGTGATCGTTTTGCTGGAATTCTTCTTTATTTTGGACCACATCCAATTCTACCTGAGGAATTGGCCTAACCAAATGATAAGGTTCAACATTGGCTGCAGCAGCTACATTGTACTTATCCAATCGCTCAATTAACTTTCCGGTCCTCTTCAGGTCAAACCACCTGAGCTGTTCACCCACAAACTCCCGGGCTCTTTCGTCCAAAATAAAGTCAATATTCACCTGATCAGCTGTAATTCGCATAGCTGCTTCTTCACCTGGGTAAGCGGCACGCTCACGGACCACATTGATATAATCTGCGCCAGCCTGATTATTTCCCAGCTTCATGCTAGCTTCCGCTGCAATCATGTACATTTCGGCTAGTCTGAAAACGATAGCATCCCGCTTACTTTCTATCACCCCTTCTGCTGAACGGGTATCATCATTAAATTTTTTCATGTGGTAGTACATGGTCTTGTCACCACCCAAGGTTCCATCCGCATTGTAGATATCATTCAAATCCAGGATTTCATAGGACTTGGAAGCTTTATACTCAGGGTCCAAAACTTTATTGGCCACATACAAGACAGTATCTCCCAACTGCATTCCTTCCGGAAGGTTGCCTTCATCATTTGCCAGCCAAGTATCCCTGAATGTACCTTCATATCTGGCGTCAATTTCATCGTTATAAAGTTCAATCAGATATCTTGAAGGGGCAAGTTGATTAAGAGGACGGTCATATTCCAAAGAAAACCTAAGCCCAGGCCTTGCATTATAATAATATGGGGTAAAGTAAAGGTGTCCATGATGCCCCCCTTCCCATAACCACATATATCCAAGTGCATCACCTCTGGGAACATCATTTAGGTTATTATCTGCCGCATAATTTACAAACCAGATAGCCTCAGGATTTAAATTGGCATCGGAGTTTTCCATGTTCCACATGGTGGTGTAATCTTCATTTAACTCAAAGTCGTAATCATTGATTAACTTTTCGGCCATATTCAAAGCCTCCTGGTTCATACCTCTTGTCAAATAAATCCTTGCCAGAAATGCCTCCACAGCTGGTTGAATCACCCTTCCACCCCCTGGGGTCACCTGGCCTTCCAAGTTGGTCAATGCAACTTCAAGGTCACTGAAAATCAAGTCATACACATCATTTACAGGTGCACGGGTAGCTTCCAATTCTGGGGAAGAGGTTTCCTGAGTCCTAATGGGAACTGGCCCAAAAGTCTCTACAAGATGATAGTAATAAAATGCTCTAAGGAAATGAACCTCACCCAATCGAAGCGTTTTGGTTGACTCACTTAATGGGGAACCAGGAATCCTTTCAATGGCAGCATTACAAGAATTGATACCCTTATAAGTTGCGCTCCAAATGTGTTCAATTGGTTTTTCAGATCCTTGCAAATTGGAGTTGTAAGTATGAAATCCAATGTATCCGGTACCCCAACCTGCCATTAAAAATTGGTCAGTGCCGGCTTCGGACAGCAAATAACCGGAAAACTTTCCGTACCATTTACGAGTAACCGTATAGCTGGCATTAACGAGACTTTCAATCCCTTCCTCCGTGCTATAAAGTGCATCTGCTGTTGTGGTACTGATAGACTCTTCTTCCAGAAAACTTTCGCAAGAAACGGATAGAAGAACTGTTATTGATAATATGAATAATTTTAAAGTTTTCATGCCTATACATTTTTGGTTTGACATTCCTGTTAAAATTGGATATTCAATCCAAATACAAGTTGTTTAGTAAGTGGGAAGGTAGCCGAACCCCCTCTCTCTGGATCGTAATCCTTCAACTTTGAAAAGGTGAAGAAATTTTTGGCCGTAGTATATACTGATACCCTATCAGTATGTAAGAAATCCGTGGCCACCTTAGGCAAGTTATAAGCGAGCCTAACTTCTTTAATTTTAAGGAATGAACCATCTATATAGCCAAGTGTCGAGATGTATTGGTCATTACCCAAAACAGGCCTTGGATAGGCATTGGTTGGGTTTTCTGGGGTCCAATAGTCCACATAAGGAGTATTTTGGATACCTCCGGTATAATACATCTTTCTAAATTCATGATCGATCATCTGCCCTACCCTGGCATAAACCAACACTGACATGGAGAAATTTTTATAAGAGAAATTGTTGGTCATACCTGCAGTCCACTTTGGAGATGCCTGACCCAAAATTACGCGGTCATCTGCAGCGGAAATATTTCCATCATTGTTTTGATCTTTTACCTTGATTTCTCCAGGTTGCTTATCAAAAGTTTCTGCAACATCTGCTTCATCAGATTGCCAGATACCAACTTTTTCGTAATCATAAAATACATTAAGTGGCTCACCCACAAACCAGGCATTAGACACGTCATCTCCACCGGCACTGAGTTCCAGGATTTTTTCCTTAACCGAAGAAAAGTTCATGCTAGTACTCCAGCTGAAATCATTGGTATTTATATTTCTGGTGGTAATCTGAAGGTCAATACCCTTTGTTTCTGTTTTACCAATATTGGCAATAATGGAGTTATAACCTGTCAAAGCAGGCAATATACTTTGCATCAGCAAATCACTGGTTTCAGTTTGATAAACATCAACGGAACCATAAATCCTGTCATTCAAAAAGCCGAAATCCAAACCTAAGTTTTTGGTAGCGGTAGTTTCCCAGCCAAGGTCCTTATTAGGAATCATGGTAGGCATATAACCAAAGGCAGGATTTTCATTGAAGGCAAAATTCAATTTGCTTACTCCTCCTTGTGTCTGGTAAGGAGCAATGGCACTGTTACCGGAAACACCATAACTTACCCTGGTTTTCAAATCAGACAACCAGGATACATTTTGCATAAATGGCTCCTCTTTTAACCTCCAGGCCAAGGCAACAGAAGGGAAGTAGGCCCATTTTTTACCATCAGCCAATACTGAAGACCCATCTGCCCTCAAAGAAGCGGTTAATAAGTATTTTTCCAAAAACTTATAATTCACCCGGCCAAAGAAGGAAGCCAGTTGGCTTTCGGTTAGATTACTAAAAGTCCTAATGTTATCAGTATTGGTATTCAGGTTATAGAATAAGGAAGATTCAAAAGCCTGATTTCTACCTTCACCGGATAGGTTGGTGGTACGGTAATTCAAAATACTGTTACCTACCATCATATCCAGGCTGTGATCACCTAACCCCAATTTGTAGTTCAGTACATTTTCCCAGGTTAGGTTTCTATTTAAAGTATTCGCAAGAGAGGACTTGGAAAAACCATTATTATTAATTGACCAAGTAGATTTGGAACCTTCAAAAACACCTTGTTGGCTATTTTGGATATCCATTCCAATGTTTGACCTTAGATTAAGGTTGTCAATGATTTTCCAATCTACATTACCCACCAAAAACACCCTGTTACTTTTGGTATTATTGTAATAGTTTTCTTTTTGCTCATCAAATAATGGATTCAAATTAAGGTTACCTGGAAAAGGCATCTCCTTTAAAGTTCCATCTTCATTATATGGTTGTCCAGTGGGAAGCAACTTGATAAGGTTCCAAAAACTGGTGTTTCTGGTATCCCGGTCTGAAACATTAAAGTTAAGGGCTGCACCCACTTTTAAATTATCCAGAATCTTATGGTCAAAATTGATTCGTTGAACGAAACGCTTTAACTGGTCATTTTTTACCAATCCGGTCTCTTTGAAATATTCAGAAGATAACCTAAAGGAGGATTTTTCATTACCCCCGGAAATGGCCAGGTGGTGACTCTGGATTTTGCCATCATGAAGCATTAATGCAGGCCAATCGGTATCAATACCCTGTTGGATGTTGGCATAGTTGGATCCAAAAATGGTCTCATCATCTTCTGGGCCAGACCATTCCCCTGCAGCTTCAAAAGCCTCCCGGGTCATTTCAACATACTGTTCGGTATTGGCAAACTTCCTATAATCTGTAAGGGCATTCACCCCATAATAATTATTCAGCTCAACCTTAGTCTTACCTTTTGCACCATCCTTGGTGGTGATAATGATAACCCCATTGGCCCCTCGGGATCCATAAATTGCTGTAGAAGAGGCATCTTTTAAGACCTCTACAGATTTGATATCGTTGGGATTGATATCGATATAGGAACCATACTGGATTCCATCCACCAAAATAAGCGGGGCATTTGAAGCATTCAAAGACCTGTTTCCCCTAACTGTAAAGTTCAAACCTGCTCCCGCCTGACCACTGCTTCTGGTGATGTCAAGCCCGGAAACACGGCCTTGCAAAGTTTCCAAAGCATTAGTTGCGGGGATATTCACCAAATTGTCCGCATCAAGGGAAACCACAGAACCTGTAAGGTCGCTCTTTTTCATGGTTCCATAACCTACCACGACTACCTCTTCCAGGGCTTGCAGATCTTCCTTTAATACAATATCGATTTTAGATTGATTGGCAACGGTAACCTCTTGAGATACAAACCCCACAAAACTATAGGTCAGAACATCCCCTTGTTCCACATTGATCTGGTAATTACCGTCAATATCTGTAACCGTACCTCTGGTTCCACCTTTGACACGGACAGTTACCCCAGGAATGGGCATGCCAGTCTCATCGGTAACTGTTCCACTGATGTCAACGATTGCCTTTTCAGAAATAATCTCATCCAAGCTTTTCTCATTTTCCTTTTTTCGAACCACATGGATATTATCATTGATCCTAAGGAATTTTAAGTCGGTATGTCCGGAAATTTCCTTTAGCACATCAGTCATCTTCCCATTTGGGATATCGATGGACATTTTTTCGTCTGTCACTTTTTGGAAACTCTCATTATAAGAGAACTTCAAATTGGATTGTTGCTCCAATGCCTCAAAAACTTGCTTTAGAGGCAAATCTTCGACCTGTAAGGAAACACTAATCTCACTTAAACTCGCCCTTTGGGCATTACTCGTGTTGGCTAACAGTACAGCTGTAAAGAAAAGCTGTAAGACAAAACCAAACACAAAATATTTCGATAGCATAATAAATTGCCTAAGTATTCTTTTTTCCATATTTTAATGCTGTTTTGAGTTTTAACAATTCTTGAAATCAGTCTTTGCTAGATTTGGCGATTGACACAAAGACTGGGAAGGCAGCTTAACCCGCTGCCTTCCGCACTTAGGTTGAATTAGGGGTTTCTATATATTTCATGGTTTATTAAGGGTTTGGATTGATAATTACTTGATTTTTATCGATTTTATATTCAAACTCAGAAGTTGCACTGATTCCTTCCAAAACCCGCTCTAGGGTTTCATGGTAATACTGCCCAGTATAGGACCAATCTTTTTGAAGGGGTCGTTCCCGGATTATTTCAACACCATACCATTTTTCCAGTTTTCGTTTCACCTCTAAAAAATCATCCCCACGGAAAACCAAATATTTGTCTTTCCAGCCAATGGTCTCAAAAGGGTCAAATCCGGATTTGGAATACTCTCCGTCTTTTTGATAAGTGACCATTTCATTGGGTGATAATAAAACTTCTTTTCCTTTGGTATCTTTAACTGCCACCTTTCCTGAAACAAGGGCCACCGATACTTCCTCTTCCTTCTTCACATTAAAGGAAGTACCCAAAACTTTGATTTCAATTCCATCCACCTGGACAATAAATGGTTTCTCCTTGTTTTCTTCTACCTCAAAAAATGCCTCTCCTTCCAGGGCTACATACCTGATGGAGTCGTTGAATTTCTTGGGAAAGGTAAGTTTACTTTCAGAATTCAGGTGGACAATAGTTCCATCACTTAGCTTCATTTGTGATTTTTGTCCAGCCGGATTGACCTTAACAATTTGTTCCACTTTCTCCGGAGTCCCTTTTGAGGAGGGAAACATGGTTTTAAATCCAAAATAGGCACAAAAAAACACCAAAATCACCGCTGCAATCCGTCTCAATGCCAAGAAAACATTTCTTTGCTTTCTGCCTTTTGGTTCCTTTTCATCTTCCTCCAGGTCATGACTCAGGATAGATTCAAACAAATCAATATGCTCCTGATCACTGACTTTTAGTTCATCTTTATAATTCAGCGAATTGATGATATAAAAAGCCTCCATTACAGTCCCTCTCTTTTCGGGATTGTTTTCCATCCATCTTTGCCAAAAGTGTTCCTCTTCCTTATTGGAAGATTTGGCCCACCTTACAAAAAATTCATCGACGAGGAAATCCTCTATTTCAAATTCACTATATTTTTTCATAACTCAAATTCTATCAACAGCCCTCAGCTATTTTTGTCGGTCACCAAAATTGCCCTCATTTTAGCAACTGCCCTGTAAATAAGTTTCCGGGCTGATTTTACATGTTCAAGTTCCAGGATTTCTGCAATTTCCTTGTAGGATAGTTCTTCCCTGTACATCAAAAGGAGGGCTTCCCTTTGCCTTTTTGAAAGCTGGTTCAATGCATCTTCCAGCTTGGACCTCTTTTCCTCTGATACTTCCTGATTTATCATTTGGGATTCAGGAGACAATTCTACCGGGAAGAGATTATCATGTGGATTTTCAATTAGCGGATGACTTTTCTGCTTTTGCTTTAAAGCATCCAAAATAAGCCTATAGATGATTTTCATCAGGTAGGCTTTGATATTATGCACCTCAGGCAGCTCTTTCCTTTTCCTTCTAATTTTGATAAAAAGGGTATGAATGGCATCTCTGGCTAAATCCTGATCCCTAGAAACCTGATAGGCATAATTGTACAGGGCATTCATATATTGCCTGTAGATGTAATTGAATGCTGCTTCGTCTCCAAGCTTAAAAGCACTCCATACTTCGAAATCAGATTTTTCAGCATATACCATCAGAATTTTACGATCATGGAAATGCTCCACCTCTTTACCATTTTTGGAAAGATGCAGACGGTTATTTCTGGGTTCTTTCATCATTGTTATTCTGCAAAACTCTTCCTTTCTATAATAGCGACGTGCATATCACCCAAAATGACCCCAAAAAATTTTGTATTTTTTCACAAAAAGGACAATTTAATTTTAATACGCTGAAAATCTCATTTTTTTCACTCCTTAACTCGCTAGTTTTAAAACAACCGAACAAATTTACAACAATCTATTTACCAATGAATTAAAACAAAAAAGCAAGCATGATATATATCTATCATGCTTGCTTTGTGTCTCCAGGAACTTTAGCATTAAAGTTTAAAAACCTGATTGGATTACCTTAAAATGCCTGGGAATTTCAAAAAAAATGACTTCCCCAATCGCTACATCACTCCATAACTATCCCATACCATTCTTCACCTTTTGTATCTAATTGATCCGTTAGGCCCTCAAAGATTTTATCGATTGAATACTGATTGTTTTCTTGCTTATCTAATTGCACAGCCCAATCCACACTGTTTGATGCATCAGCTCCAGGACCTATTGATCCTCCTTCTGCATAAAAAACCGTTTTCTCATTTTCCGGATTGCCCCAATTATGCCACCTTTCTTCAGCAATGTGTGACCCCATTTCACAATTGATAAAAACAGTTTTGGCATGGGCTCTCCATGGCCTTCCCAAATATACTTTGTCCACTCCTTCGGCAGCGGTCAACTTACAATCTTTAAAAACATAGCCTTGTTTCACCCATTTTGGTGTCGAAGCGGCAGTGATATAGCTATTGCTCTTGGAATGAATCTCGCAGTTTTCGAATAATGCCGTACCCGATCCAAAAATAAAATCCGTAGTCCCCTCGATATAGCAATTTTTATAGTATTGTCTTTGGTTTTCCCCTGAGGCAAACATGGTATCCTGATTTCCCTTAAAATTGCAGTTTTCAAAAACCAATCGATCCCCATCTGCATGCAAGGCCACTGCTTGCCCAACAGATCCTGCTGAGTTTTCAATGGTCAGGTCTTTAAAAGTCAATGTATTCCCGGAAACCTTCAGCGTGTAAGATTCAAAGGTTCCTATTTTGCCCTTACCGGAAAAGTCATCATACACTATTTTGGTCTTTTCAGGTCCCTCCCCTTTAAAGGTCACATTCGTAACCGTTGCAGGAATCTCTAGCTTTTCCCTGTAAACCCCTTCTTTGATGTAAACCGTAATTGGCTCTGGCAAAAACACCCGGATAGCTTCTATGGCATCTGCCAAATAAAGAAAATCCCCTGTACCGTCCTTGGCTACAACAATATCCTCCTGAACCCTTCCTTTTAGGTTTTTGATTTTTCCATCCTTGGGATAATTGTTAACATCCTGAGCTAAAACTGAATTACTTAAAATTATCAGTAAACCTAATAACAGATATTGGCCCTTAAATAAAAAACCAAAAGTTAAACCTTTCATAATGTCTTTCATTTTATTTCCTTAAAACAAAAAAGATTCCTCCTTCAAACGAAGGAGAAATCTATGTTAGCAATAAACCCTCAATTATTAGATGAATAATTCTTCTTTTTTATCCTAAGGGATTAAAAACCGGTTTTTTACTCATCCTCTATAATAAAGAGGGGCTTTTCTACTAAAATGCCCCCAATTGGTTTTAATTATTTTTTAAAGAGCCAAGATTTAAATTGTCCACGGTCCAGGGTTGACAGTCGACGGTCGTCCGTGGACGGGCATACCCCGACACCGGTCATTTCAGCTGCTTCGCAAATTCCCTGGGCAACTCATTTACCGTTCTGATTTTAATTTCCTTGTAATACAATTCTGCTCCTTCTGATTGTAGTTGAATTTTCCCTTTTGTCAAAGTGACTCCTTGGCTTCCTTCAGGATATTGCTTCGAATTTTTCAACACCATCACCACTTTGCCATTGACGATATGATAAGCTTCCTCTCCGATACAAATCAACTCCAAATGATTCCATTTTCCATTGGGCTTTTCATAGTTATGGCTCTTTCGGCATCTTCTATATTTCGCATCGCTTTTGAAGGTCATGGTTTTTCCCTGGGGATCATATTTCCAAAATTCATCCCCATTTTCTGTAAAGGGAACTGCTTTAATATCCATGCTAACGCCTGCCAGTGGGTGGAAATCTCCACAATCCGATTCCTGAACCTGCATTTCGGGTGCCCTCATCCACACATTCCAAAACTGGCCATGGGGTTCCTGACAATGGTAAAGGATTCCACTATCCCTTTTGTCTTCCAAACGGGGAGCATATTTTTCCGTTCCCCATTTAAATTTTAAGCTAAGGTGATAGTTTTCATATTCTTTTTTGGTGCTAAGGCCACCATAAATTTCACCGGTAACTTTTAGGATTGGCTGGCCATTGTCCATTTTGACTGAAAAGACATTCAAGGGATCATTGTTCAGTCCCAATGGTTTTCCATTTTTTCCATCTCCCTTTTCAACTCCTTCTAATGGAACAGAATGATGGGGTACCCCCATAAATTTATCCCATTTGCTTAGGTTTTTGTCCAATAGCTGCTCCCAATTCTCCTCATAAACAGGAGAATATTTACGGTTGGATTCCGTTTTATTTTTTCCATTTCCAGGCCCTATGATCAGGAACGCCATCAAAATTGCAAATAAATTTATCATGGTAATATTTTTTTCTTTTGGTAAGGATTATCTAAAGATCCTCAATTACAAGACTTTTATTCACTTTAAATTGACCCTTGAGGACTTCTGTTGTGGTTGCATCAAGGGTACCGGTAAATCCTGGCTGCTCGCCCCCTACATATATTTCAAAAGTTCCATTTTCAATCACCCTTTTGGATTGCTTATTGATCATGGAAAGCTGTCTTGGTGTTAAGGTAAATTCAACTTCCTGACTTTGGCCCGGTTCAAGGTGAATCCTTTCAAATCCCTCCAATTGCCGAAGTGGCCTGAGAGTGGAGCCTTTCACATCCCTCAAATACAGTTGAACAACTTCATCACCATCCCTTTCTCCAACGTTCTTCACGCTTACACTCACCTTTAATTCTTCTCCTGCTTCAATTGCAGCAGGTAATTTCAAATCTGAATATTCAAATTCAGTATAGCTCAACCCATAACCAAATGGATACAAGGGCTGGCCGCCAAAATAACGATAGGTTCTACCCTCCATATCATAATCCTCAAAAGGAGGCAAATCATCAACAGACTGATAATAAGTTATCGGAAGTCTGCCTCCAGGATTGTAATCTCCAAAAATCACATCAGCCAGGGCATTGCCCCCTTCCTCGCCGGGATAACCAGCACTTAAAATGGCTTCCACATTATCCTTGGCCCAGTTTATTGCCAGGGCACTACCTGCGTTTAATACCAAAATAATAGGTTTTCCCGTTTGCTGAATGGCTTTTAACAACTCTTCCTGTTGCTTGGGAAGCCCTATGGAAATCCTGTCGCCGCCTTCAAATCCTTCTGCAGCAACATCCATACTTTCCCCTTCCAGCCTTTGGGATAGGCCTAAAACTACGATGGCTACATCTGATTTTTCAGTCAATTGGACGGCTTCCTGTACCTTGTTCTCATCGGTTCTGGCCCACAAAAGCTTGGCCAGGGCATTACTTTCATCACTATGGTACTCAACGGTAATTTTATACTTTTCCCCTTTTTCTAAATGAAGTTTTCCGGTAGCATAACGGCCTTCATGGACAGAACCTTTTCCATTGGAAATTTCTTTTCCATCTATCAAAAGCTTCATTCCCCTTTTGGAAAAAACAGCCAATTCAAAATCCCCATTAGAATGAGGGACAAGGTAGCCTTCCCACCTGATAGAAAAATTATCAATTAATTCCTTCGAGATTGGTTGATGCTGCCAGGAAAAATTGATTTGATCATCAATTCTCTCCAAGACAGGCTCCCCCTCCCATTTGGTATTATTAAAGTATTGAGCTTTTAGCCCCTGTTTACCATCCTCGGTTTGGAAATAAGCAGATGGAATGGGTTTCAAATTATGCACACCTTCTGCCAAATGGGCTCCTTCCGCATAAACCACTTCCACTTTTGGCCCAATTTTATTTTTGATCCCCTCAAGAAAAGTCACCGGATTTTTTGGGGTACCATGGTAATTGCCCAATAGGGATTCTTCATTATCTGCATTGGGTCCAATAACGGCAATTCGTTTTAGCTTTTCTTTGGATAAGGGCAAAAGGTTATTTTTGTTTTTCAACAAAACCATACTTTCCTGGGCTGCCTTTCTCGCCAGTGTATTATGGGCATCTGAGCAAACAATTCCAGTTGGAATTTGGGCAAACTCAACCTCCTCTGCAGGATCAAACATTCCCAACCTGAACCTGGCCAAAAACATCCTTTTAACTGCCGTATTGATCACTTCCTCAGTAACCAAGCCCTCTTCAACGGCCTCCATCAAATAAGCATAATAGCCTCCACAATTAAGGTCGCAACCACCTTTAATCCCTATGGCAGCGGCTTCCTGCTCACTGGAAGCCAGGTTATGTCCTGTGTGGATATCGCGGATGGCCCCGCAATCCGAAACCACATAACCATCAAAGCCCCAATCACCCCTCAAAACCTGATTGAGCAGGAAATCATGTCCACTGCAGGATTCCCCTCTGAAGCGATTGTAAGCTCCCATCACGGAATAAACCCCGGCGTCTTTTACCGTTTTTCTAAAAGCAGGGAAATAGGTTTCGTACAAATCCCGGTCACTTACATCAACATCAAAAGAGTGTCGCAATGGCTCCGGCCCGGAATGCACTGCAAAATGTTTGCTGGTAGCAATTGTTTTCAGGTATTTTTCATCATTGCCCTGAAGGCCAATAATAAATTGAGAGGCCAATTCCCCTGTCAAATAAGGGTCCTCTCCATAAGTTTCATGGCCCCTTCCCCATCGGGGATCCCTGAAAATATTGATATTTGGCGACCAAAAATCCAGACCTGTATAGATCCCTCTTTTATTATTTCTTACAAATTCATGGTGCTTAGCCCTGGCTTCATCTGAGACCACAGTGCCAATCTCTCCCATCAAAGCTTTATCAAATGAGGCCGCCACGGTAATAGATTGGGGAAAAACGGTGGCATAACCAGCCCTGGCAACTCCATGCAGGCATTCATTCCACCAATTATATTGTGGGACCTTCAATCTGGGTATGGCCTGAGCATCATTCATCAGTTGGCTGACCTTTTCTGATAAGGTCATCTGGTCAACAAGAATATCCACCCTTTCCTGAAATGGTTTTGAGGTGTCCAAAAAGGAAAAATCCGGCTCTGCGTCCTGGGCAATGGAAACGGAAACGTTGGTTAACAAAAAGGCCAATAAAAGTAGTAACGGAAATGGAAAGAATTTGAATTCTCTTTTTTGCACATCCTCAAGAGAATCTGCCTCCAAAACGGAATAATAAACGAGTTTCATTTTAGATTATGGGGTTTTTAATTGTTAATTAGCACGAAATATAAATGATCCCGAATCAAAAATAGATTTTGGATCCACTTTTTCGCTTATATTTTTACGTATTTTCCTCAATTAAAAAAAGGAACTGCAAAAGCAGCTCCTTCTCGAGTTTCAATTTCACAAGAAACAATTAGGGGTAAATTAAATAATTATTATTTTCATTTTATTCAATTTTTGTACCTGGGCTTATTGATTTGGATAATTTGGATTTTGATCAAGCATAGGGTTTGCCACAATTTGTTCGGCTGGAATGGGATAAATACCTCTCCATTCCTCAGTAACTCCAGTTTTGATACCAAAAGTATCGGTGAAATAAGACCCAAAACGGATCATATCCCTCCTTCTGTGGCCTTCCCATAGAAATTCCCTGGCCCTTTCATCTTCAATATCATCCAAGGTCAAACTGGAAAGCAAAGTGGCATTACTTCTTTCCCTCACCTGATTGACCAAATTCAAAGCCTCTCCATGATTACCCAATCTGAACAAACATTCTGCTTTTATCAAAAGCATGTCTGAATATCTGATCAAGACAAAATCATTATCAGCATTGAAACCAGACCAAGAAACACCTTCAGGAGAATATTTCAAAACTTTAAAGCCTTCATTGTCCTCTGCTGCAGTCATGTCTTGAATGGGAATTAATTCCAACTGCTCACCATTAGCTAACAACATGGGTTCCCCATTTGAATAGTATTGAGGTCCATGCTCGATCATTGCTTTTCGCTCGTCCCTATCCTCATATCGATTGAGTGCAATAGGTCCAGTACTATACCCATTTGCTGGCGTAAAAGGAAGATCATATTTTTCTTTGGTTAGTGCATGTTGGGTATAAAGAATAAACTGATTGGCCCCTGCATTTCTATTGGGGTCAATAGAGAATCCAACAATAATTTCCGGGGAGTTAGATTCATTTGTTGCCAAAAAACAATCTTGAACCCTTTCCTCTAAAGAGAACGCCCCACTATTAATCACACGCTCTGCATTGGCCAAAGCATCCTCCCAATGCGGTGTTCCAGTATATACTTCTCCATTTAGATAAATTGTGGCTAAGGCTGCATAAACAGCTTCTTTGGTAAACCTGGGATAATAACTGGACCTGTCAACATCATTAACCGAAGGCATTACTTCAGCAGCTGCTTCCATTTCAGAAACAACAAAGTCAAATACTTCTTGCCGGGTATTGGTGGTTGGAAGATTTTCAGGATCTACCCTTGCCTCAGTAAAAATCGGGACATTTCCCCAAAAATCCATCGCATAGAAATAAGCATAAGCCCTCAAAGCCCTTGTCTCCGCAATTAAGGTTTGTAATTGGTCACTGTTTGGGGAGTCCTCCAAACTTTGTATTACAGCATTTGCCCTTCCTATGGCCGGGAAAATATACCAACTCCAAGCCCTGGCAGAAGCAGAGTTTTGCGGGGTTACTTCATGACGCATGATTTCCATATTATATTCATCAAACCATCCTCCACTTGCTCTGCCGGGAACAAAAAACTCATCAGTTCCAAACTCAGAAATTCTCCAAGCGTCACCCACATCTGCTACCCTGGAAAGACTTTGATAAACTCCCACAACAGAGGACAAAGCTTCCTCTTCTGTTCTGTAATAATTGTCTGGAGATAACCTTCCGAAAAGTTCTTCATCCAAATCCGTACATCCTCCTAATACCAAGATCAAAAGCCCTAGTAAAAAGATTCTTTTATAATTAGTTTCCATCGTTCAGTTACTTTTTTGGGTTTTAGAATGAAATATTAGCACCTAAGGTGATGGTTCTTGATTTTGGGTAACTCAAATAATCAATTCCCAAGGGTGCCACCCCTGATCCGGATACATCTGAATTAACCTCCGGATCCAAACCTGAATAGCCGGTAATCAAGAACAAGTTTTGGCCTGACAAATAAACTCTTGCCCTGGATAAGAAAGAATCAACAAGGTTAAAGTCATAGCTTAAGGTTACATTATCCAGCCTCATAAATGAACCATCTTCAATCCACCTTGAAGAAAATTGTTTTGGCTGGTCCCTACTTACTCCACTGGTAACCGCACTGGTAAACACATTTCGGCCGGGCAGATTACTCATATAACCCAAGTTATTTCCGGTAAGATTAAAGACATCATTTCCAACGGATCCCCTGATATTAGCCACCAAACTCCAATTTTTATAGTTGAAGGTGTTACTAATACCATAGGTAAAATCAGGTTGTGCATTTCCGATCACCTGCTCTTCAGCCTCAAATTGTTCTTCGCCATTTTCAATTCCAGTGAATACCTTCCCATAAAAAGTTCCAATAGGTTTTCCAGGGGTGATCAATTGTGCATAAATTCCAGAAAGGCCTTGACCTTGCAGTGGCGCGGTTTTTATATCATCTCCACTCCAATTTTTATTGGAAAGACTAAGTACTTTATTTCTATTTCTACTGAAATTCAGGTTAGCACTCCATCCAAAATCATCTTTATTCATGATATCAGCTCCCAATTCAATTTCAACCCCTTTGTTTTCAACACTTCCTACATTGGCCAATTGAGTACTGATCACGGAGGGGGAAGGAACTGCTATTTGGAGCAGAAGATCCTGGGTTTTTTTATGGTAATAATCGATGTTACCATAAACCCTGTGGTTAAAGAGTCCAAAGTTCAGGCCAATATCCAGTTGGGAAGTTTCTTCCCATTTCAAATCAGGATTGGCATATTGCTGGGGAAGAACTATGGTAATCCTTTCACCGCCTACCAAATAACCTTGTGTACTTGCTCCCAAAGTGGTTATGGAATTTAGGTTACCAATTTCCTGGTTACCTGTCACCCCATAACTAGCCCTCAATTTCAAATCTGAAATAAAGTCACTTTTGAAGAAATCCTCCTGACTGACCCTCCAGGAGGCAGCAGCAGAAGGGAAAACTCCCCATTTATTGCCCTCACCAAAACGGCTGGAACCATCCCGGCGGACTGTTGCCGTAAGGAAATAGCGGTTGTCATAGTTATAGTTTACCCTTCCATACATGGAGATCAGGGTATTACTTCCCACAAAACTGGATACACTGGAAATGGTACTTGCCGCTTCAAGGCTATACCACTTAAACTCATCGGATAAAAATCCACTTGCAGTATTTCTTATTCCCTCTTCCAAAAAATACTGGTAGGAATAACCTGCTACAGCATCAATCGTGCTTGCTCCATAAGTTTCATTAAAACTAAGAGTAGTTTCAAGTAGTTTTGAGAAGTCAGCCAATTTTTGGACGCTGGTATATCCTCCAAAACCTTGTCCTAGCGGATTGTTTTTACTGATAAAGGAATTCCTGTCCGTTCCCTGTCTGGTATAACCCAAATTAACTTTGAAGCTTAATGGATCAATTATTTTGTAAGTAGTCGAAAGATTTCCTATAAATCTCCTATTTATCCTTTCATCAATCAAATCAGTTGAAAAAGAAACAGGATTGACCCTAAATGGAGGTACATGATAATAATTTCCATTTTCATCTCTCACTGGATAAGTAGGGTTAAAAACATATGCTTCATAATTCAAACTGGATCCTAATTCACTCCCAACAGTATTGGAAATTGGTGATTGGTTGGATGTATTTTGTCCATAATTTAACCTAAAATCAAAAGCTAATTTTCCTTCTAATTCTTCATGGTTGATATTGATCCTGGCATTTGCCTGTTCCAAGCTAGAGCCCAGCATAATGCCCTGCTGATCTCCAAAACCTAAGGAAGCGCGATAAGTAGTTTTTTCGCTTCCCCCCATTAGAGAAAGGTAGTGGTTTTGCTGATAAGCAGTTCTGTAAACCTCATCTTGCCAATTCGTGTTGGCACCTTTATCGTCAAGAGGAAGGCCCAATTCATTGATTGTCTCCCTGTATTGATCTGCTGAAAGCACATCCAAGGTATTAGCCACCTTTGAAAATCCGCCAGACACGTCATAAGTAACCTGTGCTCTGCCTTCCCGGCCCTTTTTGGTGGTAATCATGATCACCCCATTAGCCCCTCTGGATCCATAAATGGCTGTTGCTGACGCATCCTTAAGTACAATAACCGACTCAATATCATTAGGATTTAGAGTCATTAGAGGGTTAGTGGGTTCCTGATCAAAGAAATTGGTGGAGCTTGTGCCAATATTGGCTTGGTTTACCCCCCCAGAAGTTGAAATGGGAACGCCATCAATTACATAAAGTGGATCATTTGAGGCGGTAATGGAAGTTCCTCCCCTGATTCTGACAGTGTTTGATCCTCCTGGTTTCCCACTGTTTTTACTAATGTTGACACCGGCAATTTTCCCCTGAATCAATTGTTGGGTACTTAATTGGGGCCCTTTATTAAAATCCTCGCTATTGATGGAGGAAATAGAACCTGTCAAATCGCTCTTTTTCATTGTTCCATATCCTACAACTACCACCTCATCCAAGGATTGTAAATCTTCTTCTAGAGCTATATCAATTACGGATTGATTAGCAATAGTTACTTCTTTGGGTTGATAACCCACAAAACTGAAAACCAGAACTTGACCAGGAGCCGCCTCGATGGAGTAATTGCCATCCACATCGGTCACTGTTCCCCGTTGACTTTCTTTAATCCGGATGGTTACCCCTGGAATTGGACTGTTATCCTTTGCGGAAGTGACTACCCCCCGAATTTCTATCCATTCCTCTTCATTCATAAACTCATTGATCCGGCTTTCTCCTGAATCTCTTTTACTGACATGGATATTATCATTTATCCTGACAAACTTGAGATGGGTTTGTTGTGATATATCACCTAAAATCTCGGAAAGAGGTTTATCCACCTGGTCTAAATCTACCTTTAACTTTTTTACATCCAGTACACTTGAATTATAGGTGAATCTTAACAGGGTTTGTTTTTCAAGCTCTTTAAGAACGGTTTCCAGGTTTCTATTCTCCACCTGGATGGATGCAGAAATCTGATGGATGCTCTCCCTTTGAGCTTTTCCTGTGTTGGCCAGCAGTACAGCTGTAAAAAACAGCTGTATGGTAAAGCCATACACGAAATATTTCGATAGCATAATGATTTGCCTAAGTATTCTTTTTTCCATACTTTGTTAGAAATTTTGAGTTGAAGAAACTTAAAATTGGCCTTTGACAGATTTGGCGATCGAGGCAAAGGCTTGAAGGCAGAAAAGGTTTCTTTTCTGCCTTTCTCTTAACTGGAATCTGATTTCAATCTTTTCATAGCTTATTATTTTGGGTTATAAATGGTGACTTTTTTCTTTTCAATTTTATAGGCAAAATTGCTTGTAATGCTGATTCCTTCCAGAACGTTTTCCAGAGTTTCCTTATAAAAAACCCCTGAGTAGGACCAATCCTTCTGGGAAAAACCTTTGGCCTGGATATCTACCCCATACCATTTCTCTAGTTTTCTTTTCATTTCCACAAATGAATCATCCTTAAAAACCAGGTACTTGTCTTTCCATCCAATTACTTCAAATGGGTCAAAAGTGGTTTTAGTGATCTTTCCTACTTTATCCTTCACCACCATTTCCTTAGGCTCCAGGACTATTTTGTTTCCTCTGACATCCTCTACAGAAACTTTCCCTGTAACCAGGGCCACAGATAAGCCCTCTTCTTTTTTCACATTAAAGGTGGTACCTAAGACTTTGATCAGGTTGTCACCGGTGGATATAACAAAAGGCTTATTTTTATTTTCCGTGACATCAAAAAAGGCCTCTCCTTCCAGGGAAACATTCCGGACACTATCGCTAAAACGGTCAGGGAAGGTAAGTGAACTTTTGGCATTGAGATGCACTTTGGTGCCATCTGAGAGGGTAATTGTGGATTTTTGGCCTGCAGGGTTTTCCCGTGTAATCATTTCTACTGCTAGGGGTTCCTTTTGCTTTTTTGCAGGTTTCATTATATAGGCCAGGTACAAGCAGGCACCTAACAATAAAGCAGCAGCCATATTTTTCCAAAATCCCCAATTGATGGATCTTGTTTTGACTTTTTCTGCACTATCCTTGGACACTATGTTTTCATACATTTCAGTGTACAACTGATCCGTAAGATCCATTTCATCTTTATAATGTATAGACTGGATGATTTCGCTGGCCGCTAGAACATCCTGCCTTTTTTCAGGATGGTTTTCCAGCCACCTTTTCCAAAAATGGTCGGTTTCCTCATCAGGTTGTTTGACCCAGGTGATGAAAAATTCATCCTTTAGGAAGTCTTCAATATGGAAATCTTTGTATTTCATATAAGATGGCCAAAGCCATTTAAATAATTATCACTTAACACTTTTTAGGAAATTTTGAAATATTCCCTCATACTGGCCAATGCCCGGTAAACCAGTTTACGAGCTGTTTTGACCTCTTTAATTTCCATGATAGCGGCAATTTCCTGATAAGAAAGGCCTTCATGGTAAAGCAGCAATAATGCTTGCTTTTGACGGACCGGAAGTTGATTGAGCGCTTTGTCAAGTTTCCTTTTTCGCTCTGCAGTAAACTCTGACCTGATCATTTTTGTCTCATGAGAAACCTCGATTGGAAAAAACCGGTCATTCGCTTCGATTGGCTCGAAGGGATCCTCTTTTTTACTTTTGATCAACTTGAACAATTCCCGGTACATAATGGTATATAAATAGCCTTTGATGCTTCTTACATCTGACAACTTCGAACGCTTTTTCCTTAAATCAATAAAGATGGTCTGCACGCAATCTTTAACCAGATCTTGGTCTCTACACAATTGATAGCCATAATTGTATAATCCTGGCACATACTTTCTGTAGATAAAATTAAAGGCTGACTCTTCCCCTTTCTTAAATGCAGTCCAAACCTCGCTATCTGTTTTATTGGTATAAACCAACAATACTTGGCTGCGATGTTTTTCCATCAATGTCCTGCTCTTGGGGTTTGGTCCTTGTGGTTTATTTTGGGTTTCCTTCATGTATCAGTTGGTCTTCTCAACTTCCTACAATAATGAGTAAAATTTGGGAGTAAAAGCACCCAGTATATTTTACTTTTTTAAAAAAAATTTTGCATTCCTGATTATCTGTATCCAAAAAAATCAAAACTATCAAGCTGCAAAAATCAAATTTACAGATTATTTATTTTGTAGAAACACCAATAAATATCCTCCATCAAAAATATTTTAGGCTTATTGGTTAAAAAAAACTTTAATGGCATTTAAAGCTAAACGTTGTCTTTCCTCCCAATTTCCTGAAATCTTGACAACCGGAACATTGGTTTTGGATAAAAGGGCCTCAAACTGATCAAAAAAATATTTCCGCATTTCAGGGTCGGGGTATTCCCGTTGGGGGTCATCTTCCCAGGGCAAGTCAATATCTGTAAGGAGGTAAAGGTCATAAGTTCTTAGCTCCAACTGTTCTGCCACCCAAGGATCCAATTTCTGATATTTATGCTCACTCCAAACCTTAATAACATTAAGATCAGTATCGCAAAACAAAAACTGATTGGCCTGATTGGCTTTTTCTTCTTCCAGTTTTATTTGCCCTTGAGCAATCTCCACCAAATCTTCAAACCTGTAAGGACGGTCCAATTTTTCTATATATTCCCGGGCATATTCCTCCACCCAAGGTTCACCAAAATGACGGGCAAGGGTTTGGGTAAGGGTGCTTTTACCCGTTGACTCGGGTCCAATGATGACTATTTTTTTCACTTTCTCGGGCATACTTTTTAGCAGATTTAATCCAGGCAATCAGACCAAGGACGGCCAGTATCGTAAAAAACAAAAATTGGAAAGAGGTTAATATCAAACCTTTGTAAAAATAAAGGGGAACAGATACCAAATCGGTGATGATCCAAGCTATCCAGTTTTCCACTTTCTTTTTGGCCATCATAAACATTCCAACAAAAGCCACTGACGTGGTAAAAGAATCCCAATAAGGGACATCACTGTCCGTAAAACGGGAAAGCACAAAATACAAAACTGCATATGATACCATCCAAAGGGCAATGGAGGAAAGCCAACCTGGCCACTTCAACCAAGTCACTGGCAATACATCCTTTCCGGCCTTGGGATGCGTCCAAACATACCAGCCATAGATGGACATGGAAAAATAATAGGCATTGATGCCCATATCAGCATATAATTTTACCTCAAGGCAGATCCAGACATAAATAAGGGTACTAATAATTCCGGTTGGATAAACCAGAATATTTTCCTTCATGGAAAAATACACACTGGCCACTCCAAAAAAAACCGCTGTGGCTTCCAGCATTGTCATATTTTGTAAGCCCCGAATCAGGCCATCCATTACCCATTGCCAATCCATGTCCCGAAATAAGGGTAAAAATGGGGGAAATGGAAAGGATTGGAAGATTTTAAAGTTAGTATTTTGATTTAGTAAATATTTAAAACCACATATAAGAAAATATGTATATCCGCAATGACACCAGTAGCCAAATAAATTAAAAGTGACAGTTAGTGTCAATAGCTTTAGTTAAGTTATTACTCTGTATAAATTGGGTCAAAATAAACGGTTTTGACCATGAATATAATCAACTTCATTAATCGGTTTCCTGACGAGTCTTCCTGTATTAAGTTCATTAGAGAACAAAGGACAAAATCGGGCATCATTTGCAAACGGTGCAGCTGTAACCGTCATTATTGGCTTGAAAACAAGAAGTCCTTTCAATGTGCTTCATGTGGGTTCAGGACCAGCATCAAGAGTGGTACTGTTATGGAAAACAGCAACCTTCCAATTAGGACCTGGCTGCTGGCCATGACCTTCATAACCGCCACTAAGAAGAGCTTCAGTGCCTCAGAGCTACAAAGGCAGCTTGGGATGAAGCGGTATGAACCTGTTTTCAGGATGTACCATAAACTCAGGAAGGTCATGGGACAACGCGATGATATCTATAGGCTTGAGGATATGGTAGAATATGATGAGGCCTTTGTAGGAAAAGCCACCAAAGCCAAATCCCAAAACAAGCTCAAAAGAGGCAGGGGCAGTCAAAAACAGTCCATTGTAGCGGTAATGGCCGAATCGACAGTTTTAGAAAACCCTGAATCCGGAAAGCTTGAAAAGAGCTGTAGATATTTTAAAATGAAGAAGATAAAGAACTTAGAGGCAAAAACAGCCCAAGGTCTGGTCAAAGAATTCATTGATCAGGACTCAGTGCTTCAAACAGATAAGAGTACCACCTTCTCAGATCTGGGTGACTGTATTGAGGTTCATGTCAGAGAGGTCTCTGGAACTGATAAAGGCCATTTTAACCTCAAATGGGTTCATATAGCCATAAGTAATTTAAAGAAACAGCTGCAGACATACCATATGATAAGTGAAAGGATGATGCAAAACTATCTTGATGAGTTTAGTTATAAGCTCAACAGAAAATATTTCGGTCAAAAACTTTTTGACCGGCTCATTATTGCTTCCATTTATCCTTACTGGCATGATTGCGGATAATCATATAAGAAAATATACTATGATTTATACTTAATTAAAAATTGCCTACTTTTTCCATTGATGAAAAAGTAGGCAAAAAATCTAGGCCTGTGGAGCATTCTTCAAATTGAACCGATTTCGTTTCCGATAAGGGCTTTTTTATTCAATTTGATTTTGGACCATTTGTTCCAGACTAAAAATGAGTGGATCTCGCTGTTCCACAACGCGAGCTAACTCATTTTCTTAACGCCTTTCACAACTGTTCCAAAACCGAATGCTCCAAGGGCCGAATCCAGGTTTCCCGTTTTTGATCCTGGTTTTCCCAAACTGCATAAATTTTTTCGAATACTCACAAAATTGAAAGGCTAGACTATTATTTAAGATGATTTTAGAGCTTCTTTTACCATTACTTTCAATCTGGGGAGAACAGTTTCTTTGAACCAGGGGTGTTTGGATTGCCAGATGTTATTTCGTGGAGAGGGATGGGGCAAGGGAAAGAATTTGGGCAAGTAACTTTCAAAATGATGGACCGTTTCAGTAAGATTTTCCTTCCTGGATTTCCCCAGATAAAACTTTTGGGCATAATTTCCTACCAATAATACCAGCTCTACTTTCTTCAATTGGGCAAATAACTGCCCATGCCATAAGGGAGCACATTCCGGTCTAGGTGGTAAATCCCCGGAATTCCCCTTTCCCGGAAAACAAAAACCCATGGGCACCAATGCCAATAATGATGGGTCATAAAATTCCTCCCTTCTAAGTCCCATCCAATTTCTCAGATTATCACCGCTTTTATCATTCCAGGGGATTCCCGTGTGATGGACAATTTTGCCAGGTGCCTGCCCAACCACCACTATTTTACTTTCTGTACTTCCCGTGACAATGGGATTAGCTCCCAAAGGCAGCTCCAGTTCACAAACGGTGCACTTTTTTATCTCTGATAATAGCTTTTCCATTTGTTTTAAAGATAAGGTGAAATAAGGGTATATGGTATTTTGAGATTTGATATTTAGGCATCCTATTTAGCTAATAAAATCGAAGGAAGACTGTTAAGGATTTAAATAAAATAACCCAGGGTATCCTGGTAGAATTTTTACAGCCCGGAAAAATTGTATTATTAACATTTATTAACAGAATTGCCATATTGAAACAAAAAAGACCCAATGATTCCACAGATTGTTTCCAAATAACAACAAAAAATAAAAGGGCCATCCTTCAAAACGGGCATTATAGCCACTTTTGGCACTTGGCACGGTTGATGAAATAATGCTAAACAAATGACGGAAACTGATCCGCATTAAAAACAAACTTGAAAACTAAAACCAATTTAAATTTAACCATTATGAAAAAGTTAGCATTAGTATTCGCTTTGGGAGCATTCACTTTCGCAGGAGTTCAAGCGGCTCCAGTATTTTCAAATGTTGCAGTTATCCAAACTGTAGAAGACAAAGTAGAAATTGAAGCTGAAAACCTTCCACAAGCGGTAAAAGACACCATCCTTGGAAGTGAAGAAACAAAAGCTTTGGCCATCTCTAAAGCTTATCAAATAACAGATGCCGAAGGCACTCTTTCCTATGAAGTGGTTTTCGGTATGGAAGAAGATGCCTTGACCAAAAAGTATGATGCTGAAGGCAAGGAAATCTCAGAAGAATAATTTATTCCTCTTCTCCTTAATAAAAAGCAAGCGCCGCGGCGCTTGCTTTTTTTGTTATTAGATAAATGACTACTGGTTATTCGGGATTCCGGATTGAAAACATTTATTTCTCCTCTATAAATTGTCTTTGTATTTCATCCTCTTCAGGTTCCTTCTCTTCTTTTTTTTGGTCTGTAAAGAATTTTTTCTGGAACAATAGGATAACCAAAACCCCAATAAAAATTGAGGCGTCAGCTATATTGAAAATTGGCCAAAGGGCGGTGTAACTTCCTCCAAATAATGGTACCCATTCCGGAATAAAACCCTCCCAGATATCTACATAAAACATATCAACAACTTGCCCATGGAACCATGGCGTATTGGCATCATAGGGTGCATTATTTAACCAAACCCCATAGAAAACACTGTCAATAAGGTTCCCAATGGCTCCTCCCAATATCATAGCAATGCAGGTAATATATCCTGGATGCACTTTCTTTTGGACAAGGTGATAAAGGTAGTAACCAATTCCCACCATGGCTATCAACCGAAAGGTGGTCAAAATTAACTTACCATATTCAGAACCTAGCTGCATGCCGAAGGCCATTCCGGGATTGGTTGTATAATGGAGTTTAAACCAATCTCCTAAGATTTTGATCTGCCCGGGTGTGCCAAAATCCATTTGGAAATGGACGAGCATTTTTACTGCCTGGTCAATGGCAATGACCAAAAGGGCAATACCAAAATATTTTAAATACTTCATCTTCCTTTATTTATTTGAAAGCCTTGGATAAGGAATTATACCTTTTCCACTTTCACCTTCAATTCAAACTCATCCATGTCCAAAACTGTTCCCTCACTCACATCGCCATTCACAGACAATGAAAGGGCTTGGGTTTCCTCTTGGATATAATCGGCAAAATTCAATAATGCCCGGTCCACGTCATCATTTAAACGGGCCACTTTAATGGTGATCTTGTCCTGTACTTCCAGCCCCATATCCTTTCTGAGATTTTGGATACGGTTTACCAAATCCCTGGCGATACCTTCTTGCTTCAATTCATCAGAAAGGGTCACATCCAAGGCTACGGTAATGCCCTGATCACTGGCCACAGACCAACCAGGAATATCCTGAGAAGTAATCAATACCTCCTCAAGAGTGATTTCCGCCATTTCTCCGTCAACGTCAATTTGGGCAGATCCATTTTTTTCAATGGAAGAAATTTCCTCCTGGCCCCATTTATTGATCACGCCGGCAACCACTTTCATCTTAGGACCAAAACGCTTTCCTAATAATGGGAAGTTAGGTTTGGCATTTTTAACTAAAATTCCGGATGTATCATCGATATATTGGATTTCCTTTATATTGACTTCAGACTTGATCAATTCCTCCACATGCTTGATCTGCTCCCTGGTTTTTTCATTTAAAATAGGAATCAGAATCTTCTGCAAAGGCTGGCGAACTTTCAACTTCTCCTTTTTCCTTAAAGAATGGACAAGAGAAGAAATATCCTGGGCCATCTGCATACTGGCTTCCAAATCTTCATTGATCCAGTCCTGATTGGCTGCTTTCCAGTCTGTCAAATGCACGGAATCAGGAATTTGCTGGCCAGCACTTTTGGCACCTTCGGTCAAATTCTTAAACATCCAATCTGCATAGAAAGGTGCAAAGGATGACATTAACTGACAAATGGTGGTCAAACAATCATAAAGCGTTTCATAGGCAGCCTTTTTATCCTCATTCAATTCTCCTCTCCAGAATCTTTTCCTTGCCAAACGGACATACCAGTTGGACAATTGATCAGTAGTAAAGTTCATGATGGCCCTGGTGGCATAGGTAGCATCATAATTGTCCATGGCCTTTTCCACCTCAGTAATCAGGGATTGGAGTTTGGAAATGATCCATCGGTCCAACTCAGGCCTTTGGCCAACAGGAACTGATTTTTCTTCCTCATAGGTAAAGGCATCCAAGTTGGCGTATAATGCAAAGAAATTATAAGTGTTTTGCAGGGTGCCAAAGAATCTTCTTTGCACTTCTGCTACGCCTTCCAAGTTGAATTTCAGATTGTCCCAAGGATTGGCATTACTAAGCATGTACCAACGCAAGGCATCTGGTCCATATTGTTTTAAGGTTTTGAATGGATCAATAGCATTGCCCAAACGTTTGGACATTTTGTTACCATTTTTATCCAAAACAAGACCATTGGCAATTACATTTTTGAAAGCTACGCTATCAAACAAAATCCCGGCAATGGCATGCAAGGTAAAAAACCATCCACGGGTTTGGTCTACGCCTTCAGCAATATAATCTGCCGGATAATTGGCTTTGAAAATATCTTCATTTTCAAATGGATAATGCCACTGGGCATATGGCATGGCCCCGGAATCAAACCACACATCGATCAAATCCGGCTCTCGGAACATTTTTTCGCCATTACTATCGGCCAAAACCACATCATCCACATAAGGACGGTGAAGATCCACCTCCCCATCCTTAAATGGAGATGCTGTCATCAAGCCTTTATCAATAGATTTTTGGATTTCCTCTTCAAGTTCAGCAATGGAGCCTATGCACTTAGTTTCAGTAGCATCTTCATTTCTCCAAACCGGCAATGGCGTTCCCCAAAATCTTGAGCGGCTTAGGTTCCAGTCCACCAAATTCTCTAACCAATTTCCAAAACGGCCGGTACCCGTGGCTTCCGGCTTCCAGTTGATGGTTTTGTTCAATTCCACCAAGCGGTCCTTACAAGCGGTGGTTTTCACAAACCAGCTTTCCAAAGGATAGTAAAGCACAGGCATGTCTGTTCTCCAGCAATGTGGATAACTGTGCTCGTATTTTTCTACTTTAAATGCTTTATTTTCATTTTTCAGGATGATGGAAATGATCACATCGGTGTTTTTGTATTCGGGTGCATTTTCATCTTCCTTCAAGTAATTCTTTACATAGAAATCATCCACCCCATATTCTTTATGGGCAGTGATTTCATGTTCCTCCATTTTGGCTTTTAGGTACTCGCCAATAACTGGGAGGAATCTTCCTTTTTTGTCCACCACAGGAATGTCATTACCCTGATCATCTTTTACAAAAACCCCAGGAATCTTGTTCTGCTCCAGGTTTCTGTAATCGTCCGCACCAAAAGCTTTGGCCAGGTGAACAATTCCGGTACCATCCTCCGTGGTTACATAATCCCCTGGGATAATGGTATAGGCAGGATGAGGTAAAGCGATGCCTTCGATAGGAAACAATGGTTCATACTCTAGACCTATCAGCGATTTGCCTTTAAATTCCTCCACTATTTCATATGGAATCAGCTTGTCGCCTGGCTTATAATCTTCCACCTTCAGGTCCTCGGCCTTTTTATTAAAATAAGCACCCATTCTGGTTTTGGCCAGGATTACAGTTTGAGGTTGGAAAGTGTAGGGATTAAAGGTTTTCACTTTTACATAATCCAGCTTTTCCCCAATAGCCATGGCGGAGTTGGAAGGCAAAGTCCAAGGAGTGGTGGTCCAGGCAATAATGTACTCATCTTCTTTGCCTTTTACCTTAAACTGGGCGGTAATTGAAGTATCCTTGACATCACGGTAACACCCAGGTTGGTTAAGTTCGTGGGAACTCAGCCCAGTACCTGCGGCTGGAGAATATGGCTGAATGGTGTAGCCTTTATAAAGCAGGTCCTTGTCAAAAAGGCGCTTTAATAAATGCCAAAGTGTTTCAATATATTTAGAGTCAAAAGTGATATAGGGATCATCCAGGTCCACCCAATAACCAATTTTTTCGGTCAGGTCATCCCATTCATCCTTATACCGCATCACGGTTTCCCGGCATTTTTTATTATAATCCTCAACGGAGATTTTCTTTCCGATATCCTCTTTGGTAATGCCCAATTCCTTTTCCACCTGCAATTCCACAGGAAGACCGTGGGTATCCCAGCCGCCTTTACGTTTAACCTGGAAACCTTTTAGGGTTTTGTATCTACAAAAAATATCCTTTAGGGTTCTGGCCATCACGTGATGGATGCCAGGGGTACCATTGGCGGAAGGAGGTCCTTCAAAGAAAGTAAAAGTTTCAGCGCCTTCTCTGTTTTGGACAGATTTTTCAAAAATCTTATTTTCCTGCCAATAACTAAGTACGCTTTCACCAATTCCTGGATAATCGACTTGTTTGAACTCCTGATATTTTTTCACAATCGCTCTTTTATTTCTTCTTACTCTAATTGAATGGGTTAAGGAATTTTGGCTGGACTAAATATCCGCACCACTGTAATCCTTTCAAAAGCAGGCACAAAGTTAATATAAAACTAGTGTTTCTGTATGGAGAAAAAGGAAAAACTCACAACTGTGAGATAATAACCTGTTTTCTCATAGGGGAAGTTGATTAAAATCTGTTTTTAAAATCTTAAATAGGATTGATGGTGCAAGGCACCAGGTATAAAATATGATGAAGTGAAAAGGCAACAGCAATAAAAAATTTAGCAATCATTATTCCTAATTTAACCAGAACCCTCTATTTGCCCAATATTACCTGTTTTGGTTAACATAAGAAGAAGCATTTGTCTAAAATCTTTTATTCCCATCTTTCTTCTTTTTTAGTATTGATAAGTGACAATAGACCACTCCAATCATAGACAAAACATTCCTCCCCCATTTAAATTTGATACCATAACGTTATAATTGAAGCATTTGGAAGGTATTTAAATTGGCAAAATCCAGTGGAATTCGGGCCTTTTTAATGCCAAAAATCCTGGCTTCCCCTACTTTGAATATTGTAAAGCCTTTGGAAAGTATTAGACATCCAAACTCTAACTTACACTTGAACCATATGCTCCATTAGCTGGAAAAAGATGTAAAATTAACCAAAATGAAAATCAAACCACAATTAACCCAAAACCTACATTACATTATTTTATATGATTATCCGCAATCATGCCAGTAAGGATAAATGGAAGCAATAATGAGCCGGTCAAAAAGTTTTTGACCGAAATATTTTCTGTTGAGCTTATAACTAAACTCATCAAGATAGTTTTGCATCATCCTTTCACTTATCATATGGTATGTCTGCAGCTGTTTCTTTAAATTACTTATGGCTATATGAACCCATTTGAGGTTAAAATGGCCTTTATCAGTTCCAGAGACCTCTCTGACATGAACCTCAATACAGTCACCCAGATCTGAGAAGGTGGTACTCTTATCTGTTTGAAGCACTGAGTCCTGATCAATGAATTCTTTGACCAGACCTTGGGCTGTTTTTGCCTCTAAGTTCTTTATCTTCTTCATTTTAAAATATCTACAGCTCTTTTCAAGCTTTCCGGATTCAGGGTTTTCTAAAACTGTCGATTCGGCCATTACCGCTACAATGGACTGTTTTTGACTGCCCCTGCCTCTTTTGAGCTTGTTTTGGGATTTGGCTTTGGTGGCTTTTCCTACAAAGGCCTCATCATATTCTACCATATCCTCAAGCCTATAGATATCATCGCGTTGTCCCATGACCTTCCTGAGTTTATGGTACATCCTGAAAACAGGTTCATACCGCTTCATCCCAAGCTGCCTTTGTAGCTCTGAGGCACTGAAGCTCTTCTTAGTGGCGGTTATGAAGGTCATGGCCAGCAGCCAGGTCCTAATTGGAAGGTTGCTGTTTTCCATAACAGTACCACTCTTGATGCTGGTCCTGAACCCACATGAAGCACATTGAAAGGACTTCTTGTTTTCAAGCCAATAATGACGGTTACAGCTGCACCGTTTGCAAATGATGCCCGATTTTGTCCTTTGTTCTCTAAGGAACTTAATACAGGAAGACTCGTCAGGAAACCGATTAATGAAGTTGATTATATTCATGGTCAAAACCGTTTATTTTGACCCAATTTATACAGAGTAATAACTTAACTAAAGCTATTGACACTAACTGTCACTTTTAATTTATTTGGCTACTGGTGTCATTGCGGATATACATATTATTTTATTAATGTTTTTTCCCATAGCTGTTCAAGCCCAGGAATTATATAAGGCTCCTGAAGGGCAAAGAACCCGCTGGACCAGCTTTGAAAATATAACAGGGGAAAAAGGAGCAGGAGGAATGGAAAACCAAGGTGCCAAAGGCCATGCCTTTGACCAACTCCTTGCCGGAGAAACCAAAACCCTTTTGAATTTTGAAGGGCCAGGAATTATCAAAAGGATTTGGTTGACCATCGGCGACCGGAGTCCGGAAATGTTGCGCTCTATCCGTATTGATATGTATTGGGATAGAGCTGAAAAACCTGCAGTATCTGCTCCTTTAGGCGATTTTTTTGGGATTGGTCTCGGTCAATTAGTTCCCTTTGAAAATGCTTTATTTTCTAACCCAGAAGGAAAATCCTTCAATTGTCTGATTCCTATGCCCTTTAAAACTGGTGCTCGCATCACCCTGACCAATGAATCATCAAAAGATTTGATGCGACTGTTTTTTGATGTGAACCTTTTGAAATGGGAAACGGCCCAAGAAGATATACTTTATTTTCATACCTATTGGAACCGCTTTACCCAAGCCCCCTTGGGTCAGGATTATGAGATTCTCCCTACAGTGGAAGGAAAGGGCCGATTTCTAGGTTCCAATATGGGTGTAATGACTGATCCGGAATACCTGGACACTTGGTGGGGAGAAGGTGAGGTAAAAATTTACCTGGATGGAGATGGAAAATTCCCTACCCTAGTGGGTACCGGAACCGAAGATTATATCGGGACAGCCTGGGGGCAAGGCAGTTTTGCCCACCAATATCAAGGTTCTCCTTTGGTAGATCAGAAAAAGGGCCATTATGCATTTTACCGTTTCCATATTCCCGACCCAGTTTACTTTTATGAGGATATCAAAGTGACCATTCAACGGCTTGGAGGAGGCCCCAAAGAAAAAGTATTAGAGCTATTGAAAAATGGGGCAGACCTATTGCCTGTTACTGCAGACAATGCACCAGAATTTATAAAATTGTTGGAGATTGACCCCCCAATGGATATCCAGGATCCTGATTTTCCAAATGTATGGACCAATTTTTACCGTCAAGATGATTGGTCTTCTACGGCTTACTTTTATCTGGAAAAAACCATCAATCAACTCCCAAAATTGGCCCCAGTAGAAAAGAGAATCCAAGGATTGGAATAAACCCAATTAACCCATGAAAAAACTTTTCGCCATTCTTATTATAAGTCATATTCTTTATACCTGTTCTCAGCCTACTCTTGAAGAGAATGATAACAGACCAAAAAAAGAAGCCAAAAGGGATTTTTCCACTTATTGCAATCCCATCAACATCGATTATTCTTACATGTCCCATTACCGGGCTAAAAATAATGTCTCCTACAGATCAGGTGCAGATCCAGCAGTTGTCAATTTTAAAGGGAAATATTACTTATTTGTCACCCGTTCCCATGGCTATTGGACTTCGGATGACATGAGCAATTGGGAATTTATCCGGCCCCAAAGTTGGTACTTTAATGGCAGCAATGCCCCGGCAGCAGCAGTTAAGGAAGATAAAATCATTGTCTTGGGAGACCCTTCAGGCCGTGGAGCTGTCATTGAAACTGACAACCCTGAACTTGGTGATTGGAAAACAAATTTTGCCGTGATCAATATGCCCGGCGGTGTACAGGATCCCTGTCTTTTTGTGGATGATGATGGGAGAGTGTACCTCTATGAAGAATCTTCCAACAAGTGGCCCATCCGTGGTGTAGAACTGGATCCCGACAATTTTTATGTTCCCAAGGGAGAACAAAAAGACCTTTTTAACCTGGAACCCGAAAAACACGGCTGGGAACGCTTTGGCCAGGATCACAGATCGGAATTGGATCCTTTTATAGAAGGTCCCTGGATGGTCAAACATAATGGCACCTATTATCTGGAATATGGGGCTCCAGGCACCCAATGGAATGTCTATGCGGATGGAGTGTATACCAGTGACAGCCCATTGGGTCCATTTACTTATGCCCCTTACAATCCCATCTCCTATAAACCTGGCGGCTTTCTAAAAGGATCCGGACATGGAAGTACGGTAAAGGACAATAATGGCAACCTTTGGCATTATGCTACAATGGCCATTTCGGTTAATTACAAATTTGAAAGAAGGATAGGCATGTACCCCGCAGGATTTGAGGATGATGGGCAAATGTACGTCAACACAGCCTATGGGGATTATCCACATTTTTTGCCAGATACCGAGGTTGAAAATCATAAAAACCGCTTTACCGGATGGATGCTGCTTTCCTACAACAAACCAGTGAGTACCAATTCCAGCTTGGTGGATGCAGACATCAATGTGGTGGATGAAAGCGAAAAAGGTTATATGCAGGAACAAATCAGGGAGTTTGATATTTCCCAGGTCAATGATGAGGAAATCCGTTCCTATTGGGTTTCGGAAGCCAATCATGATTCCATTTATGTGGAAATGGACTTGAAAAAACCTATGGACATCAAGGCGCTTCAGATCAACTTCCAGGATTTCAACAGCAAGATTTTTGGCCGGCCGGACACCTTAAAACATCAATTTGAAATCTTAACCTCATTGGATGGGGAAAATTGGGAAACTGCGGTTGACTATTCCAATAATCAAAAGGACATTCCCCATGCCTATATCGAACTTGAAAACCCAATTGAAGCCCGCTATGTAAGATATGATCATAAATATTGCACAAATAATTACCTGGCCATTTCAGAATTAAGGGTATTTGGCAAAGGCCAAGAAGCACCCCCGGCAACCCCAGCCAACTTTAAGGCGGAAAGGCAAAGTGACCGCAGAAACACCAACCTTTACTGGGACCCTGTGGAAGGAGCAACTGGATATGTTATTTATTGGGGAATTGCAGAAGACAAGTTGAACTTGTCCGCCCTGATGTATGATGAACCCAATTACGAATTAAGGGCACTCAATACTGACCAAGAATATTATTATCAGGTGGAAGCCTTTAATGAAAATGGGATTTCAGAAAGGAGTGAGGTATTGTACACGAAGTAATAAAAACACCAAACTGGGTTTTTTATCACCTTAAAACATTTCTCTCTCAAGTCCCTGGCAAGGAAATTCCCTTCACTTTCCGATATAGTGAAAGCGCATATTTATCCGTCATTCCGGAAATGAAATCAATCAAATTCCGCAATAAAGTATACGGGATAAATGCCTCTTTGTCTATTTGGAATTCCTCAGGAAGTAATCGGAGAATGCTTTTATCTTTCCCTGAAAATGAATTAGGGGAATAATATTTACAATAAAGCGCTTTTGAAAAAACCTCCAGTAAGCCTTCCAAAACCTGATATCCTGCCGCTTCCTTTTCCAGCACTGGCCTGGATTGATATATTTTCTTGACAGAAAGATTGCTGATTTTTTTTAATACGAGAGCAGAGGGAATAATTTCTGTAAGGGCTTGATCAAAATCCCCGGAAAGCATACAAGCTTCCTGTTCTTCAAATGCAGCCACAGATTCCCTGATCAACTGGTTGATGGCCATTGCCCTTAACACCGCCAGCTTCTTGGCCCTGCTCGGAATAGCATTGAGTTTTTCTTCTTTGAAACGGTCCCCAAGGATTTGGGACAAAAGGTCGATAGTTTCCTCCAATTGCACCAAGCCTAAAGTACAGCCATCTTCCAAATCAATAATGCTGTAACAAATATCATCTGCAGCCTCCACCAAAAAAGCCAATGGATGCCTTAACCAACAATTTTCCCCTGCTGCTTGAATTCCCAAAACATTGGACAACTTTTTATAATGGCCCAATTGGTCTGCAAAGAATCCATATTTCTTGTGGCTCTTTCTTTTGGAATTTTTCCCATTCAGGTAAGAAGGCCTGGGGTATTTGGTAAAAGAGGCCAAAGTCGCATGTGAAATCTGTAGGCCATTGTCCTTTTCCACCAACATACGGAATCCTTGTGCATTACCTTCAAAATTGACCATATCGGCCCATTCTTCCTCTTGCAGATGCCTCTTCCACAATTTCCCATGGGAATGGAATTTAAAAAAATCAGAAATGGCCTCTTCTCCAGCATGACCAAATGGAGGGTTCCCTATATCATGGGTCAAGGCCGCAGCAGCTACTATGGCCCCAATGTCCCCATTGGTAATCCCTTTTTTTCTAAGTTCCGGATATTTTCTTAATAAAAACTCCCCGGCAGATTTCCCTAAAGACCTCCCCACACTGGAAACTTCTAAACTGTGGGTCAGTCTGGTATGTACAAAATCATTTTCCGGTAAGGGAAATACCTGGGTTTTGTCCTGTAAATTCCGAAAGGGAGCGGAAAAAATAATCCGGTCATAATCCCTTTCAAATTCACTACGGGATGAATCTGACCTGTCATCCAATTTTTTTTTGGCTACCAGGTCAAATCGGTCCGAGCTCAGTAGTTGTTCCCAATTCATCATGCCCAAAATTAATCAACCCCACTTAATCTGTTGGTATATTGAGGATAAAATCTTTACCTTATACGGAAGTGGGCAATTTCTGAATCTTTCGAGGAAAAATGTAATCATTGGCATGTTAATTGTATTAATTAACTCTTGTATAACCAACTAAAATCTTTTATGAAAACTAACCTGCTAAGAAACTGGATATTAGGATTGGGAGGCTTGATTATCGCAGCTTCCTGTAATCCCGAAACTGAAGATCAAATGAATGGAAACGCTACCCTAAATGTTTCCATGGTAGATGCACCAGCTGATTACGATGAGGTTTGGATCGAAGTATTGGGTGTGGAAGTCCTTACAGGAGATGACAATGAAGAAAATGAGTCTGCCTGGATTTCAATTGGAAATGAAGCAGAGGATGACCATGTCAATCTGCTTTCCCTGGTAGGAGGAAATTCTGCTTTCATTGGGTCCAAAGAAATCCCTGCTGGAGAAATTACCCAAATAAGACTGTTGCTTGGTGAGGACAACTTCCTTGTAAAGGATGGTGAAGAAATCCACCTTACCACCCCAAGTGCTCAACAAAGTGGCCTTAAACTTCAGGTACATGAAGAGTTATTAGCTGGTATTCAGTATAACTTGGTAATTGACTTTGATGCTGCGCAATCAATTGTAAAGGCAGGAAATTCCGGCAAATACATCTTAAAACCTGTTCTTAGAGTGGTAGCTGAAGAATCTGCAACCATTGAAGGAATTGTTTTGCCTGTTGAAGCCGAACCTACCATTTACGGAATTATCAATGAAGATACCGTTTCCACTTTCACTGATGAAAACGGTGCCTTTGCCCTAAGAGGATTGATGGGTGGAGAATATACCATCATTTTTGACCCAATGGACACAACTTATTTAGCCGACACGCTTTATAATGTTCCAACGATTGAAGGTGAAATCACTGTTCTTGACCCTGTTCAACTTGAAGAAGCTCCTGTAGAGGAAGAGCCTACTGAGGAGGAGACAACAGAAGAGGAAGAAGGCACCACTGAAGGATAAAAAGTGAAAACAGATAATTGATAAGTTTTTATAGTAGGCTTATCAAACAACCTATAAAGGGCCAAAAATGGCCCTTTTTTTATTGTAGGCTGACTTTGCCTTTACTGAATGGCTTTTGATCGATTTAAATGGTTAATTTTGAAAAATAAATTAAAGTCATTCTTCAAATTTCCAAATAATTTAAATTGGACCATGCGGCTAATTAACTTCCTGTTTTTCATAATTATTATCAGCTTCCTAACTGCTTGTATAGGAAACGATGATGTTTCGGGCAAAGCCCTGATAAACATTTATCTGGTGGATGCACCGGGTGATTTTGATGAAGCATGGATTGCCATAGAAGGGGTCGAAGTATTAATGGAAAATGAAAATGGGCCAGAAAACTGGATCCCATTGGAGTATATCCCCACCCAGGACCGAATTAATGTAAGTGATTTGATTGCTGGATCCGCTTTGATCATGGGAAGAACGGAGTTGGACACAGGCACCATTGCTGCCATTAAATTGGTATTTGGTAAAAATCATTTTTTGGTAAAGGATGGGAAAAATATTGAACTTAATCCTGAGAATCCAAATCTTCAAGAAATCATCATTGAAGCAGCTTATTCTTTGGATGGAGGGATTTCTCATGACCTTTTTCTTGATTTTGATTTGGACGCCTCCATTCGAGCACTTCCTGAAGGGGAAGGCTTTACACTAAACCCCAAAATTTCTTTTTTCTCTTCGGATAACATGGCTGCCATAAGCGGCAGGGTTACACCGGTTGCTGCTCAACCCGTTCTATATGCTATCATTGGCACAGACACCGTTTCTACCTATACAAATAATCAGGGAAATTATCTTTTCAGGGGATTACAAGAAGGAAATTACAACCTTTATATCGCCCCAAGGCCCCCCTATCAGGATTCCCTATTGATGGATGTTCCCACTACCCTGGGAATGAATACCCAAATAGAAACCATTACCCTGGAAGAACCTACTGATGAGGAAGCCGAATAATCTTAAAGGTTAATCCCAACAAAAACCATATTATATGGAAGAGGATATCAAATACATGCATCGCGCCCTTGAACTGGCAGATCTAGGTAGAGGTTATGTAAGCCCCAATCCGATGGTAGGCTGTGTGGTTGTTCATGATGATCGAATCATTGGAGAGGGTTACCACCAGCAATATGGTGGCCCCCATGCAGAGCCCAATGCCATAAATTCCGTCGAAGACCAAGATTTATTGCCCCAATCCACGGTTTATGTGACTTTGGAACCCTGTGCCCATTTTGGGATAACCCCTCCTTGTGCCCAACTATTGGCTGACAAAAATGTAAATAAAGTTGTAATGGCAGCCACTGATACCAATCCCCTGGTGGGTGGAAAGGGAATCAAAATCCTCCAAGATGTCGGTATCGAGGTTAAATCCGGCATATTGGAAAAAGAAGCCAGGCTTCAAAACAAGCGATTTTTCACCATGATTGAGCAAAAAAGGCCCTATATAATTTTAAAATGGGCCCAGACTCAGGATGGTTTTGTTGCAAGGTCCGATTATAACAGCAAATGGATTAGCAATGAATACAGTAGGCAATTGGTGCACAAATGGAGAACAGAGGAGGATGCCATAATGGTAGGGACCAAAACTGCCCACTATGACAATCCAAAACTCAATGCTAGAGAATGGAGGGGTAAAAATCCAACCAGAATAGTCATTGACCAACAATTGACCCTGGACCGGGAACTTGCCCTTTTTGACCGGTCCCAACCCACTCTTTGCTATAACCTTTTTAAGAATGAAGAATCTGAAAATCTCAGTTATATAAAAATGAATTCAGATTTTGCTATACACGACCTCCTTCATGATCTCTACCAAAGAAAAATCCAAAGTGTAATTGTTGAAGGAGGTGCTTATTTGTTAAAAAAATTTATGCAGAGTGGTCTTTGGGATGAAGCACGTGTTTTTACAGGCAATGCCTCTTTCAAAACCGGGATACCCGCTCCCAAGCTATCTATCGGCCCCAGTGAATCCTACGATATCATGGGTGACCAGCTGGAAATATTCAAATCTCTAATTCCCGACCCAGTAAAATATTAAATAGCATGTCTTATTCTCTTTTTGTACCACTTAACGCTTCAAAAAAAGAAAAATATGAAGCCATCCTACCCCAAATCAAAGGATTAGTAGAAGGTGAGAATGATCTTACTGCCAACCTCGCCAATATTGCGGCAGTTTTGAAGGCCACCTTTGATTTTTTTTGGGTAGGCTTCTATTTAGTAAAAAATGACCAACTGGTATTGGGACCTTTTCAGGGACCGATTGCTTGTACTCGCATTGCATTTGGGAAAGGTGTCTGCGGAACAGCTTGGAAAGAAGCAAAAACCCAATTAGTCCCCAATGTACATGATTTTCCAGGCCATATTGCCTGCAGCAGTGAATCCCAATCCGAAATTGTCTTGCCCGGATTTAAAAACAGTAAAGTTGCACTTGTCCTGGATATTGATAGTGATCAGCTTAATTATTTTAATGAGACAGATGCTGATTGCTTGGAAGAAGTGATGAAAATAATTGGAGGTTTATTATAGACTTGGGGTCAATTTTTAAATATCCTAAAAGGGAAAATACCAAATCGGTATATGAAAGGTTCAAAAATATTAAGTCGCCTCTTCCCACACTCTAGTATCGCAAATACGGAATAGGGGAATCCACTAGGCCCCCAATATCCTCCCTATATGGTACATATAAGGCACAAAAAAAGCCATGAACAGAACCCATAGCTTTAGTCAATTAACAATAAACCCAAAATAACCAGCTGTAGGGGAAGGATTCGAACCTCCACGGGGCAGTTAGGCAAAACACGAGCTCGATATTTGCTTTATCCCGGAATCCCCACCTCTGAGACAGAGAGGCATGTCTGCCAGTTTCAACACCCTACAGTATGAAAGCTTTTAAGCGCTTTTCGCTTTGCTTTATATTACAAATGTAATACAGCTTTACTTACGTTACAAATATCATAACAAATAAATTTATTTTTTACAGTTTTTTCACTAAAAAACCTTTTTAATTAACAAATCAGAATTTACATTATAAATAAAACATCTCAGTTTTCCGTTTTAATAATCAGCTAATTACCTCACTAACAAAAGACACATATCCCCTAAAACTTACCGAATGAGTTTTCCAGGTCCGCAATTGTGGAATAGCTTAATTTACCATATCACTTCTCAAATAATCCTCGGTTAACTTTTCTTCCTCATTCAATTCATTTGAATCAGTAGGCAAAGTTTGGTTAATCAGGTCATCACAAATTCCAACTCCGTCAGCAGAACCACGAAAAATGTAATGAGGAGTAGGTCCAAAAAACAAATTAATTCCGGTAATTATTATTCCGGGGAATATTGGTTATTATCCTTTCCCCCAATCTGGTTCTAATTTTGGCTCATAGGCGGCCATTTTATCCAACAGAACTCCTGGATCATTAGAAATGATCAATAGATCCCTCTGATATTTTTTGATAAACCCTTCTCCAGCAGCAAAATCCAGAAAATCCACCAATTTATCGTAATATCCCGCCACATTATAGAGGGCCAAAGGTTTTTGGATATAGGCCAACTGATTGAGGGTCATTATTTCAAATAACTCTTCCAGAGTCCCAATTCCTCCAGGCATAGCAATAAATCCATCTCCCCGTTCTGCCATAAGCCATTTCCTGTCTCGCATGGTCTCTACCACAGTTAATTCAGAGCATCCATGGTGTGCAACCTCAATATCTACTAATTTTTGGGGAATGATGCCATACACTTTTCTACCTACCTCCAACATTTGATTGGCCATTACCCCCATCAGGCCTACTTTACCTGCACCATACACCAAATCCATTTTTCTACGAATCATTTCTTCAGCCAACCGGATGGCGCCTTCTTCATAAACAGGGTTCTTTCCCTTTTGGGACCCACAATAAATGGTGATTTTTTTCATTTTGAATCAATTAACTAACCTTACCTTTTACGAAGAACAAAAAAAATTTCAGGTTCACAAAGACTTGGGGGTTATTAGAAAAAAAAGAATTAAGTAACCGCTCATGGAAGATAAAAAAACAATTTCCGTAAAGTTTAAAAACCTAGCTTAAGGAGGGGCCATGAATAGAAATTTTAATATTTGGCCAACCACAGCTCCTTATTAATTTTCAAGCATAAAGCCTAATATTTCCGCAATTGTGCTGGTAACATAAATATTCAATAAAAAGTCAGGGATCCGCTTCAGCGGCAAGTTTTCAGGAATCCACCTTTGATCAACAAGTGGGCGGGAATTTGATTTAACTCTTCTATTTAAATAATTTTATCCATCTAAATAAAAAGCGAATAATCTGATTGAGAATTAATTCAAAACAAATTGCCAGAATTACTGCTGGAAGCCTTTTAAGCCTTCAACAAAATAATCCTGGGGTTGCATCCAGTGAGCCTTGAATTGCAATGTCCACACAACCGTTAACGGTTGAACTATCACGAAATTACTTGCAGGAATTTAAATAATCAGAAGGCATTAAATGGAATTCCAATTCCCCAAAAAATTTTACTTATTTTTGATCTATGAAAATTTGTTTTGCCACCAATAATCCCAAGAAGCTGGAAGAAGTTCAAGCCGCTTTGGGGCAGGAATTTGAAATAGTTTCTCTTAAGGAAATCGGTTGTGAGGAGGAATTGCCAGAAACCGGTGATACCCTGGAACATAATGCCTTCGAAAAAGCGAGATATGTATATGAAAACTATCAGGTAAGCTGCTTTGCAGATGATACAGGCTTGGAAGTAGAAGCACTAAATGGAGCTCCAGGGGTATATTCAGGGAGGTATGCTGGGGAACCCCGAAGCGATGCCCGGAATGTTGAATTGCTATTAGAGAATTTAAAGGGAAAGGTAAACCGAAAAGCCCAATTCAAAACGGTAATTGCCCTAATCTTATCGGGCAGGGAACACCAGTTTGTGGGGATTGCCAAAGGGGAAATCACTCTTCAAAAATCCGGTGAAGGAGGATTTGGATATGATCCGGTGTTTTTGCCTGAAGGGAGAAACCGAACTTTTGCAGAATTGTCTATGGAAGAGAAAAATGCCATCAGCCACCGGGGTAAAGCTGTACGCAAGCTGGTAGACTATTTGAACAGCTTCCGTTAATATTAGCCAACTAAGGCTTTTTCTAACAACATAATGCCATGAACCAACCCTTTATTGTAGGAATCACAGGAGGAAGTGCTTCCGGGAAAACCCTTTTTTGGATCAATTGCTGCAGGCTTTTGACCCGGAAGAGGTATGCCTGATCTCACAGGATAATTACTATAAACCAAAGGACCAACAGCCTGTTGACGAACATGGTATCCCTAATTTTGACACCCCCTACTCGATTGATTTTGACCAGTATTCCGCTGATATTTTAAAAATCAGGCAAGGGGAACAGGTTTTCCGGCAAGAATACACCTTTAACAATCCCAAAGCCACCCCTAAAATTCTGACCTTTAAGCCTGCTCCGGTTGTGGTGGTGGAAGGCATTTTTGTGCTTTATTATCCTGAATTGGCCAAACTACTGGACTTAAAAGTGTTTATTGATGCCAAAGATTATATTAAACTCAAAAGAAGAATTGTAAGGGACAAAGTGGAAAGGGGTTATGATTTGGATGATGTGCTTTATCGATACGAAAACCATGTCATGCCCAATTACGAAAAATACATTGAGCCATTTAAGCATGATGCTGACTTGATCATCCCCAATAATGATGATTTTGAAAAAGCCCTTGAATTGGTAAAAACCTATTTGAAATCCAAAATAGTTTAGCTGCCTTCTTCACTTTGATTTAGATACAAAAAAGCCATCCAGTATTTTGGATGGCTTTAATAAATGAAAACAAACTCTTTTTTAATCCTCACCCATAAATGGATACCGGTAATCGGTAGCAGTAACAAAGGTCTCCTTAATAGTCCTCGGAGAGACCCATCTGAGGAGATTGATCATTGCACCAGCTTTGTCATTGGTGCCTGATTTTCTGGCTCCCCCAAACGGCTGTTGACCTACCACGGCCCCGGTGGGCTTGTCATTGATATAGAAGTTTCCGGCAGCATTCCTCAACTTTTTGGTGGCCAGTTCAGCAGCATACCGGTCATGAGAAAAGATAGCACCGGTAAGCCCGTATGGTGAAGTTTTATCCACCAATTCCAAAGCAGTTTCAAATTGCTCTTCATGATAAACATATATGGTAAGCACCGGACCAAAGATCTCTTCACACATGGTGGTGTACATGGGATCCTGGGTGACAAAAACGGTAGGTTCAATGAAATAGCCTTTACTTTTATCATAATTTCCCCCAGCTATCAATTCCACTTCTGGAGCCTCCTTGGCATTATCAATATACTTGGAAATTTTATCAAAAGCCTTTTCATCAATTACCGCATTGAAGAAATTGGTAAAATCTTCCGGACCACCCATTTTGACCGTTTTCAAATCTTCCAGCAGGTATTTTTTGACATCTTCCCAAATATTGGCAGGCATATAAGCCCTGGAAACAGCAGAACATTTTTGTCCTTGGAATTCAAAAGCTCCCCTTAACAAGGCCGTAGCCACTTGTTTGGGATCTGCAGATTTGTGAGCAATGACAAAGTCCTTGCCACCTGTTTCCCCTACAATTCTAGGGTAGGATTTATAGGTCTCAATATTTTCCCCGATGGATTTCCAAATGGTTTGGAATACTGCAGTGGAGCCTGTAAAGTGGATTCCCGCAAATTCCGGATGTTTGAAAATCACTTCTCCCGTAACAGGTCCATCCACATAAATTAGGTTGATCACCCCATCAGGCACTCCTGCTTCCCGGAATACTTCCATTAATACATTGGCTGCATAAATTTGGGAATAAGCCGGTTTCCATACTACTGTATTCCCCATCATGGCAGGGGCAGTAGGCAGATTTCCTGCAATGGCCGTAAAATTAAATGGGGTTAGGGCAAAAACAAATCCCTCCAAGGGACGCTGTTCTGTCCTGTTCCAAACCCCATTCCCGGAGATGGGAGGTTGTTCTTCATAAATATTAGTCATGTATTTTACATTGAACCTCAGAAAATCCACTATCTCACAGGCAGAATCAATTTCCGCCTGAAATGGATTTTTGGACTGCCCCAACATGGTGGCAGCATTCATCTTATCCCTGTAAGGTCCTGCAATTAAATCGGCTGCTTTTAGAAATACCGCAGCCCTTTGTTCCCATTCCATGCATTCCCAAGCCTCTTTAGCACCCAAGGCTGCATTGATGGCTTGCTCAACATGGGAGGCATCTCCCTCATGAAAGTATCCCAAAATATGTTGGTGGTCATGAGGAGGGGACAGTGGTTTTTTATTTCCTGTCCTTACTTCCTCACTGCCAATATACATGGGAACATCCACTTCCTTTGCACGGGCAGCTTTGAGAGCTGCTTGCAGCGAGGCACGTTCAGGAGTGCCTGGAGCATAGCTATTTACCGGTTCATTTTTGGGTTCCGGTACGTTAAAGAAACCTTTGAGCATAAGCGTTTGAGTTTTTATTCTGTCCTACACAAATATAAAAACTCCCACGGGAATTCCTCATTTCAAGTCAGGAAAGGCAAATCATAATAAATATTCCAGTTCTTTTAATTCTGTAATCGTATAGGTGGGCTCTGGATCACAATCCCTATTTCTCGGATTAAAAAACACTTGATCGATCTGCGCATTTTTGGCCCCTAGAATATCTGAAGAGGGATTATCTCCTATCATGAGGCATTCCCCTGCTTGAGTCCCCAAGCGACTAATGGCAAATTCAAATATTCTTTTGTCAGGTTTTTTGTGCCCAGTTGTTTCAGCTGTTACCACCAAATCAAAAAAGGAGGTTAACCCGGAAGAATTTAATTTAAGGGATTGGCTTTCATTGAAGCCATTGGTGATAATATGGAGTTCGTATTTGGCCTGCAAATAAGCCAAAATCTCCTTGGAATGTGGAAATAAATGGGGTTTAGTAGATGTTCGATGGAGAAAATCAGCCTCCATTTCTTTAGGTACTGTGATTTTTTCAAGTCCTAATAATTCAAATATCATTTTAAACCTTACCTTCCTTAAGGTGGATTTATCAATCTTCCCTTTATTAAAGTTTTCCCACAAACCATCATTTACATGTGAAAAAGCCTTGTAAAATTCCAATTTTGAGGCAACCCCTAGTTCCAACAAAGCATAAATTTCATAAAGCTCCGCAAGGGATTCCTGTACATTTCGGTTATAATCCCAAAGGGTATGATCCAAATCAAAGAAGAGGTGTCGGTACTTTTTCAAAACGGGTGGTACTATTTATCTGTAGGGATTGTTTTCAATTTTATTGATGGCAAGTTCTCGGTTGGACCTTAAAATCTCATAAATTTCCTGGTCATGGATCAAGTTGGCATCTTTCTGAATAAACTTAAATATTTGACCAATAATATCGATGGCCTCATCCAAAATATAGTAGAAAGTCCATTGGTCCACCCTGTGGCTACCCACCAAACCGGCATTTTTAAGGTAGGCCAGATGGCGACTGGTTTTGGTTTGGGTAAAATCCAGGATATGCTCCAGATCGGAAATGCACAACTCTTTATTTTGAATCAAAAGGTGAATAATCCGGACGCGCGGTTCTTCAGAAAGGGCCTTAAAAACCCGCATTCCATAACTTAAACTTATATTTTTAAGGCGCATTTAATAACTTTTAACGAACAAACCTGTTGTCAAATTAAGAAAATACAGGGAAAATAACCTATTATAGCGTTTGAATTTGAATTGAAAGACTAAACCCATTAACTTCAATGGTCGTTAGTCATTAAAAAGGAAGATTTTGAAAAACCGGAGCCCACACTTGACTTTATTTTTGGTGATAATCCTGTTTGTCCTCGGAGGGAAACAGGCCATGGCACAAGAAACTCAAGAACCAAAAGTTGTGCAGCTGTCCGGTATAATTCTGAACGCCGACAGTACCAATGCCATTTCGGGAGTTAACGTATATGTTCCAAAAAAAAGAAGAGGAACCAGTTCCAATCAATTCGGTTATTTTTCATTGCCGGTAGTTCCAGGAGATAGCGTTGTCTTCAGTTTTGTTGGCCTGAAAAAACAAAGCTTAATTGTCCCAGATGACCCAAAGGGGGATAAAATTAGCTTAATTCTGACCATGGTGGAGGATGAAATAGCCCTTAGCGAGGTGGAAGTAATGCCTTATCCGACAGAAGAAGAATTTAAAAGGGCTGTTTTGGCCATGAATGTGGAAGAAATGCCTTTGGATAAAGAAAGCTTAAGCCCCACATTACTCCTAAAATGGGCTGAAGAAATGCCTGCCTCTAGTTATGAAAATTTCCGGAGCTTCCAGAGCGGCCAAATGCAACAAATCCAGGACCGTTATGGCCCAAGATCCTTCCCATTACTTAACCCATTTGCCTGGGCTAAATTCATCAAGTCCATTAAGGGCGGAGATCTAAGTAATGACGATTAAGCAAATAATAAGGTTTAGTGACTAACTTCCAATTGGATATGTTTATTAACCTTTAGTGGCAATATATCTTCTCCACATTAATCAATCTTTCAAAAATTGAATCCTACCCTTTACCAATAGGCAACACTTAATTTTCGGTTCATATCGAATCGAGGTGGGTTTTATATATTTGTCCACAACAAATTAAACCAAATAGTAATGAGAAAATCCCTTTCAGTGGTGCTCCTTCTTTTTATAAACAGCACCCTGCTTTTTGCCCAACAGCAGGAAAAACCCAAATTGGTCATTGGAATTGTAGTGGATCAAATGCGCCAGGAATACCTTTTTAAATATTATGATCGCTTTGTAGATGGAGGGTTTAAAAGGTTAATGCAAGAAGGGTATATGATGAAAAACGCGCATTATAACTATATCCCCACCTATACTGGCCCAGGTCATTCTTCAATTTATACTGGAACCACCCCGGCCAATCACGGGATAATTGCCAACAATTGGTATTCCAAAAAACTTGGAAAAACCATTTACTGCGCTTCAGACAGTACAGTATCGGCAGTGGGAGGAACCGAGGAAAATGGTAAAATTTCTCCCAGAAATTTACTGACAACTACGATTACGGATGAATTGATGTTGTCCACCAACAAAAGTTCAAAAGTTGTTGGCATTGCCATCAAAGACCGGGGAGCTGCACTTCCTGCAGGTCATATGGGCCAAGCTTATTGGTTGGATAAGGAAACAGGGGAATTTATGACTTCCAATTATTACCGGGAAAAATTACCTGAATGGCTAATTCAATTTAATCAACAGAAATTACCCTCAAAATATTTGTCTAAGCAATGGGAAACCCTTTTTCCTGTGGCAACCTACCGCCAAAGTATTTCGGACATAAATGATTTTGAAGCACCTTTTAATGGAAAAGAAACCACCGATTTCCCCTATAATCTTTCAGAATTACAGGACAAAAACGGAGGAATAGGCCTAATTGCAGCTACCCCCTTTGGCAATACCCTGACCTTGGATATGACTTATGCAACCTTGGAAGGAGAAAATCTTGGAAATGGAGAAAGTACAGACTTTTTGGCTTTGAGCTTTTCCTCCACCGATTATGTAGGACACCGCTTTGGTCCAAGTTCTGTGGAATTGGAAGATACCTATTTAAGGTTAGACCGGGATCTGGAAAAGTTCTTTACCTATTTGGATGAAAATTACGGAAAGGATAATTACTTGCTTTTTCTTACAGCTGACCATGGCGTGGCTGATATAGTGGGTTATATGGAAAGTGAAAACATTCCATCGGGAAGTTTTAACAGCCGCTTTGCACAAACCCAGTTAAAGGGATTTGTGCAAAACCATTATGGAGAGGGTAACTGGATCCTCAATATCTCAAATGAACAAATTTTTCTAAACAGACCTTTGATTAGGGAAAAAGAAATGGACCTGAAAAAAATCCAAAGGGAAGTGGCGGACTTTGTTTTAAGATTTGAAGGAGTCAAAGAAACCTACACGGCTTCCGAAATGAAGAAAATGGAATATACCTTTGGTAGAAAACATCTCTTGCAAATGGGGTTTAACCATAAATCCTCTGGAGATATCCTGATCGCTCTTGAACCTGCCTGGTTAAGCAACTCCTACCGGGGCACTTCACATGGAAGCGGATACACTTACGACACGCATGTTCCAATACTCTTTTATGGATGGAAAGTCAAAAATGGACATTCTGCCCGTTATTGCACCATTACCGATATTGCTCCAACCTTATCCATGTTATTGAATATCAGGCTTCCAAATGGGGCCACAGGCCAACCTATCTTGGAAGTACTGGATTAAACTTATTCAAAAGAATAATGGTGATGAATTGAGTTACTTATTTGGAAAAAATCCCTTTAATAAGGATTTAGTGAAGTGTAAAATTGGAATCCAAAACCATTAATAAAATTTATTTTAATATTCGAAATGATGAATTAGTAATTAGACGTTAATTCATCATTTCGAATTCACCCATTCATCCCTTTGCAACTGATTTTTTTCGGTTAAATTTTAGGAATAGGCTACACTTACCTGGCTTCGGGAAAACTATAATTTATTAAAATCATCTTATCCACACCTTTTCCACATATTTTCCAGTCCTTGTCTGGATCCATATATAGTGAATTCCAGGAGGCAAATCTTTGATCTCAAACTCAAATACACCCTTTTTAGGCTCAATTTCCCTAATTTTTTGCCCCAAAGTATTAATAATCGTCAGTGTTAACACAGGGGACAGACCTTCAAGCTGAAGATGGATATCTCCATCTGAAGGATTTGGAAAAACTTGAATATTTTTTTGTCCACTTTCTTCATTATTCAAATCTGTAATTAGATTTACATTCACCTCCATGGATTCCCCTGGACCTTCATTGCATTCATTCATAGGGGTAACTGTAAGCACAAAATCTCCCTCATTTTCCCATTGAACCATAACATTTGCGGTCCCCTGGCCAGAGGCAATAACTCCTCCACCACCAGTACTCCATTGATAATTGATCCCAGGTACCTCCGGCACTTGGTATTCCTCTTCGGTAAGCCCTACTATTGCTGAACCATTAATTGGCTTGGGTTGCTGTGGTGCTTGACTCACTTGAACCGTCTTTTGATAAACTACTCCTTGGCCGCAGGCATTTCGTGGTCGGACCTTTATATATTGCGTGCCTGTTTCAGTCCAATCCACCAAAACACTGGACAATCCTTGCCCTTCCTGAATGACCCCTCCAGTAACTTCCCAGATATATTCTGTACCATCGACCTCCTCTACTTCATATGCCCCTAGACTATTCATGCAAGAAACCCCTTCTCCAATTATTTCTGTAATGGCTTGCGGAGAAGTGGAAACCAAAACCTCAAGACCAGTGGTAGGGCCATTACCGCATTCATTTTGCCCCCTGACCAATACTGCATTTCTACCAGGTGTATCCCACCTTACGACCACTCTGTTGGTTCCCTGACCTTCCAAAATGGTTCCCCCATCAACACGCCATTCATATACCACATCAGGATCCAGGTCATCTTGAACTGAATAAATTTGTTGACTTAAGCAAATATTATCCTCCCCAAAGATGGTACTGGGCTCTAAGGGCACCAAACAACTATATTCATAAAAAGTCCCATTTTCACCAGCAGCATAACCTTTATTCAGATCCCCAAAACTGATACTTCTAAAATCCTGAAATGTACCCGTGGAATTAACTTCCCAAGTTTCTCCTTTATCTTTGGTTTGCAACATCAAACCATTCGCCCCTGCAATAAAGCCAACGGATTCATCCAGGAACTCCACCGCATACAGGTTTTCACCTGAAGGTATATCAACAGCTCCCCAAGTCGATCCTGCATCCGTGGTTTTAAATGCTAACCCCTGTTTTCCCACTACAATGGCAGTCGTATCATCCAAAATGGCCAAATCCATCAAATCTTGAGAAGTACCCAAATCCAGGGTGACCCAATTTTCCTGATCAACCGTCCTGAGAATTTTCCCTGCCTGCCCTGCCACCAAGCCGGTATCCGCATTAAAAAAATCTATATCTCCAAAATCTCCAAGACCACTGTTCACATCAACTTGTTCCCAGTTTACCCCCCGGTTACTGGTTTTGGACATATATCCCTGCTCCCCTACTATATATCCTTGGTTTGCATCAAAAAAATGTACCCCATAGAGATGATTTTCTGTACCGGGATTTAATGCGGTCCAGGATCCACCGGAATTAGTAGTGTTTAAGATAGTGCCATTATCCCCGGCTACATAACCAAAGGCCCCAGAAACAAAATCCAAAGCATGGAAGGGCAATGAAAGTGGCCTGGAGCGATCTGTAAAAGAAGCTCCCCCATTGCCGGTCAATAAAATGAGGCCATTATCCCCGATAAGATACCCTCTGGATTCATTAGAGAATTGGATGGCGTTAAAGTCATTATTTCTACCGGACATTCTTGGTGACCATCCCCCTCCTGAATTACCTGAGGAAATTAAAACTCCCGAATTGGCCACCGCATAAATATCACTGCCCAAAAGCTTAAACCTGATGGAATTTATATCTTGATTGGTTCTACTGTTTACTTCTGAAAAGGTAAGCCCACCATTGGTAGTGCGGAGCATGGTACCATTGACACCTCCTACTATCCCTAAATCGGAATTTAATTTACTAAACACCACCCTCCTATAATCTATTTCGGTTCCACTTTGGATAAAAGTCCAATCTTCTCCCGCATTAATGGTCTTAATAATCAATCCCCCGTCACCTACGGCATATCCTGTTGTGTCATCAGTAAAATAAATATCATACAATGGAGATTGAAAGTTCTGGGGAAGTGCAGACCAGCTTTCACCCCCATCAACAGTTTTCAAAATTTCTGCATCAGAACTTGCCACATATCCTGAATCGGCATTGATAAAATATAATCCATTTAAATCTGCCTGTGTCCCACTAGTAGAAAGCGTCCAGGAAAGGCCTCCATCTTCAGAAAGAAAAATCAAGCCCTCCTCAGCACTAATTACCACAGTTTCTTGGGATAAAATCTGAACATTAATTAAAGCGGATGGGGTTGGTAAGGATATTAACTCCCAATCCTGTCCTCCATTTTCTGTCTTAAATATTTTACCATTTTCTCCTACAATTAACCCCATGTCTTCATCAAAAAAGTCCAAGCTTAACATATGGTTTTTTATGGGGGATTTTTGCTCCGTCCAGCTTAAGCCTCCATCAATGGTTTTTAAAATAATCTCTTCCCCTGCTAGGAAGGCAGTTTCTTCATTTACCCAATGGATATCTTCAAAATCATTCCCCCAGCTTCCTATTCTCCTCCAGGATTGGGAAAAAGCAGTTTGAAAAATGAAGGCTATCAAAAAAAATAAAAGTAGTATTCTTTTCATAGGAAGATTGAAATATAACAAGCGCTGTAGTACAAAAATAAAATTTTATGGGATTATAAAAAGGAGATTGATAGAAATAAAATAGGACTAATTTTATAAGCTTGATAAAAAACCTACTAAAATGCAGTCCATTTTTTACGGTTTGCAGTAATCATCCCATCTAAACTGGGGCATTCCCCTTTCCTGGCAGGGTAGGATAAAAAAAAGAGGCCTCTAAGCCTCCTTTTAAATAATGTTAACGTTTTCTTTTTTACCGGTCTTTTGCACCCACGGAAATCATTGCGCAACGGAATCCGATATGGTTTGTGGCTGAATCCTGATGCATAAATCTCCTAGTACCAGGAGAAAGCCAATAGGCAACATCTCTCCAGGATCCTCCTTTGTAAACCCTGTAATTATTATCAATTAGAGTAGTACCATAGTTGGATGCATCATCTAAGGTTCCATCTCTCCTCAATGGGTTCAAATCTTCAAAATCCTGGTACGAAAGGGGACGATAAACATCTTCCACCCATTCATTCATATTTCCAGCCATACTATACAGCCCAAAATCATTGGGAGGAAATTCGTAAACATTAGTAGGGATGATTTCACCATCATTGGTGATACCTCCGGAAATACCAGCATAGTCACCCCTTCCTCGTTTGAAGTTGGCTAAAAAATCTCCCTGGCGGGACTTCCTTTTAACATCATATGGGTTTCTTACGCCTCTTCCATCCCATGGATATATTCTACCAAACTCTTGGTTTTCATCCAAATACTGGGTTCCTATCATGGCTTTTGCTGCATATTCCCACTCTGCCTCATTAGGCAAGCGGTAGCTGGGCAATACCACACCGCGCTCAATAAGTTGAGTTCTGCTCATGGCTGAATCCAACTCATTTTCTTTCCGGTATAATTCGTTTACATAAATGGTCCTCCACTTGGCATATGCATTGGCTTGTACCCAACTTACTCCAGCTACAGGATAAAAGTTAAAGCCAGGATGCCTAAAATAGTAAGTGGCATAAACATCATTATAGGACAAAGCCTCGGACCAAACCTCTTCATCGGGTTCCAAATTATTGAGGGAATCCGTGCTTACCCTTTTTTTCATATTGAAAAGAAACTCCTTGTAATCCACATTGGTAACCTCCGTTTCATCCATATAAAAGGAAGCAATTGTCACTGTCCTTTCGGCATTGTCTCTAAATGCCATTACATCTTCCTCTTGGGTACCAATAACGGCCCTGCCTCCCTGAATATATTTTAATTTAGGTCCAACCACTTGGTCTTTTAATTTAACCACGGTAAACTGGGTGGTATCCTCTAAATCGAAATTAAATTCTGCTCCAGTGGAAGCACTTACCTTTCCAGGATCCCCTGCAGTCCTTCTCCCATATGTTGGTCCGTTCTTTTTAGCACAGGAATCCAATAAAATCATCGAAAGCACTGCCAGTGCTACGATAACAAGGTTAAAATTCTTTTTTCCAAACACCATGTGACAATCGATTTTTGCCCTAATCTAAAATATTATGCTAATATATAATCATTAATGACTTAATACAATACATTCTCATATTCCTTATGTAATGTAAAACGGTTTTTGGTCATTTCCTCATGAATAATATCTCAAAAAATATTGACTTTTGCTATATATCCACTTTAACTTTTCATTTCATTTAACCATTTCTTGGCAATATTGACCGTTTTCACCCCGCTTATTGTAAGAATTAAACGGTTTTTATGCTCTTTTATTTTACATTTTTTTGGCTGAGTTTGAATGTACCGAAGAATATTCCCGAAAATATCAGATTTAAAATAACTTTCCCTAGTACTGGGAACAAAGTAACATTTCATCAAATTATTTTTCAGCACCAATTTTTCGAAGCCCAATTTTTCGGCCATCCACCTTAGCCTTACGGTTTCAAAAAGGGAATCGACCACATCTGGAATGGGCCCAAAACGGTCCTTGATTGACAAGGCAAATTTTTCAAGCTCCTCTTCAGTTTTGATATTGTCCAGTTTAGAATATAGGCTCAGCCTTTCTGAAATGTTAGTGACATAATCCTCAGGAATCAATAATTCCATATCTGTTTCTATCACACAATCCTGAACCAGAATCTCCACTTTTTCTTTAAGATCCTCTTCAAATAATGCCGCAAATTCATTTTCCTTCAACTCCTGCACGGCCTCATCAAGGATTTTATGGTACATATCAAAGCCTAGATCGGTAATAAAGCCGCTTTGTTCGGCACCGAGCATATTTCCGGCACCACGGATATCAAGGTCTCGCATGGCCACCTTAAAACCATCACCCAATTCAGAAAACTCTTCCAAAGTTTGAAGCCTTTTTCTTGCCTCAGGGGTTAAAACAGACATGGGTGAGGTCAACAAATAACAAAATGCCTTTTTATTACTCCTGCCAACACGGCCACGCATTTGGTGAAGATCACTCAGTCCAAACATATGGGCCCTGTTGATGATAATGGTATTGGCATTAGGAATATCCAGACCTGATTCAATGATATTAGTAGAAACCAGTACATCATATTCCCCCTCAATAAATTTTATCATTACCCTTTCCAGGTTTTTTCCATCCATTTGCCCATGAGCACCCACCACCCTGGCATCTGGGACAAGACGCATTATCAGATTGGCAATAGAGTCAATTTCACCCACCCGGTTATGAACAAAAAAGACCTGGCCTCCCCGGCGTAACTCATAGGCAACTGCATCACGTATCACCTCCTCTTTAAAGGTGTGAATTTCAGTGGTTACTGGTTGGCGATTGGGGGGAGGTGTCGCAATGACTGAAAGGTCTCTGGCCCCCATCAAAGAAAAATGGAGAGTTCTGGGGATTGGCGTGGCCGTAAGGGTCAGCACATCAACATTTACCCTTAACTCCTTGAGGTGATCTTTAACTTTAACACCAAATTTTTGTTCCTCATCAATGACCAATAAACCCAGATCTTTGAATTTGATGTCTTTATTGACAATCCTGTGGGTTCCCACCAAAATATCAATTTCGCCAGAAGTAACCTGTTCAGCAATGGTTTTAACCTGTTTGGTGGAACGGAACCGATTGATAAAATCCACTTTTACAGGAAAATCCTTCAACCTTTCCTTTATGGTCCGGTAATGCTGCATGGCCAAAATGGTAGTCGGCACTAAGATCGCCACCTGCTTTCGGTCGTTAATGGCCTTAAAGGCAGCCCTGATGGCCACTTCTGTTTTGCCAAACCCCACATCCCCGCAGACCAACCGGTCCATAGGGTAAGCCTTTTCCATATCATTTTTCACATCATAGGTGGCGGTAGCTTGGTCTGGTGTGTCTTCATATATAAAAGAACTTTCTAGCTCTACTTGCAGGACACTATCTGTATTATATTGATATCCGGAAGCATTTTTCCTTTTTGCATAAAGGGATATCAGATCTTTGGCAATATCCTTGACCTTCCTTTTAACCTTTTTCTTTTTGTTTTCCCATTCCTGGGAGCCTAGCTTGGACATGGTGGGCATGGTCCCTTCCTGGCCTGAATATTTGGATATTTTATGAAGCGCATGGAGGTTGACATACAATAAATCATCATCCCTAAACACCAGCCGAACCGCTTCCTGAAAATTGCCATTAATTTCCACTTTTTCCAGCCCTGCAAACCTTCCCACCCCATAATCCACATGGACCACATAATCACCTGCCTGAAGGGTTTTCAGTTCCTTTAGGGTTAGCGCTTTTGATTTGCTTGCCTTCTTTTGGGTTTTGTACCGGTGAAAACGCTCAAATATTTGATGATCGGTATAACAGGCAATACGGACTGAAGGGTCTATAAAACCTTCCCTTAAACTAATCAGCAAAGATTGCACTTTCAGGGTCGGGTCTAATTCCTCAAAAATATTATGCAGTCTTTCGATCTGTTTTTCGCTTTCGGAACAAATCACATTTAGCAATCCCTTTCGCTCATTTTCAACCAAATTTTCCACCAAAAGGTCAAAATTCTTATTGAAAGAGGGTTGAGGCTTGCTTTCCAGGTCAAATGCCTTGGCTCCTTTTAAATGAAACTGGTTTCCAAATTCAATCTTGGTAAATCGCCGGATAGCTTCAGCAAAGGCATCACCATCATCAAATAGGTCTTTTGGCTTTATCAAAAGCGGGTTTTTGTCAGTTTGCCCGAGAATTTGATCAAACTTTTGGGTTGCTTTTTGAAAGGAATTATCCAACACATCCAAGGTAAGTTGGAAATCCTTTATCCAAATGGTGGTTTGATCTGGGAGAAAATCCAGGAAAGATTGCCTCACCTCCTGAAGCAACCTTGTTTGAACATTCGGGATGATGCTGATTTGCTTTAACTGGTCAGTGGATAGTTGGCTTTCCGGGTCAAAACTCCGGATACTTTCGATTTCCTTTCCAAAAAGTTCTATCCTATAGGGTTGTTCACTGGCATAACTAAATACATCTATGATCCCTCCCCGTATGGCAAACTGACCCGGTTCATATACAAAATCTGTTTTTTCAAAATCATAGGTGCTAAGCAATTCCGCAATAAACTCGGTATCCACTTTTTCTCCCACCTTGGCAGAAAACGTATTGTCTGACAAGGATTTTTTATTGATTACTTTTTCATAAAGGGCCTCAGGGTAAGTGACAATGATTTCCTGCTCAGGTTCTTTGGATAGAATTTTGTTCAGAATTTCTGCCCTAAGAAGTACATTGGCATTTTCCACCTCATCATATTGATAAGGCCTTTTATAGGAAGAGGGAAATATTAGAATCTCCTTATCCTCAAACAACTCCTGTAAATCACCCGCAAGGTAAGCTGCTTCTTCCTTATCGTGAGCAAGGATAAGCTGGAAGCCTCCTACTTTTTTAGATAAAACAGCGGTCAAGACCATATCCAAACTTCCGGAGGCCTTCTTTAATTGAAAGGAATTTCCAGGATGGGATTGGACAGTGGTGATAAAGGTATTGATAAATGAATCTTCCTCGTAAAGGGACAGAAATGCTTTTTTATCCAAGATTGTAATAAATTCTTTTTGTATTAATGCTACTAATCTATTAGCCTGCAAGTTAGGAAAAACCTGCTTTTTCACAGGCATTTCCCAAGTGAACTAATTGAAAATAAATTGGTATCTTAAATTATAGTTTCCACGTGAAGAGTTGATTCCCAACTTAATCGATAGTATTACAAATCCAAGAGTAAGGGCTAGTAGTCGGTTATGGTCTGCAAATTGGTTAGTTCCCAATTAGACAGTACCCCAGTTCCCCAAATAAACTGGATCTTATCAATTTTTAAGTTTAGTGAAAACCGTTAATTTACTTCATGTCGTCTTAAGAAGATAACCAGTCCTACACATAGGGTGAAAATCCTCCATTTTAACAGGACATTTCAACCACATTGTTGATGAAAAGAAAAATTAAAGAAAATTGGTTCCAAAAATTGGAAAAGTTACATCCCTATCAAACCTTGGTTTATCTAGGAATGGTAGGGAGCGGATTGATTTTTTTATTCCTCACATTGGCCTATATGTATGCCATCTGGGGCCATAATATCAATCAGGCCTTTCATATTCCCTTTTCATTTTGGATAAGCACTGGACTCATTCTTTCAAGTAGCTTGGTGGTAGAGCGAATGGTAAAGTACTATAAAAAAGATAAAATGAAGTACCTGGAAGTATCCCTTTGGGTCACTTTTATTCTTGGGATATTGTTTTCCTTTTTTCAATTTTTGGGATGGAGGGCATTGGCACGGATGGGGTTAAATTTTACAGGAATACCATCCGGAAGTTATCTTTATGTATTGACAGGGATTCATATTTTCCACCTAATTGGTGTATTGATCTATGCTATTTGGCTAATTGTGGAGGTTCACAAAGCAGTAAAAGACCCAGTAAAAGACCTAATCCTTTTCACAAATCCCTTTATTAAGATGAAATTCAAGCTATTTGTTACCTATTGGCATTTTATGGACGCTGTTTGGATGGTACTTTTTTTGTCTTTTGGTTTACATTTTAGTTTTTTTTCGCCTAAATCCATGTTTATCCAAATAATTTTTTCAAATTTTATTTATCACATTTTAAACCAAACCTTTTATGGCAAATAAAAACTATGAGGTCAACCTTAACCCTGACTGGATCAAAAAGTATATTAAAAAGATCCTGTTGGGATTGATCATTGTTATTGCAGCTTTTACATCCACTTTTACAGTGGGGCCGGAGGAAGAAGGAGTTGTGGTCCAATTGGGCAAATACAACCGGACTGTTCCTCCAGGCTTGAATTTCATCTTACCATTTGGAATTGAAAAGATGCATAAAATCCCCGTGCAAAGGCAGTTAAAACAGGAATTTGGATTTAGGACCACAAAGGCCGGTCAACGGAGTTCTTACACTAAAGAAGGCTACCGTGACGAATCCATGATGCTTACTGGCGACCTCAACCTTACAGACGTGGAATGGGTGGTACAATACCGTATTGATGATTCCTACAAATACCTTTTTAAAGTACGAAATGCCGACAAAACCCTTAGGGACATGTCTGAAGCAGCCATGCGGAAAATTGTCGGAGACCGTACCGTAAATGAAGTACTGACAGTGGGCAGGCAGGAAATTGCAACAAGTGTAAAACAACTCCTTCAAGAACTATGCGATGAATATGAGAATGGTATCCGTATTGATCAGGTGGTGTTACAAGATGTCAACCCCCCAGATCCTGTAAAACCTTCTTTTAATGCGGTCAATGAAGCCCAACAGGAAAGGGAGACCTTGATCAACCAGGCTGAAGCAGACTATAACCGTATCATCCCGAGGGCAAAAGGGGAAGCGCAGGAAACCATTGAACTGGCCGAGGCATTTGCCCTAAACAGGGTCAATAGAGCAAAAGGGGAAGCCAACCGCTTTCATGCTGTATTCAAATCATATATCAAAGCTCCGGAAGTTACCAAACAGAGAATTTATCTGGAAACCATGGAAAAAGTTCTTCCAAAACTAGGCAATAAAGTCATCGTGGGTGAACAAGGTAACAATGTTTTACCCTTACTTAATCTGGACAAGAAAGGAGGTCAGAAATAATGAATAAGCGCATAATCATATATATCGTAGTGGGAATTCTTGCAATTCTTACCATCAATGGAAGCATTTTTATCCTGGATGAAACCCAACAAGCCATCGTCACCCAATTTGGGAAACCGGTAGGTGAACCCCGGACCAGCCCAGGTCTAAATTTCAAAATTCCCTTTTTGCATAAGGTTCAATTTTTTGACAAAAGGTACCTTGAATGGGACGGGGACAGAAACCAAATCACCACAAAAGACAAAAAATTCATCTTTGTGGACACTTATGCCAGATGGGAAATCACCAATCCACTTCAGTTTTTTATCCGGCTTAGGGATGAACGGTCTGCTCAATCAAGGCTTGATGATATCCTGGACGGGGAAACCCGGAATGCCATTGCCAATCACAATCTATTGGATGCTGTTCGTTCCACAAATAGAGACCCTGAAGTAACAGAAGAATTCATGGAGGAATTGGAAGTGTTAGAAGAGATTTCTGTTGGCAGACCAAGAATAGAGGAAATCGTCTTGGCCAAGGCTAATGAAAGGACTTCTGATCTGGGTGTTCGTGTCCTGGACTTTAAATTTAAAAGGATGAATTACGTAAACGAAGTACGTGACAGGGTGTATGACAGGATGATAAGTGAAAGAAACAGGATTGCTGACCAATTTCGTTCTGAAGGACAAGGAGAGGCCCGCATAATCCAGGGTAACAAGGAAAGAGATCTTGCCCAGATCCAGTCAGAAGCATACCGGAAAGCAGAGGAAATCAAGGGCCGGGCTGATGCGAAAGCCACTGAGATCTATGCGGAGGCCTATAACCAAAACCGCCAATCAGTGGAGTTATATAAATTCCTTCGGTCCATGGAAAGTTTTGAAAAATCATTGGATGAAAATACTACGATCATCCTATCTTCAGATAGTGAATTTTTCAAATTTCTGAATGAGCTGGATTAACAGAAGGATACCCTGATGGAATCTTTGGGCCATATTACTTCCAATTAGAAGGCCAATAATTGCGAATTAAACTGGGATTTATTTCCTTCAAAAAAAAGCTGAATAGTCATAAAAAAACCGCCCCACAATATGCAGGGCGGTTTTTTTTATATAATTGGTACCTGATTAAGCTACCCTTTTAGCTTCTTCAGAATTTTCTTTAGCAATTTCTTTTTTCATCATATCAACTACAATTGGCGTAGCAATATAAATCGACGAGTAGGTACCAATCAGGACACCTATCAACAAAGCAAAGGAGAACCCTCTCAATACTTCACCCCCAAAAATCAATAGCACGACAACTACGATAAGAGTAGTTGCAGAAGTGATCAAAGTCCTGGCCATGGTCTGGTTAATGGCATCGTTGAACATTTCCACCAATTTAGAGGTCCCTCTTGTGGCCACATTTTCCCGGATCCTGTCAAATACAATCACAGTATCATTGATGGAGTAACCGATCACTGTCAGCACCGCGGCAATAAATACCTGATCAATTTCAAAGGTGGCTCCCAATGCACTGGCGATGGCAAAAGCTGCCAAAACAAATAAGGTATCATGTATCAGGGCTATGATGGAAGCCAAAGAGAACTGCCATTTACGGAATCTCAAAAGGATGTACAAGAAGATCACCACCAAGGCAAAGAACATGGCTTCCATTGAGGAATTTTTAATGTCATCAGCAACGGTTGCCCCAACCTTTGAAGAACCAGTAATGGCAAATGAACTATCATCTAACTGGGTGGCATCATCAATAAATTCCAAACCTGTAATTTTGGCAATACCATCCTTCACTTTTGTTTCCACTTCTCGGTTAGCTTCGTCAGAATCTTCATTGATCAGGTAAGAAGTGGTCACTTTAATGACATTATTGGATCCATAAGTTTTGGCCTCAACGGATCCATCAAATTCTTTATCCAAGCCTGTTTTCAATTCAGATGCTGCAACAGGTTGGGTGAATTCTACGATATAAGAACGCCCACCGGTAAAATCAACACCGAATTTCAAACCATTGGTAGCCGCTACTGCCAATCCAATAACTATAATCGCAGTAGAGACGATATAGGCCACCTTTCTTTTGCCAAGGAAGTCAAAATTGATATTCCTAAGAACATTTTTAGAGAACGGTGTGGCAAAAGATATTTTGCTTTGATCTCCCCTTTTGCTCAGCCAATATACAATCACTCTGGTAATAAATACCGCTGAGAAGAAGGAAGAAGCAATACCGATCATCAATACAATGGCAAAGCCTTTCACAGGCCCTTGGCCCAAGGAGAAAAGGATAGCACCTGTAAGGAAGGTGGTTACATTGGAGTCCAAAATGGCACTGAAAGCTTTATTGTAACCACTGCTGATGGCCTGAAGCAATCCAGCTCCATTTGCCATTTCCTCTTTGATCCTTTCAAATATCAAAACATTGGCATCAATGGACATACCAATAGTAAGTACAATACCTGCAATACCTGGCAAGGTCAAAGCTGATCCCAATTGGGCTAAGATTCCCAGGATAAAGAAAATGTTAAATACAAGCGCTGCGGTAGCAATAAAACCACCTTTGGCATAATAGGCCATCATAAACAACACCACTATGGCCAAACCAGCAATCATAGAGTTGATCCCCTGGCTTTGGGCTTCCTTACCCAAAGTTGGCCCAATGATCGCTTCCTCTACAATTTTAGTAGGTGCAGGCAAAGTCCCTGACTTAAGAATATTGGCCAAGTCTTTGGCTTCAGTCATGGTAAAGTTCCCGGTAATTTCTGATTGACCGTTTGGAATTTCCCCTTGAACATTTGGTGCGGTATAAACATAGTCATCCAAAACCACCGCGATTCTTCTTCCTATATTTTCAGAGGTTAATTTTCTCCATTGTCTGGCACCATCTGCATTCATTTGCATGCTTACCGCCGGACGGGAAGACTGATCTAGCACCTGACGGGCATCGGTAATTACGTCCCCTTCCAATGGAGCCTGATTTGCTCCTCTTGGCGTTTTGATAGCATGAAGTTCCAAAAGCTCCATTCCATCTGCTTCCTGAGGTTTCACTGACCACAAGAATTTAAGATCACTTGGGACCATGGATTGAACATCTTCCCTTTCCAGGATATTGTTGATGGCCATAGTATCTTTCACCTCATATACCAATCCATAATTGGCTTTCAACAATGAGAAAAGTGGGGATACCTGGTTGGAAAGGGAATCTTCCTCTCCGCCACCTTCGGCAAGTTGTTTTTCAAGATCAGTTAGGGTGGTATCCCCTTCTGCCAAGGTAGTATCAGCTTCAACAGTCAGGGTACTTTTTTTGGATTGGGCTTCAGCAACCAATACAGAGTTGATTCTTTGAAGTACATTTCCAAATTCATTGAATTCAGCTACTTCCCAAAATTGAAGTTTGGCTACACCTTGCAATAGGTTCCTTACCCTTTCTTGGTTGTCCACTCCAGGAAGTTCGATCTGAATTCTTCCAGTACCTTTGATACGTTGAATATTGGGTTGGGAAGTACCAAAACGATCTATACGGGTTCTAAGAATATTAAAAGATCTTTCAATGGCATTTTCAACTTCCTTATCGATAATTTCCAAAATCTCGCTGTCAGTTGATTCCAAGGAAATTCTTCCCCGGTTGGCTGCAGTAGCATAAATGGTGTTCAATGGTTCACCCCCGGATTTTTCTTTCCAAGAACGGTAAAAAGGTCCACAAACTTTTCATCACTGGTTTTGGCCAATTCCTCGGCTTCTTCTACAGCGGCATTGAAAGGTTCATTTTTAGGATTGCCTGCCAAACCTTTGACAATCTCCACAGGGGATACCGCCAAGGTCACGTGCATTCCTCCCTGAAGGTCCAAACCAAGACCAAGTTCAGTTTCTTTTACTTCCTTAAAAGTATATTCTGCTCCCAGGAAATTATATACCGGCTCTCTCCAAACGGAGTCAAGATAAGATTGTTTTTTAGCGAAATTCACATTGCCTTCCTCATCTGTGGCATAGGCAATTGCGTCCTCTTGGACTGTACTCGATACATAGGTAAATGACAGATAGTAAAGACATAATGCTGTTACCACCACCGTCAAAAACACAATGAGGCCTTTATTTTGCATGATTATTAATTAATATGATTTAAAGTTGATTTTATTCAATAAATAGAGATAAGCCAGACCTGATGGGCCTGTTGAGGTAAAATTAAGATGAAAAAGAAATTATGGGGCGTTGGGAGATATTATGCACTCCAAAAGGATTTCTAAAAAATGACTTGGGTACCGAGCCATAGGGGCTTGTACTTGAATTCCAACATTTTTAAACCCAATAGTTTCATAAATAAGATGTAAACAACCCTGTTCCAATACAATTGAAAATGGAACAACGGCATCAACATCAACATCCAAAAAAGTTTGGTCCTGGGAAGAAGATGATTCAGCCTCCTGGCTTTTTTCCATCTGATCTTTTCCCCCTCCCTGAATGGGAGTAAAATAGGTGGAATTGGATATAAAAAAGCAGAAAAAGACCACTAACAGCATGGTCAGCCTTTCTTTCAACAAATTTTTATTTCTGCTTTTTTGAGTCATAACAGCAAATATAGAAAGTTTTCCAAAGACTCGCATTTTAAATGGTAAAAAATCCAAAACTTATAAAAAAGTTTACTTCCTATCCCTATCTGTAGTAAGAGTTGCCAGTTTATTCTTTTCTTTTCAGGATTTGAAAATGGTAAGACAATGTAAATTCCAGGTTGGTAGTCGTCATGTCAAATATTCTGTCCTGACCTTCTGGCCTGCCAAATTCATAAGAAGCTCTTGCTTCTGCCTGAAAGGTACTTTTTCCAAAAACCTTGGAAAGCCCTAATCCAGCAGTCAATCCGTACATCAATTTTTTGGGATCATCGCTCGGTTGACCATAGGTAGGCATAATGGGAATTTCCTCATTTTCTGTTTCAAATTCCCGGTGGGTATCCCTTGCATCAATCAATTTGCCAATATGGGTCCCCATTTTAATATGAAACCGGCCTGTATTCCCAAAATAAAAATTGGCTAACAATGGGATTTTAAGGTAATCAAATTGGGTTTCATTCCTGTCTCCCTGCTCGTTATATTCCTGGTAGCCGGTAGTCAGGTACTGGGCCTCAATTTGCGCCCCGGCATGATCCTTAAAAAAATGTTCAATGACCACCCCATAGATTTCCGTGCCTTTTATTCCACTAATTTTTTGGGAAGGCAAGGAGGGTATGGGCCGGTATTTCATACCGGAATAAGAAAGTCCCCCGCGAATTCCAAAGGTAGTTTGGGCATAGGTTTCAGCAGGGGAAATCAAAAACAAGCCCAAAGCAATACCCCCCAAAAAAACTGGAAACAAATGGATTTTGATGAATTGGTTCAAGAAATAGTCAATTTAAAATAGCTGGTATTATATAAAGGCAAGAATAAAAAATAGTCCCTTTACAGGACTACTTTTTCTTTCTCTTCTTGATGGCTTCCATGTCTTTCCTGTCTTTGAGTTTTTTATCCTCTACATTTTGGTTGAGGAACTCATTGATCTTGTCGATGGAAAAAGAACTTGAAATTTCTCCAAAAGAATTAATATTCATTTTAAACCCTTCTAGTTCAGGGTTTACTTTTGGGTTCTCTTCTTTTTTAGATTTTTTTGCCATGACTATTGGTCCTTTCCTTTAGATGATTGGTACAGGCACTAGAAATTAAAGTGCCTGTACCTCAATTATTGTTATTTTGCTTTAACTTCTAATTTATTTAACGCAAAATCAATCCTTTTGATTAGTTCATCCTTACCGATAATCACAAATATCTCCATCAAGTCAGGGCCAGCACCTACACCTGTGGCGGCAAGTCTCACCGCCTGCATCACTTTACCCAATTTAATTTCGTTACTTTCTGCCGATTCACTCAACATTGATTTGGCAGCATCTGGGGTAAATTCCCCCTTAAAATGCTCTAATTTTTCTTTAAAGGTGGTAAGAACTGTAACCACATCCTCATTCCATTTCTTACTGACTATTTTTTGATCAAAGCCTGTAGGAGCAATTAACAAAAACCTTCCTTCATTCCAAAGGTCACCAGGGAAAGTAGCCCTTTCCTTCATGATATTGACAATTTTTTCGGCTTTGGCCTGCAAAATATCAATCCCTTCCTTCTTCAAATCTTCCATCAGGTATTGGGCAAGATCATGATTGGATTTGGCTTTCAGGTATTGTTCATTGAACCATTTGGCTTTATTAATATCAAACTTGGTTCCTGATTTTCCAATTCTTTCCACGGAAAATGCTTCAATCAATTCATCCAAATTAAAAATCTCCCGATGGTCTCCGGGATTCCAGCCCAAAAAGGCCAAGAAATTGATAAAAGCCTCTGGCAAATAACCTTGTTCCTTAAATCCTTCAGAAATTTCACCGGTCTTGGGATCCTCCCAATTTAATGGAAAAATAGGGAACCCATGCTTTTCAGCATCCCTTTTGGACAATTTGCCGTTTCCATCGGGCTTAAGCAAAAGAGGCAAATGGGCAAACTGCGGCATGCTGTCCTCCCAACCCAAATATCGGTACAACAATACATGCAGGGGGGCAGAAGGAAGCCATTCCTCTCCACGGATCACATGGGTAATTCCCATCAAATGATCATCGACAATATTAGCCAGGTGATATGTAGGAATACCATCTGATTTCATCAGAACTTTATCATCCAAGGTGTTGGAGTGAACCATCACCCAGCCTCTGATCATATCATTCAGCCTGATTTCTTCTTTTCTGGGAACTTTTAACCGGATCACATAAGGTTCTCCAGATGCCAATCTTTCTTTTACCTCATCCTCAGGTAGCGTCAAGGAATTTTTCATCTGGGTTCTGGTAATGGCATTATATTGAGGAGATACCACCCTGGCTGCAGTCAACCTCTGCCTCATGGCATCCAGCTCATCAGGGGTATCAAAAGCATAGTACGCATAGCCTTTTTCAATCAGGTCCCAAGCATATTCCATATAAATGTTTTTACGCTCAGATTGCCTGTAGGGCCCATTTTCCCCTTGGTTCCAAGGACTTTCATCCGGTTGGATGCCCACCCAATCCAGGGTTTCCCGGATATAATCCTCAGCACCCGGCACGAAACGAGTTTGGTCAGTATCTTCTATTCTCAGTAAAAATTTACCGCCATGCTTTTTGGCAAATAGGTAGTTATACAAGGCAGTGCGGACACCACCGATATGCAAGGCTCCAGTTGGAGATGGGGCAAAACGTACTCGTACTTCTTTGTTCATCATTTTGATTTAATCCTTTGTAAAGGTAAAATTGACCGGAATTTTCCACCGGAAATTCAAAAAGCAAAGATACAAAAAAGATAGAGAAGGAAAGATAGAAAGCGGGGTTCTATCTTTCCTTTAAAAATTATACAAATAAAAAACACAGAAGAATAGCCAAACTCCTTGCCTAATATTTAAAGCAAGGCATGGAACTTGTCTTTCCCCTGAGCCGGTCATTACCCGCTAAAAAAGAATATCTGAAAGAAATTTCGTGGGCTCCGCCTGATTGGGCTTGGTTCAGCTGTGAAATGGTGAAGTCATAACTGTAACCAACTTCAATACCATTATCAAAGGAAAATCCCAAAAGACCAATGAGAGACTCATGGTTGGCTTTTCCGTTTATAACTCCGTTTTTTACCAACGGAATACCCCGATACCAGGCCCCCAGAACCACAGGATCCAAGTTCACTTGGGTTCCCAGGTCCAGTTGGTTAAAAGCTCCCTGTTTCTTGTAATTAAAGGCCAAACTCATTGTTCGGTTAGACGCCATTGAAAATGATCCTCCTGCCAAATCCCACTGAAATCCCCCGTGGGCTGAAATTTTCATGGGTAGGCGGCTTCGACTATCTTCCACAAATGACGTCTGTGGTTGTGTTAGGTGATGCCCTGCTATTCCCAGCCAAATCGACTGGGTATTGAAAAACATCCCAAAATTGTAATCCAAAAATTGATGCTTATTCCCATTTCCCAAGGATTCTCCACTTGGACCTATTGGTTGGTCATTGTCCACATCTAATTGGGATCCAAATACCAAATCCCCGAAATAAGCATCCCTGGAAACATAATTCGCCTGCCCCCCAAACCGAAGGTAGGAAGCCCTTCCCAACTGAAGCCGATAAGCATAAGAAAGACCAATTTCCTGGGTACTTAATTGAAGCTGACTTTGTTGGCTACTATTAAATAACAAGCCCACTCCACTATTGGCATCGAAAAAATAATGATCCAAATAAGCGGAATAAGATGTAATGTCCTGGTTCAAACCCGGCCATTGGTTTCGGTAATTTACCCCAACACGGGTTAATTCTGTAGCCCCCGTCATGGCGGGGTTTAGATAAAGCGGTGCCGCATAGAATTGGGAATACTGTATATCCTGCGCTTTTACAGAAAATGCAGTCATTAACAAGGTCAGTATAAGTAGCAATTTTTTCATAAACTACTTGATTAAGGTCAGCATCCCACTTTTTTGAACAACCTTATTGTCCAAATCAGCATAACTGATTTTGTACACATAATTTCCTTCAGGCATTATTTCCCCTTGGTAAATTCCATCCCAACCTTGGGAATCCATACCTTTGGAGGAAAAAAGCAACTCTCCCCAAGTATTGAAAATATACATCTCAAAACTGCTGATATTTTTGTATTTGGGCAGGAATGTATCGTTCAACTTGTCCCCATTGGGGGAAAAAGCATTGGGAATTTTCATTTTTGTCCCCCTGTCTTCCACAACTAGTGTATTAGCATGAACAGATTGACAACCATATGCATCCAGTACCCTTAAGATCACCTCAAAGGATCCTTTCTTTTTATATACATGACTGGGTGATCTTTCCTGACTGGATCTTCCATCTCCAAAATCCCATTCCCAGGTCAATACATCCTCAGCCAAAATACTTTCAAATTGTACAGGTTGGTTAACAACTATTTCTTCTGGGGCAATAAAACTATTTTGAGAATAATGGAAATTGACCCTTCCCTGAGTGGATGGAAAATCGGTTTTCAAAGATTTTTGAACCACGCAACCTTTACTGTCCTCCACCAACACTTTGATTTCCCGAGATTCAGAAAATTGAATTTCCCTGGTATTTTCTGCGCCATTATCCCAGAAAATTTTATAAGGCGAAACCCCTCCTTCAATGGAAACCCATGCTTCACCCGAAGCAAAACCGCTATTACAATCCATTTCCACTGCTGACTGCAATGAAATTTCCATCGCTTTGGGCTCTTGAATTACAAAAGAATCGGTCAGGGTACAACCTGAGGCATCTGTGATTTTTGCGGTATAGGTTCCGGGTTTTAATCCATCCCTTTCAAGTTCACCCTGGCCTTCCTGATCCATCCATTGAACTTGATATGGGGCAGCCCCTCCTTGAATGTCCAATTTTGCCCATCCATTTGCTGCTCCATTACAAGCCAAATCCTGAATTTGATGGGTTACATTTAATTCAGAAGAATTTTTAACTTCAAAATTTTGGCTTATGGAACATCCCTCCGCATCAACAACTTCCACCTGATAATCCCCAGAAGGAAGATTGTTAATTGAGGAGGAGGTTGCACCATTGGACCATTTATATCGGTATGGAGCGATCCCTCCTTTTATTTCCAGTGAAATAGCCCCCTGATCTTTTTTCCCACAGGAATTGGAGGTAATCGATTTCAATATTTCCATAGAAGTATTGGAGGCTTTGATTTCAAAGCTCAGCGTGGTGGAACAATTGTATTGATCACTAACTTTCACAGCATAAGAGCCAGGCATTAGTTGACCTGCTTTAAGCTCCCCCTCCAAGCCATGACTCCATTGAACATTATAGGGACCTCCCCTTCCCATCAGGATTTTCACTTCCGCAGAACCATTGGCTTCCCCACAACTGGATTGTTGGATTTGCTCCATCCTGGCTATTAGTGGATAGGGAGGTTGAATTAGGATTTCCTTGGAAGCCTCATTTCCATGACTGTCGGTAACTATTACGGTATATTTACCAGGATCCAAATTTTCTACTGTAGAAGTATATTCCTTCAAAGAAGGCCATTCATATTTATAAGGCGCCACCCCTCCTTCCACTGAAAGGATGATATGCCCTTTTTCCTCATAGGTACATAGTGCAAGTTTTCCAGACTCCTTAATAGAAATAGGCACTCCAGCACTGCCATGGACAACCATTGGCAGCATAAAGACCCAAATAAGGATCAATACAAGGAATCTATTTTTTAAAAAGGCACTATTCATGTAAACTTGGAAAATTGTTTCTTGTTTGAAGTTTTTAAAGTTGAATTTTTGCGTTATAAAATGGATTTTTTGTATTTCGTTATTTAGAATATTATTTTCCGTATTTTATATACACCTAAATGATATATTTCAAATAGGCGTTTGAACAGAAATAAACAAAATAAATATTCTATTTACAAAACCTAATTTCCAAATAAATCTTCAAAAGTTTCACTTAGAATAGTTCAATTTTTATTGATATATTACAATATTCAAAAAAGTGATATTATTCGGCTTTTTTATGAATTCAAATTGCATTCAGGTGCCGTATAAAAAATTTTGGTTTTTATTAATTTTTTTTGGTGAATTTCAAGCCAAACTTGAATCAAGATTTAAAAAAGCCCGGTAATGGTGAAAAATGCTTTTGTCCAAAGAATATTTTACTTTGAAGACACCCATAGAATTCACCAGGGCGCATAAATAATCTGTTTTAATAAATGATTATATGGGATTAAATAACAAATACCCCATAACTGAGTCATTAGAAAATCTTTAGAATAAAGGCCAGGGAAGGACTAAAAATTCAATAATGCCAATGTTAAACAGCCGATTAGCCATTTTTGGAAAATTTAATCACATGACATTTCAAGGTAGTTTCAATTAACTTGATGGCCACCTTATAATAATTCCACCAATTTCGGAATGCTGTTTTGTTAAATTTTCTTCACCTCTCCAGATTATTAATTCCCCTTTAATCTTAAAAAATATCCTCTGCAGATCACCCCAAAATGAACCTGTCATAAACCCCGAAAAAATTATTCACCCTGCTTAAATGGATTTAAAGACCAACAAAAGCACACCCAAAAAAAAATTATATAAAGAAAAAAGCCCAGAGAGTTGGCTCTGGGCTTTAAATAAAATATTACTATCAGGGCATTTGATTAGCCACAAACTTAGATATCAAAAATAACCATATCTATTTAATAATCAAACACTTATTTCATTATAACTCAAATTTTCAGATCAAATATCTATATCAACTTGATGGCGGAGAATATCATCAAAGGTCTCCCTTTTTCTAATCAATTGGGCTTTTCCATCCAAAACCAATACTTCAGCAGGTCTAAGACGGGAATTGTAGTTGGAGGCCATACTATATCCATATGCACCAGCATTTCTTATGGCCAATATATCTCCTTCTTTTACTTCTTTCAATTTCCTGTCTGCTGCAATAGTATCTGTTTCGCAGATATAACCAACAATGGTATATACCCTGTCAGGCCCCTCTATTCTGGAAATATTTTCAACCCCATGATAGGCATCATACATCATGGGTCTGATCAAGTGATTCAATCCGGAATCAACACCTATAAAGGTAGAAGCAGGGGTTGCTTTGATGACATTGGCTTGCACCAAAAGGTACCCGCATTCACTTACCAAAAACTTTCCGGGTTCAAACCAGATTTCCAGTTCCCTGCCATAATCCTTGCAAAACTCCTTAAATGCTACCGATACTTTTTTTCCTACGTCCATAATATCGGTGGTAATATCGGACTCTTTATATCCTACTTTAAATCCACCGCCAAAATCAAGGAATTTAAGATCTCCAAATTCCTTAGCCGCATCAAAAAGGATCTCGGCTCCTTTCAGGAATACTTCCGCATCCAAAATGTCCGATCCGGTATGGACATGGAGGCCTATCACCTGCAAATCATGAACATCAACAATTTTAAGGACATGCTTTAACTGCAAAATGGAAATTCCAAATTTACTATCAATATGTCCTACAGATATTTTGGCATTTCCCCCTGCAAGAATATGTGGGTTAAGCCGGATGCAGATAGGCACCGAGTTTCCATAATGGGTCCCAAAATGTTCCAGCATAGGGATATTGTCAATATTGATCATTACACCCAACTTCACAGCTTCCTGAATTTCTTCAAAGGAAACACTATTTGGAGTGTACATAATCTCACTCGGCTCAAAGCCAACATGCAAACAAAGCTTCACTTCCTCCACAGAAACTGCATCCACCCCGGTGCCGGCCTTTTTCATCAACTTCAGAATATTGATATTAGAAAGGGCTTTGGTAGCATATTTTATTTTCATATTGACAGATGTAAATGCTTCTTTCAATGCGGCTACCTGGTCCTGTATTTTTTGACCGTCGTATACGTAAACAGGGGTTCCGTGCTCCTTGGCAATATCCAAAAGCGGTACACCTTGAATCCGATATTGTTGATTGTTGACTTTCATGAGACTTAAAATTTGGAGGCCAAAGATAATCAAAAGATTAGCAAAACAGAACCCCATTCCTGTTGATTTAGTTGGATTATTCCAAGAAACCAAAAAAATCAACGTATAATCGAATTTCTCCATTAATAGAGCTCAATGAACCAAGGGCCTTCTTTTAGGGTTAAATTGTCAAAACTAAAAATAAATCTTCACCTAAATAAAGCAATCACCCTCAGTCCACTTGAAAAGTTTAATTGATTTAACAGAATCAAAACATCCCTCTGCCCTTAATAAACAAACAGAATTTCACACACCTAGGTATTACCCTGTTAAAAATTGTTAAGCGGCGGATATACTCCAAGATAAGCCATAAATTTGTATCATGTCCAAGTCCAAAATGAAAATCATTATCCTGCTCATGTCCCTGGCATGTTTGGGTTTGGTGGGTTTCCAGTATTACTGGGTTTCCAATGCCCTTCAAATCAATCAGGAGAGATTTGAGCAGAATGTTTACCAGGCTTTGGCAGCTAGTGCTGAAAAATTGGAAAAAGGAGAAACCAGTGACATCATCCTCAATGCCATTGCCAAAGATAGCACCATACAGAAATCCCTATTTCAGAAAATAGAGCCCATCCAGTTAAATGTAAGAAGACAGGTGGCCATCCGCAGGCCCTCCATGGTAGACTCCATTTTTAACCAACCCATGCCTCAAGTTTCCCAGACCTTTAAGCGGATCATTGCATCCAGAGGTGGGAAACCTCAAAATTTTCAGGAAATACAGAAATATTTTGACATGCCTCCGGCGGTGGCCAGTAAACTTTTCACTCCTGATGAAATGGAAATTTTCCTTCAGGAAAAACAGCGTTACCTGGACTTTGTGGCCAAAAGGGACAGTTTTGCACAAACCCGGGATTACTCGATGGACAGAGAAGCCTTTATCGTCGAGGAGTATAATGTTTCCAAGGATGTAGCCGAAACTATCGTAAAGGCCAATATGAAAATAGAACTTGTGGAAGTGGTTATGAGCCAATTGCTCTCCGAGGCCAAACAAAATATTTTTGACAGGGTGGACACCTCATTTGTCAAAAGGGATGTTCGGTCCCAATTGCGGAAAAGGGGAATAAACCAAGCCTTTGAATTGGCTATTATGCATCAGAATGACAGTTTGGTAGGTATCAACACCATTATTCACCCCGAAGAATTCAAGAAAAAGGGAATCAAAGCCCAATTATTTCCTGGAGATTTGGTGGGGGAAGATCATTTTATGATCATCAATTTCCCTGGAAAAAACACCTATTTACTTCAGCAAATCTGGTTACCCCTTTCCAGTTCACTGATCTTTTTGTTGATCATTATTTTATGTTTTGTATATGCCATCAAAGTCATAATCAGGCAGAAGAAACTTTCAGAAACCAAAAACGATTTTATCAATAACATGACCCATGAGTTTAAGACCCCCATTGCAACAGTCAGTTTGGCTGTCGAAGCATTACAGGACCCTGAACTTATCAACCAAGACACATTTAGATCAAGGTATCTTGGTATCATTAAGGATGAAAACAAACGCTTGGGCACTCAGGTAGAAAAGGTGCTACAGGCAGCCGCTTTGGACAAAAAGGATTTTAAACTGAAATTTGAACAGGTTAATATGGTCCAATTGGTCCAAGATGCTAAAAAGCATTTTGACCTCCAATTGGAAAAAAGGGGAGGCAGTTTAAAGACAGAGCTAGACATTCAGAACCCTTATTTGGTTGCAGATGCCTTTCACCTTTCCAATATCATCAACAACTTGTTGGACAATGCCAATAAATATACCCGTGAAAAACCAAAAATTGTGATCAAAGCCGAAGACAGCCCTGAGCAAATGACCCTCACCATTGAGGACAACGGCATCGGGATGTCCAAAGATGCGGTCAAAAAGATTTTTGAAAAATTCTACAGAGTTCCGACAGGCAATGTCCATGATGTAAAAGGATTCGGACTAGGCTTGGCTTATGTTAAAACCATGGTTGAAGAACATCAGGGACAAATTTCCGTAGAAAGTGAATTAAACAAAGGAAGTAAATTTACGATCAACTTACCCAGGAAAAAATGAGCAAAGCCAAACTTTTAGTCGTGGAAGACGACCCCAATTTGGGAGAAATATTACAGGAATACCTAACCATGAAAGGATATGACACCCTCCTTTGCAGGGATGGGGAAGAAGGTTGGGCTAACTTCAAAAAAGACCATTTCGACCTTTGCATTTTGGACATCATGATGCCAAAAAAAGATGGCTTTACCCTGGGAAAAGACATCAAAAAAGTGGAGGAAGACCTTCCCATCATTTATCTGACAGCAAAAAACCTCAAAGATGATGTCATAGAAGGCCTTAAAATTGGAGCCGATGATTACATAACAAAACCTTTCAGCATGGAAGAATTGCTGCTGAGGATAGCAGCAATTCTTCGCCGAACCCAAAAAGAGGACTCCACACAAGCTCCTCTGAAAAATTATCCATTTGGAGATTTAGTATTGCATTACGATGAGCAAATGTTGGAAGGACCTTCCGGGAATCATAAACTGACCTCTAAGGAAAATGAATTGATCCGCCTTTTGGCTGCTGAGCTTAACAAACCGGTCAACAGAAGCTATGCACTCAAACAAATTTGGGGCGATGACAGCTATTTCAATGCCCGGAGCATGGATGTTTACCTTAGCAAAATCAGAAAACTCCTCAAAGCAGATCCTAAAGTCCGGATTATCACCCTTCATGGAGAGGGGTTTAAAATGGTGGTCAAAGATGAATAAAACAGCTATTTCTTGTTGAATATTAAGCCTTAGAAGGAAGTACAAATGATATAGAAATTGAGAATGTGGTGTGAGAAACAGACGGAGAACCATTAAATTGTTCCCACACAATCCTAAATTCCACTTACTATTTTACAAATTCTCTTCATAGCTTCTTTCTCACTGGGCCACCATCTTATTTAGACTCTCTAAATTTTCAATATCCAGAAAATTCTGTATCAAATCGAATTTACATTTTAATTTTTCACCCAAAACCAAAAATGACTGCAAAAATAAAAACCGGCCTAGTAGGATATGGAAGAATTGGCGAATCCATCCATGCCCCATTGATTGACCACGAACCTTTATTGGAACTTACAGCAGTGGTAGAGAGGAACCGAGAAAAATCCAGAGAAAAATATCCTGATATTACCATTTACAGAAGCTTGGATGAAATGCTCATTCAATCTGAGATCCAAATGGTTATCATATGTACACCAAATGCAGAACACTTTCCACAAGCCAAAGCAGCACTGGAAGCAGGAAAACATGTTGTAGTGGAGAAACCAATTACAGTTACTTCAAAGGAAGCAGAAATTTTGGATAAATTGGCCAAGAGTAAGGGCTTGGTGCTTTCCGTATTTCAAAACCGCCGATGGGATGGGGATTTTCTGACGGTAAAACAATTATTAGAGGAAAAGGTTTTAGGAAGAATTCTTCATTTTGAATCCCATTTTGACCGTTTCCGCCCGAAGCCGAAAACCAATTGGCGAGAGAAAAAAGTACCCGGAAGCGGCATTTTATATGATCTGGGCCCCCACCTTATTGATCAGGCCATTCAATTATTTGGTATGCCCAGTTGGATATATGCAGAGATATTGCTCCAAAGATCAGGTGTAGAAGCTGATGATTTCTTTGAACTAACCATGATGTATGGAAACCTCAAAGTACGTTTGACTGCCAGCATCATGCTCAATGCCCCTTTGCCCAAATTTTTGATTTTAGGTGAAAAAGGAAGCTATAGCAAATATGGGCTCGATATTCAGGAAGCCGCTTTTAAAGCCGGAATTCAACCTGGAACCCATGATTGGGGCAGGGAAGCAGAGGAGGATTGGGGTAAAATTTTCCTGGAAAATGAATCCTATACTTACCCCACCCTGCCTGGAGATTATACCCGGTATTATAAAAACATTGCTAAAGCCATAAATGGGGAGGAAGAACTTAAAGTTAAGCCCGAAGAAGCTATTTTATCTATGAAAATCATAGAAGCAGCGCAAAAAAGTAATCAAGAGGGAAGAAGAGTCTTCAGTAGTGAGTTTTTGGACCAATAGCTAAACGAAAATTTCTACCCAAAATAATAATTGGCAAAGAGTTTGCAGTATGATAGAGTGAGGAAGAAACAAATATGTTAATATTATGAAAAAGCTATTTATCTTTTTCTTGACAGCCTTCCTACTTTTGCATACCAATGCCATGGCACAAATCAGTGCTGGCATTTACCAACTAAGTGATGGTACCTTTGCGGCAATAGGAAGTGACCCCGATAACAAAATGTTTGGAGAGGCTAGAATATCTGCAGGAGGAGATGTAGATGTTGAAGGTACTTTTGGATATAATTTTGTCCAAAAGGATGAAGTCAATTTTTATAGTGGTTTTCATTTGGGAATAGATGATCAGGGAAATGATAATGATATCTACCTGGGTATTCCATTGGGGGTTTTGGTTAAACCCTTTCCCACCACACGAAATTTTGGCTTCTTGTTAGAGGCTAGCCCTATCTTCCCAACCGGGGAAAGAAATAATTATTTTAGAGCAGGATTAGGCCTTAAATACACTTTCAGATAATTGAAACAAAAAAAGCTTGGCCCTAATATAAGGCCAAGCTTTTTTAATGATCGAAAATCACTTTTTATTTACAAGCAATCTTATTTACCCGATTGGCATGCCTTCCACCTTCAAATTCAGTATTAAGGAAGGTATCCACCATTTGCATCGCCAGATCATATTGGACAAATCTGGCAGGAACAGCAATGACATTGGCATCATTGTGTTGCCTGGCCAAAGCAGCAAGGTCTTCCTGCCAACAAATGGCCGCCCTGATTCCCTGGTGTTTATTAGCAGTAATAGCAACACCATTTCCACTTCCACATACTACGATTCCTTTTTCATATTCTCCTTCCTCGATTGCCCTGCACAAAGGATGTACATAATCAGGGTAATCAACGGATGCATCAGAATCCGGCCCAAAATCCTTGACTTCATATCCTGCTACTGTAAGATAATCGATCAATTTTTGCTTGTAATGAAAACCGGCATGATCTCCTCCAATGGCTATTTTTTTTGACATGATATTTTTGGTGTAATGTTTAATTTTCTTCTAAAGTTTCTTTCCTTCGCTTTCTTTCCAGCCTCTTGGCTATTATTATCCCTGTTTCATACAAGACCAATATGGGCATGGCTATCAATATCTGGCTGATCACATCCGGAGGGGTGATCACCGCAGAAAGAACCAGAATAGTAACAATTGCATGCCTTCTGTAGGCTTTGAGCATAGCAGAATTGACCAAACCAGATCTGGAAAGGAAGTAAATTACCACGGGCAATTGGAACATTACCGCTGAGGCAAGCACCAACATGCTCAAGGTAGAAATATAAGAAGTAATGTCAAATTCGTTAGAAATAGACATATCCAAACGGTAATTGGACAGGAAATTAATGGATAAGGGCGCTAATAGGAAATATCCAAAAGCCGCCCCCATAAAGAACAGCAAGCTCACAAAGAATACAGCTCCTGACGCTGCTTTCCTTTCCTGATCATACAGCCCGGGACTGATAAACCTCCAAACTTCCCAAAACACATAGGGAAAGGCAACAATTACCCCCACTACCAAACTAGAAGTCATGTGCATGGAAAATTGCCCGGTCATCTGCCGGCTTTGGAGGATAAAAGGAAGCTCATCAATGCATAATGCCGGAAGGTCAAAATAGGCTGATAATTTGCAAAACATCCGGTAAGTGAAGAAATCCACCCTTGATGGCCCCAAAATCACCTTCCCAAAGACCAGATTTTTGGCCAAAAAAGCCAAAACTGAAAATATCATCACTGCTGCAATGGACCGGAGCAAATGCCAACGCAACTGCTCCAAATGGTCCAGAAAAGACATCCCTTCTTCCTCTTCTTCCCGATATTGATCTAATGCCACTTCATTTAATTTTTAATACAATGGAAACTGAACCATCCACTCATTGACTTCATTTTTGATGGAGGCCAGGGCAGATTCATCCTCATGATTCATCAAGGTCCTGTCAATCAGTTCCACAATCTTTTTCATATCATCCTCCTTCAAGCCTCTGGTGGTGATGGCTGCAGTACCAATACGCATTCCAGAGGTTACAAATGGTGAACGGGTATCAAAAGGAACCATATTTTTATTGATGGTAATGTCTACTTTTCCTAGGGTTTCCTCTGCCACCTTTCCGGAAAGGTCTTTGTTCCTAAGATCTATCAACATCAAATGGTTGTCGGTACCACCTGAAATCAACTTATATCCCTTTTCCACAAAAGCTTCTGCCATTACAGCTGCATTTTTCTTTACCTGAAGTACATATTCCATATATTCGTCAGACAAAGCTTCCTGAAAAGCAATCGCTTTTGCCGCAATGATATGTTCTAATGGCCCACCTTGCATACCTGGGAAAACTGCAGAATCCAACAAACTGGACATTTTTCTCAACTGTCCTTTTGGAGTTTTAATTCCAAATGGATTATCAAAGTCGCCCCTCATCATGATCAGTCCCCCACGGGTACCTCTTAGGGTCTTGTGGGTGGTAGTAGTAACGATATGGCAATATTCCAACGGATCCCTCAGCAAGCCTCTAGCAATCAAACCCGCAGGGTGAGCAATATCAGCCAGCAAAAGGGCTCCTACTTCATCTGCAATCTCCCTGAACCTCTCATAATCCCAGTCCCGGCTATAGGCAGATGCACCGCAAATGATCAGCTTTGGTTGAACTTCTTTTGCTTTTTCAGCCACTTTATCCATGTTCACCACGCCGGTTTCTTCATCTACCCCGTAAAAATGAGGCTTATAATTTTTTCCGGAAAAGTTTACTGGAGATCCATGGGTCAGGTGACCACCATGCGAAAGATCAAAACCCAAAATAGCATCACCTGGTTTTAGGCAGGCTAAAAATACCGCTGCATTGGCCTGGGCTCCTGAGTGGGGCTGTACATTGGCCCAAGTGGCACCAAATAATTCTTTGGCTCGATCAATGGCAATTTGCTCTATTTCATCAACTACTTCACAACCTCCGTAATATCTTTTTGTGGGAAGGCCTTCTGCATATTTGTTGGTCAATACGCTACCGGCTGCTTCCATTACCTGTTTGCTGGTAAAATTCTCAGAGGCGATCAACTCGATACCTCTTTTCTGACGATCTTCCTCTTTTTGTATAAGGTCAAATACTACCTGGTCTCTTTTCATTTATATTGTATTGATTTTTTGGTCTTTGCAGATGGCCACTTTTTGTTCAACTATTTCCCAATACCATTGATTCAACTGGGAGCAGGTTGAATTTTGAATGCCCAAAATTAGTTCTAATCAATGTATTATCCAATTGATTAAGAAATTGCTTGCTTCAAAACCGCAGAATCCCATTCCTTTACAATTATATTCCCTTCATTTGAGATATGGATAAGGAATATATAATAATGAATTTTTAAAATTTAATATTGGAAAGATCAAACCTAGGCCATTTTCAGAATTACAAATCCAAAAATATTGGGCATCCGACCTTGCATAGGTCGAATTGCTGGAGGAATTAGGATTATCTTTAACCATCACCAAATTATCATTCCTCCCTTATATCTTTTATTTTTGCGTCATGATTGATTTTAATTACTCACCCAAAACGTATTTTGATGGAACGGGACCATCCGCCTTAATCGCCAAACTTTCCTATCCTGAAAGCCAATGGGGTGAAGAAATCAGTATTTATGCAGCAACACTAGATGGGGAAATATTCTACGAGGTGGTAGATTTTTATGGAAATGAATTCAAAACCAACCCTGAAAAATCAAGCAAACCTTTAACCTTACAAAACTTAATATTTTTAATTGAAACCCTGGAGGTAATTGATTTAAAAAACAAAGGGGATGTGAATCTTACCATTTCCGGTATACCGGAAGCAAAAAGTAATCTTTATCCGCAATTGGGGGATTATTTTGATGAAAAAAGAAAAAACTTTGGAATGTTATAATTAAATATCCCAAATGGTGGATGTCTCCTCCTCGACCTCATGGGATTGAAGCCAGTATTTATAAGTTTCAAACTCAATGCAGTCATGAAGCTCCATACCCCTATAGGTCATTTTTTTAATACTGGAAACAGGCAAAAAACTTCTTAGATCATTGGCTTGATCCAAAGTAAGCTGGGACAATTGGATCATTTGTTTATTATCAATTAGAATGGGAACAAGTTTATTCATGGTAGGGCAATTTGGTACTTATTCAAATTAAACAAATCAGTTTCAAATTATTGATATCAAGCAAATTACGTTTATGTTAATTAACTACACAAAAAACAGACCAGAACTTTGGAAAAAAGTCAAGCTAATACATTATTTTTTCCTGCCGCCAATGATTATCCCTCATAGTTCCTTCCAAATTCTTTAATAAGCCAAAAATAACCAGCAAATTTGTCTTGATTTAAAATTTGAAGGATTTCCCCTCCACAATATGACCAACCTTGTCCTAGTAATTCTATGTTTGATCATAGGCATATTGCTTCAGCACGTTAAAGACATGCCTGAAAATGCTCCCAAAGCCCTCAATACTTACCTAATTTATATTGTATTGCCTGCTTTGGCCTTGATGCATATTCCCAATATGGACTTAAACCCCCATTTATTGCTTCCTGTAATATCTGCCTGGATTAGCTTTGGGCTTTCCTGGTTAATTTTTGGATGGTTGGGCAGAAACTTTTCTTGGGAAAAATCCACCACAGGTTGTCTAGTCATTGTCTCCGGGCTTGCCAACACTTCCTTTATAGGTTTCCCTGTTATTGAGGCTCTTTTTGGAGGAGAAGGACTAAAAATAGCCTTGCTTATTGATCAAGCAGGTTCATTTATTATTGTAAGCAGCATTGCCATTATTGTTGCTTCCTTGTTCGGCCATGAAAGAAAAAGGAAACGTGATGTCACAAAAAAAATCCTGACCTTCCCTCCATTCCTGTTTTTTATCCTTGCCCTGGTCATGAATTTTTTCCAAATGGAATTTCAAGGAATGCCCCACGAAATCCTGGAAAGTTTTGCGGTGACTTTGACCCCTGTGGCACTGATTTCTGTAGGATTACAGGTGAAAATCAACGCGTCCACACTATCCTACCGCTATTTATGGTATGGGTTAGGATACAAATTGATTTTAATTCCGGGGTTTATTTTCCTGGTTTTCAGGTTCCTTTTTGACCCCAACGATCTTCTTTACAAAGTAAGTGTCATGGAGGCAGCCATGGCTCCCATGATTACTGGTTCGGTCATTGCCATCAACCACGACCTGAACCCCAAACTGGCCTCTTTACTTGTAGGAATAGGAATACCATTATCCTTTATCACCTTATTGGCCTGGTATGCTCTTTTGGCTTAAAATTATATTAGTACCTTTTATTCAGAGCCGCCGGATTTGGCAGTATCCGAGGAAGATTTGGATTTTGTACCAAAAGCCCCTTTGAAAAGATTCTTCACTTCATCTACTGCTTTATCTTTTGCTTTATCGACCACCTTCTCAGCTTCTTTTTTAGCACTGTCTTTTGCCACCTCTGCCTTTTGCTTCAATTCTTGTTTGACACTGTCTTCCCTTGCCTTGAATTGTTCGGTAAGTTCCTCTTTGATTTTTTCTTTTTCATCACCTGCCTTGGCTTTAAGCGTATTGGTCAGAAGAGACTCCATGCTGCTTTCCCCTGCCAAACTGATTTTTGGCTTTTGGTAGGTTCCACCCAAGTTGAAAGCCACAGGAATCATGGTTTCTTCATCAGCAGAGGTTCCTTCTAAATTGGAAAGAATATTATTGGCTGTACTTCCAAATTTTTTGGCAGGCACTTCCATATGCACCAAATAATTGATACTGCCATCAAAACCTGTGCTTCCCTGAACCTGAGCCTTATAATCCCATAATTTGACATCAAAAGGTTTAACATTCAGCATTCCTTCTTTGATCTCTGCGGTCAGGTTGAGGTTTTTGAATTGCAATGTATTACCCTCTTTTAATTTTGTTAGACTTGTAATACCTTCCACTATTTTGCTTCCCTTTAATGCCGCCTCTGCTACTTTTATAAGTCCCCTTCCATCCAATGAAGATAAAATCGGCATCATATCTTGCCCAAGGATACCGGAAAGCCTAAAATCGGTATTAAATTCCCCATCCATATTGACTGCCAGGGGCGCAAAGGCCTTGATAATATTAAAAGATTGAAAAGCTTTCTGAATGCTAAGCGACTGCACATTAAAATTCAAATCAAAAAGGGGCGTTTGGATATCTTGGGTATTATAGGAGCCATTGAGGGTCATTTGCCCGCCCAGAGTATTCAAAGCTGCATCCTTAAAAGTCAATATGCCGTCATCCAAAATCAGAACACCTCGTGTGTTGGTGAAAACCAAATTATCATAAAACACCTCATCCGCCTGCACGGTCATGGTAAAATCAATATTTCGGGGCAACTCTATAAGACTCAGTTCTGTGGTATCGGTTTCGGTGGCAGAGCTTTCAGTCATCCATTCATTCACATTAAAATGGGAAGAATTGATGTCCAGATTTCCGCTAAGGGTTCCTTTTTCCTCAAATAGGTAACTCATGTAATTACTAAGACTTCCCTTAGCCTTCACAGGACTTTCCCCTAGCCTTGCATCAAATTCTATCAAATTAACCTGCTCAGGGGAGAAATCCCCCAATGCCTTGTTGATCCTCACTCCTTGAGGCAAATCAGCATCTGTATAATAAAAATCAACTAATTCTACTTCCCCACGCGTATCCAATTGTCCATATTGCTTAGCCTCAACCACCTTGTAATTCCCCTTACTATCTATGTCAGCACGTACCTTACCTTCCATGATGACATTTTCCATCGGCAAAATGGTCAAAATTTTCCCTAAATCTGCAGATCCATGGATAACTGCATCCCAATTTAACTGATCAAAATCCTGAATTTTCAGGTTCCCTTCAACTTTTTCCCCCTCCAGTTCAAATCCAAAGGATGAAAGGTCCACCAAAAAATCCTTCATTTGGCCCGAAGAATTTGTAATGCTTGCCTTTCCATGGAGCTGGTCAATGGGGGCTGGGTAATCCTCACTTTTTACATATCCATTGTTCAAACTTATTTTGGCATCAATAGCTGGAATTACTTTGGCTACACTATCATATTTTCCCTTGGCTTTGGCATCGACATCCAACATGCCTTTCATATCCATGCCTTCTAATGGGAAAATAGAGGTAAGCTCTTCCAGATTTAATTGCCCTTTCAGTTGGCCATCCATTTTATAACTCACCAAATCCTCAAGAAGGAACCTGCCAGATATTGGATTGGATCCAACCTGAAGGCTAAATTCCGGAATATTAACCTGGGTGAGATCCAGATTTCCACTGCTGTTTTTAACTTCCAAATCAAGGTTGACATTTTTTACAGGTTGGGGAAGGTCGGGATATTGAAACATTCCTTGCTCCACCCTAAGGTTAATATCAAATTGGGGGATTTGTTTCTCTTGATAAGTCCCCTTGACAAAGCCTCCAAAATCCATTCGACCAGAGGTTTCCAATTCAGCAAAGGACTCAGTAAAAATTCCGGGTACCAATGATAGGATACTTTTGAATTCATTGTCTTTTCCTTCAAAAGTAAAATCCATATTCATTCCCTCATCTGGCATGGCAATAAAGCCGTCAAGCCCAAAAAGAAATTCATTTAACCCAAACTCACCCCTAGCCAGGCCAAATTTCATATTTTTCAAATCCACTTGGATTTCGGTATCAGCGGTGAATTTCTTTTGCGTCAGGTAATTGACATCTTCGTAATCCAGGCGGATAATTTGGGTTTCAACATCTGCCAAAAGATCATAAACATCCAGTGTAAAATCTCCACTTCCCGTCATATCGAAATCCGCCAAAGCCATAAAAAATTTCATCTGACGGTCATCATATATAAAGTTGACATCTTCTACTTCGATAAGATCAATTCCAAGTTTAAATGCAGAAGGCTCCTCGGGAATTTCTTCCTTTCCATCAGATACGGCAATGTCATAATTGGCCGTACCATCCTCTAAAACTTTGATATAAACGTTCCCTCCTTTGAGATGCAGCCCGGTTAATTCCGGATATTCATTAAATATTACTGACCAAAGGTTTAGATCCACTTGAAATTGATCCACACTAAGTAGTGTATCCTGTTCAAAAGGGGCATTTCCACTAATCCCGAAATCAGCCACAGTTGCAGAAATGGAAGGGAACCGCTTAAAGGAACTTAGGCTAACTTTATCTAAGTCATAATGGACCTTTGCATTAACGGATTTATCAATTTCCTGATCAATCCGAGCGACGATCTTGTCTTTAAAAATAATGGGGACAGTAAATAAAATAATGATAAAAATAGCCAATACAGCTAACAAGATGGATAGGAGTCTTTTCATAACTGATTTAGTTTATATTCCCGACCAGGCCTAATTTGGCCACATTGATAAAAATTGTCGGGTGGAAATTTACAAAATTTACTTCGACAAGTTAAAATTTTCCTTTAACAATATCGAATGACTCCACGCAGGCAAAAAAATATTTTCTTTTTGCTTTCCCCAGCTGAGGAAAGCTCAAACTGACATTAGTTTAAAATGGTAATCTATATTCTCCTGCTTTTGTTGGGAGATTTGTTTTCTCAAATGATAAAAGGCTTCCAATAAAGGTGCATTTTCCAATTTTCCAGCATCAATGGCTTTAAAACCTACTAATTCAATAAGCTTTTTTACCTTTAATTTATCCTCCCCCGGGTCACCACAAAAATAGGTCTCCTTCACCAATTCCAAGGGATCTGAATTAGGGTAATCCAAACCCAAATTATTAAATGCTTTAAACAGCTTTTTATATCCTGTAGTTTTTTGAATATAGCAGGTATTGCAGCCCAATTCAGGCTTATATTGCCCATTGGTGCAGTCAATTATTATCTTTCCGCTATCCTTATACTGTTCCAGGCACTCACATACCAAGGGTAAAAATTCATTTTCACAGCAAACCAACACCATATCAGCCTTTTCCATGGCTTGACAATAGCCAAAAACTTTGTCCTCCTGCATTTTTAGGATTTTCCACTCTATTTGCTTAGGAGCAAATTCTTCTCTCACTCCGAACACCACTCCTAAACCACGGGATAGATATTTATTCCCCAAGGTTGTTGAAAGTTTTGTTCCTCCAATTATTCCTAATGTCATTTCGTTTATTTATAATTTTTTACAAGAATATACCAATAAACTTAACTACAGAAGTTTCAATTTCTGAAATCAGGATTATAAGAAAATAAAACGAATGGGTGATTATTGTCAGTTAAGTTTACCTCCCCTACAATCAACTGAAAATTAGGAAATTATAATACATTAACCAAAATTTCGCTGATGTATTATTTAAACGAAACTTTTATAGCATTATTGTAAATGCAAACATCTAATTTTTGAACATAAAATGTATTGGCTTATTTAGGCTTCCATGCCTTATTAATTTCTTGATAAAGCCCCTTAAAAACATGAGGATTGGAAGCAATAATTTCCCTGCCAAATATATAGTCCTGCCCATTCTTAAAATCAGTCACTTTACCTCCTGCTTCCTGAACAATGATCGCCCCACCTGCAACATCATAAGAGTTAAGATTATATTCGAAATATCCATCCACCCGGCCACAAGCTACATAACACAAATCAACAGCTGCGCTTCCCAACCTTCTCAATCCATGGGTCTGTTTCATCAAACTTTTGAGAATATCCAAATAGTCATCGACTTTTTCGAAATTATTGTAGGGAAATCCGGTGGCAATCAAGCTGTCCCCAAGGTTTTCAGCACCACTAACTCTGATGGGGGTATCGTTGCAAAATGCTCCCCCTCCTTTTGTCGCATAAAAGCATTCGCTTCTATTTACTTCATAAACTACGCCGAGGATTACTTCCTCCTCTTTCTGGAGGGCAATGCTTACTGAAAACACTGGGATACCGTGAACAAAATTAGTGGTACCATCCAGAGGATCCACAATCCAATTGTATTTTTCTTTTTGGAAGTTTTTTGTTCCCTCCTCTGTGATAAACCCCGCTTCTGGCAATATTTTGGTCAAACAGGAAACTATCATCTTCTCAGCTTCTTTGTCCACATAAGAGACCATATCATTGAAGCCTTTATGTTCCACATCCTGCAGGTCAAAATTATGTCTTTCCCGTCTGATAAAACCACCTGCTTGTTTGGCAACGTCTATTGTTTTACTTAAAATCTCCTTCAAATCCATTTTATATTTTTCCCGATACAGTAAGTACTATTTCTCCCTTTATGGGATTATTTTCGTAATAACTGATTAATTCCTTAATTGTTCCTCTCACATTTTCCTCATAGATTTTTGTCAATTCTCTGGAAACACAAGCTACCCGATCTTCCCCAAAAGCTTCCTGAAATTGAGTCAATGTTTTTAATAAACGATAAGGAGATTCGTAAAAAACCATGGTACGGCTCTCCCCTTTTAACTGTTCAATCCGGGTTTTTCTCCCTTTTTTGTGAGGCAGAAAGCCCTCAAAAACAAACCGGTCATTTGGCAGGGCTGAATTTACCAATGCCGGCACAAAAGCGGTCGCACCAGGAAGGCAATTCACATCCCATCCTGCCTCCCGGACTGCCCTGACAAGCAAAAAACCAGGGTCAGAAATGGCAGGTGTTCCTGCATCGCTCACCAGGGCAAATTGCTCACCAGCCTCCATTCGCTGAAGCAGTTTTTCTACCGCCTTATGCTCATTAAAAATATGGTAACTCTGCAAGGGCTTTTGGATTTCAAGATGCTTAAGCAATTTTCCCGATGTTCGGGTGTCTTCAGCCAAAATCACATCCACGGATTGCAAAACCTCTATAGCCCTTAACGTAATGTCCTTCAAATTCCCTATGGGTGTAGGAACAAGAAAAAGGGGAATACGTCTTTCTTCGACCATTTTTAAATCTTATCAATGGCCTCCGCCAATTTACGGTCCTTTTCGGTTACTACATTTCCCTTATCATGAGTGGTCAATTCAATATGCACCTTGTTGTACACATTTTTCCAGTCAGGGTGATGTCCATGTGCCTCGGCCAAAAATGCTACCCTACACATGAAGCCAAAAGCCTCCTGGAAATCTGCAAATTCAAAAGTTTTGCTCAGTTTATTGTTTTTTTCTTCCCACATAACAGTTTTGAGTTAAAGTGAAATGATACCTTCTATTTTGGAAGCCTCATCATAAATGTTAAGAATGGAATCACTATCTGGCATCATGGCTTTGATAGTAACACTTACATAGGTTCCCTTGGCCGACTCCTTCAATTTAATATCATTATTAGGCAGCAAGGCTGCCACTTCGTCTTCTTTTCCATTTGGAACAATAAATTTAAACATATAAAGGGTCGGAAAAGAGGATTGCTCCTCCAGTTTTTGTTTAAACGCTTCCCTGTCAAATATTTTGTTCATAATGCTTCAATTTAACTCTTTAACATGATAGATAAAAAATTTAATCCAGAAACAAAAAAACCCACCCTCCTAGGAGAATGGGTTTCTTTTTAGCAAACTTTTTATTAAAAGAATTTATACCTATAATCTTTAACATCCGCTAGTTCCTCCACTGCCATCATGATCATATAGGCCGCCCTTTGGGAAGAAGTATTTTCCAATTGGTTTTGGTATCTGGTATAATCTGCAATTTCAGGGGCAGGGGTCATTGAATTTAATTTGGCTACAATCACACCTGTTTCTTCCTGGATAGGAGGGGTCATTTCTCCTGGTTCTTGAAGTCCGAAAATGGCTCCAATCGCCTTGGGAGCAAAACCAACGCCGGGAATTGTATTGGAATTTAATTTAAGATCCGGAGTGCTGCCCAGAGAGGCAAATTCAGGGTATACCTCCTTCATCGCTTCAAGGCTTTCCTTACCTTCCAAATTTTCTTTTATCTTGGCTGCTTTTTTCTCCTTTCTAACTTCTGCTAAAACCTGACTTCGGACCTGATCAAGGGAAGCATCTCCTTCTTTGGTTTTTGACTTTAAGGTAGCCACAACATAGGCATTGTCCAATTCAAAAACTTCTGAAACTTCGCCTACAGAAGCTTCTGCAAAAGCCCAACGCACAACTTGACGAGCACCGGATAAATTATTAAGGTTTCGGGCATTGGGGGATAATCCATTGGCACTCATTACCCGATAGCCATCCTCCTCCGCATTGTCCTTAAATTCTTGGGAATTTCCTGAATTTGCTGCGAAATAATCAGCATTACGGAACACTTCATTTCTAGTTTCCTCACTTGGACCTAGCTGAAGTTCAAGCGTGGCCAATTTAACAGAACTAGTCTGAGGCAATTCGGTTACTTTAATAATGTGGTAGCCATATTCAGTTTCCACTATTTCATCCATTAAGCCAGTAGACTTGGCAGCAAAAGTTGCATCGGCAAATTCTTCCACAAAATCCGCTTTGGCAAACCAACCCAAGTCTCCACCTCTTCGGGCGGTTCCATCCTGACCATATTGTTGAGCTGCGGCAGCAAAGTTGCCAGTTTCCTTGATTTCATTGAGTATATCCTGGGCTTGCTGTTTTACCGCTTCCTTTTCTGCACCTTCCATACCCTCTGTGCTCAATAGGATATGGCTGGCCCTCATTCTAGGGGTCCCGTCAAACCTATCAGTCACCTTATAGGCTACATAAGAAGAACGGTCTGTAATATACGGGCCATATACTTTTCCTTCCTCCGGAAATTCTACATTAGAACTTAGGGTATTGGGAAGCATATCCCCTGGACGATAAGTTCTAAATGGGGTTGAAATTTGGGAGTTTCTTAATACAAAGAGTGAATCATTATTGGTTGATTTCAGATCAGCAACCAACCGGTTCATATCTTGAACCACTGCAGCTGTATCTTCACCGCTAGGATGCAGGTTAAACTGCACATAATCGATATCTCTTGCATTGGAAACTTCAAACCTGTCAGAATGCTCTTTGAGGTAAGCCTTCAATTCCGAATCTGAAATATTAACAGCTGAATCAGAAATGACATAATAAGGCACAAATAGGTGCTGTACATCTGCTACGGCATTTTCCATTTTATGCTGCAACTTGGCTTCCTCAGAATTAGCAAAAGAGGATGAAGCCAAAAGATTGTCATATTTAATTCTCAAACGGGAATCTGCAAAAACCTTTTCCTGTTGGGCCCAGGCAGCTCTTTGTTGAGGACTGGCATTTTCAAGAGATTGCAAAAAAGCAATCAACTGTTGCCTGTCAAATTCTCCTGTTTCAGGGTTGGTTAGTTGTTGGCGCAATTCTGCAACAATATTTTTGCCCTGAACCATATCCACCAATTCGGCATCGGAAATTATCATTCCCAACTCTTGATATTGTTCAGTAAAAACTTTTTCGACCATCAGCGCTTGCCAAGCTTGCTCACGAATACTGTAAAGCTGGTTTTCGGAAGGATTCCTTCCAGTATTGCGCTGATAATTTTGCTTGATCTGTTCTACACGGTTGACATATTCCTCATAGGAAATTTCTTCCCCATTGATTTCCCCAACAACGGTATCCTGACCGCCCAATAACATGGAATTGGGACCCAATAGGTCACCGCCCACTAGGAAAAGGATCAACCCTACTGCAATTACACCTATTGCAAGACCTGTTCTCTGTCTGATTTCTTTTATTAATGCCATTCTTCTATTTTTTGAAGTGACGCAAAATAATTACATCTAGCGGTAAATTCAAAATATTATCGCTTCCAATAAATTACTTAATGCGAAGTATTATGTATTGATTTTTAATTTTACGGTATCTATGCGGTGGGCTTGTTTGGATACAATGGTAAAAGTAAAGGGGCCATATACCGCTGTTTCTCCTTTATGGGGAATATTTTCAGTTATAGAAAGGATAAACCCGGACAAAGTGTCAAAATCTCCAGTAGGAAGGTTCCAATCGTATTTTTCGTTCAAATAATCTATTTCATGCCTGGCACTGAGCAAATATTCATTTTCAGACAATTGCTGTTCAATCAGGTCATCACTGTCATATTCGTCTTCAATTTCCCCAAAAATTTCTTCAATAATATCCTCCATGCTGACGATCCCGCTGGTTCCGCCAAACTCATCCACCACCAAGGCCAAACTTTTTCTTTCTGATATAAACTGAACCAGCAATTCATTGACCAGGGCAGTTTCTGGAACAATGATAATTGGGGTAAGGATGTCCTGGATGTTTTTGGGTTTTTTGAATAATTCCAGATGATGGCAATACCCGATTACATCATCAATATTTTCCTTATAAACTATTATCTTGGAATGACCACTTTCTGTAAATGTATTTTTAAGGTCCAGGATGGAATCCTCTACATCTACAGCTACAATATCAGTTCGGGGCACCATGCATTCCCGAACACGGATGGTTTTAAATTCCACAGCATTGTCAAATATCTTAGTATCCAAATCCGTACTATCCTCTCCCTCGGTTTCCAAATGGTTTTGGATAAAACTGTTCAGGTCGGTGATTTTAAAAACGGGTTTATCCTCGCTGTAATCCAAGCGTAATATTTTTGTAATAAACACCCTGGAAAGACCAACGACCAGCCAAACCACTGGATACATCAGATAGTATATCAATAAAAAAGGAAGTGAAAAGAAGCTGAGAAGATTATTGGGGTTAAGCATGAAAATACTCTTGGGGATAAACTCAGCCGTTATCAGTACAATTATGGTGGACAGGATGGTCTGGATTATTAAAACAGAAGCCTGATGATCCAAGCCATCAGGCAGATAATAAACAATACTGGGCTCCAAAAGGTAAGCCATAAAAATACCATATACCACCAGGGAGATCGTATTGCCCATAAGGGTGGTACCAATAAATTGTCCAGGGTTTTTCACGAATCTGGAAAGGATTCTCCCAGTAAGGGTGCCTTGCTTGTTTTGCAGCTCAATATGCAACTTATTGGCTGAAACAAAGGCAATTTCCAGACCGGAAAAAAGTGCCGAAAACAATAAGGTAATCAGCACAATGACCAAATATTGATATTCCATTACTTCCTTTTTTTCTTCTGGGCAGAATTGCTTTTCCTTGCTTCTTGTTCCATGTTTTTGTTTTTTCGGTATTTAAACCAAAATAACAATACCACAGCAAACATGAAAATCGGATAACTGAAGGTAATTCCTTGTGTAATCGTCATATGGGTCCCGATGATCACCAACGCAGCTGATAATGAAAGCAATATGACATCTTTTAATTTCATAACTTATTCTTCTCCGGGCAATGGAATTTTGCTTCTTTCGATTTTATGGAATGTATATTCATTAAATTGCTGATCTGCTTCCATGCCCGTTCCATTAATGATGGTTCCGTCTTGCCTTTGCACGGTAACAAATTTTTCAGTAAAGATAATGTCCTTGTTGGGGTCCCAAAATAACTCCTCAGAATTCAATTTTTGATCCTTGATGATATTGTGCACCTCCACATCACCCTCTCCCATATACAGGTTATTTTTGCGATCATAAAACCCTCGGTCGGCACGAATGGTTGTACTCAATTCTCCATTTTTTTCAAAAAAATCTATGGAAATACCTTCAGGGAATTCAATATCCCCATTGGGAAATTCCAGCTGTTTATCTCCTGTCAATATGGTTCTAACTTTGGCTGAGTCACTATGGTAAAGTTCCATATTTGTGGTGATCCTTATGGGGCCTTCATAATTTTCCAGTTGACTAAGGTCCACATTTTCCCGGCAGGAAATCAGCAAAAAGAGGGCTAATATTAATTGTGGAATTGATTTCATTGCATTTAATTACCATAACGTATTATTCATTAACCAGTTTTCAATAAAAAAGGCGGTATGGGAACCGCCTTTTTCACTGGGAGGACAAATGCCCCTATTAATCTCTAGTACGTAAGGTTACAGATTGGCCTATCCAACATCCGGTGTTAATGGTCTGACCTACTTGGTATCCTTCGGTAAACAATTCTTCTTTGGAAGGAAATCTTGATTTGGCATTTGCCATTCCTTGGTTATCACCAGCTTTGACAAATGCTTCATAAGCGGCAATAAAGATTGAATAATCTTTTACCCGGCTTTGACCACCTCTACATTCATTGGAAGATCCCATATATAAGCTACCTATAAATGACCACGCATCTGAGGTTCTTTCGGAATCTAATTCTGCAGCTTTCAATGCAGATTGTCTGGCTGAAGATTTTTGTCCCAAATTGGCTTGTGCTTTGGCAAGATCATATTGAACTTCCGCTTTTTGCTTGTTGTTTTCTGCCAAAGTAAGGGCTCTTTCAAACATCTCAACTGCTTTTGCAAATTCTTTGCTTTGCAAGTATCTCAATCCCCTAACCTGAGAAGTGGAGAATGTAGGACTATCATTATCCACTACCTCCAAGGCCTTAGTAAATACAGGGGAGGAGGTACATTTATATTGAACGGCATACTGGAAAATCTGCTTTGCCAATTTTACATTGTTAGGATCTGCTTTCAGTTTTGGGCCCATTTTATTTTCGATAAAATCACAATCGATGATTTCCATGGCAACTAAGATCTGATCCAAAGTAGCTTTTGAGGTACTTACATCATTTCCTGCTTCTTCAGCTTTTTCCAGAGAAGAATATTGTTTCTCATAAATATTTAAAATTTCCTCAGGAGTATAAGCTTTGTTATAAGCAAAATTTCTGTAAACCAAATCAAAATAGGCAGGTACCAAGCCAGGAGACAGCTTTCCATGATGCTCCATTGCAGTTTCAAAATAACCTGCAGCATCACCTACTTTGTCCTTATTAGACTTATAGTATTTATATGCATAGTAGGCTTTATTCTCAATCCATTTTGCCTCGTTATTGTATTTTTCATTACGAAGGTCGTAAATAGTCATAACGGAATCCTGATATACACTGGCTTTTTCCTCATCAGTAGTTTTTTTGGCAGCTCCATCATATACTTCTACCCCATTGATATAAATGGCTTCATTCAGATCAGGAGCATTTACCAATAACCAATGTAAAGGCTTTGTGGCCGCAATATACTGTTCTGCTTTTCTATAATCATTATAGGCAGCATTATATTCCCTTGCCTTGGCCTCAAGTTTAGGATCTTCCGGCCAATTCCAATTATCTTGGGCTTGCACTAAACCCACCATTACAAATGATAATAACCCTATTAATGCAATTTTAGTTTTCATACTATATCTAATAATTATTCAAATACTTTTTGATAAAACCAACTGTTGTCATTGATGGAAAAACCCATGGAAACTTTGAGGTAATTTTCCCGAATATGGCCCTCTTCTGTATTACCTCTTCTCCCAACTTTTACCGCCAAATTCAACAGTGATAAACTGTTTACAGGAACTGATGCTCCAAAATTAATGCCAATATCGTTTATCTTATTTTCTCCTATCAAATAAGGAGTTTGTTCAAATTCCACTCCAGCGCGATAAGTAATTCGTTGAAAGACGCTTTCTATGGAATAAATATCTGGAGTAAACTCCCCCCCAAGGCCAATCTTAAAGGATTGGCCTAAATCGTCATTTTCTCCCTCAAAGGACTTGAATTTCGTAAAATCCTGATGCTGAGCTTCCAGACCGATCGCAAATTTATTAATTTTTTCGTAAGTTATACCATAACCTAACTTATTAGGCAAATAAATCTGTCCGCTATTATCATTATATAATAATTGCCCTTCCGAATCAGGATCATCTGCATCTCCGGAATTTGCTACTTTTGCAAATTTACTTCCGCTTATATCACCAAACGACTGATAGATCCCGCCGAAGTTTAACCTGCTGGATTTGGATAAAGGTAAGGCATAATGCACTCCCCCTTTAAATGAAACATCTCCTAAATTAAGCCTTTCGTAATACTCTGATCCAATACCTGTGGGCACCCCATCCTCATCCAATAAAGTCAGTTCTTGGGAGCGTACTGTAGAGCCAAATACATAAGAACCTTGAAAACCTAAATTAAAGTTATCGAAAAGTTCGAAGCCCGTAGAAAGGTACACTTCACTGATTCCGCCATCTCCTTCAATCCGACTCAAAGCATTATAATCTGAATTGACTACAGGGTTTTCATAAAGGTGGGCATAATCCACTTTGCTGATTTGATTGAGCCCTAACCCAATGGTCCACTTTCTGGGTTGTACCGGAAAGGACATAGCTACATAACTCAACCCCCCTCCATCAATATCGGCAGATTGATTGCCGGTATTGGCATTGATTCTTTTGTAATTAAAAGCAGCCTGAAAATTAAAAACATTATTTTTGACAGACAGGGCAGGGTTAACATGGTTAACCGACCATGCAGTTCCATAACTGATACCCATCCCCCCCATGGCCTGGTTGGTGGTCAGTCCGGAATTGTTTATCTCTCCAATACCAATAGAGCTGTAGGTCGAGGAATTGGACTGTCCAAGAACCTGATGATGAAATATGAAAAAGGCGAATAATACGCCCAATAAATGCAATCTAGTTTTTATCAACATTATAAATTAAAATTCTATTCAGTCCATACAGGACCAAATTGGGGATTACAAATATGTAGTCTTTTGTTAAGCTTTCAAAGAATTTAGCGTCACCTCCACAGATATATACCCTAAGATCCTTGTAACTGCTTTGATACTCTTTAATGATTCCTTCCAATTCCTGTTTTGTCCCATGATATACACCACTTTTCAAACAACTCAAGGTATCCCCGCCTATCAATTCTGGAGAAAGCTCCTCCGTGGAAATGGAGGCCAATGGCAATTTGGCCGTTTGTTGGTGCATAGCCAATAGCCGCATTTGGAGCCCAGGGGAAATTCCACCTCCAAGGTAATTATCCTTTGGATCAACAAACTCATAGGTTATGCAGGTTCCCAGATCAATCCCTAACACCGGACCCTTTCCGGCCAGGGCCCATGCCCCTACCGCAGCCGCAACACGGTCCAGCCCTAAAGTCTGGGGACTTTGATAGTTATTTTTGATGGGTAAACTTGTTTGGAAATCCAAAAAGAGAAAATCAAATTGGAAAACATCCTTCAACTCTCCTTTGTCCCATTTCACTGAACTCATGATAGCATTATCAAATTTTTCTTTCTGGACAAATGAGGCCACCTGGCCCAAGTTGCCAAAATCTTCCTCCCATAAGACCTCTTGGCCTGAAAACAGAGCTGTTTTGGTCCTTGTATTTCCAATATCAATAATTAAATTCCTCAAATTGTCGTTTTATTCAGGAGCTTGAATTAATTTGAATTCGGCTATCGGCACTTAAAGCCCCAAATTTGGCCCTAAATTAGTGAAATTAAAAAGTGGATATAAATCCCTTCCTTTAAAATTATATTTAACTCGAGTATTTTAACAAAATTTAACCCTATGACCAGCCCCGGTATATTTCATCTTGTTGGCTTGATGTCAGGAACTTCTGGAGATGGCCTTGATATGGCATATTGCAGATTTGAATTTAATGGCCAATGGAAATATGAAATTATCAGAGCTGAAACAGAAGCTTTTCCAAATGATTTAGGCAAAAAACTACAGAATGCTCCCAACTTTTCAGGCCTTCAGTTAAGTTTGTTGGACAGGGAGTTTGGCAACTGGATGGGTCAAGCTGTTAAAAAGTTTTGTCAAAAATTCCAGTTAAATGCAGATGCTATAGCCTCCCATGGACATACTGTTTTTCACCAACCTGAAAAAAAATTCACCCTGCAGATCGGAAATGGTTGGAGCTTGTCAAGGGCTAGTGGAATGCCAGTTATTTGTGATTTTAGAAGCCTGGACATCCAGTTAGGGGGACAAGGGGCTCCATTAGCCCCAATTGGAGACCATTATCTTTTTCCCAAATATGATTTTTGCCTCAACTTGGGGGGAATTGCCAACATTTCCATGATGAAAGAAAACCAGCGGATTGCTTTTGACATATCTCCATTTAATTTATTACTCAATTATTTGGCCGAAAAAAAAGGAATGCCCTATGATGACCAGGGAAAACTTGCCAGGAACGGGATGGTTGATCCGGAATTACTCAATGCCCTGAACCACCTTTCTTATTATGAACAAAAAGGAGCGAAATCCCTGGGTAGGGAAGATCTGGAAAAGGACTTTTTACCATTAATCAAAAATATGGATGCTTCTCCTGAAAATATTTCTGCCACTTTAGTGGAACATTACAGCATTCAAATTAGCAAATCCATAAAGGAATATTCCCTCAAAAAAGAACAACAGGTTTTAGTCAGTGGGGGAGGGGCTTATCACACTTATTTTATTGAAAAATTACAGCATAGACTGGGAAAGGATATAAAAGTAGTGGTTCCTGAAAAGAGCATTATTGATTATAAGGAGGCATTGATATTTGCCTTTTTGGGGGTATTGAGAATGAGAAATGAAGTCAATACTTTTAAATCAGTGACAGGAGCCTCTCAAAATAGCTGCGGAGGACTATTATTTGACGCAAATAAATAAAGCAGCGTTTTTTTTAGCCTTTTTTTATCCAAATCACATGTTTCATATAGAATTCGGTGTCAAATTAAGCATCAATCAGTATTTTTTATATTTTTGTACCACCACATAAAACCCTACAATAAATTAATGAATGAACTGCTAAAGAAGTTTGAAAACAAGCAGCCAGAAATTGTGTTTGAATGGAAGGATAGTGAGTCTGAAGCGGAAGGCTGGGTTGTGATCAACTCATTGAGAGGGGGAGCTGCAGGGGGAGGGACCCGGATGAGGAAGGGTTTGGACAGAAGAGAAGTCGAGTCTTTGGCCAAAACCATGGAGGTGAAGTTCACCATTTCCGGTCCTCCAATAGGCGGGGCAAAATCCGGAATCAATTTTGATCCAAATGACCCAAGAAAAAAAGCCGTCTTAAAAAGATGGTACAAAGCAGTCCTGCCTTTGTTAAAGTACTACTATGGCACGGGTGGAGATTTTAATGTGGATGAAATTCATGAAGTTATTCCCATTACTGAATCCTATGGTCTTTGGCACCCCCAAGAAGGGATTGTCAATGGACATTTCCACGCCACAGAACCCCAAAAAATCCGAAAAATCGGGCAACTTAGACAAGGGGTAAGAAAAGTTTTGGAAGACCCTCTTTTTACTCCGGTTGGATCCCAAAAATTCACCGTTGCTGATATGATTACCGGGTATGGAGTGGCTGAATCTGTCCGGCATTATTACCAGTTTTGGGGTGGTCGCCTCAAGGGGAAAAAGGCCATCATCCAAGGTTGGGGTAATGTTGGTGCCTCCGCGGCCTTTTACCTGGCATTGAAAGGGGTGAAAATAGTTGGCATAATTGACCGGAATGGTGGACTTACTAAAGCCAGTGGGTTCAACTTTGAGGAGATTAAGCCCTTATTTATCCACAGCAAAGGCCATCAACTGTTTTCAGACCACCTGGTTCCTTTTGAGGAAATCAACGAGCGCATTTGGGATATGGAACATGATATTTTCATCCCGGCAGCAGCATCCCGGCTGATCAATCATGCACAAATGGAAAGGTTGATCAAAGCTGGATTGGAAGTGGTCTCCTGTGGAGCCAATATCCCATTTGCTGATCCAGAAATATTTTATGGCCCAACCACTCAATTTGTTGATGAACGGGTGGCCCTCATTCCGGATTTTATTGCCAATTGCGGAATGGCCAGGGTTTTCACCTATTTGATGTCCAACCAAGCCGCTCATACGGATCGGGCCATTTTCAATGATGTCAGCAATACCATCCGGAAAGCATTAAAAAACACCCATCAAAGAAATTCCGGGCCAACCAAAATTGCCCGGTCTTCCTTTGAGATCGCGCTAGAATTGCTGACCTGAAGATCAGTACCCACCCTGAATTGAAAAGATTAACAAAAAATTAATTCATGTTAGCTTTCTCAATTTATTTTGGTTGGATTCAAGCAATTCAGTAGTTTAGGGATTCCAAATCCTACAAGCTACTTTTTTTTCCTAAAAAGGAAAAAGAATCATCTAAAAACTTGAAAAACAATTCAATTTCATTTTAATGAAACATATATTAATTGTATTTGGAGTCATTTTGGGAACTGTATTATTTACAGGAACCCCACAATCTTTGGCCCAAGAAAACCCCGAACCCACTCGAACCGAACACCACAGCACTGTAGATCATGATCAACCTGATCCTTCCCAAGCCTCTTCTGATGATCACCAGGGAGGTGTGCAGGCTCAAGCGCATGGGGAAGAACATGGAGAAGCCCCCCTTTGGCTGGTCATCCCTTTTGTTGCCCTTCTTTTGATGATTGCCACAGGACCATTATTTTATGAAGATTTTTGGCATCACAATTATCCGAAAATCGCCATTATCTTGGCCGTTATGGTGGTCTTATACTATTTATTTGTCCTTCATAATGTGCATGCACCTGTTCATGCCATGGCAGAATATGTTCAATTTATAGCCTTGCTATCCTCCCTATATATTGCATCTGGGGGAATACTAATTCAAATTGACAAGAAATCAACACCATTGGCCAATGTGGCCCTTCTACTGATCGGTGCAGCCATAGCCAACCTGATAGGTACAACAGGGGCTTCCATGCTTTTGATCAGACCTTTTATCCGGTTAAACAAAAACAACATTCAACCCTACCATATTATCTTCTTCATCTTTATGGTAAGTAATGTGGGAGGTTCACTGACACCCATTGGGGATCCCCCATTATTCCTTGGCTTCCTCAAAGGCATTCCATTCTTTTGGACATTGGAACATAACTGGCCGGCTTGGTTGATGGCCTTGGTTATCCTAGCAGGAGTTTTCTATTTTATCGACAAAAAATTAGGGAAAGCCAATGACAGTGGCATCATAGAAGAACCCGTATATTCCAATAAATTCGGCTTGGTTGGATCTAAAAATTTCCTCTGGCTTCTAGTCGTTATCATATCCGTATTCCTGGATCCCAATGTCATCGAATGGGTACCGGCTATCCATTATGATGGACAAAAATTTTCATTCCTCAGGGAAATCATCATGTTTTCTGTAGCCTTTTTCTCTTATAAGTTCGCAGACAGTAAAGCTATTAAAGGAAATGAATTCAATTTTGAACCAATCAGGGAGGTAGCTTTTATCTTTATTGGAATTTTTGGTACCATGATGCCAGCATTAGAGTTGGTAGGAAATTTTGCAAAATCTCCTGAAGGCTCTGCCCTCATTACCGCAAATACCCTTTATTGGGGAACAGGAATGCTTTCCGGTTTTTTGGATAACGCACCTACCTATTTGAATTTCCTGGCTGCGGCAATGGCCTCAAAAGGGGCAACAATAAGTAATGTTGCCATGGTCAAAGATTTTGCTGCCAATGGTTATGCAAATTCTGCCTTCCAACTAATGGCCATTTCTATCGCAGCGGTTTTCTTTGGAGCCATGACTTATATCGGTAACGGACCTAACTTTATGGTTAAATCCATTGCTGAGCAAAGCGGAATTAAAATGCCCTCCTTCTTTGGTTATATTATCCGTTATTCCATTCCAATTTTGCTGCCAGTACTGATACTTACCTGGCTAATATTCTTTGCGTTTGAATGAAATATTTAATCAATCATAAAAAAGGCATGGTTTCAATGAAACCATGCCTTTTTTTTTGATCTTAAAATTCAAATAAGCCCTGAATTTCCATCAAAAATTTTACTCACTTTGTACTTAATGTTAATATTATTTCAGGGCATAACTTCCCCTTTTATCTCTATTTTATTTGGGGACAAAAACCAGACTTTTTGTTGACTTTCTATTTTATAAGAATTTATGGTTTTCGTTTCCGGGTCTATAGATATTGTGGCTTGAGTAGATGATTGATAAAAAAAGTTCTCCTTTGAGGCTATAAATGCAATTTCTTTTACATTTTCAGAACCATCCAGATAGGTTATGGTAATATTTTTGACTTGAGCCTCCCTGTCAGGTTTCAACTGATGAATCTGCTGACCGTCTTTTCTTTGGGTTTGGTAAGCATCTTTCAAGGATGCCTTATTGATATCCGATTGGATAAATAAATCCAACTCTCTCCGCCAAGCTTCTTCATCCAGATAGACGGTCTCCCGTTTTTCTTCACCATTGATTTTAGACCATTTTTCCACCTTTTTTCCATCCAATTGTGAAATCTGCCGGTCCATAAATCCTTTCAAGGAAAAATATTCATTGATCTGGGTTGGATTAGCAAAAGGCTGCTCCTCTCCATTATTACAGGAAAAGAGCAGCCCCACTATTAAAATTAAATACAGTTGTATTTTCAATATCATTTATTTCAATAATACATCACCGGTCATATCAGCCGGGATTTCTACTCCCATTAATTTCAGAATGGTAGGAGCCAAATCCCCCAATTTTCCGTTTTTCACTTCCAAACGGTCATTTTTGTCGACCATGATACAAGGTACCAAATTGGTTGTATGGGCAGTATTCGGTGAACCATCTTCATTGACCATACAGTCACTGTTTCCATGATCAGCAATAACAATAACCGTATAATCATTATCCAAGGCGGTATTTACCACTGATTTGGTACAATCATCTACGGTTTCACAGGCTTTTACCGCTGCATCAAACACCCCTGTATGTCCCACCATATCAGGATTGGCATAATTCAGGCAAACAAAATCCACCTCTTTTTTGGCCAATTCCTTATTGATTTTATCGGTGATTTCGTGGGCACTCATTTCTGGTTGTAAATCATAAGTGGCCACTTTTGGAGAACTGCAAAGGATCCTGGATTCTCCATCAAATTCAGTCTCACGACCTCCGGAAAAGAAGAAAGTAACATGAGGATACTTTTCTGTTTCCGCAATCCTGATTTGCTTTTTATGATTATTGGCCAACACCTCTCCAAGGGTATTTTGAAGGTTCTCCTTGCCAAAAATGACTTCTACGTTTTTAAAGGTATCATCATAATTGGTAAAGGTGACATAATGAAGATCTAATTTATTCATTTTGTAATCTTCAAAATCCTTTTGGGTCAGTACCTGGGTGATTTCCCTACCACGGTCGGTACGGAAATTAAAGCAAATCACAACATCTCCAGATTCAATGGAACCTATTGCTTTTCCTTGATCATCAACATGGACAATTGGACGGATAAATTCATCTGTCACACCATTGGCGTAGGATTTCTTAACTGCGGCAAGGATATCTTTGGACTTTTCACCTTCACCATTGACCATGGCATCATAAGCCAATTTCACACGTTCCCAACGCTTATCCCGGTCCATAGCATAATATCGGCCAATTACAGTAGCGATTTTTCCAACAGCATTTGCACAGTGATTTTGGACATCTTCTAAGTACCCTAAACCACCTTTGGGATCAGTATCCCTTCCATCTGTAAATGCATGGATATAAGCTTCCTCCAGACCATTGGCTTTAGCGGCATCACACAGCCCTTTCAAATGATTGATATGGGCATGAACCCCTCCATCAGAAACCAATCCAATAAAATGAACTTTGGAACCTCGCTCCTTTGCCGTATCAAAAGCTTTTTTGAGGACAGGGTTTTCCTTTAATTTTCCCTCCTCCACGGCTTTGTTTATTTTGACAAGATCCTGATAAACCACTCTGCCGGCACCAATATTCATATGGCCCACTTCCGAGTTGCCCATTTGGCCTTCTGGAAGACCTACTGCCAAGCCAGAGGCTTCCAACAGGGAATGAGGATACTTTTCTAACAGATGATCAACAAATGGAGTATTGGCTTTGTCTATAGCTGATACTTCAGGGTTGGTCGCCATGCCCCAACCATCCAAAATCATTAGTAAAACTTTTTTATCCATGAGGCAAATATATAAATTTTATGCACAAAGCTATGCCTTATTTTGCCCTAAAAGCATAATTACCAACCCTCTAAACTGTTGATTATTTACTCTTTTACTTCGTTTTTACACAAATTTTGTCTTTTTTTGCTCGCTTTAAAAAGTTGGCCCTCAAACTTTCAGTTTTGGCTCAAATTTTGATTTCATTTTATTACAATGAATAAAATTTACAAATATATCCTATTTACCCTTTTCTTTGGGCTTTTTCTTTATTTACCAGATTCTTCATTGGGACAGGGTCAGCCTGTAGAAGAAATATCATTATCCATAAAAGCAGGGTCCAGCAAGGCTCTATCATCTTATTTTGGAGAAAATGTGGAACTCTCCATTAATGGCAATCAAGGGGATTACTCTAAAAACCAAGCCGAATTGGTCATTCGGGATTTCTTTAAAAAATTTCCTCCCAGTAATTTTGATATTGTACATAAGGGGAAATCCAGTAACCAAATACAATATTTTATTGGTTCATATCAAAGTAAGGAAATTCAATTTAGATTATTGATCAAATGTAAATTGAACAAGGAATCACCACGAATTTATGCCTTAGATATTAATAAAGAGTAGCGGGAGGGGAAGCTTTAGCCCAATAATATTTGACACCAAGAAAATAGTATCCTGAATAAAACTCAAAGATTTAGAATAGTTCTCTTAATCAAATTTGTTCAGAAATTGCAATTCCTGCCCTGAATTGAATGCAAACAAAAATTCCGGCCAATATTCTTATTTTTGTTCCTATCAGCCTACAATAAAGGGGAGCCTTTGTCTAATTTTCTTATTTTTACGTCGTGAAAGAAAATTATCTTACCCAGGAAAATATAGAAGCATTTATCCAATCAGCCTTCAAGGAGGACGTTGGAGAAGGTGACCATTCTACTTTGGCTGCCATTCCCCGTGATCAGGACGGAAGGGCCCAGTTAATAATTAAAGAAGACGGAATTATCGCCGGATTGGAATTGGCGGTGATGATTTTTAATTCATATGATCCCTCCCTTCAGATTGAGGTATTCTTAAAGGATGGACAACAGGTAAAAAAAGGGGATATAGGCCTTAAAGTTAAGGGAAAAGCCGCTTCCATTCTCACTACCGAGCGCCTAGTGCTTAATTGTATGCAGCGGATGAGTGGGATTGCTACAAAAACCCACCAACTCAGCGAAGTAATCTCCCATACCAAAGCAAAATTGCTGGACACCCGAAAGACTACACCTAATTTCCGGATGTTGGAAAAATGGGCTGTATCCATTGGGGGAGGGAAAAACCATCGTTTTGCTCTCTACGATATGATCATGCTTAAGGACAACCATATTGATTTTTCGGGAGGTATAGAACAGGCCGTTGCAGCTACTAGAAAATACCTCAAAGAAAATTTGCTTGATCTAAAAATTGAGGTGGAAACCCGGAATCTTGAGGAAGTAAAGGAAGTTTTAAGAGTAGGTGGAGTAGATGTCATCATGTTGGATAATATGAGCTTTGAAATGATGAAAGAAGCTGTTAGATTGATTAATGGAAAAATCCCTACTGAAGCCTCCGGAGGAATTACCGAAGAAAACCTCAAGGATGTAGCAGAATGTGGGGTGGATTATATTTCAGTAGGAGCTTTGACCCATCATGTAAAAAGTATGGACATAAGCCTAAAAGCCTATTGATTTTTTATTTAATAAAAGCCTAATAGCACCTGGGAAGCATGGAATATGAAAAGAATTTCATCAATTGCCTAATTGTACATAAACCGGAGGAAGGTTACCGGCTAAGTCATCACTTGCACCATTCATGTAAAGAAGCCAAAACCTTGGAAGTATTGTCAAACTGGGAAGAAGCTATTAGGTTTCTCGAATATGGCCATAAAGCAGATTTGATTATTGGTAGTTTTGAACTTACCGACCTCCATCCTTTTGTATTTGAAAAATTGGATAAAAAAATTCCTGTTATCTTCACATCCACCAAGCCCTTTGTTACCGAAAAAGCTTTTTCACTCAATTGCATGGATTTTTTGAATGATGACCCCAGTGAGGACAGGTTGGCCAAATCATTTGAAAAATACAAAAGACTTTACTCCCAGAATCAAATTTCCACTACTGGTACGGCACAAAGTCCTGATACTTCCCAACCAAAATCCCGCTTTTTAGTCAAATCAGGGGAAAAATTATTTTATAAAAACCCAAAGGATGTGGCTTTTTTCCTTGCCGAAGGAGGACTTACCTATTTGGTTGAAATGGACACAGGAGAAAAATTCATTGTGGACCATAAACTAAAAAACCTTGAAGACCAATACCTTGATCCGCAACAATTTTTCAGGATCAATAGAAGCATTATACTTAACATCAAAGCCATCCATTCCATAAAAAAATACCCCAATAACCGGTTACAGATTACCCCAAAGACCTCCTATCGTGATGAGATTATCGTCAGTAGGGAAAAAGTCAGCAAATTTAAAAATTGGATGAATCAGTAAGTGTCCATTGAGTATTAGGTAGTGTGAAAAAACATGGTTGATGCCCCCAACCACCGAATTCTTTATTTAATTGAAGAAATTGGGATTTTATTTTTAAAATACCACGTACAAATATCCATCCACCTAATCTGCAAATTGTAACTTCACCAGGTTGGCGTAAAATCCGCCGTCCTGATTGGCAAGAGAGTCATGGTTTCCCTCTTCTACAATTTCCCCATCTTTTAGTACATAGATTCGATCTACCTTTCTGATGGTAGACAATCGGTGGGCAATAATAATGGTAGTTCTTCCTTTCATTAACTCATCTAAAGCTTCCTGTACCAAAGCTTCGGATTCAGCATCCAAGGAGGAGGTAGCCTCATCAAGGATAAGGATGGAAGGATCTTTCAAAATGGCCCGGGCTATAGCAATTCGCTGCCTTTGACCACCGGAAAGTTTCACTCCTCTTTCCCCTACCAGGGTGTCCAAACCTTCAGGAAATTTACAAATAAACTGCCAAGCGTTGGCTTTTTTGGCTGCTTCCATTATTTCTTCATCAGAAGCATCCAGTTTGGCATAAGCGATATTTTCCCGGATACTTCCCCCAAAAGCAATACTTCCTGTGGAACGATCCCGATTTGGGAACGGAGTTGTTTGTAATTCCATTGATTGATGGCTTGCCCATCTATGCTAATTTCGCCTTGATTGATAGGGTAAAATTTTAGCAAAAGTTGGATAATGGTGGATTTTCCTGCTCCCGAATGGCCTGCTAAAGCTATTTTATCTCCAGGATTAATATCCAATTGAATGCCTTTCAATACGTCCACTTCAGGGCGGGTGGGGTAGTTGAACCTTACATTTTCAAAAGTAACTTTTCCTTCAATTTGGACATCCTGGTAATCAGTAAGGGAAACTTCGGGTTTTTCCTCCAAAATTTCCAGTACCCGCTCTGAGGAGCCAATAGCTTTTTGCACCTGACCGTAAATATCCCCCAAACCAGCAATGGAACCTCCAATGAAAGTGGTATATAGCACAAAGGAAACCAAATCACCAATACTCATGGCACCTGTACTGACCATCAAGGCACCATACCACATCACCGCTACAATACCTCCAAATAGGGCAAATATGATAAAAGAAATAAAAGCCCCTCTAAATCCTGCTGCCTTCAATGCAATTTTTACTACCCTATTTAGGCCTTTTTGATACCTATTGGTTTCATAATCTTCCCCGGCAAATGACTTTACAGTAGAAATAGATTGTAAGGTTTCCTCCACAATTACATTGGCTGAGGCCAATTCATCTTGGGTAGATTTAGACAGCTTTCGAATAAACTTCCCAAAAACCATGGCGATAATCACCAAAACAGGAAAGGTTGCCAACATAAAAAGGGTTAGCCTTGGTGTGGTCACAAATAGAAATACTGTACCTGCAAGCAGGGTGATTATCTGCCTAAATAATTCGGCCAAGGTTACTGAGAAAGTATCCTGCAATAAACTTACATCGGAGGTAATTCTGCTGATGAGCTCTCCTGTTCTTCTTTTATCAAAAAAAGTCATGGGCAAATGCACCATCCTATTGTAAAGGGAAAGCCGGATATCCCGCATGGACCTTTCACTTACTTGGGCAAAAAGCCAAACACGGAAAAAAGAAAAAACACTTTGAACAAATAATATCCCTATCAACACTAGAGCAATGCTGTTAATATCATTGAAAATCCAATCTTTACCTTGAGCAGTATCAATCAGTTTTCCAGCAACATGGGGAAAGGCCAATAAGGTAAGGCTTGATAGTAAAAGGAATAGCAGACCAACTATAAAAATGCCTTTGTAAGGCAAAACAAAATTAAAAATCCCAATTAGTTTGCTTAAGTTCTTTTTGTTCAGCTTCCTTTTTTCGTGCTCTTTCAGTGCTTTTCTTTTCTTGGCCATCTGCTATAAGATTCGTCAATTGTGGCTACAAATGTAACTGATTTGGTTTAGAAATGATAACAATCCGGACCAGCAAGCTTTATCCGTTACCTTTACTGCCGGGGCAAGATTTACGTATTATTTCTTTTTTTGGATGAAAATTGCGCGAAGTCTTCTCAATAATTGTTTTTCTTTTTGCCAGAAAAAACCAAACTGTCCAAATATAAAACCATAAAACAAAAGCATGATCTGGTACATGGGCAAAATCAATAGCAAATAAAGCAAGGTTTTCCAAAATCCACCTTTTTCCATATTAATCCCCAAAAATTGAAAAATAGGGGATTTAATAAAAAGAATGGTCAGCCCGGTACAAGCAAATACCAATAGCACCAACAAAACTTGCCTGATATTATTCAATTGCCATTTATCCTGAAGCTTGCTTAAAAAATTTTTCTGTTTCACCATTAATACCCGGTTTTTTTAATGGTTCAAATCAGATTGCTGACATCACCTGATTTGCATATTATTAGCTTCCATTTGAACAGTTTGATTTATTTAAGCCTCCATTTAAGGTTTGATGGTTTCCATAAGCAACAAAAAAAGCTGCCCTTTAGGACAGCTTTTAAATATTTACCATTGGAAAAGTCCATCATTCAGACTTTGCAGAGCTTGGTTTTTATATTTAGTGTCAACTAAGATGGATACATTGTGTCGGCTTCCTCCATAAGAAACCATCCTCAAAGGATAATCCACCAGAGCGTCCATTACTTCCTTGATAACTCCTTTGCTTTCTGCAATCAGATTTCCCGCAACGCAAATAATGCTTTGCTTGTAATCCAGTTCCACATTGCCGAATTTTTCTAACTCCGCAATGATGGCTTTCAAATAGGTATCATCATCGATAGTAACACTTACAGCAACCTCAGAAGTTGTGATCATATCTATTGGAGTGGTATATTTTTCGAAGATTTCAAATACCTTTCTCAAAAAACCATAAGCCAATAGCATACGGCTGGATTTGATCTTAATGGCAATTATTCCATCTTTGGCTGCAATGGCTTTCACACCTTGGCCAGTTTCTTTTTCTGTGATGGTAGTTCCGGCAGCTTCAGGCTGCATGGTATTCAACAGTTTAACCGGAACATTGTAGGTTTGGGCAGGCCAAATGGAGGCGGGATGAAGTATCTTGGCCCCAAAATAGGCCAACTCGGCCGCTTCATCAAAAGACAGCTGAGCTATAGGACGGGTTTGATCCACGATCCTGGGGTCATTATTGTGCATTCCATCAATGTCTGTCCAGATTTCCACCACACTTGCATTGATGGCGGCACCGATAAGGGATGCAGTATAATCACTACCTCCACGCTTCAGGTTGTCCACTTCATTGCGATGGTTTTTACAGATGTAACCCTGAGTAATAAAAATGGAGTCTTTGGAATAATTCTGTAAAATGGCCTTTAAACGCTCGCTGATTTTAGAAAGCTCAGGTTCACTTTTCTCATCAATGCTCATAAACTCCAACGCGGGAAGGAAAATGGCCTGAATATCCTGTTCTTCCAATAAGGTGTAAAACAACTTGGTAGAAAGCAATTCACCCTGGGCCAAAATATCCCTGTTGATGGCTTCATTGAAGGAGATTTTGAGAATAATGTTAAGAAATTCAAAATGTTCCTTGATGATCTTTTCCGCCTTTTTCTGGCTTGCTTCTGTCTTTAGCAATTCTTTATAGAAGGTAAGATAGTGCTCATGCAATGCATCTATCCGCTCTTTGGCCAAATCTTTTTTGCCTTCTGCCAAGGCATCACCAATGCCAACTAAAGCATTGGTAGTACCTGAAAGGGCTGATAGCACTACAATTTTTCTACCTGATTCTCTAGTGATCAGGTCCTTTACCTGATGCATCCTTTCGGGTTTACCTACGGAGGTTCCCCCAAATTTCATGATCTTCATTTGTAAATCTATAATGTTAATGGTTTAACTACTAAAAACTGCTCTTAAAAACCCAGCATCTTGACAGCGGTAATGGCGGCTTCATCTCCCTTATTACCATGTTTTCCGCCCGCCCTATCAAGGGCTTGCTTTTGATTATCCGGAGTCAAAACCCCGAAAATAACAGGTTTATTATATTTGATTCCCACATTGGTAATTCCATTGGCTACGGCATCGCAGATGAAATCAAAATGCTTCGTTTCACCTTGAATTACGCAGCCCAAACAGATGACTGCGTCAATTTCCTCTTCTTGGGCCATCCATTGTGCTCCTAATGTCAACTCAAAAGATCCGGGGACATTTTTCCGGATAATATTTCCCTTAATTGCCCCGTTTTTTAGCAGGGTTTCCATGGCACCTTGAAAAAGGCTTTCGGTAACTTCCTCGTTCCATTCAGAAACGATCAAAGCAAATTTTTTCCCACTGATATCCTGAATATTTTTTTCTGAGTGTTGGCTCAGGTTTTTTTGCGTACTCGCCATATTTTTAGTCTTGTCCAGTCAGTTATTGTATAAACACAAAAAAAGTAAGACCTTTTGGGCCTTACTCTTCAAAATGCCATATGGTACCACAAAGCATTACTTAGAAGCAAGGCCCTCCAAGCGTGCTTTATGTTTTCGTGCCAAATTATATTCGTATGAGTCGAAATATTTATTTTCGATAATTTCATAGGTATCTATGGCTGATTGCAACTCACCAGCAGCTTCATAAGCTACCGCCAGTTTGTAAAGGTACCTTGGGGTAAAGAATTTGTTCTCCTTATAATCTGCCGCTTTTTCATAAGCACTAATGGCTTCGCCAGTTTGCCCCAATTCCATATTGGCATCACCGATCAAAGAGTAAGCCTTGGCTTGCACAAAGAAATCATCAGAAGAGAATTCACTCAAATGGTCAATGGCTTGCTGGTATTCTCCGTCCTTCAAATAAATGGACCCTATATAAAAATGGGCCAAATTGGAAGCAGCGGTACCACTATATTCATCCACGATATTTAAGAAACCGGCATTTACCCCATCTCCATTTAGGGCATAGTTCAAGCTGTCCTGTTCAAAATAGTAAACTGCCTGGAACATTTCTGCTTGAGCTTCCTTATTCTTATTGGCCTTGTTAAACTGGAAGTACATGATTCCAGCAATTACCAAAATTCCAACAATTAGGATTCCTCCTACGATCCTGGAGTTTTTCTTCACAAAAGCTTCTCCTTTGCCCAATCGATCTGCAATCACATCGGGATTTTCCAGAAGCTCGTTAGCCTGCTCCTCCTGAGCCTGCGCCTGTTTGATTTCTTTCTTCGCCATTATTCTAAAATTTCAGTCGCAAATATAACGGTTTTCGTTAATTCGCAAACTATCATAATAAAGTCAGCCCGGAAGGGGAGATAAACTTCCTATTCGGGCTGACTTTAAAATCTCCATTATTTTATTCTTTTACAAAAGGATAATCCTCTTGCATATAAACGTCTTCAAAGGCTTTTTCACCATCAGGCCAAGGAGACTCTTCTGCAAATTTCACCGCATCGGCTACTTTTTGCTTCACTTTTTTGTTGATCTCCTCAATTTCATCTTCTGAAAGGATTTCATTTTCCAGGATGGTTTTCTTTACCTGCTCGATTGGATCCCTCTCTTTGTATGCTTCTACCTCTTCACGGGTCCTGTATTTTTGGGGATCGGACATGGAGTGACCTTTGTACCTGTAAGTACGGAATTCCAACAATGTTGGTCCTTCTCCATCTCTTGCTCTTTTTGCTGCTTCGGAAACGGCTTCATGAACTTCTTCCACATTCATAGCATCCACTGCAAAAGAAGGCATATCATATGATTCCCCGAGGGTAGATAGATCCTCTACATTGGAAGAACGTTTCACAGCAGTACCCATAGCGTAACCATTGTTTTCGATAACAAAGATTACCGGGGTTTTGTAAAGCATGGCCAAGTTAAACGATTCGTGTACCGCACCTTGTCTAACTGCACCATCTCCCATGTAGCAGATGCAAAGGTTTTTAGTTCCTTTGTATCTTTCGGCAAAGCCGATGCCCAGCCCCATAGGAACTTGAGCCCCTACGATACCGTGGCCGCCCATAAAATTCTTTTCTTTGTCAAATATGTGCATAGAACCACCTTTTCCTTTGGTAGTTCCGGTTGCTTTGCCAAAGAGCTCTGCCATAACAGCACCTGGGTCTGTACCCAGCCCTAGGGGATGCGCGTGATCCCTGTAGGCAGTGATCCACTTGTCATCTTTTTCAAGGGCAGTAATGGCTCCGGAAGCACAAGCTTCCTGACCAATATATAGGTGGCAAAATCCTCTGATTTTTTGTTGACCGTATAATTGGCCGGCTTTTTCTTCAAATCTCCTCATGAGCAACATGCTCTCATACCAGTAAACATAGGTATCTTTGGAGTATTTTACTTTGGTTTTAGTGGTTGTCGAACTCTTTTTCGCCATATCGTTTTCTATAAAATATGCTTATTAGGGGCCCAAATATAAATAAGTATTCACTGATTAGCAAAGGCTTTTATGATTCACAAATGACTATATGATAATTTCTTGGGGATTATATTACCATAGCCGGAACTAATATTACCATAAATGCCTAATGAACCGCTTTTCCCCACTTTATTGATCTCCAATTTATTAGCTTTAATAAGAAAGTTGCCGGAACTGTTTTTCACTAATTAAAAATGAGGAAAAAATGGCAACTACTTCTAAATAATTAGCCCACCTATCGGCTTTGGTCCATTGAATTAAAAAAGAGTTCTTTAAAAACATATGGTAAAACTAACCTTTTAATCCCCTTAGATTCTTTACTAACTTGATCTCATCTTTTACCTTTGCTGCACGCTGAAAATATTCCATTCCTACCATGCACCTTAAAAACCTCCGCCTTATTCATTTTAAAAATTACGCTCAGGCAGAGTTAACTTTTTCACCGGAAATAAACTGCTTTTTAGGAAACAATGGAAGCGGGAAAACCAATTTGCTGGATGCCATACACTACCTATGTCTTACCAAAAGCGCTTTTAATCCAGTGGACTTACAAAATATCCAGCACCAAAAAGACTTTTTTACATTAATTGGAAATTTTGAGTTAAAGGGAAAAGAACTTGAAATTAAATGCATACTAGAGGCCAAAAAGAAGAAACAAATCTTCAACAGTGGCAAAGCTTATGAGAAAATGAGCGAACATGTAGGACTATTACCTGTAGTTTTGATTGCTCCTGATGATACCGCACTTATTAAGGGTGGCAGTGAGGAGAGGAGAAAATTCTTTGATAGCTTACTTTCCCAATTAGACCGAAATTACCTTGCTCATTTGGTTCGATACCAGCATTTTTTAAAACAAAGAAATGCCTTGATCAAAAAATTTGCCGAACGGGACCGATATGACACCTCGCTCCTGGAGCCTTATGATCAGGAAATTGTTACTTTGTCAAAAAAAATATTTACTCAAAGGAAAAACTTTGCAGAACAGTTCAAACCAATTTTACTTCATCATTATGGAGAAATATCAGGGCAAAGAGAAGCCATCGATATCCGCTACGAAAGCCAATGCAACAGGGATGACTTTGAAAAAGAATTTTATCAATCCCTAAAAAAGGACCTGATACTAAAAAGGACAAATATGGGAATCCACAAGGACGATTTTGTTTTTGAAATAGATGATTTTCCTTTAAAAAAATTTGGTTCTCAAGGTCAACAAAAGTCTTTCCTGATTGCCCTAAAACTAGCCCAATTTCAGGTTTTCAAAGAGAAAAAGGAAACCAAACCTCTCCTGTTACTGGATGATATTTTTGATAAACTGGATGATTTCCGAATCAGCAAACTGATGGAATTGGTAGCTCATCACGAATTTGGCCAATTGTTTATCACCGACGCCCGACCAGAACGGACCCGAAAAATCCTTCAGGATATTGATGCTGATATTGCTTATTATGAAATTGAAAAAGGGGAAATACAGAAAAAAAATAATTAAAAATATAAATAGGTGCTTTTTCCTATTATCTAAAATTTAGTTGCGAACATCTTATCTTCACTTTCCAAACCCCACAGGTTCCAAATTATTCATATTTCGAAGAATCCAGGCTTGTCTTCGGTAGTTATATCCGGTAGGTTTAGCAGGGGACCATCGCAAGGGATTCGGTAAGATTGCTGCCATCATTGCTGCTTCCCCACGGGACAGTTGGGAGGCAGGTTTATGGTAAAATTGCTGAGCTGCAGCCTCCACCCCATAGATACCATCCCCCATTTCAATAACATTCAGGTAAACTTCCATGATCCTTTCTTTGGACCAAATCACCTCAATCAATAGGGTGAAATAAGCTTCCAAACCTTTCCTTAGGTAATTCCTTGCTGGCCATAAGAAAACATTTTTGGCTGTTTGGTTCGAGATAGTGCTACCTCCCCTTATCCTTTTACCGGACTGGTTATTTTCCATGGCTTTTTGAATGGCCTCGGTATCAAATCCAAAATGGTCCAAAAATTTTTGATCCTCTGCTGCAACTACAGCTTGTGCCATATGTCTTGATATGTCCTCAATGGAGACCCAATCTTTCTTAAACCGGACCTCCCGCTTTTCATCCATGCTCTGCTCCACCATCCGAATAACCATCAATGGCGTAATCCATACCGGAACAAACCTATAAAGGATTGTAAAACCAATGGAAAGAATAAAAAACCAAAGGATAATTTTTCCTATAAATCTAAGTAAAATCTTCATTTTAACTCATCCCGTTTTAATTTCCTCTAGCCTTAAGAAATTTTATAGCAGTAACAAAAGTGGGACCTTATGGCCTTTAATAATATCCCAAAAATTGGGAAATCAGCCCTGGGTTATATAACTATCTTTTTATTCCTTAAAATATTTTTTGCCTAAAAAAGATTGGGCAAGGCATTTTGAATACCTTGCCCCTAAATTTAAATATCAATATTTTAGTTTCCGAATAATCTTTTTCTACACGTACATTTCCCCCAGAAGTGGGAACATGTATAAGATTAACATGCTTTCTCCCTGAAAGTCATTTTCAAAATGGTTGAGGGTTACGCCTCATCCTCATCATCAAACTGGGAAAGGTCATAGGTTTGAGAAGCCAGGTAATGGGGATAAATTTTGAAATGTTGTTTTTTCACTTCCTCCACCAAAGCCTTTCTGAAATCATCAATATTGGTTCCATCCTCTGCAGCCATAAAAACAGGCTCAATCCCAGTTTTTTTTGTATAGACCTTTTTCAATTTGTCAAAATCTAAATAATTAGCCTCTTCTACCTCCAGCTCACTCATATTCATCAATTCCTCTTCAGAAGGCATTTTTGGTACCAAATCAATTTTGTTAAATACTAACAATATAGGTTTGTCCCCTGCGCCTAACTCATTCAGGGTTTGATTGACAACAGCAATATGGTCTTCAAAGCTGGGATGTGAAATATCCACAACATGGACCAGCAAGTCCGATTCTTGAATCTCCATCAAGGTGGATTTAAAGGACTCGATAAGGTGGGTTGGCAATTTTCGAATAAATCCCACTGTATCTGAAAACAAAAAGGGTATATTTTCCAATACCACTTTCCTCACCGTGGAGTCCACTGTTGCAAAAAGCTTGTTCTCGGCCAAAACATCGGTTTTTGTAACCAAATTCATCAAGGTACTTTTACCCACATTGGTATAACCAACCAAAGCCACACGAACAATGCCTTTCCTGCCTTTTCGTTGTGTTTCACCCTGCCTTTCAATTTTTCTGAGTTTTTCCTTGAGAGCAGTGATCTGGTTCCGGATGATCCTTTTATCCGTTTCGATCTCTTTCTCACCGGCACCACCCCGGGTGGAAGTCCCACCACGCTGCCTTTCCAAGTGTGTCCACATTCGAGTCAATCGCGGCAATAAATACTGATACCTGGCAAGTTCCACCTGGGTCTTAGCCTGGGCAGTCTTTGCCCGGTTTAGGAATATATCCAAAATCAACAAGGAACGGTCATATACCTGCACCTTCAATTCGTTTTCCAAATTCCTCATCTGGGAAGGGCTTAGATCATCATCAAAAATGACCATATCCACCTCAAAATGCTTTATATAAGCTTGGATTTCCTCCAGTTTTCCAGTCCCTACAAAATTTCTCACATCAGGTTTTTCCAAACGTTGGGTAAACCTATGGACCTCCCTGGCCCCAAGAGTTTCGGTGAGAAATGCAAGTTCATCCAAGTGCTCCTCCACCTCATGTTCGGATTGGTTTTGCCGGATCAAAGCTACTAAAACAGCTGTCTCCTCTTGAGGAGCTGTTTCTATCATTTTTTTTAATTTTCTTGTATATTTACTCATTCAGTTTAGTCCCCCTTATTTTGGGTTAAACGCTTATATTAATTTTATCTTGGGTTATTTTAATGCTTTTACGCCAAAACCCTATTATTTCTAACCTGTTAGGCTTATTATAACAAGTCAAAACAATTTTCAATTCCAGATTTGGACGATAATTATTTTATGCAAAATTAGTCTCCTTAGCCAAAAGAACGGAAATTTACGATTTGCTTTTGGAAATTGACCTAAATAAATCATGGAAATTAGAAATACACCCATTCAAGATGTTTTTGAAATTTACCCCAAAATATTTAATGATGCGAGGGGATATTTTTTGGAAACTTACCGGGAGGACCTTTTGGCGGAAAAGGGCATCAATACCCAATGGGTCCAGGACAATCAGTCCTTTTCTGTAGCCGGAACTGTCCGTGGGTTGCATTTTCAGCATGCACCATATGCGCAGGCAAAGCTTGTTCGTGTAATTAGCGGGAAAGTATGGGATGTATGCGTGGACCTAAGAAAAGATTCTCCTTCATTTGGCCAGGCCTATGGGGTAATTTTAGACGGGGTCAAGCACAATATGCTTTTTGTGCCCGAGGGGTTTGCCCATGGATTTGCAGTATTGGAAGATGCCGTTTTCACCTACAAATGCTCCAATTTTTATAATAAAGCCAGTGAAGGGGGGATCATTTGGAATGATATTGACTTGAACTTAGATTGGGATGTAAGTAATCCTATCATCTCAGAAAAGGATGCTGCATTACCTACATTAGAAGAATTTAAGCAACAAACTGGAGGAGGTCTTTAATGGGATTACTCGATCTGTTTAAATCCAATAAAAAAATAGAATCCTTGGATTTGTCCTGGTTGCAGGTGGATATGCATTCCCATCTTATCCCCGGCATAGATGATGGGGCCAAAACTCTGGAGGAATCCATTAATTTAGTCCAAAGGTTAAGGGGATATGGACTTAAGAAGCTGATTACCACCCCCCATATCATGACTGAATTTTATAAAAACACCCCAGAAACCATTACCAGAGGGCTTTTAAAGCTCCAACATGAACTTCAAAAAAGAGAAATTGATATCGAAATAGAGGCTGCGGCGGAATATTATTTGGACGAGGTTTTTATGGAAAAGGTGGAAAGGGGTGACCAGTTATTGACTTTTGGGGATCATTATATTTTGTTAGAAACGGGCTTTATCAACAAACCCCAAATGCTTTTGGATACTCTGTTTAAATTGGAAATGAAGGGGTTGAAGCCTATATTAGCCCATCCAGAAAGGTATCTTTACCTTCACCAGGACAACAATTTACTGGAATCTTTAATAGATAGAGGGGTGGCTTTCCAAATAAACTTGCTTTCTTTGACTGGATATTATTCCAAGCCCGTCAAATCCTTGGCAGAAAAATTAGTGGACAGGGATGCCGTCAAATTTATGGGAACGGATTGCCACAACACCCATTATCTGGATGCCCTGGAAAAACTTCCTGCCAATAAATACTATTCCAAAATCCAATCACTATCATTGTCTAACCCCGAACTATGAAAATATTAATTACGGGCATCACCGGGCTTCTCGGAAACCACCTGGCCAGGGAATTTGCAAAAGTAGGAGAAATTCATGGGCTAAAAAGGCCCAGTAGCCAACTCCGCTTATTGGGGAAGTTTGCTGAAGACATCCATTGGCATGAAGGGGATATCAATGATTATCAGTCCCTAATAAAGATATTTGATGGTATGGACCTGATCATCCATGCAGCCGGTTTGGTATCCTTTGATCCAAAAGAAGAAAAAAAACTCCTTAAGGTCAACTGCCATGGTACTGCCAATGTCGTCAATGCCATGCTGGAAGGGGGGCCAAAAAAACTTATTTACATTAGTTCTGTCGCCGCTTTGGGGAGAAGTCCTGAACTTCGTGTCATTGATGAAAACCATAAATGGGCGGAATCAGATTGGAATACCCCTTATGCTATTTCCAAGTACCTTGGGAGTTGGAAATTTGGCGGGGAGTCCAGGAAGGACTTCAAGCCATTGTAGTGAATCCTTCTATCCTCCTGGGAAAAATAAGTGACAAAAGGAGCAGCAGTTCCATTTATAATTATGTTCAAGAGAAAAACAAATATTATCCCCTGGGAACCATCAATTACATAGACACCAGAGATGCTGCTAAAATCACTCTTCAACTCTTCCAAAAAGAAACCTGGAATGAGCGGTTCATTCTCAACAAGGAAAGCATATCTTATAAAAAGTTCCTTGAAAAAATGGCCTATAGAATGGGGAAAACCCCTCCTACAAAGCCTTTAAAAAGGCCATTTCTAAAAATAGCCTTATTTGGACTTTGGGTAAAAAGGTTATTTTCCCCATCCAAAAACCCTCTTAATCGACAAACTGCGGCCATAGCACAGCAAAATTTTGAATTCGACAATAGAAAAATTAATCAGTTACTGGATTTTGATTATACGGAGCTAGAGGAAACCTTTTGTTGGGCCCTGAACGAAAAGTAATCCCATTTCGTTAAAATTCCGATATGAGGTCATACGGACCCAATTTTAAAATTTGTACCAATACCTATTTACACTACCGATAAATTGGTATCTTAAATATAAAATCAATTCAATACACATGACCGGAGATTTTGACCACAACTGGGATGAAGAAAAAGAATTGGTAAAGCGATTTGAGAACTCCCTGAAATCCAATTTAGATCTCTTCTTTGATGAGGAAGAACTGGAAGACATCATCCGGTTTTATTTTGATGCGCAGAAATTTAAAAAAGCGTTGAAGGCCAGTAAAATTGCCGTGGAAAAATTTCCATTTTCCATAGAAATCAAACTATTGCTAGGCCAGTGCCTGATATTCAATGATGAGCTGGAAGAAGGGCTTGATGTTCTGGAAAACCTCAACAATCTTTCCCCCAATAATGAAGAAGTCATTCTTGCTTTGACAAATGGGCTATTGCTAAATGGCAATGTCCGGGAGGCCATCCAAATCCTGGAGGAATTTATGCCGCTTGCAGAAGACAAGGCAGAGGTTTTTTATACCCTTGGAAATTTTTACCGGGCGGAGAACAACTTGGAGAAAGCGGCCTTTTATTATAAGGAGGCTGTAAAACAACGGATCAATCATGAAGATGCCCTTTTCCAGTTGGCAATGATCACTGAGGAAGAAGGTTCTTTTGATGAAATCCTTCAGTTTTATCAGGAATTTATCGACCAGGATCCCTACAGTGCCGGGGCTTGGTATAACTTGGGAGTGGTATACAATAGATTGGGAAAATTTGAAGAAGCCATTCATGCTTATGATTATGCCCTGATTATTGATGATTCTTTTGCTTCAGCTTATTTCAATATGGGCAATGCCCTGATGAACACCAAGCAATATGACAAAGCCATAGAAGCTTACCAAAATACCATTAGCTGCGAAGGTGCCAATGCTGAAAATTGTTGTTACCTGGCTGCAGCCTATGAAAAGACAGACCAGATTGACCTGGCGTTCAAATATTTCAAAAAGTCCGCTAAAATAGATACTGAATATGACGATGCCTGGTTTGGGCTGGGTATGTGCATGCTTAAAAAGGATAAATACTTTGAAGCCATCCATTATTTCAAAAAAGCATTGAAGCTTTCTGCAACAAACGCCAATTACTGGGTGGGACTAGCGGATGCAGAATATAACCTTGGAAACCTTCACGCCAGTTCGGAAGCTTATGAAGAGGCCATTAATCTGGAACCAGGACTGATGGAAACCTATATAAACTTATCTATCATCTACTTTGACCAAAACAGGTTTGAAGAGGCCATAGATGTGATTAAAGAGGGAATTGACGAACTTCCTGAGGAGGCAGAGCTCTATTACAGGCTAGTGGTATATCTATTAAAAACAGGTAAATACAAAGAAGCCTTTTCATATTTAGAAAATGCATTAACTTTGGATTTTGAACGACACGAAATTTTATATGAACTGATGCCTGAAATCAAGCATCAGAAAGCCATATATAAAATCATCGTTCAATACAAGGACGGGCTATAACCCTATCAAACTATTTACCTAAAATTTTAGAGAATGAATTACGTGCTGAAGAACGTACCCGAACGGACCGAAAAACCACGATCCAGAGGATACACCATGGCCATGGACAAGGGCCTCAGCCTAAGAGAAGTCCAGGATTTTATAGATTCTTGTGGAGATTATGTAGATATCGTCAAACTGGGCTGGGCCACTTCATATGTCACTAAAAATTTAAACCAAAAACTGCAACTTTATAGGGATGCTGGTATTCCCGTTTATTTGGGAGGCACCCTTTTTGAAGCTTTTATCATCAGAAACCAATTTGATGATTACCGTAGGGTGTTGGAAAAATACGATCTGGCATATGCTGAGGTATCTGATGGTTCCATTACCTTGGACCACAAGAAAAAATGTGAATATATCAGCATACTATCCCAGGATGTGACCGTTCTATCCGAAGTGGGGTCCAAAGATGCAGAAAAAATCATCCCTCCCTACAAATGGATTGAACAAATGCAGCAGGAACTGGATGCCGGTGCATGGAAGGTGATAGGTGAATCCAGGGAGGCTGGAAATGTAGGTTTATTTAGGGACTCAGGCGAGGTAAGGCAAGGTCTGGTAGAAGAAATCCTTACAAAAATCCCTGAAGAAAAGATTTTATGGGAAGCTCCTCAAAAAGCACAGCAGGTATGGTTTATCAAACTTTTGGGTGCTAATGTCAATCTGGGTAACATTGCCCCAAATGAGGTGATCCCATTGGAAACCATAAGATTAGGATTGAGAGGAGATACTTTTGACCATTTTCTTGACCTTTCCAACTGTTAAAAAATTCAAGCGGCTGCCATAAAATGCAGTCGCTTTCGTTTAATCCCTGATGAAACAACCTAAATATTACATCCTTAATTTTCTAAAAGGAATGGGAATGGGTGCGGCCGATATAGTCCCGGGTGTTTCGGGGGGCACTATTGCCCTGATTACCGGCATTTATGAAACCCTTTTGGATTCCATCAAATCCTTTGATTTAGAAGCCCTGAAACTCCTTGGCAGATTTAAAATTGCGGAGTTTTGGAAGCATATCAACGGTTCGTTTTTATTGGCCTTATTCGCAGGGATATTTACAAGTATATTTACCCTGAGCAAATTGATCACTTTTTTGATGGATAATCATCCTATCCCCCTGTGGTCTTTTTTTTGCGGATTGATCATTATCAGTTCATTACTAATTCTCAGGGATATCAAACAATGGAAAGCAGGAGTAATCCTGGCCATTCCCATAGGGGCATTGCTGGCTTTTTGGGTGACCAGTCTGCAGCCTGTGCATTCCCCTGAGGCGCTGTATTACACTTTTGTTGCCGGTGCTATTGCCATTTGTGCTATGATATTACCAGGCATTTCCGGAAGTTTCCTGCTTTTAATCCTGGGTAAATATGAAGCCATATTAAATGCCGTAAACCAAAAAGACTTTTTAACTTTAGGTTTATTTGCTGCGGGTTGTGCCATTGGGATCATGTCCTTTTCAAGACTGATTTCCTGGTTTCTGAAACACCATCATGCCAAAACCATCGCCTTGTTGTCGGGCTTTATGCTTGGATCCATCAATAAAATATGGCCCTGGAAAAAGGTGATCAGCTATCGGTTGACCAGCAGCGGAGACCAGAAACCATTTATTACTGAAAATCTTTGGCCCCACCATTATCTGACTGAAACGGGGCATGAATCCATGTTTTATATTGCTCTATTGGCCTTCCTTTTTGGAATCATTCTGGTGATTGGCCTGGAGCGAACTGCATATTATTTTAAAACAAAATGAGAAAATTCGGACTGATCGGCTATCCATTAAAACATTCCTTTTCCAAAAAATATTTCTCTGGGAAATTTGAAAAGGAAAACATTCAGGACTGCCAATATGATTTATTCGAAATCGACCAAATCGACAAATTTCCCGCGCTGATCGATGCTGATAATTCCTTGGAGGGGATAAATGTTACCATTCCCTATAAAGAACAAGTTATCCCCTATCTGGATGAGCTAGACCCTGGTTGTAAAGCTATTGGGGCGGTAAATTGCATCCATATAAAGGGAGACAAATTAAAAGGGTATAATACAGATTACATCGGTTTCAAAGCTTCCCTGGAAAAATGGCTGGATGGATCCCGCCCAAAAGCATTGATCCTTGGCACTGGAGGAGCCTCCAAAGCAGTAAAACAGGCCTTGTTAGACCTGAATTTGCCATTCCAAATGGTATCCAGAAAATCCCACAAGGAATCTGGCTTCATTACCTATGATGATCTCAAAACAGATCCAAATATTCTCGAAGAATATCCCTTAATTATCAATACCACTCCATTGGGAACTTTCCCCAATACCGAGGAAATGCCAGACATTCCTGTTGACAATATTAATGAGAACCATTGGGTTTACGATCTGGTATATAATCCTGAAAAAACATTTTTGATGAAGACCTTGGAATTAAAAGGTGCAAAAGTCAAAAATGGTCTGGAAATGCTGGAATTACAAGCAGAGGCAGCCTGGGAGATATGGAATAAGTAAGTGTCATTATTATGACCTTTCTAAAAAACATCCTTGAAGGGAGGGTTTGAAGTTTTTTAAAATGGTCTTTTGGCAACAGTACAAAGTAAGATGATTGAAGATTCCTAGTATGTGGTAAATGGAGTTTTTAGAATCTTAAAATTCAACCTTTTCCTCTCTTTCGGTCAATGCTATTTAAGAAAGTAAGGAAAACTCAAAACTCATTTTTAAATGTTCCAGACCAAATTATACCTCTGCCAATCAACTCCTTGAGTCTCACAAGGGCGAAAAGACACCATTTTTAACTAAAAAAAATGGTTAACAAAGATATAATTGTCTATCTTATTCAAGACAATAATTATTATCCTTTTTCGCCTATGCCTAGAGCCAAAGCTACCAAAAACGATTGTAAAATCTTCGTATTGGACACTTCTGTGATCCTGTACGCTCACAACTCCATCATGAATTTCGCAGAGCATGATGTGGTCATTCCCATTACCGTATTGGAAGAACTGGACCAATTCAAAAAGGGTAATGACTCCAAAAATTTTGAAGCAAGGGAATTTATCCGCCTGTTGGATAATTTGGCCAAGGACAAAATGATCCATAACTGGACCCCCTTAAATGGAAAAACCAAGGGGAATTTTAAAGTGATGATGAATGGGGATCACCCCCAAGAAAAGGCCACCATCAAAAATGCAATTGAGATTTTTGGGGAGGAAAAAAACGATCACAAAATCCTCAATGCAGCATTATCCCTCAAACATTCCGAAAAGGGCAGAAAGGTGATCCTGGTAAGTAAGGACATTAACCTAAGGCTAAAAGCCAAATCCCTTGATATCCAGGCTGAAGATTACGAAACTGGGAAAATCAAAAACATCTCCGAAATCGAAAATACCGGTAAGGTAGTCCTTGAAGGTATTGATCCAGATGTCATTAATCAACTTTATGAATCCCAGCAAGTGGATGCCAAAGCAGTGTTGGATCCAAAAAAAGAAAAGGCCAATACTTACTACATTCTGAAAAGTGATAAAAATTCGGTATTGGCATTTTACAATGCGGAAGACAATGTGGTGGAAAGGGTCGACAAAAAATTTGCCTACCATGTTAAACCCAGAAATGCGGAGCAAACCTTTGCCCTTAATGCCATCACCAATCCAAAGATAAAACTCGTCTCTATCCAAGGTGTAGCAGGTACTGGGAAAACATTATTAGCCCTTGCAGGGGCATTGGAACAAAGAAGGGACTTTAAACAAATATTTTTGGCCAGACCCATTGTCCCTTTGAGCAATAAAGACATTGGCTACCTCCCAGGGGATATCAAATCCAAACTCAATCCCTATATGGAGCCCCTATGGGACAATCTTAAATTCATCCAAAACCAATTCAAAGAAACGGATAAGGAATACCAAAAAATCACCGAAATGATCAACACGGAAAAATTGGTAATCCAACCTCTGGCCTATATCCGAGGAAGATCCCTATCCAATATCTTTTTTATCGTGGATGAAGCCCAAAACCTTACTCCCCATGAAATCAAGACCATCATCAGTAGGGCAGGCGAAAACACCAAAATCGTCTTTACAGGGGATGTACATCAAATAGACACTCCTTATTTGGACAGCCAAAGCAATGGCCTTTCCTACCTTATTGACCGGGTAAAAGCCCACCCACTCTATGCCCATATTAAACTTGAAAAAGGAGAACGTTCCGAATTGGCCAACCTGGCCAACGAACTTCTTTAAAATAAAATTCAAAAGGGTGGACTGTGAAAGCCCACCCTTTTGAATTTTGGGTTTATTAAATGGGTAATTTTTAACTCTCTGTTATGGTATTTAACTTGGCCAGAAAGCTGTTATAATATTGCCGGCCTACCTGTACGGTGGCCCCTGTTTTCAAATTAATCTCGCGGGTGCTAAAACTTTCAATTTGCCCCAATTGGACAATGTAGGATTTCTGAACCCTTAAAAATTGCTGTGAAGGAAGTTTTTCTTCCATGTCTTTCATAGATTTTCTAATTGTATAGTTACGGTTCTTAGTATAAATGGTCACCATATTCCCATTGGCCTCCACATAATAAATATCCTCGTATTCTACCCTTTCATAAGCATTATCTGATTTAATATAAACCGCATCTGTCACCAGATATGGGCTCTCTAGAGGCGGCTTGGCAGCCCCATCCGGTTGTGTAACATTGGTCCTCCGGTTATAAAGGACAATTTCCACTATAGCATGAATATCATTGGTATTGAAAGGTTTCACAATAAATCCTGCCGGATGTATTCTTTTTGCCCTTTCAATAATTGTTGGGTCACTGTAGGAGGTCACATATACTATTGGCGCATCCACCATTTGTTGGATGATTTCTCCCAACTCAATACCGTCCTTATCTCCTTTCAGCTTAATATCCATAAAAACCAGATCTGGCCGGTATTTTTTTATCACCTTGATAGCTTGGTTGGCAGAATTGGCAATGTCAATATTTACATAGCCCAAGAGTTCAAGGATTTCCTCAATATTTTCAGCAATATCCGGGTCGTCCTCTACAATCAGTATTCTTTCCTCTTTCATATGAATTTAATGTAGTTCTTTATTAGTTGATTTTGACCTTATAAAAACTTATCATCTTTATTATCAAATAATTATCTGTAGGAGTATGTACTAATTACATTATTTAATATTGAAAATCAATATATTAATCCAAAAAAACAATTTAAGAACTACATTTTTTATCCTATAAACTCATCATGTCTTTAAATCTTGCTGCTTGCCGCCTGCTAACTTCAATTCTTTCACCCCCTTTAAGGGTTACCACAAGTCCCCCATTGAACCAAGGCTCAATCTCTTCTACCCAGCTTAAATTTATAATATGTTTTCTACTGGCCCTGAAAAATGATTTATCATCCAAACGCTCATCAAGGGCATTGAGGGATTTATGGATCATAGGCCTGTTTTTGTCAAAATAAACTTTAATATAGTTACCATCAGATTCAAACAAACGGATATTGGATAGCCTTACAAACCAGCAACGGTCTCCATCCTTTACAAAAACCTGATCATCTAGTGAAAGAACTTTATTTTCCTGATCTGCGGAATCTGTTGTTTTATCCTCTATTTCTTTGTTGGAATCTTTTATTTTTTCTGACAGTTTCTGAATAGCTTCTGAAAGCCTGCCTGGTTCAATGGGCTTTAATAAATAATCCAATGCATTCACTTGGAAAGCTTTTAGGGCAAACTCATCATAAGCAGTGGTAAAAATGACATGAGGAACGGATTCCAACTCTGCCAGAAGGTCAAACCCACTTTTTTCGGGCATCTGAATGTCCAAAAACAGGACATCAGGTTTCAGCTCAGCTATTTTGATTTTGGCATCTTCTACATTAACTGCCTCCCCGACCACATCAATCTTTTCCATTTCAGAAAGCAGATTGATCAACTCCTTTCTGGCCAATCTTTCATCATCGATTACTAATGCTCGCATGTTATCTTTTATTTTTTTCTATTTTAATAAGCAACTTGGGAATTTTAATTTCAGTTACGACAAAACCTGTTTCACTGTTCTTAATATTAAAAGATGCCCGGTTTCCATAAATCAATTTCAACCTTTGAATGGTATTGGAAATACCATGTCCGCTACCATCATTTTTTCGGCCATGCCCCCCCTTTAGTTGTCCGGTATTTTTTACCCTAATATAAAGGTCTTCACTCAAGCCAATGTAGCACTGGATCAAGATACTCCCCCCTTCCATTCTATTAGAAATACCATGTTTGATGGCATTTTCCACAATGGTCTGTAACATCAGTGGTGGAATTTTATATTGATAGGCTTTTTCCTCAATTTCATATTCAACCTGAAGCCGCTCCTCAAAACGAATGCTTTCCAAATTCAAATAATCCCTTACAATATTGATCTCATCCTTAAAGTCAATGGTTCTTTTTTTATCCATGATAAGGGAGTATCTCAGGATGTTGCTGAGCTGGGTAATAGCAGATTTAGATTTAGGAGGATTTTCATCTATCAGTGCGCGGACACTATTGAGGGCATTGAAAATAAAATGGGGGTTCAGCTGATTTCTTAGTTGATTGAGCTTTATCTCATTGATCCTGGCCTGGTATTTTAGGGTAGTATTATAATTTTCCAGAAAATGATATAAGAAATACATCATTGCCCAAAGGATATAATACAAAAAACTGATGAACATATTGACTAACAAAACAGAGGGCTGTAGGTCTTCCTGCACCCGTAAAATGCCAAACAGCCAGTTTATCAGTACTGTGGCAATTACATTGGCAAAACTTAGGGCAATAAGAGCTAATGCCCCATTTACCAGCAATTTGGTCAGACTAAAATTAAACCAACCATGAGTTTTAATCACATATCGGAATAGGTGGGTGGATAATAAATAAAAAGCACCCAAGGAAAAATATGCTCCTATCTGTACAGAAGTAATTCCACGGATCAGGGAAACAAAAAATAAGTTGATCACTGCGAAACTTGACCAACCCAAAACCTGCAATATCCAATATAAACGGGTTCTATCCATGCTATTCCAAATATACTCAAGTCCATGGAAGTGGATAAGCTTTTTTTATCAATGGGGAACCAGCATGCTAAAAGGAAAATGCTTGGTTTTGAATTTATTGTATCAAGCTTCCTGGCCTAATTCCATTTTCAAAAATTTTGCTGTATAACTGCTGGGATGTTGACATACCTCTTCAGGTGTCCCTTGGGTAATGATCTCACCCCCTTTATCTCCACCTTCTGGACCCAAGTCAATAATATGGTCCGCTACCTTAATCACATCCAGGTTATGTTCAATGATCAGTACTGTATTTCCTTTTTCCACCAACCGGTTCAATACCGCAAGCAAATGTTCAATGTCTTGAAAATGCAATCCTGTAGTGGGCTCATCAAGTATATAGAAAGTCTTACCGGTATCTTTTTTGGAAAGCTCTGTAGCCAATTTTACCCGCTGGGCCTCACCACCTGAAAGAGTGGTTGCATGTTGCCCAAGGGTGATATACCCCAAACCCACATCATTCAGGGTTTGAATTTTCCTGAGGATTTTTGGTTGGTGATCAAAGAATTCCACTGCCTGTTCTACTGTCATATCCAAAACATCAGCAATGGATTTTCCTTTAAACCTTACTTCCAAGGTTTCTCGATTATATCGCTTACCCTTACAGGTTTCACAAGGTATATGTACATCCGGAAGGAAATCCATTTCAATTAATTTCATGCCAGCCCCTTCACAATCCTCACAACGGCCTCCTTTTACATTGAATGAAAACCTACCCGGTTTGTATCCACGAATCTTGGCCTCTGGAAGCCCGGTGAACAAAGCCCTAATATCAGTAAAAACACCGGTATAAGTTGCTGGATTGGACCGGGGAGTCCTGCCAATGGGGGACTGGTCCACCTCAATGACTTTATCCAAATGTTCCAACCCTTCAATGCTACCATGTTCCAAAGGTTCTCTTTTGGAACGGTAAAAATGACGGTTCATCAAAGGAAACAAGGTTTCGTGAATCAGGGAACTCTTGCCACTTCCTGAAACCCCAGTTACGCATATCATGGTCCCCAAGGGTAGTTTTAGATTTACATTTTTAAGATTATGGCCGCAAGCATGTTTGAGTTCCAGGCTATTTCCCGAACCATTTCTCCTTTGATCAGGCACAGGAATGGATTCCTGTCCATTGAGGTATTTTGCAGTAAGGCTATTTTGTTCTAAAATTTCCTGGGGGCTACCTTTGGCCACAATATGGCCACCATGTCTTCCTGCTCCAGGACCCATATCCACCACATAATCTGACTCGAGCATCATATCCTTATCATGCTCCACTACCAAAACCGAATTGCCCAAATCCCTTAAATCCTGAAGGGCTTTAATTAATTTGACATTGTCCCGCTGATGGAGTCCGATACTCGGTTCATCCAAAATGTACAATACCCCTACCAGTTGGGTACCAATTTGAGTGGCCAACCTGATCCTTTGGGCCTCTCCTCCGGAAAGGGTTTTCAAAGGCCTGTTAAGGGAAAGATAATCCAAGCCAATGTCCAATAAAAAACCTATCCTTTTGCGTATCTCCTTTAATACTTCCGATCCAATTAACTTTTGTTTTTCAGTCAAGTTTTCTTCCAGGTTCTCAAACCAATTCCCCAATTGCCGGATATCCATCATGGCAAGTTGCCCAATATGCTTTCCGGCGATCAAAAAATGGAGGGCTTCTTTTTTCAAGCGAAAACCTTCGCAATCAGGACAGTCCCTTGTGGTGGTAAAATCACTTACCCACCTTTGTGTCTTTTCTGTACCTCCTTCTTGTTGTTTTTTCAGGAAATTGACAATTCCTTCAAAAGAAGTATTCCATTTGGTTCCGGGGTATTTCACCGAGTCCACCTCCACATCCATATTATCCCCATAAAGCAACACATCTAATATTTCCGGATCCAACTTTTCGATCGGCGTAGAAATACTTGTTTTAAACCTTTTTAGGATGGCATCTATTTTTTTGAATATCCAAATATCCCTGTACTCACCCAGGGGGGCGATGCCACCTCTGGAAATGCTGAGTTTAGGATTTGGGATAATATTTTCTTTGGTAATCTCCCCAATTACACCCAAACCATTACAGGTATGGCAGGCACCATAAGGGCTGTTGAAGGAAAAGGTATTTGGAGCAGGCTCATCATAACTGAGGCCTGTAGTGGGATCCATCAAGTATTTTGAGAAATGATGCAAATTCCCATCCTCCTCCCTGAGCATAATCACCCCTTTTCCATGTTGAAGGGCTGTTTTTAGGGATTGGGTAATGCGGTACTGATCATCCTTCTCCGCAACCACACGATCCACCACAATTTCTATATCATGGATTTTATATCTGTCCACCTGCATTTTCGGGACCACCTCCATAACCACACCATCCACCCGGACTTTTGAAAAACCCATTTTTCGGATTTGCTCAAACAATTCCCGGTAATGCCCTTTTCTTCCTTTTACTACAGGAGCAAGAATATATAGTTTTTTCCCCTTAAGGTTAGCAAAAATCTGTTCAATGATCTGATCCTCGGTCTGACGAACCATTTTTTTGCCAGAAAGGTAGGAGTAAGCTTCTCCTGCCCGGGCAAATAGCAAACGCATAAAGTCATAAATCTCGGTCACCGTTCCCACCGTGGACCGAGGGTTTTTGGAAGTGGTTTTTTGTTCGATGGAGATCACAGGGGAAAGCCCGTTGATCTTATCCACATCTGGTCTTTCCATACCCCCTAAAAATGAGCGGGCATAGGCGGAAAAGCTTTCCATATACCTCCTCTGACCCTCTGAATAAATGGTGTCAAAGGCCAGGGAGCTCTTACCGCTACCGCTTAGCCCCGTAATCACCACCAATTTATTTCTTGGAATAATAAGGTCTATATTCTTGAGATTATGCTCCCTGGCTCCATAGATCTCAATTTGCTCTTCTACCGCTGCTTTTGTTTTCGTCATGAAAGGATGCTTTCCCTGAATAAGTTAATCAATTGACAAAAATATGGAATATTCACGGAATACCATTACAGTAACCTTTAATCCGATTTTTCTTCCTTTTGGTTTGTTAATTTTCTGGCTCATAACTGATTGTACCTCTCCCGGTTATTTTTTAGGTAATTTGATTTCGTACTCCTCTCCTTTTTTTAGCGTTAATTGTCCAGTTCTCAACCATGGATTATAAAGCTTCAATTCTTTGTAGGTACTATTTTGTTCCCTGGCCCATTTTGCCAAATCATCGATACTATTGGTTACCCTTATATTCCTAAAAGTAGGAAGGTGGTATTTATCCTTATCCCTTATATTATACCCATAATAACCAGGGTTTTCAAAAATTTCTTTAAAGGCCAAAACCCGAAAAACATACCGGCTGGTTTCCTCATTTAAGAGCAGGCCATAATAATCGGGCATAATTTGGTCATTCATCCTCCGGGTAAGCCCTCTTCTGCCCATATTATAACTGGCAGCAACTGAAGTCCAATTTCCAAACCTGTCATAACTATCCTGGAAATACTGGCAAGCAGCCGAGGTGGCCTTTTCCCAATGGTACCGTTCATCTACCTCTTCATTGACCTCTAGGCCATATTGCTTAGCTGTCCCTTCCAAAAACTGCCAAAAACCTCTTGCACCTGCCGGGGAGACCACATTTCTAAGACCTGACTCCACCAAGGCCACATACTGGAAATCCTTTGGAATATGGTTCTCAACTAGGATTTCCCTGATCCTTGGCAGATATTTCCCTGCCCTTTTCATCATTAATAAGGTATTGGATTCCCAGGAAACATTGACATAAATCTCGCGCTCCCAACGCTCTAAAATATCAGGTTGGTCCAAGGGAACTTCTTCCCCGGCAAATTCCAAATTTTCAGGCAAGGGGAATAGGGAAACATCGGGACGAACTGAAATACGGCCACCCTCTTGATTTTGAAACTTTTGGCCCAGACCACCATATCCATTCTTTTGGGCTATTAATATAAACAACAGGACAAACTGAATGGCAATTAAGCCATATATGAAGATTAAATGGTATTTTCTCAAAATCAAAAGTTGGGAGACAACAAATATTTGGTGTAAAATTCATCAATGACTTTTACGGCTTCGGATGCTGAATCCACCACCGAAAAAAGGTCCAGATCCTCTGGACTGATATTTCGATGTTTTTCCATCATAATTTCCTTTATCCATTGGATCAGTCCACCCCAAAATTCTTTTCCCACCAAAACTATGGGAAAACGGCCAATTTTCTTGGTCTGGATCAGGGTCATGGCTTCAAATAATTCATCCATGGTTCCAAATCCACCTGGAAGGACTATAAAGCCCTGGGCATATTTAACAAACATGACTTTGCGGACAAAAAAGTAATCAAAGGTGATCAGTTTGTCCTGATCGATATATATGTTGTTGAACTGTTCAAAAGGCAACTGTATATTAAGGCCAACTGATTTTCCCTTGGCTTGGTGGGCTCCTTTGTTACCGGCTTCCATAATCCCTGGACCACCTCCAGTAATCACCCCATATCCATGCCGAACGAGTTTGGCCGCAATTTCTTCTGCAATTTGATAATATTTATCCTCCTGAGGGGTTCTCGAGGATCCAAATATAGAAACACAAGGCCCTATTTTGGCCAGTTTTTCAAATCCTTCCACAAATTCGGACATTACTTTAAAAATAACCCAGGAGTTGGCACTTTTTATTTCACTCCAATCTTTTTCTTTAAATGCCCTTCTAATTCTTTCTTCTTCTGTCAATTCTAATTTATCTGATTCTTCCCTCATCTTCACTTTATTAAAAAACTTAACACTTTTTAAGCTTAAAACGGCCGTTTTTCTTATAAGGAATTTAGTTTTTTTTCATAATAAAAAGAAAATTCCCTTCATAATAATTTTTTATTAACAAAACCCTTCATTTCTCCACAACCTGTTGCAAAACAACAATTACAGACCTACTTTCGTGCGTTTTTTAACAATGTTTATGAATTTAAAGGAAAAGTCCCAGGCAGTCATTGAGTTATTCAATCAACTGGAAATGGAAACCCAAAAATACACATGCCAATCCAAACTCAATTGTTTCAAGGGGTGCAGCCAATGTTGTTCCCAACCCAATGTTTCAGCGACAGTGTTGGAATTTCTTCCCTTGGCATTTGAACTACACCGATTGGGAAAAGCAGAGGAAACCCTGGATCAAATTACTTCTAGGAAGCCGGAAGCCTTTTGTATAATATTAAAACAGTTAAGTCCCAGCCAGGATGCGGGTAAATGTTCCTTTTATGCCCAAAGAGGCCTTATTTGCAGGCTTTTTGGGAATGCAGCCAGATTGAACAAAAACGGAAAAAGGGAATTGATAACCTGCAAGTTATTAAAAGAAAAAAAGGCCCAGGAATTTTTTTCTTTATCAGAAAAACTAACAAACGGTTTGAACATTCCAATATCCAGGGACTTTTACCTTCAGCTTTATTCCATTGACTATCATCTAGCTGGCCAACAAATCCCCATCAATAAGGCCATTCAAAAATCCATTGAAGCGGTATTGTCATATTATTTTTATACGGAAGGAGAGGCAGTATGACCCCAGGAAAATTTTTTGAAGCGAGGTTTTAATGTATATTGTATTCCAAACCTTTTTTTTGAATAAATTTTTAATAATAACAATAGGATAATGCTAAACTTCTCCGAAATCGGCAATACAATCAAAAAACTGATTGAAGTTAGAATACAAATTCTGAAAAAGGATATAGAAGAAGAGTTGTCATCCATAGTCACTAGGATCACCATCTTAATCCTCATGGTAATTGCATCTATTTTGGTGCTATTATTTGCAAGCTTGGCCTTGGCTTTTTATTTTGGTGAACTAACCTATTCCAATTACCTGGGTTTTTTATATGTGGCCTTAATTTATTTATTGTTCTTTTTAATCCTCTATATTATCAAAGACCAAAGGGGATTACAGAATGGGATTCAGAATGTTTTGAAAAAGTTTGTCTTTTTCTCAAAGAATAACAAAAAGACCAATGACTGATTTAGACTTGAGACAACAAGCGGAGGATCTGGAAAAAGAACTCCAGCAGCAACTTGGATTTTCTTCCAAAGAAGTGGGTTCCTATGCAAAAGTAGGGGGGGCTGTATTGGCTGGAGGTCTGCTGTCCTATGGCATTACCCGGGCTATTAAGGGCAAAAAAAAGGACAAGACAGACGATATTCTCCGTGCCCTTGAGGAAAAAGGACTTATTGACAGCAGAGTTCTAAATAAAACAAAAAGGAAAAAGGCCTCAATTATGGGAGGCCTGGGCAAAAGACTTTTTTTGGTATTATTGGCTTTGGGAAAAGAAAAATTGATCGAAGAATTAAAAAAACGCCAAGCGCATGGTAAATAATACCAAGGGAATAGCCCAAAGGTTGCAACATCTACGCCAGACCGGAAAAAAAGGTCTGGCTTTGCTTATTGACCCCGAAAAAAGCCAAAACCTTGATAAACTAAAAAACATTACCAACATTGCCCAGAGTGGGGGGGCTGATTTTGTTTTTGTAGGGGGCAGTCAGGTCACAGAAAAAAACATCGACCTGACCATTGAAACCATCAAAAATGAATGTAAAGAAATTCCGGTCCTTTTATTTCCAGGCCATGTAAACCAAGTCAGCAAAGCTGCGGATGGAATTTTGTTCATTTCCTTAATTTCAGGAAGAAACCCTGAATTTTTAATTGGACAACATGTTGCGGCGGCACCATTATTAGCAAAATCAAAGCTGGAAATTTTGCCCACGGGCTATATGCTGGTGGATGGTGGGTCCTTGACCAGTGTACATTATCTCAGCCAAACCGTTCCACTTCCCAATGATAAACCCACTTTGGCCGTGGCTACTGCCTTGGCAGGGTCTTTTTTGGGATTACAGTATTTATTTATGGATGCAGGAAGTGGAGCCAAAAATCCAGTGTCCCAGAAATTGATCAAAGGAGTAAAAAACAATACCCATTGTCCCTTGATAGTGGGAGGGGGTATAGACTCAGTGGATAAAGCGAAAAAAGCCTGGTCTGCAGGGGCAGACTTGGTTGTAATGGGTAATGGCGTAGAAAAAAGCCCCGATCTTTTGACCGGGGCTTTGGATTATCTTCATCTTTATAACTTATCCCTGCACGTTAATTAGGGACTCTCTCCTTCTCATTTTTCCTGCCGGCAATCCATACATCATCTTAAATCTCCTGCAGAAATAGGCGGTATCTTTGTACCCCACTTCCTTACCAATATCACGGATGCTCTTTTTGGTAGTTCTAAGCAGCTCTACAGCTGCTTCCATTCTTTGGTATTCAATATAATCTTGGGGATTGATGCCTGTCAACATTTTGAAATATTGCCCTACATAATCTTCTGATACATTGGCCACCTTAGCTAAAACCTTATTGGACAAATCGCCCCCAATATTTTTCTTGATATAATTGAACATATCGATCAATCGGGGATCTTTGAAATAAGTGCTGTTGGTAGACATTTCTTCCACAAATAGCCTGTTTTTCAAAATATGACGAACCAGCTCCACTACTAATAATTCGGTATGGAGTTTAATTACCCTTTCTTTTCCGGGAGTATTTTGTTCAGACTCTTTTACAACATCTTCTATGATAGCGGCAATTTTATCATTGAACCTGATAATAAATGGAGGAATCCCTAAAGAATTAAAAAAATTAACCACATCAAAAACCTTGGCTTCAAAGCTTAATTGAGTAACACAATCTTCTTCAACGTTTTTGATGTCTTTAAAACTAATGGATTGAAGGTGCTTTTTCTTATTTTCTATAAAATTTTCATTAGAAAGTTCATTTCTTTTGGTAACCGTGCCATACGAAATTCTACAAGCCCTTCCAGCAGGAACAAAAAGGATTTCGCCTTCATTAACCAATTCTTGTTCATCCCCAAATTTAAGGGAACCATGGTGCAATAGGATTAAAGTATTTTCACTGTCCACATAATCTGTAATGGTAACTGGTCGTTCAACTTTATAGTTATTGCCTCTCGTGAACCGTACACCTACAGATTCTATGACTTTATTGTAATATTCCATGGCTGATGCCTTTTTAGTTTACCCTTTAAAAGTATAATTTTTTCTATTATCTTATTACAAAAATAAAGAAAAAATTAGCCTAAATAAAAAAAAGATATAAATATTAATGATTATGCCGCTTTTTTCAAATTGGACAATTTTTATCTTAATAGGTTCCTAGATATCACTATTTTTTGAATTTCGGAGGTACCTTCATAAATCTGGGTAATTTTAGCATCCCTCAAAAGCCGTTCTACATGGTATTCCTTAACATACCCATACCCTCCATGAACCTGAACCGCCTCTATTGTAACGTCCATGGCGACTTGAGAAGCATACAACTTGGCCATCGCACTTTCCTGTGAAAAAGGTTTTCCTTGGTCTTTAAGGCGGGAAGCTTTCATTACCAACAAACGAGCAGCCTCTATTTCGGTAGCCATATCGGCAAGTTTAAACTGTATGGCTTGATGTTGGCTGATGGCTTTTCCAAAAGTTTTTCGCTCCTTAGCATAAGACAAAGCCAATTCATATGCCCCGGATGCAATTCCCAATGCCTGGGCTGCAATGCCAATCCTTCCTCCATCCAAAGTCTCCATGGCAAAAGTAAAACCAAAACCCTCTTCACTAATCCTGTTGGCCAAGGGTACTTTTACATCGGTAAACATAAGGGAATGGGTATCTGAACTTCTAATTCCCAATTTTTCCTCTTTCTTTCCCACAGTAAAACCCTTCATCCCTTTTTCCAAAATAAAGGTGGATATTCCTTTGTAGCCTTTTTGAGGATCAGTCTGGGCCATAACCAAATAAATATCGGCCGATCCACCATTAGTAATCCAATTTTTAGTACCATTAATCAAGTAATGATCCCCTTGCTTGACCGCTGTAGTTTTTTGGGAAGTGGCATCAGAACCTGCTTCAGGTTCTGATAGACAAAATGCACCCAATTTTTTTCCACTGGCCAGACCCTTCAAGTATTTTTCTTTTTGCTCAATGGACCCGTACTTTTCCAGGCCCCAACAAACCAAAGAATTGTTCACTGACATGATAACGGCTGCTGAAGCATCAATTTTGGAAATTTCTTCCAAGGCCAAGGCATAAGAAATGGTATCCATACCCCCACCAAGATATTTGGGATCCACCATCATACCCATAAAACCCAATTCGGCCATATTTTTCACCTGTCTATGGGGGAATTTCCCTTGTGAATCCCTTTCTATTACCCCAGGAAGTAATTCACTATTGGCAAAATCCCTTGCTGCCTGTTGGACCGCCATTTGCTCTTCGGTTAGCTCAAAATTCATTTGGGTTTTTGGGCTTGGTTGCTTCAGGAATATAGCTTAAAAAAACAAAAGGGGCAATTTCTTGCCCCTTTCTCTAATGATATTATGTATTTGGATTATTAATCTCTCGCTCCAAAGAAAACGAATATATAATAAGCCAAGGTAGCCAGTGAGGCCAATGCAGCAACCACATAGGTCATCGCTGCCCATTTCAAAGCATCCTTGGACATTCCATATTCTTTTTCGGTTACAATATTCCTTTCTTGAACCCACGCCAATGCCCTGCGGCTGGCATCAAATTCCACTGGAAGGGTCACAAGTGTGAAAAGGGTCATGATACCATAAGCCCCGACCACAATGGCCCCAATGAATTCATAAGGCAAGCCGATCAAAAAGCCCCCAAACAAGGAGGCAATCAATACAATATTTAAAATTCTCCCGCTAGCATTTTGAAGGGGTACCATGGCAGACCTCAATTGAAGCCAGGAATAGGCTTTCGCATGTTGCACAGCGTGACCGCATTCGTGAGCAGAAACGGCTGTAGCAGCGGCATTCCTTCCGTAATAAACATCCGGGCTAAGATTTACCGTTCTGTTCTGTGGGTTATAGTGGTCTGTAAGTTTTCCCTCTACACAATTGACTTGCACATTACTTATACCATGATCTGCTAACATTAATTCGGCAATTTCCTTACCGGACAAATTAGCTTTCAGGGCAATCTGTGAGTACTTCCTGAATTTACCCTTCAGGCGTTTACTTACCACATAGCCAATAATCGCAAATACTACGACAATTAAAATTAATAGCATATTCTTGTTGTTTAAAACCTTATTTACTACGTAACTTCTCAGGCTTTAGTTTTGCTACCAAGGTAATTTTTGCTACCATAAATAATCCTAAGGCACCCAATAACAGCACCGTTAAAACCTGACTGCTGTGGATGATCACAGCAATAATTTTGCCTTCCTCTTCAGTAAGACCATATGTCATCAAAATAAAAGCTACAAGTGCATGAAAAGTTCCAATCCCCCCCTGAACAGGAGCTATCATGCCGATACTTCCCATCACCATGACCATCAAAACAGCGGAAGGGGACAAATTGGCAGTGCTTGGAATGGCAATGGCCACAAAGTACATCATCAAAAAATAAATGATCCAAATACAAGTAGAGGCCATCCAAAAACTTTTGGGATGGGTAACTTGCCGAAGGCTTTTCATTCCCTGAAAAAATTCCCGCATAAAATGTTGGAATTTTTGGACCAGTCCATGGTCCCTGTACCTTTTCCTAACCCAATTTAGGATGATTCCAATAAGGATCACCCCTCCCAACAAAAGGGGCATGTAACTTTTTAGGCTTACTGCCAAGGTTTCTAAACTGACCAGATCTCCAGCTAATTGGACAAAAACTTCATGTTCAACTACAAAGGCAAGAACCATTACCCCGAGCAAAAACAATAAATCTATCATCCTTTCCAAAATCACTGTACCCAGCAATTTACTTACCTGAAGATTATCGGTTCTTTTTAGCACCCCGCAACGGGCCACTTCGCCTGCCCGGGGAACCAGGAGATTAACCAAATAGCCCACCATCAATGCCCAAAAGGAATGAGATGATTTTACCTTTTTGCCAACATCCCCTTCAATGAGGAGCTTCCAACGCCATGCCCGGAGCCCATAACCTAATACGGAAATAAATACAGACATAAAGATCCAAAAGAGAGAAGCCTGCTGAAGTGCTTCCAACAGGCTTTCCATTTTCACATCTTTATACAAAAACCAAAAGATCCAAATGGCTACCACCAAGGAAATGCCTACTTGGATCCATTGCTTAGTACTAAGTCTCAATATTTATTATAATTTATTAGAATCATCTGGAAATACCACCAGGGGTTTATATTTTTTGGCTTCTTCGAAATCCATAGTTGCATAAGAAATAATAATCACAACATCTCCCACTTGGGCTTTCCTAGCTGCGGGGCCATTCAGGCAAACCATTCCACTACCTCTTTCTCCTTTGATCACATAGGTTTCCAGCCTTTCACCATTGTTTACATTGACAATTTGCACCTTTTCATTTTCAATGATATTGGCCGCTTCCATCAATTCTTCATCTATGGTAATGCTTCCCACATAATGTAATTCGGCCTGGGTAATCTTAACACGGTGAATCTTGGATTTCAATAACTGAATTTGCATGCTATTTTAATTTTACCGCAAATTTAATCAATATATTGGTAAATTGTCGATAAGTCTCACTTCTCCAATAAAAGAAGCCATACAAACCGAGTATTTTTTAGTATCATCTAATTCCCTGGGGTTGAAGCTATTCAGCTTTTTTAAAGAATCAGTTTCCACTAATTCAAAATACTCCAGTTTGGCCAGTGGCTCCTGATCAAACTTGCTTAGAACTTTTTCCTTTACCTCCAACCAACTTATACCCTTTAATAGTTCATCTTTTGCCAAATTAAGGGAATTAAATAATAACAAAGCGGCTTTTCGCTCCTCTTCTCCAAGCCTAACATTTCTGGAAGACATGGCCAAACCATCTTTTTCCCTAATAGTTGGGACCACTTCCACTTTCACATCAAATGAAAGGTCTTTTACCAACCTTTTGATAATAGCCACTTGCTGCAAGTCCTTTTGGCCAAAATAGGCATAATCAGGCTGGACTATGTGAAAGAGCTTTGAAACCACTATCCCTACACCATTAAAATGGCTTGGCCGAAACTCCCCCTCCAAGGTGTTTTCCAAATACCCAAAGTCAAACTTTAAAAGTGTTTCCTCTTGGTACATTTCTTCTATTTCTGGCAAAAAGACATAATCCACACCTTTATTTTCCAGCAATTCCAAATCCTTTTCCAGGGTTCTCGGATAATGTTCCAGGTCTGATGGATTGTTAAATTGAATAGGATTGACAAAAATGGAAGTTATGGTAATATCTGCGTGTGACCTCGCATGTTTTACTAATGAAATGTGCCCATCATGCAAAGCACCCATTGTAGGAACCAACCCTATGGAATTATTTTCCTTCCTATGGGCCAGTAAGGCGGATTTTACTTCTTCTTTTGTATGGAGGATTTTCAAAACACCAGGATTTACTTATACCAAAATAGAGGCAAAAGTAAATTATTCTGGATAAATACAATGGATTTTTACGTTTTTTTTTGTACCTTTGTAGTCCCGTATTATCCCTCAACTAAAAAAACAAGATATGTCTAAACTTCGTATTCTCTACGTTGCCAGTGAAATTAATCCATTCCTTCAAACTTCAGAAGTGGCCAACTTCGTGAGGGCCCTACCTCAGGCCATGCAGGAAAAGGGAATGGAAATCCGCATTCTTGTTCCAAGATTTGGTTTGATCAACGAAAGAAAGAACAGGTTGCATGAAGTAGTAAGGCTTTCCGGTATCAATATATCAGTAGGGGAGGAAGAAAAGCCATTGATCATCAAAGTGGCTTCAATTCCTAATGCCAAACTTCAGGTTTACTTTATAGATAATGAAGATTACTTCCAAAGAAAGAGTGTTTTCTTTGATAAGCAAGAAAAATTCTATGAAGATAATGATGAAAGAGCTATTTTCTTCTGTAAAGGTGTAATTGAAACTGTCAAAAAATTAGGTTGGGCTCCTGATATTGTCCACTGTAATGACTGGATGACCAGCTTGATTCCATTGTACCTAAAAACCACTTATAAAAACGAGCCATTATTCAAGGACACAAAATCCGTCTTTGCTATTTATAATAACGGATTTAATCATAAATTTGGCGATGACTTGTTGGAAAAGGTAAAAATGGTGGATATCGATGACAGCATTTTAGCCCCACTCAAGTCGAAGGACTATGAAGGATTCCTTAAAATTGGCATGGAGTATGCCGATGGGGTAGTCAAAGGTGACGAAATATCTGAAAGTCTTAATCAACTAATTGAAGAGTGCTCTAAAGACAAAAAGTGTGAGATTAACAACGAAGACGAAAAAGAACAACTTTTTGAAAGTTACTACAACATCTATAACGAACTTGCCGGCTAAACTGGCTTGCTCCTTATTACTTTCATTGACATTTGCCAGTTCATGTACCGATCCAACAGATATCGGCCTGGAACTGGATCCAAACACAAATCAGATAGGGGTTTTCTATAAAGAAATACCCCTTTCTGCTTCTTTGGTGTTGATAGATTCCGTCAATACCACCAATAGCAGTGTTCTGGTTGCAGGAGGGGACATTAGTTCCTATTTTGGCCGGACCGAATCAATAGGGTACAGTCGAATGGCTTTTAACCCTGTCACCACCAAACCTGGGGAAGATGCTATTTTTGATTCAGCGAGATTTGATCTGAACATTATAGGTCTCACCAGTGAGGATATGGATGAGCTCAAGTCCTTTTCCGCACACCAATTGACCGAGCCCATCTTGGACACAGTTTATTATAATTTTGATCAATTGGCCTATGAAGAAACTGCTTTTGCAACAGGATCCTTTGAACTGGAAGCCAATTCAGATACAACCGTTTCAATGGTGGTTGAAGAGGCCTTTGCCCAGGACCTATTCTCAAAATTACAGAATAATGATCCTGTTTTTGAGAATATCTTCACTTTTAGGGATTATTTTCCTGGCTTTGCCTTAAAAGGAAACCCGGATGAGGAAACCACCCTTACTATTCAAATGGGAAGTAGCACAGGGATGAGGTTGTATTACCATAGTGAAGGAGATACCACATCCACCGCATACAATATTACGACTTTCCAATCAAGACATTTTAACGGTGTAATTAGTGACCGCACAGGAACGCCAACTGAAATCGTACAAGTGCCAAATACAGCTTATGACCCCGGTGAATTAGCTGGTAGCAAGGCCAATTTAGGCCTAATTCTGAAGTTAGATATGGAACCATTGAGGACATTTTTGGATACCGCCCATAATATAAACCTCAATCAGGCAAGCTTGGAGATGGGGCCAACGGAAAATTTTTCTGACAGCAAATTACCACCAAGTAATCTGATTATGTATTTTGCAGATGAAAACAACAAAATCCAAACCCGGGAGGCGGATGGGGCTTTGCTTTCTGTACAGAGAGAAAACGCTCCTCAAGTTGCCACCGACAGTGAGGGAAATTATATTCCTGCAGTTTCTTCAGGCGGGTCAAGTGCTTTGATTTTTGATTCAGAAAAATATATTTATCAACAACAAATCACTTCCTACATTAATGCCTTGTACAGATTTGATGAGTTGGATAGGACCGACTTGCTCCTTTATCCCAGAACCCCATCAAATCCAAGTTACATAAATGATTTGGTAAGATCTTTGAGAGAGTATATCGTCAATCAAAATTCGATTTCTCTAAAAATTTACTATTCCAAATTACGTTAAAAATCAAAAAACTTCTTACCCCATTAAATTTCTATTTTTATGTGTGGAATTGTGGCATATGTAGGCAAGCAGGACGCTTTGCCTATCATCATCAAAGGCCTGAAAAGGCTAGAATACAGAGGTTATGATAGTGCTGGAGTGGCTTTATTAAATGACTCTGGACTAAGTGTTTACAAGAAAAAAGGCAAGGTTTCTGAATTAGAAAATTCACTAAAAGATAACGCTAATCTAAAGTCTCTTATTGGGATTGGCCATACAAGGTGGGCAACCCATGGGGAACCCAATGATGTGAATGCCCACCCTCATTATTCCTCTTCGGAAAATTTTGCCATGATCCATAATGGCATCATTGAAAATTACGAAGTGATTAAGACAGACCTCATCAATAAGGGGTATAAATTCCACAGTGAAACAGATTCGGAAGTTTTCATTAATTTCATTGAGGACATTTATAAAAAAAATCAGTGCAGCCTTGAGGAAGCGGTAAGACTTGCCCTTCAAAAAGTGGTAGGTGCTTATGCCATTGTCCTGATGAACAAAGAGGAACCTGATACTTTGATAGCCGCAAGAAAAGGATCCCCTTTAGTTATTGGTGTTGGGAAAGAGGAATATTTCCTAGCATCTGATGCGACCCCAATTATTGAATATACCAACCAAGTGGTGTATTTGGACGATTATGAAATTGCAGTAATCCGGAACAACAACCTTCAGATCAAAACCATTGAAAATGTAGAAACTCACCCCTATATCAACCAGTTGGACATGGAACTGGAAGCCATTGAGAAAGGTGGTTTTGACCATTTTATGTTGAAGGAGATATACGAACAGCCAAGGTCAATTGCAGATTGTATGAGGGGCCGTTTGGATGTTAAATCCGGAAGGTTGGTTCTTGGAGGTTTGCGGGATTATATGAAAAAATTCCAAAATGCTCACAGGATCATCATCACAGCTTGTGGAACTTCATGGCACGCTGGTCTGGTAGCTGAGTATTTATTTGAAGAATTTGCCAGAATACCTGTTGAGGTAGAATATGCTTCTGAATTCAGATACAGAAACCCGGTGATTAATGAAAGGGATTTTGTGATCGCCATTTCTCAATCCGGAGAAACAGCCGATACATTGGCTGCCATCGAGCTGGCCAAATCAAAAGGAGCAACCATCTTTGGGGTGTGTAATGTGGTTGGGTCTTCCATTGCACGGGCAACACATGCTGGATCTTATACCCATGCCGGACCGGAAATTGGTGTTGCCTCAACCAAGGCATTTACTGCCCAAATATCCGTTCTTTCAATGATGGCCCTAATGCTGGGATATCAAAGGGGTACTCTTCCAGAAGGACAATTTATCCAATTTCTCCACGAATTGGAAACGGTTCCTGCCAAAGTAGAGAAAGCATTAGCGCTTAATTCCCAGGTGGAAGAAATCGCAAAGCAATTTAAGGATGTCAGAAATTTCCTTTACCTGGGTAGGGGATATAACTTCCCTGTTGCTCTGGAGGGAGCATTGAAGTTAAAAGAGATTTCTTATATCCATGCGGAAGGATATCCTGCAGCGGAAATGAAACATGGGCCTATTGCACTTATTGACGAGGAAATGCCTGTTGTATTTATTGCAACAAGAGACAGCTCTTATGAAAAAGTAGTGAGCAATATCCAGGAAGTGAAAGCGAGAAAAGGAAAAATCATTGCCGTAGTGACAGAAGGGGATACAATGGTGAAGAAAATGGCCGACCATACCATTGAAATCCCTTCATCCCACGAAGCGTTCGTTCCTTTGATTTCTGTGATTCCGCTTCAACTCCTTTCTTACCATATTGCTGTAATGAGAGGTTGCAATGTGGATCAACCCAGAAATCTGGCCAAATCTGTAACGGTGGAATAAAATCTTTTAAGAAATATTACAAAGGCTCCAAATTTTTAATTTGGAGCCTTTTTTATTGCTTTACCCATTTGAGCACCTGTATTCCTGAAGGATGAATAAAAGAAATAAAATACAAACCAGCACTTTGTTCTTTTAAAGTGTTCTTTAAATCTTGAAATATCAACTTCCCCTTTCCCCTAAATTGGGCAATAAATGTTCCCTGACAGTCCTGGAGGTGAATTTTAAATTCATGCTTTAGCCATTTTTTTGAAACATTGAGATAAAGATTGCCCCCAGAATAGGGGTTGGGTCCAATGGCCAACCCTGTAAATTGAAAGTTTTGATTTTGTTCCAATTTAAAAACGGGACTGAAAATCCGCTTTCCATCTTTTTTTAGGATCTCAATCTGGTAATATGCAAGCTCCCCATTAATAATTCCACCATCCAAAAAAGAATAATCTTGTTTAACCTGATTTACCTTGGGATTAACCTTTCCAATTTTTTCAAAATGATCAATCCCACCCAAGGAACGGTACAGATAAAATAATTTTAAGCGATCCTTTCCTCCAATTTCCCAGAAAATCAGATTTCCCTTCTCAGATTGGTTTGCTCGATAATTCAACCAGTAAACAGGTAATATGGTGGCCACACGATAACTTCCTATGGTAAAGTCATTTCCATTTAATTCATCAAAGGACACCTCCCTTTTGGACCAAGCTTCTCCTCCAACCATTTCTCCTGGCAAATGCATACCGGGAGCTGCTTCTTGATTTCCCACGATCCTTAAATCATCCGCATCCTCCACTATCAGGTTATCAGCTGAAATTTTTAATTCCAAATCCTCCGTTCCTGCCATTGTACCAGAAAAAGTAAAATAACTGTTCAACTGATACAAAATAGGGGTGCCATCATCATCCTGGAAACCGGGATCTTGATTGACACCTTTCGCCTCATGATATTGTATGGTAATATCTGGATTTGAAGCACTATGATTTCCAACTAACTGCAATTTCCGAATCCCTCCCTCTTTTTGATCAATAAATGGGAATGTAGCATTTTCAGCGTTCAAAATTGACGGGATATTTTCATAATGAACTTCGGCCAAATTCAGCCATGTTCCGCCTGTATATTGATAAGAGCCCAAACCAGAAGTATTAAAAAAGAGATTATTGTTTGATAAATCAAGGCTCCCCTTGTTCATCAAAAAGTTATCAATCACCGTAATGTCATTATCCACCCTAATTTCACCAGCAGATTTATCAATCTCCAGCTCATCAACCTCCATAGCCCAATTAGACACATTCTGATCCTCATTTCCTGAAAAAATCAATGTTGTATTATTCTGTTGAACGCTTCCTCCTCCCAATTTTTCGAAGTCTCCTTTGACCTCTAGGGTGGAAGGTAATTCCTTAATCGCTGCTCCCGAAAAAAATAAATTTCGATATGTTTCAACTTCTCCAGAACCTGCCAATTCTGAGGTAATAAATTGCTGATTACCACTTTCCCCTTGATAGAAAACATTTCCTTCCAGGGATATGGTGGCTGCATTAATTTCAGGTTGGTTCCCTTTTAAAACTAAATTCCCACCTTCTTCTATTTCAAAAAGCGAGGAAGGCTGCGTAGAAGACCTGAAAGTTATTCCTTCAGAACACTTAGTTTCCAAGGTTGCCCCATCTTCCACAACCAAGTCACCATAAGCCCCTTCTCCAAAATCATCATTAGAATTGAAAGATAGGGTGGAACAACCTTTTTCTTCCATCCAATTTTGTACAACAGTCCCTGACTTAATAGTAAATTTGTTGGCTTTGAAAGGTTCATTAATGACAAATTCAGTTCCAACCCCTCCATCAAAAACGACTGAATAGGTACTATTTATTGAGAACCCGCTCCAAGCTCCCTCCTCAATAATAGTTCGGGAATCTCCCTTAAAAACTATTTTACTACCCAGGCTGTTTCCAATCCAATTATTGGTATTCCAGGCACCACGTGATGTTCCAGGGGCATCTCCTTCAAAAGCATTTAGACTACCATATATGTGCAGTTCCCAGCCATTAATATTAATTTTTTGGTCTGCCCCTATTGCAGCATTTAAATATAAACTTTTAACCTCCTCATCCTGCCTTAAAGTCACCAAGTGGGCATTTTCAATGTAAATGTCATAATCTTTATCGGGCTTTTTACTGGCAGCCACCCAATCACTTCCATTATAAATCTCCCAGATCTCTACTGCATCAAAATAACCAGAAGAAACCGTCCGGTAAGCATTCACCGTTTGGGCATCACAAGGGGCTGAGATTATCCCTCCGGTAATTAATATTACCGATATTATCTCGTACATTCGTTTCGGATAAAGCCTATCCAAAAAATGATTGTAGTCTAAAAAAGTCATAGTCAAAAAGTTAGCTTTGTAATAAATTTAACCAGATAATCTTATTCATGAAAAAAATTGCCTTATTTTTTTTACTTGTTTCATTGGATATTTCTATTCTACAAGCGCAAAATTACCAGGTCAGTTTGTTGACTTGCGACCCAGGGGAAGAACTCTACAGTGCTTTTGGGCATTCAGCAGTTCGTGTGAAGGACATATTGAGTGGCAGGGATTTAGTTTTTAATTATGGCACTTTTGATTTCAATACCCCTAATTTTTATCTGAAATTTTCGAGGGGAAAACTGGACTATATGTTAAGTGTAAGCACTTATCAGCAATTTATTGACCATTACACTTATCTGGAAAGGGAGGTAAGGGAGCAGGTACTGGATTTAAATCCGGAACAGACTGCCAGAGCAGTAAAATTTTTGCGGGAAAATTACCAACCTGAAAACCGGTTTTACCGCTATGATTTCTTTTATGATAATTGTGCCACCCGGATACGGGATTTATTTGAAGTGGTTTTGGGTGATCAATTGGAGTGGAAAGATCCTGGGGGAATAGAGGAAAAAACTTTCCGAACCCTAATTGATGAATATGTATATCCCTTACCCTGGGCAGATTTAGGCATTGACCTGGCACTAGGCAGTGTCATTGATCAAAATGCAAAAGAAAGGGAAAAACAGTTTTTGCCGGATTATATGGAAGCCGCATTTTCTAGGGCTGAAATAGTTGGGGATGGACCAACCAGGCCCTTGGTTAAAAAACAACAAACCGTCCTCAAACTTCCTCCAGTTAAAATTCCCGGGAGCATATTCAATCCATATGTCTTATTTTGGTTGGTAGCCATAATATTTATTATCATTACTTATATCGGTTTCAAAAAGAAGAGGCTTTATATCGGTTTTGATTTGGCCTTATTTGGGATTCTCAGCATTATCGGAATAGTGGTATTTTTATTATGGTTTTTTACCGAGCATACAGCTACAAAATACAATTGGAACTTGCTTTGGGCTTTTCCGGTCCACGGTTGTTTGCTTTATGGATTGACCCAGAAATATCCTGCCCAATGGGTAAGAAAATACCTTTTGTTTGCCCTTATTCTTGCCGATGCTGCCATAGTTTTCTGGATTATGGGCTGGCAGTCATTTCACCCTAGTATCCTGCCCCTGATATTGGTGGTTATCTTGCGGACAAATTACCTTTATTATAACTTGGAGCGATTAAAAGCCGCCGGAAGAAATGTTATGGTGAAATAAACTTTTCTTCTGTATTTTCATGTTACTCAAGGATATTGATTTATTATGGATTTTAAGATTATTTCCGAATATAGCCCTACCGGTGACCAACCCCAAGCCATTAAAAAATTATCAGAAGGAGTTAAAGAAGGCGATCCAGCCCAAGTATTATTGGGAGTTACTGGTTCTGGTAAGACATTTACCATAGCCAATGTTATTCAGGAGGTACAAAAACCAACATTGGTACTATGCCATAACAAAACCCTCGCAGCCCAGCTATATGGGGAATTCAAGCAGTTTTTTCCTGAAAATGCAGTGGAGTATTTTATTTCCTATTATGATTATTATCAACCGGAAGCCTTTATACCATCAAGTGGGGTGTACATCGAAAAGGATTTGTCCATCAATGAGGAAATCGAAAAACTTCGCTTAAGCGCCACCTCCTCTTTATTAAGTGGTAGACGGGATGTCATTGTCGTGGCCTCGGTTTCCTGTATTTACGGTATTGGTAACCCTGAGGAATTTGGAAAAAATGTAATCAAACTTCAGGAAGGCGATCGGATTCCCAGAAATCAGTTGTTGTTTAAACTTGTGGATATACTTTACAGCCGGGCCAACCATGATTTCAAACATGGAACATTTCGGGTAAAAGGTGATACCGTTGATATTTTTGTTGCCTACGCAGATTTTGCATACCGCATTTATTTTTGGGGCGATGAAATAGAAGCCATCCAAAGAGTAGAGCCGGAAACCGGCAAAAAAATCTCGGATGAAAAAATCATCACCATCTTCCCAGCCAACCTTTTTGTTACCGGCAAGGACGTATTGGATGTGGCCATTAAGGAAATTCAAGACGACCTGATGGCTCAAATTTCCTTTTTTGAAAAAGATATGAGGTTGGAAGAAGCCAGCAGGTTGAAGGAAAGGACAGAGTTTGACCTGGAAATGATGAGGGAACTGGGTTATTGTTCGGGCGTAGAAAACTATTCCAGGTATTTTGACAGAAGAGCAGCAGGAGCCAGGCCTTTCTGCTTGTTGGATTATTTTCCGGATGATTTTTTGATGGTGGTAGACGAAAGCCATGTAACCATGCCCCAAATCAGGGCCATGTGGGGAGGGGACCGCTCCCGAAAGGTCAATCTGGTTGATTTTGGTTTCAGGCTTCCTTCTGCATTGGACAACAGGCCTTTGAAGTTTGATGAATTTGAAAACCTTACCAACCAGATCATTTATGTCTCCGCCACACCGGCCGATTATGAACTCAATCAAACCGATGGCTTGGTAGTCGAACAAATAATCCGGCCAACCGGCCTATTGGATCCATTGATTGATGTTAGGCCCAGTGGAAATCAAATCGATGATCTGATGGAGGAAATAGATCAAACCATTCAACAAGGTGATAGGGCTTTGGTCACTACCTTGACTAAAAGAATGGCCGAAGAACTCCACAAATTTTTGGAAAGGGCCGGGATCAAATGCCGGTATATCCACTCAGAAGTAAAATCCCTGGATCGGGTGGAAATCCTCCGGGAACTTCGATTGGGGGTGTTTGATGTGCTGGTGGGGGTGAATCTTCTGCGGGAAGGATTGGATCTGCCTGAGGTTTCCCTGGTAGCCATCTTGGATGCGGACAAGGAAGGTTTCCTTAGAAATGAACGGAGTTTGGTACAGACCATAGGTAGGGCCGCAAGAAACGAAAATGGCCGGGTGATCATGTATGCAGACAGGACTACCAAATCCATGAAAAAAGCCATTGATGAAACCAAAAGGAGAAGATTTATTCAGATGGCATATAATGAGGAGCATGGCATCGTTCCTAAAACCGTGATCAAATCCCGTGAAAGGATTATGGGGCAAACTAAGGTTGCAGATAGTAAGAAGAATGCTAAATATTATGATGACCATTTCACCGATGAGCAATCCTATGCAGCGGATCCGGTGGTACAGTATTTGAGCAAGGACAAGCTGGAGAAATTGATTCCCCAAACCCAAAAACAAATGGAAAAGGCTGCCAAAGAGCTTAATTTTATGGAGGCCGCCCGCTTGAGGGACGAATGGGAGGGATTGAAAAAACGCTTGGAAGAGCTCAAAAGAATGGACGCATGAAAAAGAAGATCACCTTAATGGCCTTAGGCCTTTTTTTATTATTTTACTACCGTGCTGAAGCCCAACAAGCAGAAGGCAGCTATTTAATTTCAGGAGCTATTGACCTGGTAAGAACCGATGCACCAGGAGTGATCAGGAGGTACCAAATCGGAACAGAAATCAATTATTTCCACAGGCATTTCCTTTCCTTTTCTGGAGGTTACGAATTTAACTATAACCATTCCAACCAAGTAACATTGGGAGCCAGGGCTTACCCTTTTGAACCTCTTTTTGCAAGGATTAGGGGATTGGTTGGAAAAGAAAGTGATGTGGCAATTGGCTTGGGATATACTTTTAATGCTTCGTACCGTATAAGGTTTGAGGGTATGGTTGATTATTATGCCATTAGTAATGTGGCAGGATTAAGGGCTGGAATCAGCTTTTTAATTAGATAAACAAAAAAGGAAATGACACTTCGGGAGGTGACAAAACTGGCGCAGCAAGGCGAAGGGTTGCATATTGAATTCAAAAAGAAAGTGTCAAACCCTGAAAAAATAGTAAGGGAAGTCATTGCCTTGGCCAACACTGATGGTGGTTACCTGATGATCGGTGTGGATGATGACAAGACAGTGAGTGGTCATAGGTATATTGACGAAGAAGTATATGTCCTGGACAAAGCCATCAAAGACCTGATCCGTCCGATGGTCCAATATGAACAATGGATCATCCCCATCAATGAAAAGAAGGGCGTGGCTGTTTACCATTTTGAAAAAAGCCCCAAAAGACCCCATTATTTATATGAAGAAGGAAGGAAAAAATCTTTTGTCCGGGCAGATGACCGCACCATTCAGGCCAGCAGGGAAGTTTGGCAGATATTAAGAAGGCAAAAAAAGCCAAAAGATATCATCTTCAATTATGGAGAAAAAGAAACCAAGCTGATGCAAGCACTGGGGGACAAATCATCCATTACTTTAAAAGAATACTCCAAAATTGCAAAATTGCCCAGGTTTATTGCTTCCAAAACCTTGATAAGATTGGTTTTGGCTAATGTACTGGAAGTAGTTCCCCAGGAAAAGGAGGACGTGTATATGCTCAAAAATCTTCCATAACTTCCTCCAAAGCCGCTTGAACCAAATCATTTTCATATCCACGGTATAACAAAAACCGCTGAACCTTAGCTTTTCTTTTTAGGGGCTCATTGTTCGATGTGGATGCCCATTTCTTTTCGGCCAATTCCAAAAGCGTTTCCCAATATTCATCAGGGTTTATTTCTTTCATTCCTTCCTTGATGCAATTTTGGGTAAGTCGATGCTGTTGTAGGGCTTGTTGGATTTTTACCCTTCCCCATTTTTTAAGTTTAAATTTTCCCCGAACAAAGGCTTCTGCAAACCTGGATTCATTAACAAACCCTTCAGTGATCATTTCAGTAAGCAAGTCCTCCACATCACCTTTATTTAGTCCATACCCATATAACTTATCCCTTACTTCCTGCTGACTACGTTCCTGATAAGCACAAAAAGCAGCTATTTTCACCCTGGCCTGGGAAGGGCTCAGGGCTTTTTTGGGACGCTCGTTGGAATAATCTTTTCTTAGGAAGGACATTTTGATTAATTTTAGCCTCGAAACAATATTTGCCCAAAAAAATAGGGCAGTAATTATAGTTTAGATATCAAATATATTAAACCTAACACTAATTATCATGCGCAAAAAAATTGTTGCCGGAAACTGGAAAATGAACGGAACGCAGGAAGAGGGCCAAAAGCTCACTTCTGAAATTGTTAATATGGTCAAAGATGAGCCTGTAAATGATGTTACCATTGTATTGAACCCTCCATTTGTTCATGCCTCCAATGTCAAGAAATTGATCGGAGACGCTTCCAATATCTTTTTGGGCGGCCAAAATTGTTCTGACAAGGCTTCAGGTGCTTTTACTGGAGAAGTTTCCGCTCCCATCCTTGCCTCTTTTGGCGCTTCTTATGTGATCCTTGGTCATAGTGAAAGAAGAGAATATTTCAAAGAAAGCAATGAATTGCTGACTGAAAAGGTGAAACAAGCCTTGGAAAATGGATTGACCCCAATCTTTTGCTGCGGTGAACCATTGGAAATCAGAGAAGCAGGTACCCATGAAGCTTATGTAAAAGACCAATTGACAGAAAGTCTATTCGGACTGAGTGAAGCTGATTTTGAAAAAATTGTCATTGCTTATGAACCCATCTGGGCCATCGGCACAGGTAAAACCGCCACTTCTGAACAAGCTCAGGACATGCATGCAGCTATCAGAGCCCATATTGCTTCTAAATATGGTCAAGAACTTGCTGACAAAATTTCCATCCTTTATGGCGGAAGCTGCAAGCCCTCCAATGCCCAGGAAATTTTCTCCAAGCCTGATGTAGATGGCGGCCTTATCGGAGGAGCCTCCCTAAAATCCAGAGACTTTGTAGACATCATTAAGTCCTTCTAAATATTCTTTAACCCGGTTCATCTTTTGAACCGGGTTAATTTTTCTTCCTACCTTCATTTATTTAAACCATCTATTCCTCCACCATCATGGATTACCTGGAATTTAAAATCGAGTGTAAACCGGAATTTACGGAAATTCTAATTGCCGAACTGGCTGAAATTGGCTTTGATTCTTTTTTGGAAACTGATTCAGGACTGGAAGCCTATTCCCAGGAGGACCATTTTGACCGGGAAGCTTATCAAGAAATCCTGGATAGGTATCAGGAGGTTGCACAGATAAAAGTTATGGAAGGAAAAATGCCCAAGGTAAACTGGAATGAGGAATGGGAAAAACACTATGATCCCATTCAGGTGGGCAAGGAGGTTTATGTCAGGGCCTCTTTTCATCCCAGCAAAGAGGATGTCAAGCATGAAATCGTCATCAATCCAAAAATGTCCTTTGGAACCGGCCATCATGCCACTACCTATTTAATGCTTTCCCATCTGTTGGAAATAGACCATCAGGGAAAATCTGTCATTGACATTGGGGCTGGAACCGGAATTTTAGCCATCATGGCCCATAAGTTGGGGGCTAAACATATCGAAGCTTTTGATATTGACAACTGGTGCGTGGAAAATGGCAATGAGAATTTTGAACTCAATGGCATGGCCGGGGTCAAGATGGGTCATGGAACCATCAGAGAAGTCAATCCCCAAGGCCCATTTGATATTGCACTGGCCAATATCAACAAAAATGTATTGCTGGATGAAATGGAGGTATATGTTAATTTGCTTCCAACAAAAGGCTTCTTACTTCTCAGTGGTTTTTATGATCATGATATTCCAGAAATACAATTAAGAGCCGAATCCCTGGGCCTTAACCTAAAAAATCAAAAGGTTAGGGATAATTGGGCGGCTTTGGTTTTTGAGAAGGCGTAATTAGTATATCTGCACTGGTCCTAGTAGTCTCAAAGATCCAGAATAGGTCAACGAATTACACTAATTTGCGTGAATTTGATGGATTTCCAATTTTAAAAATGATTTCCTCCTTCATGTTTTCATTCGGACTATACTTGGGATGATCAGATAAGGGAGGTTTGAATACTAAAACAGTAGCCAAATTAATATTTTGTTCAGTTAGCAGTCTTCTCTTTGTATCCCGAACCTGGTACCTTGTACCCACTGACTTATTTATAATACCCTACCTTCCTCATCTCAACCTGATTTTTTTATTAACGTTACTCCCCTACTCTTCGCCAATAAAAATCTCCAAGCCACTATCCGTCAATTTGGTTGGAAAAATATCCAAATCCCGGCAACTTCCCCCGGATGCCAATTGGCCGGATTGAAGGGCAAAGCGGTAATGGTGCAAAGGACAAACTAATTCCAAATTTCCATTGATATGTCCGTCCCGAAGTGCTGCACCCCGATGCGGGCAAAAGGGCTCAAAGGCAAAAACCTTTTCCTCTATCCGGACCAAGCATATTTTGTTATCCCCCAATTTGGCCATTTGAATGGCATTTTCCGGCAACATACCCAAAACTGCTTCCTTGGTTTTTCCCAGAACAAATTTTTTCATAGACAATATTTCGTTTTCCTTTCTTTTGATTTATAATTCCAGGAATGCATAAAATCACCAAAATTCCCAAATTATTCTAATTTATGGGCCATTAATAAAAAATTAAGGATAAAGAAAAAATAATAAGTACCCTACCTTCTTTGAAATTTGTAAATTGAAACTTTCAACCAAAGGGAAATGCCATGAAAAATTTATTATTCCTTCCATTTATGATGATTGTATTTGGAGTTTTTGCTCAAGACCTGGAAGGAGCCTGGAAACTCACCCATCTCAACGGGGAGCCTGTCAAAGACCGGGAATGCGTAAAAATCTACCAGGATGGATATTTTGCCTTTGGGATTAAAACTTCAGATAACAATCATTTTTTAAATGCTGGTGGCGGATTATATTCGATCGAAGGGGAAGAATATAAGGAAACTTTTGATTTTTATACAGAAAATCCGGAATTGGTTGGCTCCACTCAGGATTACACTATGGACTTTGTGGATGAAAAATTGGTTTTATCCAGTCGAAGAATGGGAAAAAATTATATTGAGATTTGGGAAAAAATCTCAGAAAGAGAAGACCCTCTGGATGGCACTTGGGTAATTACTGGCAGGAAAAGGGACGGAGAAATCCAAACCATGACTCCCGGAGACCGACGAACCATTAAAATCCTGGGAGGAGGTAGATTCCAATGGATCGCTTTTAATTCTGCAACCGGTGAATTCAGCGGAACAGGTGGGGGAAATTATACAGCTCAAAACGGGAAATATACCGAATACATTGAATTTTTCAGCAAGGATGACAGCAGGGTGGGTGCTTCCTTAGGCTTCAATTATGAAATCAAAAACGGAGATTGGCATCACATGGGCTTAAGTTCTAAGGGGGACCCCATTTATGAGATTTGGTCCGATTACCGGAAAACTTACCTGGAAAAACAGAAATAAAAAGCCTCAAAAAGGGTAATGCTTCAAAAGGTTTTTTAAATTTTACTGGAACAATTCTACTTTATAAAATGGGGCCCAGGCAAACCAATATCCTATCATTTGAGGCATAGCCTTTAATCTTTCACCTTCTCTGGGCCCAGATACTGCTCTTCCCATGATATCCCATTGATTTCCTTCCTGGTCTTTTAAAATGGTGGCCCCTTTATTTTCTACTACCTCAAAATCCAATAATGTCCCATCCGGAAGCTTCCTATTAAATGCCACTATAAAGTTTTTAGTTTTATTGCCAACTATTACCAAATCATTAGTTCCAAACTGATCCAAGATCAAAGAATTGACCTCTCCAAACATTTCAATTCTGTAGGCCTTTACTGAATTTTCATGGATAATTCCTAAAACTCTTTCTTTTGGATGCAATCTATTGTCCCTTTTACTTACAGGAAAAAGGATAGTTTCATTTGTTCGGTAACTGCCATAAGGGTAAAAACCATAATTCCGGTTGTGTCCGGTAATAGTCGAGACAACTTTAGTTTGGGGAAACATTTCCCGCCAGTTTTTCCAGCTTGTTTCCACCAAATTAATGGTTTTTGGATTTTGGCCAGCCAAATCTCCATTTACTGCCTTTAGCAATATTTGGGACCAATTTGTGTCTGTAGCCCTATCATAGGGAATGATATTGGTATTATATAACAAACCTGAAACCCCAAAAGTGGTTTTCCCTTTCCCAATATTTCTATCCCAAGCTATTCCTGTTCCGGTTAGGGGGCAATAAATAACTGCCATTGAAATCTCATTGATGTCGTCATTGATGATTTCATGCCAATCAAGAATCCTGTGAGGATAAGCCTTTGCCTCATTAAGATCCACATAACCCAACACTAAATCCTCGTCACTTAAGTAAATAGCTTCAGATGCTGAAATGAAATTGGGATTGGTCAAGGCGGGAATTCCATCCTTTCCTGGCCCTCCATCAAATACCTCCTTGATTGGTATTAGCCAAGTAGTATCTTGTTTTGTTCCTCCAATCCCTCCTATGCTATTGGGACTATCGCCTTCAGTACATCCGGAAGAACACATTAACACCAACCAAACACTTGAAATTATTTTTTTTAAATTTTTCATAGCTACTCTAATTTAAACTTGTTCTTCCCCGCATCATTCCATGAAAATTGATAAAACAAGGATATATTATATTTATAAGTAGTTGTTAATTGAGTTCCTTTTAGATTTCGGTAAACTGGCAGGTCAACAGAAGCCCTAAGTGCAATATTTGGATGAAAACTTATATTCAAACCTGGGATAAGGTATCCCCATTTTCCTCCAGAGCCCGGAAAAACATTTTCATCAATCAAATCAACGGTTTGGCTTCTATACCTACCAAAAACAAAAATATCTGTCGGCCAATGGATCAAAAAATTATAATTAAGGCCCAAATTGAACATAAATTCATCACCGAACTGATAAACCTGACTTCCGTTATAATTTTTATTTTTTCCGGATTTCCTATAGGTAATCACCTTCATCAGGCTAAGAGAAGGCACAATAAATTTGGATTTTTGGAAGAAAATCCAAAAAAATGTATCCCATGAGCCCGATCCCGGTTGCATATCCGCAACCAATGTAAGCCCTTGGTTATTTTTAAAGTTGGTCTCCCCTGTGGGAATCTTTGGGCCTATCCCAACAATCCATTGTGAATTCGCAGGTTTATTGGGGTCAAGTAAATTATATTTCAATAACAAAATCATATCTCCCCAACCCTCCGTCAAAGTAATATCTTCCTTGCCTTGAAAACCTTTAATTCTCCTTTCTTGTCGGACATATGGGAATACACCAGTAATAGCAAAACGTTCGCTAATACCGTAATTAATTTCTAAAAGTGTTGATGTGGTAAATCGGCTCCGTGAATTATCATCCAGTAAAATCCTGAAATCCATCAGGTCCTTTAAAACATTCCTATCATAAGTCAGGAGAAATTGCAAGGATTTATCTTCTGCCGTTCCCAAACCAAGGGTACCTCCTAACGGAACACCCCCGGAACAACAAGCCTGGCCCAATAAATTGAAAGGCAAAAGGGTAAGAAACAGCAATAAAAGGAATAGGCCTATATTATTACACTTTCCTTTCATCTTTGTTTGTTCTTTTCCAAATTTCCATTTTTGTGAATTCATCATTTTATCCACCACCTCCTTGCACCAAACCTTAAGGTGAAATTCCATCGGGATATTTAACAATAGAATAGACGCTGGTACCCAGAATTCCTGACAGGGATTTTTAGCTCACTTTTATCGGTTTATCGGGAAATTCCATAAATTATCAGAAGACTATCATATTGATAGGGAATTCTGTATTTTGAAACTTATTGTTGTTTTCAGATTTTAATTAGAAAAAGATCCATATCCCTATTTCCCTTTACTCCTATTATTGGGATTCCCCTTGTCCTTTATAAAACTTCATATGAACAATTATTTAGAAAGCACCCATAACCTTTATAAAAAAGCAGCCAAGGAACCAATGCTGGGATTATGTTGCACAACAAACCCAGTATGGAATTTGCCTGGGCTTCATGTTCCGAAAATAATGCAAGAAATGAACTACGGATGTGGAACTACCGTCCACCCCCATGACCTCTCCAATAATCCAATTGTTTTGTATATAGGAATAGGGGGAGGGATGGAGCTTCTCCAGTTCGCTTATTTTACCCGCCAAAAAGCTAGTGTAATTGGTTTGGATGTTTTAGATGAGATGATTGAAGTGGCACATCATAATTTGGTGGAAGCAGAAAAATCCAACCCATGGTTTCAAAAGGAATTTATTTCTTTATTAAAGGGAGATGCTTTGTCTTTACCCCTGGCTGATCAAAGTGTAGATGTGACGGCGCAAAATTGCCTTTTTAATATTTTCAAAGAAAAAGAATTGGAAAAGGCAATTTCTGAGGCATACAGGGTGCTTAAACCAGGAGGAAGGTTAGTGCTTTCCGACCCTGTTTGTGATCAGCACATCCCTGAGGAATTAAGAAATAATGATGAACTTAGAGCTCAATGTATAAGTGGAGCAATTCCTATAAAGGATTATCTAAAACTGTTAACAGATCAAGGTTTTGGTACCATAGAAGTGAGGGCTAGACGGCCTTACCGGATATTGGCCTCAACCCATTTTCCTGAGGTAAAAAATGATATAATAATCGAAAGTCTTGAAATCTGTGCCATAAAAGACCCCATCCCAAAGGATGGTCCCTGCATTTTTACAGGAAAATCTGCTATATACCATGGTGAAGGAGAGTATTTCGATGATGAAAAGGGGCATATTTTATTTTACAATCAGCCATTAGCTATTTGTGATAAAACGGCGGAAGCCTTGAAAGGGCTTGAAAGAAAGGACATCTTCATAAGTGATTCTAGTTGGCATTATTCCGGAGGTGGATGTTGTTAAATTCTTTAATTTAATTCATTAGCAGTATATGAAAATAAATTAGTCACATGGACCAAAGGAAAATTTTTGAAAATTGGGTGAATGAGTATGAGAATGAGTTATATTCTTGGGCTTTTTATAAAACTTCTGAAAGGGAAGTTTCAGAAGATTTGGTGCAAGACACCTTTCTTTCTGCTTACAGGTCTTATAATTCGTTTAAAGGTAATAGCTCTCCTAAAACTTGGTTATTTAAAATTTTAAATAACAAAATCATAGATTATTATAGAAAATCCGCTCATTCCATTTTTAAGAATAAAGACCCTTCCCAAAATTTAGCCTTTCAAACTACCAATTCTTTATTTGATAATAATGGGAACTGGGAATTAAATGGATATGAAAATTTATGGGATGAAAACGAGCATTTGTTGGATAATGAAGCATTTAACAAGGTCATGGACACTTGTATGGATGATCTTCCCATTAATTGGAAAACGGCCGTTCTGATGAAATACAGATTGGAAAAAGGATACAAAGAAATTTGTCAGGAACTTAAGGTAAGCTCGTCTAATTATTGGCAAATAATCCATAGAGCAAAACTTTTCCTGAAAAAATGCATCGAGAAATATTGGTTTGATAAAATGTAAAGGGGAAGCCATATGAATAAGAAAATGAAAAAAATTTTAACTCCCATTTTCCTTCCTTGTATAAAAGCAACTGGGCTAATCGAAAAAAAAGAAATTGTTTCACTTACTAATTTGGAAAAAATTCGGTTGAAATTCCATCTTTCAATGTGTAATGCATGTAGCGCATATCAAAATCAAAGTAAAATTATTAACAAGACCATCCAAAGTTGGTTTGTTAATCACAAAAAAATTAATCATACACCTTCCAAAGTGAGAAAAGCCAGGATTCTTGAAATAATTGAAAATATATAATTTGTTTTTTGTCAGGATTAAATACCAGTCTCGTCTAATTGTCCAAAAGTGAAGGAGGCATTTTAATCCGTAATGGTTAAATAAATGTCTTCAAATCCATTTAATATGATCAATATAAAGAAAAGTTATGCGGACAATCAATTGGAAGAATGCAATTATCGCTGGTATTGCCGGTACAATTCTATTTGATGTACTAGGCTTTATTCTCACTGGACAGTGGTGGGATATTCCTAATTTACTTGGAAACAAAACAGGGTTAGGAAGTGCTTATGGTGTTTTCGGCCACTATGGTAATGGCATATTACTGGCCGTTCTTTATGCAGGAATAGCGCCATCTCTTTGGGGGCCGTATTGGCTAAGGCCCTTTATTTTCATTACTGCCCATACTATAGTTTTAGTTTGGTTATTTATGTTTCCTCTTTTAGGAGCTGGGGTAGCAGGAAGCAATGCAGGCCCAATGAAAGCCATCGGTTCTCTTTTAAGGCATTGGATTTATGTAGTCCCCTTCATTTTTCTCATTAATAAGGACTATTTGAAAATTGAGTCCAAAACCTAAAGAGATCAGCTTAAAATCTTACTGAAATATTTAAATAAGAGTTCAGGGTCAAAATTTTGACTCTGAACTCTTATTTACCAAAATTTCCATCTACCTAAAGGATAATTAAGAATAAAAAAATAAATCAGGAAAACCCGTAAAATACATCTAAGCCTTTTTTCCATTCAAAATTAATGGTCAAGGTTCAAAAGTGTACCTTCAATTGACTACTTTTATTCCCCTTCAGATTCCTTCATTCTCGGATGCAATTCCACCGGCTTTTCTGCCGATTTTTTCCGCATACGCATATTAACAAGTTCCACAGCAAGAGAGAAAAATACCGCAAAATAGATATAACCCTTTGGCACCTCCACATGGAATCCCTCTATCAAAAGCATCACGCCGATCAATATCAGAAAACTTAAAGCAAGGATCTGAAGGGTAGGATGTTTGTTGATAAAATCGCTTATTTTTCCAGCAAAGGCCATCATTATCAAAAGTGAAATCACCACCGCAATAATCATAATGATGACATGATCTACCAGTCCAACTGCGGTCAGGATACTATCAAAGGAAAAGATCATATCCAGGAGGATTATCTGAAACAAAACATTACCAAATGAAGCTCCTGAATTGGATTTCACCTTTTCAACCTCTCCTTCCATTTTATGGTGGATTTCCAAAGTGGATTTGAACAATAGGAATAAACCTCCCCCAGACAAAATTAGATCCCTGCCACTAAAGCCATGACCAAAAATGGAAAACAAGGGTTCAGTAAACTGGATGATAAAGGATATACCCAATAACAGACCCACTCTGAAAATCATGGCCAACATTAATCCCAGATTTCTGGCTTTGGCTTGTTGGTTTTCAGGAAGCTTATTGGAAACGATAGATATAAAAATGATATTATCTACCCCCAAAACGATCTCCAAAAATGTCAGGGTCAAAAGTGCTATCCAATTTTCCGATTGTAGAAAGATTTCCATAAAATAAAATATTTTTCTGGCCGGAAATTTAATAAAGCTTGACCATACAGCACCTACTGGAATTAATTTTTTAATTTTAGAGATACATTAAAAAAGGGGATTGGCCTGGATCGGAAAAAGTGAAGTTAAATAATATCAAATGAAAGCTGAAAAAAATAAAGTGGTCACTGTAGCATATGAACTACATGTTGATGATGGTGAAAGTGGAAATGTTTTTTGGGAAAGAGTAAATAAAGATCAAGCATTTCCATTTTTATTTGGAGCAGGAAACGTCCTTCCGGCTTTGGAAGAGGCCATTGCTGGCAAGTCAGTAGGGGATACCTTTGAGGTATTTATAGATTATGAGCATGCTTATGGGGATTATGATGAGAACAAGGTAACTATTGTCCCCAAAGCCAATTTTAAAGAAGAGGGCAAAAAAAACAAAGACTTGCTAAAAGTGGGAAAAGTTATCCCCATGCAGGATGAGCAGGGAAACCAATTGAGAGGAGAAATAATAAAAGTGGATTACAAAGGAGTACATATGGATTTCAATTCTCCACTGGCAGGATATGATTTATTTTTTAAAGGAGAAGTAGTTGCTATTCGTGATGCTGAACCCGAAGAGATCGAACATGGGCATGTGCACGGTCCAGGAGGGCACCATCATTAATTTTACCTATAAGGAAATCAAAAAAATAGATCTTTAGGAAAATGATTTCCTTAGGGCAATTTATGGAAAGGTGGCCCGGAAGTCATTTCCTTATTGATCACTTTTTTCAGATAGGTAAAGACAATAAAAGCAATCAAACTAAGGAAGGCTTTTCCCATAAACAAAAAGCCGGCAAACCATACCTGATCGGAATGGATCCTGTAAGGTTCATCAATAATTTTTAGGATTAAATTGACAAAATCCAATCCATTAAAGGCCAATAATCCCAATAACAAAAAAAGTACACACAACAGTGCAGCAATGCACTGCAATAAAATGATAAATATTCCCGACAATTGGTGGATAGGGTCTTTCATTTTTTAATCCAAATAAAAGCTCATTTACCTTAAATTTACCCAATTAAAATCAATACCGGTAGTGAATACCTTAGTTTTCATTTGCTTTTATTATCCTTCAAATACTTCCAATTTTTTGGTTTTCCTTCCTCCATATAATCAATGGCAGTTTTTAACCTTTTTTGCCTTGTACTTTTTGTTTTGGCCTCGGAGATCCAATCGATATATTCTTTTTGATGGGTATAGCTAAAATTCTCGAAGGATTCAAAAGCTTTGGCATTGGCAGAAAGGGCTTCCCGAAGATCTTCCGGTAATTGAAGGTCCTTCTTTTGGGCTAATTTTTTTGGAGGTTTTGCTCCTTTTTCATTGAGTTCCATGGCTTCATGCAAATAGGAAACCATCTCTTCATCAGATGGCAAATCAGCTAAAGCAGTAATCCTTCCAAGATGTCCCATCGCTGTTTCACCTAAGGCATTTTCCTGTAAAGCAGGATCCTTCATCAAGGTAGCCTTCCAAAATACAAAAGCACAATGCGCCTTAAAGGCGGCCATGCTGCACAGGATTTCATCCTTGTACATAAAATGCGGCATGCCCCACTTGATCGTTTCTTTTACCTCCGGGCACGCCTGGTGCACCAATGACCGCATATGAACCAAAAGAGGTTGTGCAAAAGAAGCAGATTTTCCAATGTATTCATCTATTCTAGGGTCATGCGAAGGGTGGAACACGGAATTTCCAGATGGTGTCATGACTTCAATCATTTGAAGATGAGGGTAATATAGGGTTGAAGTTATTGAAAAAATCTTTGGGGTGGAAAAACTTTGGTAACAAAATATCCAAAATTTATCATTTCTGAATTCTCCATTATTATTCATTTTCAAGGTTTTAGGCGCCAATAATCGTGGCTTTTTTCCTTGTTTATCGGTATATTACATGTAGGCATAGTTTTATCAACAAAAAACCCAACACACCATGAAAAAATTATTTGCTTTTATCTTTTTGGCCCTTTTTTGCGGCCAATTAATGGCCCAAGACAAATTTTATGCAATTCTGGAATTTATGGAGGTGGAAAATGATAAGGAGTTAGATTATTTGGAAACTGAAAAATTTTGGGAAAAAATCCACAAAAAAAGAATCGAAAAAGGAGATATCATTGGCTGGGACTTATGGCATTTAAAACCCGGGGGGGAAGATCAGCAGTACCAATATATGGTAGTTACCATGTTTGACAGTCCAGTTAAGATGCTGCAAGCAGGGGAAAACATTAGGGAGATGGCTTCCATGGCTTACCCGGATTTTACGGATGATATGATCCGCCAAAAATTCAATAACTCCATTACTTCAAGAGAACTATCCGAAAGATATTTTGTAGAGGTGCTTAAAGAAACTAATGGAAGTTTTGTGGCTGATATTGGATCAGTGGCGGCAATTACATTTATGCATGCCCATAAAGGCAATTTCGGAGATTATGAAAAAGCTGAAAAAGAAGTCTTTTACCCAGTTCATCAAAAAATGGTCGATAATGGTATAAAAGGTTATTGGGGACTTGGAAGAATTATTATCCCCTATGGAAGTAAAGCCAAAGCATCCCATTTGACTGTAAATATGTATAAAGATTATAGCCAATTTGTCAATAGCCTGGATACTGGTTGGGAAGATGTAAGTGATGAAACCAAAATGAAAGCTGAGGAAGGCAGAAAAACCAGAGATTTAAACTGGGTTTACCTTGGCAAATTAATCAGGATGGTAAGGTAATCCGAATAATTATATGTAAATTATAAGTATCCCAGAATCAAGTAATTTATTCAGCTAATCCTTCCGGTCAGAGACAGGGGCCGGAAGGAATGCTGAATTTTTTTTGTAAAACTTGGTAGGGAGATGGATCACTCCAATAACCTTTGGGGAGAGTAATAATTACCCTGTAAGAAAAAATGGGCTGGTCGGGATTTGAAATCCCGACCTACCGATATCAGGGAATCTGCAATCTTCTAACCGAAACATAGATTTGGTTTTTAGTGGTACCAAATGAAACCAAAAATGTATTAGGAAGATTTTATCCGCCCCAACTTTTCCGGTTGATCCGTGGGGATGAAAACCCTATCAATTTTTTTATAAGAAAGTCTTGATTGCAAATCAGGACCATCTTCAGGATACACCTTAATCCCTCCGGGTATAATAACGGTCCTCCAGCTTTTCTTTTATCCTCAAAAATTGTTGCCATTTAGGGTATTTTGTCACATCATGGATGGCCTGGACCTCCTTAAAGATTCTTTCAGCCAAATCATAATCACCCTTTCTAAACGCCTTAAAAGCATGTCTCATCACCGCCATGGCCCTGGCCTCCTCCAATTCTTTTTCTATTTGGTCAGTAGCAGAACGATGATGGCTGAATTCAATGCATTCAGGGCTAACTTTCACACTGGAAAAAGGAATCGGTGTCTTCAACACCATACCTTTCAAGGAAGTACAGCGACTGAGGGCAACATAGGCCTGTCCAGCTTCAAATGAACGATGAATATCCAAGATGGCCCTGTCAAATGTCAAGCCCTGACTTTTATGAACCGTGATGGCCCAAGCTAATTTTAGGGGAAACTGGGTAAAGGTGCCTATCACCTTGGCTTCCAAATGTTGCTTTTCCTCATCATATTCATATTCCACATTTTCCCATACCTCTCGCTCCACTTCGTAAAGGAACCCTTTTCGGTCCTCCACTAAAATTTTGTTTTTTTCTAATTCAGCCACCTTGCCTATCATCCCGTTATAATATTTTTCTTCCCCGTTATTTCGCATAAAAATCACCTGGGCACCAATCTTAAGGGTCAGGTCAATAGGGTCAAATGGTGCCATATTTAAGGGGAAATTATCTTTGATCTCAGCTTTATAAATCCGTGGCTCTTTGCGAATTTCTGCCAATTTTTGTTCGTTGATTTGCCCAATGGTGGCATTGTGGGTGCCAATCAAGACAAAACCCTGGTCCAAAAGATCAAAGTTATATTTCTGGGAAGTAAGATTTAGCCGGTCCAAATCCGCATAGGAATGATGATTTTCCCTGATTCGATTAAGGGTATTTTTAAAAGCCTCATCCTTTTGCCTATAAATCTTGTTAAGCCCAATGTGGATGGGATTTAATTTCTTAAATGCATGCGAACTAAAAAAATACCTTGACTCATAATGGGGGGCCAAAAACTCCCATTCCCTAGGCCTTACTACAGGAGGAAGTTGAAAGGGGTCACCGATGAAGATCATTTGAACCCCCCCAAAGGGCAAATGCATTTTTTTTCTGAAAACCCGCAACAATTGGTCTATCAGGTCCAATATTTCGACCCGAACCATTGACACTTCATCAATAACCAGTAACTGTAGGCTTTCCAAAACCTTGCGATGCTTTTTGCGGTAACGAAAATGGTCAAATATGGAATTACCTTTTTCCTTGGTCTTTACTTGCAATCTTGGATCACCAGGAAGAAAAATCTGCCGGGGGTCTATTTTAAAGAAAGAATGAATGGTTTTTCCTTTGGCATTGATGGCCGCAACTCCTGTGGGTGCTAACACAGCCATGTTTTTATTTAAGTTTATTCTCCTCAGGGTATGCAAAAAAGTAGTTTTACCTGTTCCGGCCTTTCCTGTCAAAAATAGGGACTTATCTGAAAACAAAGCCACCTCCAATGCCTGGATAAAATCCTGGTTTTGGGTATCCAATCCCTGTTGTTTAAAATCCTGATAAAGAATATTTTTTATGGAAGATGCCATAAGTTTGAATTTATATACCTGAATAAATTTCAGGATAGTTCCGGCAGGATCAATTTAATACCTGCTATATGGAAAACAAATATTACGCTGACAACAAAGCTCAACTGACCTTTTCTGATTCCTGAAAATTTCCTTTCAACCTTTTTTTCCAATAGCCCATTCTAAAATAGACAAAGGCAGCGGTGGAAGATATCCAGTTGGAGATCGGAAAAGCCCAATAAATCCCCACATGCCCCAAATCCGTATGATAGGCCAAATAATAGCCGACTGGAAACCGGATCACCCAGAGATTGAGCAGGGACACAAACATGGAGGCCTTGGTAAAACCTGCCCCATTAAAGGTCCCATTCATTACTTGTTGGACCCCTAAAAAGCCAAAACTGGGTCCCATTATTTTGATAAAAAGGGCGCCATCCTGAATTACTTTGGGTTCATTGGGCACAAAAAAACGAACCAAATCTTCTGCAAAAATAAATAATAAAATACCCACCCCGGTCAATCCAATAAAAGCCACTTTGGCACTGAGTAAACCTGTGTGCTCGGCCCTTTTGGTTTGTAAAGCGCCAATATTTTGCCCCACAAGGGAGGTGGTTGCAATAGACAAACCCAGTGCAGGAACGATCACAAAACTCAGTAAGCGGGCACCCACTCCGTAAGCGGCCACTACTTCACTGTTAAAGCTGGTCACCAAAACCACCATCATGGCCATTCCCAATGCCCTGGCAGATTGCTCTAAACTGGAAGGAATACCTAAACGGAAAAGCTCTTTAATCCATTTAAAATTAAGTTTCATTTCAGACCAGTGGATTTGGATCCCGTATTTCCCTTTCCAAAGCACATAAATCCCCACCACTGCAGATAATCCCTGGGTAATCACACTGGCTACTGCTGCCCCTGCCACTCCATAACCTGGAATGGGACCATAACCATAAATAAACAGCGGATCCAATCCCAGATTGAGCAAAACGGTAACCAAAATCACATATACAGGAAGCAAAACCTTCCCAATTCCTCGCAACAAGGATTGGAATACGAAAAATAAAAAAAGGAATACAAAGCCCAGGGAACTAACTTTAAAATAGGAAACAGCATCCTCCAAAATTTCCGGTCCGGATCCTATAAGTTTCATCAGTGGCCTTGCGGTATAAAACCCAGTCAAGGCTAAAAAAACAGACACTATAAAAACAATAAATACGGTTTGAGAGGAAATGAAATCCACCATCCTCTGGTTTTGGGAGCCTTTGTACTGTGAAACCAGGACCGTACCGGCCAATGTCAAACCCCCTCCCAGGGAAAGGATAAAAAATAGAATGGGAAAACTAATACTGACAGCAGCCACGGCATGCGCACCCAATCTCCCCAGCCAAAAGGTGTCAATTAACTGATAAGCAGTTTGGAGAACATTGGCCAGAATAATGGGGATCGCAAGACGAGTAAGGGCATGAAAGATCTTCCCTTCAGTGTATTTGCTTTCTTTAGGTAAGGTCATAAAATGAATTGCCCAAAGATAACCATTAGCAAAGAATTTACCCTTTGATCTAACTTTTACTTTTAAGCCTGGAATTTTTCTTCAAGCCAAAAACCTCCCCCCTTTGTATCCATTCTTTTCAATTAACTTCATTTGATCGACATTTCTTTTAAATTTGCTATTGTATTTCAAACACTTGTATTTAGCTCTTTTCTCTAATGCCTGGCAAGTTGGCTTTTGAAATATTTTTAGTTTATCAGGGAAGTATTTTTTAGATGCTGGGGTTTAAGTACCTTCGTGGTTCTGAAATAAATAAAACTTGAGATATACATGGAAATCAGTGGAAAAATAATCCAGGCCTTACAGGAGGTGTCCGGCAATGGCCGTAATGGTGTTTGGAGAAAAAGGGATTACATTTTGGAAACCAATGGGCAATATCCCAAAAAAGTATGCCTTACCGTATGGGGGGACAAAATTGATCAATTTGGTATGCAAGAAGGAGATGAGGTAACGGCAGGTGTAGAAGTTGAAAGCAGGGAATTTAACGGTCGTTGGTATACGGATGTGAAAGTATGGCGTGTAGATAAAAAGGGTGACAACCCAGCAGGCAATTCCGGTTCAGCACAAGCACCGGATGTAAGCACTTTTAACGACGAAAGTGGAGAAGATATTTTGCCATTTTAGTCTTTGCATCCTTTTCAAAAATAGTATATTTAAAGCGGTCTACGGGCCGCTTTTTTTATTCAGTAACCAATAAGTATATAGTATTATGTGGGATGATTTTGACGAAGAGGAAAATTGGGATGAAGGTGATGAGGATGATTTCAATAATGAACAAGAAAGGATTAAGCGGCACCCGGTCATGCGAAAAGCCCAGGATATTCTGGAACTTACCCAAGCTTTGGTGGGGGTATTGGATGAGCAAGCCAAGGAAATGTATGGCTCCTTTATGATGGAAGATGCCACTTTGATCTGTGGTAAGTTTGCCGGTGCCGAAGGAGTGGATGATTATATTCTCAAAATGGAAAATGCAGTTATCATGAAAGTGCATGCCCGGCATTTGAATTCCATGACTTATTCGGTAGCGATGGTGGATACTCATTCGGAGGAACATTTGCAATTGTTACGGGATGCTATTAATGATTTCAAAATGCTTTTTGTGGATTGGGTAAAAGACTTTGACCCCAGTAAAAAATTCGATGATGGATGGGGACTGTTTTTGGATTAGAGGAAGAAATAGAATTGGATAGGGAGAAATGGGCCCCCAGAAATCTGTACTTTTTTCAGTGGTGATTTATGAAACCTAAGTTGTACCACTTGGCTGTGCCGGGGGACTTCTGAAATTTGCAACCCTGGCTCTATAAATAATTAAAGACTTAAAGCTCAATTTCCATCGGGACGGAGGACCAACCCACAGAAAAACTAAAAACCATATTTAACAGCTTAATTCCCTCTTCTACTATTTTCTCCCAAAAAAATCAGGATAGGGCAGGATGCTCCCTTTTGCTATCATTATACTTTTGATAAAAATTAAGTTGATATGAAATTTTCTATAAAATCATTAATGCTGGTCAGTATTTTATTGAGCAGCCATCTTTTCTTAACAGCATGTGGTGGTTCCCAAGGCTCCTCCCAAGATTCCACAAATAATTCCGGTGAACACCGGGAGGGTATTGTTTTGGAGGAATTCCTATATAAAGAAGCTGACTTTCCACAATGTCACTCTGCAAGTTTGATTGAACTTGAAAATGGTGAGCTTTTGGCCACTTTTTTTGGGGGTACTAAGGAACGTCATCCCGATGTGGAAATCCGAATTGCAAGAAAAAAACCAGGTGGAGAATGGACAGACCCAGTGAGTGTGGCTGATGGTGTTCAACCTGATGGAACCCGCTTGCCCACCTGGAACCCTGTTTTGTTTCAGCCTGAGGGAGGTGATTTAATGTTATTTTATAAAATTGGACCTCACCCTAGTAAATGGTGGGGAATGGTAAAAACTTCCAAAGACGGTGGCCATACCTGGAGCGAAGCAGAAAAACTGGGAGAAGACCTGATCGGTCCTGTAAAAAATAAGCCCATCCAACTTGAGGATGGTTCCATTATAGCTGGTTCCAGCACAGAGGGTGATGGCTGGAAAGTGCATGTGGAACGAAGTACTGATGGTGGTAAAACCTGGGAAATCATTGGTCCGCTCAATGACCCAGAGAATGTAGATGCTATTCAACCTACTCTCTTAACTTATCCGAATGGAGATATTCAAATGCTTTCCAGAACACACCACAAAAAAGGAGGGTATATCTACGAAACCTGGTCAGAGGATGGAGGACTCACCTGGTCAAAAATGGAACCGACTATACTTCCCAATAATAATTCAGGTTTGGATGGGGTTACCCTGAAAGATGGCCGTCAAATTTTGGTTTACAATCATTCTACCCGTACCCAACCAAAGATGGGACATAAAGGCAGAGGCATCATAAATGTGGCTGTCAGCAAAGATGGCAAAAAATGGGATGCTGCACTTGCCCTTGATTACCTGGATGAACCTGGCAAGCAATTTTCTTACCCCGCAATAATCCAAACCTCGGATGGATTGGTGCATATCCTTTATACATGGCATAGGGTACGGGTCAAACATGTTGTAATTGATCCGGATAAATTGGAAACATTTCCTATTGAAGATGGAAAATGGCCAACCAAAAAAATCCCTTTTATTACCAGCACTGAAAAATAAAAATTACCCATATAAAAATGGAAAAAAGGTAAGCCCTACTGGTAGGGCTTACCTTTTTTGTCCCTAATTCTTCATAAGAGAATAATCTTAAGTTATTGATCCCATTGTGTAGGACCAGAACCACTTCTTATTGGAAATTCGACGTTGCAAAGGTCGAAAAGCTCTTGAATCCCGAATAGCGGGAAACACGAAAAGGATCCTTCCCAATGTGGACAAAGGTCCCTATTTGCTTTTAATTTTTGGCAAAAAAAAAGCTATGAACAAACTTCATAGCCTTTAGTCAATTAACAATAAACCCAAAATAACCTGCTGTAGGGGAAGGATTCGAACCTCCACGGGGCAGTTAGGCAAAACACGAGCTCGATATTTGCTTTATCCTGGATTCCCCACCTCTGAGACAGAGAGGCATGTCTGCCAGTTTCAACACCCTACAGTATGTAAGCTTTTAAGCGCTTTTCGCTTTGCTTTATATTACAAATGTAATACATGCTTGCTTACGTTGCAAATATAACAACAAATAAATTTATTTTTTACAGTATAATTAACAATTTAGCTAATTATTAATCAAATAAATAATTGAATATTAAAATCACCTGATCCAATTTCATTTTTAATAATTTTATAAAGCCCTAATAATCAATGAAAACAGGATTGAAAGGTTGGAAAGTGTTATTAAGTTTAAAATGTTGAAAAATTGTCCGGAGGAGATAGCTTTTTTGAAAATGTTTTAAGGTTTAATTTAAAAAGTTATTCCAACCATTTATAAGGGGCCATTCAGTTTTTTTAATCCTAATTTTATGCTACAAAATCATTAATCACTCTAAGGTAACCTATACTCCCATGTGGTTCCAACATCAATTTCCAAAACTCTTTCCAATGTGAATTCCCCAAAAAATACCTCCAATGATCATCACCAGGGCTATTCCTAGCAAAAGAAGGAAAACCCCCAGTGGCATTTCCCAATTTTCAGAACCTATCTTAAATCGAATATTTTTCTTAAAATCGATCATGGTGTAAAATAAAAAAGGACATCAGACCTAATTCAAAAAGCCCAATATCCCTTTATCAATTATTTATGGAATTAATCGTCAAGGGTTTCCTTCCAACCTTTCAGTTCTACCTCTTTAGCTGTTTCTTCCACCTTGATCCTCAAATCCTTTTTATATTTATCCATATTTTCAGCAACCCGGGCATCAAAAGCACCCACCATAGAGGCAGCCAAAATTCCTGCATTTTTGGCCCCATTGAGTGCCACGGTAGCTACTGGAATTCCTCCAGGCATCTGCAATATCGACAAAATACTGTCCCAGCCATCGATGCTGTTGGAAGACTTAATGGGAACTCCAATGACAGGAAGGGAGGTCAATGATGCCACCATTCCAGGCAAATGTGCTGCACCACCTGCTCCCGCAATGATGACCTTTACGCCTCTTTTTCTGGCATTTTCGGCATAATCAATCATCTTCATGGGTGTCCTGTGGGCCGATACGATGGTAAGTTCATAACCTACTCCCAATTCATCCAAAGCTCTGGCAGCTTCAGACATGATGGAAAGGTCCGACTTACTTCCCATAATGATTCCAACCTGTTTGCTCATTTTTTATGCTTTTATTTTAATAATATCTTTAATTTTCAGGGCTTTGTATTTCAAAGCCTCTACATTTTCCTCCAAAATAGTCACATGCCCCATTTTTCTAAAAGGTTTCGTGATTTTCTTCCCATAAAGGTGAATATAAACCCCTTTTTCATGGATGGCTTCATCCATGCCTTCCACCAATGCCTCTCCGGTGAATCCATCTTCTCCCAAAAGGTTGACCATGGCTGCAGGTGTTCTCAAATCGGTATTCCCTAATGGCATGCCCATCACTGACCGTAAATGCTGCTCAAATTGGGAAGTAAAATTGGCCTCAATGGTATGGTGACCACTGTTATGAGGTCTTGGGGCCACTTCATTGACAAGGATTTCACCGTCTTGGGTCACAAACATTTCAACTGCCAAAATGCCCACCATATCCAGTTTGGTCATTACATCTTTGGCCACCTCTATAGCTTTTTGGTTTACTTCATCAGAAATCTGGGCAGGGGCAAATAAAAACTCCACCAAATTAGCAGTAGGATGGAAGGCACATTCCACAGGAGGGAAAGCATTTAATTCACCCTGCTCATTGCGGGCTACGATGACCGAAATTTCCTTATCAAAATCCACCAGTTTTTCTACCAAACTGGGGGCTTCAAATGCTTTATCCAAATCCGCTTCAGAATGCAATACCTGCACCCCGCGTCCATCATATCCTTCTTTTCCCAATTTATTAACAGCTGGTAAAAAATCGGATTGGGCTTTTACAGCTTCCCTGTTATCCGTTAGGATAAAATCAGCCGTGGGTATCTGATGGTTCTTGTAGAACTGCTTTTGCTCCCTTTTATCCTGAATAAGTTTGATGATATGGGGTTGTGGAAAAACTTTTTTGCCCTCTTTGGCCAATTGCTCCAAGGCATCAGTATTGACATTTTCAATTTCTATGGTCAGAATGTCACAGTTTTTTCCAAACTCATAAACCGTATCAAAATCGGTCAGTTTACCCTGAGTAAATGCATGAGCAATATGACGGCAGGGAGCATGTTGGTCCGGATCCAAAATATGAATATCAATATTGTAGTTGATAGCTGATTGGATCACCATCCGGCCCAATTGGCCACCTCCTAAAATCCCTAAAGTCTTTTGCTGGTAATTCTCTTGCACTTGTTTTCCTTTTTTTGGTGAAAGATTCCCCAAAATTAAAATAAAAAACGCTATCCTTTTCAGGTATAGCGTTTTTTTCAAACCTTGAATTCAAATCAGATGGGCCTTCCTCCTATTAACCTCAATAAAACAGCAATAACTGCCAATACCAATAATATATGTATCAAGCCTCCAAGGCTATAGACAAAGGCTCCAAATATCCATCCGATCACTAAAATGATGGCAATTAAATACAATAGTGAGCTCATTTTCCTGGTTGTTTAGTGAAAACATTGATTTACAACCATTTAAGATCAATCTTTATGCCAAGAAAAATTCAATTATGAGGAATAAATCTAATCCCCATCAATTCCATAAGTTTGTGCGCATTGAAATTGGGGCAAGGACCTGGTTTGATTTTATAATCAAAGTTTATTTGGTCCTCCTGAATATCACTGTGAAAACTGAAATTGGCCAGGGATAGAATTTTTTCCTCAAGTTGGCTGAGCTCAATATCATGGGTGGAAATGATCCCTTTACAGTTGCTATCAGAGAGTTGCCTGATCAAGGCTTCACTTCCCATGACCCGGTCCGTAGTATTGGTTCCTTTCAGGATTTCGTCCAATAGAAAAAACACAGGTTCACCCTTTTCTGCAAAACTCAATAATTTTTTGATCCGCGACAATTCGGCATAAAAAGAACTTATACTCTCTCCCAGATTATCAATATTCCTCATACTGGTAAAAAGTTGAAAAGGACCACAAAGCAAATGTTTTCCCATAGGGTTGAGCCCCAAATTTACCATTACCAGATTAATGCCCAGGGTTCTCATAAAAGTGGTTTTGCCGGACATATTGGCCCCTGTAAGCAAAATAATTTTTTTATCCACCTTCATTTTAAGATCATTGCTGACACAGTGTTCCGGTTGGATCAAAGGGTGCTTGATTTGGATGGCTTCCAGAACCAGTTCATCTGTCCAATCCATTGAACCATCCAGCTTCTCTTCCCGGCTAAAGGCAGCAAGCGAAACCATTACCTGCCATTTTTCAAAAACCTCCTCCCAATTTTTGATATGGGGGGCATGTTTATCCTTCCACCTCTCCAGTCTCCAAAGCACAAAAATATCCACCCAAAATAGCAGGTTAAAAATCAAATAAATCATATTGCCACGGTTCAGCACCATAAAGCTTTGCTGTTCCAGGGATTTTAAAGCTTTGGAAGCCTTAAAGTCCATGTCAAATACCGGGCTTTGCAAGTCTTTTAAATAGAGGTTTTTAAAATCGATATGCTCAAGCTCATTGGCCCAGGCCGAAAAAGTCTTCAAATCCCCTTCATTAGGCATGGCTTTGGCAGCCATCATAAGGGGTTTAAAAACCAAACCCAAAAATCCAAAACCTATCAGGATCCAAACCCCTAAATAAGCAGAAGAAAAATCCCCTAGCAACCAGGCCATCAGAAAGAGGAGTCCTCCCATTGGGCCGATAATCATCGGAATTAGATAGCTTTTTTTCCAACTGCTCCGGGTATTTAGCCATTTATAAAAACTTCTCTTCGACTTTTCTTTTTTTATAAAAGCCTTTCCAATTGCCTCAAAATTTCTGATAAAATCCTCCTTCTCAGTCAATTCATGGATGGCCTGGTTTCTTTGCCGGGCTTTTGTCGGATTTGTGGAGGCTTTCATCCATTCTGCCAAGCGTCTTTGTCCACCCTCATTTACGGTATGATTGATCAATTGGAAAAGGGAATGTTGTCCAAAAAGATCCAGATCATCACAAAAGGGATGTTGCTTTTCTTTAAAAGTAATCCCTTGCTCAAATTCCTTTAAATCCCGTTTTTTCCTTTTCTCCTTTTGCCCTTCCATTTCCAAAAGGGCATTTAGGAAAGCTTCCTTGTCTTTTTGTTCGTTAAATAATAGGATAAAGTAGATGAATAGTGCACTCAGGGGAAAAAATAAAATTAATAGCCACCTGACCTCAGAAAGCCCTACTATCAATACTGCAGCCAATACAAAAAATACGATTAACCTGGCCAGGGCCATTCCTGCAATCTTTTGTTTACAGGCCCGCAATTCACGGGAAGGTTGGGTTGCATCAAAATCTATTGTCATGGTTTAAAGTTAATTATTCTTTCAAAAATTATTCCGCCTGGTCCTTTGTTTACTATTAAAATATACACCCTGTGCCTTCTAAGTTGGCAATATCTCCCTTATCCGTCCAATTACAAAAGGTAGTGCAAAATGTTGAATCATGAAATGCCCAAAAGTTTCGCTCAAATCACCTAATATATAATATGAAGAAGTGGATCAAAAAATATTCAAATTGGCAACATAGGCCCCTAAATGAAAAATTAAAAGGGATCCTGCTCATCCTTTTTCCACTAATATTCCTTGCGGTGGTAGTATTTGCTCCTGGTTGGTGGGCTTACTTGCATTTTAATTACCCTATTGGGATTCCTTATCTAATTGGCATTGGCTTAAGTATAATCCTTTTTTTCACGGGTTTTGGACTCTATATGTGGACCATAATATTATTTGCCCAGGCCAAAGGTAGCCAAACACCTATTTTGCCTACACAAAAATTAGTCACTACCGGCCCCTATGCCCATTCCAGAAATCCCATGGTCACCGGAACCATTCTTATGATATTGGGAATTGGAATAAGTCTGGATTCCTGGAGTTTTTTGGTCTTTGGACTAATTATTCCATCCCTTTACATATTGTACATCAAATTTGTGGAAGAAAAGGAGTTGGAAGCCCGATTTGGTGAGTCATACAAGAATTATAAAAAATCCACCCCATTTATTTTTCCCAATCTTTTTAAAGCACATTGAATTGTATTGGAAATATGTTTAAAAGTGTATTTGTTATTTAGTGACTGGGTTTCTATTGGTTTTTTTAGAAATCCGAAATGGAATCGCAGTGAGGAGTGCCCCCTTTTGAAGCTTTGCTCACAACCCAGTCCCAAAAACTCTCGGGATTCTTACTTTTTCATCAATGAAAAAAGTAAGACGAATAAATAAAATAATATTATGATCCTTAAAAGGGTAACTCTGGTTAAAAACCATTTTTTTTAATAGTTATTGCAAATAGATCTATTGGTAAGTTTCAAGCCTTCCCTATCCACCCCCAAATTATATTTGGAAATAAATAATACTTTTTTGGGGAATTAATTTCCACTTTATGTAAATTTATTTCTACTGCTTTCATATTCAAATCACCAACTACTATGGGTAAATATCAGATTGACCAAGGCAATAAATTCCGCTGTCCCTGGTGTGTAGGTTTCAAAGAATACATCAAATACCATGATGAAGAATGGGGCGTTCCGGTTTATAGCGACAGGGTTCATTTTGAATTTTTAGTTTTAGAAAGTGCCCAGGCAGGCCTGAGCTGGGCAACAATTTTAAAAAAAAGGGAAAATTACCGCAAAGCTTTTGCAGATTTCGATTACAAAAAAGTAGCCGAATTTTCTGATAGCAAAATTGATGAGCTGATGGAAGATGAAGGAATCATCAGGAACCGGCAAAAGATAGAGGCTGCTGTAAATAATGCCAGACAGTTTATGGAACTGCAAGCAAAAGTAGGCAGTTTCACTTCTTACATCTGGGATTTTGTGGACGGTAAGCCTATTGTCAACCAACTCACCAGTGTGGGGGATGCTCCTGCTTCCAGTCCCATTTCTGACCTCTTGGCCAAAGACCTCAAAGACAAAGGATTTAAATTCCTGGGAAGTACTACCCTCTACTCCCATATGCAAGCCACGGGGCTGGTCAATGACCACCTGATGCATTGCTTCCGGTACCAGGAAGTCAACCTCATGGCAAGATAAGGTTTGGAAGATTCTAAAATTAGAAGATTGAGATCAGTATTTAATTCCGGTTCGTATTTCCTAACATAAGACCCAAGACCCTATATTGAGCACTTTTGATAAACCCAATTCGATTTAAAATCGTCATTGAGAGATTAATATTTCATGATATAAAAGGACTGTATGAACCATGGTTCAAAGCGTTGCCATATCTCCCCGGCAAGGAAATCTATAATGTAACCTTAATAGATAAAAATACTCCATACCTAGGGATAACATATGCCATTCACATCAAGGGTGGGATTTGTAAGGCGGAAGCCTAATAAGCCCCAACTTTCAAGGACGGTTAAGGCAATAATCCTGTCCTTTTTTGTCGAATTCAGGATGTTACTAATATATAGCCCCTTGATACTAAAAATTGATCTTTATCAGTTTCTGTTCTGATTTTCAATCCATTAAAACAATTTCCAATTACCCGGAGCAAGAATAAAAATTTTTTCCACCTATATTTGTAGGATGAACAAAGTATTGTCCTGTATGTCCCACTTATTGCTGGTGCTTATGGTCATCAAAATTCTGACGGCCCCGGTAATTTATGTGGATTTTAAAATGCAACAGGACTATATCGCAAAGGTGCTTTGTATCAACAAAGACCAGCCTGAAATGCATTGTAATGGGCAATGTATATTGATGAAAAAACTCAATAAATCCGGTGCAGACCAAGATCAAGGTACCGAGCAAAACCCTTCCCAAAAACGGGCATTTGCTGAGCTTTTACCTAATACCAGCATCTTTACGTTTGCAGCGCAGGTAATTCCTGCTGACCATGTTTCATTTTTTGAGGACAACCTTCAGGAGGTTGACCTGGATACTTTTGTTCCACCACCTAGCTTGGGCTGAAACTTCCTTTTAAACCCTTTTTGGCCATTGTTTCCCAACAAGAGGATTTCGATTCTTCTTTCTTATGGGTAATGTGGGTTATTCATTTTATCTAAGTAAAATATTGCTCCCCTTTCACATAAATGGCTTCAAGGATTGAATGCCCAAATACATTATGGGGTCCCCTATAATAATAAGCCCCTTTTCTGGGCTGAAACGGGAAAACCATATTATACCAGGCATTCCTAATATCCTGATTTGGAGCTAAAATTCAATATTGGAATTTTACCATTCTGAAATAATGGTAAGGACCAATATTGGTCCATTTAGGTCGACCTCAGGTAAAATTAATATTCCATTCCTAAAAAATAAGCCCTCTCCATCCTTATGAAATACCTAATACAAATCGCTTTAATAACTTGTATCCAATTTGCAGCCATTGGGCAGGAAATCAGGGGAAAAATTATAGATGACCAATCCGGCTCACCAATCAGCGGTGCTGCCATCCAAGTGATTGGAAGCGAAAAAGGTACTGTTACGGATGCCCAAGGCCGATTTAGCTTAGAACAGCTACCGGAAAATAGCCAATTGAAAATTTCCTATTTGGGATATCTTAGCCAAAAGATTACCGTTTCTGGAAGCAAATCCCTTACCATCAGGCTGGAAGCTTCAGAAAAGCAAATGCAGGAAGTAGTGGTTACCGCCAACCGGGAAGCAAGTTTAAGGTCCGAGGTGCCCATCGCCATATCCAAAATATCCCCAAAAATCATCGAGGAAACCAAGGCCATCGCCCTTTATGAACTGGTCAATAAATCTCCCGGGGTATTGATGGTTAACCTTAACAATGAGCAGCATGCCATGGCCATCCGCCAACCCATGAATTATTCCAATTATTATCTTTATCTGGAGGATGGACTTCCCATCCGTCCAATGGGGGTTTTCAATCACAACGCTTTATTGGAAATCAACCAAATGGCTTTAGAAACCATTGAGGTGGTCAAAGGGCCGGTTTCTTCTATCTATGGACCTGAAGCTGTCGGTGGAGCGGTCAATTTCATTACTCAAAAACCCACCGCTGTTCCTACTGCTCAAATTGGATTCCAATTGGATCAGTTTGGCTATAAAAGGTTGCAATTTGGCGCAGGTGCACAAATGGGAAAATTCGGCATTTATGTGGGAGGTCTTACCAGCAAACAAAATGACAGCTGGATGGCCAATTCGGATTATGACAAGCACTCGGTCAATATACGGGCCGAATACCATTTCAAACCCCAAACCCGGTTGATCGGCACCCTGGCCTATGGAAATTATTTTTCCCAAACGGGCGGAAACGTGGACAGCATCGCATTTCACAGTCGTAAATATCCCAGCAATAATGATTTTACTTATAGGGAATCCATTGCACTTAGAACCCGCTTGACTTTGGAACAGGATTGGAGTGGCACCTCAAAAAGTTTCCTTACCCTATTTCACCGGGACAATGAAATGTGCCAAAACCCCTCATACCGCATCCGCTGGAACCAGGGTTCCACTACCGCCACCGGGGAAATCAATGCCAATAAATTCAAAAGTTATGGTTTGCTGACCCAACACAGCAAAAGGTGGTCCTTGCTGGATTCCAGATTGATGGTAGGAGGGATGTTGGATATTTCTCCCAATTATTACCAAGCCCACCAGATTGAACTTAATGCCATCATGAGGCCTGATGGGCTATCAGTAGAACGATATGAATTGGAGAAGGAAAGGCCTGATATTGTAAGGGCAGATTATGAAGCCCTGATCAGAAACAGTGCGGGTTATTTGCAATTTGATTTTAGTCCATTTTCGGCAATGAGAATTTCCACCGGACTTCGATATGACCGGATGTTCTTTACCTATGACAATTACCTCGATGAAAGCAGTGGGGAAAAAGCTTATCAACAGGTGACTCCAAAAATGGGCTTGACCTATGATTTTGGAAAAGACAAAGGAATCTATGCCAACTATTCCCAGGGCTTTGCCCCTCCGGGATTAACTGCCATTTTCCGCAAGAAAAATGGATCAGATGAATTTTACTATAACCTGGAACCTGCCCAATTCCAAAATTATGAAATCGGAGGATGGGCATCCTATTGGGAAAATAAATTGTACATAGATCTGGCCCTTTACCAAATGGACGGAAGGCATGAATTATTGAGTATCCGCCAGGCCGATGGATCCACAGATTATCAATCTGCCGGAAAGACCCTCCACCGCGGCTTTGAACTCGGCATTACTGCCAAACCCAATGATCAACTGCAATTCCGATGGAGTGGTACTTCCGCCCTGCACCGTTTTGAAGATTTTCAGATCAATGAAGATGGTTCCAAAGGAGTGGAAAACCTGGCAGGCTTTGAAATGCCTTCCTCTCCAAGGTGGATATGGAATACAGAACTCCGTTATCAACCCAACTGGCTGCCCAACTTTCGTTCTTCCTTGGAATGGCAACATGTTTCCGGTTGGTACCAAAACCAGGTCAATACCGTCAGCTATGATGGCTATGAAGTACTGAATTTAAGATGGGGTTATCAGTGGAAAGGCTTAGAGCTTTTTACCAATATCATGAACCTGACCGATGCCCTATATGCTTATAATGTTTCCTCAAATAATTCAGGGAATAGAACTAACTATTCCCCGGCAGCACCAAGAACCTTTGTAATGGGATTGCAGTACCGGTTTGTAGGGAAGAAGTAGATTTTGAGTCATCAGTCGACTGCCACAGTCGTCCTTCATCCTCCCTCGCATTGAAGTCTCGCCAAGGCTGGCGATATTGATTTACCGTTTCCTACTAAAAAATACCCTAATTCAGGTATTTTTCTAACAGGGAGCTAATTAATTTGCCTAAGGGTTGGGGAAATGAGGTAGATTTCTTAATCTTCAAATAGCGCTCAGGGATAAAATAGTTATTACATTATTCCGGTTGCACCACTAACAAGGGCTACTTTTGTTGTCATAATCCAAAGGGTTTGTAGGTGCAATAATTGGGATCATTATTATCCCCGGTATTCACTTATCTCAAATAAATGACCATCCGGATCTCGAAAAAAACATCTGGTTTCAGCTCCTCTTACAAATGGGGGCGTAATAAATTCAGCTCCCCTCTCTTTTAATATTTCGTAGGATTTATGGCAATCTTTCACTCGAATGGTATAAGAATGGCTGACTTTATTTTTAATTTCCGGAACAACAAAATGAACATCAGGCTTGTCTTGGGTTGGACCTCCAGGAGTAACCAGTAAAAGCCAATTCCCCAAAAATTCCAAAACCAATGAGTCCCCGCCATATTCCCTGAAAATTTTTGCTCCCAAGACATCCACATAAAAAGTTTTGGATTTAGCCATATCGGATACCACCAATATGGTAGTTAAAGCTGAGTCTTCAAATGGGTTGTTTGGCTTGTCAATCATATCTGAAAATAATAAACGGTATGGCCCATAAGTAGTTGTGTAGTTAGCGCTTATCTACGGCCCAGAAACACACCAAGGGGAAAAAGCATTCCCATAATCACCACTGAAACCAGACTGAGCTCCTTCTGTGGTCAAATTGCTTATTTTTTTGATACTGGCTTTATTTTAAATTCTTCAAAAAGTGCACTACTTCCTCTTCTTCCCAAAATCCTACTCTCTTATGAAACTCCCTGGATTCCTTGTCATTTAACCAAGTATCAGAACCTATTTGAGTACATCCTTTTTCTTTGCACCAAAATTCACCAATTCGCAAAAATTCCTTGGCCATACCCATTTTTCTAAATTCAGCCTCCACAAAAATTCCTTCTAAATAACCCGTTGGTGATTTTTCTGCACCTTCTACGTAATCAGTCCTTATGGAGAATATTGAAAACCCTACACACTTACCCTTCGGATCTTTTGCGATTAGAATATTATATTTTTCCGATTGAGTAGTCTGCTTAAGGAGATTTTCTAGTTGGGCTTTATCAAAATCCTTCCATAGTTTTTGACTCATCTTAAGAAGTTGGTCAAAATCCGAATTCTCAAATTGGAAATATGCTATTCGTTTCATCTTTGTTTTGTTGGCTGATATGGTTTTTTTCGGTATGAAACGATGGGGAAAGCGGACTGGGGTCGTATCCACCCACCCCAAAAGATGATGGGCAATGCTATTAAGTTTTCTCTTGGAGGGGCAGATCGCTGAGGTTTATAAATAATTAAACTTAGCGGACTTTCGCTTCTTGGCGTGTAACCCTTATCCTAAATTAACTTTATCAATCGTTTTTGAAATGATCCGGTTTTGCTTTGTTTCTTTTAATATACCCCAAATTATCAAGGAAATTACCAGAACAGCCAATCCAATTATTATTGATGTATAAGAACTTTTTATCCCATTAGCTACAATAGAGGGAGAAATATCACCTGCATGTGAGAAAGCATCAAAAGTACGCATCATATTCAATATCGGTCCTAAGATTCCTAAAAGTAAAGCAATGATCCCCATCAACCAGATCTCAAAAATACCAACAGCCTCCGGATTTTTTGTTTGGCGTAATTTCAAAAGTTTGATAAATCCAACAACGATAACAATCAAGCCGCAGGAAAGAGGCAGCCATGCATAAGGAGCCAAATCAAATAATTCCATCATCCTAATAAAATTTTAACCATGTTTTTTTATCCCTCAGAATGCTGAAAGCTTTTCCATAAACGACATTCCTTCGATTGCTTTATGATCTGAGATGGGCTCGGTTTTGATTTCCGTGAAATAGGTATCATAAACGGTCGCTCGTTCATGCTGCAAAGGAGTTGCACAAAAGCACATCTCTGTCCAATTAATTTTGCCACGCTCGTCTATGGTTGCTCTTTTCATCGAACTCACGATTTCAGGTCCATCCGGACGTTGTTTTTCTATCGTTCCATCTGTAAGTTTTTGATAAAACTCTCGTGCCTTATCGAAATTGAATTTTGCCTTTACTTGATAGATCATTACCCTACATCCTATTATTGAGAAATTTGAATTTCTTATGCTTCTATATATTTGGAAAGTTTGAATCGGTTTGCAGCTACCTGAAGGTGGCGATTTCGAAGAACTTCACTGTCACTTGCACCAAACTTTGATGGATGCACAAAGCTTGATTTAAAGACTGAACCGCCACTTTTGGGTAGGTGCTGTTATAGGGAGTTTATTTTCATTGTTGTTCGTTCATTTTGAATTCGATACCTTTTTTAAAGTATTAGGTTGAAAGTCATCACAGAGGTCCTTGACTTTGGCAGCAAAACTTTTAAACTCATTGCTTTCCCGCCATACCTGAATTGACTTTTCATTGTCCCAAGGTCCAAAGGAGATAAATCTCAAAGGATTTTTTTCATCTTGTAACAGATAAGCTTTTCCTGGGCCAGAGATGTTTTTTTCTGTCCAATTAGCAAATTCGTTCCACTCATTAATAAATTCTTTTTCTTTTCCAGGCTTTACTGTCCAAATGCCCAATGTATAAATGTCTTTAGGTTCGTTGTTATTTCCCATTTTACAATTAGTTAAGAGAGTTAACATTAAAATTAGCGGGATTAAATACTTTTTAGTCAGCTTCATTGTTTTTGCTTCTTTAAATGCACTACAACGTAAAGTGTTTTAAACGCAATCTAGGCAAAAAATAAACTATTTTCTTAAGACTATCAAGATTGCGTTTAAAACATAGTTGGACGGAGCCGGTGAACTGCTATGGGCATTTGTCTTTCATGGATCTTTTCTTGGCGGGAGTTTTCAGGAGGTTCTTTGGTTTCGCTGTTTAAAGCTTCTAGTTTGATTGATGGTTTTGCTGGAAAAAGGCATATTTTTCCCTGGGAAACCTTTTCCCTCCAATCTGTTCTTCATGATGTCAATGAACGTCCCGTTTATAAAGTTTCAGGGGCCTTTTTCTTTTGGTGAAGCAATCCCGAACACCATTTTTCCCCGTTTACAGCAGGGGCAAAGGAAGAAGTCCGGGCCCAGTACCTCTTCAAGTATCTCGTAAGTGGTCAGTCCCTGGTAGAAGGAGATGTACCCTGTCTTTTTCAGCAAGCTGAAGCAGGTTTCCATTTTGGTCCTGCTGTTTGCCGAGGCCATGATCCCGTAGTACCTGATCTTGTAAAATCCAGAAGGGAGGATGTGCTGCATAAACCTCCTTACAAACTCGTGGCAGCTGAGGCTCATGGTCCTGTTCCTGTTGTCCCTGTAGTCCTTCCACCTGAAACTGACCGCTTTCCCATCAGTCCATTGGATCCTGCTGTTGCTGATGGCCACGCGGTGGGTATACCTTCCCAGATAGCTGACCACCTGGTTTGCCCCCCTGAAGGTCTTTTTGATGTAGACATGCCAAAACTTTGCATAGGCTTCCCGCCTGAGAAGCCTTGGGTCGGCAAACAGTTTTGCCTGCTTTTCCGGTATCCTGAGAAGGTTTCCTTCCAACGCCCTGATAAGTTTTTCCATAAATACGCCCCTGTAAATAGCTGACAGTGCCTTCACCGGAACAAAGAACTTTTTATGGGCGACGATCCACTCCTGCCCATCGCTGTCCAGTCCCCCGGCAGGAACAAGCATGTGGATATGTGGATGGTAGGACAGGGACTGTCCCCATGTATGCAGCACCGCCATACAGCCGCTTTCAACCCCCAGAAAAGCGGGGTTCAGGGCAGCCTTTTTCACTGCGGCCGAAGAGGCTTCAAACAGGAGCTTGTAACCATACCGCTGGTTGGTATAAAAAAGCGGCCTGAGAAAGTCCGGGACGGTGAACACTACGTGAAAGTACCTCACCGGCAGCAACCTGCTCCTGAGCTTTTCTACCCATACCTGCTGTTTGATATACTGGCACTTGGGACAATGGCGGTTCCGGCAGCTGTTATAGCTCGTTTTGGTATGGCCACAGCTGTCACATGCCAGGGTATGGGAACCCATTTCAGATGTCCTGCAGGAAATGATGTCCAGATAGGCCTTGTACTGGGCGGTACACGGGCTGTTTCCTGAAAGAAAGGATTCTTTCTGCCCCAGAAGGATATCGGAAAGTTCTACCCCGCTGTTCCTCTTGTTAAGGATATCCATCACAGCTCGTCCAGGGGACTTTTGATCTGTGCCGGATTCAAGTTGGTCACATGCAGGTAAACCGTAGTGGTCCTGAGGGATTTGTGGCCCAACAGCTCCTGGATTAACCTGACATTGGTTCCCTGCTCAAGAAGGTGCGTGGCAAAGGAGTGGCGAAGGGTATGGAAAGAAGCATGCTTTGTTACCCCTGCGCATTCCATGGCTTTTTTTAAAACGCACTGTGCACTCTTTTCACTGTGGGGTTTGCCAGGTGTCCGGCCTTCGAAAAGATAGGTTTTGGGCCGGTAGTACCTGTAGTATTCCCGGAGCCTTTCCAACAGCCCTTTTGGCAGCAGGGTATACCTGTCCTTATATCCCTTTCCTCCCCTTACTTTCAGCTGCATCCTGTCACTGTCGATATCACAGGGCTTCAGGCTGATCACCTCGTTCAGCCTCAGACCGGAGGCGTAGGTGAGGGCCAGCAGGCAATAATGCTTTCTGTTCCTTATGGAGTTCAGTATAAGGGATATCTCCTCTTTCGAAAAAACAGAAGGGAGGAGTTGGGGCCGTCTGGGCCGCTTGATTCTTACCGGATCCCAGCTCCTGCCCAGGACATCTTTGAAAAGTATTTTGAACGCACTGATGGTCTGATTCACCCCTGAAGGGGACATTTTGTTGACTTCGACCTTATGGAAAAGGTATTCCTTTAACTTACCAATACTGATCTGTTCGGGGATCTTTCCAAAATGTTTGGAAACTGCCGATACAAGGCTGATGTAGGTACTGATGGTCCTGGGGGAATAGTTCCTGACCAACATTTCCTCATACATCCGTTGACGAAGACTTTTTTTTCCATGATGTTATTTATTTAATGGTAAAACATGGAGTGAATTTAGGGTAAATCACTGAAAATAAATTGGTTAACTGTTCAAAATCAAATAGCTACCGACGTAGGAGGTTTTGTTCAACTCACTTATATATCCGGATTTTCCAGACTTATCCACCGTATTCGGTTGGATAAGTCCACCCTTACCCCACAATAATACCCCATCTCTTTTTCCAAAAAAATACCCGGATTCAGGTATTTTTATTCCAAAAGGTCCATAATTCAGGGGAAGGGGATAAGCAGTTTTTAGGCTTCTGCTGTGGCCATTTTTGGATTGTTGCCGTATTTATTGGGGTAGGGATCGCCATCGGCCACCATCAATATCAGCAACCATATGGCCCCGATAAAGGGAATAAAAGCAATCAGAACCAACCAAGCGCTTTTGCCTATATCGTGAAGCCTTCTTACCGTTACCCCCAGACTGGGAAGAAAAATGGCCAGCAAATAGGTCAGGAAGATCGGTCCATAGGTAAATGCTCCAATTGTCCAGCCAATTAGGTTGTCGAGTAAAACGGCCGCTATGCTGATCAAAATATTAAAAAGGGTAAACATCCAGTATTCTTTCCTTCTGGCCCGGCCCTTAAAATCAGCATACTGGTGTAATCCTTTCAGGTAATAGTACATGATCAATCTTTTTTGGGTTCAGTGGTAAATTTTGTTAACCGATAGTTACTGAGAAAGCCTAATGGCAAAAACCCATGTTATCCTTACCAAAAAATTCTCTTTTCAACTTCTCTAATTAATATTACAAAAAACATTTGTGAATTACCAGCCGAACGCAACAATACTAACCCTTTTTTATGTATTTTATACTATGTTTTTTGTATTTCGAAAAATATACTTCAAAATCAAAACACGATATCTCCCATCCAGGATAGCCGGTTTTAGGGATATTTACCTGGCAGAACAGGAAACTTTGAACTTACATGGATTACCGGATTTATTCCAGGTTACCATTTTTCAAAAAATACATCCAAAAAAAGGAGACTTTTAAAGCCTCCTAATTAGGGTACAGACACTATTGGTATCCATTTACTTCGCCAAAGCTTGTTGCTCTAGCAATTCATCCAGATTTTCATGGCCCGCAGCAAATCCTTCCTGGAAGCCCATTTCAACGATTTTTTCCAAATCAGCTTCAGAAGAAAAGGTGATATCCACCTTTACCAGGGTTTTCCGGTCCTTGGCCTCAAACTGGACATCCCAATACATCTGGGGCATTTCATCAGTGATTTGACCATTTTCATCACAAAAAGCATCCTGACCTGCATAACGGTTTGGTGGATCTACTATTTTAAAATCAGCCCGGCTCCAATGTTTTTCCCCTTCCGGACCTTTCATGCAGTACAACCAATGGCCTCCTTCCCTGAAATCCATCTTTTTGGTTTTCGCTTTCCAGGGTTTGGGAGCCCACCATTGATCCAGCTGGGCAGGTTCCGTCCAGGCTTTCCAGACTACCTCCAGGGGAGCATTAAACTCCCTTTCCACTAAAATTTTCCGGTTTGCAAGGTCTTTTTTAAAATTGGTCTTATTCATCATCTTGCTCATTTAATGGGTCTAATAATGGGTCTAATAAATCATCCAATTGCTGGAACCTGTTCCTCCACATTTTTTGGAAAGGCTCCATCCAAATAGCAATTTCCGCCAGCTTTTCGGGCTGAAGCTGACAATATCTTTCCCTGCCATCCTTTTTGATCCTGATCACTTCACATTCTTCCAAAATTTTAACATGCAGGGAAACCGCCTGCCTGCTCATTTCAAAATGGGAAGCAAGAGAATTCAGATTCTGTGGCCGGTTGATTAATTGGGAAAGAATGCCCCGCCTGGTCGGATCTGCTATTGCCTGAAATACATCTCTTCGGGTTTCCATCTTTATTATTCCTTGCTTCTGTAAATTTATATGCAAGTATTTACTTGCGCAAATTTTAACCTGTTAATTTTCAATTAAATTGCATAAAAAAATCCCATCAGCTTCAAGGCCAATGGGATTTCCCGAATTATTGCGAAGCAAAACCAATTCAATAACTTGATCATAAATTGCTTTGCCCTTTAATATCCTTTATAAGTTCAGCTCTTTCAAAAAACGTCACTGCGAGGTTTGGAAAGGTGAAAACCGCAACCATCCCGACTATCCTAATACCTAACAGGCAGCTCACATCCTATTCCCCACGCGCACAAGGGTTCTTGCCATAGGCATCCCTTTGGGGATGGATGCTTGATCCATAACCCGGCCTTTTATTACCGAACTCAGGTTGAACGCTTAATTATTGGAATAAACCCGGGATAAAAACTCCCTGACTGAAACTGGTTTTTTCCCGGTAATTTTAAAGATATTTTGGTAAGTATCAGTGAATTCTCCTTCTTTAAATGCTCCGGCAAAACCGGCAAACATCCCGGCAAATTCATCAGTAACCCCGGCATTTTTAAGGGCTTGAAGGTATTCCTCTTCAGAAGGGGAATGGTAACTGATATTTTTGCCGGTAATCTCAGTCAATATTTTTGCAATCTCCTCAAAAGAAAGGGCTTCCTCATTGTTTATTACAAACTCTTTATTTTCATACCCTTCACCGCTCAGGACTTCCACAGCTACATTAGCCATATCCTCCCGAAGGGTAAAACTCACTGGAGCATCACCTGCCGGTAAATAGATCGTTCCAGTCTCCAATACTTTCTCGCCCATAAAGGCAGGCAACAGATCCATATATATGCCATGTTGCAACAGGGTATAATTCATGCCTGATTCCAATATCGCCTTTTCCGTTTTCAAATGGCTTTCCGCCACCGCAGCAATAGGAGAGCTTTCGGTTTCATTTTTCCTTTGAAAACTGGTATAAACTATATACTTCACCCCGGCTTCTTTGGCTGAATTGACTACATTCAAATGCAGTGGGGTCCGGTTTTGAATCTCACTGCCGGAAACAAAATATAATTTATCAATTCCTTTAAATGCAGCCAGTAAGCTTTCCTTATCTTCATAATTCCCTACCCGGATTTCCACTCCTTTTTCCTTAAGATCCGTGGCCTTTTCCGGATCCCTTACCAATACGGCTAAATCTTCTACCCCATTATCCAGCAATTTCTCGGTAACCATTCCGCCCAGGGCCCCGGTAGCTCCTGTAATTAAGATGCTGTTTTTCATTTCACTTGAATTTTAGTTGTTATTTAAATCTTTGCATGGAGCTATTAAAAAGATGGCTCCATAAAAAACTCCTCTTTGGAGGTTCTTACCTTTTTCATATTGACCAGCCAATCCTTATTTTCATCCCAGTATCCCAGGGGCAATAAAAGCACACTTTTGAGGCCTTTATCCTTTAAATCCAACAGCTCGTCCAAAGCTTCCGGATCAAAACCTTCCATGGGTGTGGCATCCACTTTTTGTTCTGCTGCTGCCGCAATGGCCAATCCAAAAGCAATATAAGCCTGCTTGGCCGCATGATGGGCATGCCATTCTTCAGATTTTTGGCTATACATGCCCCAAAGGTTATTTCTATAATCATCCATGGTATTGGATGGAAGCCCTCTTTGGTTTAATGTTTTCTTGAAAACCGAATCAATTTTGTTTTCGGTATAATTATCCCAGGCAGCAAAGATCAGCAGATGGGATGCATCTGTGATTTGGCTTTGCCCCATGGCTATGGGCTTTATTTTTTCTTTTAACTCCGGATCACTTATGACCAAAACACGGTAAGGTTGTAAACCTGAAGAGGAGGGTGCCAGACGGGCTGCTTCCAATATATAATTCAGTTTTTCCTCTGGGATGGTTTCCCCATTCATTTTTTTGGTTGCATAACGCCAATGCAAATTATCTAATAAGCTCATACTCTATTTTCTTTTTTGTTTTATGACGTCTCAAAATTACATATATTTGCTATACAAAAGTAAGCACTATACTTTTGTATATCGGTATACAAAAGTATAGCAACCTAATTCTTATGGAAAAAACAATCGACAAAGAAAAACTTCCTTTATGTTCGGGAGAATATGTCCTGGCAGTGAAGGATACCATGAATGTGATCAGCGGCAAATGGAAATTGCCCATTATCGGTTCCCTTAGTTATGGGGTAAAACGCTTCAAAGAGCTGGAAAGGGAAATCCAAAAAATCACCCCCCGCATGTTATCCAAGGAATTAAAAGAGTTGGAACTGAACAGTATTGTAAAAAGAACAGTTCATGATACCACACCTGTGACGGTAGAGTATGAATTGACCCCATCGGGAAAAAAAATCAAGCGGGTACTGGATGCCATGGTTGCTTGGGGCTTAGAGCATAGGGAAAATGTAATGGGTTAGCCTTCCAAAGCCAATCCATTACATTTGCTGTTTTAGAAGAGGTCAGGTGGTTTTGAACTGCTTTCGGTTTTTTCCTTTTGCCTTTAGGTATATCTCTAATTGGGCAGTTCAACCCTTCCTTCTCCTACTTTATTAACCTTAAATCAATCCTTCCAATAGGCATTTGGCCACCAATTCTGTGGTGGTGTTTATCCCCGTTTTCCTTAAAATATTCCTTCGGTGGGTTTGGATGGTATGAAGAGATAGGTTCAGGATTTTGGCCATTTCATTTGGACTTTGCCCATTGGCCAACATGCTGACAATTTGAGCTTCCCTTTTGGTCAACAATTTTGTCAGGGTATCATCTTGTGTTTCAGCATTATCAGGATCAAATATTCCAGGTTCAGGGTCAATATTGTAATAGGATTGTTTCCCATTTAAACTTAAAAATGATAATTTATCATTTTTGGTCAAACCCAAATGAGTGATATCAGTATGAACACTTAAAACATGCTCAATCTTTCCCTTTTCCGACACAGAAAGCGCATTGATTTGCAATAACATGGTACGGATTTGACCCTTTTTGTTTTTGATTTTATAAAAATACATGATCTTGTAAAAGGGCAAATCTTCTGGTTTTACAAAATTTTCAAAAAAGTCCTGCAATACCATTTCCTTCTTTTTGACCATTTCCATTTCCTCAGGCAAAATAGAGCCCAGCAACTTTTGTATGGAGGCCTCCTCGGGTTTAACTCCCAAAAATTCCTCTACATTGGGATGAACATAGTCCAATTCAAAATTATGCATGTTCATTATGAAATAGAAGAAGGAACCTGGTGTGAATAATGCAGCTATATGTTTTAACTGGTCAATGGCCTGATAGGGTTTATAATTATCAACTCGGTCCACATACCCCTCTTTCCATTGATTGAGCAGTTTTTCTATACTATTTTCCATTGATTGGCGAATTTATTGCTGTAATTGAACCTGCAAATATACCAATTTCAGAAAATAATCACCTGAAACTTAGCCAGATTGATTCAGAAATTTCAGGAAAAATCATTTATCCTCAATAAATGGCAGTTGGCTAACATCTAATGTCAACTTATTGATATTGTGATTTTTGGGTGATTTATTTCTAAATTACAATTCCGCAACTGCAGTACTTAATATTGGTTTTTATTTAGATTTTATGACAAGTATTTTTTACATATTTTAAAATGACTTACATCATTGATTTTAAAATTGTTTATCGCTAAGCCTGCTTAAGAACTCAGGATAACCCATGTTATCCATTTCTTCAAGTTGGCTTTCTCCTAAGATTTCCTGGACCAAACTGGTATCCAAATTCAAATCCTTTTCTCCAAACCATTCCAAACCGAAGGTAAACCAGGTTTTTCTAAAAACCTGGATCCGCGTATATTCCACCTGGCATCCAAATGGAGGAAATTGATCCATAGGAACCAATTGACAATGGCCATCTTGACCCTTTACCACTTTCATTCCCATTCTTGTTTTATGTACTGGGATCCAATTGTATTTTTTGTCCTGAATAATGGCTTTGGTTAATGGGTCATTGTTTACCGCATTAAAGCTCCACTTGACCCAGTCCTCAAAATATCCCAATGCTTTGGAAGTAAGCTTTCCTTTTTCCCTTTCCCCTAGGCGATGCTTGATTTCAATATTTCCTTCCCTCAATTTTACATTAATATCATGCTTATCAGGTAAAGGCAGGTAAAAATCAGTTCTGGAGGAAACTCCCTCCAAGGTGAGCCCCTGGGAAGAAAACCATTGGACGATTTCAGGATGTTTTTCTTTACTAAACCACCTTATTTCTTTGCTCCTAAACATAATCCAATTAGCTTATATTTTCAATCAACTAATTTACAATTTACCGGTATAAATCCGTATTAAAATCTTCTTTTTACCTCTATTGACTTTGTTTTTTTGCATTTTTGGGCTTCCTCATAAGGTTGGAGAATAATAAAAGTACCTGATAAAAGTCAATTTGATTGGAAGGAATTGGAAATATCATTTTGCAAGTTAAAATCAAAGGATATAGATAGGAAGGTCTGTTATAAGCTGCTGATTTCCCTAACCTCTATGGAAGTTCCTTTTCCTTCCAATACGGGGCAGCCTTTGGTAAGCTTAATGGCCTCATCATAGGACACTGCATGCACCAATATATAGCCCAACAAACAAACGTCTCCTTGCATATAAGGACCGGCATTAATTCCTCCCTGACCTTCCACAACCATTCCATCCAGGGTTAAATGGTTACCGCCCTCAGCTAATTTACCTTCCTTAGCCAAAGCACTGGTCCAATTCATCCATCGTATATTTCTGGTTTTAATTTCCTTATCCGTAACGGAAGTAACTGCTTCTTTTTTGGCCCGAATAAAAAAAACGTAAGTATTCATGTTTACCTTTTAAATACAAAAAATCAGTTCAACCAATTTTTTTTTAAGCTATAATTGGCCATCCAAACCATAAATATGGCCACAAGAATAATCAAAACCGGCATTACCACTGCAAGTGGTCCATACAAGTTAGGAGTTTTTGCGACAAAAAGACTATATGACATTTGAATTAAAACTGCTATCAAGGATACCCATAAAACAGGTTTAGACCATTTTTGCTTTAGCAACAATCCTATACACCCGAATACTCCACCAAAAACAGCAAAACCAAAGGCCAGAGTGGCCCAGGTAGGAAATGATTTATATATGCCTCTTTCCAGTTCAGTCATGCCAATCAAAGTGTCATCTGTGATATTTACATGCTGGATGAATGAACCCAGTCCCAATATATTCCAAATCAGCAAGAAAGTACTTACTGTCCAAAACCAAACAGGGATTTTCACATTTCTTGATTTCATGGCTTCTTTATTTAACGGGCATTAGATGTATTAATTTAAGGAAATTTACCTAATCTTCAGCTTACAAAATGATACAAACTCCCCCTTTATTTATCTCATTTACAATATATTACTGTTAATCTACTATTTCATTCATTAGACCTTAGTTTAAAGAGGAAATTTTTTTGGATTGGTATCGGCCAAAAAAGTCAAAGCTATCCTTATATTTATTACATTAAATTGAAAGTAAGTAATTAAAACCATAAAAGGGTGTTTTTACCCATTTATTTGGTATTAAAGTAAAATCCTTTTTAAAATAACGGAAAGAAAAATTTATTATGGAAAATAAGAAAGGAGCACCCCGTTTTCCCATGCCAATGAGAGGTCTCTTATTATTGGTAGGAATGTACACATTTGCCTGGGGTGCATTTTTCAAATGGTTTGGTGAACCACTATTGTCCTGGCTGGCAATACAAATTGAAACCCCCATTGCTACCAACACCAATGTTTTTGGATCTTTTGGCATGCTTATCGGTTTTTTGGTTTTCCTTAGTGCTTTTTACCCGATCAGCTGGCTGTATTTTATTTTGGCAGGAATAATTGGCAAATTAATATCCGGAGTTTGGTTTATTTTGGCTTATGGGGAACTGTTAGGGTTTAACAAAAGAACGCTTTTCCACCTTGGATTTAATGAATTCGCTGGAATGATCATATTATCAATAATTTTGATCCGGGCCCTGAAAGTCAAAAAATATTTAAAGACTCTTCCTGATTAGCAGGTCCATCAATCCAACAATAATATTAATAGAATGGTGATGATAATAATAGCACCAAGAGATAGGTAAACTCCTTTTTTTAAAGCCTTTGTTTCATTTTTTATATCTCTAAGTTCCTTTCTTAGCTCTTTCCTTTCAGCTTTATCCAGTTCTGAAAAATCCATCGCTTTGATTTCATTAATACGAAGGTTTATTTCTTCCAACCTTGCTTTTTCTTTCTCGGACAGTTCAATTTTTTCTTTCTTGTCCGTTTCTCCTTTGATTTCGGGTACAAAAGCGGTAAAACAAAACATTACCGCTAAGAAATAAGTAATTCTTTTCATATCAGTTTGTATTTATTACAAATGGTATTAAAATATACTATAAAAAAAATTTTTTTAAAACATTATTTTACTTTTTATGATTTTATAAATATTTATTAATTAGGATGGAATAATTTCAATTCCATTTCAATAAAAAAGCCCGGTAAATCACTTTACCGGGCCTTAATAAAAGGATTTGATCCTTTTTCTTAGGTCAATAAGATCAAGATCAATAATATTATGATAATGGCACCTACAGAAAGGTAAACTCCCTGCCCCATTGCTTTGGTTTCTTTATTGATGCCGCGGAGTTCTTTTTTCACATCTTTAATTTCCGCTTTGCTCATTGAAGAAAAGTCCATAGATTTGATTTCATCAACCCTGGATTTGATTTCTTCCAAGCGTTCCTCCTGTTCAGGAGTCAATTCTTTATCTTCTTTGTTTGACTTTTCCGGTGCCGACGCCATTGCAGCTGGAGCAAAAGCAGTAAATAGAAACATCACCGCCAAAAAGTATGAGAATTTTTTCATAGAGACATTAGTTTAGTTACAAACAGTTTTTAATACCAAGGGATTAATTTACAAAAATTAACCCCATTCCAAAATTCTTAAAAGCAATCCTGGCCCTTAAGGTTCGATTTCAATTTAGAAATTGAAACTAAGTTAATTTTTTTATTCAAATCAGGTTTTCCTTCCAAAAATTTTAATATCAAAACCCCAAATGGAAATTGGAATTATTCCCAACTTCCTCAATGCATATTATTGTTGGTGCCCAAAGAATATCCGGAGGTCCTTTGCTTTCCGTTATTATTCGTAATTTAGCCTCCCCCCGCCGGGATCTTGATAATCCAAATAGGGGAGTAATAAATTCCATTAAGCTAAAACGTACATTTTAAGCCAATTAATTCATGCCCAGTTCCGATAAGAAAAAACTTTTTCTATTAGATGCCATGGCCTTGATATACCGGGCCCATTTTGCCTTCAGCAAAAATCCACGGATCAACTCTAAAGGATTAAATACCGGAATCATGTTAGGTTTTACCAATACATTATTGGAGGTCCTGGAAAAACAAAAACCAAGTCATATTGCCGTGGCCTTTGATACGGCTGCCCCCACCTTCCGGCATGAACAATTTGAAGCTTATAAGGCCAACCGTCAGGAACAGCCGGAGGATATTGAAGTGGGCATTCCCTGGATCAAGCAGATTGTGTCGGCTTTTAAAATCCCAGTTTTGGAATTGGACGGTTATGAGGCTGATGACATCATAGGAACCTTGGCCAAAAAAGCCGAACACCGGGATTTTGAAATCTATATGATGACCCCTGATAAGGATTATGGCCAATTGGTGGATAAACATATATTTTTATACAAGCCTGCCTTTATGGGTAACAGTGTGGATATTATGGGCCCAAAGGAGGTTTGTGAAAAATGGGGAATTGAAAACCCTGATCAGGTCAGGGATATTCTGGGTTTGATGGGGGATTCGGTGGACAATATTCCCGGTATTCCCGGTATTGGTGAAAAAACGGCCAAAAAACTATTGGGAGAATATGGCACCATAGAGGAGCTGCTAAAAAATACTGACAAACTGAAAGGAAAACAAAAGGAAAATGTGGAAAACTTTGGGCAGCAGGGATTGCTGTCCAAGGAACTGGCCACGATAAAGCAGGATGTTCCCATTGATTTTGATCCCAAAGATTTGGTATATGATGGACCTGATGAGGAAAAGTTAAAGACGCTCTTTGGCGAGTTGGAATTCCGCACCCTGACTAAGCGGGTTTTTGGTGAAAGCCTTAAAAAGCCCAAAGTCAAAGTGGACGAGCAATTGGGACTATTTACGGGTGCTGAAGAGGAAGAGGAGGATGATAGTCCAGAAACTTCACCCATTTCGGCCCCCTCAGAATTAGATTCAATTTATTCCCTGGCCCATGATTACCACAAAATGGATAATCTGGAGGTTATTGAAGAATTGGTGGAATTCCTGGGAAGACAGGATGAATTCTGTTTTGACACCGAAACTACCGACCTTGATCCCAATAAAGCCGAGCTGGTGGGACTTTCATTTTCCTATGTTCCTGGAGAAGCTTTTTACATCCCCACACCTAAAGACCAGGAAGAGACCAAAAAACTGTTGGAACCATTAAGGAAGGTCTTTGAAAATGAAAAGATTATTAAAATCGGCCAAAACGTAAAATACGATGTTCTGGTACTTAAAAATTATGGTATCGATGTCAAAGGAAAATTATATGACACCATGCTGGCCCATTATCTTATAGAACCGGAGGGCAAACACAATATGGACTGGCTTGCGGAACATTACTTGAATTATAAACCGGTCTCCATTGAATCTTTGATAGGCAAAAAAGGAAAATCCCAGGGAAATATGCGGGATGTAGAGGTGGATAAAGTGGTGGAATATGCCTCAGAGGATGCTGATATTACTTTACAGTTGAAAAATAAGTTGAATCCAGATCTCAAAAAAAGCGGGCTGGAGAAATTATTTTATGAGGTGGAAACCCCATTGATCCCCGTTTTGGCTGTCATGGAATTTGAAGGGGTGAAAATTGATAAGGATAGCCTGGCAGAGCTGTCCAAGGCCCTTGAAAAAGAAAGTAAGGAAATAGAAAAAAAGGTCTATGAGATAGCAGGGGTGGAATTTAACCTTTCATCTCCAAAACAGTTAGGCGAGGTGCTTTTCAAAAAATTGGAATTGGATCCTAAAGCAAAGAAAACCAAAACTGGTCAATATGCAACTGGGGAAGAGGTGCTTTCCAAATTGGCAAACAAGCATGAAATTGCTCAGGCCATATTGGATTACCGGGAACTGGTCAAATTGAAATCTACTTATGTAGATGCCTTGCCTGCCTTGATCAACCCTAAAACTGGAAGAATCCACACATCTTACAATCAAACCGTAGCAGCTACAGGCAGACTATCCTCTACCAACCCTAACCTCCAAAACATTCCGATCCGTACCGAAAGGGGCAGGGAGATCCGGAAAGCTTTTGTTCCAAGGGATAAAGACCATGTCATCCTGGCTGCAGATTATTCCCAAATCGAATTGCGGATCATGGCAGCTTTTGCCAAAGATCAATCCATGACGGATGCTTTCAAAAGCGGCAGGGATATCCACGCTACCACTGCAGCAAAAATCTTCCAGGTGCCCTTGGAGGAAGTAACTGCAGAAATGCGTAGAAAAGCAAAAACAGCCAATTTTGGGATTATCTACGGCATTTCCCCCTTTGGACTGTCCCAGCGGCTAAACATTTCAAGAACAGAAGCAAAAGAAATCATTGATGCGTATTTCAAAGAATTTCCAGCAGTAAAAGAATATATGGATGCCTGCATCAAAAAAGCCCAAAAGGTGGAATATGTAGAAACCATCTTGGGTAGGAGACGCTATTTAAGAGATATCAACAGCAGAAATGCCACAATGAGAGGTTTCTCGGAAAGAAATGCCATCAATGCACCCATCCAGGGCAGTGCCGCTGATATGATTAAAGTCGCCATGATCAATGTCCATCAATGGATGAAAAATGAAAATCTAAAATCAAAGATGATCCTCCAGGTCCATGATGAATTGGTATTTGATGCCCATAAAGATGAAGTGGACAAACTGAAAAAAGAAATCCCCAAAATCATGGCAGAAGCTTTGCCCATAGAAGTGCCCATGGAAGTGGAAGTTGGGACTGGTAAGGATTGGCTGGAAGCCCATTAACTTTCGAATTGAAATATTATAAATTACCACTATAAAAAATTGATTTGATCGGCCAAATCAGAAAAACACAAACATGGCAAAGGTAAAAACTGCTTTTTTCTGTCAAAACTGTGGACAACAAAGCCCAAAATGGGTGGGTAAATGCAATTCTTGTGGCGACTGGAATACCTATGTTGAAGAAGTTATCCACAAGGAAGAAAATGGCCTGGGAAGCTGGAAACAGGGATCCTCATTATCCAAAAAGAAAAATTCGCCAAGAAAACTCCAGGAAATCAACTATGAGGAACATCCGAGACTGGTCACTTTTGACCCGGAATTAGACCGGGTACTGGGCGGGGGAATAGTCCCGGGATCCTTAACCCTAATTGGTGGTGAGCCCGGTATCGGAAAATCCACCTTGATGCTTCAAATTGCTTTGGTTTTAAAGAATACCAAAGTCCTTTATGTTTCCGGTGAGGAAAGCGAAAGCCAGATCAAAATGCGGGCAGACCGGATGCAGTACCAATCTGAAAACTGCTATGTCCTTTCTGCCACCAATACCCAAAATATTTTTCAGCAAATAGAGGCTTTGAAACCCCAGCTTCTGGTGATTGACTCCATTCAAACCCTGCACAGCAAGCATGTGGAATCCGCTGCGGGAAGTGTTTCACAGGTGCGGGAATGCACAGCAGAGCTGATGAAATTTGCCAAAGAAACGGGAACTCCTGTTTTTTTGATTGGGCATATCACTAAAGATGGAGCAATCGCAGGGCCTAAAATCATGGAACACATGGTGGATACTGTATTGCAGTTTGAAGGTGACCGGCATTTGTCCTACAGGATATTGCGGACTTCCAAAAACCGTTTTGGCGCGACCCATGAATTGGGCATATATGAAATGCGCAGTGAAGGGCTAAGGGGAGTGGCCAATCCGTCTGAAATCCTATTAAGCCAAAGAGAAGAAACCTTGAATGGAGTGGCCATAGGGGCCATGCTTGAGGGCAATCGCCCCATGTTGATTGAAATCCAATCTTTGATAAGTCCTGCTACATACGGCACTCCACAACGCAGCAGCACCGGACATGATGCCAAAAGACTGAACATGCTCCTGGCCGTATTGGAAAAAAGGGGAGGGATGCGACTAGGTCAACAGGATGTGTTCTTAAATGTGGCAGGTGGAATGCGGGTGGATGATCCTGGTTTGGATTTGGCCGTATGTGCCGCCTTGATATCCTCCTATGAAGACACTGCCTTATCTCCGGAAATTTGCTTTGCAGGAGAGGTTGGACTGGGCGGGGAAATCCGGGCAGTAAACCGGATTGAAAACCGGATCGCCGAGGCAGAAAAACTAGGTTTCAAAAAAATAATGGTCTCCAAATATGCCGTTAAAGGCGTATCTTTTTCCCAATTGGATATCAAAGTTATTCCGGTCACTAAACTGGAAGAAATGTACCAACAATTGTTTGAATAGAATCAATAATAATATTTCAATAAGTATTGATATGGAATTTTTCCAGAAAGAAATCAGATTAAAAGCTTATTCAAGAGGTTTTCACCTTATTACAGATGAAATTGTGGATAATTTACCAGAAATCCGCCAGATACAGCAAGGCAGGTTACAGGTTTTTATCCAACATACCTCGGCAGGCTTGACCATCAATGAAAATGCGGATCCTACCGTCAGAAAGGACTTTGAAACTTTCATTAATGACATGGTTCCAGAGAATTATCCACGGTTTATCCACACCTATGAGGGACCGGATGATATGCCTGCGCACTTAAAAAGCAGTTTTTTTGGTTGCAGCGTTGATATTCCCATTACTCGTGGAAAACTTAACCTGGGCACTTGGCAGGGAATATACCTGGGAGAATTTCGTGATCATGGAGGTCCCAGAAAACTGATATTGACTGCTATGGGTAGCTAAAAATAAATGTGGATAACTGTTTTAAAAGTTATCCACATTTAACATGTTAAATATGTGGAAAAGATGAAAAAATCTTGTTTATTCCACCAGATTAGCCACCATTTTAAGGTTGATGTCATAATAATTTTCAATATATAACTGGCAGGGGGGAAGCTCCTCCTTGGTATGTGAGGAAAGTACACCTACTACTTTCATTCCGGCATTTATTGCTGCAGAAACCCCGGAAAAAGAATCCTCGAACACCACACAATTATCTGGATGGGCTGATAAATTATCTGCAGATTTAAGATAAACTTCCGGTTCAGGTTTATGAGTGTTTACATCTTCACTGGCAAGAAAACTTTCCATCTTGGTATCCAAACCCAATCGCTTGATGATTAAATCCATATTGGCTCTAGGTGCGGATGTAGCTACTGCAGTTTTTATTCCATTTAATTTCAATCCATTTAAAAAATCCAAAAAACCTGGAATGGGATTTATCTGAGGCTCATAAATTTCCCTGAACAATCCTTCTTTTTCATCTTCCAATTTTCTGAATTCATCGCCTTTAACCTCTCTTTTGAGAAAGTGGTTAAAAATATAACTGTTGCTTTTACCATACATATGTTGAGCAAATTCCTCCTCTGAGGGATGAAGGTTTCTTTTGGCAAAGAATTTTTGGAAGGCTTGCGAGTGAAATGGATTGGTATGACAGATCACTCCGTCCATGTCGAATAATACAGCAAGATTTTTCATGCCACAAAACTACATTTTTTTTAACTTTTGAACATATAATCCATGGAATGGACCTCAAAAAGCTATTCAAGTGACTCACCAAATAGCTTCTGGGAAACATATAGAAGAAATATTAATTTTACAGCATGAACAGTGAAACAGGAAAATGGATCATTTTGGTAGGTATTGGAATGGTGCTCCTTGGAGTATTAGTTTATTTTTTCCATGATAAGCTCCATTGGCTGGGAAGATTGCCTGGGGATATCAGGGTGGAAAAAGAAAATTTCAAGTTTTATTTTCCCATCACTACCATGATCATTTTGAGCATTATTTTTACCCTGTTGCTACAATTATTCCGCTTCCTTTCGAAATAATCAGTTCCGGAGGCTTTCCGAGAAAAAATCCCTATTCCACAGGATTTTGGTAATGAAATTTACTTTATCCAAAATGTAATATACATTTTTAGGTACAAAAGGGCTTATTTTGGTTTGGTAATGGCCCGCATGATCCTTGTTGATGTCAATTTCAAAATCATTTTTTAACCGCAACAATTCCTTTGGAAAAAAAATACTAACATGGGTAGAAGTTGGAAATGACTTGACTCCAAAAATTTTTCCCTTATGGTGATATTGTTGAACAATATTTCTTTCCTGAAAGTATTTTTGGCTAATTATTAAAGCTGATTCTTGCCAAAAATGGGGATTAAATTGATGAATCAATACCATGTTATCTTTGACAAATCGATAATTCACCTGTTGATTGACAAAAATATCAGGAGATAAATTGTTTTTAATTCCCAGAAATTTCCAAAGGTTATTTATTTTTCTGGTATCCATATCAATCAGCTATTTTGGTTTTTTTCTACCAGCCTGAAATAATCCGTAGCCGTTGTGATAAAGGCTTTTCTTTCCTTTTCATCGGCCAGAATTTTCTTCCAGGCTCCGTTTATCTTCACTTCAAAATCCTTATCCTCTTCCAACAATAAAAACAGTTTTTTCACAAAGTCAAAATGAGCAAACCGGTCACCCGGTTCAAAAGAAATTTGTCCATTTTCCCGTTGATGCTGATCATGCCACCTCAATTGAATTTTATTTTGTTGAGAAAGGATTTCAGAGGGTTCTACGAAAATATAGGCTTCATCTCTTAAACGGCTAATAATAATGGAAAGGTTTATCAAATACAATTTTTTTGATTTAATCCGCTTTTTTAACCGGAAAATATCCATTTTTGCATCACGCCTGGTTTCCTTTTCATATTTAATTTGACGAACATTTTCAAAAAACAAACGGCTTGAGGCAGTAATGCGGGTTATTGAGGAATCACCAGAGTTATTGGCCCTTCTTTCATTAAAAAATGAAAATATCAATACTATGCAAAGAGAGGCCAATCCGAAGATTTTCATAATCCGGATCAACTCAGGAGTAAGTATGGGCTCAGCTTTCCTCATATAATAAATTTAACAATAAATAAGGGCAAATAATTGAGCACAAAGTCATCCCGTTGCATCCTTTTCGCATCCATTATTAATTTATGAGAACTAAAGTCCTATTTGATTTTTTGAATAGTTTCAACAATTCCCAGCTGCATATTACAAGTAAGGTTAACCAAGGGAAAAGGTTGAAGAGTTGATTTCTCATTCACAAAGTTCCCCGGTATTTTGTCACAAGAATTTGGCTTCCTTGAATTCTAAAAAGTATCCAATGATATAATTACAGATAAAGAGCTGATACCAAAAAAACAGCAATTTCAGTGCTGAATTAATTGTTTTATTCCATCACGGGAATAATTTCCTTTAACCCCTTCTTTTTCAATTAAATAATCAACAATCTCTTGATCACCTAAAGAATGGCTTTCCTGCAGGCCTTGGATAAGGGTTTTAAGATAATTTTCGTCAGGCCTCACCTTGGTAGGTATTGTCTTTTGATGCGTAAATGTAAATATTGGGGCATCAGAATCCTTTCCCAAATAAAGCAATTTACCATACCAGGCATTATCTCTGATGACCAGGCCACCTTTTTTTATGGCCATATCAAAATCAACATCGATTTGGGCGGCATCAGAATTCTCCTGCCTGATTACATCAATAAATTGGGAGCGTGTGATTAAATACATCCTTCCAAAAGTCGGGACCTTGACATCTTTTCTATTTCCAATAAACCCAACTCCTCCGTTATTCCAAATGGAAGCTTTCTTGGCAAAATAAAGCGGGTAATCAATTTTTATAGGCTTATTATCAAGGGGCAGGCTTTTATCAACACAGCCCAAATAAATCCTCCTGGCCCCATGGGGCCTTCCCCCTTCAATATAGCAGTGAAAGCGTTTTTCCTTCAAATTGGATCCGTAACTTGCATACCACAGGTAATCTTGCATGGCGGAAAATATAGATTAATCTGTATAAATGGAATCAAATATAATTTATCTCATCATTCTGATAATAATCCTTAGAATATTTCTTTTTATCCCCACTCCTATTATAAATTTAATGTATTTTTTTTACTATCAACGCCTCATTAACATAGTTTTTAATTGGTTTTATTAATTAAAAACATTATGTTTATTCCCCATTAATAAATAATACAGAATATTATTACTTTTACTTTCCAGCTGCAATAACTGCCAAATCCACTTTCTCTGCTCCTTCAGCCAAAAGTACATTTGCACAGGCTGACAGGGTAGCACCTGTGGTCATTACATCATCAACCAAAAGGATATATTTTCCTTGAATTTCCTGTTCATTTATTGGGGCAAAGACTCCTTCAACATTGATGATCCTATCCATCCTGGATTTTTTGGTTTGGGTAGATGTAAATTTCACCCTTTTTAAACATTCCTGCACGGGCAAATCAAGTATTTCCCCCAGGCCATCTGCAAACCTAAGACTCTGATTGTACCCCCTTCTTTTTAATTTGATAGGATGAAGGGGGACCGGAACGATCATATCCCAATTAAATTCACAGTCCGCCAATTGATAAGCAAATAACCTACCCAGTTCATTGCCCAACTCAGCTTTTCCCTTGTATTTCAGTTGGTGCAATAATTTTTGGCTGGTACCTTGTTTGGTAAACCGCAAAAAGGAGATAACCCTTTGGATATCACTTAAACCTTTTAATTTTTGGGACAAATCATTTTGATAGGGCCGTAAATAATATTTGGTCACCGGAAGCCGGGCAGCACAAATCCTACAAAGCTGATTTTCAAAATCAAAAAGACTTCTTTGACATAAACTACAGGTCCTGGGGAAAACCAAGGCCAAAAAATCCGTTAATATGGGGAAACGCATAAGGAAAAAGACTTGTTTCTTCTAATTGCCAGTGAAATACCTGTTATATTTGCTAGTTAAAATAAATGCCAGGGATAAGTTAATAAAATGGAACTTGGAATTCAACGGCTTCCCAAAGAACGGCGTTCCCAATTCCAGATTCGAATTTTCTATTTATCCCATAATGACTAAAAAGCGACTTGATGTTTAAAAAGGACCTGGAACTGGAAAAAAGGTGGGGAAAATTATTGGAAGGGATTAAAGATTTGATTGGAAAAAAACCAGCAGATCTTAATGGAGTCCTTTTTATAATAGGGGTGCAGGAACTGGGGCAGGGAGCCAGAAATTTCTCTAAAGAACAAAAACAGGACCTGATGCACATTGCCATCTGCAAGGTGCTGAGTTTGGCAGGTTTTTATGAATTGGATTTTATTGATCAAGATGGCTGGCCTCATTGGAAATTAATAAAAGAATTGCCCCATTTTGATACGCTAGAGCAGGAGAAACTTCTTAAAATCCAGGTCTTAGAGTATTTTGAAAAAGAATTTGACATAGAAATTAAATAAATAAAAATAACAGGTACAGTATATTGCCTGTTAAACCGGTAACAACAAATCCATTAAATATGAAATTCGTATCCTATAATGTCAATGGAATCAGGGCAGCCCTCAAAAAAGGTTTTGCGGAATGGTTAAAAGAAGCTGACCCGGATGTCATTGGATTACAGGAGGTAAAAGCTACCAGAGATCAAATTGACAACAAAATATTTGAAGAAATGGGCTATGAAGTTTTTTGGTACCCTGCTTCGAAAAAAGGTTACAGTGGGGTAGCCATCCTTAGCAAGATTAGCCCCAAACATATTGAATATGGTATGGGCATGAAAAAATATGATGAAGAAGGGAGAATGATCCGGGCTGATTTTGAAGATGTTTCTTTCATCAATGCTTACTTTCCTTCAGGAACAACCGGTGGTCCAAGGCAGGATTTCAAATACGACTTTTTGGATGATGTCTATGATTATACCCAAGAACTAAATAAAAAAATCCCTAATTTGATTTTAAGTGGGGATTACAATATCTGTCATAAACCAATAGATATCCATAACCCGGTGGCCAACAAAAACTCTTCTGGTTTTTTACCTGAAGAAAGAGCTTGGATGGACAAATTCACTTCCTCAGGATTTGATGATAGTTTCCGGCTTATGAATAAGGAACCGCATCAATACACTTGGTGGAGTTACCGGGCCAACGCTAGGGCCAATAACAAAGGATGGCGTATTGATTACCATATGACCGCTTCCCCATTAAGGGAAAGAATAAAAAGGGCAGAGGTATTACCTGAGGTGAAACACTCTGATCATTGTCCAATATTATTGGAAATTGATTAGACAAATAGTTTAAGTTAAAATAAAAAAAACGACAAAAGCTGAATGAAATCTTTCAAAATTTCTATTCCTTCACTTATAGAGAATATAAATATCATAGAAAGCTTCATTGATAATGCCAGGGAAAAATTCCAGATCAATGATGATATCTATGGAAACATTATGATTTCAGTAACAGAGTGTGTAAGTAATGCCATCATTCATGGTAATCGTAATGATGTCAACAAAACCGTCAAGCTGGAACTGGAATTTTTAGATGACCAATTGAAATTCATTATTGAGGATGAAGGAAATGGATTTGACTTTGAAAACCTTACAGATCCCACTTCTCCTGAAAACTTACAAAATCCTGGAGGAAGAGGCGTTTTCATCATGAAGCATTTGTGTGATGAGGTGGATTTTGAAGAGGATGGAAAAAGGACAGTGCTCACTTTTTACATGAATTAATTATGGCTATCCATTTCTTTAGTGAAGACATTGATTTCAACCTTCCCAAAAAAAACCTCACAAAAAGATGGTTAAGGGAGATAGCAAAAAACGAAGGATTTCAGATCACCGACTTAAACTATATTTTCTGTACAGACGAATATTTACACAAAATCAATTTGGATTACCTGGATCATGACACCTATACAGATATTATCACCTTTGACAATTCCGAATCAGAAAACATCATAGAAGGGGATATCTTTATAAGCATTGACCGGGTTAAGGAAAATGCCAATAATCAGGATCAGAAATTTGACACCGAACTAAACAGGGTCATAAGCCATGGGCTTCTGCACCTCTGTGGATACAAAGACAAAAACAAGGAAGAAGCGGAAATGATGAGAGAAAAAGAAAACCAATCCATCTCTTATCTGACTGAAATTACCGTTGACAAAGAAAATAACTAAACTGTTCCACGTGGAACAGTTTCTTAAATTATAAGGAATCAATTTCTAAAACCAGATGTTCCACGTGGAACAGTAGAAATAAAAAAACATATGTTTCCAGAATATGATGTAATTGTGGTTGGGGCAGGGCATGCTGGATGTGAAGCAGCACATGCAGCAGCAAAAATGGGGAGCAAGGTATTGTTATGTACAATGAACATGAATACCATTGCGCAAATGTCCTGTAATCCAGCCATAGGAGGTGTAGCAAAAGGGCAAATCGTCAAAGAAATAGATGCTTTGGGTGGAAAAACGGGAATCATTTCCGATAAATCCATGATCCAGTTTAGGATGCTCAACCGCTCAAAAGGTCCTGCTATGTGGTCTCCAAGATCACAAAATGATAGGATGCGATTTGCAGAGGAATGGAGATTGGCATTGGAAGCCACTCCAAATGTGGATTTCTGGCAGGAAATGGTCAAAGAATTGATTGTTAAAGACAACAGGGTCCTTGGGGTGAAAACAGGAATTGGCCTGGAAATAAAGGCCAAATCAGTTGTTCTTACCAATGGAACTTTCCTAAATGGAATCATCCATATCGGAGAAAAACAATTTGGAGGTGGAAGAACCGGTGAAGCTGCAGCCAAAGGGATTACCGAACAGTTAGTAGATTTGGGATTCGAAGCGGGACGGATGAAAACAGGAACTCCTCCGAGGGTAGATGGAAGAAGTCTGGATTATTCAAAAATGGAAATTCAATACGGGGATGAAAATCCGGAAAAATTCTCCTTTTCAGATGAAACAACTCCATTAAAAGAACAAAGATCTTGCTGGATCACCTATACCAATAAAGATGTCCATGAAACCCTGGAAACAGGTTTCGACAGATCTCCAATGTTTAATGGAAGAATCCAGGGCTTGGGACCAAGGTATTGTCCATCCATAGAGGATAAAATTAATCGATTTGCTGAACGGGATCGGCATCAAATTTTTGTAGAACCAGAAGGTTGGAATACAGTTGAAATATACGTCAATGGATTTTCTACTTCGTTGCCAGAAGATGTCCAATACAAAGCCATCAGAAAAATAGCAGGTTTTGAAAATTGTAAAATGTTCCGGCCCGGTTATGCAATCGAATATGATTTCTTTCCACCAACTCAATTAAAGTTGACACTGGAAACCAATTTAATTGAAAACCTTTTCTTTGCCGGACAAATCAATGGTACCACCGGATATGAAGAAGCAGCATCACAGGGATTGGTAGCCGGTATCAATGCGGCTCAAAAAGTAAAAGAAGAGGAACCATTTATCCTGAAAAGGTCGGATGCTTACATTGGTGTATTGATAGATGATCTTATCAATAAGGGCACAGAAGAGCCTTATAGAATGTTTACCTCAAGGGCAGAATTCCGTCTATTGCTTAGACAGGATAATGCTGATCTAAGGTTGACCCAAATGGGGCACTCAATTGGTTTGGCTTCAGATTCCAGATTGGAAAAAATGCTGGACAAAAAGAATGATACCTCCAAACTGATGAATGACCTAAAGCAGAAAAAACTTAGTCCTGGTTCCATTAATGAAGGTTTGGAAGAGCGGGAAACTGCTACAATAAGGGAAAAAATCACCGTTGAGAAATTACTAAAAAGACCCCAATTAGGCCTTTTGGATATTATGGAATTGGATGAAGATATAAAAGCCTACCTATCGAAATATAACAGGGATGTACTGGAACAGGCAGAAATCCAAACCAAATACAACAGTTATATCGAAAAAGAAAGGCAAATGGTAGAAAAGCTGAACAATATGGAAAACTTCAAAATCCCCCAAAATTTTGATTATTTATCCATCCCAGCTCTTTCTGCGGAGGGAAAACAAAAACTTAATAAAATAAGACCGGAAACATTAGGACAAGCTTCCCGAATAAGTGGGGTTTCCCCGGCAGATTTATCGATTCTAACAGTTTATTTAGGAAGATAAGATGTACGAAAGATTAACCAAATGTCCACTTTGCCAAAGTGGACTTTTTCTTAATCATTTGGTGGTAAAAGATCACTCGGTATCGGGTGAATCTTTTACCATTTGCAAATGCAGCAATTGCCATTTTTTATTTACCAATCCCCGCCCGGATCAATCCCATATTGACCAATATTACGAATCCAATAATTACATTTCCCATACTAACAAATCCACCAATCTGGTAAATATCATTTACAAATTGGTCAGGAAATTTACGCTTCAACAAAAAGTAAATTGGATTAATAAGTATTGTACAAATAGGGAAAGGCTTTTGGATTTTGGATGTGGGACTGGTCACTTTTTGGCAGAAGCCCAAAAAAAGGGATGGTTTACTGTTGGTTATGAACCCAACCCACAGGCAGCCCAAATTGCCGAAACCCAGCATCAATTACATCTATTAAAAAATCCAAAGAATATTGGCGAAGAAAAAAAGTTTGATGCCATTACACTATTTCATGTTTTGGAACATGTCCATGATTTGAGAGGAACAATGGATTTATTGCTTTCCAGATTGAAAAAAAGAGGAACATTATTTTTAGCAGTTCCCAATTTTGATTCACTGGATTCCCAGTTATATAAGGAAAAATGGGCATCCTTGGATGTGCCCCGGCATTTGTACCATTTTACACAGGAAACAATGACCCAATTAGCCAATGAATATGACTTACGAATTGTGGCCAAAGAACCCATGTTATTTGATAGTTATTACGTTTCTATTTTATCCGAAGAGATAAAAAAAAATAGGAAAAATTTTATAAAATCATTTATTACTGGATATAAATCAAACCAGTATGCAAAAATGAACAACAATAATTTCTCAAGTATTTTGTTTATCCTTAAAAAGAAATGAAAATAAAATTTCCTCAAATAATACTAGCCTTATTATTAGGTGCTGCCTGGATTTCCTGCGCAAGACAGAGTTCACCTACAGGAGGGCCTCAGGATGAAGAACCACCTCAATTACTAAATTCCAATCCCGCATCTCAAAGTTTAAATTCCAAACCGGATAAAATTGAGATGCAGTTTAATGAATTCATTAAAGCTGAAAATCCTAACAGAAATATCATCATCACCCCAAGAATTGACAGGGACAAGATGGAGGTCCTGGCCATCAAAAACAGGCTAAACATTAAACTCAACCAGGAACTGGAGGACAGTACAACCTATGTATTCAACTTCCAGAAAAGTATTCAGGATATCACTGAAAACAACCCAGCCCAAAATTTAAAACTTGTTTTTTCGACGGGCAATGAAATTGACAGTTTGAAATTTTCAGGAAAAGTAAAATATGTTTTTCCACCTAAAAATAAAGAAATCAAAGATGTATTGGTAGGCTTGTACAGAATTGAGGATGATACCATGGATGTATTCACGGATCCTCCATATTATCTCAGCCAAGCTGATTCTACTGGCAAATTTGAAATAACAAATATAAAAGCAGGAACTTATCTGGCTTATGCCTGGCATGATAGTAATAATACATTAAAGGCTGATTACAAATCGGAACAATATGGATTCATCAAAGACTCAATTCCCATTAACCAAAATATATCAGATGTCCATATCAATCTCTTCAGAGGAGATCTATCCGAATTGAAAATAAATAGGGCTAATTCCATAGGGAGTAATTTTGATGTAGTTTTAAGTAAAACACCTGCAGAGCTCCACGTGGAACACCCAGCTATCAATGATTCCCTTTTTTACAGAATTGATGAAAAAAACATCAGGTTCTATCATAATTCACTGAGAAATGACAGCACATTAGTTCACCTGAAAGTAAGGGATTCCGTAGGTAATAATATTGATACAACTTTTTATGCAGTTTTTGATTCAAGTGAGAGAAAGCCAGAGGACTTGGAATTAAAACTAAAATCAAATAAGGGTTTTTTAAAAACCATTGAAGCGGATATAATAGCCAATAAACCAATCCATAAAATACACTATGATTCCTTAATGGTACGATATGATACCGCCTCTTCTATTCCGCTGAATCAAAAACATTTCTATTTTCCGGACAGTACTAAAAGGACACATTTGAAATTCAGCTTGAGATTACCGGATTCTTTAGACTATACAAATTTCACCCTATTTGCGGCAGATTCTTCTTTTGAGGACATCGAGGGGAGTTTTAGTTCAAAGGAAATCAAAAACAATTATAAGAGGTTCAAAAATGAGGAATTGGCAGATGCTGTGGCAGGAGAAATCCAAACCAATGAATTACCCATCATAGTGCAATTACTGGACAAGCAGGGAGAGATTATCAAAGAAAGTTATCTAACCGAGAATTCTAAATTTAGATTTAGGAATATCCAAGCAGGAGAATATCAAATCCGTGCTATTATAGATAAAAACCTAAACCACCGTTGGGATCCGGGAAACCTTTACCTGGGAAAACAGCCAGAACCCGTGTATCATTTTACCAATCCAGAAACCAATTCCAGAAATGTTGTTTTGCGCGGGGGATGGACCAATGAAGGCATTATAATCCAACCTAACCGCCCATCCGGCCTGGTTAATGCCCCAACGGAAAAGGATTCCATACCGCTGTAAATTTCTTTTCAGGAGCAATAATTTATGTAGATAAGTATGGAATAGAATGTGAATAACTGTCCATAACTTATGGATAAAAATGAAGTTATCCCGAAAGGCCACTGCTTTTCGGGATCATTTTATTTGGCCTTGGGATAACCACTATTTTATTAACGCTTATCCACAATTGTACACACACCGATTAATTAACAAATAAGCCTGTAGCCAATTACCCACATTTACGCCATTAAATATCAAAAACCCTTAAGCTTAATAACTTACAAGTGCATAACTTGTGGAAGAAAGGTGAATAGGACATGGATAAACAGTTATAAAAATGTGGGAAAATAAATTAGGCCAGTTTACCCACAAATCCACACCTTAATAACCACTATAGTTTTTTTAAATAAATAATTAAATATAATATATAAGGTGTGGATGATTGTAAAGAAGTGAACAAACGTTTCTTGGGTTTTCCAAAGCTTTTTCATTTGGATTGTTAAAGAAATTTCTTTCTATGGATCATTTAAATATCAGGTTGATTTAGAAAGGTGTTTTAAAACCCATTTAAAAGCCTTGAAGTAAAAATAAGGGTAACTTATGCCCATGAGTAAATAATGGTTTTAAAAGCAAAGCAAATGGCTTTAAACAAGGAAATAAATGGAGATCAACTGAATAATTCCAACATCCTAAATTTAGCTTTTTTAATAGCCCTTCAATTCAACAGTTAGGACATGATTTAAAAAAGAAGATACGAATTGAAAATTTTTTCTTGAAAAATCTTGTACTTACCAGTATTTTGTAAATAAAACTAAAGACTGAGGGCATTTTTGAATTGGCCCTTAAATTGCTACTTAATGTTAGTAAATTGAGAAATTTTGAACCTGAAGATTGCAGCCATGGCTAAAAGAATACTGTTAGTTGGAATTTTGATGATTATTTCCTGTGCAGAACTTTGGGCTCAGGATAATATCCATTTTACGGATTTTTATATCTCAGCAGGATATAGAAACCAACCTTATAGCCAATTAAACCAAAATTTGTCCGGATCCGGGTATCAAACTTTTAACGAAAATACGGGTATTTTGGGGGCTGGAATATCTTATGTCAACCAAGGCCCCTTAGGATATTTTGTTGAGTCGGAATTTAACCTTAACCGGAAACAGTTCAGTAATGATGAGGTTAATTATCGGTATTTGCCCATCCATGTAACAGGAGGAATTCAGTATTACGTGGGCAATTGTCAAAATAAGGATTTTAGGGTTTATCCCAAATTGGGGGTTTTTTATGGAACCACATCTTTGGATTTGATTGCCAAAAATGTGAATGCTGATTTTGATCAGAATTTGATGGGAAATATGAACACAAGTTTCTTATATCAGCGAAATTACGGGATCAATTTCAGTCTCAATGCAGATAAACTTTTGGGAGCCTTTTTAAAACCCACCACCCAAATAGGGGTTTATTCACGGATGGGCATCCAAGTGGGGTATATGTGGAATATTATTTCCAGTGATACCAAGTTGAGGAGGAATTTCAATTCGGATTTAAGAAAGGACTTTGAAATTTCAAACGCCCCGGAATTTGATCCCAGCACTTTTTATGTGAAATTAAATTTTGCCATTGGAAAATTTGAAAAGATGAAAGAGCGATAATGAAAATTTGGATTAAGGATTTTTGAAGGTATAATTCTCCAATTTTCATTTTTAGGGATTGATCAAAATGAAAAACAATTCATATCGGTTTAATTTTTTTGATAATTTCCATATCCCAATTGATCTATTCATCCATTATGACCTCAAATCCCTTATCCCATTTTTAATCTCCAAAAAATGCTGGCCATTTTTTAATACTTAGTATGCATGCATACAAAAAAATATCTATATTACATAGAGAACATTTCAAACGGCCAATATCCATGAAACCTGAGGAAACCGTCGATTTTTATATCAAAACATCATGGCATGCCATTTCCAGGATGTACAATCAAAAAGCGGCGGAGCAGGAATTTACCACTTCCATAGGGTTTGTTCTGATCAACATCAATTCCCATGAAGGAACGCCAGCAACTAAAATTGCCCCTTTATTGGGACTTGAATCCAGGAGTCTTACTCGGATGTTGAAATCAATGGAGGAAAAGGGCTTGATCTGTAGAAAGCAAGATCCTTCTGATAAAAGATCTGTACGTATTTTTTTGACTGAGGAGGGAAAAAAGAAAAAGGAAATTTCCATACAGGCCATTCAGGAATTTAATGAATCCATCCGTAGTAAAGTCAGCCAAAATGAATTGGAGACCTTTTTCAAGGTATTCCGTAAAATCAATCAAGTTATAGAGAAAACACAAAATGAATCAATAAAACCTTCATCATAGATAAGGACCATTTTATTCAAAAATGAAACTGATATGAAAAGAACCATTCAAAAAGTAGCCATTTTAGGTTCTGGAGTAATGGGGTCCAGAATTGCCTGCCATTTTGCCAATATAGGCGTACAGGTATTGTTACTGGATATTTTGCCCAAAGCACCCAATGAGGGAGAAACCAAAAAGGGCCTTTCGTTGGAGGACAAGCCAGTAAGAAACAGGATTGTCAATGAATCCCTGACCAATACCTTAAAATCCAAACCTTCACCCATTTATGACCAATCCTTTACTTCCAGAATAAAAACGGGAAATTTTGAGGATGATCTGTCAAAAATAAAGAATTACGATTGGGTAATTGAAGTCGTTGTTGAAAAACTGGAGATCAAACAATCCCTTTATGAAAAAGTGGAAATGCACCGCAAACCGGGAACTTTGATTACTTCCAATACTTCTGGAATTCCCATGAAAATGCTTTGTCAAGGTAGAAGTGAAGACTTTCAGGAAAATTTTGCAGGGACCCACTTTTTCAATCCCCCTCGTTACCTCCGGCTATTAGAGATTATTCCTGGCCCAAAAACAAATCCTGATATCATCACATTTTTGATGGATTATGGCGACCGCTTTTTGGGTAAAGAAACCGTTTTATGCAAAGATACCCCCGCTTTTATTGCCAACCGGATTGGGGTCTACGCCATGATGTCCAGCATGCATCTGATAGAAAAAATGGGCTTAGGGGTTTCGGAAGTGGACAAACTCACAGGAACGGTAATAGGCAGGGCCAAATCGGCCACTTTCCGGACCATGGATGTAGTGGGATTGGATACCATGGTAAATGTCGCTAACAATCTCCATCAGGCTCTACAAAATGACGAATCCAAGGACCAGTTCAAATTGCCGGAGATAGTAAAAGTCCCTTATGAAAATAAATGGTGGGGAGATAAAACCGGCAAAGGATTTTTCCATATGATCCGGCATGATAATGGAAAAAAGGAATTGAAAGAGCTGGATTTTGAAAGTTTTGAATACAAACCTGTGGAAAAACCGGATATCAAAGCCCTTGGAGAGGCCAAAGATATTCAAGATGTTAAGCAGCGCATCAAATTTTTGGTAAACGATCAAAATACGGTAGGGGAATTTTATAGGTCCAGTTATTATGATCTTTTCAGGTACTGCTCGCTTAGGATTCCAGAAATAGCCGATCAACTTTTCCGCATTGATCAAGCAGTTTGTGCCGGCTTTGGCTGGGAATATGGCCCCTTTGAAAATTGGGATATCCTAGGTGTTCGGGATTCACTTAAAAAAATGGAAGCTGCAGGCCATCGTCCCGCTGATTGGGTTTTAGAGATGTTGGATGCCGGAAATGAATCTTTTTATCGTGTTGAAAATGGACAAAAGCAATATTATGATATTGCTTCGAAAACCTACCAGACTATTCCAGGGCAGGAGGAGTTTATTCAATTGGATACCCTCAGGGCAGGGAAGAAAAAAATCTGGGGCAATGCAGGAGCTAGCCTTTTTGACATGGGTGATGATGTGGTTTGTTTGGAATTCCATACCAAGATGAATTCCCTGGGAGCTGAAGTAGTGGAAGGCATCAATACTGCTATTAACATGGCTGAGAAGAATTATAAAGGATTGGTTATAGGAAATGAGGGAGCCAACTTTTCTGCCGGGGCCAACCTTTCAATGTTATTTATGTTTGCCGGAGACCAGGATTTCGATGAGATCAACCTGATGATCGCCCAATTTCAAAAAACCATGATGCGGGTCCGTTACAGTAGTGTTCCCGTTGTTATTGCTCCACACAATATGGCACTGGGGGGAGGCTGTGAAATGTCCCTTCATGCAGATGCGATCCAGGCTCATGCTGAACTGTACATGGGTTTGGTGGAATTTGGTGTAGGACTCATTCCTGCTGGCGGAGGTACCAAAGAAATGACCCTTAGGTTTTCCAATGAGCTCAAAGCAGGAGATGTAGAGTTGAACAGATTGCAGGAGTATTTTATGAATATTGCCACAGCTAAAGTATCCACCTCCGCAGTGGAAGCGCGGGCTTTGGGCTATCTGGAGGACAAGGATGATATCACCATAAACCGGAAACGGCAATTGGCTGAAGCCAAAGCCAAGGTGCTGGAATTATATGATGGAGGTTATACCCAACCCTTAGCCAATAAAAAAATAAAGGTTTTGGGTCAGACATCATTGGCGATGTTTGAAGCAGGTATCACTGGAATGCAATATGGTGCATATATTTCTGACCATGATGCCAAAATTGCCCGGAAACTAGCATGGGTCATGAGCGGTGGTGACCTCAGCCAACCTACGGAGGTAAGTGAACAATACCTTTTAGACCTGGAAAGAGAAGCTTTCCTTAGCCTGACAGGAGAGAAGAAAACCCTGGAAAGAATACAAAGTATTCTGTTTAAGGGAAAACCCCTTAGAAACTAGAGTAAAGATTAAAGAAGAAAGAATAATGACATGTAACTTTTTGACTAAAAATTAATTGATATGCACAATTTCAGAAATTTAAAGGTTTGGCAAAAGGCTGTTGATTTTGCTGTAAAAGTGTACTTCACCACAAAGGAATTTCCAAGTGAGGAGAAGTATGGAATAGTATCTCAAATGAGAAGAGCCAGTGTTTCTGTTCCGTCTAATATAGCAGAAGGCAGTGCCAAATCTTCCAAGAAAACTTTTTGTAATTCATTAGAAACAAGTTTGGGTGAAAGTTATGAACTTGAAACTCAACTGGAAATCAGTAAACGTGTGGGCTTAATTACAGAAGAAAAATCAACTTTACTTGAGGACGATCTTATAGAAATAAAAAGAATGATAAATGGATTTAAATCTAAAATTGAATCCCAATCTTGATTCTTTGATCTTTTCTCTTTGTTCTTATAAAAATATGACATTTAAAACGATAATGTAATGGAAGCATACATAGTAAATGGATATAGATCTGCAGTGGGAAAGGCAAAAAAAGGTGGGTTTCGGTTTTATCGGCCGGATGATTTGGCTGTTGATGTAATCAAACACCTTATTGCCCAAACACCGGGATTGGAAGCAAGTAGGGTCGATGACCTGATTGTGGGTAATGCGGTGCCTGAGGCAGAGCAGGGCATGCAAATGGGCAGGATGATTTCCCTTATGGCCTTGGGTAAAGTGGTGCCCGGCTTTATCATCAATAGGTATTGTGGTTCAGGCTTGGAAGCCATTGCTTTGGCAACGGCAAAAATCAAATCCGGCATGGCCAATTGTATTATTGCTGGGGGAACGGAATCCATGTCCCTGGTACCTATGACCGGGTACAAAACAGCATTGAACTGGACCATTGCCAGAGAACATCCGGATTATTACCTCAGCATGGGAATAACTGCCGAGGAACTGGCCAAGGATTATGATATTAGCCGGGAAGATTCGGATCAATTTGCTGTGAGATCACATGAAAGGGCATTGGATGCGATCAAATCCGGGAAATTTAAAAATGAAATTGTTCCCGTTCAGGTGGAAGAAACATTTGTAGATGAATCCGGAAAGAAAAATTCCAGGAATTTTACCGTGGACACCGATGAAGGCCCCAGACCTGGAACCAATATGGATGTGCTTTCTAATTTAAAGCCTGCCTTTAAACAAGGAGGCCAAGTAACAGCAGGAAATTCCTCCCAAACCTCTGATGGAGCTGCCTTTACCTTGGTGATGTCTGAAAGTATGGTCAAAGAGTTGAACTTGGAGCCGGTGGCAAAACTGGTCAGTTATTCCGTAGCAGGAGTAGATCCCAGGATAATGGGTATTGGTCCTAAAGAAGCTGTGCCCAAAGCGCTAAAACAAGCAGGAATGACTTTTAATGATATCAGTTTGGTGGAATTAAATGAAGCTTTTGCCGCGCAAGCTTTAGCGGTTATCAGGTCTTTGGACATGGATCCCGAAAAGGTAAATGTTAATGGTGGAGCTGTAGCACTCGGACACCCTCTGGGTTGTACCGGAGCCAAATTGACCGTCCAAATTATCAATGAACTTCGAAGAAGAAAACAAAAGTATGGTATGGTAACCGCCTGCGTTGGCGGGGGCCAAGGAGTTGCCGGGGTGATTGAGTTACTAAAGTAGATTTTAGTGTCTAGTAGTGAAAATTGGGTTTGAGCCTACTTACCGAATAGCGATTCCAAATTAGGTGTCTCACTAATTAAGCAGTTCTTTAGTTAGACAAAGCATTGAAAAACTAAAGGAGATAGGAGATTTTAGAAATAACCCATAACCACTTCTAACCTATAAATACTTTTAAAACGCAATATTATATAGATCTAAAAGTTTGGAAAAGGTCAATTTTTCTTGCTAAAGATATTTATGTTTTGACAGCAAATTTTCCAAATGAAGAAAGGTTTGGCCTAACTTCCCAATTGGGGAGAGCTTCTGTTTCAATTGCAGAAGGAGCAGAAAGAAGATCCGTAAAAGACTTAAAGAGGTTTCTTGATATTTCTTATAGATCCCTATGTGAACTTGAAAACCAACTGTGTCTTTCAAATTTGTCAAAATTAATAGGAAAGGAAAAGTTCCAATCTTTAGAAATAGAAATCAATGAAATTCAGAAAATGAGTTATGCTTTAATGAATTCAATCAAGACGGAAAAGTAGTATTCTCAATACTCACATCTCACTACTAAATGCTAATTCAATATGGAAACCACTAAAAAACAAACCATCAATGGCGGGGAATTCCTAATCAGGGAAACCCAGGCGAAAGATATATTTATTCCTGCAGAATTTTCAGAGGAACAGCGCATGATGGCGCAGGCTTGCCAGGATTTTATTGATACGGAGATTTTGGCCAATATCGAGAAAATCGATAGCATGAAGGACCCTAATCTTGTTCCTACGATTCTCAAAAAAGCCGGGGAATTGGGATTATTGGGCATTTCTGTTCCGGAAGAATACCAAGGCTTGGGCATGAGTTTCAATACCTCCATGCTGATCGCTGATATCATGGGGGCAGCAGGGTCCTTTTCTACCACTTTTGGTGCTCAGACTGGAATCGGGACTTTGCCCATTTTATTCTATGGGACTGAGGAGCAGAAACAAAAATACCTGCCCAAATTGGCTACCGGGGAATGGGCGACCTGCTATTGTCTGACCGAACCCGATGCAGGATCGGATGCCAATAGCGGTAAAACCAAAGCCACCCTCAGTGAGGATGGAAAGAATTACTTGCTAAATGGTCAGAAAATGTGGATTTCCAACGGTGGATTCGCAGACCTATTTATAGTCTTTGCCAAAATAGATGATGATAAAAACCTGACCGCATTTATTGTGGAAAAGGATTTTGGTGGGATCACCATGAATGAGGAGGAAAAGAAAATGGGTATCAAGGGCTCTTCCACCCGTCAGGTATTTTTTAATGATTGCAAGGTGCCGGAGGAAAATATGCTTTCCGAAAGGGAAAATGGGTTTAAAATAGCCGTTAACATTCTCAATATTGGACGCGCAAAATTGGGAGCCGGGGTGTTGGGAGGATGTAGGAGAGTAATTGACCTATCCATCAATTATGCAGCTGAAAGAAAACAATTTGGGGTGTCCATCAATACTTTTGGGGCCATTAAAGCAAAATTGGCAGAAATGGCCATCAAAACCTATGTCAGTGAATCCCTAAGCTATCGCTTGGGCCAAAATATTGAGGATAGAATTGATGCCCTCATTGAAGAAGGATTGGAGGTCAACAAAGCCAAACTCAAAGGGGTGGAACAGTTTGCCATTGAATGTGCCATTTCCAAAATTCATGGTTCTGAGGTATTGGATTATGTGGTGGATGAGGGGGTACAGGTTTATGGTGGAATGGGATATTCTGCTGAAGCACCTATGGAAAGAGCCTATCGTGATGCCAGGATTGCCAGGATTTATGAAGGAACCAATGAGATCAACCGCATGCTGATGGTGGGCATGGTATTGAAAAGAGCTTTGAAAGGGGATATTGATTTGATGGGCCCGGCCAAGGCTGTCTCTGAGGAATTGACTTCTGTGCCATCCTTTGATACTCCGGACGCATCGGTATTGTTTGCACCGGAAAAAGAAGAGTTGAAAAAACTCAAAAAGGTATTTTTGATGATAGGAGGTAAAGCTGCCAAAGACTTGGGTGAAAAGATTGAGGACGAGCAGGAAATTATGATGAACCTGGCCGATATCATGATTGAGGTTTATGCGGTGGAATCTGCTTTGCTCCGCACCGAAAAAAGAGTTAGCATCAAAGGGGAAGATGCTTGTAAACATCAAATTTCTATGGTAAGGGTTTATTTATCAGAAGCCATCGATAAAATTCAATCGGCAGGTAAGGAGGCCATTGCAGCTTTTACCTCCGGAGATGAACAAAAAATGATGCTGATGGGCTTGAAACGCTTTACCAAGATGGATCCTGTAAATACTAAAGTTCTCAGAAGGGATATAGCCAACGATATGATAGCAAAAGGTAAATATCCTTATTTTGATTAATTCTTTTATGATGTAAATTGGAATAAATATTTTTAGATCAATAAACTCTTTTAGTATTGAAAGCATTTGACAGGAAAAAGCACTGGGAGCATATTTATGAAACCAAAGGTCCGGAAGAAGTAAGTTGGTTTCAAGCCAAACCAAAAATTTCTTTGGACCTTATTAAAGAACTTGATTTGCCTGAGACAGCCCAAATTATTGATGTTGGAGGAGGGGATAGTTTGTTGGTGGATCATTTGTTGGAAATTGGATATAGGGATATTTCGGTCCTTGATATTTCGGAAATGGCCATCCACAAAACAGAGAAACGGCTGGGGCATAGAGCTGGATTGGTCAAATGGATTGTCAATGATGTAATACAGTTAAATACTTCGGATAAATATGATTTATGGCATGACCGGGCCACCTTTCATTTTTTTACCCAAGAGGATGAAATTAAAAAGTACATTGAAATAGCTTATAAAAGTTTGAAGGATAATGGCGTGCTTATTCTTGGGACTTTTTCTGATCAGGGCCCCAAAAAATGCAGTGGCATTGATATCCACCAATATTCAGAAAAACAGATGACAGATCTGCTGGAAAATTATTTTAAGAAAATAAAATGTTTCAGGGTAGATCACCCAACCCCCAAAGGTGAAATTCAGGATTTTCTTTTTTGTGTATTCCGGAAAATTCCACAAAAAAAAATAGATTGACTTTAATCGGACATTTCAGAATATCCATTTGTCCAAAAATGGACAGTGTTGATAAAAAATCCCACTAATAGTTCAAATTTGGCCTTTAAATAATTGGCACGGGTTTTATCAGGTTAATTTATTGCCTTATGACCAATGAAAACCCAAATTTTATTACTCTTTTTCCTCATATTATTAATATCAGGATGTGTTGATACGGAGGAAAAGGTGGATAATCCCACCAAAGTTAGCCAAGTGAATTTTGAGCTGGAATCTCAATCTTTATCTATGAAAGGAACTCCAATGGAAGTTAAGTTGGAGTTGGATAAACCGCTTTCCGGAGAAGAATTATTGCATATTCGGATCACAGGAAATGCCATATATGGACACCATTTTAATACCCAACCCGAAGCCCATCAAAATCTGATTCCCATCTCAATTTTACCCGGGACAAACAAGGTATTATTTACCCTGATTCCACTTCTCCCGGATGAAGAGGAGAAGATAATTTTTTTTACCATGGAGGATCCTTCAGGAAATCTAGCGCTGGGAAATAAAAAAAATTGCCAGGTAAGATTGGTTCCGCTAGTAATTAATCCTCCAGAAGAAACACCTGCCGTAATTTCTTTTGAAATTGAAAAAATAATCCTGGCGGAAAATCAGCAAACGGGAGTTAAAGTTCACTTGTCCATTGAAGGAAATGTTTACCAAAGTCGCTGGATAACATTGTCCATGATTGTTCCGGTTGGGAAAACATATGGAACAGATTTTTATACCAATCCCGGACCCGTTTTAGGGGAATTGGGATTATCAGTCAATCCGGGGGAAGAAAGAATTTCATTTACCATTTTTCCGGTTAATGACAGGGAAGTAAAAGGGGATTTTAGTATTCAATTTGAACTCCATTATCTTTCTGAAGGGCTTGAATTGGGAGAACCCAGGAGGGTAGAAATTGAAATATTAGAAGATGATATCATTCAACCCGAATTGATTCATTCCATTAAAAGTGTAAGGGAAAGATTCGAGGAATTTGAGGGAGACTGGTATTTCCCCGAGGATTATTATATCCAGGGTATAGTTACCTCTGCAAGCAATGTGGCCAATGATAAAACAATCTATCTGCAAGATGAATCAGGAGGGATAATGTTGCAATTTGTTTTACCAAAAATGGTTGCTTATGGGGACAAAGTCATGTTTAACTTGAAAAATGGCAGTGGAAAAATCGTTAATGAACAAAAAGCCATCACCGATATAGCGGACATAGTTGGGATTATACTTGGCAGAAACAGGTTCCTTGCACCTGAAATTGTCACCCTTGAGGATTTGGTGAATGGTAGTTTTCAAGGAAAAAAGGTCCAAATAGAAAATGTATCATTCCCTGCAGCCAATGGGATAGTAAAATGGGAAGGTACCCATTTGCTTAAAAATGAATCCCAAAATCAAACAGCAGTGGTCGCCACTTATGCTCATGCAAGTTTTGGACAACAAGTTTTGCCTGCAGGAAAATTAACTTTAACGGGAATCGTAGGAGATAGGAATTATATTTTGGTCCAGCATGAAGGAGATGTAATTCGGTAGGATTAATTGAAAGGGGTAAAAGCTAATTCAAACTTTTACCTTATTTTGTTTTAAAAGATTCTTACTTTTTGAAATTATCCCTTGAAGGAAAGCCTTATAATAGTTAAATTAAATGAGGGTATTTGGGAAAATAAATTTTTAATTATCCCAAATACCCTTACTCCCAATTCTTTTACTAAAATCCTAATCATAATGAAATACCTTCTTAGTAGTTTAATCCTGTTAATTGTAAGTTTTTTTTCTTGCAGCCCTAAGCAAGAAAAAGTGGAAAAAGTTGAAATGGAAATTGATTTCCCAATGGGAAAACTCATTGATCTTACTTATGAATTTTCCGAGGAGACGGTTTATTGGGTTACCTCAAAGGAATTTGAATTGGAAGAAGTAGCCAAGGGTCAGACTGAAAAGGGATATTTTTATTCGGCTTATAATTTTTCGGGAGCCGAGCATGGAGGAACCCATATCGATGCCCCTATCCATTTCGCAGAAAATGGCCAATCCGTAGATGAAATACCTTTGGAAAATCTTATGGGGAAAGCCATTAAAATCGATGTTTCCGAAAAAGCAAGCCAGAACCCTGACTATCAGGTCAGCCAATTTGATTTGGAATTTTGGGAAGCTGAACATGATCAAATTCCAGATGGAAGTATCATTCTTTTACAAACCGGATTTGGCAAAAAGTATCCTGATAAAATGGAATACCTGGGCACTGATCAAAGGGGACCAGAAGCGGTAAAAGACCTTCATTTTCCCGGTTTGGCACCGGACGCAGCCAAATGGCTGGTGGAAGAAAGAAATATTCATGCCATTGGCATTGATACACCAAGTATTGATTATGGGCAATCCCAAAACTTTGGAACCCATGTGGCCCTGATGACAGCCAATATACCGGCCTTTGAAAACGTGGCCAATCTTGAAAAATTACCAGCAAAGGACTTCCATATTATTGCACTGCCCATGAAGATCAAGGGAGGAAGTGGCGGACCCTTGCGGATAGTGGCCATTGTGGAATAAGTGATATTAAACTGTCATATATTTCCTCATGGCAGTTTGAAAATTAGGGAAGGTTAAGAAAGCCTCAATAAACTAAAGGAAATTGAATAGGTAAGGTGGTTTGTGGGACCAATAATCACGGATTAGGAAATAACCCAAGACCCATAAATCCATACTCACGACCTCTGTAAACTTTGGTAATGGTCTTAAAAATTATATTGAGTTTTATTGGAGTAATAATATTGGATAATACTTCTTTTGCCCAATCGGAATGTGCCTGTTGTACTCCATCCCACCGTCAATTTGATTTTTGGATCGGGGAATGGCTGGTATATGATACCCTGGGAAATAGGATTGGAAGAAGTAGCATTAAATTATTGGAGGATCATTGTCTGGTTAGCGAACACTGGAAAGGGGATAGTGGTGTAACAGGCAGAAGTTTTAATTATTTTAATGTAATGGATTCCACCTGGAACCAGATTTGGATAGACAACCAAGGGAATCATTTGGTTTTGAAAGGGAAAGGGCGAGAAGGAGAAATGGTGTTGTATGGCCAAGGCCCTTTAAATAATTCAGGCCCATCCCAAAAGCATCGAATAACCTGGACAGCCCTATCAAATGGAAAAGTTAGTCAAATCTGGGAAATTTTAGATGAGAATGGAAATGTTAAAAAGATGATTTTTAAAGGATTGTACCAAGGAAAATGACCCGTTTAAAGCAATTTATAGGTAAACACTTACAAACCTCAAAAGTCTTGTACCTGTTTTTATTAACCAATTTGGTTTATTTTTCAATGTTGTGGATGTCTATTCCTAAGGTGAACCGCTATGCTGATGGAATGAAAATCCTTGATATGATGCCGATGGGTTATAGTGAAATTTATGTTTGGAAACTAATGACTGTATTAGGTGAGGCCGGCAGGGATGCATATTTATATGATCAGATACCACTTGATCTTGTTTACCCCTTATTATTTGGGATATCTTATTGTTTGTTATTGGCCTATATATTAAAGAAAATTAACCTTTATAAATCAGGGGCTTTTTATCTGAGTTTATTGGCACCACTTGCAGGATTGGCAGATTACCTGGAAAACCTGGGGATTATTAATTTATTAATTAATTACCCTGATTTAACTTCTGCCGCCATAGCTTGGACTCAGTTTTTTACTTTGGCGAAAAGCATTTTGAGTTCCATTTATTTTATAGTTCTAATTATTGCCCTGGTAATTTGGATGCTGCGTATGATAAGAAAAAAAGGTTTTTCCAGATCAAAAATTTCCAATCCCAATTCATAAAAAAATTGATACATCATTTTAGATAAAACGGTTTCCTATGTAAATTAAGAGGGACCCTTAGAGGATATAAATTATTAGGAAAATGGAAAATGTATTTCATATTTTGAATGGGGATAACCTTCAGGACAAATTCCCCAAAAACCTTTTGGGCAATCAAATAGTTATCCGTGAATGTTTGGTAGATGGGGATGTTTCAGGAGAAACTTCCACAGAATTTTATGCCAACAGGGCCCATTTTATCAGTACCGCTTATGAAGAAATGGAGGAATCCGAATATTTTGAAAAGGTTGTTCCTGAACTGGAAAAGCTAAGGGAAATTCCGAAAAAGGCAGAGGTAAACCTGTGGTTTGAGGATGATTTATTTTGTCAGGTTAACTGTTGGTATGTCCTGGATTTATTAAAGGAAAATGGGCACCAAGGAGATTTGTATTTAGTAAGGCCACATACTGAGCTGATAGAAGGATTTGGGAAGTTGGATGAAAATGACTTAACCAGCATATTCAAATTCAGAAAAAAAATCAGCTCGAATGAGTTTGAAAAATGGGCCGCTTTTTGGGAGCTCTATAGGAAAGATGAAGAAGACCGGATGCTTCTGGAAGCCATAGAGCTAGAATCCTCCTTTCCATTTTTATTACCCGTGGTGGAAGCCCATCTTGCCAGGAAAGCCGTTGGCCATGATCCTGGAAGACCTGAACTGGTCCTAATGGATATTATGGACGAGCTGCAAACCCATGAATTTGAACCCGTATTTAAAGAATTTTCCAAAAGGGAAAGTATTTATGGTTTTGGGGATCTGCAAGTAAAAAGGATACTGGATAAGCTGATCATAAAGGGCTAGGGATTCACCAATCAACCTGCGCGGACAAGTTATCACCAAATAACTTGTCAGATTCCTTTTGACTTTTGATGTTGATTAAAAAAGCACGGTAAGGGTTATAACTAATTAAGCCATTATTACGCTAAAATAAAATTAGCTTAGTTTTTTAATAATTTTTAAGTAATCATATTGAAAAATGTTTTGAAATTATCATTTTGTAGAAGTAAACATTTTTATTAGCATGTTTTTTCAATAATAATTTTATTCTGTAACATAAACTCAAAATTCCATTATGAAAAGAATTAAAAAATTAGGGGTATTGCAGATTGCAAAGGTGGCTGCCATCATTTATTTTTTGGTAACGGCCGTATTTATGATTCCTATATCCCTTTTTTCAACTTTAACAGATGCAGGACCATTTGGTAGTTTGCCTTTTGGAGGTGGATTTATGTTCATCTTTATGCCTTTTGTTTATGGAATATTTTCGTTTGTGTTTACAGCAGTTGGATGTTTTGTGTATAACTTGGTATCCAGTTGGATTGGAGGGATAGAGATAGAAATAGGGGAAGACCCTAATGCAAATATAATTCGTCAAACCGAATAAAAATGCTTTCAAAAATTATGGGACTATTATCTGGAATCATTGGAAATGCCGGTATTGTTGACCGGGAAAAACTGGTAGAAAAATATAATAAGCTATTATTGGTAGATGAAAGGATAGAGATTGGCTTTAAATTGGTAAGGGACACTTTCATTTTTACCAACAAACGGTTGATTTTGGTAGATAAACAGGGTATGACCGGAAAGAAAACGGAATATCTTTCAATAGCATACAAGGCCATTTCCCGATTCAGTGTGGAAACCGGGGGAACCTTTGATTTGGATGCTGAACTGAAAATCTGGATTTCAAGTGAAAAGGAACCAAGCATTTCCAAAAAATTTAGCAAAGCAGTAGATGTATATGAGGTTCAGAAAATATTGACAAAAAATGTAATGGGGTAATCAAATGTATGTTTTTAATAGGATCCTTTAGGATACCCCAATGAAATATCGCCTGCAGTAACGAAATATTATTTTTTATTCTCAGTAATTCTAAGCCTCCCCTTTTTGGGGAGGCTTAGAAAAAAATATACCATCAAGGCAATTGTGAATAGCCATGCCTTGTTTTCCATAAAAAATATTTTTCAAAAAGAATTTTACCGAAATCATAGAAAATATTAGGAACCATAATGGCAAAATTCCGGGGTTTAAAAAGTTTATCGGTAAGGATCAACACTTCCTTCTTACCTGCATCCATGATACAGATGCCTGGTATTTTGCCCCAAGGTTTTTTCTTCAGGACTTTTTTTCCTTGTTGAACCCTGATAATATTCTCAGCTACAATTTTTCCTGTTTCATCTGAAGGATAACCGGTTTTTGGTCCGGAGAAAGGCACTTTTCCTGGTTGGAAGGGTAATTTAACATCCACTGCAATTCCTGCAGCCCAAACATTGGGCAATGAAACATGTCTATAATCATCTGTAACGGGGATATAGCCATTGGCATTGGCTTGTAAACCTGGGGAGTTTTGCACAAAATCTACCCCTACAAAAGGAGGCATCAGCATGGTAAAGCTGCTAGGTAATTCCTCACCGGTGGTCAGGATTACTTTGTCTTTTTGAACTTCTTGCACCCCAACTTCAGTCCTAAAATGAATATGAAACATTTTCATAAAGGATTTCAGCATAGTTTCGCCCCCGGCTATTCCATCGATACCGAAATGGCCCAAAAAGGTTTCTGGGGTGATCCAGTAAAGATCAACTTTTTTGCGAATATTCTGTTCCCTTAGCCATTTCTCGATGTTGAAAAGGAACTCGTAAGCGGCACCCATGCAACCTGCATTTTGAGTGGCTCCCACTACAATAGGGCCTGGGTTCTTTTTAAATTCCTCCAGTGCTTTTCTAATTTTCATAGCCCCAATTGGGGTTCCCACATAATGTGCATGCTCAGCCACCCCTGGGGCCACGTCATATTTAACTTTTGGCCCGGTCGCTATGACCAAATCATCGTAATGTACATCACCTTTTGTAGAATGGACAATTTGGGCATCAGGGTCTACCTTTATGGCCTCAGCTTCGATAAATTCCACACCTTTTTTCTTAAGAATGGTATCTTTTCTAAAAGAAATATCCTTGATTTCCCTTCGGCCAAAGGGTACCCAAATCAATGAAGGAATAAAGATGAACAAAGGAGATTTATCAATTACAATGACCCTTTGTTCGTCTTTTCCTTTTCTTTTGAGTTCAAGTGCGGCGGTCATTCCTGCAAAATTTCCGCCGATAATTACAGAAGTTTTCATGGCTTTTGGTCTTGATGGTATGTAATAAAAGTACCTACCAAAGCTTTATTTATCTGTAATATTTATTACATAAAGAATAGAAAAAATTATTGAACATTATACTTTCAAATAAGCCTTGGTTTCCTTTGAAAGTCCATTATATCGAATTCCAGCGGCAATAGAGATGATCAGGAGAATAGCTACGGTCCAATAAACCCAGGTGGGAACGGGAACAGGATCACCTTTGGCATAAGAATGGAGACCAGATAGGTAATAATTGACTCCAAAGGAGGTCATGATAATGGAAGAAAAAGCCCATAAGCTAGCAAGGTGGTAGACCATAAAATTTTTTAGTCCTGGGACAAGGCGCAGGTGTAAAACACAGGCATAAACCATGATGGATATCAAGGCCCAGGTTTCTTTTGGATCCCAGGCCCAATAGCGGCCCCAACTTTCATTGGCCCACACCCCGCCTAAAAAGGTTCCAATAGTTAGTAGAAAAAGCCCGATAGTAATGGACAACTCATTGACAATCGCTAATTCCAATAAACTATTCCACCAGTTTTTTCCGGAGCTATTGGGTCTAAAAATAATTAATAAAAGAGCCAACAAAGCCATTACGGCAGCAAGGGCCAATGGAGCATAACTGCTGACAATGATAGCCACATGGATTTTCAACCAATATGAATGAAGCACTGGCATTAGATTGGTGATTTCCGGGTTAAGCCATTCCAAAAAGGCTACAAAGAGTAAGGTGCCGGAAAATAACAAACCAAATGGAAGGGTAAACCTGGATTTTTTGGAAAAAATTAACCCAAAAATCAATGCTCCCCATCCAACAAAAACCAACATTTCAAAACCATCACTCCTGGGTGGGTGCCGGGCAATGTACCACCTGAGCCCCAAGTGGAAGGTGAAGGCTAACATCCCCAACCCGCTAAGTACCAGCCCGATTTTCCAAAGTACTTTGGATAGATTAGCATCATGAAAGGTTTTCCAAAGGGCGATTCCAAGCATTAGAATTCCAAGTACCCAAAAATATCCAAAAAGACGGCTGCCTAAATTTAATTTGGTATATAATAATTCTGCTTTAATCCGGTTATCCGATGGATATACTTCCTTACCGGCCTTTCGCTGGAAAAGATCGATATAATCCAGGGATTCTTCCGCTTTGGTCCATTTTCCCGTTTCAAGACCCTTTTGTAATCCCTGAAGGTAGATATTGGAAATATGTTTGACAAATTGCGCATCCTCCTCATCAAAACCCTGTTGGTAATTTTGCTTGGTGTACCAGGTATTGTTTTCATCCAATCGATTGGGAAAAAGCTTTAGAAAATCCCCAGTTAGCAAACCATAAAAAATATTGAATCGCTCATCAACTTCGAGAAGTTCATTGTCCCCTTCATTCCGTTCAGCCGGTTTAAGTAAATTGGCACGTTCTACCATTTGCTGTAACTTGTATTGCCCTTCTGGCCCCAGAAAATCCATAAAACTTATGGCAGGTTGGGGATCTATCCCCAATTCCTTGAAAATGTTGTAACCTTTTTCTTTATCAATCTTAATAATGGACATTTTGCTAAGCATTTCTGGGTACATCTGTACCGCCAGTAAAAACTGCTCAGGGCTTAAATGGATCCCATGTTCCTTCAATTGTACCTGGGAGCTTCCTGCTAATTTTCTAACAATTTCATGAGCCAGGGTATTTAGCGGTTTCATACGACCATCCAGGTCCTGGACGATGAGTTTTCCATATTCAGCTGCTTGCTTTTCCGGAATCACCCATTCAGGAAATTTTTTTTCTGCATGTAAGGGGATTGCAGAGCAAAAAAGGAACATTGGCAAAAGATATTTTGACTTTTTTATCTTCTTAAGTTGGGAATTAAGGTGTTGAAACCGGCTGTTTAATGTGAAAAGGCTAAAAAACATACCCAGAACCAGCAAAAAGTATCCAATATAAGTTAGCGTACTTCCTAAATAGTCCTGGTTGATGGAAAGTACGGTTCCTTTTTCATCTGTATCATAAGATGTCTGGTAAAACCTGTAGCCACGATAATCCAGGACATTGTTCATATAAATTCTAAAATCAAGGTTTTTTTGCCCATCTTTTACCACTACTTCACTGGCGTAGCTTGAAGGACTTTGGCTTCCGGGATACCTTTCCATCTGGAAATCTTTTAAATAAACCGAGAAGGGTAAAGTATGGGCTTTGGGACCATAGGTGATTTGATAGGTTTTGCCCTGATAATTGAATGTTTTCCAATCAGGGTCAAGTTTGACCAAAGGGAAATAGATTTGGTCAATGATTTTATTTTTATCGGCCAATATTTCAATTTTTACCGCATCAGGCAGATTTTCAGCAATTTTTGGATCTTTTTCTTCAACATACACCAGTTTGCTTTCTTCATTAATGGATTTTAACATAAAAGCCCCATCTTCCCACTGGTACAGGGTTCTCAATTGCAATGGTTTTTTCTCCCCAGCATGCAAAACCCCGATTTCTTGTGTACTCATTTGCATTATTTGAAGGTGAAGGTCACTGCTGATCATCCAGGTGCCGTCCCGCTTATACACCTTGATGGGGCTAGGTCCCTCTTTTTCGGTACCCAGGCTAATGTTTTTCATTGAAAGGGTCTTTCCCCTTGATAAAGTGATATCCTGTCGGCCTTCACCCAAGGTTAGGGCCAGGTCGAGGTAATCTTTATCTCCATTTTCAAATGCCATTTGGGCATTTGGAATATATTCTTTGATTCTGACATTAAAAGGTTGGTCGAATGGAATTGACACATTTTGAGGTTGAAAAGTGTGGGCTGTTAGCTTTAAAGGCATTTCAAATACCCGATGGCCATCCTTACCGATTTCTTTTATCTGCAAAAAGTGATCATTGGAATAATAGGTTTGCTCGGCTTTCCCTTCCCGTATATGGATGGTACCTGAATGGCTGAAATATCTGGTAATACCTGCCGCTATAATTATCAGTACAAAAGCAATGTGAAATAAACCTATGGGCCATTTTTGTCTGGTGAATAAGCGGTATTTTTTGATATTGGCCAAAAAATTAATAGCCAATAAAACCATGACCATTTCAAACCACCAGGATTCATAAACGGTATGCCAGGCAGTTGCAGTACCATAATCGTTTTCAATAAAAGTGGCAATTGCCATTGCTCCGGCAAATAGGATCAAAAGGAGAAGCATTAATTTACTGGAGACCAGCAACCGGAATATCTTCATATTAAATAAATTTCTACTTTAATTGGTTTTGAAAAGCCCGATGGGCTTTGTGCCTTGGGATGAATTTTGGATCATTCAGTGGATACCATTTCTACGGAATAACCTTCTTCCCGCTGTTTTCCTTCTTTTAGCCATTGGGGAACAACTTCCTCAAGAAACTCTTCCTTAGCAGCATTTTCTTTTTCTATATCTAATCCGATATAAGCTTGCAAAGCCTCAGTATCTTCAAAATCTGGCATTTCTACAGGCTTGTTGTGACCCAGGTCCGCCAGTAGCCTAGCCAATTTGATACGGGTTTCCTCGATGATGGAAGTTGCTGAAGTGACAATACTGCTAGTAGGAAGTGGGGCATGAAATGCAGCTCCATGTGAAGCTACAGCATAATCCCATCTCCATTGGGCATGACGGATACCTTGCTGGATTTCATCCATTTGTTCTTGTTTGGCCCCCAATTCCCAGGCTTTACCAGCTTCAATATGAGCTTTGGCGATGAGTCTCATTAATTTTTGGGATCCTTCTTTTATTAGACGTTGCCTTTCATAAACGTCCGTTATTAAATCTTCCTTCTTTTCTCTATGACATACAAAACAGGAATTTTCAACATTGCTAAGGGGGGATCCAATATGGTGGTCTGTAAATTTTTGCCCTCCTTCTGTTTTATAAGGCATATGGCAGTCAGCACAGGATACCCCTCTTTTTGCATGGACCCCTAAAGAATATAATTCATAGTCAGGGTGCTGGGCCTTTAGCATAGGGGTTTTACTGATTGGGTGAACCCAATCTGCAAATTCCAGTTTATCATAATAGGCTTCAACAGATTGCGCATCCATTCCATCTTTCCACGGAAAGGTGAGGTATTGGGCACCTTTTTTCTCTGGGTTATCTTTAACAAAATAATATTCCACATGGCACTGTGCACATACCAAACTCCGCATTTCCTGGTGGCTTGCGGCATTTATGTCCTTACCCATTGCCTCAAAAGCTTCTATCAAGGCAGGTCTTGTAATGGTTAAGTTCAAGGTTTCCGGATTATGGCAATCTGCACAACCAATGGGGTTAATAATTTCGGACCCAAAATCAGACCATTTCTTGCTATAAAATTCTGTTACCCCAATTTCTTTCATCAATCTGGGCACATCTGGACTTTTACAGGTCCAACAAGTACTTGGCATAGGACCTTCCCCAGGCTCCATTGGAGCGCCGGTTCGAAGGATATTTCTGATATCATTTACAGCATGGGCATGTCCTTTAGGTTGGTTGTATTCTTTGCTGAATCCATACCCTGCCCATAAGATCACTAGTTCTGGATCTTCCTCAAGGACCGCTATGTGACCACTGGTATTGTACATACTGTGGAAGGAAGTATCCTGGGTTTTCATGTAAGATTGGTATTGTCTTGGAAAATTAAGCCCCCAAATGGAATCTCGCGGTTCGATACCATTGATATCCACTTTAGGTTCATAGGCAAACCTGGCCTCGGTTCTGCGATCCATAATGGAATAAGCAAGCATGGCCAATAAAAAAACTAACACGGCAGTAATGATAAAAAGAATCCAGTTTTTCATAACCCTATTTGTTTGATTGCTGTTGGTCTTTATGTTTTTTCATGGAAGATTTTAACCAGGCTGGTATTACTTCCATTTCCTCTGATGTATATTCTTTAATAGGTTCAATCTGATAACCCACAGATGAAAGGCTTTTTATTTTACCATGGGGAACATCTCTATGACATTCCCAGCAAGTCCTGTCCGTACGGTTTTCACTATGATGTTCTACAAAACTCATCAACTTGGCATCAGTGACTTGGTCTTGGTGGCAGCGTATGCAATTACTTTGGATTACTGCTCTTGAAGGTTCCAAGGCCCTTATAACCTCCGGTTCTTGTCTTAATGTGAATATGGAGGCATGGTAAAGCCCATCTTTGGCCTTGAAAAAATATTTATTGAATACATTGTCATGTGGAACATGGCAGTCATTACAGTGGGCTACCTCCCGATGCGAGCTGTGGGTCCAGGTAATGTACTGGGGAGTCATTAGGTGGCAGTTTACGCATGCTTGTGGATCATCTGAAAGATAAGATGCGGCATTGCTTAACCTTAGAACATAAATTCCTAAGCCGAAAATGGCAGCTACTAGTACAATTGCAGGTTTTCTCCACTTGTGGGGAGGGATAAGGTTCCACCGGAATAATTTCCTTTTTGTAGTTTGCCAAAAACTCATACACTACTAATTAAAAAAAACATGAATCCATTATTACCCTTTAAAATATTGGGTGGCAATAGATTATTTCCTCAACAAATTAGGAAAATTTAATTAGGGATTAAAATGATAAAAGTCAGGGTTTATTGAATTATATTTTTGTGGGGGAATTAATTTTTTGGAAATATTAACCATGAAGGATCTGGGCAATTGTTTTTATATTTTTCAAGGTCACTTTCAGCACATACACCAAGGTAATCCCCTTCTTGCCCTTCCATATCTATCACCAATTGGAAATGAAGGTGAGGTGGCCAATTGCCATTTTCCTCATAGGCTCCAATATGTCCTATGATTTCCCCGGCCTTTGCTTTCTTTCCTTTTTCCAGCCCGGTAAGGTCTTTTTTCGACAAATGTCCAAAGAGACTATGGAAATAAATCCCTTCAATTTGATGTTTTAAAATGATTACTGGTCCGTAATTTCCCAATTCATCATGATCAAAAAAACTGTGAATTTCCCCATCCATGGGCACAAAAACAGGATGGCCTATATTGGCCCATATATCTACCCCCAAATGAATGTTTCGGTATTCTCCGGATGGAGTAGCAAACACAGGGCTTCTTTTGTAAAAGCTCCGATGTTCCAAATACCCTCCATAACCAAATTTTTTCCCATTTTTGTCCAATATCTCTGGCACATATTGACTAAAGCTAGCCATATCTGCCAAATTTAATTTTTCTAAATCATTATTGGATTCAGAAAAATCAAAGTATATTGTATTTTCTGGGGTCAACTTTTGCCCCATAATAGGGAAAAATGAGGCCTTTTTAAGTAAATGCTTAATTTTTTCCATCCCTAGTAATTTAAACAAAAAAATTTATTGTGAATTAATCGCCCTAATTATAAGGAAAATGGAGAATTATAGATTTCCCAAATTAATAGAAATCAAACAGGCTTATCAACGGATTATGGCCTATGTTCACCGTACCCCCATCATGACCTGCTCAACCATTGATAAAATGGCAGGTTGTGAAATATTTTTCAAATGTGAAAATTTACAAAAAGTGGGATCCTTTAAGGCTCGGGGTGCTACTAATGCTTTACTTAAACTTTCCCCAAGTCAAAGGGAAAAAGGCGTAGCCACCCATAGTAGTGGAAACCATGCTGCGGCCTTGGCCTTGGCTGCCAATCTTTGTGGTAATAAGGCCTACATCGTTATGCCTTCCAATTCCTCGCAAATAAAAAAAGATGCGGTAAAGGGTTATGGAGGTGAAATTATAGAATGCGAACCTGGGCAAAAATTCCGGGAGGCCAAATTGGAAGAGGTCCTTAGAAATACCGGGGCCAGCTATATTCCTCCTTATGATCATATGGATGTCATTGAAGGACAGGCCACCTGTGCCCTTGAGATGTGGGAAGAAAAGATTCCTTTTGATGCATTGATTACTCCTGTTGGGGGTGGAGGTTTATTTGCTGGTACCATTCTTACCACACATTACAAATCAAAAAAAACACCCGTTTATGCAGGGGAACCAAAAGGGGCTGATGATGCCTATCAGAGCTTTAAATCCAAAAAATATATTCCTTTAAAAAATCCCAAAACTATTGCTGATGGATTATTGACTTCTTTGGGTAAACGGAATTTTGAAATAATATTGGCACTTGGTGAGGATATTTTTACCGTTACGGACAAGGAAATTGTGGAAGCTATGCAATTGATTTTTGAACGGATGAAGTTGGTGGTGGAGCCAAGTAGCGCTGTAGCCCTTGCAGCCATATTGGCCAATAAGAAGGTTTTTGCAGGAAAGAAAGTAGGTTTGATCCTATCAGGAGGAAACATAGATTGGGAGCATTTACCATTTTAGCAAATAATGAAAATAATTAGGCCACAATGCCGTAAAGTTCCTTCAATTTTGCTACCGTGTAATCAATTTCTTCTATTGTATTGAAATGAGAAAACGAAAAACGAACTGCATCCCTTTTTGGGTCAGCTTCCAATGCCCTTAATACATGGGAGCCCACCAATGCCCCACTGCTGCAGGCAGATCCGCCTGAAACGGAAATTCCATTCAAATCCAAATTGAACAAAAGCATTCCTTCATTTTCTTCAGATGGAGGCAAGCTAACATTCAAAATGGTATAAAGGCTTTGGTCCATATCCCCCGAATAACCATTAAACTGAACCCCTGGGATAGCAGCTGTTACCAGTTCTATAAAACGCTTCTTCAGCATTTTGATATGGCTCCTACGGGATTCCATTTCTTCCTGGGCAAGTTCAAATGCTTTGGCAATTCCTACAATGCCATAAACATTTTCTGTTCCTCCCCGCATGCTTCTTTCCTGGGATCCACCTAAAATCAAGGGATGGATTTTCTTGTTTTTATTGACATATAAAATTCCTGACCCTTTAGGTCCATGGAACTTGTGCCCACCGGCTGCTACTGCGTCAACGGGTAAATTTTGGAGATCCAGGGAATAGTGTCCCATGGTTTGGACTGTATCCGAATGAAAAAATGCGCCAAATTCCTGGCAAAGCTTACCAATGGCATGCAGGTCACTAAGGTTTCCTATCTCATTATTGGCATGCATCAGGGATACCAAAGAGGAAGGGTTTTTTTCAAGTAGCTCCTTTAAATGTTCCAGGTTTAACTCCCCCTTTTTATCGAGATGAACATAACTCAATTGGATCAATCCTTTTTTTTCACAGGCTTCCAGAGTATGCAATACTGCGTGGTGTTCAATAGGGGAGGTAATAGCATGTTTTATGCCATAACTTTCTATTGCGCAAAGCAAAGCTGTATTATCCGCTTCGGTTCCCCCGGAGGTAAAGAATATTTCACCAGGGGAAGCGTTCAGCAGGTGAGCTATTTTTTTTCTGGATTTTTCAATAGCAGTGCGGACCTCTCGCCCATGCGAATGGACAGAGGAAGGATTGCCAAAGTGATTCCTCATATAAGGCAACATGGCTTCTAACACCCGCTCATCCAGAGGAGTAGTGGCTGCATTGTCTAAATAAACCTTCATTGGTACTTAGGGAATATTATTTTCTGGCTGATATCACTTCTTTGATATCGTAAATCAGTTTGTTGGCCAAGTGTTCTGCTGTAGCCAATGTTTCTGATTCAGAATATATCCGGATGATGGGTTCAGTATTTGATTTTCTTAAGTGAACCCATTCCTTTTCAAATTCAATTTTTACCCCATCAATATCATTAATAGGTTGTTTTTTATATTTCCTTTTTATTTCATCCAGGATAGCATCTACATTGATTTCCGGAGTAAGTTCTATTTTGTTTTTGGAAATATAATAATTGGGGTAACTCGCTCTCAAGCGGCTAATGGAATGGCCAAATTTGGCCAAATGGGTTAGGAACAAGCCAATGCCTACCAAAGCATCTCTTCCATAATGGGATTCGGGATAGATGACTCCTCCGTTGCCTTCCCCACCAATTACCGCTTGGGTGGCTTTCATTTTCTCAACCACATTTACCTCTCCAACTGCAGCTGCATTATAGCTTCCACTACGCTTTTCAGTTACATCTCTGAGAGCACGGGTAGAACTTAAGTTGGAGACAGTATTGCCCGGGTTATGGGAAAGGACATAATCAGCTACAGCTACCAAAGTGTATTCTTCTCCAAAGGGAGAACCATCTTCGGTCAAAAAGGCCAATCGGTCCACATCTGGATCCACCACAATGCCTAAATCAAATTTACCATTGTTGAGTTTTCCAGCAATATCCCTCAGATTTTCCGGAAGGGGTTCTGGGTTGTGAGGGAAATGTCCATTTGGAGTGCAGTACATTTCTTCTACCTGATCGACCCCTAATGCTTTCAATAGTTTTGGCAGGACAATTCCACCTGTAGAATTGACGCAATCGATCACCACCCTAAATCCACGGGAAGCAATTGCTTCTTTGTCCACAAGGGGAAGGTTGACCACATGTTCAATGTGGCGATCTATATAATCCTCTTTTAGTGTATACTTGCCTAGTTTTTTGACTTCAGCAAATGTAAAATCCTCCTTCTCTGCTTTTTCCAGGACCTCTTTTCCATCCTGGTCGGAGATAAACTCTCCTTTGCCATTTAATAATTTCAGGGCATTCCATTGAATGGGGTTATGGCTGGCCGTTAAAATGATTCCACCACCTGCTTTTTCCAAGGGAACAGCAAATTCTACCGTCGGGGTGGTACTCAATCCTAAATCTACCACATCGATTCCCAGTCCTTGGAGGGTTGCCGTTACCAATTTGGAAACCATGTCACCTGAAATCCGTGCATCCCGGCCCAACACAATCCTTGGATTGCCGGTTTTTTCAATTATCCAAGCTCCGTAAGCTGAAGCAAATTTTACAATATCCAAGGGGGTCAATGCCCCACCTACTTTACCTCCTATGGTACCTCTGATACCGGAAATAGATTTAATTAATGCCACTGGTTAAAGTGTTTAGTTGAAACAGAAAATTCCTAGGAAAAAACTAGGGATCAGGATGGATTATTATTTGAATTTTGCAAGTACTTTATTGACTTCTGAATCAGGATTGCCACAGTCCGAGCCTTCATCAACTTTTTTCCCACAATAACTGCAGGTTTCCCCATCTTTATTTAAATAGGGATTTTGAGAAGCGCAAGTTCCCTTAAACTTGCCATTTTTCAAAAATATCAGTCTTACAGACATCAAAATGAAAAACAATGCCACAAAACCTAAGGTCAATAATACAGTTGCCATATACAATTAATTTGCCCAAATTTACGTAATACTTTGAAAACGTCCACACAAATACAATAGTTTCACTAACTACCATGTCAACGACTTCTTTACGCAATTCCCAGTTAGAGGCTTTTGATCGATTATTGACCATAATGGATGAATTGAGGGAGCAATGTCCCTGGGATCGGAAGCAAACCTTAGACAGTCTTCGTCACCTTACAATTGAGGAAACCTTTGAATTATCCGATGCTATTTTGGATAATGATCTTGAGGAGATTAAAAAGGAATTGGGAGATATTCTCCTTCATATTGTTTTTTATTCAAAAATAGCCTCTGAAATTAATGCTTTTGAAATAGGGAACGTCATCCACAGTTTGTGTGACAAACTAGTCAGTCGTCATCCCCATATTTATGGAGATACCGAGGCAAATGATGAAGAGGCGGTAAAGCAAAACTGGGAAAAGATAAAGTTAAAAGAAAAAGGTAATCAAAGTGTCTTGGGAGGGGTTCCTCGATCTTTGCCTGCTTTAATCAAAGCCATGCGGATCCAGGAAAAAGCCCGGGGTGTAGGATTTGATTGGGAGGAAAAATCCCAGGTTTGGGAAAAAGTGGAAGAAGAAATGCAGGAATTCAAAGCTGAATTTGATGCTACCTCTGATAAAAAAGTGGATGCTGAGAAAGCCACAGGGGAATTTGGAGATTTACTTTTTTCCTTGATCAATTATGCCCGATTTGTGGATATCAATCCCGAAGACGCTTTGGAAAAGACCAATAGGAAATTTATCCAAAGGTTTCAATACCTTGAATCCGCTGCAAAAAAATCTGGCAAGAAAATTGGTGAAATGACTTTAGATGAAATGGATGTATTCTGGAATGAGGCTAAAAATCAATAAATTAAAGAATTATATGAGCTGCAATACTTTTTTGCAATAATAAATTTTTACTTTTGGGCCGTATCTTGAAGACATCGCCGAATACCCTTAAAGAATAACAATCACAATTCGCTTTGGCAAAAACAGACATCATCACACGGTTTTTAATCTGGCGGCTTAAACACATTAGTACCAAGAACTTTGTTTTAATCCTCAGTGGGATCATTGGCGTTTTATCTGGTCTGGCTGCTGTCATCCTGAAAGAATCCGTTCATATTATCCAAAATTGGTTGACAGAAGGATTTCACATTGAATACGCCAACTTCTTTTATATCATATATCCATTGATAGGGATTTCACTGGCTTATGGGGTGGGGAAATACTTGGTAAAAGATGTTGGGGGGCATGGCATCCCTGATATCCTTTATAATATATCCAAGAAGAATAGCCTTATTCCCCGGGTAAAAATGTACAGTCGGGTCATCACCTCCGGCCTTACGGTGGGTTTGGGCGGTTCCGTGGGATTGGAGGCACCAATCGTGGTGACCGGGGCCGCTATTGGTTCCAATTCGGGATCATTGATGCATTTGAATTCTAGAAAAAGGGCTTTGTTAATAGGTTGTGGAGCTGCTGGGGCTATTTCTGCCATCTTTGGTACCCCTATTGGTGCAGTGATTTTTGCCATAGAGGTGATTTTATTGGAAGTTAACCTAAGTTCCTTTATCCCCTTGTTGATTGCCTCGGTGACAGGCTCGTTGACTACGATGCTACTGATTGGCGAAGATATAATCTTCTCCTTTAATATCACTGAAAAATTCATTGCCGCCCATATGCCTTATTATTTGCTTTTGGGCATTATAACTGGATTGGTTTCCCTTTATTTTAACCGATCGGTGATGAAGACCGAAAGAATACTTGAGGGTTTCAAAAACCCATGGCTCAAACCACTATATGGAGGAGCCATTTTAGGGCTCATTATTTTCTTCTTTCCTCCCATTTATGGGGAAGGTTACGATATTTTGAATGCCCTAATTTCAGGTGAAACCCAAAATTTGCTGAACAGCAGTCCTTTTTTCTCTAAAATTGATAATCCCTATTTTATTTTGGTCTATTTGGCAATGATTATCATTGCCAAGCCCATAGCCGCTGCACTGACCATTGGCAGTGGAGGTAGTGGGGGGATTTTTGCTCCTTCCCTCTATGTGGGGGGTATTACTGGTTTTTTGTTTGCTTATAGCAACAACCTATTTGGACCCTATATTCCACTCCCATTAGCCCATTTTACATTGGTGGCCATGTGCGGGGTCATGAGTGGTGTGCAGCATGCCCCTCTTTCTGCGATATTCCTTATTGCTGAAGTAACAGGGGGATATGAACTTTTTGTCCCATTGATGCTTGTTTCTGCAATTTCGGTGGTAACAACCAGTTATTTTGATAAGAACTCTCTATATAAAAAGCAGTTGATTGAACAGGGTAAACATATCCCTGAGACCAAAGACGAGGAGGTACTGGGGCTTATCGATATCCGAAGAATCATGGAAAAGGATTTGCTTCCCATTAGGCCTACTGCCTATCTAAAAGATCTTTGTGGACTGGTGAAACTAAGTAAAAGGAATATTTTTCCCGTTGTTGATGAAGATGGGCAGTTAAATGGTATTATTACCCTTGACGATATCAGGGATATTATGTTTGACAGGAGTAGGCAGGAACAAACTCAAATCAGTGAATTGATGCATAGCCCGCCTGATACTATTAAGCCTTCGGAAAGTATGCGATCTGTAATGGAAAAATTTGAAAATACGGGGGCGTGGAATTTACCAGTAGTTGATAATGGCAGGTATATTGGGTTTATTTCCAAATCCAGGATTTTTAATGCCTACAGGAAAAGATTGGTACGACAACAACAGGAACAAGACCTTTAAAATTATCTTTGGTTTGCATACTTATCCACGGTCAATTTTCCGCTTGCAAAAGTGTGAAAATTAACCTACAGCAGTTTATCCACAAATTTCTACTTTAACAAAAACTTATAAATACTTGATATTTAGTGTTTTATAGGGTTAATTACTTTGTATGTGGATAAGTGTGGATAAATGTGGATAAAAATTAAATAAATGTATTTAGCACATTTTTAAGGCTTTAGGAACCTGTTTTTTATTGAAAATAATTAAATAAAAAAAAACAACAAATAATTTAAAATCCTGAAAACCTATGGGAACTTAGAATAAAATTCTGGCCTTAACTAACAAAGTTATATCAAAAAAATATTTTAATACAGAAGGTGGGATATTGTAACATACGGTATATACATACCAAAAATACAACAGATCATACTAGTTTAAGATTTTTGCAATTTGGAATTTGACAATCCCCATACAATACAAGGGAATGGCTGGTAATGGCAGATTCAAATTCCTTGCCCATGGCTTCCTTGATTAAATTAATCCTTTCATCCGAAAACTCCCTAATTTTTCGGCATTGGTTGCAAACATGGTGGTCATGATGTTTATAGGTTAAAGCCTGCTCATAGAGGGCAACTTTGTCTTTGAACTGATGTTTTACAGCCAATCCACATTCAACCAAAAGATCCAAAGTATTATATATGGTAGCCCTGCTTATTGAATAACCTTTATTGCGCATCAAGAGGAAAAGGCCTTCTACATCAATATGTTCGTCCTGGGGCAAGGCATATAATTCATCAATCACTGAAAAACGCTCAGGGGTTTTTCTGCTCCCATGCCTGAGCAAAAAGTTTTCAAATATTTTTTTTGCTTTCTCTATTATAGATTTTTCTGCCATAATCATTACTCTAAAGATTAAAGATGCAGGATTTTTTAGATTTATTCAAACAAGCCCAGTCCTCTAGGGATGGTTCTGCTCTTATTTGCTTTCATTCTAAATTATCCAGCTTTTATGGGGGGGTAATTCCGGAGAAAAAAGTGCTTTGCCGTTTACATAACCCTATATGAAAGACTCCAAATTATTTTTTATCTTATGACAGGAAAGCGATAATTAAATAAGCATGCAACCCAAATTTTACCCCATTCTTATTATTGTTTGCATGATATGCTTTGGCTCGGTTCATGCACAATTACCGGGCTTTTACATGAAAGAGGAAAAAAGAAAGGTCAAAATTCCTTTTTTTGATCATAATAATCTGGTAGTAGTGCCAGTTTCATTAAATAAAGGGGAACCTCTAAATTTTTTACTAGATACAGGAGTGAAATCTAATATTTTATTTAGTAAGGGCATTGGGGATGCTATGGGTTTGTTTTATACCCGCAAGTTGAATCTAATGGGCGCTGATGGCAAAACCGTATTAACTGCATTGGTATCTCCCAATAACCATTTTGATCTGGGCCCTGTAGAAGGGACTTTTCAGGCTATTTTGGTCCTTACTGAAGATTTTTTTGAATTGGATAAAGTGATTGGTGTCCCCATTCATGGTATCCTTGGTTATGAGTTTTTCAAATTCAATCCAGTAAAGATCGATTATGACAATCAGTTAATCTCCTTTTACCGGAAAGATGTATTTAAGTGTAAACCCTTTGGGTATAGGGAAATGAATCTAGATTTTGATAATTACAAACCCTATATCCAGAGCACCATTAAACAATACAATGGTCCTGATTTAGAGGCCAAATTGTTAATTGATACAGGGGCTAACCATGGCTTGCTATTAAATAGGGAAACTTCTGAAGACATTGTTTTACCCCCGGTAACCCTAGAAACACATTTGGGAAGGGCTTTAGGGGGAAATCTTTTTGGCCATGTGGGTCGGATAAGAAAATATTCCATGGGCAGATTAAGTTTTAAAAGGGTGATTACGTCATTTCCTGAAGAGACCGATTATTCTTCCATCATTATTGGTTCAGGAAGGAAAGGGAGCCTGGGTTCAGATGTGATATCCAGATTGCAGGTTATTTTTGACTATCCACGGGAAAGGTTATTTTTCAAGAAAGGGGGTAAATTTGGAACCCCATTTGTGTATGATATGAGTGGGATGGATGTGAAAATGGCCAGCCTCGAGGATCGGAAGTATTATATCAGTGAGGTACGTGAAAATAGCCCTGCGGAAAATTTAGGAATAAAACCAGGTGACGAAATTGTCAAAATCAATCAACTTCCCGCTGAATATTGGCAACTGCATGAAATCCTTGAATTATTGAAATCCGAAGAAGGAAAAGAAATCTTGCTTACCCTTAGAAGGAAAGAAGAGCAAGAATGGAAAATCATGGAAGTTTCCCTCACTTTGAAAAAACAGTTGTAAAGTTTATCTTATGCCTTGTTTTATTGATTGGTAATTTACCCTTATTTTGTTCTTTTAATAAGGGGATTAAATTATATTTGATCCTTAATTCCCTCAACTTTCTTATCTCATCATGGCAATAAATTCTGGAGCAATTCAACAAAATATACTCCTTACACTGAAAAGAAATTCCTTTTGCGATTTTGATTTATTGCACATATCACCTGCTTTTGAGAGATTGGGGAATGTTTTGGACAAGAAGAAAGATTGTCTAGAACATTTTGATAGCGTTTTCCCAACCCTTGAAAGGCCGGCATTGGAAACTTTGTTTCAATCGGCAAAAAGAGAAAAAGCCCTGGAAACTTTTTTATTTTCCGAACCCCATATTTTTCAAAAGGTCAATATATCTGGATATACCTTATCCGAAAACCCCGAACAAAACTGCCTTGTCAATTTATTAATTGCTCCGGTAGCTTTTAATCCAGAAATAAATTTACAATGGATCATTCACCCAGATGGGAAAACTGTTTATTTCAATAAGGAAGATATTGCTTCAGTAAGACCCAAAAACACTTCTGATCTTGCCAATTTCCTTGAATTAAAATTTCATTTTCTGAAAAAGGAATCCATTAGTTCCTTTTTGAAATCAAAAGGGACGGACCAGTTAGTGGTATATCCAGATCATATTATACTCAAAAAGGAAGAGCTTTATCAAGGGTATGAATTGATCAGCATATGCTATACCATTGATGAAAATGACCAAACAAATTATTTTAATGAAGATAAGGAACAGCTTATCCGCGCCAATTCAGGGGTGATTTATTATGAGCATGAAGTTGGGGATAAAAGGATCAATTGGTCAGGTGCCATCAAAGAAATACTAGGCTACTCCCTTGAAGAATTCAAGAGGGTATGTATTCTAGACTGGGGTGAATTTATACATCAGGAAGATTTACCATCCTTGTATACAGGATTTGAATCGGAATTTTTAGCAAAAAGTGTTTGTGAAGTAGTTTACCGTATGCGTCACAAGAACGGACAATATATTTATGTCCAGGATACGGCAAGAACTTTCTTCAATGAGAATACGGGCAAAAAAATGGTCATTGGAATGATCAAGGATATTTCCCAACTCAAGGAGATAGAGGAGGACCTCGCCGAAAACCAGTTCAAGTTAAATCAACTCACCGGAGTTGTACCTGGGGCGGTCTATATGCTGAAAACCAAGGATCTTGGCAGCCATCAATTTATTTTTCTCAGTGAGGGGATTTATCAACTTTTAGAGGTAGAACCGAAAGATTTTGGAAAGGATTATGAAAAGTTGATGGAAATGGTTCATCCCGAGGATTTGGGGAAATTGATTGAGGCGGATAAGAATGCGATAGAAACAGATTCCAAATTTGAGAATTATTTTAGAATCGTCTTACCTAATGGAAAAATCAAATGGCTTTATGGGGCTGCCAATCGACTGCATCAATATACCCAGGAAGGAATTTGGGCTGGGTTTATTGTTGATGTAACTTATACCAAGCAAAAGGAGGAGGAAGCCCAGTTAAATTTTCTAAGGTACAAATCCATTTATGACAATACCCCGCTTTCCATTTTGCACTTGGATACTGAGGGTAAAATTACCAGCGTTAACCAATCTTTTATCAAAAAATTCGGTATTACTAATGAAAGCATGATTTTGGGGAAAAATATCCTGGATTACCAGGATAAGCAACCCCTTTTCAATGCTTTCAAAGATGCTTTTAATACAGGGTCGGGTTTTTATGAAGGCCCCTATATTTCCGATTTTTCCAATAGCTTCTTTTATATAAAGTTGATGGTTGAAAAGACCGATCATGAAACAGGTTATCAAGCTACTTTGGAAGATATCACAGAGAAGGAATTTACCAATCAGGTTCTGAGCCGGGTAGCCGAAATATCAGCTCAATTTAATGAGGTGGATTTTTTTGAGGAGGTGGTCAAATTGCTTTCCATTAAACTTAATTTGGAGTTTTGTCTTATAGGAGAATTTGAGCCTAATACCGAATCTATCAAAACCATCGCAGTAGCGAAAGGGGGGAAAATCATTCCAAATTTCAAATATTCACTGGTTGGAACCCCATGCATGAAATCCATTGCTTCCAATGATGAAGTAACGATGATTTGTGAAAACGTGGCAGAGAAATATCCAGATGATCATTTTCTCATTGAGCACAAGATTCAATCTTATGGATCTATTGCCATAAAGGACAAATCTGGAAAGAAGATTGGGATATTAACCTTAATGGATACCCAACCTATCCAAAACCAAATTGGGGTAAGCAATATCATTACCATATTGGGAGACCGTACGGGAGCGGAATTGCAAAGGTTGAAGTACGAAAAAGAGCTTCGGGAATCTGAGCAACTTTATAGGAGCATTGCAGAAAACTTCCCCCAAGGAACTGTAGACGTTTTGGACAAAAATTTCAGATATATTTATACGGAAGGAAAGGAATATGAAAAAGAAAATATTAATCCTGCAGATTTAATTGGGGAAAACCATTTTTCTAAATTCTGTCCTAATACAGCGCAAAAAGCCAAATATTACCTTGATAAAGTTTTTAACAATCAAACGGTCACTTACGAGATTTCTTATGGGGGACAGCATTACCTGAAATTTGGAGTGCCTCTTCAAAATAATGCCGGGGAAATAGACCGGGTTTTACTTGTAACCCAAAATATTAGTGAAATAAAGGAAGCCGAATGTGAAAGAGAAAGGTTGATCCAAGACCTTAAATCCCATAATGAAGAGTTGCAGCGTTTTGCTTATATAGTATCCCATAACCTCAGGGCGCCTATTGTAAATATTACCGCCTTGTTGGAGATGCTTAATTATGAAAATCTTAATGACCCTGATAACCAAGAGGTTATTAAAAATCTCAAAGTTTCCACTTCCATACTCAATACGACCCTTAATGATTTGATCGAAGTGATTTCCATCCGGAAACAGAAAATTCCAAAAATTGAAACCATATCCTTTTCCCAATTGGTACACAATGTTGAAAAAAGCCTTTTCAAACAAATTTCAGATACCCAGGTAAAAATTAAAAAGGATTTTTCCCAGGTTAAAGAAATCAATTACGTATATGCGCATTTGGAAAACTTTTTGCTCAATTTTATGACCAATTCCATCAAATACCGCCATCCCGACAGGGTTCCTGAAATTCAAATTACCACTCGAATGCAGGATGACTACTGTGTGCTTTCTTTTTCTGACAATGGAATTGGAATTGATTTGGAAAGGTATAAGGACAGGTTATTCGGCCTATATCAAAGGTTCCATTCACATATTGAGGGCAAAGGCCTGGGGCTATATTTGGTAAGGGAACAACTCAGGGTCCACGATGGTAAAATAGAAATAGAAAGTGAAGTGAATGAGGGATCAACCTTTTGGGTATTTTTGAAAAATATGAAGCCTTCTCAGGATACTACAGCAAAACAAAATACTTTATTTGACAATTAAGCTAATCAAATTGAATTTTCCCCAACCCTTCTAACTCTTTTCCGTGATATTATCTAAATTCGAGCAACGTATTTAATAGATTATGAAAAAAGCAATTATTCCAATTCTGATTATTGCCGTTGTCGGCATTTTTGTGTACACCAAAGCGGTGGGTACTTACAACCAATTTGTTAAAACGGAAGAAAATATCAAAGGCCAATGGGCAGAAGTGGAAACCCAGTATCAAAGAAGATCAGACCTTATCCCAAATCTGGTCAATACAGTAAAGGGATATGCAGATTTTGAGCAGGAGACTTTGGAGGGTGTCATCAATGCAAGGGCCAAAGCTACATCTGTAAATATTGATGCCAATAATCTGAGTCCAGATAAAATAGCTCAATTCCAACAAGCTCAAGATCAATTGAGTGGCAGTCTAAGTCGCTTATTGGTGACTGTGGAGCGATATCCCAACCTAAAAGCCAATCAAAACTTCCTGGATCTCCAGGCCCAATTGGAAGGTACCGAAAACAGGATTTCAGTGGCCAGAAGGAAATTCAACCAATCCGTACAGGCTTATAATTCAAATTTGAGGACTTTCCCCAATAACCTCTTTGCAGACTGGTACGGATTTGACCAAAAAGGTTATTTTGAAGCCACAGAGGGTGCGGAAAATGCTCCTTCTGTGGAATTTTAAAAGAAATTATTTTTCCGCCAGCGCCTATAGCTGGCGGAACTAAATTCAACTATTATGGCTGAAAAACTATTTACTGACAAAGAAAAAAAATCCATTGTCGATGCCATTAAGGCAGCCGAAATGGAGACTTCTGGGGAAATCCAAGTTCATTTGGAAAGCCATTGTAAAGGAAATGTTTTGGACCGGGCAGCTGATGTTTTTGAGAAACTTAAGATGCACAAAACAAAACTGAGAAATGGGGTGCTCTTTTACCTGGCCGTGGAAGACCATAAATTTGCCATATTAGGGGACAAAGGCATCAATGCAGTTGTTCCCGAGGATTTTTGGGACTCCATTAAAGAAGAAATGATCAAAAACTTTAAAGAAAAAAAATTTGCACAAGGCCTCATCCGTGGCATAGAATTGTCCGGAAAAGAACTTAAGGAACATTTTCCTTATGATGAGGACAGTGATGAAAACGAACTCTCTGATGAAATATCTTTTGGATAATAATACCTTTAAACCGGTTTTCCTGCTTACTGCTTTACTTTTTTTATTTACACTTCCCATTTTGGCGCAAGGGGATTTCCCAGAAAAACCTTCACCACCCCGTCTAGTCAATGATTTTACCCAATCGCTTTCACAGGCAGAAAATCAAGCCCTTGAAAACAAACTCGAGGCTTATTATGATACTACCTCAACCCAGATAGCAGTGGTTTTGCTCCAATCTGTAGGCCAATATGATATTGGTGATTATGCCTTCCAGCTCGGGGAAAAATGGGGAATTGGGCAAGAAGGTAAAGACAATGGTTTATTGATCCTGGCCGCTATGAAGGACCATAAAGTTTTTATAGCTACTGGTTATGGAATGGAAGGAGCTGTCCCGGATGCAATCGCCAATCGGTTGGTGGACAATGTTATTGTCCCTGCCTTTAAAAGGGAGGCCTATTTTGAAGGTCTGAACCAAGCTACTGATATGGTGATAAAGTTGGCCGAAGGTGAGTACGATGCGGAAATGATCGAAAGTAAAGGAAATAATAGAGGTGCTCTAATCCTTTTTGGGATTTTTATTTTCATCTTTATTATTCTGCCATTTCTCAAAAACCGTAATGATAATAATAACCATATGGGAGGCCGCGGAGGTGGTGTGGACATGTTTACCTCCTTAATGCTGATGAATCTCCTTGGCGGAAGCAGTCGTGGGGGTGGCTTTGGTAACTTCTCCTCCGGAGGTGGAAACTTCGGCGGTGGGGGTGGAAGCTTTGGTGGCTTCGGTGGAGGTGGCTTCGGTGGTGGCGGAGCCGGAGGAAGCTGGTAGTAATCCACTTCCCGTTTTGTTTTGAGCCCCTTTCTTTAGATAAAAGAGCAAAGGGAAATTAAAAATGAGCTATTAAGAAATTCAAAGCAATTTCCTGATTATTTGGAGCTGGTCGGGATTTGAAATCCCGATCCCTCCCTAAAGGTGATTTGCAATCACCTTAAAAATGAATTCATTTGAATCTTTGTGCATAATACTGGGTATTTTGTACCCGTTTTTTGTCTTCAAACTAATGTCTTTTTATTGAAATCACCTCTTAGGTAATCCAAGCAAGTAAATAATGATACCTGGCCCTGATTTGACTTTTGCCATTTCCCAATTCATTTGATCACCATTTTTTAAATTCTTGATCAAATTTTCCATTTCTGAAAGGGAATAAGTGCGAAAAGATGAAACCAATCCATCCCACCATATGATCAAGGGGATAATTGGAAGCAAATAAGTAAACAACAATCTTTTCCATTTAAAGGGTCGAATGAATGGGGTGACAAGGAGAACGGTGATAGGGGAAATGAACATAGCAAATAAACTTTTTAGGCTTCTGTCCTGTCCTTCAAAAATGGCAATGGGGCATTGCTGATCAACAGCATTCTGTAATATTTTAGATGCATCTGACGGATTAAAATGGTGAAAAGTTAGAAAAAGAGTTCTTAATCCCTTTAAATTTTCCGGAACATCCCGGGCATCTACCGGATATGTAATGTAATTTATGTTTTCCTGCAGTTCATTTATTTTTTTAAAAGCCTTTTCATTTGGGAAATAGTCAGATAAGTTGATTTTTAGGTTCTCAATTTGGGATTTCAAAATTTGATTTAACCTGAACCAACCCCCACCAGAACCCGATCCCAGATCAATGATTTGAGGTTGGGGCAATTTAATTAGGCCTTTCATGATGATTGGCAAAATTGGCTCATACATGGGAGTGACATTTCCCAGAAAGCTTAAAAAATCCCTTTCATAGTCCCTCAAAAATCGAGGGAACCAATTTAAATCCTCCCATTCAAATAACTGTATCCTCTTCATTGGTTGAAAATGAAATGGTTTTATTTAGTTGTGTTGGCAATTATTTCATGATAAAATGTGGGTTGAGGATCCATTTCACATAAAGGGTAAAGTGCATCGACAAATTTTTTGCAGTGGGTGGATTGTCTATGGTACAATTGAGCCGCCTCATCTTTAAACGTCATAACATGGATAAATTTTGATGGATCATCCTTTTGTTGAAAGGATTTGTATAAAAGCGTTCCGGGCTCATTTTTTTGAATTTCCAATAGAAAATCACCAATAATGGAATGAACCTTTTCAAGAGATTGGGTTTTAACCTGGAAAGGAATGATAATATTTATCATATGGTTAAATTTTTAGGGTGAATTTTGCCTATATAATTTATCAAAAAATACGCATTAAAGTAAAAAATAGGTTTTTTATCTGCTTCACATATGGTTATAGTTACACCTTAAAAAAGAAAAAATAGCCTCTAACTAGGACAATAGTTTTTAATCCGTTTTAACAGGCAATTTCTTTTTATCAATTTCAGGCCGAAGGGAAAAAAAATAAACCCAGAAAATCAAAAGCAATTGAAAAGGAATTCTGAACCATAGATAAACAGTTCCAGGTCCATCATTTGCCCCAGATTGAAAATTTAAATTTTCCATTGCTGCATTGATATTGGCTGGTAGGATTAATATAAAAAAAAGGATTAAGAGCCAAGAGGTTGTTTTTCTCCAATTTTTCAAATGCAATCCTATTGCTGCAGCTAGTTCAAGAATGCCAGTCATCCAAATAATAGGAATTTTCATTGGGACAGGTTCAGGAATCATTTTAGCCATTCCTTCGGTGAACATAAAATGTCCCATGGAAGTAAATGCCAACATTCCAGAAATGGCAATTCTACCGGCTAAAGCCCAATTGACCCTTTTATTTCTGAGCCATTGAAAAAAAATTAACAGTAAAAATATGCTTAACAGGACAAAAAAGGGTTTCATAATTTTTCATTTTGTTTACCCCAAATTTCTAGTCAAATGGTAATTCATACAATGAACCTATGTTAAGAAATTTGTTTGCGAATCCGGCTCAATGCCTGGGGAGTAATCCCAATATAGCTTGCAATATATTTAAGGGGGATTTGACGGATTAAGGCGGGGCGGTCCTTAAACAAATTCAGGTATCTTTCTGTGGCTGACTCATTGAGCAATGACAGTTCCCTTTTGGATTTTTTCAGGAAAAGTCCTTCAGCCGCAAATCGGCCCAATACATTACCAATAGAGGTATTTGCGTACACTTCCTGCAAATCATAGTAAGTTAATTGCCAAAGAAGGGTTGGGGAAAGGGTTTCTATTTGGTAAATGCTGGGGCTTTGGGTCAAAAAAGAATCATATGCGCTCATAAATTCATTTTCAAAGCTAAATCCAAAGGTGCTCTCATTTTCCTCTCCAGGAATATAATAACGAACCATACCCGTTTCAATAAAAGAAAGGTGGTTTTCCACTTTTCCAAGGGGGAGGATTATTTGTTGGGATCCAAATTCCCTTTTTTTGAGTTTAGAGGAAAAGATTTTCCAATCCTCATCAGTAATTTGAACTTCCTTTTGGAAATATTCCCTGATTTTTTCCATTGATATGGCATATGGTTATCAAAAAAATGGATTTTATATTTCAATCATTATGGGTTTTGGAAGAACCAGCTACCAATCGATTAATTTCCTTCATTTCAGTTGGAGTAAGATACCTCCATTTCCCAACCGGAACATCCAATGGAATATTCATGATTCGGGTTCTTTTTAATTTGACCACCTCATAATCCAAATAGGCACACATCCTTCTGATTTGTCTGTTAAGCCCTTGGGTAAGGACTATTTTGAATTTGAATTTTCCGAGGGCTTCTACTTTGCACTTGCGGGTCTTCCTTCCCAAAATCGGAATGCCATTGGACATCCTATTGACAAAGCGTTGATTGATAGGTTTATTGACCGTTACAATATATTCCTTTTCATGGTTATTTCTGGCCCTCAAGATTTTGTTCACAATATCCCCGTCATTGGTGAGGAATATTAATCCTTCACTTGCTTTGTCCAATCGCCCAATAGGAAAAATCCTTTTTGGATGATTGATATAATCAATGATATTATCCTTTTCCCCTTTGGTATCTGTAGTACTAACGATTCCTACCGGCTTATTAAAAGCTAAATAAATAAATTCTTCTTTGGGCTTGGATACCAAATTTCCATCCACCCTAACTTCACTTTCTGGGTTGATTTTGGTTCCCTTTTCAGGGACTTTTCCATTAACGGTAATCCGTCCTTCTTCTAAAAGCGTATCCGCCATCCTACGGGAACAATATCCCACTTCACTCAAAAATTTATTTATTCTGACCAATTTTTCCTCCATAAAGCCACCGTCACTTTTCTTTTTCCAAAAATAAGGGATTAATCTTTAATTCGGTAAATCATGGGTTTTACCCTCGGTTCAATTTTCTCACCTTTACAATTATGGATTTGCTTATGGGTGTTTGGCTTTTGTCTGCAAAATGGTTTACCGGAACCAAAATATTAGTTTCAGGAAAATAGGCTGCCAGGTTACCTTGGGGGATTTTATAGGGAATTACTTTAAAATTTTGGGCCAATCTTTCCTGGCCCTCGTAGGAGGAAACCAAATCCACAATCTCCTGATTTTTCAGACCCCTATCATCCATATCATTTTGGTTCATAAAAACCACCCTTCTTTCATTAAAAATGCCCCGGTACCGATCATCCAAGCCATAAATGGTGGTGTTAAATTGATCATGGGAGCGAATGGTCATCAACAAAAGATCATCTTTTTCCATTTTATGTTCCGGAAGGCTGCAAATGGAAAAAGAGGCTTTTCCACCCGGTAATTTTGAAAAATCACCTTCGCGGGAATTGTTTGGAAGGTAAAATCCCAAATTTTCTGATCTTTTGGAATAATCTTCAAATCCATCCAGAACCTCTTCCATTTTTGCCCTGAGCAAATCATAATCAGATCCAAACTGATGCCAATTTATGGGGCTGTTATTTCCAAAAAAGGCTGAAGCTATTCCTGCGACAATTTCTGGTTCACTTAATAAATTTTTGCTTGCCGGTTCAAATTTCCCCTGCGAACGGTGTACTTTTCCCATACTGTTTTCCACCGTTACGTATCTTAACTGCCCATTTTCCTTATCCGCTTCAGACCTGGCTAAAGCAGGGAGAATAATGGCTGTTTTTCCCGTAACAAGGTGGCTTCGGTTCAATTTTGTGCTTATGGATACAGTGAGCTCACAGTTTTCTAAAGCTTGAGCCGTGTAAACTGTATCAGGGGAAGCAGATAAAAAATTTCCTCCCAAAGCGATAAATACTTTCGCTTTTTTTTCATGCATAGCCTGAATGGCTTTTACCGTATCTAGGCCTTCTTTTTCAGGTGGATCAAATCCAAAAACCTTTTTTAGGGATTGATTCAATGAGGGAGAAACATGGTGCATGATGCCTACGGTACGATCTCCCTGCACATTACTATGGCCTCTTACGGGACAAGTTCCTGCTCCTTTTTTACCAATGCTACCTTTTAGCAATAACAGATTGACACATTCTTTAACGTTTTCAACCCCATTTTTATGCTGGGTCAATCCCATGGCCCAACAAATGATAATTCTTGATTTATTGCTAAGCATTTGAACCGCTTCTTCTACCTTTTCCCCAGAAACTCCGCAGCACTCCAACAGGTCTCCAATATCATATTGATCCAAATCATCCATAAGCCCTTGAAAACCCGAAGTATAGTCTTGAATAAAATTTTCATCGAAAACAGCCTTCCCTTCCATGTGAAGCTTTTTCAGCCCTTTCATAATGGCTTTCAGGAGGGCTACATCCTGGTTGATTTTGACTTGGAGAAATAGGTCGGTCAATTTTGTGCCCGAACCTATCAAGCCATTCCATTCTTGTGGATTTTTGAATTTTAATAGTCCTGCTTCCTCCAATGGGTTGATAGTGATTATTTTACCACCTTGGTTTTTACATTTTTCCAATGCAGAAAGCATTCTGGGGTGATTGGTGCCGGGGTTTTGGCCAATAACAATGATAACCTCGGCCTCAGGAAAATCTTCTAAAGTCACAGACCCTTTGCCTATTCCTAAAGTTTCTTTAAGTCCAACCCCGCTTGATTCATGGCACATATTAGAACAGTCCGGCATATTATTGGTACCAAAAGCCCTGATGAACAGTCCATATAAAAAGGCCGCCTCATTACTTGACCTACCAGAGGTATAAAAAATGGCTTCATCTGGATGAGGTAATTGCTTCAGTTGCACTCCAATTTCATTAAAAGCCTCTTCCCAATGGATGGGTTCATAATGCACCTTTCCAGGGCGCAAAATAAAAGGTTGGGTCAACCTTCCACTTTTCCCAATTTCAAAATCCGTCCAATTTGAAAGCTCTTCTACGGAATATTGATCAAAAAAAGCTGCATCCACCTTTTTCGAGGTAGCTTCCTCTGCTAAAGCTTTTGCTCCGTTTTCGCAGTACTCTCCCAATTTTGATCTATGATCAGGATCCGGCCAGGCACAGCCAGGACAGTCAAAACCATCCTTTTGATTCATTTTAGAAAGTGTTTGGATAGACCGGATCAACCCCATTTCTTTTCGGGCATGATCCAAGGCTGCCCAAACACCGGGGATTCCTGCAGCATACTCTGAAGGGGAGCTTGTCTTTAATTGGCTGAATCCAATATTTCCGGTTAGGGAAATTTTGCGTTTAAAGGGAAGGCTCATAATTGGGTGTATATAAGGCTAGCCTAATTTATGGATTTTCCCGGAAAAATCGATTGATAAAATGGATCATGAGAAGTAATAAAAAACAACAAAACTTAAAGTCTTGGAAGCGAATGGGTCCAAGGCTGGAGACAATGGAACATCATAGTAAGGAGGATAAAAATTAAACCTTAATACCCAGAGTGCTATATTTGGGATAAAAATTGCTATCCCCAACTCCTCGTTTTGATTGGCGCTCATCTTTCCAAATCAAAGTCTTTTCAATTTCACCTTCAAAATCAGGGCAATTTCCATCACCTTGGCCGGTGATTCCTCCATCGGGCGCACAAACCTGCTGACATTCGCCATCATAGAGGTAGTCGAATTGGTCACAACAAGGTGAGGTGAAATAATAATATGTTTGACCATCCACCTCCCATTTCCAAACCTCTGTAGGAGGATTGCTGACTTCCTGCTGTGAAATGGTTTTTATTTTTGAAATAACACAATCAGGAACTCCTGCTTTCCAGGAGGTCTCCTCACAGGATGTGAGTGAAAAGGCAATTATCCAGGAAAGGATAAAGGATGAAATCAATTTGATTTTCATAAGAAAGATTTGATCAGAGTCGCTTCAAGTTTTAAAACGGATTTGAAGGAAGTAGGTTAAATTTCAGACTTTATTGTTCAATAATAGAATATAATTTCAAAGGAATGCTAAATGAAATCTTGATATTCTTTATAAAGGTATCAAGGTCAAAAAAACTTGAAGCGTTTTCCAGCCAGTTCATTAGGAACGTTGATCCCACCAGATCCCATTTTTTCTGTAAGAAATTCAAAGATAGGATGTTAGGTAAAAAAGGATTCCAGGTACTTAATGGGGTTTTAATAAAAAATACGTATATTTACGTAAATTAATATTTTGATTATGACTAGTCCGAAGTCTGAATGTGCTTTATGTCCCAATGAAAATTGTATCATAAAGAAAAGCCATCATCTAAGCGAGATGGCGGAATACATTGACAGAAAGCACAGCATGACCTGTAAAAAAGGTCAAAATTTCATTATTGAAGGGGCTCCGGTCCATGGTTTGTACTTTGTAAAAAAGGGCAAGGTGAAAGTGGCTAAAACGGGTTTGAATGGTAAAGAACAAATCGTTCGCTTAGCCAGGGACGGAGAAATAATTGGTCACCGAGGTTTTGGTGCAGGACATTTTTACCAAATCAGTGCTGTAGCATTGGAAGATACTCAACTTTGTAACTTCAATACAGATACATTGAATGAGATGCTGCACAAAATCCCTTCCTTAACTTTTGATTTGATGTCTTTTTATGCGGAAGAGCTGAACCGAAGTGAGACCAAGGTAAAGAAGTTTGCCCAAATGACGGTGAGGGAAAAGGTCATTGATGCATTATTATATATCAACCGAAAATTTGGCCAAAATAAGGGCTATCTCAATATACAATTGTCCAGAAAAGAAATTGCTGATTTTGCAGGGACAAACGATGAACAGGTCATTCGCGTTATTTCTGCTTTGAAAAAAGAAGGCCTAATAGTATCATCCGGAAAAAAACTAGGTATAAAAAACGTAGAATTACTTAGTAAGGAGATCTCCGACCACAATTTCTTTCTTGATAGCTAAACCTATTTAGTAATATTTTAAATATATATATTTTTTATAACCTGCCATATGGCAGGTTTTTTTATGGGTAAAAAAGCGGTTATTACCTGTGCGATATCATATTATCCCCAAGCCCTCCCCCGTAAGTTTGTAAAACAAATACGTAATAATACTTATTTAAATAACTCGAGTTACGTAAGTCAACCGAAAGCAACTAAACAATCTATCATGAAAAAATTTATTTACCTCACTTCAATTTTGGTTTGCCTTATCGCTTATAAGGCGACAGCTCAATTCACCCTATCGGCTGAAGTCCGACCCAGATCTGAATTCAGAAATGGTTTTAAGACTTTGACCGATGAAAGTAAAGATCCCGCTTTCTTTACAGAGCAAAGATCCAGATTGTATATGGATTATATGGACGATAAATTCAAATTCAAATTGGCTCTGCAAGACATTAGAATTTGGGGAGAAACTTCCCAGATTTTTAAAGAGGAGTATGGCAAAACTTTTATAAGTGAAGCTTGGGGGCAGTATTATTTTACCCCCACTTTTTCAGTAAGGGCGGGTCGTCAAATTCTTTCCTATGACAACCAAAGGTTTTTAGGAGGATTGGAATGGGCCCAACAGGGTAGAAGGCATGATGCCTTGCTCTTCCAATACGAAGGTATTGAAAACAAAACCAAACTACATTTGGGATTTGCTTATAACCAAGACGATGATGTTGCGGAACCAGGCTTTTTGCAGGCTCCAGGAGCAGATTTCTATAGTGTAGGTGGAAACTATAAGACCATGCAATTTGCCTGGTTCAATAAAGGATTTGGAAGTAGCAGCCTTTCCTTGTTGGCTTTAAATGCAGGGTATCAAAATGCCGCAGATAGTTCTGTTTCTTATAAGCAAACATTTGGAGCAATTGGGTCTACTAGCTTAGGGGCTGTAAAATTGGCCGGAGATTTTTACTATCAAACTGGATCACAGGGAGGAAATGACATCAGTGCCCTGTTGGCAGGTGTAAATGCCACCTTCAAAACTCCTGTGACTCCTTTGACCCTCGGGGTGGAATACATCTCAGGTGATGATGATCCTACTGATGGCAAAAGCAACAACTTCAGCCCTGACTTTGGTACCAACCACGCCCATAACGGTTTTATGGATTACTTCTTCGTAGGTCCTGCCAATGGAGCAGTGGGGGTAACAGACCTTTACCTAAAAACCAAATTCAATTTTGCCGGTGGTGCTTTGAAGGTGCATGCACATGAATTCCTGACCGGTTCTACTCAAGTTGCCGGTGATGGCTCTGAACTTGAAAAAACCATGGGAACTGAAATCGATTTGGTTTATGGTAAACAGCTAGCTAAAGGAGTGACCTGGAACATCGGTTATTCTCATATGTTCGCTACCGATACCATGGAAGCCCTAAGAGGAGGTGACAAAGGAGCCATTCAAAACTGGGCCTGGACCATGCTGACTTTCAAACCTACCCTGTTTACTTCTAAATAATTCAATTAAAAAGAATAAAGAAAACAAGTATGTTCTCAATCAAGCAAGTTACCGCTAAAATTACAATCCTGGCAGCTGTTGCCTCTACACTTTACAGTTGTGGAGGGAGTGGCACCAAGGGAAATACAACAGAATCGGTCGAGGAATCCAGTTCCTCGACCATACAACTGGAAATTGAAAAGCCACAGTTGACTTTTGGCTTCATCAAATTGACGGATATGGCTCCATTGGCAATTGCCAAAGAACTTGGCTATTTCGAAGATGAAGGGCTTTATGTCACTATTGAAGCGCAATCAAACTGGAAAAATGTGTTGGACCGTGTTATCGACGGTCAATTGGATGGTTCTCATATGTTGGCCGGCCAGCCCATTGCAGCCGGGGCTGGATTTGGCCGACAAGCGGAGCTAGTAACGCCTTTCTCCATGGACTTGAATGGTAACGGAATCACCGTTTCCAATGAAGTTTGGTCTAAAATGAAACCTAATGTGCCAACCAATGGAGATGGAAAACCAAAGCACCCCATCAAAGCGGATGCCCTAGCACCGGTTGTTCAAGAATACAAAAACAGCGGTCGACCATTTAAAATGGGTATGGTATTCCCGGTATCTACTCACAACTACGAGATCAGGTATTGGTTGGGTGCTGCCGGTATCAACCCTGGATTTTATACAGAGGATAATATCCAAGGCCAGGTGGATGCAGATGTTTTGCTTTCTGTAACTCCTCCGCCGCAGATGCCAGCTACTTTGGAAGCAGGTACCATTTATGGTTACTGTGTGGGTGAGCCTTGGAACCAACAAGCTGTATTTAAAGGTATCGGAGTTCCAGTGACCACTAACTATGACATTTGGAAAAACAATCCGGAGAAGGTGTTTGTAATGACCAAGAAGTTTATCGAAGAAAATCCAAACACTGCCATTGCTGTTACCAAAGCGTTGATCCGTGCAGGGAAATGGTTGGATACCCCGGGAAACAGACCTGAAGCAGTGGGTATTCTTTCTAAGTCAGCTTATGTAGGTGCCGACTCTGTAGTTATCGCCAACTCCATGACCGGAACATTTGAATTTGAAAAAGGTGACAAAAGGGAAATGAAAGACTTCAACGTATTCTTCCGTCACCACGCTACTTATCCTTTCTATTCTGATGGTATTTGGTTCCTGACTCAAATGAGAAGATGGGGGCAAATTCCTGAGAAAAAACCTGCTGACTGGTACAGCAATACTATCAAGGATATTTATCGTCCCGATATCTGGGAAAAAGCAGCCAAACTGTTGGTGGAAGAAGGACACCTGGAAGAATCCGAAATCCCACAAACAGATGGTTATAAAGCACCAACATCCGACTTTATTGATGGTAATACTTACGATGGAAAAGATCCGATCGGGTATATCAACAGCTTTGAAATAGGCAATAAAGATTAATTACTGTAGGGTTGAAAGGGCCAATGGGGTTTCTACTGCCCCGGCCCTTTCTTTTCAACTCCAAAAAAAGATCAATTATAGTACACGAAAATTGAAGACTCATGAAAGATAAAACATTAAAAACAATCAGATTTCTTGGACTGGGGTTTATTGAACCTGTCCTTAAGATAATCAATGGGGAAGAACCCAAAAAGAATGCAACGAATTTTGTCAAACAAATAATTTTCCCAATAGCTTCAATATTTGTATTTATTCTGGTATGGCACCTGGGAGCCACTGCCCTTTATAATATGGAAGCAGAAAAAAGAATAGAAAAAGCTAGAACAGAGCAGGGCGAGGAAGCAGCATTGCTGATGAAAGAATGTATTAAATCCGGAGATGTTAGCTGTCAGCCCAATACCCTGCCTTCACCTCATCAAGTGTATCAAGCCTTTAATGCCTTGTGGCAAGACCACATCATGATTTCTGACAAAAAAGAAGATTTCCAGGCAAAAGTGGCGGATACCAATGCCAAAAGAGAAGAAAAGGGGCTTGCCCCCATTGAATATACAGGCCGCCCTTCCTTTGTGGATCAGATCGGCACCAGCCTTAAAACTGTGGCAGCAGGTTTTCTATTAGCCTTGTTTATTGCAGTTCCAGTAGGCATTATTATCGGATTGAGTGATGTATTAAGAAATTCCTTCAACTGGTTGATCCAAATCCTTAAACCGGTTTCCCCAGTAGTTTGGTTGTTATTGGTTTTTATGATTGTAAAAACCCTCATCACCGATCCAAGTATGGACAAATCCTTTATTATTTCCTCCATCAGTGTGGGCTTATGTGCCATGTGGGCCACCTTGGTCAATACCAGCATGGGGGTGTCCAGTGTTGATAAAGATTATATCAACGTATCCAAAGTTTTGAAACTGAACATCGGACAGAATATTTTCAAAATAATTCTGCCTTCCTCGTTCCCACTGATATTTACCGGGCTAAGGATTACGGTTTCTGTGGCCTGGATGGTGTTGATTGCCATTGAGTTATTGGCCCAAAGCCCTGGATTAGGATCCTTCGTTTGGGAGGAATTCCAGAACGGCGCCAATGATTCCAATGCAAAAATCATCGTTGCCATGTTTGTCATCGGTATCATCGGTTTCCTGTTGGACAGGATCATGCTTACTGTACAGAACTTGATGACCTTTAACAAAGCCTAATCACTATGCCAATATTAGAATTAAAAAACGTATCGAAATCATTTGGCTCGGGACCTTCCCGGGTAGATGTCCTTTCCGATATCAACCTATCGGTAGAAGATGGAGAATTTGTAGCCATTGTGGGATTTTCCGGAAGTGGAAAAACCACCCTGATTAATATGGTCAATGGCTTGGAATTCCCGGACAAAGGAGAAGTTTTATTGCACGGTAAACCTATCACCGGTCCAGGACCTGACAGGGGTGTTATATTCCAAAATTACTCCCTTCTTCCCTGGTTGACAGTATATAAAAATGTGAAACTGGCCGTGGACGAGGTATTTCCTAAAATGTCCAAGAAAGAAAAGGACCAACATATCAGAAAATATGTGGAAATGGTAAATCTCAGCCATGCCATTGACAAAATGCCCAAGGAACTTTCCGGAGGTATGCGTCAGCGGGTTTCAGTGGCAAGAGCCTTGGCCATGAACCCTGAAGTGCTGTTAATGGATGAACCGCTCAGTGCTTTGGACGCTTTGACCCGGGGAACCTTACAGGAAGAAATTGTAAAAATCTGGAGCCAGGATCAAAAAACAGCCATCCTGATTACCAATGATGTGGATGAAGGGATCCTCATGGCAGACCGGATTATTCCTTTGAAACCAGGGCCAAAAGCCACCTTGGGACCAGAATTTAAAATTGACTTTGAGCGACCACGAGATGTGACCGAGATCAATAAAGATCCTCAATATAAAAGACTTAGAAATGATATCCTGGAGTACCTGATCGAGGTGGGATCCACCCGTAGGCAGGTAAGTGATCAGAAATACATCCTTCCTGATCTAAAGCCAACCATGCCCGGACGAGTGCGGTTTGGCAAAAAGAAAAAGAGTAATAAGGTAAAATATTTCTAATCGAAAAAAATTATCACCATGGAAGCATTACTAAAAAAAGAAAAACAATTAATACCGCATTTAGCCGGCAAGCCGGAAATGCTGGTATGTAAAGATATCCGAAAAGTGTACCCTACGCCAAAGGGTGATTATGTGGTACTTGATGATTTGCACCTTTCCATCAAAAAAGGAGAATTTGTCTCCATAATCGGACACTCAGGCTGTGGCAAATCCACCCTTTTGACCATGATTGCAGGGCTGAATGAAATTAGTGGCGGAAATGTAATTGTTGACCACGAACCCATACGGGGGGCTGGACCTGACAGAGCGGTTGTTTTTCAGTCCCCTAGCCTTTTACCTTGGTTGACGGCCTTGCAGAATGTAATGATCGGAGTCAACCAGGTTTTCCCTAAAGCCACCAAAGCTGAGAAAAATGACATTTGTAAGTATTATCTGAATAAGGTAGGGCTGGGAAATGATTTTAATAAAAAAGCAACTTCCCTTTCCCAAGGTATGCAGCAAAGGGTAGGTATTGCCAGGGCTTTTGCCTTGAAACCAAAAATACTCTTGCTGGATGAACCCTTTGGTATGCTGGACTCCCTAACCCGGGGTGAGCTGCAGGATGTGCTGTTAGAAATCTGGCAAAAAGAGAAAATCACGGCCGTAGCCATTACCCACGATGTGGATGAATCCATCTTTTTGGCCGATAGGGTCATTATGATGACCAGCGGACCTTATGCCAAAATTGGGGATGAATTGATCATTCCGTTTGAAAGGCCTAGAAACAGAAAAGACGTATTGGAGCATCCGGAATATTATGATTACAGAGGTTATTTGATGGATTTCTTAAACCACTAAACATACGCAAATGAACGAATTGAAGATAGTTAAAATTACCCACAAGGAGGCGGATATTAAAGCACGTGGGCTCTTCACGCTCCCTCATGAAGAGCGCTCCGCCTTTTATCTTCAACTTCGTGATTACTTCAATGTCCAGGAGGCATTGATTATATCAACTTGTAACAGGACGGAAATTTATTATGTCCATCCAGAGAAACTGGATCAAAAAATCATTAAACTTTTATGTGCCCTAAAAGGCCTCCAAGCTGCGGAATACCAACATTTTTTCTCCGCTATTTCTGATGGGCAACAGACCCTGAAGCATTTGTACCGCGTGGCTATTGGTTTGGAATCCCAGGTTTTAGGGGATATCCAGATTTTTGGCCAGGTAAAACAGGCCTATCAGGAATCCAATGATCTTGGCATGTGCCAAACCCTGATGCACCGTGCTTTACATACTTTGTTTTTTACACATAAACAAGTTTGCCAGGAAACGGAATTCAAAAACGGAGCAGTTTCAGTTTCCTACAGTGCTGTAAAACTCATAAAAAAGAAAAAGCTTGGTGGAGAAAACCCAAATATTTTGGTTGTCGGAGCCGGAAAAATGGGTGCCGATGTCTGCAAAAACCTTAATATGTTAGGTTTCCGGCAAATCAGCTTGACCAATAGGACCCTTCAAAAAGCTTTGGATTTAAAAGCCGAACTGTCCATGGAGGTCATTCCTTTCCATGAGTTTATTGGGATTTTGGATCAATTTGACATTGTGATCAGTACCATAGAATCCCCTAAGCCTATATTTACTTCCCCTATTTTAGATAAGGTTTCAAAAAAGAAACCTTTGGCTTGTCTGGATTTGAGTGCTCCTCAAAGCTTTGAAAATGGATTTTTAAATAGATTTTCAGGTCAATATTTCAACCTGGATCAAATCGGTCAATATTCCGAAGATACCCTGCAACAAAGACAAAAGGAGATTCCAAAGGTGGAAAAGCTTATCCTGCAGTCTATTGCAGATTTAAGCCAATGGGTAGAGGAGTATCATTTTACCCGACAGATCAAGCAGTTTAAATCCACCTTGGATCAACTTCGAAAAAGGGCCATGGCTGCTCATCTTAAAAAGTTGGACCCTGATTACCATGAACACATGGAGGAATTTTCCAAATCCCTAATTGACCTTATTGTCAAACTACCTGCTGTGCAGTTAAGGCAGGTATGTGAAAGGGACAGGGCCCATGAACTCAGTGAAACCCTCAATCACCTTTTTAATTTGGAACATCATCAATTCACTAACCATAAACAAAAACGATTATGAGCATTTTCAAATCCCTTTTCAAGAAAGAAAAAAGTCCTATTTCTCCGAAACAAAAAGAATTGGTACAGAGCACCTTTGGCCAAGTAGCTCCTATTGCTCCACAAGCTGCTGAGATTTTCTATAATAAACTTTTTGAATTGGACCCCAGCTTAAAAGGCCTTTTCAAGGGAGATATGAAAGAGCAAGGCAACAAGTTGATGACCATGTTGGCAGCAGCAGTAAAAGGCCTTGATGATATGAAAAGTTTGGTTCCCGTAGTACAGGATTTAGGTAAAAGACATGTGGATTATGGGGTGACCGATGAACATTATGATACGGTTGCGGAAGCCCTGCTTTATACCTTGGAAACCGGATTAGGAAAAGATTGGAATGGAGAAGTAAAAGAAGCCTGGGCTTCAGTATATACCGTTTTAGCGAAAACAATGAAAGATGCCGCCAAGGCAGCTTAATCAGGTCTACCCAAATCACCCTTCGCTTTTTCCAGGTTAAATTAATTTTTACGCCAAGGGCAACCTGGATAAAAAGTTGGTTTCCTAAAAAACACAGATTCAATTACCACTTAAACAACTAGCTTATGAAAACCACTACAATCCACAAAACAAAATGGTACCTGGCACTTGTATTGCTGCTGGGATTTGCCTGCCAACCTTTGCCTGAAGAAGAGTCTGAATCTACCAGTTCTGGAAAGATGTACTCTATTGAGGAAGCTTTTGAAATTGTCGCTGCAGAAAATGATGTCGCCCGTACTTTATATACCAAAGCCATAGTTGGAGAAGGGAAAAAGAATGGTCTAAAATTCCACGAAGACTGGGAAAAAGATGAAGTGGAGGCCGGTCCTCTTCCGGCTTTGTTCCTTAGAGGAATCGCCAGTGATATCAAAAAGAAAGGAGAAATTCCCCTAGGACTGTTTTTAGGCTCCGATTTCCCGGTTAGAAAGTCCAATAAGTTTGTCGGTAAACAAGCTGAATTATTTTCAGAGATCCGTCAAGATGGAAAGCCCAAATATTTTTATGATGAGGAAAGTAAGCTTTATACAGCCATGTTTCCTGATTTTGCAGGGGCCAAACCCTGTGTAACCTGCCATAATGAGCATCCTGAAACCACCAAAACGGATTGGAAAATGGGTGATATCATGGGAGCTACTACTTGGACCTATCCTAGCGATTCAGTTTCCTTTGAAGAATTGCAAGGTATGATCATGGCCTATAGAGATGGTGCTGCTGCTACTTTCCAAAAATACTTGGATAAAACAGAGACCTTCTCTGAAAATGAAACGCCCAAAGTTGGGGATGTATGGCCTTCTGCAGGGTATCAACTGCCTAGCCCTACAGAATTTTTGGACAGTGTAAACCACCTTTCCTCCAAAAATACCTTAAAGGGCATCCTGAAAATGTAAGTAAAAACCTTTCATGAGTCGGAGTTGATTGGGGTGGGCCGCAGCCAGGTAATGGTACACCCCAACTTCTCCCTCTATTAACTCCTTTCCCATGAGCAGATTAGCATTTCTTCTTACCGGAGGCATTCTTTTCCTCCTATTTATTCTTCAAGACCTGATGGGCTGGAGATGGGAATATTTGTATGAGCTTCAAGATGATCAAATGTATCGTCGTTGGTCTGGATTGGGATTGTCATTGATCATCCTTTTCCAGTGGACACTTAGCCTGGTCAGGACGCGACCCAATTGGGAAGAACTCAGCCTTAAATTTTATAATATCCATAACTGGGTGGGTGCGTTGACCCCGCTATTGTTTTACATCCATTCCATGCAACTGGGCTTTGCTTATTTGCTGGTGCTTAGTATTACCTTTTTTGGGAATTTTCTTTTAGGTATGATCAATCTGGATGTGCTTAAAAATAAATCCAAAATCGTGTTTCAGGGATGGATGATCCTGCATGTAGCCTGTTCTTTCTTTATTACCGGACTTACCATCTACCATATCTGGGTGGTATTTTATTACAAATAATATGGGAAAAGCCATTTCATTAAAAATCAAAAAGGTAATCAAGGTCACCCAGGATGCGGTGAGCCTGCATTTCAAACAACCTTTTTTCAAAAAAATCAAATATACCCCCGGCCAATTTTTGACCCTACTGGTGGACATAGATGGGGAGATAGTCAGAAGGTGCTATTCCCTCAACAGCGCACCTGGTGTGGATGATTATATCAGTGTTACCGTCAAAAGAATTAAGGACGGCAGGGTTTCCAATTTTCTTTTTAATAATATCAAAGAAGGAGACAAAATTAAAGTTTTGACTCCCATGGGGAATTTCACCACGAAGCCTGATAAAAACAAAAAGCGGCACCTTGTGCTTTTTGGGGCTGGAAGTGGAATTACACCCTTGATTTCCATCATGAAATCCATCCTCAACAAAGAACCTCAAAGTGTGGTATCCCTAATTTATGGCAACAGAGACCTCGAATCCATCATTTTTGATAAAGAGTTGGCCGAATATAAAGCCAACTTCAATGGCCGTTTAAATTTGATCCATATCCTAGATGATCCAAGGGGGGTGGAGGAATGCTACAAAGGCAGGGTGGAAAGAAGCCAGGTAAAAGGACTTCTTGAAGGTTTACCTTCCTTCCCTGAAGATGAAACAGAATATTATATCTGTGGACCCTCTGGTATGATGGTGGAGGCAGAAGAAGGACTTAAGGCTTGTGGCATACCGGAAGAGCGGATTTTTATGGAGAAATTTACTTCCCCACCACCATCTGCTGAAGAAACCAAGGCAGCTGGACCTTTACTGGAAAACAGGGAAGTTTCCATCATCCATAATGGCAAAACCTACGAAGTACCCGTCAAGGCTGGTACTACTATTTTGGATGCTGCCTTAGATGAAAAAATCAACCTGCCTTATGTATGTATGGATGGCATTTGTGGTACCTGTAAAGCCACCTGTACTTCCGGAGAAGTTTTTATGCGAAAAGGGCATGTGCTTAGCCAAAAAGAATTGGACAATAATGTAGTACTCACCTGTCTCTGCAAACCCCTGACCAACAATGTAGTTTTGGACTTTAAATAATCGGATATGATCGGCAACCTAGGACATTTATCCATCATCATCGCCTTTGTGGGCATTTCAGCAGCTATTTTTGCTTATTTCCAGGAAAACCAGGCTTCTCTGGAGAAGGATAAAAAAAGCTGGCAAATGGTTGCCAGAATTTGTTTTTCCCTTCACAGCTTGGCGGTATTATCCGCCATTGGGATATTATTTGCAATCCTTTTTGACCATCATTATGAATATGATTATGCCTGGCAACATGCTGCTAATGACCTTCCTGTGTATTATATCATTTCCTGTTTCTGGGAAGGCCAGGAAGGTAGTTTTTTGATATGGGCATTTTGGAATGTGCTCATAGGCATTTTCTTGATCCGTTCCTGTAAAAAATGGGAACCGAAGACCATGTTGGTATTTAGCGCGGTTCAGTTTTTTCTGGTTTCTATGGTATTGGGCATTCATATTTCAGATGGGATCAAAATTGGTAATTCCCCTTTTATGCTTTTAAAAGATGTTTCAGATAGTGAAATATTTAAAAGCAACCCAAATTTTATTCCCCAGGATGGAACCGGACTGAATCCCCTTTTACAAAACATTTGGATGGTTATTCATCCGCCAGTAATTTTTTTGGGATTTGCTTTATCCAGTGTGCCTTTTTGCCTGGCCATGGCGGCCCTTTGGCAAAAAAGGCCACAGGATTTTATTTACAAATCCAGTCCCTGGATCCTGGCCAGCGTAGGGGTTCTGGGAATTGGCATTGTGATGGGAGCTTATTGGGCTTATGAAACCTTAAATTTTGGGGATACTGGAATTGGGATCCGGTAGAAAATGCTGTTTTTGTGCCCTGGTTAGCCCTATTGGCCGCCACGCATGGAATGGTCCTTTATAGGAGAAAAGAAAAGGGGCTCCCTCTAACTTTGGCCCTTTCAATGGCCGGATTTATCCTGGTAGTGTATTCGACATTTTTGACCAGAAGTGGCATTTTGGGAGAGACCTCTGTCCATGCTTTTACGGACTTGGGATTATCCGGTCAATTATTATTGTTTCTCATTTCATTTGTCATAGCTGCAGTGGCCATGTTCTTGTATGGACGGAGACAATTGAAGGAAAATGAAGCCCAATCCTCCTTTTTATCCCTTGAATTCTGGATGATGTTGGGCATTTGTTTGTTTTGTCTTTCCGCTTTTCAGGTTTTGTTGCCCACTTCCATTCCGGTTTTCAACGTTTTATTGGAAATGCTGGGAATTGAAAAGAGTCTGGCACCTCCTGCAGACCAGGTGACCTTTTACAGCAAATTTCAAATATGGTTTGGGGTGGCCTTTTGTTTGGCTTCTGGCTTAGGCCAGATTTTTTATTGGAAAAGAATAGCCAGCAAGAAGATGTTGGAAAATGAATTGGGCCTACCTATTATCATCAGTTTGGTATTGACCTCCCTATTTGTTTTTCTGGCCAAAACACAGGATATCAGCTATATTTTTCTGATTGGATCGGCCATCTATCTGATTGCAGTCAGCCTTCAGATAATGGTTCCATTGGTAAAAAATATTCAAAGAACATCCCTTGGAGGCATATTGGCCCATGTGGGAATGGCTGTTATGCTCTTAGGCTTTGTCTATTCTGCTGGGCATCAGAAAATCATCAGTAAAAATATGGCCATTAATGCCCCTGAGAGCAATTTACCCGTCCATACGGTAAGGGACAATTTATTACTCAGTCAAAATGTCCCCAAACAAAATCAAGGATTCGAATTGATTTATAAGGGTGCCCACTACAAGGATAGGGAAACTGGAAAGCTAATCCCCGTCCAGACAACTTTGCCTACCTGGAATGATCATGAGAAAATTATTCAAAATGAATTTTCCAGTAATCTGGGTATTCATAAAGGGGATACCATCACTATTGACCCGGAAAATATATATTATAATATCAGGGTAAGGGAAACAGGCCGCTCAGGATTTACCCTTTCTCCCAGAATGCAAAACAATCCACAAATGGGATATATAGCTTCCCCGGATATTCAAAGTTTTTTTACCAAAGACATTTATACCCATGTCACCAATTTTCCTGATCCCGAAAAGGTAAGATGGAACCCAGCAGAAAAACGGAAAATAAGGGTAGGGGAATCGTTTGAATTGCAGGGGCTCCATTTGACCCTCAATGAGATCAATTTGAATGAAGATCCTCTGGGAATTCCTGAATCCGAGCAGGATTTTCCCTTAGAGGCTTCCGTCACCATTAGGGATCAGTATGGTGTTTACACTGCCAAGCCTATTTATCATATTGATGATAAACGGTCTGTTCGTTTATTTCCAGATGAGATCAAAGCAATAGGCACCAAGGTATTTTTAAGTAAAGTCGATCCGGAAAACCAACAATATGAACTAATGGTGATGACATCTCAGAGGGATTGGATCACGATAGAATCCATAGAAATGCCATTTATCAGTTTGGTCTGGATAGGAGCCCTTTTGATGACCATTGGAATTGGGGTATCCTTTTTTTTCCGCTTAGTGGAGACCAGAGAAAGCCAAATGGAGGAGGATTTTCTTTGGGAAGCTTCCTGGAACGGGCAGTCTTCTTCAAGAATTCAGGTCAAGCCAGAAACATCATTTAACACTTAAAATTTAAGTTCAGATGAAAATCAGCAGGAAAAGAAAAAGACAATGGATAGGTTTTGGGGTGGGGCTTTTGGTAACCACTGTTACCTATATTTTATTGAGTGTTCCTTCCAATGAGGACATGCTTTCTCTTGGGGAAATGAATACGGGCCATGAGGAGCTGAGCTGTGAATCCTGTCATACTCCTGCCCGGGGAAATGTATTCCAGCAAGCTCAGGCCAACTTGATGGTAGCAGTTGGACTTAGAAAAACAGAAGTGGATTTTGGTTCAAAAAATGTTGATAGGGAAAAATGCCTCGAATGTCATGACCGTGAAAATGACCGCCATCCACTTCATCGATTTGAGGAACCGCGGTTTTCTGAAGCCAGGAAAAATCTGGGGGTCACTGAATGTGAATCCTGTCATGAAGAGCATAACGGGGTCAGGATGACCCGTGTGGATATTGGTTATTGCGTCAATTGCCATGAGGATACCGAAATGAAAAACGACCCCTTGGATATCAGTCATAAGGATTTGATAGAAAGGGAAATGTGGAATACCTGTTTGCAATGCCATGACTTCCACGGCAACCATATCTATCATGCTCCTGAATCTATGAAAGATACCATTCCTGTATTGACGGTAAGAGAATATTTGGATGGAGGCCCCTCTCCTTATTCGGAAATAAAGAAATTTTTCCCTTTATCAGAAGAGGAATGGAAAGAAAAATATGGGGAATAATTAATTTCTGGGTTGATTATGGACAAGTCAATTTTAAATTGTAATGGTCCGAGGTGTTAAGACAATCTGCACCTGGACCAGATGAATATTCGATTAGTGCCTGGACAGAAGGTTTTAACTACTAAAAAATGCTGGTCCTGATTTCAAATCAGGACCAGCATTTGTATTCGAATTTTTGAATTAATTACAGCAGGCTCCAACCCAGTGCCCGGTTAACCGTGTCCCGGACAGCATCAAGAGCTGAATTGATGGCATCTTCAACGGCTAATATACCCAGTCCTTCTATAGTAAGGAGGACAATCCTTACACTGCTTTTTTGGATTTCAAAATAATGCTTGGCCTGGGCTTCATTGATTTTTCCTTCCAGTTTTAATTTTCCAATCAACTTCAAGTTTTCTGCTAAAACTTTGAGCTCTTGTTCGGCAAAAGGTTCTGCTTCTTTCCAATGCTTTTTGAGCACACCTTTTGCCCCTTTTATCATATTTTTCAACAATTCTTCAGTATCGATTTCTGCCATAACTTTTCTGGTTTAAAAGTGATTTATTTTGTTTTTTCTCCCCTTTTTAGGGCCATTTGGAATTTGATAATGGCTGTAAAGGCCGAATTAAAGGATTGCTGCAAAGGCCTTACTTGTTCAATGGTAGCAAAGCCCATCTTGTGCAATTCCTCCAAACTCTCCACCATGTTGCTCAGTTCTTCAATTTGTTCCCTGACAATGCGGTTTTTATCCACTGCATCAGCCCGGACTTTCAAGGTATTGAGGTCCACTTTTACCTCATCATAAAAGTTAGTAAAATGCTCATAGTCGGCATGATTGGTACCAACTACCCTTTCCAACTTTACAAAAAAGGTGGTTACCTTTTCTTCCAGTTCCGTGACTTTTTCATCTGTAATTGGATCATATTCACTGATCAAACGAACAGGGCCACAGCTCTGGGCCACAAATAATAGAATCGCAAAGAGGGGAAACCAATTACGGTAATTTTGTAGGTTATTGTTCATAAAAATATTGGGTTTAAAAATGGTATTTTATTTTTAAAAGAGATTTGGATAACTTTCCAATAAGCATTGATTATCACTGTTTTAATTTAATGAAAAAACAGGGATTTAAGAAGGTCTGACATGTGGAGGTTTTCTATTTTATTAGGCTAATCCAAATGGTTTTTTTGGGTCTTATTCCTTCGCGGTCTTCCCCCTTCAATTTCGCCCCTTCGGCTCCGCTTAGGGAACGCAGGGGCACAGGTCCTTGAGCGGAGTCGAAAAGACCGTGAAGAAGGACTGGTGGCTGAGCGGAGTTGAAGCCACCCGGCCCATTTCACTTTATTTTCTTTACCTCTGATTGCTTGAGGTCTATCAAAAAACCATTGACTACTGCAAAACATAATTCCCCATCCTTTTCCAGAAAAAAATGGGCTGGACCATCTTTGGTGGGAAATTGGGGAAAGTTTTCATTTTCCTTTAAGATCCTTAGAGGAAGGGAATGGTTTTGGTTTTCTGAAATATTTTTTACCCTGACCGCCAAATAGCCGTCTTTCAATAGTTCCAGGGCAGTTACTTGGGAGATTTCCCGGGTGCTATTAAATATTTTATTGTGAATTTTTCCAGAGACCCATTTCATTCCTGATGCATCCATTTCTTTGTAGCCATAAAAAACCGATAAATCTCCTATGTCTTCAAGGGTTCCAGAAAATAAAAAATCATCGCCAAAGCTGATTTCTTCCCTTTTTATGCCCAAATCCACTTGGTAACCATGACCTTCTCGATGAACGGTCAAATTTTTTATCAGGAGATCCAACAATTGCTCTTCATTATCCGGAATCCGGAAATAGTTTTCTACGGCATAATTTTTATAGGTCCCTTGGGCAATTTCATACAGGGCATTGAGCAGGATCATAAAGTTTAGTTGTCGGACATGCTGTTTTTCCGGGTCATTGGGATAGGCTCCGGATTCTATCAGGATGGTACTTGTTCCCCATTTTTGAAAATTATCCCCAAAAGCCCGGGGTTCGAAGGTATCATCATATTTGCCCAAATGATCGGGCAAAGTTTCCTGCATCAACCTTTTGATCCCTACAATTACTTTCATGGCATTAGCCCTGATTTCATTTACACCCTTTTCTGCATTAAAAGCTGGTGCCAAAACAGAAATGGTGGCAGGGTTGGCCGTTCCCTTGACATTATAGTAGTTGCTTTGGTCATGTAAATTAAATCCAAAATCAGGCTCTAATTCATCCCTGGCCTTTTTTAAGATCATGGCTTCAGGGCTGGCCAAACGTAAGGCATCCCGGTTCAGATCAATACCCAAAATATTTCTTCGCTGAAATACCGCAGCTCCATCTGGGTTTAGCATAGGAATAAAGTGCAACTGCAGATTTTCCTTTAGACTCTTGCGGATAACCAAAAACTCATCCCCGCTGCCTTCCAGAAAATTAAATAAATCGAAAAGGGCCATGGTGGCTGTGCTTTCATCCCCATGCATTTGGGACCATAGTAAAACTTTGGTAGGTCCTTCTCCATAGGACAGCTGGTAAATCGAACGGTTACCTACTGATTTGCCCAATTCCTCCATTTTAAAAACTTCTTTTCTTTTTTGGATTAATTTTTTGACCAGGGAAGGTTTAATTCGTCGTTTGGTAATGTCAGGCTCTTGATATTTTTCATAGGCATCTATTAAAAATTCAGGTTCCAGCCCTTTAAAAGAGGGAGAGGGACTTGAACAGGCGAAATTGATTAAGCTTGAAATAATCAAAGCCACAATACCCCAAAACCTACAGACTTTTAATTTTAACAACATGAAGGGACCTGTCATTCTTTTAAAATTTCATTTTTTATTATCAATCAAATTACTAAACTTCCGTATTAATAGAAGGGTTTTTCATTATTAACGGAATACTTTTATGAAACTACAGGTCCTTGTAAAAGAACTTTTTCTCAAACACACCTTTACCATCTCTTTTTTGAGCCGGGATGCTCAGGATACCCTGATTGTTTCCTTAGATGATGGGAATTATTTTGGATTGGGAGAGGCTACAACCAATCCCTATTATGGGGCAACTCTGGATAATATGAAAGCCTGTCTGGAAAAGGCAAAACCTATCGTTGAAGAAATGAAATGGAAAAACCCGGAGGAACTTTGGGACAAGACCAGGGAAATTTTTGTAGACAATCCATTTGCCCATTGTGCCTTGGATATGGCCGCCTGGGATTGGTATGCCAAAAGTAAAAGCAAAAAACTTTACGAGTTATTGGAGCTGGATCCCCGCAAAATCCCCACTACCAATTTTACTATAGGCATAGATACCATTCCAAAAATGATTCAAAAAATGCAGGAATTCCAATGGCCTCTTTATAAGATTAAGTTGGGCACCGACCATGATCTGGAAATTGTAAAGGAATTGAGGAAACATACAGGTGCTGCATTTCGGATAGATGCCAATTGTGCTTGGACCGCAGAGCAAGCAATTGCTTATTCTGATGAATTAAAAAAGTTAAATGTTGAATTTATGGAACAGCCCCTGGCGAGTGAGGATTGGGAAGGCATGAAGGAAGTTTTTCAACATAGCAAGCTTCCGGTAATTGCAGATGAAAGCTGTATAACAGAAGTGGATGTGGAAAAATGCCATGGTCACTTTCATGGTATAAATGTTAAATTAGTAAAATGTGGGGGCATTAGTCCTGCTTTAAGAATGCTTTATAAGGCTAAAAAGTTGGGTATGAAAACCATGATAGGCTGTATGACAGAATCCTCAGTGGGGGTTTCAGCCATTGCCCATTTGGCTCCTCTGTTAGATTATGTGGATATGGATGGTGCCATGCTCTTGGAAAATGACATTGCCAAAGGGGTTATTATCCGGCCAGATCAGGTGATTTTTCCTGAAGGATCTGGAATTGGAGCTGAATTGTTGGAATAAAAAATCACTTTGGTTAATGAAAGAACATCCTATTGCTCATCATATCGACCGTGTTATTAAAATATTGGGACAGGAGTTCCTTTATTTTAGTGGAACTGCTTATTTGGGAATTGGAACGGTTCGGGAATTTGAGGATTTGGTCCTTGAAGGAATAAAAAAATATGGTCCCAATTATGGGGCCAGTAGGTCAGGAAATATCCGGTTAGAGGTTTTTGATCAAATGGAGCATTATTTTGCTCATGGAGCTGGGGCTGAGGATGCAGCTTTGTTAAGCAGTGGGTTTTTGGCCGGGCAAATCACAATAAGGGAATTGGCCAAATTAACCCATGAATTGTGGGCTGCCCCTGATGCCCATCCTGCCATTATTCCGGAAGGGCAATATTTCCATGGTGATCAAAACATGGAGAAATTTGCCAGGGAATGCATTCAAAAAAGTCATCAAAAGAAAGGTAATTCTATTGGGATTCTGGTCAATGCTATAGATACCCTGTTTCCTGCTGTCCATGATTTTGAATGGACGAGAGATTTATCACCGGCAAACGAATATTTTCTTTTGGTGGATGATAGCCATGCTTTTGGATTGCTGGGGCATGAAATTTTTGGAACCTATCAGCAATGGAAAAATCTCCCGGCAAAATTGATAGTTTCTGGTTCCCTGGGGAAGGCACTTGGAATTCCTGCAGGGGTTATTATAGGCGAAAAAAGTTTTATTCAATCAATAAAAACCAACCCCTGGTTTATCGGTGCTTCCCCACCTGCCCCTGGTTTTTGTGATGCATTTTTAAAGTCAAAGCGGATTTATCTAAAGCAGCAGAGGATTTTGCTAGAGAAAATGGATTATTTTTTTGATCAGATTAAAGGTATCCATGGAATTAAATATGTAAATAACTTTCCTGTTGTCAGGCTGGGAAAAAATGGTTGGGCGGATAAGCTTTGGGAAAGAGGCCTCATCATTTCCTCCTTTTCCTACCCCAGCCCTAGTGATCCTCCTATGGAAAGGGCTGTTTTGTCCGCTTTTCACCAGAAAAGTGATTTAGAGTTTTTGGCTAAAACAATTCAAAAACTAAGCTGAAAGTTGACCCAAAAATTTTCAATCCTTTAATTCTTTAAAACACCCATTTTGGTAACAAAATCCCAAATGGTGATTCCCATGCTTACAGCAATGTTCAGGGAATGTTTAGTACCCAACTGTGGGATTTCCAAAACATGATCACTGGCTTTGATGACCTTTTCCTCAACGCCAAAAACCTCATTGCCAAAAACCAGGGCATATTTTCCATCCTTTTCAGGTCTAAAATCATTCAGTTTGATGCTTTTGTCCACCTGCTCCAAAGAACATATGACAAACCCTTCCTTTTTTAAATTTTCAATGGCTTCAGTTGTGTCTTTTACATATTCCCAGTCCACCGAATCGGTGGCTCCTAAGGCAGTTTTTTGGATGTCCCTGTGAGGGGGCTTTCCGGTAATTCCACAGAGATAAATTTTTTGCACCAAAAAAGCATCGGATGTCCGGAAGGCGGATCCCACGTTGTTGAGGCTGCGTATATTGTCCAGGATGATAACCAAGGGGATTTTTGGCTTTTCTTTGAACTCATCAACGGATAAGCGGTTGAGCTCATCCATGCTTAATTTTTTCATTCGGTTTTTGTTTACCTTTTTGAATCGATTAATTTCAGGCCTGAATAATTTCCAAAATTAACATAAAGATTTTAATCCGATAAAAAGATGGCCAAGGCGAAGGCAAAAGAAGCGAAAGAAACCCCATTGATGAAGCAATATAATTCCATTAAGGCCAAACATCCCGGTGCTTTGTTGCTTTTTAGGGTGGGGGATTTCTATGAGACATTTGGGGAGGATGCCGTTATTGCCAGCAAGGTGCTTGACATCGTGCTTACCAAAAGGGCCAATGGTGCTGCCAGCCATATAGAGCTTGCCGGGTTTCCCCATCATTCCCTGGATAGTTATTTGCCTAAACTGGTTCGTGCAGGAAACAGGGTGGCCATCTGTGACCAATTGGAGGATCCCAAAGAAGTCAAGGGCATTGTGAAAAGAGGAGTGACTGAATTGGTAACTCCGGGACTTTCCTTTAATGACAATGTGCTGGACAAGCGTCGTAACAATTATTTGGCTTCTTTGTATTTTGGAAAGCAGAGCTTGGGAATAGCTTTTTTGGATCTTTCCACCGGTGAATTTATGTGTGCAGAAGGGAACGAAAGTTATATAGAAAAGCTATTGCAGAGTTTTAGCCCTTCCGAAATTATTTACTCTAAAGCCGATAAAGCCAAGGCTGCAGAATTACTTAGGGACAATTATACTACTTTTCATTGTGAGGATTGGGTATTCCAGTACGATTATACCTACGAAAGGCTTACAGAGCACTTCCAGACAGCCAATTTAAAAGGTTTTGGAATAGAAACCATGGGCCATGGAATCATTGCTGCCGGAGCGGTGCTTTATTATTTGGAGGAAACAGAACATAAGGAAGTCAAGCACATTGCTTCCATTTCCCGGATTGCTGAGGAGAAATTTGTATGGCTGGATAAATTCACCATCCGGAACCTCGAATTGGTTTATCCGCAACAGGATGGCGGAGTGCCCCTGATCCATATTTTGGATCAAACCGTAACTCCAATGGGATCAAGGCAAATGAAAAAGTGGATGGTTTTGCCATTGAAGGAAAAGGAAATCATCGATGAGCGGCTGAAGGTGGTGGAGTATTTCCATGGTGAAGATGAATTGAGCGAAGAGATCCTTTCCTATTTGAAACATATTGGGGATTTGGAAAGGTTGATTTCCAAAGTAGCAGTGGGAAGGATCAACCCCCGTGAAATGAACCAGCTCAAAAAGGCCCTTAACAATACCCTTCCCATCAAGGATTTGCTCAAAAAACAGAAAAACCAAGCCTTGAAAAAGCTGGGCGATCAGATCAACTCCTGTGAATTTCTTTTGGAAAAAATCGACAAGGAATTAAAAGAGGATGCTCCCATGCTGACTCATCAGGGCGGAATGATCAAGGAAGGTGTGGACGAAGAGTTGGATGAATACCGCACCCTGGCAACTTCCGGTAAGGATTATTTGGTGCAAATTCAGCAGCGGGAAATGGAAAAAACAGGCATCAGCTCCCTTAAAATTGCCTATAACAAGGTATTTGGTTATTATTTGGAAGTATCCAATACCCATAAAAATAAGGTGCCAGCTGAATGGATCAGAAAGCAAACCCTGGTAAATGCGGAACGCTATATCACCGAAGAGTTGAAGGAATATGAGGATAAAATCCTTCATGCAGAAGAAAAAATGGTGGTATTGGAGCAAAAATATTTTATGCTTTTGGTGAAGGATGCGGGGGAATATGTATCCCAGATCCAGCAGAATGCCAGGATTTTGGCCACTTTGGATTGTCTGTTGAGTTTTGCACAAGTTGCAGCTGCAAATGGATACTGTAAGCCCAAAGTTTCCGATACGGAAACCCTTGAAATCAAAGACGGCAGGCATCCGGTTATCGAAAAGCAACTTCCTGTTGGGGAGGAATATGTGCCCAATGATATTTATCTGGACAACCAAAGCCAGCAGGTAATGATCATCACCGGGCCCAATATGGCAGGTAAATCTGCTTTGCTCCGACAGACTGCCTTGATCGTTTTGATGGCCCAAATGGGCAGCTTTGTGCCTGCCTCGTATGCCAGGATTGGGATTATTGATAAAGTATTTACCCGGGTGGGTGCGTCAGATAACCTGTCAAAAGGAGAGTCTACCTTTATGGTTGAGATGACGGAGACCGCAAGCATTCTCAATAATTTGTCAGATAGGAGCTTGGTATTGATGGATGAAATTGGCCGGGGAACTTCTACCTATGATGGGATTTCCATTGCCTGGTCTATAGTTGAATATTTGCATAACCATCCCCAGTACAAAGCCAAAACCCTTTTTGCCACCCATTATCATGAATTGAATCAATTGTCTGAGGATTTCCCTAAGGTTAAGAATTTCAATGTTTCGGTGAAAGAGGTAGGTGACAAGGTGATTTTTATGCGGAAATTGAAGCCAGGGGGAAGTGAGCACAGCTTTGGTATCCATGTGGCCCAAATGGCAGGGATGCCCAACCCAGTGGTTTTGAGGGCAGCAGAAATTATGGGTCATTTGGAAAAGGACAAAGACCTTCACCAGCAACAGGAAAGGGTGAAGGATTTGCCCAAAAACAATTTCCAGTTGAGCCTATTTGAGATGGATCCCAAATTTAAGGAAGCCCAGGAAATTTTGAATGCCATAGATATCAACACCATTTCCCCTGTAGAAGCCTTATTGAAGCTCAATGATATTAAAAAGAAATTAGAATAGAAATTAAATTGAAAATCAGCGAGGTAGGGTTATTAGCGGTATTTGTAATGAAAAAAATATTTGGGGAGGCCTTGCGGATTAAAAAATCCTGTTTACATTTGCACTCACAATACGGGAACAAACGGTCCCAAAAACATTAAATTCAAATAAGCGAAAGTAGCTCAGCTGGTAGAGCACGACCTTGCCAAGGTCGGGGTCGCGAGTTCGAATCTCGTCTTTCGCTCTCGAAGCCCTTGGAAGAAGGGCTTTCTTATTTCTGGAAAAAATTAATTCCATTTATAAGAAATAAACTTTTATATTGCCATGGCAAAAACTCTTGTAGGGTGGAGCTATGAAAAACTTTACTTCTATTCCCAAATAGAAGAAGCCGGGATGGTGGAATTGGTAGACACGCAAGACTTAAAATCTTGTGGGCGCTTAGCCCGTGCGGGTTCAAGTCCCGCTCCTGGTACAGAAGCCTCGCATTTGCGGGGCTTTTTGTATTTTGTGGGATTGGTATCAGGGGCAAGCTTAAATTTCAAATAAATGCCCTAGGTATTCGAAAAAATTTGCAAGGCCAAAGGTTAATAGCACAAAGTCCACGTTAGGAGCCCTATTTCTACCCTATGGAAAATTGAGCCCATCAGTTCAAAATTATCAATCTTTTTGCTTCCACTCTTAGAACTTTCAGAGTTCTAATCCTTTTCCAGTCATAACTAATATTGACCAAGTAACTTATTTATTTTCTGGATAAAGGGTAATTTGTTTTGGAATCAAAGAAAATCCAGGATATTGTTAGCCTAATTATTATTTATTGAAAATCAATTTAATCTTTCAAATATGTGGTCTAAAAAACTTTTATGGGTTTCGGTGTTTATACTTGGGTGTATTTTTTCGGCATTTTCGCAAAATAGGCAAAGGCCAATTAGAAAAGATGTGCCTTTGGGTGAAATCCGTTTGAGTGATCCTTGTATCCTGTCCGACAAAAAAACTTCCATATATTATATGACGGGAACTGGAGGGATGATGTGGAAAAGTAAGGATTTGAAAAAGTGGTCAGGTCCATTTAAGGTGATTGATATTGACCCTCAGTCCTGGATGGGGGAAAGGCCGCATATTTGGGCTGCTGAGCTCCATCATTATAAGGGCAAGTACTATTATTTTGCCACTTTTACCAATCCCAAAACTAACATCGATACGGTTGAGGAAAGGATCATAAAACGGCGAGCCAGCCATATTTTAGTAAGTGATCAACCGGATGGACCTTATGAGCCAGTTTCAGAATCCAATTATCTCCCTGCTGAATTATCCACTTTGGATGGAACTTTCTGGGAAGGTAAAGATGGAAAGCCATATATGATATACTGTCATGAATGGATCCAAAATGGTGATGGTACCATGGAGATGATAGAACTGAGTGCTGACCTGAGTCGCTCTATTGGGGATGGAAAGCTGCTTTTCCGTGCTAGTGATTCTCCTTGGAGCAGGAGGGAAGTTGATGGGAAGGTCATTCCCAATCAGGTTACAGACGGACCATATTTGTTCAGAACAGGTACCGGCAGATTGGGCATGATCTGGACCAGCTGGGTCTATGATGTGTATACACAAGGGGTGGCTTATTCCAAAAGTGGTCAACTGGAAGGCCCATGGGTACAGGAAGAAGCCCCCATTACTCCTCCCAATTTTGGGCATGGGATGCTTTTTCAAACTTTGGAAGGAAAATGGCTTATGTCAGTACATAGTCATAAAAGCATAGATGGAAGGTTTTACAGATATCCTAATTTGTTTGAGGTGGACCTTTCCGGTGATAAGTTGGTTGTAGGTGACCGTTATGAACCCTAAGGTTTAGGAATTCCTGTGGTCTTCTGGTTATGTGAAATTGTGCTATTCGGTATGTTCAATCCCGAATACACGGAAAATAGGATTTAAGTTAAAAGGAAAATGATGTTGTGGCTTATTTTCATCGCCAAAGCTTTTGGGATTAATGTCACCTCCCTCTTCCTATTTTCCAATCTTTTCCAATGAAAAGTGCCAAAGGCCGGTAATAGCGTTTCCTGAGGATTCATTCCTTGGGAAAGAGCTTTCAACACTTTAAATGAGTTTCATTGGACGGGCTGATTTTATCTGTATTCCAGTCTCTAAATTTCTCAAAATAAAGAGCAATTATCAGCCATAATATGAACCATACCTAGGGCATTTTTGCTTGAATTCTTCATTCCGTTAAGTGGATTAAAACCTGTCCTTACCATATTTTCCATTCCTAGCAACATTTTTTATAATCAACTTAACTTGCCAAACTACACAGGACAAAAAAATCTGATCCAATATTAACCTACTTTTCTTCCTGAATACTAGCGTTTTACAGAATTGTTAAAAATGAAATCCAGCCTAATATATTTTATCTAATATTGCTGATTTGATTTTATTATCGTGTTAATATTAAATTTACTGTAAAAAGTAAATTTATTTGTTGTGATATTTGCAACAAAAGTAAGTATGTATTACGTTTGTAATATAAAGCAAAGCGAAAAGCGCTTAAAAGCTTACATACTGTAGGGTGTTGAAACTGGCAGACATGCCCTCCGGTCTCGGGGGTGGGGAATCCAGGAAAAAGCAAATATCGAGCTCGTGTTTGCCTAACTGCTCCGTGGAGGTTCGAATCCTTCCCCTACAGCAGGTTATTTTGGGTTTATTGTTAATTGACTAAAGCTATGGGTTCTGTTCATAGCTTTTTTTGCTTAAAACTTAGACCATAAAGGGGCATTGTTCACATAGATAGAATAAGCTAATCTAGATTTGGCCCGCATTCGGTATTTGCATTTCCGGATCCCTCATTAATTGTATCTGCAATTCTGGGTAGTGATTTTTTAACCAGTTAACGATTTGGCATTATAACTACGGGGGCAGGGTATCTTCCAATTTTACAATCTTATAATTTCCACTTTTTCTTAAAATATTAAGGGGTTATGCTTTACTTCCAAAATGATTTTACAATTTCAGAATTAATTATCTGGTATTGAATTTTATGATTGAATTGGCCATATTGATAACTTATGGCACCTTATTCAAGGGCTTTTATATTTTTACACCAAACAATGAAATTATGAAAAGTGAAAAATCAAAAAATGGATTGTATTCCCATTTCCGCTTGAAAAGCAGTATGAGCTTTTTGATGGCTTTATTGGTATTTGTTTTTTCTTGTAGTGAAAGTGATGACGGTCAGATGCAAGGCCCTGAACCGGTTATGCCACCAGAGACCAGTATGGCTCCGGATATGAGTATGTTTGATGACGAGGGAGGCGAAGAGAATCGGGTCAATACCATCCAAAACTGGGCCTATGCTGCTATCAATGTAGGTGTTTATTCTTCCATATTATATTCCCATTTAATTGTTCCGGTAAGGGCATTTAAAGTGACTATCAACCAAGAGGCCCATTTTAATGAGGATGCAGGACTTTGGGTTTGGGAAAAAAGCTTTGAAGTTCCTTCCAGAGGTACTTTTTCCGTAAGGCTTACTGCAGAAGTAGATGGAACCGATGTCAGTTGGACAGGCTATGTGTCCAAATCCGGGGTATTTGAAAATTTTGTTTGGTTTGACGGAACTTCCAAGCTTAATGGAGAATCTGGAAAATGGAACCTTTATGAAAGCCCTGAAAATCCTGAAGCTTGGTTGTCAAACTCCTGGGAAATTGACCGGGAAGTAGGAAATGGAAATACTAGCTTTACAGTGGAAAAAGAAGGAAACCATCAGGGAAGCTCAATTACTTATTCCATTGAGAAAGGAGCAGATTATGACAGAACGGTTTTGATCAATGATGTGAGTAATTCCAATTTGGTCGAGGTGCAGTGGAACAAAGAATCTAAGTTCGGTCGGGTTAAAAGTGAGGCAAAATACGGCGATGAAATGTATCACTGTTGGGATGAACAGTTACAGGATTCGGAATGTCCATAAAAAAATAAGAAAATTGAATAAAGCCGGCAAAGGACAATTGCCGGCTTTTTTATGTTTTAGATTGTACTTCCTCCGCAACTGGATCCTGCACCAGCGGTGCAACCAAAACAGTGCTGGTTGACTACAATATTCCTTTGGCTTAATTCATTTTGTTCCCATTCTTTAATATGGCGACTATTTTTTGAGTCCACTTTTAAATCTAACATCTGGTTAAAGTCACAGTCGTACAAATAACCATCCCAACCCACCGATATGGTATTCCTGCACATGACATTTTGGGCAGCCATAGGATTAAAGGATTGGATCAACTTGTCCATATAATCTTCATAATTCCCAGAACGGACCAAGTAATCCAAAAAACGGCTTATGGGCAGATTGGTAATTGTGAAAAGTGAATTAAAATCTACTCCAGTGGCTTGCTTTAGCTTTTTTTTAAATTGCTCCTCCAAAGATGATTGATCAGGAGGTAAAAAAGCCCCTGTGGGGTTATAAATCAGGTTGAGTTCAAGGCCACTGTTTCCAAGGCCGTATCCTACCTTATTTAGCATTTTTAAGGCCTCAATAGACTTATTAAAAACACCTTCCCCTCTTTGGGCATCTGTTTTCCGAGCATTAAAATAAGGTAGGGAGGAAACTACTTCCAGCTGATGTTTTTTAAAAAAATCCGGCAAATCATAGTATTTTGGATTGGCCAAAATAATGGTAAGGTTACTGCGGACAATGATATGGGTATCACGCTTAATTTTTCTTATTTCCTCCACAAACCAACGAAAATTGGGGTTCATTTCAGGCGCCCCTCCAGTTAAGTCAATGGTCTGAATATCCTGTTTTTTGATTACTTCCAAACACTGTTTCATGACATCCCTGTCCATTATTTCTTTCCGGTCCGGCCCGGCATCTACATGGCAATGTTTACAGACTTGATTGCACATTTTTCCCAAATTAATCTGAAGAATTTCTATTTGGGTAGGTTTCAGTGGATATAAGTCTGCAGATTTGAGTTTGCTGGAAAAGGCCGTTTCTTCCTTCCCTGTTGGAATAGAGCTTTGAAGGAACTTGAGTTCGTATTTGGAATTGGAAAAGGGGTTGTTTTGTGCCTTGAGTGATTTCATTACATGGATATTTCTTTCACTTTATTCATCATTTGGGTGCCATGTACCAAACTAGCCCCTCCTCTAATGGCCGCTGCCACATGAACGGCTTCCATGATTTGTTCTTCGTCACAGCCTTTTTCCAGGGTGTCAGTAGTATAGGCATCAATGCAATAGGGGCATTGCAGGGCATGGGAAACCGCAAGTGCGATGAGGGACTTTTCACGGGCGGTCAGCGCCCCTTCCTTAAAAACTTCTCCATAATAGTCGAAAAATTTATCGGCAAGTGTTTTTTGGAATTCCCCTATTTTGCCAAAATTTTTAAGGTCTTCTGGATTATAATATGTTTTCATAGGTTATGAATTAAACTTATGTGAAAATATGGTTGAGTTGCTAAATTAAGTGCTTTTTAAAGATAGCTTTTTCAGCGTGAAAACGAATGGATAGTCCAATTGTTTGTTTTTATTTAGCCTTTGCACAGAACTTAGGGAGCATACTTTTTTGATGAATATAAAATCTGGCGTAAAAACTAAGATTAACTTTTGGTTATAGGTAGCGTTTATTGAAGTATGAAAAAGAAAAAGATCAAAAATGATAAAAAACAGGAAACCGAAGATTGGGACTTTTCAGAAGGATTTGGAGGCTTGCCAAATGATGCCGATCTAATGAAAAATGTAGGTTGTGCCAGTAGGAGGAAAAAGAAAAAGGATGGCTAAATCAGCCATCCTTTTTTTGTGAATATTAAGCTGGTTTCCCTTCAGGGTAATGATGGATAATATCTCTTTGTGGGAATGGTATTTCGATATCATTGGCCTCAAAGGCTTCCTTCATGGCTTCCATATTATCAAAATAGACCGGCCATAAATTAGCCGCATCTGTCCAAACCCGGATAGAAAGGTCAAGAGAGCTTTCCCCGAAGGAACTGAAAAATACTACAGGAGCAGGATCTTGGTGGATCCTTTCATCTTTTTCAAATACCCCAAGGATAATTTCCCTCACTTTTTTTAGGTCGGTTCCATAGGCAACCCCTACGCTAAATTCTGCTCTTCGGGTAGGTTTATTGGACATATTAATAATGTCCGAATTGGCCAATCCACCATTGGGAATGATAATATCTTTATTGTCGAATGATTTCATTTTGGTATACAAAATGTCAATGGTTTCCACGACACCCAAATGACCTTTTCCTTCGATTACATCTCCCACTTTGAAGGGTTTAAAAAGCAATATCAAAACCCCGCCTGCAAAATTGGCCAGGGAACCCTGCAAAGCCAGACCAATGGCCAAACCTGCGGCACCTATTATGGCCACAAAAGAGGTAAGTGGAATTCCCAATTGATAACCAATGGTTAAGAATAAAAGGATGTAAAGAATGGCACTTATAATACTGGATAAAAAATGGCTTAAGGATTTATCGGCGTCTTTTCTTTTATCCAGAACCTCTTGAAAAGCCCCCAATATCTTTTTGATGATAAAAGCACCAACAAGATAAATGATAATTGCATACAGGAGGTTTGGAACAATTCTCCATAGTAATTCTACCCCTTGATCGTAGATGGTTTGTAAAGTTTCTGCGTTGATGTCCATATAGTAAAAAGGTTAGTTTATTTTTTTTCTGATTTCTAATTTAGAATCAAATACAAGATAAAAATGTTTGACTAAATTATTAAAAATTAATTTTACCAAATAGAAAAAGTTTGACGGGTGGAATGAAAGGGGCCTTGGGCCTTCGGGATGATTTTAGGGTTTCTTTTGTTTACCATAATAAATGATAAAGAGAAAATGGAATTAGGCCAAAAAAGGGGGGAGATTATCAAACTCAAATAAATTGGCCTAGTTTTACATTAACGGAATTTGATTAAGCTTGAAGAAGAGATGCCCTTAAAGATTAATTCGATATTAAAAAGTCACCAACTTAGGGTGACCAATTGCAGAAGTGATGTATTGGATACTTTTTTGCATAAGGAAATGGCTTTATCTCATTCGGATCTTGAAGAAACTTTGCAGGAGAATTACGATCGGGTGACCATCTACCGAACCCTGAAGACTTTTTTGGATCATGACCTGATTCATAAGGTATTGGATGATACAGGGGTGGTGAAATATGCGCTTTGCACCCATAGTGCCTCAGAAGAACACCATGACCATGAACATGTCCATTTCAAATGTGAAAAATGTGGAAATACACAATGTATCGAAGAAATTTCCCTCCCGCAAATTTCCTTGCCAAAGGGTTTTGTGGGAAAAGAAATGAACCTATTGATACACGGTATCTGTGATAAATGTAGCTAACTAGCCTCCATGGGGCTAGTTGGTTTTTTTCTTTTGGGCTCATCTGAAGGCCAAATGACTCCTGGAGGAAGATCAATTTTGGGCGGAGTTGTGTCTTCTACCCCTCCATCACCATCATCTTTGTTGTTGTTTTTTCCTTTATCGAGGTTGACCCTGGTAAGTGTAGCCACAAAATAAATCAGCACCACATAGGCGATTCCACACAATATCATATCGATGATTAGGCTACTCATGGCTGATTGAAGTTTAGATTAATTTACCATTTTAAAATGGATAAGTCAATAACCTGAAGGCCTCTTGACCAGCTTTTTCCTATGGACTGGAAATTTGATTACTAATGGCCTATCCATTTGCTTAATAGGGGATATCATCGGATATTTGCGGTTCGAAAAATACCAATGCCATGATCGTTAAAACAAAAAAATATAAACTGGAAACTGGAACCTATATCAAAATGGGATTGAAGAATATCCTAAAAGAGCAGTGGTGGGTGATTTTGATTGCCTTAGCGATTGCCTGTGGTTATTTTTGGATTCCTTCCTGGTGGTGGATTGGCATGGCCATATTGGCTTATTTGCTGTACATCCTATTTTGGGTGATCCAATTTGCAGGAGTTACCCAAATGGAACAGAATAAGGTCATGTTCGATAGGTTGGCCTACGAAATTGATAGCCGGCAGGTACTTCTAAAAATCAATTCCAAGCAAGGAATGCCCATCAATTGGAATATGATTAAAAGGGCAGAAATAACTAAAGATGCTTTTGTGCTGGTTATGGGTAAAGCTCAGTTTATTCACCTCCCATTTAGAATATTCAATACCGATAATGAGCGGAAATTCGTTGAAACTATCCTTAAGAGAAAAGGATATATTTCATAAACATATAGCCGGCTTTGTCCGGCTTTTTTTATGGAAATGGTTTACAAAACCAAAGGAGAAATTAGGGGCCATGAAAACCCAACCAGGGTTTAAAACCTAAAAAGCCTCTTCAATATGGTACTTGTTGAGGGTAAAAAACAATCGGTCATTTTCCTGAAAACTCCGGTGGGGAGCTGCTTTTATATCAATTATTTTTCCTTCCTCATCCATTAGTTTGACAACTTGGTGATCTCCAAAAAATGCTGTTCGAAATAATTTGCCATTCAAGGGCTGTTCCTGACTTTTCTTGATTTTGGCATGTTCGGGCCTAAAAGTAATTCGCACTTTTTCTGAATAATTTTGAGATTCAGGATCTGCAATGAAGCCAAAGGAACTGTAAAACCCATCCTCTGTTGGGGTAGCTATGATCTCATTCATTTTCCCTATCATATTGGTCACATAGGGGTTGGCAGGTTGGTCATATATCCTTGCCGGGGAATCCAGTTGGAGAAGTCGGCCCTGGTGCAAAACAGCAATTTTGTCGGCCATAGAAAGGGCATCTTTGGAATCCTGGGTGGCAAAAATGACTGTAAGGCTAATCTCTTTTATTATCTCCATTAATTCTTCTGAAATTTGTTCTTTTAGCAGGGAATCCAAATTGCGAAAAGGCTCATCTAAAATCAAAATTTGAGGTTCTGAAACCAAAGCCCTGGCCAAAGCAACCCTTTGTTGCTGCCCACCGGAAAGTTGATGGGGGAATTTATTTTTAAGTCCTTCAAGCCCCATTTTTTTTAGGGTTTCAAGGGCTTTTTGATTAGCCCTTGATTTCTGATTTATGCCAGATTTTACATTTTCCAAAACAGAAAGCTGGGGAAACAAAGCATAATCCTGAAAAACCATTCCCAAATTCCTTTGATGAGAAGGCAAGGACTTTTTACTATCCAGAAAGGTGATATCTCCATGGTGAATGGTTCCTTTTTGAGGATGTTCCAAACCAGCAAGGATTCTTAGAAAACTGGTTTTCCCCGACCCGCTTTCTCCGATCAAGGCCAAAATCTCCCCTTCAGGGACCTTGAAGGAAATATCCAGCAAGGCATATTTTTCTGATTGGGGATATTTTTTACAGATATTTTCAATACTCAAAAGTGGCATGGTATTTTCAAATTTTATGCGATTCCAAACAAGCAGCAATTAAAATTTACTTATTGTTTGTGAATTATTATAAGAAAAAGGCGGATGGATCCAAAGCGAATGGGTGGTTACAAAGGTAGGCTTTATTATGGGAAGTCTTTAAAATCAGTCAAAGATTGATATGTATTTATGGCTTAAATGAAGCCAATAATCCCAGTTTTTATTGATCTGGTACTTCAATGATTATTATTTAAATTAAATCTAAATAAAGAAAAAAGTTCTTTATATTTGCAAGCAAATTTTCCACGAAAAAAAAATAGAAAGGGAAATGACCATTCAACAATTGGAATATGTTTTGGCAGTGGAGAAGCACCGTCATTTTGGCCATGCAGCAGAAGCTTGTTTTGTAACCCAACCTACTTTAAGTGCACAAATCCACAAACTGGAAAAGGAACTGGATATTGTAATTTTTGACCGGTCAAAAATGCCTGTCATACCTACCGAAATTGGTACCCAGTTGATCGTTTCGGCAAGGAAAGTGGTCGCTGAAAGCAAGGGGATTTATGAGATGATATCCCAATTAAAGGGCAATATCAGTGGAGAAATCAAATTGGGGGTTATTCCCACCTTAGCACCTTACCTTTTACATTTATTTGTGCAAGATTTTCTGGAAAATTATCCCCAGGTACAATTGCAGGTGGAAGAATTGATTACTGAAGAAATTGTCCGCAGATTGCGAAATGACGATTTGGACATTGGGATTGCTGTTACGCCCTTGGATGAGCAAGGGATAGCGGAAAAGCCCATGTTTTATGAAAAATTTTATGCCTATTTGTCCAAGGGACATCCACTTTTGGAGCAGGAAAAACTTTCTATTAATGATCTTGAAGGAGATGATTTTTGGATATTGAAACAAGGGCATTGTTTTAGGGACCAGGTACTGAAAATTTGTGACCAGCGCCAATTCCAAAGAATGAATTTTCATTATGAAAGCGGTTCACTGGAAGGGTTGCGGAATATGGTCAATCGGTACAAGGGGGTTACCCTACTTCCAGAACTGGCTACCTTTGATTTAAGCGAGGAAGAAAAATCCAGAATCAGGCCTATCAATGGAGAGCAACCTCCAACACGTGAAGTCAGCCTCTTATTAAGCAGAAATTTTTTGAAAAAAAGGATGGTGGAATTGCTTTACCAAGAAATTACCGGAGCCGTTCCTGAAGATATGACCTCCAAAGCCCATGGGAAGATTGTAAAATTTAAATAAAAGATGTAAGGCATTAGTTGGTAGAGGTTTATAAGTAAAGAGGCTTGGGCAGAAATCCGAATTCAGGAATTGGAAAATTCAAAATTCTCGATTCGTAATTCCTAATAAAAAATCCTCCCCTGTTAGCCCTATCCTATTTATCGGAGTAAATCCTTATTGTATTCAATACTTTGTATCCTATAAAATGGGATTCCCTTTCTAAAAATGTATTTTTGGTTTTTCTAAAATTCTTTAAAAATCCCAAATATGGCAGCAAAACAATATATTGAACAGCATAAGGATAAGTTTCTGCAGGAACTTCTGGATTTATTGCGGATTCCATCGGTAAGTGCTGATCCCAAGTTTAAAGAAGATGTTATAAAAGCAGCAGATTTTGTCAGGGAAAGCCTAATCCAGGCTGGGGTTGATCATACGGAAATTTTTACCACAGCAGGTTATCCGGTGGTTTATGGTGAAAAAATCATTGATCCCGCGGCACCTACCGTGTTGATTTATGGGCATTATGATGTGCAGCCAGCAGATCCTTATGAACTTTGGGAATCTCCCCCATTTGAGCCGGTGATCAAAAACACGGACATCCATCCCGAAGGAGCTATTTTTGCCCGTGGTTCTGCTGATGATAAAGGTCAAATATATATGCATGTAAAGGCTTTTGAAGCCATGATGGCTGAAAATGAATTGCCTTGCAATATCAAATTTATGATTGAAGGGGAGGAAGAAGTGGGGTCCGAAAACCTGGAAGTTTTTATCCGTGAAAATAAGGAAAAACTAAAGGCAGATGTGATTTTGGTTTCAGATACCAGCATGATTTCTCTGGACAACCCTTCTGTAACAGTGGGATTGCGTGGATTGGCTTATATGTTGGTGGAGGTAACCGGAGCCAACAGGGATCTGCATAGTGGGACCTTTGGTGGTTCTGTGGCCAACCCGATCAATGTGCTTTGCAGGATGATTGCATCATTGCAGGATGAAAATAAGCACGTTACAATTCCAGGTTTTTATGATAAGGTAGAGGAGCTATCTGCTGAATACCGGAGAAAATTAAACCAAGCACCTTTTAGTGAAGATGAATTTAAGCAGAAATTGGATATCAAAGACGTGGAAGGAGAGGCTGGCTTTACCACCCTGGAGCGGATTGGTATCAGACCCACGTTGGATGTGAATGGAATTTGGGGTGGATATATTGGAGAAGGTGCCAAAACGGTGCTGCCCTCCAAGGCCTTTGCCAAAATTTCCATGAGGTTGGTACCCCATCAGGACCATCGGGAAATAGCGGAATTATTTCAAAAACATTTTGAATCCATTGCTCCCCAATCGGTAAAGGTAAAAGTAAATGCCCACCATGGTGCCCAACCAGCTGTTGTGCCTACCAATTCTCCCGGTTACAGGGCAGCAGAGGAAGCCATCAAAGAAGTATTTGGAAAAAAGGCCATTCCAACCCGGGAAGGAGGATCTATTCCGATTACTTCTCTTTTCCAACAAGAATTAGGGCTTGACCCCATCTTACTGGGTTTTGGACTGGATACTGATGCCATCCACTCTCCCAATGAACATTTTGGTTTGAAAAATTACTTTAAGGGCATAGAAACCATTGTCAGCTTTTTTAAGCATTTCAAAAACCAAACTGGAGAATAAGTACAGAATTGGAGGATTTTGCAACCACAAATGGGTGAAAACGTTGAATTAATCTTTAGTAGGCAAGGCCTGCTATTGATCAATGGCCCTATTGTGGTTGCTTTAAAAAGCATATAATCATATGCTACCATGAATTGAAATCAGTCCCATGCGAAGTTCAACACTTAAATTCATTTGTTTAGTTTTTTTTATTGGGTTAATAAGTCAAACTGTATTGGCCCAGGTAATTGATCCTCCCCAATGGAAAATTGGGATTTCAGATGAAAACCTAATGGTTGGGGATACGGTTGAACTTCAATTTAATGCCGATATACCGGAGGACTGGTACATTTATTCCAATGATTTTGATCCGGACTTGGGGCCGATGTTGACCGTTTTGTCTTTTGAAGAAAAGCAGGGGATCGAACTTATTGATGGACTCAAGGCTATTAACCCCAAAAGGAAATTCGATGAAATTTGGCAAGGGGAAGTCAGCTATTTCGAAGGAACAGGGCTATTCAAACAAAAGGTGAGAATTACCGGTGCCGCTGTAATTATTAAGGGTAGCCTTTCTTACCAAATGTGTACCGATATAAGTGGAAAATGTGTACCGTTTGATGAGGAATTTTTTATTGACCAAAATGCAGCTATAACCGAAAAAAGCAAACAAAAAGAAACGACTCCTCTGGAACCGGATAATGTTGCTGAAGAGAAGAATCAAGAAAAACCAACAGCTGCTGAGGCACCATCATCTTCCAAAGAATCAGCGATTTCAAAAGCTCCTTCCACTTCAGAATTAGTAAAGGAGACCAAAGATGAAACGTCAACTCCAAAAACAGATAGTGAAAAGATTGAAGTGGGACTTGAGCCAGAGGGCAAACAAGGGGATGCCACCTCAATGGTTCCCTTTCTAATAGCCTCTTTTTTGGGAGGCTTGGCAGCATTATTGACCCCCTGTGTGTTTCCCATGATTCCCATGACGGTCACTTTCTTTACCGGAAGGAGTAAAACCAGGGCAAAAGGAATCCGAAATGCTTTTATTTATGGATTTTCGATTATCATCATTTACACCCTTGCTGGAACATTGGTGGCAGCCATCCAGGGTCCGGGTTTTGCCAATTGGCTTTCAACCCATTGGCTGCCCAATACTTTTTTCTTTTTGATTTTTGTTTTCTTTGGTTTGGCATTTTTGGGTTTATTTGAGCTGAACCTTCCCAGTCGATTTGTCAATAAAATTGATTCAAAAGCAGAAAAGGGAGGCTTGACAGGGGTTTTCTTTATGGCATTTACCCTGGTTTTGGTTTCATTTTCCTGTACTGGCCCTATTGTAGGATCCATTTTAATAGAGTCTGCCGGTGGTGAAATCCTCAAACCCATCTTGGGCATGGTTGGATTTTCATTAGCCTTTGCGATTCCTTTTACCCTTTTTGCCGTCTTCCCCGAATGGCTTCAGGGATTACCAAAATCTGGAGGTTGGTTGAATTCTGTAAAGGTGGTTCTTGGCTTTTTGGAGCTGGCTTTGGCTTTCAAATTCCTCAGTGTGGCGGACCAGGTATACCACTGGGGGCTTTTGGACAGGGATATTTATCTGGTGATCTGGATTGTGATCTTTGCCCTAATGGGTTTTTATCTTTTAGGCAAAATCAGACTCCCCAACGATTCTCCTATGGAGTCTTTAAGCGTACCGCGGTTGCTGCTGGCCATGGCCACTTTTGCTTTTGTGGTTTACCTGATTCCAGGACTTTTTGGCGCTCCACTAAAATCCCTAAGTGGCTATTTGCCTCCCATTTCCACCCATGATTTTAATTTGGTCAAATTGAACCAAAGGAATTCCAATACCTTGCTTTCAAATGAAATGACCGAGCAACCCAAACATGGGCAATTGTTGGAATGGCCACATGGTTTAAATGGTTATTTCGACTATGATCAGGCGTTGAATGTAGCCCAAAAAGAAGGAAAGCCCCTTTTTATTGATTTTACCGGTCATGGTTGTGTTAATTGTCGGGAAATGGAAGCCAAGGTTTGGTCTGATCCCGAAGTGTTGAAGCGGCTAAGAAATGATTTTGTTTTGGTGGCTTTGTATGTGGATGAGCGCACCGAATTGCCTGAAGAAGAATGGTACACATCAGATTATGATGGCAAGGTAAAAAGGACCATTGGCAAGCAAAATGCCGACTTTCAGATAACCCGTTTTAATAATAATGCACAACCTTATTATGTGATTCTGGACCATAATGAAGAACTTTTGGTCAGGCCCAAAGCCTATGAAACCGACCCGAATAAATTTGTGGAATTCTTGGATAAAGCCAAGGAGGAGTTTGAAAGGAGGAATAAGTAATTGCTTAATTGTGCAGAGGCCCTTTAGGAATTAATATTATCGCAAAATTTTGCCGAAGGCTTAAGGCTGAATGCCTTTAGCACGTTTGTCATTAATTTTTAGGGTTACCTATTCACCAATAACTTAAAAATCCAATAACTCAACAATTACTTGATATCATACTGAAGGGCAAATTTCAGAAATAGATCGGATATGGTTTCCCCTTGTCCATGGGGTTGGATAAAGAAAAAATGTCTGGGGATGCTCAGGCCGCTGACATCCAGGATGGTAATTTCTTTGTTTTGGAGTTCCTTAAGGACTGCATAGACAGAGACAAATGCCATGGCATCAGAGTTCATCAGGTAGCGCTTCATGCTTTCGGTGCTGCCCAATTGCATTTCAGTTTTCAGTTGCCCTAAGTTGATGCCTAAAGGTTTAAGGGCATGGGCGATCACTTCCAGGGTTCCGGAACCGGGTTCCCGCAAAAGCAAAGGGATTTCCATTAATTCCTCCGGGGATATGGTTTCTTTTCTGGCAAGAGGATGCTGGGCACTTGCTACCAAAACCAATTCATCCTTGATAAATTCAGTGTATTTAAAGAGGGAATGTTTGGAATGACCTTCTATGATACCCAGGTCGATTTGATTATTTTGTAAGGCCTGTTCGATTTGCTCGGTATTATTGGTGTTTAGAGTGACCCGGATATCCTCAAATTTTTGGTGAAAAGCCGCCAGGATGGGAGGCAAAATGTATTGGGCCACCGTAGTACTTGCACCCAAGCGGAGTTGTCCGCGGCGCTCTTGGGTGAAATTATTCATTTCAAACTCCAGGTTTCGGTAAAGGGAAAAAATCTGTTCTGTATATTTCAATAAGGTTTGGCCAGCAGGTGTAAGGGTGATTTTGCTGCCATGCCGCTCAAAAAGTTTGACCTTATAATGACTCTCGATTAACCTGATGTGCTTGGTCACCGCAGGTTGTGTGATAAACAGCTCTTCTGCAGCTTTGGTGAAATTAAGGCGCTTGGCCACGGTATGAAAAACCTGTAAGCGAAAATCAAACATAAATGCGAAGTTAGTTGATTTTTTTGATTTGACCGGAATTCCTTGATTTTCAAAGGCCCGTTTTTGCTAAGGACCCTGATCTAAAAAGAGTCTCAAATTTTATATCTCGCAGAACCTGGCACGGCCCATCGGGAAGCGCAAAGGTCGCCAAGGTTTATGCCTTGGAAGCCAGGATGCTTTAAGGAAGCAACCTTGGCAACTATTAATTTAATTGTTGGTGAAAAATCTTGGGGATTAATAATGGGCCGGGTTTTCCGAAATGCTCTGTTTAATAAGATATCAGCAGGGTTGAATATCGCCGACCATTTCAATTACCCTTAATTGTTCCAGGAGGAATTTTTATTGAAACCTCCTTTTATTTAAAAATCTAAATCTTCTTACATTCAGTCCAACTTGAGAGCTCACCGTGTCCAGTGGTAAAATAGACCAAGGAAACAAGAAGCAAGATTAAGGTATTGCCCCTAATACCGTTGACCTTTTTTAACCATGAAAAACTATGTTACAACCGGAAAAAGAGTTATATATATTTTATCCACTTAGGTCTTTTTTTCCAATAATTGTTTGATCATATGGGCAATTCTTTGGGCTTTGGTGCTTTCTTTTTTGGCTTGATAAATCCAATCTAAATAGGTTTTCTGCTCTCCCTCAGAAATTTTTCGGAAGTTTTCCAGGGCCTCCATGCTTTCTGTTTTAAAACAATCCAAAATTTCTTTTGGAAGCTCGAGGGGGCTTTCATCCAAATACAAGATAATTTTCACCCAATCTCCAGCCTCTTTATGGATGGTTTTCCGGATAGCAGCCTTTACAGGAAGGAATAATTGGCCTTTCCCGTTTGGCATCAACTTGTAATGCTTTAATTCAAATTCATCAATCCAACCTCGAACCTTCACCAAACCAAATGGATTCTTAAATTCAGGAATTAAGTTGGGCAAAAGAGCATAAGTCCAACCTCCTTTTCCCGGATATTTTTCTAGAAGAAATGATTTATTGACAATTGGATTATCCATGTTAATGGTATAAAATGAATATACAAGTTAGGGGCAAAATCATCCTTTTTTAATCCCTTCAACCCTGTTTTTCAAACTTAAATTCATGGCCTCAAAACCCGGTTTTGTCTCTTTTAGTAGTTTCTTTTTCAATATAGGAACCAAAATTCCTTTGAACTTTTCGCTATGAACAAAAGTGGTGCTGCCATCAGGGTTTTCTAACAACTCAAATCTGTGTTCCCCATCAAAAAGCCCCTTGAACCCAAGATTTCCCAGCCATTGGAATTCCTTGTTTTTTTCAAGTGCAATGATTTTGGGCATAAAATTCATCCCCGACAGGTTTACTTTGATGGTTTTCCCGATTTGAATTTTACCGGTAAGGGATTTGATAAAAGGGTTCCATTGGGGATAATTATCAAAATCCATCAAAATGGCCCATACTAGTTTGGGCTTTGCTTCAATATGGATTTGCGTGTAGATCTTCATGGATTTTTGTGTTTTGTTTAACACAAAGCTCAGAAAAGCATGAATAAAAAATCTTGATATACATCAAGAAATGCCATTGTTTCGGATCCTGCTGAGCGTCTCCGCGCTCATCCCCATCATGGAGGCCAGATAATGCAGCGGAACTTCATTAAAAAGTTCTTTTTTGTACTGGAAAATTTGTTGGAATCGCTGTTCAGCAGAGAGAGATAAGAAACCAAAAACCCGGTCTTCCAGGGTCAAAAAGCATTTGGCGATAAACAATTTCTCCAGTTCAGGCCACTGAGGAACTATGTTGGCTAATTGACGGTAACTTTCTTTTTCAATTGTAAATAATTCACAATCCGTCAATGCTTGAATATTTCTTCTGGCGGGAGTATGGAAGAATAAACTGGAAAGGTCGGTCACCAACTCCCCTTTGGAAGAAATCCACTGGGTGATGTCTTTGCCTTCTTCATATTCGAATATTCTAAGATGACCGCTTTTGATAAAACTGAGTTTTTCACAATAAGCACCGCTTCGGGTAAAATATTCCCCTTTTGGCAAAGTCCTGTACACAAATTTCCGGCTCAATACGTCCAGGTACTTTGATGGAATATTAAAATAGGTGCAAAGATAAGATTCAAGGGCTGTCATAGGGTTGCAGGTTGGAATCACAAAACCCAAATATAGGTTGAAATGATATATAGAGACTTAATGTGGAAATCAATTTAACTGGTAATAATTGGATTGAGTTTTGTTGTAAGTTGGAGAAAACAATTGTTCTATGAAAAAGGCATTTTATTTTTATTTGCTTTTCCTGATGGTTGCCATTGGATGCAGTCCGGAAAAAGTGGATATGCCCAAGGGAACTTTTTATGGGGTATTGCCCTGTGCGGATTGTCCAGGAATTAGTTACGAATTACAGATAAATCCTGATTCCACCTATACAGAGAAGGTGGTTTATCAGGAGAGAAGCGAGGAGATATTAAGCCATGGTGGAAATATTGTTTTTGCAAATAAGGGGATTTTGACCCTTTCTGATAAATACGAGAGGGAAAGTATGCGCAAGTTTAAGTTTGAGGGGGATAGCTTAATAATGCTTGACAATTCAGGAAAGGAGGTATCCGGAAGATTGGCCCAATATTATGTTTTGCATAAGTCAATGCCTGATAACTTTTCCCTGGATTTGGTCAAAAAGTCAACATTTGACTTTAGGGGTAGAGGAAATGAGCCCTTTTGGTCCCTGGAAATAGATTTCGGGAAAAAAATGGTTTTCAAACCTATGGAAGGGGAAACAGTCATGACGCCGGTTTCGGAGGCAATACGCACTCCAGATACCAATGTCCTTCGTTACCAGGCAGAGACTGAAAATGGTTCATTACAGGTGACCATTTTTAGAAAGAAAGGCCAGGATACCCTGTCTGGTGAAGAATTCGGCCATGAGGTAAAGGTATGGGTGAAAACCGGTAAGGAAGAGGAATTTCAGGAATATGCAGGATGTGGGGATTATCTGGGTGATTTTCGACTCAATAACCTTTGGACCCTGGAATCTATCAATTGGGAGAATTTGGTAGAAAAAAGCAAGGTCCCCTATCTGGAATTTGAATTGCAAAATAGCCGCTTTAATGGTTTTGGCGGCTGTAACCGGATCAATGGCGACATTTTCCTGGAAGGAAACAGCATTGCTTTTGGCAAAATCATTTCCACTAAAATGGCCTGTCCCAACCTGGAAAAAGAACATGTTTTTTTGGAGCAAATTAGTGAAAGGGAGTACTCCTTTACCTTTGAGGGTGAAAACCTGGTCATGATTAATGAACAGGATACTTTGATTTTCAGGAAGGGAATGGAAAAGTAGTAGTTTTCTTTAGCAAGGAGCAAAGTTTAAGGTTTTTAGAAAGTGGATTTAGTAGGAGTTCCAGTCTGGAGACTGGAATTATTTCGTAAAATCTCAATTCTAATATCTCCCATCTATTTTATCAATCGCATGGCTTCCCTCTCACTCAAATTTTCCAAGGGGTGGTTTTTTACAAATTCCCTGACCCACTGAGGACTCGTTTTACTGTATTGTGGGAGGATCCAGCCAATGGCCTTATTGATAAAAAACTCTTTTGAACCTAAAAGGGGCTGGATGATACTTTCCAGCAAATCAGTGTTCAGGGATTCCTTATAATTAAATTGAAATAGCAGGAAGCAACGTTGCAACCAAATATTTCCGGAGGCCAACCATTTTTCCACCATAGGTCCTCTTTCATCTGGGAATTTTTTGAAATAAGCTCCCAATAAATGGCTGGCAATAAAATCCACCGTATCCCACCAGGACTTTGTCAACACCATGTATTCCAATAAATAGATATCTTCCCTGGTCATCTCCTTTTGGTACTTGTCCATTAATTCCTGTGCAAAATACTGGAATTCCCTTTCTGGCTTTTCCCAAAGGGTTTTGATGATTTTTTCCAGTTCACTTTTTGGTGGTAGGGCCATTTTTATTAAGAATTCCCTTTGAAGAGGCCGCCTAATCGGGGATTTAAGGCCCAAAAACTCAAATTGATTTTTCATATAAGCCTTTTGCCCTTGGGCAATTTCCTGGTTGGAATGGCTATAAAAAGCATTTTCTAAGGATTCTAAGTAGGAGGGCATGGATGCTTGGACAAAAATAATGGATCAAGTTTAATCCAAATTTAAGCTCATATCCCGGTTTCTCAAGTCAATACCACCCTGAAGAATAGATTTAAGGTTCGCTAGATAAAAAGTCCAACCTGACTTACATTCTACATGATAACTGATCTCCGTGGTATCAAAATGGGGAATTTTTTCTTGTTTAAGTTCGATCATGCTTCCCTGCTCATGGGGATTGACTTTTACGCTGACCACCCCGGCTTCTCCAAATGTAAATTTCAAAAAGTCCTTTTCATTATTTTCCTTGATCTTTCCATGCTCCACCACGCTGTCAGGGTAGCCATGCCAAAACCATTTATAGGTGTCACCCACTTGAATTTGTGCTTCCTTTTTTCTTCTGGTACCATCCGCGCAGGTAAACTCAGCAAGCCTGAGAAACCACTTTTCTAAATTTTCCTGGCTTGTCCAGGAATGAAAAACCTCATCAGGGGAGGCAGAAATAGGGATTTTGATCGTAAACTGTCTCCAGTCAAAATCATCTTTCATAATTAGGGTAAAGGTTTTCTATGGATTATCAGTTAATTAGAATTACATATTTATGGAAAGCGTTGATATCCATAAGTTTAATATTCATTTTTTAGCTGGAATGAAGACAAACAAATGGCTTATTTTACCCTGGCATTTTCCAATTGAATATCCGCTGTAGACCATACTGTTGCCAATTGGTTTTCTACCTCAGCTAATTTTTCACTTTGATCACTTTTTTTATAGGCCCATTTTAGCCCATGTAAAGCCCATCCATTTTTAGGGAGGTTCTCCAAATCCTCCTGAAAGGTTTTGATGGCAGCATCATATTTTCCAGCATCATTTTGCACGGAACCTAAATGATGCCGAACAGAAAAGAACCAGTCTGGAGGCTCATTATAGTTGAGCTGGTCTTCAATTTCCACGGCTTCCTTCAGCAATTGGATGCTTTGATCATATTTACCCTCACTGGCCAATATTTCACCTTCCAGAACCCGGGTGGCAATCTGCATTAAGGTATGGACCGAATTGATATCCCAAATGGTCAATTCCTTTAAGCTTTCATCCTTTGCATATTGATCCAGCTTTTCCAATTCCATTTTGGCATTTTCCAGATTCTTTTTGCCCAAATAGGCCATTCCTCTGGCATAATGCCTGACAGCGGATGGATATTTAAGCTGCAAATCTTCATTTTCCATGGCCAGGACTTTATTCCAAAGGCCCAATTTTACATAAACGTAATATGGGATGGTATAATAATGTTGTAGAGTACCCCATCCCGGCTGCTTCATTATTTCTGTGTTGGTATGTTCGGCAAGTTTTTGGGCGCCTTCTATGGCCCACTGGCTATTTCCCTCCAAAGTAGCTGTGGCAGCCATGAAGTGGTAGTTATGGGGAAAATAAGCCAATGGGTAAGCTCCTTGGGCATGACATGCAGTGACATAAAGGCTGTCCACTTTAACAGCCCTTATATTGGCCAGGGTGCCTTTATGGTAATCCCCCGTGCGGATGTAAACATGAGAAGGCATATGCACCAGGTGGCCTGCTCCAGGCACAGCGTCATCATCAAATAGTCGGGCACTCTTGTAAGCATTTTCTGGATTTTTGGAGGCTTCTACCGCATGAATGTAAAAATGGTGAGCACCTATATGATCGGGATCAAGGGCAAAAACCTTATCCAAGGCATCCAGGATTTCAGGAGTCCATGGTTTGGGCTGACCCTTTTTATCCCACAAATCCCAAGGGTGCATATCCATTAAGGATTCTGCATATAGAGCACCAATATGAGGGTCCCTTGGGTATTCTTGAAATACTTTTTTCATGGCCTCTGAATAGGCCAAATCCAGGTCCGTACGATCCTCCGGGGCCGTAGCCTTATAACGTTTCGCTAGGGCCTTTATCATTGCCCTTTCTTTTGGACTGGCTTCTTCTGATGCTTCCAATGCTTTTTGGACTGCCTTATAGGCTCTAGAGTAATTATCACTCTCCATACCAGCATTATAGTTGGGCCCCAGTACATAGGCATAGCCCCAATGGGCCATGGCACAATTAGGATCCAATTTGCCGGCATAATAAAAGGACCTGGCTGCTTCAGCATGGTTAAAGCCATAGGAAAGAACCATTCCCTGATTGAAATATTGTTGGGCAAGTGGGTTAGAGGTGGTTATTGGAATGTGAAGGACATTCAGTCCATCAAATAAAGGGGCTTTATTGTCCCCAGCATACCAAGCTGTGTCCACCGTAAGGGCTCCGCAAATTTTAATGGAAGGGGTTGCTGAACTTTCTGTTTTTTTTTCTTTTGGATTACAACTAAAAAACAAAATGATCAGCAAACCCCAAAATATCAATTTTCTTTTCATCACTCCTAATTATTATGTTCCTGCATTTGGCTTAGGCGGGATATTTTGGTTGATGGAAAAGAAATTATCGGGGTCATATTTGGCTTTGATGTGGGCCAATTTTTCATAATTATCCCGGTAAGAAGCCTTGACCCTGTCGGTTCCTTCCTCCATCATAAAGTTGACATAGGCACCTCCGGCAGAATAGGGGTGGATGCCATCCCAATAAGCTTTGGCCCATTGGCTGATTTTATCTTTGTTGGCTGGGTCAGGGTCAACCCCCACAATGACCTGGGCCCAATTGGCATCCCGGTAACAGAAGGCCGTGTCAGTATTACTTTTATCATGGGATGCACCATTGATAGGATAAAAGTGAACGGTAGAATGAGGAGTGGGCAAATTATTCGCATGTTTTAAGTTTTCTTCAATGGCTTCATCACTTAAATCCTTGACAAAATCTGCTTTCCAATACCATTGTAGGCCTTTGGGATATAGGGCATCAAACATGGTTTGCAAATGGTCAAAATGAATTGGGCCTACATAATCCAATACTGGTTTTTTGAAGTCTCTGAACTTTTGTAAGGCTTTTTGGGATCGGGCTTCATCCCCAATATTGCACCATAGTAAACCGCACATTTTTTTGAGATGAAGTTCTTCTGGGAAAATGGGTACAGGGGGAACGGTCAAAAAGGCAAAATAACAGTAAATTTCCTTGGGAGCTCCCAGGATAAATTCTCTATAAAATTTCATGATTTCCCGGGCTTCAGACAATGGCCAAAACATCGGGCCACCTTGGATAATACCGACTGGATGCATCTGAAACTTGAAGGAAGTTACGATGCCAAAATTTCCCCCACCACCTCTGATGGCCCAGAAAAGGTCAGGGTGATTTTCCTGGTCCACTTTTACAAATGATCCATCCGCCAACACCATATCAGCCTCAAGAAGGCTATCAATGGTAAGGCCATATGCCCTGGACAAATGGCCCAGACCCCCTCCCAAAGTCAATCCGGAAATGCCAGTGGTAGAAAGGATCCCGGTGGGCACTGCTTGCCCAAAAGCTTGTGTGGCATGGTCCAGGTCTCCCAAAGTACATCCCCCTTCTACTCGGACTGTATTTTCAGCTAAATTAAACAAGATGCCCTTCATGTTGGATAAATCAATGACCAGCCCATTGTCTACCATGCCCAGGCCTCCGGCATTATGGCCTCCTCCTTTTATTGCCACAGTGAGCTGGTGGCTTTTGGCAAATTGGACACAATGTATCACATCGGCCACGTTGCTGCATTTGACAATCAAGGAAGGATAACGGTCAATCATGCCATTATACACCTTTCTGGATTCATCATATTCCAGGGAGTCAGGGGTGATAACCATTCCCCTTACAATATGCTCTAATTCTTGGACTAAAGTTTCGTTCAGTTTGACGACTTTGGTGTTGTGAATGGTACTTGGGCTCATGATTTTTTGGGATTTAGGTGAAATTTTTTTGAGGAAAATACTAAAGGCATTTCCATTTCAATTTACTCCATTCTCTGGTCAAGATGCTAACACTATTGGATCAAAAAATGCCAATATCTGATCAGGAAAATAGAGTGGGTAGATATTTAAGAAAAAGATTGGGAAGGTTTAAATTCCGGCAAGGAAAGAAAAGTTTTCTTTCTTTTTAGGATTCGGCAAGTTGATTTATTATTCAACTGTGATGATGGATAGCAGAAGGTTTGCAGCCGTATTTTGCAGTAAAGCATTTGGCAAAGTAGGAGGGATTGTTGAAGCCTACTTCCAAGGCAATTTGGGTAACATTATCGCTCTTTTGCTTTAATAAGTCAAAGGCTTTTTCTAATCGAAGATCCCTGAAAAACAAACTTGGAGATCGGCCGGTGATGGCAGTGATTTTCCGGTACAATTGGGGTCTGCTGATCCCCGTGATCTGGCAAAGGTGAGGAATGGTGAATTTTTGATTGGAAAGGTGGAGTTCTGTACAATTCAGGACATTAGTTAAGAATTTCTCATCAGATGGAGCCAAGCATTTTACCCCATTCCCATTAAAAAACAACTCTTCGGTGTTGACCTTTCCTGCTCGGGGGGAGATTATTACCTGGTAATCTTTAGCTACATGACTTAGCATTTGTGCCTGCTGAATAATTGCGGAAAGGGAGTTGGTTTTTTCTCCAAAGGGGCTGGATGCACTTAGGCCCATTTTGAAAATAACTTTTGGGCTAAAATTCCGGTTATGAATTAGAATCTGTTGGAGGGATCTGGCACAATGGTAGGCTGATTTCACATCATGGAATACCCCAATTATACTTTCCTCTTGGGTTTGACCTATTTCCCGGCCTCTAAATTCCCTCAATTTTTCGGTGATAATGGCTCTAGCCCAAGGAGGAACTTCCAAATTGTGGCTTTTATTGGAAAAAATTGGATCTGGGGTAATGGGCCTGATGGATATTACCAAAACCCCCCGGAAACCAAGACTATCCGTTTCCTTGTCATTGGGAAAAAAATCCGTAAACTTCTGGGTACTTTTTGGAGCAAAATTTCCGGCTTCCACTTGGGTCAAGTCAATAGGAACCTCGCCAAAGGTAAGTTCATGGGCCAAATTACAGGTTGATTTATCAGGGCCTTCAATCAAGCAAAAGAAACCTCTTCCTTCCTCATTGAACCAAAATTGGTGATAAGAGATCTCCAATTGTTGGTGAAAAGGAAGGGCTGATAAATAGGTTTTTTTAACTTCATTAATGCTTCCCAATGGGATGTGATGATAAGCCATAAAAAGTGGCATGGTTGTAACCTTTTGGTTATTATAAAGTTACGACTTTAAGCCTACTATTGGAAGATGAATCTTAGCAATGGTTTGTATGACTTTTTTTCGTCCACCAGTTGGAAAAAAATCATGATAGCTTGTTTTGCATTCCTTGAAATTCATAAAAGTTCACCAAGGAATTACACCATTTTGTGTGTAAATATCTCCCTTATTTCAGATAAGGGGCTAAAGAAGATTGCCGATTATCTAAGTTTCAATTTTTAGGTGGAAATGCTCAATTTTTATATCCCGCCGTTCAATTGGAGGGTAAATGGAAACCATTACTGGAACCCCATTGAATTAAGTACCTAATTCAACTAATCCCTAACTTTTGGTTTCGGCATAATTTTTAAAATTATTTAAGATAGCTTGCCAGCCATCCCTTTGCATTTCTATTGGGTTTTCTAATTCAGCCTGAAATTGGGTAGTGATCTTTGTTTTTCCCTCCAGTTCGTCAAAATTGATCATGACTTTTCGACCATCTGTAAGGGTGTAGACTATTTTTTGATGAGGGATCACCTCGTCATAAGTGGCTTCAAAATCAAATCCAAAACTTCCGTCTTTGGCTTCCATTCTGGAACATAGTTTGCCGCCTATCCTTAAATCATTTTCTGCTTTGGGGCAATGCCATTCCGGAATGGCAAAATTCCACTGGGTAATGTGCGCAGGACCATTGTATAATTCCCAGACTTTTTCAACAGGGGAGGCAATAACCGCTGATATGGTGATAATGGGTTTATTGGTTGTTTTCATTTTCTTGGGCTTAATTGTAGGATGCAATAAAAATGATCAGATAATTTACTGATTTTTTTTCTGAAAGGCCTTTGGCACTTTGAAAATCTCTTTGGCTTCCCAATTTTAGCAGGAAGTGGAAATAACAATTTGAAGCATAATAAAAATTTTAACTTACTCGGAATTCTGGACTTTTTGATGAACGGTTAAACCAATTATTCTGAGTTACGTTTTCAATGGTTAGCAACAAAATACTTGAATTATGAAATTCATCCTTTTAGGTTTTGCTTTATTTTTTGCCCTAGCTTTTACAATCCCTGCGTATTCCCAGGAAAGCTCTGACATTAAAATCATCTCTTTTGAAGAATTTGAGCAAATGACTGCTGAGGAATCAGACAAACTGCGGATCTATAATTTCTGGGCCACCTGGTGTGCTCCTTGTGTCCGGGAAATGCCTTATTTTGAACAAGCAAAGCAAGCTAATCCGGAGGTTAAACTTTTCTTTATCTCCCTGGATGATGGAAGGAAGCACGAAAGGGTCAATAATTTTATCGAAAAGCGCGATATTCAGGCTCCTGTCTATCTCCTGGATGATGTGGATTATAATAAATGGATCAATAAGGTGGACTCCACCTGGTCGGGTGCAATTCCTGCAACACTTTTTATTAAGGCTAATGGGGAAAGGCATTTTCATGAAGGAGAGCTGGAGAAATCCGAACTGCAATCTTTAATCAAACAACTTAAACAATAACAATCATGAAGAAATTAATGATTATAACCTTGATTCTGATGGTCTTTGGAGGCATTTCGGCTATCAAAGCCCAGGATTCCGGCTATGCTATTGGCGATGAAGCCATGGATTTTAGCCTTCCAAGTGTCGAGGGGGAGGAAATTTCCCTTTCAGGAATGGAAGATGCAAAGGGGGCTTTGGTGATATTTTCCTGCAATACCTGTCCTTATGTCAAAGCTTATGAGGATCGCATGATCCAGTTGCATGAAAAATATGCCCCAAAAGGATATCCGGTTATTGCCATCAACTCCAATGACGATCAGGTCAGCCCAGGTGATAGTTTTGAAGAAATGAAGAAAAGGGCCAAGGCAAAGAATTTTCCTTTCCCATATGTGTACGATGAAAGTCAGGAGGTCATCAAAGCTTATGGCGGGGCCCGAACTCCCCATGTTTTCCTGTTAAACAAAGAAGATGGGAAATACATTGTTAAATATATTGGTGCCATAGATAACAATTACCAGGATGCCTCTGCAGTAACAGAGACCTATGTGGAGGATGCAGTGGATGCTGTCTTGGATGGGCAACCTGTGCCGGTAGAAACCACAAAAGCCATTGGTTGTACCATCAAATGGAGTAAGGAAACCGAATAAAAGGTAATAATTTCTAATTTTAGATGGCAGAAGTCGTCCATTGATTCTTCTTAGTCATGGCGATTAAAGTGTTCAGTTGGGTGAAGTTGCAAACTTCACCCTTATATTTTTTTAGCTTTTGAAACACTTTTTAAGTGAAAATTCTTCCGTCAATTTTTACCTTGCTATTTTTTATTGAGGATGGATCCATCCATCATATCCCGCTTGTTAAATACCATTTTGTTAGAAAAGGCAATGCCTAAATAAACGGAAAGCACTGTGCCCGATAAAATGGCCAGCATAATCATGATTTGGTATTTGATAGCGATCAGGGGGGAGCTCCCGCTTATTATCTGGCCGGTCATCATGCCCGGCAAAGATACCAGACCAATGGTGGCCATTGTGCCCAGACTGGGGTTAACGGATTTTTTTAGGGCATCTCTGAAAAACGGAAATAAGGCTTCCTTTCTGCTGGCGCCATTGGCCAGGTAAAAGCGATAACGCTCCTGGTGTTCGTCCAATCCAAAATAAAAGGCATTGATGCCAATGATATTGCTGCGAAGGCAATTCCCCAGGACCATGCCAGTGATGGGAATGGTATATTGTGCGGCCAAGATATTAGGCAATTGGATGACAAAATGAAGGAAAAACAGGTCAATGACCCCAATACCCAAAAAAGTAGCAAAAAAGACAGAAAGTAGCAGGGACCTTTTATGGTGCAGTTCACTTCGATCAATGGTAGCAAAATCTGTCACACCTACCATGATGACGATCCAGGCCACATTGACCCAGGGATTGTCATATTTAAATAGGTATTCCAGGTAATAACCTACAAAAAGCAGTTGCAAGGTCATCCTAAAAGTGGCAATGCCCAGTTTTTGGATTAATCCAGTTTTGAACTTCCAAAGGATATAGGCAGGGATAAGGAGGATCAAAAAGCCAATGCCCAACTGAAACCAGGAAAGGTCGATGATTTCCATAAGTGTTTTTAATTACTCAATTCAACAACTTTTTCACAGCGTTCCAGCCACCAGGGATCGTGGGAAGTGGAGATGATGGTCCGCGATTTTTTTTTATAAAGCAATTCGGTTACTTTTTCTTTGGAAGCATCATCCAATGCTGAAGTGGGTTCATCCAGTAACAAAATGGGTTTTTGTAAAAGATAGCAAAGGGCAATACCTACCCTTTGTCTTTGGCCGGTGGAAAGGTTTTCAAACTTTTCCACCCACAATTTTTGTGGTAACCCCAGCTCATTAATAGTTTCAAGAACCGTTTCTTCGGATGGGGAATTGGCTAGGTTGGATTTAAATTGAAAAGGATGGTAGAAAACTTCTTTCAACAGACCCTGGCCCAAATCCAAATCCTGGGGCAGCCAGGTGGTCTGCTGTCGAAGTCCTTTAATGTTTGAAGGATTTAATTTTTCTCTTTGAAATAAAATGGTTCCCTGGTCGGGTATCTCAAAACCCAATAATAAACGGAAAATGGTAGTTTTTCCCGTACCGGATTCCCCTTTGATGGCCAAGCGGTCCCCGGGCTCTGCTTCCAATGAAAAACCTTGAATCAAAGGGTCTTCATTTTTGGAATAAGAAAAATCAATTTGATCAAATATTATGGACATGAAGGGAGTTTTGGTGTAAGTTAATATCTGGATTACTTTTTATAAAATCACCTATCCCAGAATAAACTCAATTTATTATACCTACTAATTTTCCAGAATTTGTTTTGTACCACCTGGACACAAGTAGGGCAATTGTTATTGGTGCTTTTTCTCCTTGAAAGTTCATCGGAAAATCCAGAGGCTAAGATGCCCGTCGGTAATGCAAAAAGGCCAATTCCAATAATAGCAATGGTTCCCCCAAAATTTTATCAAATGGTGTTACCGGTTAAAAATCCCATAACCCACGGTCGTTAAGGTGGCGATTCCCCACCACATGGTTTCCGGAATACTGGAAAAATTTGCAGGTTGGGCATCATGTTCAACGTAATACATCAAAGTGGAGGTAATAAGCAAAAGGAACATGGTGAAGATTAAGGAAACCATCAGTTCTTCTTTCTTTTGTTTGATCACCTGATGCATCAATGTCAAAGCAGAAATATACCTAGCAATTTTAAACAATCTAAAAATTCTAAAAACCCTCAAATCAATGCCCAGAAATGGAAGGTAAAAGGGTAGAATAGCCAATAAATCAATAATGGCGAGCGGGGTAAATGCATATTTTAAATTACCGATAACAGGTTTGTTAAATTTTGGGTTAAGGTTGGCCGTCCAAACCCTTAAAATATATTCCACCGTAAAAATGATGATTGATACTATTTCAATGTATTTAAAAACGGTTGGATAGCTATTCCGAAGAGGTTCAACCGACCCAAACACCATTGCGGTAACATTCAAAAGGATCAATGAAATTATAAAAATGTCAAAAAACCAGCTGGCATCCCCTTCCCGTTTGGAGACTAGTAGGAGTTTGAAAATTTTTGACTTCATACCGATTGCCGTTTTATTCTTTTTTCATCATTATATGCTTTTACATTTAAGGAAGAGGTTAAAAAAAGTCATCTGGCGGCAATTGTCCTTGAGGCTGCCCTCGTTCTGACGTTTAAGGATGGATTCCAATTTATAAGGATATCGATTTAGGATTGGTGCGTTGGGTTTCCCTTAAGGGAATTAAGGGGGCAGGGAGGAAAAAACGGAAGCCTTTCTCGACTTCCGTTTATCAAATGAATTTAAGGATGCGTCATGCGGATATCGGTAAAGGTCACATCGCTGTGATCTGTAAAAATGCCCCAGTGGGTATTGCTGGCTTTGTATATCCGGTTGGAGAGGGCCACCTGATTGTTGATATACACCACTACCATAGAGTTTTCTATTAAAATTTTAATGTCATAATTGGTATTGGCTGCCAAGGTTAAAGGAACGTCATTGACCGCTTCACTGGTGGTGGTTAGGCTATCCCGGTTGGTTTTGTCGAAACTAAAGCGGTTTTCAGAAGGGATAAAACGGAGGCTATAAAAGTCATTGTAACCATCACAGGCCCCGATCATAAAGCCAAAATCCTTGGCCGAACTGTCAAAGGACATGGTGGTACTGATCATGTAACGCTCTTCCGCAATAGGCTCAAAAATCACATTGGCCACATCAAAATCTGCCTGACTGATAATCCGGTAGGAGTGTTCTCCAGGCTGGGTATTGGTAACATCCCCCCATTGGCTGTTGATCAAAATGGTATCGGAGTCGGTTTGCATATAGGCTTCCAAAGTATGGGGGATGGTGGCTGCCAGGTCTCCATTGGGCATGGGGTAAATTTTATGCGCTACCAGGTTACCTCCCCAGGCCCAATCGCCATCATCTGTGTTTCCAGTGAGGATATTGGTCCATCCGGCCAGGTAATGGTCCCCATAGGAATCCGTAATGGCCTTGGCGGCGAATATTCCTTTCCCTGCAAAGCGGTCATTGCCCGAGGGAGCAGACCAAGGCCCAGTGGGATTGCTGCTTTTTCGGTAAAGCAGGTGCTTTCCAATTTGATCAGAATAAATCAAATAATAGGTGCTGCCGAATTGGATCACCTGGGCACATTCCATCATCCAGTAATTATCTGGCCCACCATCATAAAGCACGCCTTGATAAGTCCAATTATACAAATCCGAAGAGGTATAGTAAATGATGACACCTTTCATGATGCCACCGATATCCTTCCGGGCAGAAATCAACATGTAAAAGGTGCCATTGTCCTTGAATACATAAGGATCCCGAAAATTATCATTTTCATCAAAACCCTGTCCTAAGGGCACGTTAATGGTGGCAAAAGTGGTATCCTTAACAAAACTACTAGTTGGATCACTGGAAGTAGCCAGCATCACCCCCTCCCGGAAAGTGCCACAGGAACCTGAATTGGGGTTATGGCCGGTATAAAAGCCGTAATAGGTGCTATTTTCCTTGATAAAACTGGCCGCGCCGACGGCAAAGTCCTGGGCGCAATTATCAGAGCTGGAAGCGATGATTTCCCCATTTTCGGTAAAATCATAAAAATTAGTAGTGGTAAATGCGTGGATGGGATGTCTTTGATTGCTAGGATCATCCCAAATGTCCTTCAAATGGTACAACATAAATTTCCCGCTTGAAGCATCATAAAAAGGTGCCAGGTCACCGATGCGATAACCGTCATTGCTCATTTTATATACTTGATAATCGGTTTCTTCGGCTTGGGCCACACATTGTAATCCAGCTGAAGATAATGCCACCGTTTGATCATCGGTACTCGTGTCCCCTCCAGTAGGAAAATCTGCAATTTGACATGAAGGGCACAACAAGCCTGTGATGGCCATGACAAAGATGGCCAGTTTGCTTAGGTTGGTCATAATTTTTGGGTTTTTGTTTTGGTTAGATATGAGAATTGAGAAGGGAGGTTTTAGTTTAATCCCATCTCAATTCTTGTGAAGAGGTTTATTGATTTTCTTCAGCTAGCTTCAATTTGCCAAAGGTGCTGGAATTGTTCTGGGCATAAATCCCCCAGTTTTGGTTTTGCATACTGTAAATTCGATTGCTTAAGGCGGCTTGGCCATTGATATACATCACGGCAATGCTGCCAGAACAAATGATTTCCACCTTGTAAGTTTCCCCAGCGCTTAAATCCACATCCACTTCCGTCACCACTTGGGTATTGGTTCCATTGAAGGCCTTGATTTTGTTTTCCTCTGGGAAAAATCCAATGCGGTAAGCATTTTCAAAATCATTGTCCAGGCCAAAGGCAAATCCAGTTACTCCCTGGCCTTCCAAAAAGGAAAGGTGGGCACTGATTTTCTGGCTTCCTTCCAGCTCAGCGAAGTTTACCGAGGAGAAACCCGCCATGCCATCAAGTTGATAATCATCGGAATTGTTTTGAACCTGGCCGGTGCTGGATAGGCTTTCCAGGGGCTTTTCTTGGTCAAAAAGGGCATTGATGGCATTTGGGGCTTTGAGACCCAATTCACCATTATCTTGCTGCACCAATTCATGAATGACCATATTTCCGGCCCATTGCTTATTTCCCTGGTCGTTTTCCGGCATCTTTCGGGCTGTCCAGCCAAAGGCATACCTTTTATCCCCATCCGAAGCTGTTTTGGCAGCAAAAAAATACTCGCCGTCCAATCGGTCGTTCTCAGGTTTCCGCCAGGGTCCGGTGGAGGAATCGGCCATCCGGTAATGGGTGCCCTTTATGCCCCATTCGGAAAAAAGCAGGTACCAATAATCCCCCATTTTGAAGATATCCGGACATTCTAACATCAGGTAATCTTCTTCTTCTGAACTCACATATAGTGGATCTTGGGCTTCCCAAGGGTCGGTGAGTGGATTTTGGGAAGTGAAAAGCAAAAGCACTGCCTTTCTGCTGTCTTGGTACTGCGTACTTTGGATCATCCAATATTCCTGGGCTTCCTCATTATAAAACACATGGGGATCCCGGAATTCATAGTCGTAATACCCATTAGGGGCGGTAAGGATAAAATCCTCGTTTTTCTCCCAGTTTTGAAGGTTTTGGCTTGAGGCAAAAAGGACACTTTCCCGTGGATGTTGCTGAACAAAAGCCTCGTTGCCATTATGCCCGGTATAATAAAACAAATACTCGTCTTCATAGGGCAGTACTGATCCGGTACCAATGGCAAAATCGGGTTCATCCGCTTTACCAAAGGAGATGGCTTCTCCCTTATAATCAAAATCCACAAGGTCGGTGCTTTCAAATTGGTGGATGGAATGGAACCCTTTTCCTTCGGGCTTTATTTTGGCATCATGCAAAAAGTAAATATGGAATTTCCCTTTGTCATAAAATGGCATGATATCTCCCACCCATCCGGCGGTGTAATAAGGATTGGTGGTACCAACCCAGGCTGAAGGTGGTTTTGGGTAAATAGTAGTACTGCTGGTTTCCGTTTCCGGGATTTTGGGGGAAGTGTCTTCCTTTTCCTGACAGGCTACAAAAGCCAGCAGCACCATCAATAATTGTATCATTTTTTTGCAGTTAAACATGGTTAGCGATGCTTTAGGGAAAGGCAGTAGTTGCGCTAGTTAAACCAGGGTAATCACCGGCCATTGCCCTACGGATGTCACCATTTCCGAAGGAACAAGGCCGGTTTTACCTGACTACACTAAACCTATCCTTTCCATCATTCTGATAAATACTTGATTGTGTTTTTGGTCAGCTTTTCGATATTGCTGTGAAAGCCATTTTCAGGACTTGGGCTACCATCGGCCAGATTTTCCTGGTACCAATCATAAGCGCCGGCACTGATGACCATTACATTGCCTTGCTGAGGTTCGCCGGGGAACTCTGCGATCAATACTCTTCCATTTAGCTCATTGTCCCAGGCTTCGCTGGCCAGGTTGATGCCGCCGGTTTGGTTTCTCCAGCCTTCGCCGTCTCCATAACCACCCCATTCCGGCAAGAACCACCAGGCGGTATGGTTGAGTCTGAAAGTGCCTTTTTCCAAAAGATTGGCTTTTCCATCTTCATAGGTTTGAAGGCCCTGGAATACAGGATGGTCTTCATGACCTTTGAAGGATATGCCCCAGGAATTGTTTTCATCCACAAATCCATTGGGCGGGAAATCTCCAAAAACATTGTTAGGACCTTTGCCCATCGGCACAACTTCCAGGGCTTCCACATAGCGGGAAGCAAAGGTGGTCAGCAATAAATTGCCTCCTGTATTGCGGAAGTTTTTCAAAGCATTGAGCACTTCAGGATCCAGGGCTATTTCAGGGAGTTCCATGGCTGCATCATAATGCCACCAAATCACCCCATAAGCCGATAAGTCCTTGCCATTGGCGATATCCTGAAACGAAAGGTACTCCACATCGGAAAATTTATTGAAAACCCAGTTTCCTGCCTCTTTTTCGTCGGGATCGTTGATTTCATTCCTGTTGGCCGCCAAGCCAAGGTAGGCGACCTTCACGCCTTCCGACTGCAAAGTCACCGTGACGGTATATTCCTCCGCATGGCTTCCGGTGGAAACGGTAAATACCACAGGATTGGAAAAATCAATCGTTGATCCAGCTTCAGGGGAAAGGGAGACCCCTTCCGAAAGTTCAATTTCGGGCTGTAGGCTGCTCACATCCGTATCCGCCGGCAGGGTAAGGGAAATCGTATTTTGCACATCATCTATGGAAGCCTGTACGCCCAAGATGGAGAAATCCAAAAAGGGAGGCAAGACCTTCACATTCACTCGGTAATTGCTATATAGATTCCCATTGATCACCTTAAAGTCCACTCGACTACCAAAGTCCGTGGGACTATCAAGAGCGGGGGAAATGCGGGCACCTTTCGGCAAGCCAATCTCCGGAACAACTGAGGAGACTTCTGATCTATAGGGCAAGGTCAATGAAATTTGCCCGGTCTGGTGGTTGATCTCTCCTTCTTTGCCATGGATGCGGAAAGATTCCACTGAAACGGGCAGATCCATGATAAATCCGGATGGATCCAGGTTTTCACTGCATGAGGTTAGGAACAAGGCTATCCAACAGATTTTGGCCAAGATGAAAATTTTGGGTTTTGATTTATAGCGATTCATATTGATTCATTTTAGGATTTTTTTTTCTGATTTAGCTATTAGGGTTTGTTCCAGATGGAATGGAGCTCCCAGGCTTTAAGGGACACCAGCAAGGCTTTTCCCTCCGAAGTAAATAGCTCAATTCCCTTTTGGTCTTCACCGGGAAAGGTTAGGGCGCTCATGACCTTTTCCCCTTGATTGGTAAATACCTCTACGGAGGATTGGTCGACCAAAATGTGCAGCCGAAGCTGGCCATTTTCCGGGGACACCACCATACTCATCTTGGAGGGAAACTTCTGATTAAAAGTTTCATCTGAGGTATAGTCCGTACAGTTGGTCCTGTCCAGAACCAGATTGAATCGTACCGGATCATAGGTAAGGGATAATTTTCTGCCTTCACCGACCAAAAGGTTTAAGCCAAACTCAGAAGTCGATTGGTCCACATCCCATACCGCTTCCATTTCATAGCAGTTTTGGGCCGGACTGAAAGAGGCCAAGGACTGTATGCCTTCTACCACCCGATCGGATTCCTCGTACTTTTCTTTTCTCAATTTTTGCAATTCGGGAATGGGCTGCTGTACCAGCCGGTATCCATTCTTCAACTTCCTCAGACTGATATCCCTGGGAACGGATTCGAAACCCTTTCCCCAAGAAGTAGGAACTATCCGGGCATATTCCCAGTTGCCCATCCATCCCAGCATGGTGGTGCGGCCATTTCTCACTTGGTCCACATCCCTCCATGTTCTGGCGGCATAGAAATCCGGTCCATAATCCATCCACAAGGCATGTTCAAGGTGAAGATCCATCAATTGATCTGAAAACAGGATGTGATCGACTGCAATAAATTCCTCTTCTTCACCAGATAGGCTGTCCACGATGGCCATGCGGGCCGTCTTTCCGATCAGTTCGCTTACATCCCAACCTCTCCATCGGAAGACATCCGTATTGTCTCCTGTAGCTGTCCTCACCGTCTCCCCATCCACTATCAGGCGAACACCTAATTGCCCTGGACGCTTACCTCCTGCCAGTAGAAAGTTGATGGCCGGCTTCCGGATGATAAATTCGGAAGAAAGCAAGCTGCCTTGCATTTTATGATCTGACTGAACATAACCTTTGCCCAACCCAGCCAATGGCCCATTTTGGACAGGATAGGCACCAAAGGCCGTCCCCGAGACTTCCCAATCCCGGTAATCAGGACGATCAAAGCCCTCAAACAGCTCCCCTTCCAACCCTTTTCCTTCATTCAGGTAGGACAACATATCTTCATCCGGGATAAATTGGAAACCATCAAAGGAGCCTACAAAATATTGTACCCTATTGGGGCCCCTGCCGATGAACATGACCCATTTCTTCACTCCAGGCTCACCCTTAACGGGAAGTTCCATCAAATCCGGACACTCCCAAAAGGAATTTTGAGCTCCCAGAGGTCCAAAATCACTCATAAATTCCCAGGACTTGAGGTCTTTGGATTCGTAAAGCTGGATCAGTTGCTTGTCAGGCAGTGATACGGCCATCACCCATTTTTGCTGTGGTTCGTACCAAAACACCTGTGGATCCCTGAAGAAAATCTCCTCTATATCCAATACCGGATTGTTTTCATAATAATCAAAATACAGCCCATCCTTGCTGACCGAAATTGCCTGGGATTCGGGCAAAGAATCTCCGGGGTAATGTTGGGTATAAAAGGCCAACATGCTGCCCCTTCCAAACCCAGCCGTATTATCATGATCTACCACCACAGACCCGGAAAAGTAGGAGAATGACCCATCATCTCCCCTCATCGGATACGGTAACTCTTCCCAGTGAACCAAATCCTCAGACACGGCATGCCCCCACCAAAAAAGGTGATACTTGCCTTCTGAGTAAACCAACCCATCAGGATCCCCTATCCAACCTTCCTGAGGGCTAAAGTGGTACTGGGGGCGGTATTTTTCACCATATTGGGCATGGACTTCGGGAGCCAACAGCCACATCAATCCAATTAGCCCTAATATATGCTTATAGGATATCATCAGTAATTGGGGTTTTGTACATACCGGTTTTCACTCCAGAAAATTTGGTTTTGGGGAATGGGCAGGTATTCATGTTTCCCGGCCGTAAATTGCCCGTCCTGGAGGTATTCTTTCCGGGTTTCTTCGACCGAAAAATAAGCATTGATCACTTCTTCGGCGATGCCCCATCGGACCAGGTCAAAAAAGCGGCTTCCTTCCAGGGCCAATTCCAATCTTCTTTCAAACCGGAGGGCTTTCCGGGCATTGGCCTGGTTCCATTCGATATTAACTCCAGGTTGGTAAGGCTCTACCCGGTAATTGGCCAGTAAGCTGCCGGATTCGTCCACCAACATGGAGGTACTTTGTGCAGCCCGTTCCCTGATTTGATTGATGATAGGCAGGGCTTCACCTTCCCGGCCCAATTCGATCAGGGCTTCTGCTTTGAACAGCAATACATCGGCATAGCGCAAAACAATCCTTGGCTTGGTATTGCCATAAAATGGATCCACATTGACAAAACCCGGATCATCTGGGGAGACATTTTCCTTCAGGGAATTGTAATACCCATAAATTTCCGGGGTACGGCTCCAGCTTTCGGTGAATACCCGGTCAGTTTCATATTTCCATGGATTTCCCGGACGGGCAACGGTATGGTCCAACCTTGGATCCACGGTCTCTGCATCGAAATTCACCTGTCCCTGATTAAAGGAATTCAATTGGGGTGTGCCATCAGGAGCCGTACGGAAGGCATTGACCAGGTTCTGGGAGGGCTTTTGAAAGTCACAGCAACCCAGGCCTTGGGGGACCGTCAACATTGCTCCATGATTGACCCGGCCGCGGCCTACACCATCATCGGTGGAAAATTGAACCGCAAAGATGGATTCCTTGCCGTTTTCAAAGGGTCCGGGCAAAAAGTTGTGGCCAAAATCCGGCTCCAACTGATATTGCCCCAAAGCAATCACCTTGTCCACGGCATCCACCACTTGTTGAAGTCTTTCCTGATTGATGTTGACCACTTCATAATTATCATTTTGCTCATAAGCCTGGTAAAGGCGGGTTTTGGCCAGGTAGGACAAAGCAGCTCCTTTAGTGGCTCTTCCAACTTCCGACTGTTCCACGGGCAGGTTTTCAGCAGCAAATTCAAAATCCGCGGCGATCTTATCCCAAAGTTCATTACTGCTAAGTTCTACATTGGTGATGTACTTGTAATCTTCAGCTGGAACCGTTTCATCTATATAGGGAATTCGGTTGAAAAGAATTTTGAGGTTAAAGTAAAAGTGGGCCCTTAAAAACCTCAATTCTGCTGTTCTGACTTTTACCTTTGGAAATTCCTCTTCGGTAAATCTTTTCATGATCCTCAAAGCATCATTGGCTCTCCGAACACCGATGTATTGATAAAACCACATGCCATCCAGCTCCCACATGTTGGGTCGGGTATTGGAAAAGGTTTCCATAAAATGAAAGCCCTGACCATCACCCGGATCGCGGCCGCCTTTGTAGGCATCATCTGCCCGGACATTGCCATAAGGCCAAAGGTTAAAAGGCCGGTTGATTTCATCATTTCCCAATTGGGAATAGGCTGCAATGACGAAGCCTTCTGCTTCTTTGGGAGAGTTGATCTGGTCTTCGCTTAATACGCCTTTGGGGCCTACCTCCAATACTTTTTCGCAGGAGCCTAGCACCAAGAGGGCACTGATCAGTAGGATAATATTTTTTTTCATAACCTTCATATTTTGGGCAGGAGGAGCTTCAATGGAGAGGAATCAAGGATTGCTTCCTGATGAATTTCCTCCTGTATAATGAATTGACTTTTATTTTGATGGATTAAAATCGCACATTGATCCCGGCTGTACCTACAGTGGGGTTGGGATAACCAAAACCCGGATTTTCGGGGTCTATGCCTGTGAAGGATTTGTCCTTGAACAAGATCCCCAAATGATCCCCACCGACATAGATTCTCAGGGACTGCATTCCGATTTTGCTGGTTAAGCCTTCATCCAGGGTATAGCCTAATTGCAGGTTTCGCAGCTTTACATAAGAGCCGTTTTCAATGAAATAAGTGGAGAAACGGGCTTCCCAGTTATTGTCCACCAGGGAAATGGCAGGAATGTCAGATCCGGGGTTGGAAGGGGACCAGGCATCCAGCAAGCGGGCTCCTTTGTTGGAACCTGTTTCGGAAACACTCCAAAAGTCCGTGGAATATTTGAAGTCATTGACCACATCTATCCCAAATACTCCTTGTAGGAAAAAGGAGAAATCGAAGTTTTTGTATTCCAAAGAAGTGTTAAAACCCAGGGAAAATTTGGGATGTGGGGTGCCGATCCATGTGCGGTCATAATCGTTGATGACGCCATCTTCATTTAAATCCTTATAGCGGATTCTGCCTAAGCCTTTGCCAGGTTGGTCCGCATGGGCTTCCACCTCATCATCCGTCCTGAATAGGCCATTTTCCACATAGCCAAAGAAGGAATTGATGGGCCGGCCAAGGATATTTTGGCCCCTGCCATCACCGCCATAGGCATTGACCACTTCATCCGGAAGGTGGGTGATTTTATTGCGGTACATGTCAAAGTTGGCATTCAACTCCAAAAGCATGTCCTGGCCAATGCGGTTTCTGCTGCCCAGGGTAAATTCCAGGCCTTTGTTTTCCATGGAGGCCCCATTGACCCATTGGTTTCCGCCCTCACCCAAAGTGGCAATGTAAGGGGGCAACAAGAGGATGTCGGTAGTTTTTCGGATATAAGCTTCCGCGCTACCATACAGGCGCTGATTGAAAATTTCAAAATCTAATCCCAGGTTGGTCATGGTACTTGCTTCCCAGCGAAGGTTGGGGTTGGCATTTTGAATCAGTTTATAGCCGGAAGGCAAAACACCGCTTTTATTGGCATTGAGGTCATAAGAAGTGCTGGCATAATCGGTCACATACAGGTTGTAAATGGCATTATTGTCAATTTCCTGGTTGCCGGTCATTCCCCAGCCAAATCGTAATTTGAGGTCATCAAATATGGAAGTGTTGTTTTTGATAAAACCTTCTTCACTCAATCTCCAACCTGCCGAAAAGGCCGGGAAAGTGCCGAACCGGTTGTTTTGGCCAAAGCGTGAAGAGCCATCATAGCGGAGGGTGGCGGATAATAGGTACTTGTCCATAAGGGAATAATTGGCCCGGCCAAAATAGGAAAGCAGCACATGTTTGGCACCACTGCCCCCATTGTCTTTAATGCCTGTTCCAGCATCCAGGTACATAAAATCATCATCTTCCACCACAAAATCCTCCCGTGAAGCCCAAAAGGTATGGCTCTTGTCTTGGTACAGCTCTGTCCCGGCAAGGATATCCAAACGGTGTTCGCCACTGACCCAATGGTATTTTAAGGTGTTGGTCCAGGTGGTTTTGACATGGTGGGTTTGGTTGGACTGCAGGCGGTTGACCGGATTGTTGAGGTAACCGGATGTGTATCTTTTCCGGTACTGGCGGGAGGTATAATTGCCATAATCAATGCCATAGTTGGACCGGAAAGTTAACCCTTCCAACAGTTGGATGTCCGCATAAAAATTGCCAAACAACCTTTGATAATCGTAGTCATTTTGCTTGTTGTCCATCAGCAGCCTTACCGGGTTTTGACGGTCATTCATGCCGCCGACAGGGCCTCCCCAGCCGCCATCTTCCGTTCTTACCGGAATAATGGGCAAGGCCTGCATGGCTGCATTCATGGGAGAGCCGGAGACTTCATTGGTTTTGCTCAGACTGAGGTTTTGGCCAAGGGTCACCCTGCCATCCCATAATTTATAATCTGAATTTAACCTTACCGTCAAGCGGTTGAAGTCCGTGGTTTTGATCACCCCCTTATTGTCAAAATAGCCCACAGAAAGGAGGTAATTGCCATTTTCGGTGCCATTGGACACGGAGAAATCATAGTTTTGGATCACCCCGGTCTGGGAGATTTCATCAAACCAATCCGTGTTGGAAGATTTCATGGTCTTATTGCCATCCAGGTATTCGGGTACCAAAACCTGGTTGAGCACGGGGCCATTTTCCGGATCCACTTCCCAATCATAGAGGTACTTCACACTATTTGAATTGGGGTCAGTGCCATTGTTAATATGGGCTTGCCAAAGGGCTTTCCCGTACCCTTCGGTATCCAGCATTTTCCTGCGTGTGGTGTAGCCCGATACCGAAGTATAGACATTGGCGTTGACCTGCATTTGGCCCTTTTTACCTTTTTTGGTGGTGATGATGATCACGCCATTAGCTGCCCTGGAACCGTAAATGCTGGCTGCAGAGGCATCTTTCAGGACTTGAATAGATTCGATATTGGCCGGGTTCAGCTCATGCATGCCTGCTTTGGTGGGAACCCCGTCGATGATAAACAGCGGGTCATTATTGTTCAGCGTGCCCACCCCTCTGATCCGGATGGTAGCCGGTGCACTTGGGGAGCCATTGCCGGTAATGTTCATCCCTGCCACGCGGCCTTGCAGGGCTTTCATTGGATTGGCCACTGCCTGTTTTTTCATGGCATCCACATCCGCCACCGATACGGCGCCGGTGATGTCCTTTTTCCTTTCCGTTTGGTAACCGGTGACCACCACACTTTCCAGAGACATCATGTTCTCCTGGAGGGCGACATTGATGTTGGATTGGTTATTGACAGGGATTTTCTGGACTTGGTAACCAATAAATGAATAAACCAATACAGCTTCCTCCTGGACGGGAATGCTGTAGGTACCGTTAATATCGGTCACGGTGCCAGTGGAGGAACCTTGTACCTGGATATTGACACCGGGGATTCCTTCCCCGGAAGACTGATCGGTCACTTTTCCGGTGACCGTCCTTTCCTGGGCATGCAGTTGAAAGCCCAGAAAAAGGCATAACCAAACAAGTAGAATTGTTTTTCTCATAGGTTTTTGGGGTTAATATTTGAATAATTGATTTTTATGAATGGGTAGATGTTCCAGGTCGGTGAACTGGCTATTTTTACATCCAACTTTGCTGAGGGTTCAGGGGCATTCAGGGAGGACCTGAATGCGATCCCTTCAGGTGGGGCCTGCCGCAATGGTATAAAGCTTAGGGAAATTGAAATTTTGTGCGGAGGCACAGCAGGCGCTAAGCTTAACAAGTAAACTTTGCGCACTTTAACGTCTACGCATGAATTCCCTGGTTCACAGCCTTTATGGCATTGAAGCCGGCCGTCCCCGGGTGGCGGTTTAATGGTGAGATATGTGGTGATTGTGCTCATGGGTTTATTGTCGATGCTAAACTATGAGCGATATCAGGAAGGATTTTTTAAAATTGTTTCAAGAATTTTTAAATATGTTTAAAAAAGAAAAACCGCCCTTTTAATTGGTTAAAGGCGGTTTTTTGGCATTATTTAGAAGCTATAAGAATTAGTGATCCTCAACTATTGTCCTAATGCTTAAAATCTGTATCAAATCCTTTATCAATGGGATTTCAAGGGTCAATTTTTATGATTTTCTCTAAATTCTGAAGGAGATACACCCAGTTGGTTTTTAAATACGGTGGAGAAATAAGTGGAGGAACTAAAGCCAATTAACCCGGCAATTTCGGCAATGGTTTTGTCTTCTTCCTTCAATAGAGCTTTGGCCTTTTTGATGCGGACTTTGTTGATATAATCATTGACGCTGTAGCCCAAAATGGCTTTTACTTTCCGGTAAAGTTGGCTTCTGCTGAGGCCCAGGGCCTGGCTCAGTTCATTGGCGCCAAATTTTGGATTGACAATATTTTCCTCAATCAGGGAAGTAAAAGTCTTGAGGAATTTCTTTTCCAGGGTGGAGGGGTCCGTGATTTCCGGGTCCACGGGTAATTCATGGAGAAAATGGGCCCTTAATTTTTCCCGGTTGATCAGCAACATCCTGATCCGCTCCAACAATAATTGAAAGCTAAAAGGTTTGGTGATGTAATCGTCAATGCCCTGTCGGATGCCCTCCAAGCGGTCTTCTATGGAGGATTTGGCTGAAATGACGATTATTGGAATGTGGCTGGTCCTCAGGTCCGATTTTAATTCCCGGATGATCTCCATGCCATCACCATCTTCCAACATCAGGTCACAAGTGATCAGGTCCGGGATATTTTCCTGGGCTAAAGCAAGCCCTGTGGTAATGCTTTCTGCCTTAAAAACCTGATAGTTGGCTGCCAGTTTTTGTTGGAAATAATTTCTCAGTTCGGGATCATCTTCGATGATCAAAATGCTGTTTTGGGAAGTTTCCGTTTTGCCTTTGTCCATTTCAAATAACAAAGGCTCCTCCTGGTAAAAAACTTCCTCTGTCAGGTTTTTGTGGATCACTTCCTTGACCATTTCATCTTCCGAAAAATGGGTTTTCCCTTTTTTAAGCCGGATCGCAAAGCAGGTTTTTTCTCCGGGGCTGCTTTCCACCTGGATTTGCCCATGATGCAGTTCGACCAATTCCTTGGAAAGGGCCAATCCTAAACCTGTGCCCATTTTTTGGGAAGCCCCTCGGCCCTGGTAAAAGCGGTCAAAAATATGCTCCACCTCTTCCGGGGACATGCCCGAGCCATTATCCTCAACTTTGATCAGCACTTCATTTTGCAATTCATCCTCCTGGACATGGACCAATACCGTTCCTTTGGGCTCGGTATATTTAAAGGCATTGGAAAGCAAATTAAACAGGACTTTATCCAGCATCCCGGGGTCAAACCAAAGTTGGATATTCCGCTTGTCGGCCAATAATTTGAAGGTCATTTTTCTCTTTTTGGCTAGCGGTTCAAAAGCCGACATGATGCCTTCCAGGAAAGGGATAAGTTCTTGTTCAGCCGCTTTTACGGGCATTTTGGCATGATCGATTTTACGGAAATCCATCAATTGGTTGACGAGCCTGAGCAACCTGCTGATGTTTTTCTTGATCATCAGGACTTCCTTTTTGGCCTTAGTATCGCCATTTTTATCGAGCAATTCTTCGATAGGGGCCTGAATAAGCGTTAATGGCGTCCTGAATTCATGGGAAATATTGGTGAAAAATGTAATCCTTTCCTGGTTAGCCCTATTGGCTTCTTCGGAAATGGCCAGGATCTGGTCCTTTTGCTTGAGGATTTCTTCATTTCTTTGCTTAAGTCTCCGGTCTATTTTCCTACGGTCAACCAATAATTTCAACACAAAACCCAAAGACAAGACCATCAATACAAAAAGCAGGCTTAAGGTGTACAAGAGGTTCCTTTGGGTGGTGAAAATTTCCAGTTGTTCCTGGATCTTTTGCTCCATCCGGTCCATATCCGATTCCATGGACCTAATTTCATGGGTGTAATTTTTCATCACGTCCACATTGGAGCTGTCAATGACGGTGGTTTTGAGGATATTTTCTTTTTGGAAGGAACGGTTATTCAGAATATCCATGGCCAGCTGAATGGCCTTGTCCCCTCCGGTAGGGTATAAAATGGTGGCATGGAGTAAGCCATCCGAAACATACTGAATGCCTCCCCGGGGACCGGGCAAACCATCCACACCCATGATTTTTAGATTTGAGGAAGGGTAACTTTCAGCCTGCACTTTTTGGGCAGCAATGGCCAAGATATCATTATGGGCAAAGACCATATCGTAGTCCTGGTCCTTTTCCAATAATTGGATAAAAGCAGCCTTCCCATCCCTTTTAACTCCCCAATCTCCCTCCACGGGGCTAACCTGGATGTCCGGAAATTGCTGGATGGTTTGTTTAAATCCCTGATGCCTTTCTATAAATGGCGTGGAACCGCTTAACCCCTTGATTTCAATGATATGGCCTTTTCCATTAACGTAGCGGACAATGTACTGGGCGGCCATTTGCCCGATCTGGTAATTGTCGGCTCCCACAAAGGCCGTATAAAGATTAGAGTTGGTTTTTCGGTCCAACAAAATCACCGGAATGCCACTTTCAAACACCTCTTCCACCACAGGAGTAATGGGTTCCGCCTCATTGGGGGAAACGATCAACAGGTCCAGCCCGGATTTTACCAGTTCCCTGATCTGCTGGATTTGCAGGTCATTATTGCCCGAGGCATCCCTGAATTTGAAATGCACATTTTCATGAAAGGAAAGCTCCCTGCGCATTTCCTGGTCCATGGCTTTTCTCCAATCATCATATGTGGTGCATTGGGAAAAGCCGATTACCAATTCCTTTTCCGGGGATTCATTTTGGCAGGAACTAACAAGCCAGGAAAAAGTCAAAAGCAGCAAAAAAGGCCAAGGGGTAAATTTCATAGTTTTAGGGTTTGATAGGGCAAAAAGGGTAGTTATTCCAAACCATGCTTATGGAAAACATTTGGGATGGAATTTACATCCTTTTGGGTATCCTACAAACCTAGGGAAATTTTGGGGTTTGGTTTAATTTTCTCAATAATCGCTTACTTATACCTAAATTTTGAAATGTAATTTCTTAGGAAAAATCTTTTGGGCGGCCCTTGAAGCATCTGTTTTTTGGACGATTGAGTAGGGCGTTAAAAAAATGAATGGATAATCCGGAGTAAACTGACCCCTCCGAATTAGGCAATTATTCAGGTACCAAAGTGGCTTTAAGGGCCAGAATCGCCTGTCATTCCGGCGGATGTTGACCCCCTGAAGAAAAAATTGAGCTAAATCCGGAGCAAGCTGACCCCTTTGAGGCTTAAATTCCGGAGCAAGTTGACCCCTCTATGGAATGGTTTTGGTTTTTTAGCGGACATTTTCGAAACCGCTAAGTATAATCCGATGGCAGGTAAACCAAAACCGATGAGTCAGATCAAGCAGATGATTATTTTACGGCAGCAGGGCAAGGGCATCAAAACCATAGCCCGCATGCTGGAGATGAGCAAAAACACAGTCAAGAGCTATCTTTTTAAGCTGGACAAGCTGTTGGAAAACAATAAGAAAACAGGGCTTACGACGGAGAAGCTCCTGTCCATGGAGGTACCTGAGATTGAGAAACAGTTCCTTTCAGGGGACCCTTCTTACAAAGATCCC